>CAVSXL010000006.1:0-621951 GCA_963731875.1 uncultured Alphaproteobacteria bacterium | reverse complement strand
CGACCAGATGTCTTCGCAGATGGGCACGCCGAGGGAGATGCCGCGGAACGGGATCGGCGCCGGCACGGGGCCTGGCGCGAACACGCGCTTCTCGTCGAAAACGCCATAATTGGGCAGGTTGTTCTTGTAGCGCACCGCCGCGATGCGGCCGCCGTCGAGTAGCGCCACGGCGTTATAGACGAACGGCGCTTCGCCCCAGGGCAGCCCCATGAGGATTGCCGGACCGCCATCGGCCGTGTCCTGCGCCAGCGCCTCGCAAGCCTCGCGCGCGGCCTTCTGAAGCGCGGGCTTCAGCACCAGATCCTCGAGCGGATAGCCGGTGAGGAAAAGCTCGGTGAAGACGATCAGGTCGGCGCCGGCGCGTCCCAAGGGTCCGCGCACCTTGCGGACCTTGGCGAGATTGCCCTCAATGTCGCCCACGACCGGGTTGAGCTGCGCGAGCGCGAGCTTGAAGGATGCCTTGGTGTCACCGGTCATGAGTCGAACTTAGTGGTGGGCGCAGGCCTGACAAGCGCCAAGCGTAAATCCCCGCCTACTCGCCGGCGGCGATGGAGACCTTGGGTTCCGGCCGCCCTTCGCGTTCCCGCTTCAGCCTCTCGGCCACGATGAAGGCGAGCTCGATCGATTGATCGGCGTTCAGCCGGGGGTCGCAATGGGTGTGGTAGCGGTCGGACAGATCCGTCTCGGTCACGGCCTTGGCGCCGCCCACGCATTCGGTGACGTTCTGGCCGGTCATCTCCACATGGATGCCGCCCGCATGGGTGCCTTCGCTGCGGTGGATGTCGAAGAAGGATTCCACTTCCGACAGGATCAGGTCGAACGGCCGGGTCTTATATCCGCTGCTGCCGGCCTTGATCGTGTTGCCGTGCATCGGATCGCACGCCCAGACGACGGACTTGCCCTCGCGCTGTACCGCCTGGATCAGCGCCGGCAGATGGCTGCCGACCTTCTCCGCGCCGAAGCGGCAGATCAGCGTGAGTCGGCCCGGCTCGTTCTGCGGGCTGAGCAGGTCGATCAGCTTCAGCAACTCGTCGGCCTTGATGCTGGGACCGCATTTCACGCCGATCGGATTCTTGATGCCGCGCAAATAGTCCATATGAGCGCTGTCGAGCTGGCGGGTCCGGTCGCCGGCCCACAAGAAATGGCCCGACGTCGCGTACCAATCGCCCGACGTGGAATCCACGCGCGTCAGCGCCTGCTCGTAACCGAGCAGCAGCGCCTCGTGGCTCGTATACAGGCTCGTGGAACTTAGCTGCGGCGCATTTTCCGCGGTCAAGCCGATGGCGCGCATGAAGCGCAGCGTCTCGGCGATGTGGTCGGAAAGCTCCTGATAGCGGTGTCCCGCGGGGCTACCCTTGACGAAGCCGAGATTCCACTGATGCACATGCTCCAGATTGGCGTAGCCGCCTTGCGCGAAGGCGCGCAGCAGGTTGAGCGTGGCGGCGGCCTGGCGGTAGCCCATAAGCATGCGCTGCGGATCCGGCGTCCGCGACTCCTCGGTGAAGTCGATGCCGTTGATGATATCGCCGCGATAGCTCGGCAGTTCCTTGCCGTCTTGCGTCTCGGTCGGCGAAGAGCGCGGCTTGGCGAACTGGCCGGCGATCCGGCCGAGCTTTACCACCGGCGAGCCGCCGGCATAGGTCAGCACCACGGCCATTTGCAGGAACACGCGGAAGAAGTCGCGGATCGTGTCGGCGCCGTGCTCGGCGAAGCTCTCGGCGCAATCGCCGCCCTGGAGTAGAAAGGCCTCCCCTTGCGCGACGCGGGCGAGCTTGGCCTTCAGCTCCCGCGCCTCGCCTGCAAAAACCAGCGGAGGAAACGTGGCAAGCTGCTGCTCAACCTGAGCCACTTGAGCCGGATCGGGATAGACCGGGACCTGCTCGATCGGCTTCTTACGCCAGCTATCGGGGCTCCATCGCGGTGCCATTGTCATACTCTCCAACAAAAAGTCCCCGCTATATAGGCGATTGAGGGGACTGTGGCTAGGCGGGCTTGCGGCAATTGCCGACTCCCGCCATGCATGCCACATATTCCTTAAGGTCATGGGAAGGAACAGACTTTTGCCGCGTCTCGAGCACAGCCATGCGCCCGGCGCGATCGCCAAACGCCTGCGCGACGGCCCACATGTGAGCTACTTGCGCGACTGGGTCTACGGCGGCATCGACGGCACGGTCACCACCTTCGCCATCATGGCGGGCGTCATCGGCGCCAATCTCTCCTCGACCGTGGTGATCATCCTCGGCATCGCCAACCTGCTCGCCGACGGATTCTCCATGGCTGCCGCTAATTACACCGGCACCAAGGCCGAGCAGGACGAATATGATCAGCTCCGTCAAATGGAGGAACGCCATGTGGCGCTCGCGCCGGAAGGCGAACGCGAGGAGATCCGCCAGATCTTCCAGGCCAAGGGGTTCAAAGGGGAAGCGCTGGAAACCGCGGTCGGCGTCATCACCAAACATCGCGAGCGGTGGATCGACACCATGATGGCCGAGGAGCATGGCCTGCCCGCCGTGACCCGCTCGGCGCTGCGGGCCGCGCTCTTCACCTTTGCAGCATTCGTGCTGTTCGGCAGCATTCCGCTCATTCCCTACGTGCTTCTGCTGGACGAGCCGGCGCTGCCATCCACCATCATGACCGGCCTCACCTTCTTCTTCATCGGATCGCTCAGGAGCTACTGGTCGCCGACGCCGTGGTGGCGCGCAGGGCTGGTAACATTGGCAATCGGCATGCTTGCCGCCGGTGTCGCCTATTTGGTCGGCGATTTTCTGCAGGGGTTCGTATAGCGGCTTTGGCTCTACCCCCAGCCTTGCCAGTTATGCCACCATACGCGCCATGGCCACTCCGGAACCAAGTTTCAGCATCGGCATCGAGGAGGAATATCTCCTCGTCGACAAGGAGACCCGCGACCTCGCGCCCGAGCCGCCGGCAGCGCTGCTCGCCAAGGCCGAGGAGGCGCTGCGCGGACAGGTCAGCCCGGAATTCCTGCGCTCGCAGATAGAGGTCGGCACCCGCGTCTGCCACTCGATGCAGGAAGCGCGCGATCAGTTGGTCGAACTCCGCTCGACCGTCGGCAGCATCGCCGACGAGTTCGGACTGGCGCCCATCGCTTCCTCCACCCACCCCTTCGCCAAGTGGGAGAGCCAGCACCACACCGACAAGGAACGCTACAACGTGCTGGCCAAGGACCTGCAGCACGTGGCGCGCCGCCTCGTCATTTGCGGCATGCATGTGCATGTCGGTATCGAGGACGACGACCTCCGCATCGATCTTCTCGGCCAAGCCCCCTACTTCCTGCCGCATCTGCTTGCGCTGTCGACGTCCTCGCCCTTTTGGCAAGGCACGCAGACCGGCCTGAAGTCGTACCGCCTATCGGTCTTCGACGAGTTGCCACGCACCGGCCTCCCCCACAATTTCACGAGCTATAGCGAGTATGAGCGCACCATCGACCTTCTGGTCAGCGCCGGTCTCATCGAAGACGCCACCAAGATCTGGTGGGACATGCGGCCCAGCGCGCGCTTTCCGACGCTCGAGATGCGCATCACCGATGTCTGTCCGCTGATCGATGACACGATCGCCATCGCCGCGCTCTATCGCTGCATCTTGCGGATGCTCTACCGTCTGCGCCGCCAGAACCAGCGTTGGCGCCACTACCCGCCCTTCCTCATTCGCGAGAACCGCTGGCGCGCCCAGCGCTATGGCGTCGAGCAAGGCATGGTGGATTTCGGCAGAGGCGCCATCGTGCCCTTCTCTCATTTGCTCGAAGAGCTGTTCGATCTCGTGGCCGAGGACGCCGCCTATTTCGGCTGCACCGCCGAGGTCGCCCATGCCAGGACCATCCTGCAGCGCGGCACGTCCGCCGACCGCCAGCTTGCCCGCTATGAGGCGGTGAAAACGCTGGGCGGCACCGACCATGCGGCTCTCGTCGCGGTGGTCGACGAGATTGTCGAGGAGACGCTCACACTGCCGGAGCCGACGAAGAAGGCCGCCCGCGCGGAAGCAAGGACCTAGGACTGGCCCCGAGGTTGGACGCTACTCCTCGTAGGCCATGTAGCGAACGATCTTCCAGCTCCCGTCCGCCTGTCGCCGGAAAATATCCATGCCCGGTTCGACCGATTTGATTTCCCGCCCATTGCCATCGGTGATCGTCAGCGTCCACACGAGACGCACCACCACCACATCGCCGAACGCGAGAGCCTCCTTGATGTCCAGGGCGTAACTGAAATCCCGCGTACCGTCGGTCAACGACTTCATCAGCAGGTCGCAAACTGCGTGGTGATCGCGCGTGGGATAGCCTCGAAAGTCGGCGCGAACGTCCTCTGCAAACAAATCGCAGACCCGATCGGTCTTGCCGGCATTGAAGTCGGCCATCCATTGGGTCAAGGCCCCCTTGACCTCCGCCGCCGGATCGTCGGCCAGCACCGGCACGCTGCTGGATAAGGACAGCAAGAGCGTCAATAGCGCGACAGACCTGATGCGTGGACGCCTCGCTGAATCCGCTCGTTTCGCGCGCGTCATTGGCATCTATCCTTGAGCGACTGCAACTCGCTCTAAAGCGTGGTCCCCATGCCGCCATCGACATTGAGCGACGCGCCGGTGACATAGCCCGCCTCGTCGGAGGCGAGGAACAGGGCGGCGTTGGCGATGTCCTGGGGCTCGCCGAAGCGCCTGAGCGGCGTCTGGGTCAGTAGCGCCTTGGCGATCATTGGATTGGAGAGGTAGCGGCCGATCAGCGCCGTCTCCACATAGCCCGGCAGCAGCGTGTTCACGCGGATCCCATAGGGCGCGTATTCGACCGCCAGGCTGCGCGACAACGCGGACACCGCGCCCTTGGTGGCCGAATAGACCGACATCTGGCGCGTGTGCTTCGCCGACATCACCGAGGATAGGTTGATCACCGAGGCTTTGCCCGAGGCGCGCATCAGGTCGAAGGCCTCGCGCGCGCAGCGCACCGTGCCGTCCACATTGACCTGCCACACGCGGTCCCAGGACTCATCGTCCATATGCCGGAAGTCGGCGCGCTCGCCGATGCCCGCATTGTTGACCAGCACGTCGAGGCGGCCATGCGCCTCCTTGATGGCCTCCATCAGCGCCTTGACCTGCGCCGTGTCGGTGACGTCGACGGCATAGGCGGTCGCCGCGCCGTTGGCCTTGACGATGGCGTCGGCCACCGTCTTGGCGGCCTCGCCGTCGATATCCGCCACGAAAACGTGGGCGCCTTCGCGCGCGAAGGTCTCACAGATGGCGCGGCCGATGCCGGCGCCCCCGCCCGTGACCAGCGCGATCTTGTCTTCAAGCCGCCGCATCGGACCCCTTGATGGGCGCTGGCGCCTCCCATTTGTGCCGCATGGTCACCAACTCCTCGGCGACGCTCGGATGCAGCGCCGTGGTGGCATCGAGCTGCGCTTTGGTGACGCCGAGCTTGAGCGCGACCGCCGCCATCTGCACGATTTCGGCCGCGTCGGGTCCGAGAATATGGACCCCAAGCACCTTGTCGGTCTCGGCGTCGATGACGAGCTTCATCAGCATCTTCTCGTCGCGGCCGCTGATGGTCGCCCGCATGGGCCGGAAGCTCGACTTATAGACGTCGATCACGCGATACATCTCGCGCGCCTGTTCCTCGGAAAGCCCCACCGTGCCGATCTCGGGCTCGGAGAACACCGCCGTGGGGATGAAATCGTAGTTCATCGCCGTGGGCTTGTCCTCGAACACGGTCTCGATGAAAGCCGTCGCCTCGCGGATGGCGACCGGCGTCAGATTGGCACGGTCGGTCACGTCGCCGACCGCGTAGATGCTGTCCACCGACGATTTCGAATAGTCGTTCACCACCACATGGCCGTTCCAGCCGAGCTCGACCCCGGCATGCTGGAGCCCGAGGCCCGCAGTGTTCGGCGTGCGGCCGGTGGCGGCCATCACCAAAGCGGCGGCGACCGATCCCCCGTCCTTCAGGGCGACACGATAACCGTCGCCGTCCTTCTCGATGGCGGCGATGTCGGTGTCCATGCGGAGATCGATGCCCCGGTCGCGCATGGCTTCCGCCAAGCCGTCGCGGAGATCCATATCGAAGCCCCGCAACACTTGGTCGCCGCGGTAAAGCACCGTGACGGAAACGCCGAGCCCGGCGAAGATCGAGGCGAACTCCATGCCGATATAGCCGGCGCCGACAATGACGATGCTGTCCGGCAGCGCCTCCAGCTGGAAGCATTCATTTGAGCTGATCAAATGCTCCGCCCCCGGCACCTGCGGCATGGCCGGATACGAGCCGGTCGCCACCAGAATGTATCTTGCCGAGATCGGCGCATCCCGGTCGGCGAGCTTGACCGTGTTCGGTCCTTCGAGGGTCGCGCGCGTGAGGAAGCGATGGACGCCGGCATTCTCCAACGTGCGCGTATAGAGGCCGTTCAGCCGGTCGACCTCACGCCTGACATTATGGATCAGCGTCGGCCAATCGAAGCGCAAGTCCTCGCACGTCCAGCCGAAGCCGCGCGCATCCTCGATCTCGCCGCCATAGCGGCTGCCGTAAACCAGGAGCTTTTTGGGCACGCAGCCGCGGATCACGCAAGTGCCGCCGATGCGATATTCCTCGGCGATGCCGACGCGGACGCCGATCTCCGATGCCAGCCGCGCCGCCCGGACCCCGCCCGAGCCCGCGCCAATAACGAACAGATCGTAATCGTACTCAGCCACTTGGTCTCAGGCTCCCGCGCGTCGTATCACCTGGACGCCGCCGCTGCCGGCGACGATCGCCACATCGGCGAGACCGAGAAATAACCCATGCTCCACGACGCCGGGCACGCGCTTCAGCGCGAACGCCAGCACCTCCGGCTCGGGGATGGTGTGGAAGGCGCAATCGACGATCAGATTGCCCTGATCGGTGATGAAGGGCAGGTCGCCCTGCCCCGGCCTCAAGCGAACCTCGCCCTCGCAGCCGGCCTCCGCGGCCAGAGCCTCGATCAAGCGCGTGGTCGCCCGCAAGCCAAACCGCACCACTTCCACCGGCAAGGGATGCGAGCCCAGCGTCTCGGACAATTTACTTTCGTCGGCAATGACCACCATCCGGTCCGAGGCGGTCGCCACGATCTTCTCGCGCAGCAGCGCTCCACCGCCGCCTTTGATCAGGCGAAGCTGGTCGTCGATTTCGTCGGCGCCGTCCACGGTGAGATCGAGTTGCGGCGTCTCGTCGAGTGAGGACAGCGGAATGCGAAGCTTTTCGGCGTGCGACCGCGTGGCTTCCGAGGTCGGCACACAAAGCACTTCGAGCCCGTTTCGCACCAGCTCGCCCACCGCCTCCACGAAATGGTAGGCGGTCGAGCCGGTGCCGAGCCCAAGCTTCATGCCGGGCTTGACCAGATCGATCGCGGCACGCGCCGCCTGCACCTTGTAATCGTCGACCTTGGTCGCAGCGTCCGCCATCAGCCTTCGAGCCCCCCCATCATCACGTCTTTCACGCCGCCGAAGGGCGCCAGCGCGGAGGAGACGATCCTCTCATTGACGCCGATCATGCCATATTCGAAAGCCCCGGCCACCCGCCAAGCGCGCGAAAGCGTGTAGCAATATACGGCCGGCCCGTACGGCGTCCCGGTCCATGCGCCGCCGCGCAAGCACTGGTCCCTGAGAATGGTGGAAGCATTCAACTGCATGGCCCGCTCTCTACGCCGCCGCTTGCCGGGCTGCAAGACCCGCACCTTGCCGAGCGCTAGCCTGCGCTTGCCAGACCGAGGGACACATGTGAGAGAGGCGCCATGCTCAAAGGTGCGACCATCGTCTTCGATCTCGACGGCACCCTCGTCGATACCGCGCCGGACCTCACCAACGCGTTGAACCACGTACTCGCCGCCCGCGGCTACGCCCTAGTGCCGCCCGCGGCGGTGCGAGAGGCGGTCGGGCGCGGCGCGCGGGTGATGATCGAGCAAGCGCTCCAGATGGCGCAGGCGGAGGACGATGTGGACGGGATGCTGGCGGACTTTCTCGTCCATTACGAGGCAAATATCGCCGCGATGAGCCGCCCCTTCCCCGGCGCCGTGGCGGCGCTCGACCGGCTTGCCGCGACCGGAGCCACGCTCGCCGTGTGCACCAATAAGCGCGAGCGCCTCACCCGCATACTGCTGCAAGCTCTCGATATCGAAGGCTATTTCGCCGCCTTGGCCGGACGCGACACGCTCGGCGTCTCGAAGCCCGACCCGGGCCATCTGACCGGTGTGATTGGCTTGGCCGGGGGCGACGTCACACGCGCCCTCATGGTCGGCGACAGCGCCGTCGACATCGCGGCCGCGCGTTCGGCCTCCGTACCTTCCATCCTCGTCAGCTTCGGCTACGCGCCGCCGCCGCCTGAAGGGCCGCACGCCGATGCCATCATCGACCATTTCGATGCCCTGGAAGAGCAGGTGCACGCACTACTGAATCCCTTGACAGACGCGGCAGGCCCGTCCTCCTAATACGCCCCAATTCTGCCCGAGATCGAGCCTAATTCCGGCCGCCCTCGCAACGAAGAGCCGTGGTCGGCGGGTAGTCTCGTGGGCCCCTGGGTGAACTCGGACGCTGACGCAAAAGGAGAGACGGGAATGCGCAAACGCATGGTAACCGGCGCTTGCTTGGTGATGCTCATGGGCGGCGCGGCCTACGCCGTTGACGACCAGGCGGGGGTGGACGCATGCACGGAGGAGCTTGCCCGCGTCGAGGGGATCTTCCATGACAAGATCGAAGGCGCCGATTCCCCGAACGAGGCCATGGTGGAGAAGGCCAGCATGCTTCTCGACGACGCCGACGCGCAATGCACCGAAGGGAATTTCGACGAAGCGAAGAAGACGCTGGCCGACGTCACCAAGCTGGTCACGGCGTCGGATTAGTAGAGTATCGGCCCCCGGGCCCAAAGGTCCGCCGCCGCTCTGGGGACGCGAGGGGCTGCCGCCTTTGCAGGCTTCCTTGACTTATCCCGGAGCCACTCGCTAAATCCCCCGTTCCAGCCGCATCATCGCGAAAGTTCGGGGATCCCGTCTTTGGCGCGATGATTGCGCCAAGCGGATTGGGCGGTTAGCTCAGCTGGTAGAGCACTGTGTTCACATCGCAGGGGTCACTGGTTCGAATCCAGTACCGCCCACCACTCTAAGCCCCAGTAATGAATCTCTAATCTTAAGAGCCCGGCTCCTGGAGAGGTCGTTGTGTCCGACATAGGCGGCATCTTCACCCCGCTCGACCTGTGGCTGATGGCGTCCGCGGCGGGCGCGCCGGGTTTTGTCCTCGGCGCTGTCGCCGGGGCGTGGCTCAGCCGAGACCGCCGCATCGTCGGCGCCGCACTCGGCGGGGCGGCAGGCTTCGCGCTGTGTTTGGGCGCGGTGATGTTGTGGGTTCTGATGTTGAAATAGGTGGGCTCGCGGATGGCCAGCCTCGTCGGTTTGCTGCCGAAGAAACCAGCGGCCCTAAATCAGCCCGGCAAGACGCAGAGCGATGACGATCAAGGCGGCGACCGTCAGATAAATGATGAGCTCTCCTTGCGCGCCTCGTCGCAAGACGGCCTGTTCGGGTGCGGCGGGGTTGTAATACACCTCGACGGGTTGCCCGGGCACAAAGGTCGCCGCCCCGCGCTTGGCAAACAGGCGGAACGTGGCCAGGGTTTGAAAGCCGAAACTGATGCGGTCGCCTTGATAGCTGACGCCATCGACCTCGTAGATGTAGTTCGTCCGGGAGCGGAAGGCGGTCGCCAGCACCCAGTTGAAGATTACGTCCCGGGCTACACGGACTTTGACGGTTTCAACATCTGAGGACAGGATTTTCCCCGGTGCCGCGGACCATTTAAAGGTCGCGGCACCTTGCTGGTGAAAAACAAAGGCCAACCGGAGCGCCACCAGGATCATGAACGTGACAAAGATGGTGGAGGACAGCCGGCGCGGATCGGCGCCAAGTTCGACGAGGCGTGCGTACCCGTCGCTCAACGCGAATATCGCAAAGAGGCCGCCCACGCCAAACAGCGCCCCGGCCAGCAAAGCAATTTTAAAGGCGCGCTCCGGCATGTCGCGCTCAAGCACGCAGTTTTCCGGCCGGCTCTGGTCGTAATAAACGGTGACCGTCTTCCCAACCGGATAGAGGTGCAGCTTTTCGGCAACCTGGAAATTTCCGGGATCGGCGGCGATGCCGATTCGAGCTCCTTCAACGCGACGGCCGTTGACCTTGAAGGCGTATCGCACCGCCGCGAAGTTTCGTATCTCAGTGCTCGCCGTCGCGGCCCCAGGCTGACTGCTGTGCCTGGTGACCCCGCGCGCCTCCGATCGTGACGAGACAATTTTGCCTATTGCCGGCAACCAGTTCCGCGCGCGCCTGACTTCGAGATATTTGCTGGTGATGGCCGTCATGATGAGGCCGTAGAAGGCGCCAAGCACACCGCAAAGAAGCCATTTGAGGGTCATGGGAATCCGGCTTCTCTAGCAACTTCCGCCGCGATTCCGCGCTTCCTTAGGCCTTCCGCCTGAGCAGCGCGTCGAGGCTCCAGGGCCCGCCGCCGGCAAAGGCGAGGTAGAGAAAGACGAAGCAGAACAGGATCGCCGCATCGCCCCCGTTCTGGAGCGGAAAGGGACTCTTCGGCGCATGGGCTAGCCAATAGGCGAAGGCCATCAGCCCTGAGAGAACGAAGGCGGTAGGCCGCGTAAACAGGCCGACCACCAGCAGCGCGCCGCCGACGAGCTCAAGCACGCCTGCGATCCACGGCAGCGATAGAACCTCCGGCGAGAAGTCCGATGGGGGAAAGCCGAGCAGCTTCGCCGATCCATGCTCGAAGAAAATCAGCGCCGCGACGACGCGCAGGACGCTGAGGACGCGTGGCGCCCATTCACTCTGGAGACTGTCGGTGGTCATGGTGTGAGATACCCCCTGCTGGCTTCTGATGAGCTTGTGGGGGAGTGTAGCTCATCCCAACGGGCGCCGTCAGTACACGCTCTCGTCAGGAATATTCACTCGGGGCCTGGCAAGTAGCCCGGGAAGTTCCTCCTCGCCGGGTCAGCCTATTGCCCGAACCCCTTGAAACGAATCGGCAATAAAAATGGGGGCCCCCGGCCGGGACCCCCATTTGTCGTTCTCTCGAATCCGACTCTTCGATCAGGCCGCGACGCTGACCTTATCGGACGCGACGGATTCGATCGTCTTCAGAATCTGCGAGGCAATCTGGTAGGGATCGCCCTGGGAGTTCGGACGGCGATCTTCGAGATAGCCCTTATAGTCGTTCTTGGCAAAGCTGTGCGGCACGCGGATCGACGCGCCGCGGTCGGCGATGCCGTAGCTGAACTGATCGATCGCCTGGGTCTCGTGCTTGCCGGTCAACCGCATGTGGTTGTCCGGCCCATAGACCGCGATGTGGTCCGCGCAGTTCTTCTCGAACGCCGACATCAGCGCTTCGAAATACGCCTTGCCGCCGGTCTCGCGCAGATAGGTGGTGGAGAAATTGGCGTGCATGCCAGACCCGTTCCAGTCGGTGTCGCCGAGCGGCTTGCAGTGATACTCGATATCGACGCCGTATTTCTCGGTTAGCCGCTCCAGGAGATATCGGGCCATCCACATTTCGTCGGCAGCCTTCTTGGAGCCCTTGCCGAAGATCTGGAATTCCCACTGGCCTTTGGCCACCTCGGCATTGATGCCCTCATGATTGATGCCTGCGTCGAGGCACAGATCGAGATGCTCCTCGACGATCTGGCGGGCGATCGAGCCCACGTTCGAGAAGCCAACGCCCGTGTAATACGGACCTTGCGGCGCGGGATACCCGTCAGCCGGGAAGCCGAGCGGCCGACCGTCCTTATAGAGGAAATACTCCTGCTCGAACCCGAACCAGGCGCCGTCATCGTCCAGAATGGTCGCCCGCTTGTTTGACGGATGTGGTGTGCCGTCCGGCAGCATGACTTCGCAAAGCACCAGAACCCCATCCTTGCGCGCTGCATCCGGGAAAACCCGAACCGGCTGAAGAACACAATCGGAGCTCTTGCCTTCGGCCTGCATGGTCGAGCTTCCGTCAAAGCCCCACAAGGGAAGTTCTTCAAGGGAAGGAAAACTGCCGTATTCTTTGATCAGGGTCTTGCCACGCAGATTCGGTGTCGGAGTATATCCATCGAGCCAAATATACTCGAGTTTGTACTTTGTCATTGCGGGTCCTTCTTGAAGCTGTTCACGCGGAATGAGAGAGAGTCTCTGACTTCGCCTACATGACTGGCGGCCAATGCGTTGGTATTCCAGCAGCATTTGTGCCAATGCGGGGCCCGAAGGGGCGGCGGGCCCGGCAGCGAGACCGTCGCGCGACCCAACGCAACGCTCCCTATTCATTTTTTCGTAATAATTAGCGTCACTTCGCCAGCTGACCCAGTGCGCTGTGAAAGACTCGAATTTGCCTCGCGGAGGGCCACGCGCCCACCGCACTGCACAATGCTGCGCCAGCAAGCACAAGCAAATCACGCTGAAATAATAGTCATTCCGCAAATTTGTTGTGCAGTCACTGCTCAAACATCGCTATACAGGGAACTAATCAGTCGTCCAGTCGCTATCGCCTCGACGCAAAACATTCGAATGGAGAAAAAAATGACGGCAAGTTCTTTTGAGGGGACCGCGAAGATCTACCAGTTCCCCAAGGGCGGCCGCGCGGGTTTAAACAGCGGTCGTTATCAGGCCAAGCCCGCCGACGCGTTTGGGCAGGCGGTCGCCAACATTACGTCCGGCGGCGCCTGGTATCACGAAGAGGCAGTTCGGGAGGCCGATCACGCTCGCAAGAATTGACCTTGCCAGCGCGCTAGTCGCGAAAGCCGTGGAATTTCTGAGGGCCGGCTTGCAAAAGCGCGGCCCTCTTTCGTTATGAGAGCTTATGTTCTCAGGGGACTAGAATTTAGGCGCGTGCCGGCCAAAAAGCAGCCGGTGCCGCCTCGTCCTCGGCGCTCTCATACATGGACAGCATCGGCTCGTCCGTCAGCACCACTTCATCGAACACGCCAAACCCATTGAAACGATTCCCCAAGACCCGCCCGTAGGCGCCGATCTGGCCGATCTCAAGATAGTCGCCTTCGGTCACAGAGGCCGGCAGCATGAAGGGCCCCGGGAGGAAATCCGAGCTGTCGCAGGTCGGACCGTAGAGCACGAACTTCGCATCTGGCGCAGGTCTGCCGCGCGATGGCGTGACGAGCCGCGCCGGGAAGCGGAAGCCCGAATAGGCGGCGTCGAATAACGTGCCGAATGCCCCGTCATTGACATAGAGCGCGTTGTCGCGGCGGGCATCGACGCGGACGATGACGGACTCGGCCTCGGCCACGAGCGCCCGGCCCGGCTCACAAAGAAGCTCGCAAGAGTGCTTCACCGCCAACTCGTCCGCGGCGCGCACCACTTCTTCCATGAAGCTCGCCAGATCCGGCGGCTCGGAATGGGGATAGCGGCTCGGAAAGCCGCCGCCGATATCGATGGCATCGACCAGCACGCCAGAGGACACGATCAGCTGCCTCACCTGCCGGATGGCCTCGCCGAAGGCGGCGGGCACCACGGCCTGCGAGCCCACGTGGAAGGTGATGCCGAGACGGGCGGCGCGCTGCCGGGCTTTCAGCAGGAGCTCCGGCGCTTCGGCTTCACTCGCGCCGAACTTGCCTTCGAGCGGAATAAGACTGTGGGTGTTGGGGCAGGAGATCCTCAGGAACAGAGTGAGATCGTCCGCGCCGTCCGTCTCCTCGATGACCTTGTCGAGCTCGTCGGCGGAGTCGAAGGCGAAACGCCTGACCCCGAACTCGCGATACGCCCGGGAAATAGCGCCCCGCGACTTTATGGGATTCATGAAATAGAGCTCGGCGTTCTTGACCGCCGCCATCCGCTCGATCTCGACCAGAGAAGCGACATCGAATGCGATGATGCCGGCCTCGGCCAGAGCCTCGATAATCTGCGGTGCATCGTTCGCCTTGGCGGCGTACAGCACCCGGCCTGGAAAATTGGCTAAAAACCACGTCGCCGCGCGCCGTGCGGCATGCGGGCGAAGGGCTAGGACAGGCCGCTCAGGGCGGCGATGACGGAGAAGCTCCGCGGCAGAAGTGAAAACGTCCATCTCATGTCCACTCCCACACGAGATTGCCGATGTCAGTGCTGCCCTTGCGCGTGTGCGCTTGCGAGCCGGTGTGGTCCGTAAGAAATCCTGGGGCCGTTGTAAAGGAAAATTCGTGTGCTGACTATGTCTGTCTCCCCTGCCCCAGTCCGTCAATTTGGCTTGGCGGCGACAGCGTCCGAACCCGATAGCACGGGCGTGGCCGCGCTCGAATAGACCGGCTCCTGCAGCAGCCCGAAGGTCTTGCGGGCCGACAGCCTCACCATCGCGGCGGTATAGGCGTAAATCTCCGCGCTATCGACCAGGCCGTCTCCATTCCCCACCGGGTAGAGATCGGCGGAACCGGCCAGCCCCTCGATCAGATAGCGGGTGAACAGCCCGATGTCGTAGCTCGTATCGATAAGTGTGCGTTGACCGCGGTCGGCGGCCGCCAGCACCGTCACATTGGGGAGCGGCGCCGGCGGGAGCACCGTGCTCGTCGTTTCGGGCAGGTTGGGCGGCAGCACATAGGAGCCGTGATCGCGGCCATATTCGCTTTCGAGCAGGAGAAGCACCGACTTCGCCTTCAGCGCGGCGAGATTGGCGTAGACGGTCGACAGCGGATAGCCGCTCCGCTCCTCGCGATAGGGCTCCGCGTCCGCCGGCAACAAATAAGTGTCGCTGTGGCTGCTATTGGTCGCCCCGTGACCCGAATAGTAGACGATCACCCGCCCGCCGGGCTGCGCGCGAACCAGACGGGCAAGCTCTCCGTCGGATCCCGGCACGGGGCCGAACAGCCGCTCCAGATCGGCTCGCTTCGCATTTCGCACATCAATGATGTTGTCTTGGCGATAGCCGAGATGCTCGGTGAGGAAAAAATACATCGCGCCGGCGTCGTTCCGCGCGGACTCGGCGGGCGGCAGATTGTCGTAAGCGCCATTGCCGATGATGACGGCGATGTCACCCGGCTTCTCCGCGGCAGCCGGCAGAGCCCGGTAGAGCTCGCGGATGCGCGTAAACGACTTCGCGACATTGCCATTGCCGCTTCCCGGACGCGGCAGGTGGCGGGGCGGCATGGTGCAAAGATCGAAGTGCCCCTCGCTTTCGATCCGCCGCACGTCGGCGAGAGACAAATGGCCTTCGATCTGCACGCAATCGCGGCACCACACCACGCCGTAGCGGCTCTGCATATCATCGAGTTGAGCCTGATCGAGCTCGCTCGGCGACGGCAGGCAGCCAGGCGCGCAGGCGCGGGCCCTGACGCTGTCGCCATGAGCTTTGCGCAGAACTCCGATGAGGTCCTCGGGCAGACAGTCGATATCGAGCCGCGTCAGCGGTTCGGGCAACTCTTCCTCGACGAGCGGCGTAGGTGACTCAGCGGGAGCCGCCAGCGCCGCGGTCACACCGGCCGGGCCGGTCTCGTCCGCATCTTCCTCCGCAGCGGCCTCCGCAGCGGCATCGGACCCGGCCGCCTCGGCCTTGACCGCCTCGGGCGGCGGCGCGGGGGGCTCGGGCTGCGCCACCGGCACGTCCTTGCACAACGCCTTGAGCTTCTTCTGCACGGGCTCGGCGAGGAAATCGCCATAAGCCTTCATTCCGTGTTCGTTCTTGAAGTACCAATGGGCCGTCCAGGTCGCGTCATTGGCCTTGCCGTCGATCGGCCCCTTGTAATAGCCGAGCTTGGCAAAGCAGCGTTGTACCCAGGCGGTCGCCTCGGCCTTCTGGTCGCGAGGCTCCGCTGCCGCGGTCGCCTCCGCCTCCGGCGTCACCACCGCGAGGACCATGTTTTGGGTTGCTAGCGCCTCATCAGGCGCGGGCTCTGCATACAGCACGTCAAAGCACGCCGCCGCGCCCGCAACCGCAAGGACGAGCCCGAATATCAGGCTTCGCCCGCGTCCCAGTCTCCCCGCCATGAATATCCTCAAACGCAAAACGCACTCTGATCGCGCCATGGGCCCGACCCACTTCAACACAATTGCCCTCTTCCGGAGCAAGGACTAGGCCAAATCGCGGCCTTTCCGGGAAGCGCCATCGCCAAGAATGTTACGGGCCGATGGCGGCAAGACATTGGCGAACCGTCCGATTTGCCCGGGATGGGGCGATTAGCGTACCACAAGCTTAATAGCCGTCCGGGCCAGCACCTCGGAGTCCTCGGAGTCCTCGGATTGATCGTCGTTGGATCCGGGCTCCTTGGCCTTGAGCGCCGCTTGGGCGCCGGCCGCCTTTTGCCCTGCCGCGATCTTCGAGGCCCCTTCCACCACGATCTGCCGGGTCAGGAACTCACGATAATTCCCCAGCGGCGTGAACTGCCGCGTCTTGAAATCGTGCTCGATCCCGTCAGCCTCCACGCCGGTCGCGTTGCAGATGGCGATCACCGTCTCCGTTCCGGGATCCTTGAGCCGGAACTGGAACGGCGCGCTGTCGCCCGGAAACTTCACCTCCGTGCGCGCCGGCAGGAGATTGTCCTGCTGAAACTGATTGGGGAAAATCACCGTGCCGTTCCCGTCCGCTTCCACATTGATCAGTGTGAGATGGCAGTCCTTGCCCGACCTGATGATGAACACGGGAAGATCATTCACCCGGTAGGTGCTCTTGTCCGAGGTGAGCGCGAGATCGAAATCGTCGAACACCTCTTCGTTGTCGTCTCTAATCCGGGCCACAGCGGTCGGCGTCAGCGAGGCGATCTCAATGGGCTTGCTCGTGGAGACCTTGGCGACCAGATCCCCGAACTCGGCCTCAAGGATCTCGCGCGGCAATACGCCCTGCTCGAGCCGGCGCTTGATCCGGGCGGCCTCGCCGCCCGCCTTGGCCAGCCCTTCCGCCAGCGCGTCCGCCGCAAGCCCGTATTCGGCCGCCGCGATCCTGAGATCGACCGACTTCTCATAGGCCCGCGAGAGGAAGTTGATGCTCTCCACGCCTTCGGTCTGCGAGTTGAGATTGGGATCGAGACCGGCGTCGAGCATGGCCTTGCGGAATCGCGTTGCGTCAGCCTCGAGCAGTTTCTTCATCTCCCCAGGCGGCGCATAGAGCGCCTCGACCTGGCGGCGAACCCCCATAGGAAAGCTCTTGTCGTGCAGCACATGCTCGCGGATGTCGTCGGTCGCTTGGCGGATGCCTTGGTTGTGGCAGCCGAAGCAAGAAATGGCGTTCGTCACCGCGCGGTCGCGCTGACTGTCGTCGAGCACGATCTCGGTGGGGCCCTTGCGCAAGCGTTCCCCCTCGGCAGTGTTGAGATAATAGGCTTGGAATCCGTTGGGCAGGCTGAAGATGGTCTCCCCGCCGTCGTGCCGGAAGGCGTCGGCGCCATATGGGCCGAGCGGGTGGACGAACAGGCTCTGGGCCGGCGCATCGCCCTTGAAGTCGTATGAGGTCCAGAAATAGCCGGATGGGATCGGGTGCCGTTCGATCAGTCGATTGTGCTTTGACACGCCCGACTTCTGGAAGCCCGCGCGCCTGGCAAGGAACGCCTCGATATTCGCTTTGACATCGACGCCTTCCTCCCGCTCCAGTTCGGCGAATGTCTCTGGCAGCCTGAGAAGATCGTAATAGAGGGGCGGGCGCGAGGCAGCGAAGGCGAGCCAGTCGCCTCTGACCCAGGGCAGCATCGTACCGGTGACCGACGTGGCCTCGCCATAGGCCATCACGTCCGGCTGCATGCCGTAAGGGTAGCTGCCGGCGATCCGCGCCCAATCTTCCTTGCTCCAGTCGAGATCGTCGAGATTGAAGGCGATGATCGTGGCGTTCGGATCGATCGTGCGCATCTTCAGCACGGCCGGCTTGCGGCTCAGACTGTTGAGCAGCTTCACCACGCCTTGCCGGTAGCGCACCATGTCGTTGTCCGACGCGCAGGCATTATAGAAGTGTGTCAGCGTGACGTAGCGCATGCCCGGACGCCGCGGACGCATCCTGCGCGGCGATATCGTCGGCAATTGCCGTGACCATGGCGGCCGTATCGATAGGTGAGCGGTTTCCGCACGCCGCCTCGACCGTATCGCCAAGTCCCTTGATCCAATCATAGATGGCCTTGACGTCTTCCGCCGTGGGCTCGGCGTCGCAGTCGAACTCCTGATAGCAGTCGTAGGGCATGTCCTTCTTGGCGATCTGGATGAACAGACCGGAACCATCCGGGTTGCCGGGCAGGATCAAATCCGGATCGCGCGCGATCTCGTCGAGCTTCAGGATATTGCCGAAATTCTTGGCGGGCTTCTGCCGCTTCAGGCCTGGGCCGGCCTGATGGCAGCGGGCGCAATGCTTGTCGAGCGTGTTCAAGGCGGCGCGCGCCACCGGATCGTCGGGCGCCTCATCGGCCATGGCACGGCCCAGGCCCGCCATGCAAAGCACGGCGAGCGCCAGAAGCGCGGACATCGAGCGCCACTTCATCGAGACCTCCCTTAAGACCTCCCTGGTCGAAACCCGCGGTTGGACGCTTCCCCTTAAAAGGCGGCAACTGAACGCCTCATGAACGGGAATGGTTTACGAGAGTGCCCTTGTTAAGCCTAGTTCCCGGCCTCTTCGCCAGCGGTCTCGCCACTGGCCTTCGCCTTCGATTTTTGCACTGCATTGGGGCGCGGCGGCAACGATTTGAGGTAGGCGGCAATGGCGTGGCGGTCTTCGGGCATGAGCTTGGCCATATTCTCCTGCACCGGAACCATGGTCTCGCCGATCACGTCGAAATCGGGCGTGTTGCCGGTCTCCAGCAGATAAGCGATGTCCTCCTCGGTCCAATCGCCGATACCGTCCGCGCTCGGCGTGATGTTGGGGACGGTGCCGCCTTCCGGACTCTCGGCACCGGCAAACGCCTCCGCCGCGATCGTACCGCCGAGCCAATTGCGCGGCGAGTGGCATTCGCCGCAATGGCCGGGGCCCAGCACGAGGTAAGCACCACGATTCAATTCGTCGCTCGCTTCCGCGTCAGGCGCAAGCGTCTTGCCGTCCACATAGAGGCGCTGGAACAGGCCAACCCCGCGGCGAATGTTGTAAGGAAAGCGGAGCGAATGCGCCGGGGCTTCGTTGTCCGATTGCCGGCAGCGTATCGAGATACGCTTTAAGGTCGATCAGATCGGCGTAGCTCATGCGTTGATAGGACGTGTAGGGAAACGCCGGATAGAGATGGACGCCGCCGGGTGCGATGCCGCGCTTCATGGCGTTGACGAAGTCGAGCGTCGTCCACCTACCGATGCCGGTCTCCTTGTCCGGTGAAATATTCGGAACGGAGAACGTGCCGAAATCGGTCTTCAGGCATCGCCCGCCCGCCAGCACTCTCTCGTCTTTGATATCGAGATCGTCGCACGCGCCGGCCGGCACAGCATGGCACTCGGCGCAACCACCCGCGGTGAACATGGTCTTGCCGTTGCCGACATCTGGCACATGATCGTCAGGCAGCGCGGATGCCGGCACCGTTACAGGGATCGTCAGCAGATAGAAGGCAACCGCGCCCGCAACACCAAGCGCCAGCAGCACGAGCAACGCTCTGCGCAAAACCCCCGTCCTCCCGAACCGGCTTAGTCCTTCTTCACGCGATAGGCCTTGTGGCACTCCTTGCACACTTTCGTCATGTCGCCGAACGCCGCCTTGAATGGCTCTTCTCCCTGCTCGGCCGCATTAGCGGCAACCGTGCTCGTGTCCTCCAGCTTCTGCGCCAGCTTCTTGAAGCCGTCGAAATCCTCCCAAATCTTGGGCGAAGCCTCACTGTCGGGAACCGCATCCACCTCGGAGCCTGTCGGGAACAGAGTCACATAAGTCTCCGGCACATCGCTGATCTTCAGCATGGCCGCCGCGGCCCTGGCGGGGTCGAACGGCATAGTGCCCTTGATCATGTCGCCGCCGAGCTTCGCCGCCGGCCGCACCACGTCATCCATCAGCTTTCGCCGCTCCTTGACGGCTTGGGTAAGCTCATCGGTCGCGCTTGCCGCCGCGACGAAGGCCATCGCGCCCAAGCAGGCACACACGATCAGCATTACTCTGCGCATGAAACTCTCCCAGATCGGCACGCATTTCGGCGGCCTGTTCTCATCCAACCTTGCTTTTCGTTCGGCCCGCGCAGCGCGCGTCGCGTTATCCTGCCATGCACGCGCGCCGCGTTCTACCCGGTGGCGCGGTTCTACGGCATGGGGATCGGACGTCCCTCCTCAAGCACATCCCACCCGCGCTTGACGGCGGGCCGTTCGGCGATCCCTGCGTACCAGCGCTTCACATGCGGATATTCGGCGAAGTCCACCGTCTGCCACTGGAAGCGCGAGATCCACGGCCAGATTGCAATGTCGGCGATGGAGTAATCGCCGGCGACATATGCGACCTCGGCGAGCCGCGTGTTGAGTACGCCCCAGATCCGCTTCGCTTCTTTGGAGTAGCGCTCCTCGGCATAGGCGCTCTTGCCTGGATTGAACTTCACGAAGTGATGGGTCTGACCGAGATAAGGCCCGGCCCCGCCCATCTGCCACATGAGCCATTCGACCACACGCCATTTGGTGGGGAAGTCCTGGCGCCACAACTGGCCGGTCTTCTCCGCGAGATAAAGCAGGATCGCACCAGACTCCATTAGGTGAAGCCCGTTGTCGGTGTCGACGATGGCCGGGATCTTGTTATTCGGCGATATCTCGAGAAATGCCGGATCGAACTGCTGGTCTTTGGTGATGTCGATAGGATGGAGCCGATAGGGAAGCCCGACCTCCTCCAACATGATCGAGATCTTCTGTCCGTTCGGCGTCATCCACGTATAGAGATCGATCATCCTTCACCCACTTCGTTGTTGCGGCCCAAACGTCTGCACGCGGACCGCGGCGCCGTCAAAGCCGCGGCGCGGCGCAGTCCAGCTTGTTCGCATTTGCGAAAAATTCGATTCACCAAGTCTTCATCCCCACGCCTCGCTATCGCCCAGAACCGGACGCGACCGCGCCACAGCCGACCGTTAGCCTCAAGGAATAGGCGCGGCTGACGCATTCGCGCGCCCAGGGGAGGTTCTGATGCTCAATTGTGCCCATGTCGAAAGTCAACGCCAGCAGGCCGGCGTCCCTAGCCCATCGAGCTTCGCCCGTTACGCTATTTACTACACGCCGCAGCCGGGAACCGCGCTCGCGTCATTCGGACGCTCTTGGTTCGGCCGCGCCAATGACGGCGCAACGTTGCAGGCATTCTCCAGCGCCGGCCTCTCTGGCTCGGGCTTTGCCAAGACACCGGCCGCCGGACGTTACACCGGCTTGCACGCCCTCTTCCGGCCGCCGTTCGCACTGCGCGACAATATTGGGCTCGATATGTTGAAGTCGCGGCTCGTCACCTTCGCCGCACACCGCAAGGCGGTGGACACCGGGCCGCTGACGCTCGCGCGCTCGGGCCGCTACCTCGTGCTCCGTCCCGTCGAGCCGAAACCGGAGCTCGACTGGCTTGCCGCGCAATGCGTGAATGCCTTCGAGGACTTCGCCGCAACCGGCGACTATGACGATGACCATGACAATCGTCATCTCAGCGAACACCAGCGCCTCCTGCTGCGAAGCTTCGGCCATCCCCATGTGATGAGCGAGTATCGCTTCTGCATCGCCCTCACCGGGCCGCTCGATGCGGCCCATCTGGAGCGGGTGTCGCAAGCCCTCTGGCCGGTGATGGAGGAAATATGCGCCTCGGGCGTCAGCGTGGACGGGCTGTCCCTGTTCGGCGATTCCGGCGGCCGCACGCCCATGCGCATGGTCGGACGCTATCGTCTCGGTGCCTGAGCCCGGCCCAGGGTCGCAAACTCGGCACTTTAGAACGGGCCTAAGTTTTGACACACCGCTCCGCCACCCTCGTTTTGCTGGGGAAATACGGGGGTTCCAATGCCCGATTATGGGGAGATCCTGGCGTTCCTCGCCGCCAATCCGCCACAACTCGAAACCGAACGTGAGCTCCACGCATCGCTGCTGGAGTTGCTCGCTCAATGCCTGCGCTCCGAGCGCGTGGTCACCGATGGCGAAGACGGCGAGGAGGATCTCGACATCAGCGAAGTCCGCTGGACGAGCGTCAACTGACCGCGGCCGCGGATTTGACCGTAATCAATGGCGCAAGCCCCGGACCGCTCTAGGCCTTAGACTTGGGACTCGCCCCGACGGGCACCTGCCTTGGCATTTGCGCCTAGGGGCGCCGGGGTGCTATCTCAGCGGTTGGATGGGTCTGCCTGGGCGCTGGATCAGCCAGCATTTTTTGCATCGTTTCGAGGGAGTTGACCTACACCATGAGGGAAAGCGTGGCAGTAAAGCACTCAGACGCTGAGGCAGCGAAGAGTTCTGCGGACGATGTCGTCCAGGCGTTTTCGCAAAGCGTCAAAGCCGGCGAGCGTTCGGATCAGCCCTACCCGCACTGGGTCTTGAGGGCCTGTCTTCCAGCCGACACGATCCAGGATATTCTTGCCCTCCCCTTCCCCGCGCCGTCTCTCGAAGGCCTGTCGGGAAAGCGAGAGCTCCACAATAACACGCGCCGATATTTCGACGCCGAGAACCGTGCGGCCTTTCCGGTCTGCGAGGCGGTGGCCGAAGCGTTCCAGGACAAGCGCGTCACGGATTTGATCGAAAAGACGTTCGAAACGAATCTCGAGGGCACCTATCTCCGCATCGAGTTCGCGCAGGACACGGACGGCTTCTGGCTCGAGCCCCATAGCGATCTCGGCGTGAAGTCCTTCACCATGCTGCTCTACCTGTCGACGGACCCGAGCCATAGCGATCTCGGCACCGACATCTATGACGCGGACAAGAACCATGTCGGCCGCTCGCCCTTCGCCTCGAACGCGGCGATGATCTTCGTTCCCGCTGACAATACCTTTCACGGCTTCGAGAAACGCACGATCGAAGGCGTGCGAGTGTCGCTCATCATCAATTACGTGACCGACGAGTGGCGCGCCCGCGAACAGCTCGCCTTCCCGGAGGCGCCGATCGCCTGATCGCAAACGCCTCAGATGGTTTGCAGAAATGGCCGGGCTCGTCCCGGCCATTTCATTTTGTGTTATGCCCGCTCGAAGCAAAGCAATGACGAAATGGAGCGTCGCATGAGCAAAGTCGCTTGGATCGGGCTCGGCGTGATGGGCTATCCCCTCGCCGGACATCTCAAGGCCCACGGCCATGACGTGACGGTGTTCAATCGCACCCGTGAGAAGGCCGAACGCTGGGTCGAGACCCATGGCGGAACCCTGGCCGCAACGCCGGCCGAGGCCGCAAGCGACGCCGACTTCGTCTTCGCCTGCGTCGGCAACGACCACGATCTCCGCGCCGTGACCCTTAGTCCGGAGGGCGCGTTCCAAACCCTTAAGCCGGACGCCGTCTTCGTCGACCACACCACGGCTTCGGCCACTATCGCCCGGGAACTGCATGCGGCGGCGCGCGACCGCGGCGCCGGCAGCCTCGATGCGCCCGTATCTGGCGGCCAGTCCGGCGCCGAAGGGGGAACGCTCACGGTGATGGCCGGCGGGGATGAAAGCGATTTCGCCAAAGCCAGGCCGGTGATTGAGGCTTACGCCCACGCCGTCAATCTCATCGGACCGTCCGGCGCCGGCCAGCTCACCAAAATGGTCAACCAGATCTGCATCGCCGGTCTGATCGAAGGGCTCGCCGAGGCGCTTCACTTCGCCAAGGCCGCGGGCCTCGACGTCGAGAAGGTGATCGCCACCATCTCGAAGGGCGCCGCCCAATCCTGGCAGATGGACAATCGCTGGCAGACCATGATCGAGGGCAAGTTCGACTTCGGCTTCGCCGTGGACTGGGTCCGCAAGGATTTTGCCATCTGCTTTGACGAGGCCCGCCGCAACGGCGCGAGCCTCCCGGTGACCGCGCTCGTCGATCAGTTCTATGCGGACGTCCAGGCGATGGGCGGCAACCGCTGGGACACGTCGAGCCTGATCGCGCGGCTGGAGCGCAAATAGCTCAGACGCGCGGCTCCTCCGCCGCGTAGTCGAGCGGCAGCGCCGTGGTGAACTTGATCTGCTCCATGGCAAAAGCAGAACTGACGTCGGACAGCTCGATCTTGGAGATGAGCCGCTTGTAGAACGCGTCATAGCGTTCGATGTCCGGCACCACCACGCGGAGCAGATAGTCCACCTTGCCGCTCATGCGGTAGAACTCGACCACTTCGGGAAAATCGTTGAGCGCCGCGTGAAACCGCTCAAGCCACTCTTTAGTGTGGTGGCTCGTGGTGATGGACACGAACACCGTCACGCCGACATTGACCTTCTTGGGATCGAGCAACGCGACGCGGCGCTCGATCACGCCCTGCTCTTCCAGCTTTTGGATACGGCGCCAGCACGGTGTGGTGGACAGGCCGATCTGCTTGCCGATCTCGGCAACCGGCAGCGTACTGTCCCTTTGCAAGATTTCGAGGATCTTGCGATCCATGCGGTCGAGCATCGCCATAGCTTAATTGTTCTCAGCCTGACAAAATTACGCGCACATATGGCGGTTTGCGGAAACAGGGTTCCATTTACTGTGCCTTCTACCCAAAGTGTTAGATTAATTTTCTACGACCCGCAAGCGAGCTGTCTACAGGAGGCGACGCACCTCGCGCCGCAGCACCGGCAACAGCTCCGCCTCAAACCAGGGGTTCCTGGTAAGCCAGGCATTGTTGCGCCACGACGGGTGCGGCAGCGGCAAGACCCGAGGCCGCCGTTTCGTCTTCAGATGCTCGCGCCAGCGCAGCATCGTCTCTTGCAGGGTCTTGCCCCGCGACGCGCCGAGGTGGAAATCCTGCGCGTACGCTCCCACGGCCAGCACGAGCTCGATCTGCGGCAATGCATCGAATAGTTGACGGTGCCATAGAGCGGCGCACTCGCGCCGTGGCGGAAGATCCCCGCCATGAGCGTCCTGTCCCGGAAAGCAAAAGCCCATGGGCACGATGGCGAGACGGCTCTCGTCGTAGAACTCCTCCTCGGTCACGCTCATCCACGCTCGCAACCTGTCGCCGGAGGGATCGGTAAACGGCGTGCCGGACGCATGCACGCGCGTGCCCGGCGCCTGGCCGCAAACCGCCAGCCGCGCCGTGCTGGTCGCCCGCAACACCGGCCGTGGCTCATGTGGCAGCGTCTTTCCGTGAGGGTTTTCGACGCACTGGCGGCAGGCGCGGATGGCGCCGAGCAGATTGTCGAGTTCAGTCACGGCTGCGGTCATATATCAAGGATCATGCCGTCCTCAGCGACCAGAAAGCGCGTGGCATCGACCTTGCCCAATTCGGCGAGCATGGCATCGCCCATATGGGTGAGCAGCACGCGCTTGGCGCCGAGCTTTTCGTAATTGGCATTGATCGTCCGGTAATCGAGATGGATCGGCAGAGTCACGTCATATTGGAAACATTCGCTGATGAAGAGGTCGGCGTCGCGCGCCACGTCACACAGCACCTCGACCCAACCCGTGTCGCCCGTGAAGGAAAGCAATTTCCCGTCGACCGCGAATCTTAGCGCATAAGGTGGCGCGCCCGATGGATGTTTCACCTCGTACGGCGTCACTGTGACGTCTTCCACCGTGAACGGCTCCTGCTCCTCGTATTCGACGAAGACGAGATCGAAACCGCGCTCCGCCGTGGTTGAATTCGGATAGAGGGCCTCGGCCAAGGTGGTGAAACGGGCCTCGATACCCTTCGGTCCCATAACGACCAACGGCCGGGTGCGGTTGCTCACATATTTGGCGTCGATGAGAAGCCAGGGTAGCCCGCCGAAATGATCTCCATGCAGATGGCTGATGAACACCGTATCGATATCGTTGGGGCGGATCCCAAGCCGTCGCATGCCGATGAGCGACGTCGCCCCACAGTCGATCAGGAAGGTGGAAGGCCCCGAGCGGACGCAAAACGAGGTCTGAAGGCGGCTGCCCGCGCCGAAGGCGTCACCGCAGCCGATAACGGTCAGTTGCATTCAGTTCCCATCCTAGTCATGGCCCCGTCTGTTTCGCGAGCCTGTTTGGCGGCCCCGGGCCGGCCGCATCTGATCCCATCCCGTCTCAGCGCGGAGCGACAGTAAACGCGTCGTTAGGGATTTCCGCTGATAGTTCTCGTTAAGCCTAAATCGGGGGGTCCGACTCCGGCCGTGTGCCGGAGCTATACCATTGATCCTTCGAGGCTTTTTTGTCAGTGGGATAGTTGCGAGTTTAATATAGGCCATGTCAGGAGGCGCGTCAGCCGAGGCTCCACGGGTTCGTTCGAGATCGCTCGACAACCATAAGCGGCGTGCCTATCGCAGCGTCCAGGAGGCTCGCGAGAAGCTCGCCTACAAGTCGGGGCCTAGGCCGGAGTTCGAATACGAGCTCCTGATGATGTTCGTGAAGAACGAACTGTCGGCCGCCATCACCACCCCCCTGCTCGCCATCGTCGTTGCCATGGGCGCCATGTTCTGGGCGCCACCGCGCGCGCTTCTGCTCTGGCTCTGCGCCGTGTTCGTGGCTAAGGGCATCCTCATCGCCCTGTGCCGGCAATTCGCCAACACCCCGCACGACGATGCCACCACCCATTCCTGGCGCTCCAAAATCGCGTCTGCCGAGTTCCTATACGGGGTGACGTGGGCAAGCGTCGCCTTCATCAGCCCGGAGACCCAAAGCGAAGCGGCCCACACCTTCATCTTCGCCTCGCTCCTCGTCGTCATCTCCATGCGGATGCTGTTCGCCTCGACGGTGATGCCCATCGTCTACGCCGGCACGTTGCCGATGACGGTCGCCATCGTCGTGCGCTTCGCCCTCCTCGATAATCCGTTCTATTGGGCCATGGCGGCCATGGCCGTCGGCGTGCACATCTATTTCATTTGGCTGATGAACGGCTTCAACCTGACCGTCCTGGCCATGCTGGAATACCGCGCCGAGAAGGACGCCTTGATCGCCGAGCTCGAGCAATCGAAATCGATTTCCGACGATGCGCGCCTGCGCGCCGAGGAAGCCAATCTCGCCAAGTCGCGCTTCCTGGCCACCATGAGTCACGAGTTGCGAACCCCGCTCAACGCCATCCTCGGCTTCTCTGAGATCATGCGCGGCGAGATTCTGGGGCCCCACGCCAATCCGACCTACAAAGAATATGCCGACGACATTCACCAGAGCGGGCAGCACCTGCTCACCCTCATCAACGAGATCCTCGACATCAGCCGCATCGAGGCCGGCCGCTACGAGCTGCGCGAGGCGCCGATCTCCCTTGCCGAGGTGGTCGAGGATTGCCACCGCCTGATGCGACTCCGCGCCGAGAACAAGGGCCTCAAGATCGTCGACTCCTTCGAGGAGGACCTGTCGCAGCTTTGGGCCGATGAGCGCGCGATACGCCAGATCTGCCTCAACCTGCTCTCCAACGCCATCAAGTTCACGCCGTCGGGCGGAACGATCACGCTGAAGGTCGGGCGTACGGCTCTCGGCGGCCAATTCCTGAGCGTCAAGGACACAGGCCCCGGCATTCCGGAAGGCGAGATCCCACGCGTGCTGCGCAGCTTCGGCCAGGGGTCGCTCGCCCATCAGACCGCGGAAGGCGGAACCGGGCTCGGCCTTCCTATCACCAAGGGGCTCACCGAGTTGCATGACGGCACGTTCGAGCTCAAGAGCAAGCTGCGCTATGGCACTGAGGTGATCGTCACCTTGCCCCGGGGCCGCGTCATGGAGGCGTTGCCCCGCCTCGCGGAGCCCGGCGAAGACCAGCCCGAAGTGCCATGGCCGGCCGACCGCGACAAACGCGCCAGCTAGCCTATCCGCGCAGCCCCGAAAGGGGCCGATTTGCCCTGCACCGCCGGACTCCCTAAATAGGCCCAAGGGACACGCAGCGACACACGCAACCGGCAGGGCCTCTTGGAAACACCGTGCATTGATATCTGTCTGCTCGACGATAAGTCTGGCCTTTGCGTCGGCTGCGGCCGCAGCGGCGACGAGATCGCGCGCTGGACCGGCATGACGCCCGCCGAACGGCGTGCCATCATGGCCGGCCTACCCGAACGCCTGGAACGGCTGGAGCGTCAGGCAGAAGCGGAAGGCTCACGCGCGTGACCACTTGGCTTGCCCTGTTCATACTCGCGCTCGGCGCCATGATGCTGGTGAGCGACGCCAACGGCATGATCGTCGGCCTCGACGCCACGACTTTCGGCTATGTCGCAGTCTTTCTCGCCTTACTCGTCTACGTCGCCGGCGGACTGGTGACTCGCTATGCGGGCGGCACCAGCGCCATGTTCCGCGATGCGGTCACGTGGCTCGCGCTCGGTCTCGGCCTGGTCACGCTCTATGCCTATAAGGACGAGCTGACACCCATCGCCGCCCGCGTTGTCGGTGAGCTCCTGCCCGGCACGGCCATGACCGTCGAGCAGAGCGCCGGCGGCCTCACGGAGGTGCGTATCCGCAAGCGCCTGAATGGCCACTTCTTCGCCACCGTCGAGGTCAACGGCAAGGAGATCTCGATGATCGTCGACACCGGCGCCTCGTCCATCGTGCTGCGGCCCGAGGACGCCAGAAAGGCAGGCATCGACCCCGACACGCTCACCTACCGGATCCCCGTCATGACGGCGAACGGCCGCACCGTGGCGGCGCGCGTCCTCATCGATACGGTCGCTATCGGCCCGCTGGACCGCACCAAGGTCGAGGCCCTGGTAGCCAGGCCCGGCGCCCTCACCCAAAGCCTGCTCGGTATGAGTTTCTTAAGCCGCCTCCGCTCCTATGAGTTTTCCGGCGACTTCCTAACCTTGCGCGGCTAAAGGCCCTCTACGCCAGCCGCTATCGGAGCGAGGCCTTTTGCGTTCAGCCACCAAACATACGCTAATCGAGGCGATGCAGTGGGGCGCCCTGGCGCTCGGCATCGTCGCCGTGATCTATTTTTTTGACGATCTGCGCGTGGCTTTCGGGCCCGACCGTGGCGGTCTTCCGACTTTCGCCGAGGCCATGCGGGAGCGTCCCGCCGAGACCGAGGACAAGGCGTCCGGATTCACCCGTGAAGTCAGGCTGCGGGCGAACGAGAGCGGTCACTTCGTATTCAAGGCGGCCGTTAACGAGCGACTGGCGAGCTTCGTGGCCGACACGGGCGCCACTCTGGTCGTGCTCACCTATGAAGATGCCGAGCGCCTCGGGCTCTCGCCGCGCAGTCTGGACTTCACCGCTCCAGTCCAAACCGCCAATGGCATCACCTATGTCGCCCCGGTGACCTTGGACCGTGTGCGTGTGGAGGATATCACCATCCGCGACGTGCCCGCCGCCGTCGCCGAGAGAGGCGCGCTCAGCACCAACCTCCTCGGCATGACCTTTCTGGGCCGGCTGAAAAGCTTCCAAATCCAACGCGGCGAGCTCGTGCTCGTTCAATAGCGGCATGGCCGCCGGTTACACGACCGGCACGCCTCCGGGATGCTTAGCCTTGTGCTCGGGCTCCACATGGATGGTGACGACCGCATCCGGCACGTCGGCTTTGATCGCACCTTCGATCCGATCGCAAATCTCATGCGACTCGGCAACGCTCATGCTGCCCGGCACCACTAGGTGAAACTGCACGAAGGTGGCGCGGGCGGCATGGCGCGTGCGGAGGTCGTGTGCCTCGAGCGCGCCTTCGGCGCCCGACGAGATTGCCTGGCGAATCTTTTCGAGCTCGTCGTCGGGGACCGCCTCGTCCATCAGGCCGCCGATCGACTGGCGCACGAGCACCCACCCCCACCACAGGATGTTCAGGGCAACAATAACAGCCATCAGGGAATCGAGAACCAGCCAGCCCGTGGACGCCACAAGCGCGACGCCCACAAAGACGCCAAGTGACGTGACCACGTCCGTCAGGAGATGGCGCGCGTCCGCCAGCAACGCGGGCGACCGGCGGCTACGGCCGGCCCGGAACAGCACCAGACACCAAACGCCATTGATGACCGTCGCGGCGCCATTGATCGCGAGACCAAGAAGTGGCGCTTCGATCGAGCGCGGATCCAGGTAAGCGAAGTAGGCCTTCTGCAGAATGGCAATCGCCGCCACGACGATCAGCACGCCTTCCAGAACCGCGGAAAGATATTCGGCCTTGTGGTGACCGTAAGGATGATTGGAATCCGGCGGACGAGCACTGAGGCGAACGGCAAAGAACGCCGCGAGAGCTGTCGCGACGTTAACGATGCTCTCCAGCGCGTCGGAGTAGAGTGCGACGCTACCGGTTAGATGATAAGCCGCGTATTTCAGCACCAGGACGAGAACGCCGATGCCGATTCCCGAAAGCGCGAGCTTGATCACCTTCTTCATAGTGGCCAATACGGAGCTTGTGGTGAGATGACGCGGGTGCCGACCCCGCGATGGAAGACAGAGTGGCTCCTAGGGGTCTAGAACGCGCCATGCAAGCGCTCTCTTTTCGATTGCAACTCGCTTGCATTAGGAGCGATGCATAAACGGTTCTGCTTCAGGAACCTCGCGGCTCTCGTCGCGCTTGTTATGTACAGAATTAAGCCTGAAACGCAAAAATACAGGGGTGAGAATGTTCCCGAAACCGCGTCAAGATCTCGTTCCAAATACCGCTGAGTTCGAACGTCTGCCCCTGGTCAAGGTCACCGGATTCCGCGAATACGATGCGCGGTGGCTCTTTCCCGAAGAGATAAACCTGCTTGGCATGGAGGCAGTGGGCCTTGGCCTGACCACCTTGATGCGCGAGCGCGGCATACCGGTCCGCATCGTGATCGGTCACGACTTCCGATCATATTCCTCGGCGATCAAGGCCGCGCTGACCACGGGGATGCTCGCCGGCGGCGCCGAGGTTCACGATATCGGTCTAGCGCTGTCGCCCATGGCCTACTTCGCGCAATTCGAGCTCAAGGTCGAAGGCGTTGCCATGGTGACGGCAAGCCACAACGATAACGGCTGGACCGGCATCAAGATGGGCTTCGAGCGGCCCCTCACCTTCTCGCCCGAGGATATGACGGCGCTGAAGGAAATCGTGATGAACGCGAAATTCGCGCCCTATCACGAGGGCGCCCGTTACATCTATGTCCCGGACTTGGCCGAGCGCTACATGGCCGACCTGCTCGACCGTCCCAAGCTGAGCCGTCCGCTCAGAGTGGTGGTCTCCTGCGGCAACGGCACCGCCGGCGCCTTCGCGCCGCACGTTCTCGCCGAGATCGGCTGCACCGTCATCCCGCTCAACTGCGAGCTCGACCACAGCTTCCCCGCCCACAACCCGAACCCGGAAGATATGGCCATGCTAGGCGCCACACGCGATGCCGTGCTCAAGCACAAGGCGGATCTCGCCCTTGTGTTCGATGGCGACGGCGACCGCTGCGGCGTGGTGGACAATACGGGCGAAGCGATCTTCGCGGACAAAGTCGGCGTCATGCTCGCCCGCGACATCGCCGCGCAGAATCCAAACGCGCATTTCGTCGCCGACGTGAAGTCGACCGGCCTGTTCCAGACCGACCCGGTGCTGAAACAATACGGCGCCAAGACGGTGCTGTGGAAGACAGGTCACTCCTACATCAAGCGCTACAGCCATGAGACCGGCGCGCTGGTCGGCTTCGAGAAATCAGGTCACTTCTTCTTCAATCCACCCCTCGGCCGCGGCTATGACGACGGCCTGGTGTCTGCGCTCGCCGTCCTCGACATGCTTGATCGCAACCCCGACAAGACACTTGCCCAACTCAAAGACGCCCTGCCGCGCACCTGGCAGTCTCCCACCATGTCGCCCCATTGCGCCGACGAGGTGAAATACGACGTGGTCGACCGTGTGGTGAAGCATTTCGAGGACCTCGCCGCGCAAGGCGGCTCGCTCGCCGGACAAAAGATCCGTGAACTGATCACCGTGAACGGCATCCGCATCGTTCTCGAAGACGGCACATGGGGGCTGGTGCGCGCGTCCTCCAACAAGCCGGAGCTGGTGGTCGTGGTGGAGAGCCCGACGTCCGAAGCAAACATGCGCGCCATCTTCGCCGAGATCGACGCGGAGCTCGCCAAGCAGCCGGAGGTCGGGGCGTATAATCAGAAGATCTAGGGAGACTTCGAAGCGCCGACCGCAACATAACGGTCAGATATCTGTCGCAAATTCGCAATCCGAATCTGCTTCCTTGCACGCCTGTTATGATCCAATTCGATTACACAGGCGTCGTCTTCGCAGCAGGCCTCATCATCGGCCTCACCCTCGATTCTCTTCTGCTGCGCACGCTCTTCTTTCCGCCCTTCCGCATCTGGCCCACGCCGGCGCCGGGAAGCTGGCAGAGCCTCACCTTCTGGAGCTTGTTCCGCGGCGGCATGGTGCTGACCTTCCTCGTCGCCGTTCTCGATTGGAACGCGGCCCCGCTGCTCGATTGGACCCGATTCATTGTCGGGCTGCCGCTCGGCCTTGGCGGGCTCTTCGTCACCGTCTACGGCTATTTCAATCTCGGCCTCGGCAACACCTATTGCGGCTCCGACGGTCTGGTGGGCCACGGCCTGTATCGCTTCAGCCGAAACCCGCAATACACCGCCTCGATCGTCGGCCTGATCGGTCTGTCGATCGGCGCCAACTCAATCCTCACCATCGTTCTATCCGGCGTGATGATCGGCGCCTATGTGCTGATGTCCCTGGTCGAAGAGGAATGGCTGAATGAGCATTACGGTGCGAGCTACCGCGAATATTGCGAGCGCACCGCCCGCTTCCTCGATATCCAGGGTCTCATCCTCGCGATCGGAGATCGCAAGAAACCCTCCCGCCAAACCGGTTGAGCCGGCAAGCAGCGGACAAACGGAATTCGTCATGCCCGGGCACAGGCTCGGATCAAAACTTAGATCCCGGGTGCCCGGCATGACGAGATTGGTTTCAGGCGAGCGCCGCGCTATTCGGCCGCCACCGCCCCATAGCTTTCACCCGAGACGATCGCCCGCGCCTGCTCCAGCACCTCGATGCCGGCGCCCTCGAGATGGGCGTTCTCGGCGATGTGGCGGCGGAAGGCCCGCGCCCGCGGCTGGCCGTGAAACAGGCCGAGGATATGCCGCGTCATGGAGTTGAGCCGGACCCCGCGGGCCAGCTCCCGTTCCACATAGACCATGAACCGGTCGAGGACCTGGTCCCTTGCGAGCGGCGTTGCGTCCGACCCGTAGAGCGCCCGGTCCACCTCGGCCAAGAGATAAGGATCCGCATAGGCCGCCCGGCCCAACATCACGCCGTCGAGTTGCGCGAGATGCGGCTCGGCTTCGGCCAGCGAGGCGATGCCGCCATTGATGACGATCTCAAGCTCCGGCCGGCGCGCCTTCAGACGATGAACGCGCTCGTGATCGAGCGGTGGCACGTCACGGTTCTCCTTGGGGCTCAAACCCTGCAGCCAGGCCTTGCGCGCATGCACGGTGAAGGTGCTGCAGCCGGCGTCCGCCACCGTATCGATGAAACTATCGAGACCGGCTTCGCTATCCTGATCGTCGACGCCGATGCGGCATTTCACGGTGATAGGGAGCGAGGTGGCCTCGCCCATGGCGCGCACGCAATCGGCGACGAGCGCGGGCTCGGTCATGAGACAGGCGCCGAAGCGGCCCGACTGCACCCGGTCCGACGGGCAACCGATATTGAGGTTGATCTCGTCATAGCCCCAGTCCGCGCCGATGCGCGACGCGGCCGCCAGCTTGTCCGGATCGCTGCCGCCGAGCTGAAGCCCGACGGGATGCTCGTCCGGATCGAAGCCGAGCACGCGCTCCCGGTCGCCATAGATCACGGCCTCGGCCGTTACCATCTCCGTGTAGAGAAACGCGCGGGCCGAGATCAACCGCAGGAAGCTGCGGCAGTGGCGGTCGGTCCACTCCATCATCGGCGCGACGCAAAAGCGGTGCAGGTCTGGTTTCTGGGAGTCAGATTTCAACGGCTTACGCTCTCGACGAGAATCCAAGTCTGAAGGCCAATACATGCCTGAACATGGCGTCAGCGCACCGGCCCCGCAAGCGCCCAATGCTTAACGCGTGCGCTCAGTTTGGCGGCGTCTCCTCGGGAGCAGCCTCCTCCCCATCCGCCGCTTCGGTGGGCTCGGGCTCCGGCGGCGCCACCGGGTGCGGCTTCGAGTTCATATAGGCTGCCACGTCCCAGGCCTGCTGCACGGTGAGGGTGGGCTCCGAATAGTCGACGCCCGGAGGCATATTCGAGCGGATATAGGACGCGGCATAGGCGATCTTGCCCATGCCGGCGCCGCCATTGAAGCTCCCGTCACCCCATAGCGGCGGAACATAGTAGCCCACCTCCGGGCTCGCCTTTGGCTCGCCCTGTCCATTCTCGCCATGGCAACTGGCGCAGCTCGCCGCGTAGACGTCCGCGCCGCGGCGCGCGTCGGGCACAGCCGCCGGAAAGCCGATAGGCATCAGCCCCATGCCGGGCGCGCGCACGCCTTTCGGATTGTCCTTGCCGACGAAAACCATATAGGCGACGAGCGCTTGCAGCTCGCGGCTGTCGTCGGGCAGCGGCCGGCCATTCAAGCCAAGCTCGACGCAGCCGTTGATGCGCTCGCTGAGCGGCAGCACCTGATTGTTGACCATCATCGGAAAGGTGGCGACCGTGGAGACGAAGGGGGCCGCGAAGGGCTGCATACCGGCTTTGAGGTGGCAGCTCTGGCAGCTGAGGTCGTTCCCGGCGAACGCCATGTCGGGGTTCTCGGCGCTTCTGCCGATATGACGCGGCGTATTGACGATCAGATCGTGGCCGTAGCGGATCAGATCGTTCTCCGGCCCCGGACCGAGCGTCGAGACGTCCGCCGTGTACCAATCGGTCTGCTGCCTGTCCCCCAGCAGATAGCCGCCACCGAAGCCCACGACGGCAAGCAGCACGATGAAAGTCTCAACGATAAGAGTCCGCAAAGCCGCCGCCCCCCGACAAAACTGGTCTTTACCCTATGCTAGGCGCTGATGTGCCAGGCATGAATCACTATATGAGGATTGAACCTCTATGGTTTTGAAAGCATGACAGAAGCCACAACCGCCGACACCCATCTCGCCATCGATCCGGTCTGCGGCATGAAGGTCGACCCGCATGCCGGCAAGCCGAGCCATGACTATCAGGGGCACATCTATCATTTCTGCTCCGCCGGCTGTCAGGCGAAATTTGTCGCGGACCCCGGGCGCTATCTGAACAAGCAGGACGAGCCTGAGCCGGCACCACCCGGCACCCTCTACACCTGCCCCATGCATCCGGAGATCGTGCAAAAGGCCCCCGGCCCCTGCCCCATCTGCGGCATGGCGCTCGAGCCCATGGGCGTGCTGCCGGAGGATGCGCCGAACGAGGAGCTGATCGACTTTACCCGGCGCCTCAAACTCGCCGTGCCGCTGTCGCTCATCATCGCCGCCATCGACATGAGCGCCCATGTCTTCGGCGTCGACCTCCTGCCCTTCCTGTCGCCACGGGCCGAGCAATGGCTCTTGCTGGTGCTCGCCACCCCCGCCGTCCTGTGGTGCGGCTGGCCGTTCTTCGTCCGCGGCGTCGCCTCGCTCCGCTCGGGTTGGCTCAACATGTTCACCCTGATCGGATTGGGCACGGGCGCCGCCTATCTCTACAGCGTCGTCGCCACCCTCGCGCCCGGCCTGTTTCCGGCCTCCATGCGCGACGCACATGGCCTCGTGCCCGTCTATTTCGAAGCGGCCGCGGTCATCGTGGCGCTGGTGCTAGTCGGCCAAGTGCTGGAGTTGCGGGCGCGCGAGAAGACTGGCGGGGCCATCCGCGCGCTGCTCGATCTCGCGCCCAAGACGGCGCTGCGCGTGGCGAAAGACGGAAAGACCGAGACCGTGCCGCTCGCCGAGGTCAAGGTCGGCGACGTGTTGCGCGTGCGGCCGGGCGACAATATCCCCATCGACGGCACCGTGACCGAGGGCCGTAGCGCCGTCGACGAATCCATGCTCACCGGCGAGTCCGTGCCCGTGGAGAAGACGGAAGGCGATTCCGTCACCGGCGGCACCCTCAACGGGTCTGGCTCCTTCGACCTGCGCGTCGACCGCACCGGCGCGGAGACGACGCTGTCGCAAGTGGTCCACATGGTCGCCGACGCCCAGCGCTCCCGCGCGCCGATTCAGGCGCTCGCCGACGTGGTCGCCGGCTATTTCGTGCCCGCGGTGATCGCCGCCGCGGTGATCGCATTCATCGTCTGGGTCTTCTTCGGCCCCTCGCCGCAACTCGCCCACGCGCTGGTCGCGGCCGTGAGCGTGCTCATCATTGCCTGCCCCTGCGCGCTGGGGCTGGCCACGCCGATTTCCATCATGGTGGCCACCGGCCGTGGCGCGCAGGCCGGTGTGCTCGTGCGCAACGCCGGCGCGCTGGAGCGCCTCGCCGCCGTCAATACGCTCGTTGTCGACAAGACCGGCACGGTGACCGAGGGCAAGCCGACCCTGACCGGGGTCGAAGCCGCGAAAGGGTTCAAGGAGAACGAGGTGCTTGGGTTGGCCGCGGCGCTCGAGGCCGGGAGCGAGCATCCGCTGGCCGAGGCGATCCTGCGCGGCGCCGAAGACAAAGGTCTCAAGCCGGAGAAGGCGCAAGGCTTCGACGCCATCACGGGCCAAGGCGTCAAGGGCCGGGTCGGCGGCCGCGATGCCCTTCTCGGCAACGCCCGCCTGATGGAGGCCTCCGGCATCGATGTCGCGCCGCTGGCGGACGCCGCCGAGACGCGGCGCCAGGACGGCCAGACGGTCATGTTCCTAAGTGCCGACGACAAGCTCGCCGGCATCGTCGCCGTGGCCGATCCCATCAAGGAGAGCGCCGCGGAGGCCATCGCCAAGCTTCATGCACTGGGCTTGCGCATCGTCATGGCGACCGGCGACAATGAGACGACGGCGAAGGCCGTCGCCGCCAAGCTCGGCATCGACGAGGTACATGCCGGACTGAAGCCGGAAGAAAAGCTAACCCTGATCGAGGACTTGCAGAAGAAGGGTGCCGTGGTCGCCATGGCGGGTGACGGCATCAACGATGCGCCGGCTCTGGCCAAGGCGGATGTGGGCATCGCCATGGGAACGGGCGCGGATGTCGCCATGGAAAGCGCCGGGCTTACTTTGTTGAAGGGCGATCTGCGCGGCGTCGTGCGTGGGGTCAAGCTTGCCCGCGCCACTATGCGCAATATCAAGCAGAATCTGTTCTTTGCGTTTTTCTACAACGCCATCGGCGTCCCGGTCGCTGCCGGCGTGCTCTATCCCGTGGCTGGAATTCTATTGTCGCCGATCGTCGCCGCGGCCGCGATGAGCCTGTCGTCCGTGTCGGTGGTGGGCAACGCGCTCCGCTTGCGGCGGATCGATCTCGATTAGAGATCCGTGGCGACGGTCGATATGGCGCCCGACGAGCCGTCGATAATGACGCCGACCAGAAGCGCGACCACGACGAGCAGGACGAAGCCGCCGAACAGGCCGCCGAAAAACACGAGGCGGTGATGATCCCGGTCCAAGTACAGCTCGATTTGGCGTGCCCACTCCCCCGGATAGTCGCGTGCGGACACGTGATGCAATGGCTCGGATGATATTCGGTCCGCTTTTCCGGTCATGGAATCTCCTATTCGCTGTCTAGCCGACAATCCCCAGCACGATCGCCAGCACGGCAAGAAGCAGAAAGCTGCCGAACAACCCGGTCAGGAAGACGATCCGTGACCATTTGGTCTTGAGGATGATCTCGCCTTGGCGCGCCTTCTCGGCTGGATAGGCTTGCGGCGGGACGCTGTATGCGGGGCGTGTTTCCGCCTGAGTTCTGCTCATCGATGTTTCTCCTACATGAGGTGTAAAGGGTCTAACGCGCCACCCCGCCTAGGGTTTCATCCCTTGGAGAGCGCGGAATTCGGCCCTAAATTCCATGGCCAGCCTCGACAGCCGCCACCGTTCGGATTAGGCATGGCCGCCCGGCCTCTAACTGCCCTGTGCGAGGATTGATCTTTCCGCCATGACCGATTCCAGCCGCCAAACGAAGTTCCTGCGGGACTACGCGCCGCCCGCTTATCTCATCGAGGAGGTCGCTCTCGACGTACACCTGACGCCCAAGGACGCCCGCGTCGCCTCCAAGCTCAGAATGCGGCCGAACCCGAAAGTCGCGCCCGGGCAGAAGCTGGTGCTCGACGGCGAGGATCTGACCCTCGAGCGGGTCTCACTGGACGGCAAGGACCTGTCGCCCGGCGACTATGCGCTTTCCGCGAGCTCACTCACGATTGCGAACGTGCCGGCGCAGCCCTTCACCCTGGAAGTGGTCACCCTGTGCGATCCCGAGGCCAATACGGAGCTGTCCGGCCTCTATCGCTCGCGCGGCACCTATTGCACCCAGTGCGAGCCGGAAGGCTTTCGCCGCATCACCTATTTCATCGACCGACCTGACGCGCTCGCCGTCTATACGGTGCGCATCGAGGCAGACCGCGCCACGACGCCGGTGCTGCTGTCAAACGGCAATCTAATCGAGCATGGCGATATGCCCGGCACGGACCGGCACTTCGCCGTGTGGCACGACCCCTTCCCCAAGCCCTCTTATCTGTTCGCGCTCGTCGGCGGCGACCTCGCCTCGGTGCACGACAGCTTCACCACGGCCTCGGGCCGGGAGGTGGCGCTCGGCATCTATGTCGAGCCGGGCAAGGAGGACCGCTGCGGCTGGGCCATGGAGTCGCTGAAGCGCGCCATGCGCTGGGACGAGGAACGCTTCGGTCTCGAATACGATCTCGACGTGTTCAACATCGTTGCCGTCAGCGACTTCAATATGGGCGCGATGGAGAACAAGGGACTCAACATCTTCAACGACAAGCTCGTGCTGGCCCGGCCCGACACCGCAAGCGACGCCGACTACCACTCGATCGAAAGCGTGATCGCCCACGAATATTTCCATAACTGGACCGGCGACCGGGTCACCTGCCGCGACTGGTTTCAGCTCTGCCTGAAGGAAGGGCTCACCGTCTTTCGCGATCAGGAGTTCACCGGCGACGTCCGCACTGGACCGGTCGAGCGCATCATCGATGCCCGCATGCTGAAAACCCATCAATATCCGGAAGATGCCGGGCCTCTTGCCCACCCGGTGCGGCCCGCCTCCTATATCGAGATCAACAACTTCTATACGTCCACGGTCTACGAGAAGGGCGCCGAGGTTTGCCGCATGCTGCAGACCCTGCTCGGCCGCGAGACCTTCCGCAAAGGCCTCGACTTGTATTTCGAGCGCCATGACGGCGAGGCGGCGACGGTCGAGAACTTCGTCGACGCCATGGCTGACGTCTCCGGCCGCGACCTATCGCAATTCATGTTGTGGTACACGCAAAGCGGCACGCCGGAGCTTGCCTGCTCGCTCGATTACGATCCCCACGCCAAGACCGCGAAGCTGCATGTGAGCCAGGTGGTGCCGCCGACCCCGGGCCAGACCAGCAAGGAGCCGATGCTGATCCCGCTGAAAGTGGGCCTCATCGGCGCCAATGGCGATGAGCTGCCGCTCAAGCTCAATGGCGAGACGCTCACCGACGGGCTCCTCGAGGTGACGGAGCGCGAGCAGGTCTTCGAGTTCCACGACGTGCCTGCCCCGCCGACACCCTCCCTGCTGCGGGACTTTTCGGCGCCCGTGCGCCTCACCACGAGTCTCGATGCCAATCAGATCGAGTTCCTGATGATGCATGACAGCGACCCGTTCAATCGCTGGCAGGCGACCCAGACATATGCGGGGAACTTGTTGACCGCCGCCGCGCGCAACGGCAACGCCGGACAGGTGACGGGCACGGAGGCTATGCGGCTTGCCCAGGCGCTCGCCAGCGCCGCCAGGGACGACAGTCTGCTGCCGGCCTATCGCGCCGAGACTCTGAAACTCCCGAGCGAGTCCGACATCGCCCGGGAGCTCGTCCGCAACGTGGATACGGACGCCGTGCATACGGCCCGCAATGCCTTGCGCGCCAAGATCGGCGGCGCCATCGGCGACACGCTCGCCGCGCTGTACGATACAGCAGGCACGGACGCACCCTTCTCCCCGGACCCGAAGAGCGCCGGGCTCCGGGCGCTGCGCCTCGCCGCGCTCGATCTGTTGGCGGCGACCGAAGAGCCGGACGAGATCGCCCGCGCCGAGCGTCACTATTACGAGGCGTCGAACATGACCGACGCCATTATGGCGCTCTCGATCCTGTCTCAGCTGCAATCGCCGGTCCGCGACGCCGCCCTCGAGCATTTCTATGCGCGCTGGCAGGACGAGCCGCTCGTGCTCGACAAATGGTTCGCCGTGCAGGCCCGCGCTGCGCGTCCCGATTCCGTGGAGACCGTTCAGGCGCTGCTGGCCCACCCGAAATTCTCCTTGAAGAATCCCAATCGCGTACGCGCCTTGATCGGCAGCTTCGCCCAGGCCAACCCGTCCGGCTTCAATCGTGCCGACGGTGCGGGCTATGCGCTGCTGGCCGGCCAGGCGCTCGAGATCGATCGCTTCAACCCCCACGTGGCCGCACGGCTTCTCGGCGCATTCGAGAGCTGGCGCACGCTGGAACCGGGCCGGCAGGCCCATGCCAAGGCCGCACTCGAGGATCTCGCGGGGCAATCGCTGTCCACCGACAGCTACGAGATCGTCAGCAAAACCCTAGGCGACGGATAAAGTCTTAACCTCTGTCAACGGGTTATTAACCGAATTTCCACAGGTTTCTCTGGACAGATGCTCTGATCGTCGATTCCATGGATGGAAGCGATTCGGAGATGCGGCAACTTCTCCGGAACACGACGCGGGAGAAGTTAGGGGGACCGAATGGCGGGGGCGCGTTCTGCGCGAGGTGAGGGAGTCTTTTCTACCGCGGGGCCGCAATGGCAGGACCTGCGGCAGATCATCGACCGACATCTCCCCACGACAGACGCCTTGCGCCGCATTGTTCCGCTTCTCTTGATCGGCTTCGCCGCCGTCGCCATCGCCGGCTTCGCCTACCAAATCGGCAACGGCAAGACGACGGCTCTTACTACCGCCGAACGCCAGCTCGCCCTGGTCGCCGACGTGACCGCCCTTCACCTCCAGGACGAGACCCTCAGCTCCAGCACGGACTGGCAAGGCGCGCTGGCCGGCAGCCTGCCCAGAGGCGCGACGCACAACGGCCGTACCGCCCTCCTCGCCGACGCCGAAGGTGACGTCCAGGCCCGCGCACCGATCGACAGCCATTTCAAGGGCAACCTCCTCACGATTCTCGGTCCGCAGCAACCGCTGACGATCATGGGTGCCGATGCAGGCGTGCTTCGCATCAGCCTTCTGGACGGCACCGATGCGCTCGTCACCGTCCGCAACGTCCCCGAGACCGACGCGCAAATCGCCTTCGTCCAGCCCATCAGCGGGGCGCTCGGTGCTTGGCGGAGCGACGCGACCATCGAGATTACGCTGCTCGTATGCGCCGGACTGGTGCTGGCGCTCTTCGCCGGCGGGCTTTGGTATCTCGTGCCTTCGGTCGCACGCGAGGAGAGCGACAGCCTGACCCAAGAGCTGACCGAGACATTGCCCGGCTGCGGCTTCTGGCGCTGGAACCTCGCCCGCGGCCATGTGCATTGGTCGGCGCCGATGCATCGCCTGCTCGGCCTGGAGCCAACCGGCGATGCCATGCCTTTCCGCGACCTGGCCAAGGCCCTGCACCCCGACGACGACCTCCGCGCCGAGTTGGACCGCCATATGCGCGAAGGCATCTCCGCCTTCGATCAATGCTTCCGGCTCCGCCACGCCGAGGGTCATTGGATCTCGGTGCGCCTGCGCGGTCACATTACCCGCAGCCTGACCGACGCCGAACCCTATCTGACCGGCATGGCCGTGCTTGCCGACGAGGACGCCCTCCCGGGCTCCAGCGACGCCAATGCGCGGCTGCGCGACGCGGTGGAGACGATCTCCGAGGCCTTCGTGCTGTGGGACAACCAGAACCGGCTGGTGATGTGCAACAGCAAATATCAGCAGTTCCACGGTCTGGCCGACGACATGGTGCGACCCGGCAGCCCCTATGACGAAGTGATCGCCGCGGCTTCCGAGCCCATCGTCTCCAAGCGCATCGCCGTCGCCGGCAAATATGTCGACGATTCCCGTACCTATGAGGCCCAGATCGAGGATGGCCGCTGGCTGCACATCAATGAGCGCCGCACCCGCGACGGCGGCTATGTGAGCGTCGGTACCGACATCACCGTGCTGAAGGAAAGCCAGCAGCGGCTCGGCGAGAGCGAGCAGCAGCTCCGCGCCAGCGTCGCCGAGTTGAGGCTATCGCGCCGCGAGCTCGAGCATCAGAAGCAACAGCTTGTCGACCTCGCCGAGAAATATGCCCTGGAGAAGAACCGCGCCGAAGCGGCGAACCGCGCCAAGTCCGAGTTCCTGGCCAATATCAGCCACGAGCTGCGCACGCCCTTGAACGCGGTGATCGGCTTCTCGGAGGTCATGCAGCAGGCTCTGTTCGGCCCGCTCGGCCACCCGAAATATGACGAATACGCACGCGACATCTACGCCAGCGGCGCTTACCTGCTCGAGGTCATTAACGACATCCTCGACATGTCGAAGATCGAGGCCGGACGCATGAGCCTCGATGTCGGCACCGTGGACGTGGCCGACATCATCGAGGACAGTATGAAGGTGGTGAGCAAAGCCGCCACGGATCGCGACATCACGGTGGAACGCCACGGCCCGGCCCATCTCGCCATCGAGGCGGACCGGCGGGCGCTGAAGCAAATCTTCCTCAATCTCCTGGCCAACGCCGTCAAGTTCACGCGCGACAGCGGCCGTGTCGACATACACGTGTCCCGCATTCGCGGACAGGTGAAGATCGCCATCAAGGATACGGGCATCGGCATCGCCGAGACCGACATCGGCAAGCTTGGCCGGCCCTTCGAGCAGGTCGAGAACCAGTTCTCCAAGAGCCATCAGGGCAGCGGTCTCGGGCTCGCCATCTCCCGCGCGCTCGTCGAGCTGCACGGCGGCAGCCTCCAGATCAAGAGCCGCGAAGGCCAGGGCACGACGGTGACCTGCATCCTGCCATCACACGCGGCGGCACCGGGCGAAGAAGCGCCGCTCGCCAAGAGCGCCTAGGTCTTCTAAGGCGACCAGCGCCGCTCCACCCTTTTCTCACGCCACCAGCCGCTCGAACGCCTCATGCACGGCGGCGAGCGTGTCCTTGAGCGTCGCCTCCAGCGTGTCGAAGTCCGGCATGTCGGAGGCCCGCGCCAGCAACTCCCGCAGCGCCAAAGGCGCCTTGTCGGCGGTAAACGGCTTGTCGAGACAGAGCCGCAAGATTTGCGTGAGCGTGTGACAGAGACGCGCCGCCGGAATCAGGATCTCGGAGTCGCCGGGGCTCAGCACGCCGGCGGCGGAGAGCTTGGTGAGTGCCATCTCGGTATTCTGATCGAGCACCTCTGGATGCTCGGAGGCGCTCACCAGCTGAAGGAATTGGGCGAGAAATTCGAGGTCGATCAACCCGCCCCGTACCTGCTTCAGATTCCAGATATCGGCGGTGCCTTTCTCGTCGGCGATTCTCGCCCGCATGGCCCTCACCTCTTCGGCCACGGCGACCCGGTCCCGCGGGCGCGACAGCACCGACCTAATCGTTTGGTTGATCGCCAGGCGGAGCGCCACCGGCCCGGTGACGACACGGGCGCGCGTCAGCGCCAAATGCTCCCAGGTCCAGGCCGAGCCCGTCTGATAGTCGACGAAGCTCGAGAGCTTGGTCGCCACCGGCCCTTGGCTCCCGGACGGCCGCAGCCGCATATCCACCTCATAGAGTGCGCCTTCGGCGGTCTGCGCCGAGAGCGCGGCGATCAGGCGCTGGGTGAAGCGGGTATAATATTGCGTGCCCGACAGGCTCCTTTCGCCGTCGGAATGTGCGTCGTCGCCGGCAAAATCGTACACGGTGACGAGATCGAGATCCGACGCCGCCGTCATCTCGTTCCCGCCTAGCTTGCCCATGGCCACCACCGACGTCTCGCCGCCCGGCATGCGCCCGTGCTGGCTTTCGAGCTCCTCGCCGACAAATCCGGCAAGCGCCTCGATCAGCGTCTCTGCCAGACCCGCATAGGCGGCGCCCGCCTGTCGCGCCGAGATCGTGCCGGATATCACCCGGACGCCGATCAAGAAGCCCTGCTCGCGGCCGACGATCCGTGCCCGGTCGAGCGCATCCTGATAGTCGGTGGCGAGATTGAGCGCAGTGGCGACCAGCTCTTTGAGCTTGGCCGGCGTCGGGACCGCGCCGAAAAACCCCGGATCGAGCACCGCATCGAGGAGCCGCGGCCGGCGACCGATGATATTCGCAAGCCGCGGCGCCGTGCCCATGATGTCGGCGACGAGGCGCAAAAGGCTGGGATTGGCGGCAAACAGGGAGAAGAGCTGAAGCCCGGCAGGCATGCTCGCGATCACCTTATCGAAGGTGGCGAGCGCCAGGTCCGGTTCCGAAGTGCGGCCGAACGCATCGAGCAGCAAGGGAAGAAATTCGGTCAGCCGCTCCCGTGACTTCGCGCTACGCGTGGCGGCATAGCGGCCCGACTGCCAGGCGCGGATGGCGCCAACCGCCGCCTCCGGATTGTCGAAGCCGAGTTCCCCCAGGCTCGCCAGCGTGGCCGGATCGTTTTCATCGGCAACCACGATTCCGGGCGCTGCCGTAGACAGCTCCGGGATCTTTTCGAACAGCGCGCCGTAATGGCTTTCCACCAGCCTGAACCGGGCCAAGAGCGCATCACCGAATTCATCCGTGTCGTCGAAGCCCGAGAGCCTGGCGAGGCGGTCGAGCTCTGCGCGATCGGCGGGAATGATATGCGTCTGCTCATCGCCGACCATCTGGATGCGGTTCTCGATGCGGCGAAGAAAGTAATAGGCCTGGGTGAGATCGTCCGCCGTCTGGGGTTCGATCCAGCCGCCCGCGGCGAGCGCCTCCAGGGTCTGGACTGTCCCGCGTGTTCTGAGTTCCGGGTGGCGGCCGCCGGCGATCAACTGCTGGGTCTGGGCAAAGAACTCGATGTCGCGGATGCCGCCTCGGCCAAGCTTGATGTCGTGGCCTTCCACGGCAATGGCGCCATGGCCCTTAAAGGCATGCACGCGGCGCTTCATGGCATGGATGTCGGCGACGGCGGCGAAATCGAGATATTTGCGCCAGATGAAAGGTGCGAGCTGCACCAGGAATTCACCGCCCAAGGCGACGTCGCCGGCCGCGATGCGCGCCTTGATCAGCGCCGCCCGCTCCCAGTTCTGGCCGAAGCTCTCGTAATAGGTGAGGCCGGCGTCGGTGGAGAGCGCGATCTGGGTGGCGCCCGGGTCGGGCCGCAGCCGCAAGTCGGTGCGGTAGGCATAGCCGTCGGCCGTGTGCTCCTGCAGCAGACGGACGAGATCGCGGGTCAGGCGGACGAAGAAGGAAGATCGCTCTGTATCCGCGGCAAGGCCCGCGCGCTCGGCGTCGTAGAACACCATGAAGTCGATATCGCTCGAATAATTGAGCTCCATGGCGCCGAGCTTGCCCATGGCGATGACGAAATAGCCGGCCGCGTTCTCTTGCGCGCTGACCTGCCCCGCTTCACGGGCTTTGCGGAACAGGAACGTGACCGCTTGCTGCACCGACGTATCCGCCGCTTCGCTCAAGGCCCGCAGCGCCACCTCCGTGGTCCATACACCGCCGAGATCGGCAAGCCCGATCAGCAAAGCCGTCCGCTGCTTGAACTGCCGCAGCAGCGTCATGACCTCCTTCTGGCCGGTCGCTTGCGCGACATCCTGAGCAAGCGCTTCGCGCGCTTCCGCCAAATGGGTATCGGGATCCCGCGTCAGGCATTCCAGCAGGAGATGGGGAGATCGCCGGGCGAGCGCGGCGAGATAAGGCGAGGCCGAGAACACCCCCTCGAGCAGCGCCGCAGGGCCAGGCGCCGCCAAAATCTCGGCGGAAGCGGCAAGCGCCGGCACTTCACGCAGCGCCTTCAGCGCACCAGCAAGCACATCGGCGCCGCGGGCGGCGTCGTAAATTTGGGGAGTTTCGGTAATCCGCTCGGCGAACGCCGTCACGTGGGTCTCGACTCTGCTCCCGCGGGCGGCTCTTCGGCCACCCCGTTGACGAGCGCGTCGCCCTCCGTGGGCAATTCGAGGACGACACGGAGGCCCGGTTCGTTATCCTCCAGCCTCAAGGACCCACCATGCAGCCTGGCCACGGCCGCGACAAGGCTCAAGCCGAGCCCGCTGCCGGGCTCCGACCGGCTGGCTTCGAGCCGCACGAACCGGCCCAGCACGCGGTCGCGCTCGGGCGCCGGCACGCCGGGACCCCGGTCGGCGACGATGATGCGCGCCATCCCCTCGCCCGCTTGTGCCCGCACCTCGACTTCCGGTGCCCGGCCGTTGCCGCCCGCGGCGATTGGGGTGCCATATTTGAGCGCGTTGTCGATCAGATTGGCGATGGCCTGGCCGAGGAGCTGGCGGTCGCCGTGAATGACGATCGGCGCGCCGGCATCGGATTTCAGATCGATGCCGCGCTCTTCCGCCACCGGCTCATAGAGTTCGGCCACGTCGCCCACCAGCGCCGCAAGGTCGAGCGTCTCGCGATTCTCGCCGGCAGCGCCCGCCTCGAGCCGCGCGATCGAGAGCAGCGCGTTGAACGTCTTGATGAGGCCGTCGGCCTCCTCGATGGTTCGCTCCAGCGCCTCGCGATGGGCGCTTTCGTCATGGGGCTCGCGCAGGGCCTCCTCGACCCGATTCCGCAAGCGGTTCAGCGGCGTCTTGAGGTCGTGGGCGATATTGTCGGACACCTCGCGCAAGCCCGCCATAAGCTGCTCGATCCGCGCCAGCATGAGGTTGAGACTTTCCGACAGGCGATCGAGCTCGTCGCCCGAGCCGCTGATCGGCAGCCGTCCCGTGAGGTCGCCGGCCATGATGGTGCGCGTGGTGGCGGAAAGGCTGTCGATGCGCGTGAGCAGCCTGCGGCTCACCCAATAGCCGCCGCCGATGCCCACGAGAGCCATCACGCCCAACCCCCACAGCATCGTGGAGCGGATCAGCCGCGCCAGCTCGCGCCGGTCCTCGATATCGCGGCCGACGATCAGGCGGTAACCGCCCGGCAGGCGAAACACATTGGCGAAGGCAAGCCGCCGCTCGACACCGCCCGGGGCGGGGCGAGTATAGACGAACTCCACGGGGCCGAGACTGTCCCAGAGCTGCGGCGAGACGGCGCTGAGATTGCCGGCGAGCTGCTTCCCGTCCTTGTCGGCCACGAGATAGAGGCTGTTGCCCGGCGTCTGGCTGCGCTCGGCGACGATGCGCACGAGCTGGTCGAGCCCGCCGGCCCGGTACTGCTCGGCGAGACCTTTCAGCTCCGCGTCGATGGTCTGATTGAGCTGCCGCGACAGCAGAACCGTCGTGTTCCAGTAGATGTAGAAAATCGCCAACATGGCGGCCACGCTGAACAGCGCGAGATAGGTCAGCGACAGACGGAAAGTGGTGGTCCGGAAGAGCTTAGTGAGCGCTGTCACGGATACTGTAACCGGCGCCGCGGACCGTGTGCAGAAGGGGGTTGCCGAAGTTCTTGTCGATCTTGGACCGGAGCCGCGAGATATGCACGTCGATCACATTCGTCTGTGGATCGAAATGATAGTCCCACACATTCTCGAGCAGCATGGTCCGGGTCACCACTTGGCCTGCGTGTTTCATCAGATACTCGAGCAAGCGAAACTCACGGGGCTGCAACATAATGGCTTCGCCCGCCCGCGTCACCTTATGGGAGAGGCGGTCGAGCACGAGGTCCCCTACCACGAAGCGCGTCGAGCCCTCCTCCGGCGAAGTGCGCCGGGCGAGCGCCTCGATGCGGGCAAGCAACTCGCTGAAGGCATAGGGCTTGGTCAGATAGTCGTCGCCGCCGGCGCGCAGGCCTTTGACGCGGTCGTCGACCTCGCCGAGCGCGCTCAAGATCAGCGCCGGAGTCCGGATTTCCTCGGTCCGCAGCGACTTGATGACCTCGAGCCCGTCGCATTTGGGCAGCATGCGGTCGACGATCAGGACATCGTAGGCGTTGGAGCGGGCGAGATCGAGGCCGGTCTGGCCGTCCGCCGCGTATTCGGCGACATGACCCGACTCTTTGAGGGCCCGCTTGAGGAAAGCCGCGGTCTCTTGATCATCTTCGATCACCAGAACGCGCATATCTGCGGGCTTTCCTGACACTTGTGTCAATCTCGGCTGGAACAAAGGGGCGGGCGGCGCGGCGGGGGGAAACCGCGCCGCCCTCCGGCGTAGAAGACTAACGAATAACTAAGCCTTCTTCAGTGAAAGCGCCACGAAGCGCGTCTGATCGCCGGTTTTGACCTGCATGAGCACCTTGACGGTATCCTTGTCCGTCTTGGAGGCGTCCATGGCCTTCTTGACGCCGGTCGCGACATCGCCCGGATCGGACACGCTCACGCCAGCGACTTGCAGGATGATGTCGCCGGGCTTCAGGCCCTTGTCGGCGGCATCGCTCGAAGGATCGACTTCAGTGATGACGACACCCTCCTCGCCGGCGCCCGGGAACTTAACCGCCGGGGCAAGCGACAGGCCCAGATCCTTCATCTGCTCGCCCGCATCGGCCGGCTGGTCCTCCTCGAGGGAAGCCAGCTTCTTGGCGCTCGGGAACGCACCCAGCTTCATGTCGACCACGCGCTCATCGCCGTAGCGGACGATGGAGAGCTTGACCTGGGAGTCGGGCTCGAGCTCGGCGATCTTGCGGGCGAGATCACGAGAGTCCTCGACCTCGTCGCCGTTCACGCCGACGATCACGTCACCGGCCTTGATGTCTTCCTTCGCTGCCGGGCCGTCCTCGGTCACCTTGGTGATCATGGCGCCCTTGGGCTCTTTAAGACCGATGGAGTTGGCAATGTCGTCATTGACGTTCTGGATGACCACGCCGAGCCAGCCGCGATCGACGCTGCCATGGCTCTGCAGCTCGGTGACCACCTGCTTCACGAGCGCTGCAGGCACGGCGAAGGCGATGCCGACATTGCCGCCCGAAGGCGAGAAGATGGCGGTGTTCACGCCGACGACATTGCCGTCGAGATCGAAGCTCGGGCCACCGGAGTTGCCGCGGTTCACCGCCGCGTCGATCTGCAGATAGTCGTACGGCCCGGAGCCGATGTCGCGGTTATGCGCCGAGATGATGCCGGCCGTCACCGTGCCGCCGAGGCCGAACGGGTTGCCGACCGCGAGCACCCAGTCGCCGACGCGCGGGTCCTTGGTCGAGAACGCGACATGGGGGAACTTCTTCGTCGTCTTGTCGGTGACCTTGAGCAACGCCACGTCGGTACGCGGGTCGGTGCCGACGAGCTTGGCCGAGAATTTCTCGCCGTCTTCCATCGTCACCGTGATGTCCTCGGCGTCTTCGACCACGTGGTTGTTGGTCACCAGATAACCGTCCTCGGAGATGAAGAAGCCGGAGCCTTGCGCCAGGCTCGGGGTCGGCTTAGACGGGCCCTGCGGCATGCCCTTCTTGAACTGCTTGAAGAAGTCGTAGAGCGGATTGTCCTCCGGCAGATCAGGCATGCCGGGAATCTGCATGTCGTTGTCGGCGACTTTGGTTTCGCCCTTGACGTTGATGCTCACCACGGCCGGGCTGACCTTGGCCACCAAGTCGGCGAAGGTGAGCGGCGCGCGGCCGAACGGCGTCTCGATCGTCTGCGCCGGCTGTACGGTCTCGGCGGCCGCGAAGGGCACACCGTTACCGAGCGTAATTCCCAATGCGCCCGTAGCGATCAGGGCGGCAGCGGCGAGGAGCGCGGGCTTGCGGGTCAGCTTCCGCACTCGCGGGCTCTCATTCGCGGCAGGGCTCTGGTCAATTTTCATCAGTCACCTCTCTCCTGAGAAGGAAAAATCCCGTTGATCACGCCTGGCCCGGAATTGATCGGGGCAGACATCCAAGGGTCTACATATAGGCCCTCGCCAATTACGCCGCGGTTTCGGCGGGATTAAATTTCGGTAACGTTGGGTCTAGGAAAAGGCTGGATTTCAAGCGCGTTTGCGGGCCTTCAACGGCGCCGAAGCTCGAGCGTTTCAGCCTTCGCCCATGAGCCGCTTCAATCGGCGCTTTTCGCTAGCCGTTAGCGGCTTGGCCGTCTCGCCCCCCGAACTCCGCCGGCGATAGGCGATCACGAGGCCCGCGAACGCCGCGAGCAGGACGAGCGGCGTGGCGAGCCACAGCACCCAATTATGCGGGGTGAAGCGGGGCTTTAGCAGCACGAACTCCCCGTAACGGGCCACCACGAAATCGATGATCTCTTCGTCCGAATCGCCGGCCTTCAGCCGCTCGCGCACGAGGATCCGGAGATCCTTGGCCAGCGGCGCATCCGAATCGTCGATCGACTGATTCTGGCAGACGAGGCAGCGCAAACCCGCCGACAGCGCCCGTGCGCGCTTCTCGAGCGCCTGATCCTGCAAAATCTCATCCGGCTGCACCGCGCCCGCAGGCACCATCGCCGTCACGCCGATCACGCAAGCGAGAAGCAGGGCGAGAAATGTGTGTCGGACGGGCATGGTCACTTGGCAGCCGTCACTTCGCCGCCGCGGCGGCCGCCATCTTCGTCCGTGCCTTCTTCGGTGCGCCGACTCTCAGGCGGCGGTCGGACAGCGAGATTCCACCACCCAAGAACATGATCAGCGCGCCGATCCAGATCAGCCGCACCATCGGGTTGAAATAGACCCTCACGCTGTACGCGCCGTCCTTGAGCTGATCGCCGAGCACCACGTAGAGGTCGCCGCGCCAGCTATTGTGGATGCCGGCTTCCGTGGTGGCGCTCTTCTCCACCGCAAAGGCGCGCTTCGACGGGGTGAGCTCGGTGACAGGCTCGCCCCCACGCGTCACCTCGAACTTGGCGACCCGCTCGCTATAGTTGGGGCCTTGGCGCGGCGCCACGCCCGCGAAGACGAGGTGATAGCCGGCGATGTCCAGCGAGCCTCCGGGCGCCAGGGCCTCGATGCGCTCGGAGCGCCACGCGGTGGTGGAAACGAGGCCGATCACCATCACGCCAACACCTGCATGGGCCAGCGCGCCGCCGAAGGCCGCACGCGGCAGGTTCCGCGCGCGCCGCCACGACTCCGGCCATGCGGTGTCGAACAACTTGACCCGATAGGCGATCTCGGTGGCGGCGCCCATGATGAGCCAGATGCCGATCCCGATGCCGAGCGGCGCCAGCCACGGGCCGCGCTGATTGAAGGCGAGAACCATGATCATGACCGCAAGGGCGGCGATTGCCGCCGCCATCAGCCGCTGTGCCGCCGCCAGGAGATCGCCCCGCTTCCAGGCGAGCAGCGGCCCGAACGGCATGGCGAGGAGCAAGGGCACGATCAGAGGCACGAAGGTGAGATTGAAGAACGGCGCGCCGACTGAGATCTTTTCGCCGGTGATCGATTCCAGCGCCAGGGGATAGAGCGTGCCGACGAGCACGGCGGCGCACGCCACCGTCAGCAGGAGATTGTTGAGGACGAGTGCGCCCTCCCGGCTGATCGGCGCGAACAGGCCGCCTTGCGTCAGGAGCGGCGCCCGCCAAGCGAACAGCGCGAACGCACCGCCGATGAACATCCCCATGATGGCGAGGATGAAGACGCCGCGCGCCGGATCGACGGCGAATGCATGCACCGAGGTGAGCACGCCGGAGCGCACGAGGAACGTCCCCATGAGACTGAGCGAGAAGGTGATGATGGCGAGCAGGATGGTCCAGACTTTGAGCGCGTCGCGCTTCTCCATGACCAGCGCCGAATGGAGCAGCGCCGTGCCGGCGAGCCACGGCATGAAGGACGCGTTCTCGACCGGGTCCCAGAACCAGAACCCGCCCCAGCCGAGCTCGTAATAGGCCCACCACGAGCCCATCGCGATGCCGATCGTGAGACACATCCAGGCGGCAAGCGTCCACGGCCGCACCCAGCGCGCCCAGGCCGCATCGATGCGGCCGTCGATCAGGGCGGCGACGGCGAAAGAGAACGCCATGGAGAAGCCGACATAGCCCGCGTAGAGGAAGGGCGGATGGAAGGCGAGCGCCGGATCCTGGAGCACCGGGTTTAGCCCCTCCCCGTCGAACGGCGCCGGATCGAGCCGCACGAAGGGGTTGGAGGTGATGATGATGAACAGCAGGAAGGCGACGGCAATCGAGCCCTGCACGGCAAGCACATTGGCCTGGAGCTGACGCGGGAGATTGTTGCCGAAGGTGGCGACCGCCGCGCCGAACAGCGCCAGGATCAGCACCCACAGGACCATGGACCCTTCGTGGTTCCCCCACACGCCGGAGATCTTGTAGAGCAGCGGCTTCGCCGAGTGGGAGTTCTGCCAGACATTGGCGACCGAGAAATCCGAGGTGACGTACGCCGTCATCAGCGCCATGAAGGCGATGGCGATGAGGATGAATTCGGCTTGCGCGGCGGGAACGGCGACGGCGGTGAGCTGCGGGTCGCGATAGCGCGTGCCGATCAGCGGCACCAGCATCTGCACGATGGCGACGCCAAGAGCGAGGATCAATGCATAGTGGCCGGTCTCGGCAATCATCTTCGCTTATCCTAGTTGGTCGCACTCGGCGCCGCGGCGCCGGCCTCGCCGCGCCACACGCCTCGCGTCTTCAGCTTGGCCGCGACCTCAGGCGGCATGTAGTTCTCGTCGTGCTTGGCCAGCACGTTATCGGCATGAAACACGCCATCCGGCTCAAGCGTGCCTTCGGCGATCACCCCCTGCCCCTCGCGGAACAGATCGGGCAGAACGCCGGTAAACGTCACCGGCAGGGTATTCGCTCCGTCCGTGATGACGAAGCGGACGGTCGTACCCTCGCTCCGCTCCACGCTGCTCGTCTCCACGAGACCGCCGAGGCGGAATCTCTTCCCCGGGGACATCTGCATCTCGGCCACGTCACTCGGGCCGTAGAAGAACACAATGGAATCCCGCATCGCGTAGAGCACGAGCCCCACGGCGACACCGAGCACAACCAGGCCTGTGCCGATCAGAACGCCTCTACGCTGCTTCCGTGTCATGACTTCAATCCAAGCTCCGCGGCCAGCGCGTCCAGTTGCTCGATGGCCTCCGCGTTCCCAGCAAACTGGGTTTTGGCGCGCGCCAGCGCCTGCCGCGCATCATCCTTACGGTCCAGCACCGTATAGGCCCGGACCAGCCGGAGCCAACCGGCAAGATCGTCGCTATTCTGCTCCAGCCTTGTGGCGAGCCTTTGCACCATGGTCTTGACCATCGCCTGCCGGTCGGCCGGACTCATATTTTGCGCCGCGGCGACATCGGCGGCACTCGGTCCCGCCATACCGTCTTGCGGCGGCGCCTCGGCCGTCACGGGCGGCGTGCCGGCGAGATGCGCCTCGGCATTGGCGATCCGCTTCTGCACCATCCCCCGCCAGGCCTCGTCGGCCCCCTTCTTCTCCAGCAGCCCGCGCCAGCCTTCGATGGCGGCCGCGTAGTCCCCGTCCTGCTCCTTGGCGATGGCGATGAGAATGCGCGGCTCGACCAACGTCTCGTCGAGCGCCAAGGCGCGTTCGAGCGCCGCCCTCGCCTCTTCCGTCACGACCCCGCCCTTCTCCAGGACAAGCGCCTGACCGTAGCCCGACAGGCGGTTTGCCGTCGCGCCAAGCAGGCGGATCGATTGCGCGTAGGCCTCCGCCGCATCGGCATAGCGGCGCGCGCTCAGGTAGACCGGCGCGATCGCCTCCCAGCCTTCGCCTTCCTCGGGATGGGCGCGCAGCCGCGCTTCGACCCGCGCCACCAGCACCGCGAGATTCTGCTCGGATGCCGGATCTTGCAGGCGCGCGGCAAGCGGTTGGTCGGGAAGACGGGGAGAGCCGTAGAGGAGATAGAGGCTGAGCGCGGCCAGTGGCAGGGCCAGCGCCACGGCGATCAGCGCCACACGGGCGGGTCCACCGCCCTTGTCCGCGCCCAAGCCTTGCGGCGCTTTGGCATCGGAGGCGAGCAGCCGGCGCGCCACCTCGAGACGTGCGGACTCGGCTTCCGTCTCGCCGATCAGCCCGCGGGCACGATCGCTGTCGATCTCCTCGAGCTGATCGCGATAAACGGCGGCGTTGAACGCCTCGCGCGCGGGCTCGGACCCGTTGCCGCCCACAAGCGGGCGCAACAGGAAAAACAGCACGGTCGCCGTAAGGGCGGCGAGAATGACCCAGAGCAGCACGAGCGGCGCGAGCCTCCAAAAGCCAAAGCAGGGCTAGGCATAGGGAAAGGCGCTTGGCGGGGCAAGCTCCGGCCGGAGCGCATGGATTAATTCGCCGCAATGTACGGCGAAAGCCAAGCTCACGCGGACGATGGACCGACTAGCCGACCGGGTTCCAGGTGCCGTCCGGTCCCCGGCAGGCTGTGCCACGGGCCGTCTGCGGCTGACCGCTGATATAGATCGTATGGGTATAGGGACGGCAGAATGAGCTGCCCTGCTTGTACGGCTTGCCCGGCACGATCTGGCCGCGATGCTGACTGGAGGGATTATTCCACGGCGTCGCCTGGCCGGCTTGGCCATATTCGAGCGCCTGATATTCCGCTTGAGCCGCGAGCTTACGGTCCCGCTCGTCCATGTCCGCGCCGATCAGGTTGCCGACAAGGCCGCCCGCCAACGCACCAATCGCCACGCCGCCGATACGGTTCTTACTGCCGCCAATGGCGGCACCGGCCGCGCCGCCGGCGACGGCGCCGACAATGGTACCCGTGCCCTGCTTGTTCCCCGGCCCACAAGCCGCGAGAAAGAGAGGTACGAGTGCAATGGCAATGAACGGCGTAAGTCTCATGTTTCCCCCTCAGCCTGAGTTAACCCAGTCGGCCCCCGGCGAGAGACTGAAGCGCTGAGTTTAGCGTCTCTAACGGTTCTTAAGAATAACAAATCTGGCCAAAATAGGTTGCAGCCAAGCTAACGGTTAAATTTCAAGCGGCTGGCAGGGTTAGGCGGGCCCGCAAACCCCCTTGCGGCGAGGGTTCGAGCTCGAACCGGCCCTTATAGAGATGCGCCAGGTCGGCCACGATGGACAGACCGAGCCCCGAGCCCGGCTTGCTCTCGTCCAGCCGCTGGCCCCGCTTTACCGCCCGCGCGCGCTCCGCCTCCGTCAAGCCGGGGCCGTCGTCATCCACGATGACCACGAAATTGCCGCTGCCGCGCAAGGGTTCGGCGCTGGCCGTGACGCTCGCGCTGGCCCATTTGCAGGCATTGTCCAGCAGGTTCCCCACCATCTCCTCGAAATCCTGTTTCTCACCTTGGAACTTCAGACCTGAATGCGTGGTCGCCTCGAGCGTCACCCCGCGCTCGCCATAGATGCGATCGAGCGTGCGTCTCAACGCTTCGAGCACGGGACCCACGTCGGTCGTGTCGCCGATCAAGCCCGAGCGCGCCGCCACCCGCGCCCGGTCGAGATGATGTGTGATCTGGGTGCGCATGATCTCCGCCTGCTCGACCACTTTGTCGGCAAGCGGCCCTTCATGGGTGCGCGCCTCGTTGCTGATCACGCTGAGCGGCGTCTTCAACGCATGCGCCAGATTGCCGACATGGGTGCGCGCGCGGTCCACGATATCGCGGTTGGATTGGATCAGCGCGTTCAGTTCATGCTGCAACGGCTTGATCTCGTCGGGAAGCTCCCCTTGCAGGCTTTCTGCGTCGCCCGAGCGGATCGAAGCCAGATCGTGGCGAATGGCGCGCAGCGGCAGAAGCCCGAAGCGCACTTGGAAGAAGGTCGCCACCAGGAGGCCTAGCCCGAGCACGCCCAGCGCCAAGATGAGCATGGTGGTGAACTCGGCGAGATCCGCGTCGATCTCGGCGGCGTCGCCCGCCACGGCATAGGAATAGGGCAACGAGCCGGCCCCCTCCGGCCTGATCTCGCGCTCGACGATACGCAAGTTCTGATCGTCGGGCCCCGGCGCATAGCTCCGGCGCGTCAGCGTGTCGTCGGCAGCAACGCCATCGCTGCTCGGCAGGTCGAGCTGCTGATCGAGCAGCGAATCCGAGATGTAGAGCGGGCGCTTGGCGCCTTTGAGCGGCTTGATCTGCCAATACCATCCGGAGAAGGGGATGGTGAAGATGGGATCGCCGAGACTGGCAGGTTCTTGGGGAGTGGCCGCCCCCTCAGCCGTGGTCGAGGCCACGAGGCTCGTCAGATAGACGTTGAGGCGCGCGTCGAAATTTCGTTCGACGGCTTGGCGGTAGAGGGAGACGAGGAGAATGGCGGCGATGGGGATGACCACGAGGGTCCACGCCGCGGCCGAGGCAAACAGCCTGAAGGCGAGAGATTTAGGCCCCATCTTCTTGGTCCGTGAGGCGGTAGCCCAGCCCCCGGACTGTCGTGATGAGGTCGATGGGAAGTTTCTTGCGCAGGCGTCCGATGAACACTTCGACCGTGTTCGAGTCGCGGTCGAAATCCTGTTCGTACAGATGCTCGACGAGTTCGGTGCGCGAGACCACACGCTCCCGATGCAGCATGAGGTAATGGAGGACGCGATATTCGTGGGAGGTGAGCTTTATGCTCTGGCCGTCGACCGTGACGCGCGCGGTCTTGGTGTCGAGGCGTAGCGGCCCGCATTCCATTTCGTTGCGGGCGTGCCCCGCCGAGCGCCGCAGCAGCGCGCGGAGCCGCGCCAACACCTCTTCCATGTGGAAGGGCTTGGCCACGTAGTCGTCGGCGCCCGCATCCATGCCGGCCACCTTGTCGCTCCAGCGCTCGCGGGCCGTGAGGATCAGGACCGGCATCTTGCGATCGTCGCGCCGCCACTGCTCGAGCACGCTCAACCCGTCCTTCTTGGGCAGGCCGAGATCGAGCACCACGGCGTCGTAAGGCTCGGTATCGCCGAGGAAGTGTCCCTCCTCGCCGTCGAACGCGGTATCCACGGCGTAGCCCGCATCGCCGAGCGCGGTCACGAGCTGCCGGTTAAGATCTGGATCGTCTTCGACCACGAGAAGCCGCAAAACGCTGACCCTCCCTTGCCTTTAGGACGCTACCCGCGCCCTCCTAGAATTGACCGGTGCGAGCGTCAACGGTGAGATTGGTGACGTCGCCCTTCTTGCCCAGCACGACGATCTTATAGACGAACTTGCCACCGCTCTCGCACAGGGTGGCCGAAATGACCTTTCCCCCGGTTTTCGACTGGACCTTGTTGTAGATGACATTGCCGGGAATGAGCGAGTTCTGGGAGATGAGCGCGCCCGCCGACTTCCACGGTACGCAGTCCGCCTCGGCAGGCGCCCAAGCCGCGGTCAACATGACCGCGGCGAGCACCGCAATGGCAGTCCGCTTGATCGCCCAACACATCATCTCAGTCCCAACATCCTTGCTTTGCGGGTAACCTAAATGAGCGCCAATGAACGGCGCATGAACGTTTGAGCTCCCTCTTACTTCTGCCGCGCGGTCTTGCCCACACCGGCTTTTCCGCCGGCGGCATCGTCCACCTTCGCGCCGAGCGCCGCAAGGCCAAGTCCGCCGAGCGCGACGGGAAGCGTGGCGATCAGATCGGCCAGTCCCATGTCGCCGACCGCCCATAGGCCGACCGCTGAGAGCGCCGCGGTCACGCCGAGGACCTGGGTGCGATAGCCCTTGGCGAAGCCGCCGGTGATGAGCCAAGCGAGAGTGTTCATGGGTCGTCTCCTTTCAGGTTGAGGATCAGAATGATGACGGAAAGGTCAGCCACGCTCGATCAGCGCGAAGCGCCATAGCGCAAATCAAGAAGAAGCCCAGCGGTAGCCGAGCACGAGGCTCTTGCGGTAGACGGCGAAGCACACCTTGTCGGACTGTGTTGCCACCGATTGACCTCGATCCGTCAGCGATCGCAATCGCGCTCAAGTAGCGCGAAGCGCGGTAGCGCTCATAAAGAAGGAAAACGGAACGCAGCGACGGCGCGCCGCCGCCACCAGCGCCCCAGCGGGATCTCGACGACGCCGAGCCCTTCCTGCGCGTGGATCATCAAAGCTGGTTTGTCCCGCTCAAGCAGGCCATTGCGCTCATGTAGCGCTCCGCGCGATAGCGCGTCGCTTCTGGCCGGTAGCGCACTGATAAGTCCCGCATGCTTGGCGACGCCGCCATCGCGCATGCGGAACACGAGCACGTCGCCAGGCACGGCATCGCTCACATCGCCGAGCTTGATCAGGTGCCGGCAGGCCGCGGCGATGAGCGTCTCCGAGCCCGTGGCATTGCCCCAGTCGCGCGTGTAGGGCGGCATTGCTTCCGGCTCCGGCCCGCACAGCTCGCGCCACAGCCCGCGGATCAGGCCCAGGCAATCGCAGCCCACACCTTTCACGCTCGCCTGATGGTGATAGGGCGTGCCGAGCCAGCCGCGCGCGCGAGCAACGATGGTCTCGGGTTCAACCATGTGACGGTCATCGACGGATTTGGATTGGATCGGTTGTGATATAGAGCGGCGCTCAAGGAGAATCGCCGTCATGTCCAAAAGCGTCACGCCCGAGAAACATCATGCCTGAGCGCAAGGCCCCGATCGGCCGACGCAAATTTCTAAAAGCCGCGGGCCTCGCCGGCGCCGCCGTCTTGTCGGTGCGCGCGGCCAAGGCCCAAGAGCCGACCGCGACGGCGGACCCCATGGAGGATCCGTCCTCCGGTTCGGAGCCGGTCTTCTCGCCCAACTCGCCGGCCTCCTCGCTGGTGAATCCGGGCAAGGCGATGCCGTCCGACGTCACGGCCGCGCAAGTGCGCGAGGCACTCGAGCTCGAGCCGTCGGAAATCTTCGGCTATGCGCGCGACACTTATCGCAGCGCGCTCTATGTCGCCCCGGGCGGCCTGCCCGATCCCTTCGCGACCGGCCGCCCGCTTGGTGGCGCGCAGTTCTTCATGGTGACGCCGCAAGCGCCGGTGAAGCTGCACCGCGTCGAGAACGATCAGCTCTATCACTATTATGGCGGCGACCCGATCGAGGTGCTCATGCTCTACGAGAGCGGCACCAGCGAGCTCACCGTCATGGGCCCGAACGTCATGGGCGGCCAGCTCGTGCAGCTCTTCGTGCCCGGCGGCACGTTCCACACCGCGCGCGTCACCGGCCACCGCCGCTGGTTCCTGGGCGGCGCCACGTCATGGCCGGGGATCGACCCGGCCCGCGATGTGGAGTTCGGCGATCTGGAAATGCTCGTCGGGCAATATCCGGAAGCCGCTGCCGATTTGCGCGACTTCCCGACGCCGCAAGAGCCGCCGCCCCCGGCCACGGCGGAACCCGAGCCGGAGCCGCTGAAATGCCCGGAGCCTGAGGAGGTGGTTGCGCCCGAGGCGCCGCCGGAGCCGGAGATGCCATCAGAGCCGGAAACACCCTCCGAGCCCTAAATCATCGGCCGACGCGTACACAACTTCTGCGCCGAGACAGACTAGTTGAGCGGGCGTGTGATTGGAATCTTTGAGAAATCGCACATGGCGTCTCCCAGAAGGATGATGCTGTTGGGGCCGAGGTTAGTTTCTAGCCATAGTTTGTCCGATCCCGGGTACGTTTGGACCCTGGCCGCATTGAGCCCGGTGAACTTGCGCTCGGACCCCCCGATCGTGCATGTGATTTCACAATCGCCCAGAAGATTTGCGGGGCGAGCCGCAGCGTGCCGAGCCCCGCCGCCATCGCCGCGTCCCAGGGAAACGGATCGCGCGCCGCTAGACCGCGATCTGCTCGCCCAAAGGGCTGGAGACCTCTTCGCCGCGCGCGGCGGCGAAGGTGGCGGCGAGCAGCCGCGCCACGATGTCGACGAAGCCGGCCGCCCCGCCCTCCGACTTCATGGCGGCCACGGCATGGTCGTCGATGTCGTAGCCGGCGCCTCTAAACCTGCGCCGATCATGCGGATGGCATCATTGGCGGCGATGCGTCCCGCCTCGAAGCGCTCGGCCACCGCCAGCATGTCATCCTCGCCGAAGGCGTGTTCGAGCTCGGCCAGCGCCCCAAGAGTAAGGCAGAGCCTGTAGCTCTTGCCGTCGAGTTGGGCTTCAATCTCGCCCCTGTGCCGATTGACCATGGCTTTCTCCCTTTAGCTTGCGGGGGTGAAGACGAGCGCGCCGGCGGACTCGAGGCCGAGCTCGAAGCTGACCTCGCCGTCATGCTGGCCGCCATATTCGAGCGTGGCGATCTGGAAGGCCCCCTCGACCGTGCCAAAATCCGGCACGATCACCTGCCAGTCGCGCACCGTGCCGCCGAAGAAATATTGGCGCAGCGTCTCGTCGGACGATGCGTCCTTGAAGATGCCGCTGCCACTCACCCGCGCGGATCTTATGCCGGCGCCTTCCAGCAGCTCGCGCCAGCGCCCGGCCAACTCTTGGTCGGTCACGTCGACCGAGGCCGCATTGAAGGCGAGTGAGCGTGCCCGCAAGCCCGCCACCGTGGCGAAGCTCCCGGCCCCGTCCGTGTCCACCTTCAACAGCAGGTCCTTACCCTTTTGCGCCGTCATGCTTGGTCCTCACGTTCAGAAAATTCCGACAAACAAAAAGGGCGGCCGAAGCCGCCCTGAAAATTCCAGTGCGCTGGCCGCCGCCTAAAGTCCGAGGCGCGCCTCGACGGCTTTGCGCAACTCGACCCGGTCGCGCGTGGAAACGCCGATCAGCTCGGCCACGCGCCACACCAAATTCGATTCGAACTCGTCCACCACGCCGTCGGCCATCACCACCTCCCACAGCATCTCGACGATGCGCTTGCGGCCGTCCTGGTCGAGCTCGCGGCACAGCACGCTGGTGAAGCGGTAAAGGTCGACCGCGTCCCGCTCCCGCTCGGCGGCGTCCTCGAACAGCCGGCGAACTTCGCCGGGCTCGAGATCGAACCGCTTTTGCAGCAGCGCCTTGACCTTGCGCTTCTCGTCGGCGTCGAAGTCACCGTCGATCGTGCCGGCGGTAATAAGCAGCGCGCCAGAGGCGAGCCGCAACTCCTCCTCGCGCAGATTGACGGCGCGCGAGGCGTCGGCATCGATGCCTTCGACGAGATCCTTGAGTTTAGTCCAGAGCGACATTGGGTCTCCCTCGGTTCGCGCAAAATAAGCGGCGAAGCGCCCCCTATAGCGCAGCCCGCCCCGCCCAGGCGAGCCCTTGCCGGGAAAAAACCGATGTCCGCAAAAAAATGGCCGCAAAAACGATGGCCGGACGTGAAGCCCGGCCATGACATTGCCTGCCACTGAAATGGAAAGAGCTAGGCCGCCACCTGCTGCGCCGGCTCGGTCACCGCGCGGTAGCGCACGATGCCATGCAAGGTCTCGCGGTCCGCATCAAGCCGCGCCTCGGTGAACTCATGGCGGAGATTGATCAGATAATGGTCTTCGAGGGTGAGCGGCTGATTGTGCAGCAGCATCCGGATCACCTGGATGATCTCATGCACCTCGACCGAACTGCCGGCCCGCGACCACACATGCAGCGTCAGGCTGTGCTCGAGACCGTCCTCAGTGCCCGTGCTCCAGTCCCGGTTCACGGTCTGGCCGAGGGTGATGTAGGGAAACTCCGCCGCTTGCGGCGCATCGCTGTAAATGCGGTCACCGCAAGAAGCGTCGTCAGCTCTGGCGAGTTCACCAGGGCCTGGTAGATGCCTCTCTGAAGTGCCCAACTTGCTGCGGTCATGTCCAGATCTCCTAACGTCCGTTAACGAACATGTAGGTACCGAAGCACCAAACGCAAAGCCCCCCTCAATCACGAATTTGAGATCAGACCTCGCGGCGCGGTCTCTTGAAAGAGCCCATCAAAGTATTTCTGAGACTCTGCTTAATGCGAGGTAAACGCGCCCGAAAAATCGGGAACAGCCCAGCACCTGGAGCTTCGTCTCGACCACATGCGCATGCAGGAGCCAGCCCGCGCGATGCAGCGCGCGCGTGGCCGCGCGGCCCGCGTCAGGTGAAAGCATGGTTGACTCTTAGCGTTTGGCGTCAGCGCGTCGCCCGCGCGCCACGGCGGACGCCGCCTACTGCGCCGTAGATCCGCGACCGACAGTCAGCACCGTGCCGGCCACGAAGCGCGCCTCAGCGCTAGCCGCCCTCAGTCCTGGGGGTTCTTGACGTCCCAGTCCCGAAGGGCCTCGCCGACGATCTCGCGAAAGCTGCCGTCCTCGGTCATTTCCGTGATGCCCTTGCCGAATTTCTCCGACAGCGCGACGCAAGGCGACTTCTTCGAGAAGGCGATGAACAGCTCCTCCGAGAACAGCTCCGGCTCCAGCGCCGTGATCTTGTCGACAAGCCCCAGCCGCCCCAGCTCCGCGGTCCCCGGATAGTAGGCCGCGATGACGTAGTCGGCTTTGTCCTTCAGGAGCGCGTCGAACGCGGCCGAAAGCCCGTCCACGCGCGTCACTGTGAGCTTGTCCTTGAGGAAGGTGTCGAAGGCCGCACCGAAACTCTCGCCTTCGTTCGCCACGCCCTTCTTGCCGATGAGATCGTTCTGGCTCTTGAATTCGAACGGCTTGTCGCTGGCGACAAAGGCCTGGACCGGATCGTAGGCGAAGGGCGGCTGGACGTAGTCGAAATATTGGGCCCGCTCGTCATTGAAATAGACGCCGATGATCATGTCGGCCTTGCCGTCGCGCGTGGCCGACTGCGCGTCGGCCCATGAGCCCATATATTTGGACTCGAATGGGACGCTCGAGCTCCTCGGCGAGCTCCGCGACGAGAAGCGGCGCCGCGCCCTTGATCTCGTCCCCGTCCTTGAACGCCATGACGGGATATTCGGGATGGCCGGTCGCAACGATCTTGGTGCAGGCCTCCTCGGCGCGGGCCCCGGAAACGGAAACCGCCGCGGCGATCAGCAAGCCCAGCCAGACGCTTCTCTTCATGCTCGATCTCCCACCTGCCCATCGGCAGCTAACGTCCTTCTCGTGCGTTGGACCTTATCGGCCTTGGCGCGGCGGGCCAACGTGAAGTTGGTCAGGTCGAGGATCTGACGCCACGCTCGCGGTGCGGACAGCCGGGCCAACAACAGGGTCTGCGCTTTCCCTCGTTCAGGCTGGAACAGCCCCATTCGATCCGGTGCGTTCTCGTCTCCGCCTTCTTGGCCGACTCGATCCAGCAGATCCACTCATTGCGGGCGAGCGGCGTGATGTCCTCCCAGGTCGCCAACGCTTTCGCATCGGCCATCAGGGCCTTTTTCAGGTCCGCCGGCAGGTCGTGGACCACGCCGCCAGGGATCCTTTTCTTGCTCAGCGCCTCGCTCATTGCGCGGTCCACCCGCCGTCGATGGTCAGCACCGTGCCGACCACGAAGCGCGCCTCGTCGGACGCCAGATAGAGCGTGGCCGCGGCGATCTCCTCTGGGCGCCCGAGGCGCTTGATCGGCAGCCAGCCTTCGGCGTCCTTCCGGCTCACCTTGTGATCGTCGATCCAGCGCAGGAACATGTCGTCGGGGATGTCGAAGGCGCAGGACGCGATCGCGTTGATCGAGATGTTCTCGGCCGCCACCTGGAGCGCGGCGGACTTGGTCAGCCCGATGATGCCGCCTTTGGTCGCCGCGTAGAGTCCGTTGTCGGGCACGCCGGTCATGGTGCTGGTGACGGAGGCCTGGTTGACGATCGCGCCGCCGCCGTTCTTGCGCATCTGCGCGACCTCGTGCTTCAGGCAGTAATAGGTGCCCTTCAGATTGGTATCGACCACCGTGCCGAAATCTTCCGACGGCAGGTCGAGCGTCGGGCCGGTGATCTCCTTCGAGGCGTTGTTGACGGCGACGTCGAGCCGGCCGAAGCGCGCGACCGTCGCCGCCACGAAACTCCTCGACATCTGACTTCTTGCGCGATGTCGGCGTGTTGGTAGAAGCCGTCCGCTCCTTAGCGCCTTCACTTGCGCCAGCGTCTCCTCGCCGCCTTCGTCGTTGATGTCGCACAGCGCGAGCTTCGCGCCCCGTTCGGCGAAGGCGTTCGCCAGGACGCGGCCGAAGCCCTGCGCCGCGCCGGTGATCAAAACGACCTTGTCCTTGAAATCGAGCATTCGTCTGCGGCCTCCGCTTCGGTGATTATCCCAAGCGAGAACACCATTGTAACGCGCTTTTCCACTTATCGTCCGCGCATCGCCTGCGCGCCGCGACGGAACCGGCTTGCCAGTCTTGCGTGATCGACGCTTGCGCCGAGCGGCGCTGCGCGCCGCTTCACCGTGGAGACCCGCGCCTCGGGCAGCATCGGGAACGTCACCACCGAGATTTCCCACAGATCGATCTTGTCGAGACGGCGCACGCCGCTTGCGGGATCCGTGCGCCCCTGCACCGTGCGGAAGCCGATGGAGAGCCCGTCGAGCGCGCCGGCCCGCATCAGCAGAGACTTCCCGCGCCCGCGTCAGCTCCGGCATCAGGCGTCCGCGCGCGTGCAGACCCCGCGCATCCTCGTTGAGCTCGAGCCACACCCCGATCGGCTCGTTGGGGTCGTGCTGGAACAGGAGCTTGACGCCGCGCGTGCCGCGCACGGCGAGGCTCTCTCGAAACGCGCCCGGCATCACCAGGTCCTGGCCGAGATCGACCGTGCCGAACAGGCTGGCGTAGCCTGAGAACGTGCCGTCGGCCTCAACCGATTTGAGATCGACCGGCGCGAACTTGACCTCGCGCTCCGGCAGGGTTTCGCCAAAGCGTTGCAGCATGTTGATATCTTTCGGGAACGGGACTGACGGAGCCCCGCGGCGCGGGGCGGCTAGACGCCCTTCAATGCGACGCCCGCGGTCATCAGCCCCCAGGCCAGCATGGCGACCCAGAAGGCGACCGCCAGGGTCGGGATCTCCGCGCCGACGATGCCGAGCACGCCGAGCAGATAGAGCACGAAGGCGACGATCGCGCAGAGCGTGGAGAGATAGAAAACGTTCTTGGTCGGTGGTGTCAGTCGCACGGCCATGGGTCGCTCCCTCATTTTGATGCCCGAGGAAAAGCTACCATGGCGGCCGCGCCCGTCCTACCCGCGGCGCGCTTACGGCGGCGGCGCGGCCCCGAAAATATCGCCGCCTTCGACGGCGCCATAGCCGACCGCGGCGCGCTTCTCGTTGACGGTGAGGAAGTCGGCGCCTTGCACGCGCGCCCACAAGGCCTCGCGCTCGGTCGAGAGCGCCTCGATCGCATCCGCATCGGGGGCGGAGCTGAAGCGCGCGCGCCTCCGCGAGCGGGCAGGCAGTCGCCCCGCAGGCGTAAGAGTCGGCCAGGCCTTCGGCGATGAGGACGGCGCCCACGTCGCGCCCCTCCGCTGTGAGCGTGCCGCAGCAGTATGCGCCTGTCGTCGTCAAACGCCGTTCGCCGTCAGGCGCCGGCCTTCTCCTCGTCGAACAGCGGCATCATGCGCTCGCGCAGCAGCTCGATCGCCTCGCGAACCGTCCCGACATTGATGCGCGGCTCCAGACAATGGATGCCGCGATCGAGAATTTCGCGCGCGTCGGCGCAGCTGAGGATCTTCTTTTCGACCAGGACCTCGAGCAGCGCGAGTGTGGTCACGCCGTTGGCGACGGCGATGCCTTGGGCGCTGCATCCCAAATAGTTGAGCATGGCGTTCCTCCCGTCTCGTTTCGCGGGCAGGACACACCATCAAGCAGTGCGCCTGCGATGAGACAGATTGCTTTGCGGGCCCGCTCTCACGGCGGGCTCAATCACCAGGAAACGCCTCCGGGGGCGTGCGCGCAAGCCTAAACCCGTAGCCTTCCGTGCTCAGCCTTCCGGCGTCTCGCGGCAGGTCGGCCCCCAGGTCCAGGCCTCGCCCTTATGCTGGCCCGGCTTGCAGGGGGCTACGTCCTCCGCCGGCGGCGGCTCGACCGGGGCGCCGAGCGGATCGATGCAGAGCACGCTGCCCGTCACCGGATTGATCTCCGCCCGCTTGCACGCCGGCGCGGCCGGTGGCGCAGCATCTCCGGCCACACTCTCTTCGGCCACACTCTCTTCCGCCAAGACCACGCCGGCGCTCAACGCCAGACAGAGCAGGGCCGCCAGAAAAATCTTATGCATGCAGAATTCTCTTTTTCTTTCTGTTTCGGACACCGCGATCGGCAACAATCTTAACGACGTGAGATGCAGTGTGGTCGATGGCCTCCACCAAACAACACAACAAGCTCACGCTCCTTGATGTCCTGCGCGGTTTTATCGGCCTTCGCGCCATCGACGCGCATTCATCTGAACAAACCGAAAGTCGCCCAGCCCGGCGCACGGTTCGCCTCAAAGGCTGAGCCTGGCAAGCATACCGGCAAGGAAATTTTCGGTCAGCGCAAGAATTGCAGTTCCTATACCAATCGCTGACGCGTCCGACGCATCGCGTCCGCGCGGAATGACTCGCTTCGCGTTACGAAAAAGCGCACGGTGGAAAAAGTGCGTGGGTGGCCCCCGGTGAGTATGGTCGTCCGTTCGACGGCGTTCCCCGTGTCGTGGAGCCCACGCACACATTCCTCTTCCCTCTTCATCCGGACGCGAGCCTGAAAGCAACACGCGTGAGCGCGTGCCTCGCTCAAGGCTTGGGCGCCTCGCTCCCCGGCGCGGCGGCGACCGAGCCGGAATCGGCATCGCCGTCACTGGCGGCGGCGTCATCGGATTTCGGCCGGCAGGGTGTGCCTTGCGCGAAGCATTTGCTGTAGAGCCCTTGCACCGCGCACGCCACGTCCGCGTCCTTGGCGCTCTCCCAAGTCGCTTCCGGATAAACGGCCTTCGCCTTCTCCAGCCATGCGGCGCGCGCGGCTTCTTCCGAAGCGTCCCGCGAGCTCGAGAATCCGGGACCGCTCCCGCTCAACGGCTCGACGGCGCATTCGAGATTGGCGGTCGCGGCGGCGTCGGGATTTGCGTCCATGCCTTGTGCGTCCATGTCTTCCGCCCGCGCGTGTTGCGCGAGCAGTGGCAGCGCCAGCAAAAGAGCCGCGGCGGTCGACACAAGACGGCGAGTGGTCTTGGTACGAAATCTGTTCAAGGTTCCCTCCCCAGGGACGTGGACATTACGATGTTGGCCCGCTCGTTGCGCCAGTCTTAGCACAGACGCAGCCACGGAATAAACGCGAAGGGCCCGCGAGAGGCGGGCCCTTGCACGAGCTTCCTGAGGACGGAAACGGACGTCATCGTCCCTTGCGCGGGCTGGTCCCGCCGAGCAAAGCCCGCAAGGCTAGCCTTGGTTCTTCGAGTAGTATTTATTGGCCTTCTTCAGGTTGGCCTGCGGATTCTTCATGAACTCCGTCTTGGCCTCCTCGCTGCCGAAGCAATAGGTCTTGCCTTCGACCTGACCGTTGATGGCGCAATCGGTCTGGATCTTCTTGTGCATGGCGAGGCCCTCGGCGCACATATTGTTGAACTCGCCGGTGGCGGCGAGCGCCGTCGTGGCGAGGCCAAGCGCGAAGACACCTGCAAGCGCTGTCGTGACGAAAGACTTGTTCATGATCGTCTCCATGGGTGGGTAGGGGTTTGCCCATATACGGGCGACGATCAGAACTCCCGGCTCCGAATTCCGGTTCCAGATGTGGGTGCGGCGTTTTGGCATGTCTCCATGGACACGCCCGGCTGCGCCGCCGCACGTCATCGTGAAACCGCAAATGGCGTGCTCATCGCGTTTGCGGTGTGCGGTTCTTGATGCGGGTTGCATTTCCGGCGAAACTGCCGCCGGCGGGCGTCGACATCCCATGGCGGGATCGAGCAAGCGGCTTTTCACCTTTCGGACCTAACCTCATACGGACTGGCTCGGACGGAAGATTACGGGGACGGGAGTTGTTGGGGATGTGGAGGGTTGGCGTGGCGCTGCTGGCGGCCGGTCTGTTTGGCGTGCCGCTTCAGGCTTGCAGCCGCTCGGAGCAGCCGCCCCCGGAAGTCGAGTTCACCGCCACCCGCGCGGTGGCCGAGACCCCCGACCCGAAAGCCAAGCTCGAGGCGGACCAGGCGGCCTGCACCGACGAGGCCAGGCGCAAGGGCATCTCCTCGGTGACCCGGATCCTCCTCCTGCGCGGCAAGATCTCCAAATCCGACTATGTCGCCTGCATGGAGCGACGGGGTTACGCCGCCCCCGAATAGACGCAAGCCCAATCCCGTTGGTTAGCGCTTTGCTAACGGAGTTGCGCGAGCCTTTGGCCGCAACCTCCGGCGGTGTCGGCCGGGGACGCGTTTTGGGGCTGCCGAGACCGGTGGAATCTCTATAAAACGCCGCAATCAAGGTGTACGGTTCGCCTCAGGCTCGCCCCCTTTGGACGGCCGGATTTGGTGTGCCAATTTGGCCGGAAGCGCCGAGAGGTCGGGATAATTTGCGGGACTTCCTACAAGGCAATCGCCGCGGCAAGCTAATCGATTGGTTGAAGATCGATTCCTGGATCGATTCCGGCCTTTACGGCGCCTGGATCGGATTTCGCGACTGGTGGAGCGCCTATTCCTCGTTTTTCGGCCGCTTTGAAGTTAAAGGCTTTTTACGCGCCTGCAACGAGCTCGCCTGCGAAGCTCTAACCCTGAGCGTCGCCGGCTTCCTGGTCGTGCTGACGTTCGCCCTGCCCGCCTTCGAGGTCGCCCAAGGCAAGATCAACCTTTCCGATGAGTACAGCGTCACCTTTCTCGATCGCTACGGCAACGAGATCGGCAAGCGCGGCCTCTTGCGCGACGACTCCGTGCCCCTCGAGGAGATTCCCGACAATCTGATCAAGGCGACGCTGGCCACCGAAGACCGGCGCTTCTTCGACCATTTCGGCATCGACGTCATGGGCACGTTCAGAGCCCTGGCCGAGAACGCCCGCCATGACTCGGTCGTGCAAGGCGGTAGCTCGCTCACCCAGCAGCTCGCCAAGAACATGTTCCTGACGCCCGAGAAGGCGCTGTCGAGAAAGATCAAAGAGGCGTTCATCGCCGTCTATCTCGAGAACCATTACACCAAGCCTGAAATCCTCAAGCTCTATTTCGACCGCGCCTATCTCGGCGGCGGTTCTTACGGCGTCGAGGCCGCGGCTCAGTACTATTTCGGCAAGTCGATCCGCGACGTGACCCTTTCCGAGTCGGCGATGCTGGCCGGCATGTTCAAGGCGCCGACCCGCTATGCGCCCCACGTCAATCTGGCCGCCTCCCGCGCCCGCGCCAACGAAGTGCTGAGCAACATGGTCGAGGCCGGCTACTTGAGTGAAGGCCAAGTCTACGGTGCCAGGCTGAACCCCGCCAGGATCGTCGAGCGCGGCGACACCAAGACGCCCGACTACTTCCTCGACTGGGCCTTCGAGGAAGTGCAGCGGCTTATGCAGGGCAAGCCGAACCATATCATCGTCGCCCGCACCACGGTGGATCTTGGGTTGCAGAAGGCCGCAGAGAACGCGGTCGACGACACCATCAAAAAGTATAGCCGCTCGCGCAATTTCAATAATGCAGCCTTGGTCTCGATGGAGACCGACGGCGCGGTGCGCGCCATGGTCGGCGGCAAGGACTACGGCGAAAGCCAGTTCAACCGCGCGGCGCACGCCTACCGGCAGCCCGGCTCCTCGTTCAAGCCCTATGTCTATCTCACCGCGCTCGAAAACGGATTTACGCCAGACACGGTCGTCAGCGACGGCTATGTCAGTTGTGGCCGCTGGTCGCCGAAGAACTATTCCGGTGGCTTCCGGGGACGCATGACGGTCAGAACAGCGCTTGCGAAATCGATCAACACAGTGGCCGTGAAGCTATCTCTCCAAGCCGGTCGCGAAAAAGTGCTCGCCAATATGGAAAAGATGGGCATCAAACATCTCAAGAAGACATGCTCGCTGGCGCTTGGCGACAACGGCATGACCCCGCTTGAGCATGTTGGTGGCTACGCGGTGTTTGCCTCAGGCGGCATTGAGGTTCGGCCCTATGGCATCGAGGAGATCCGCACCATCCCCGGCGAGTTACTCTACAACCACGATCGCGACGAGCCGGAACGCAAACGGATTTTCGAAGAGAAGCCGATCGGCCAGCTCAATTCCATGCTGCAGACGGTTGTGAACGCGGGAACCGGCCGGCGGGCGCAGCTCGATTACACCAATGCCGTCGGCAAGACCGGAACCAGTTCGAACTATCGTGACGCATGGTTCATGGGTTTTACCGGCCAGTACGTCACCGGCGTTTGGCTCGGCAACGACGACTTCACTCCGATGGCGCGCGTGACCGGCGGCAGCTTCCCGGCGGAGACGTGGAAGAACTACATGACCGCGGCCCACGACACGGACAACATCCCCAACATCGTCGGCGTCGAGCCCCATCCGGTGCAAGTCGCCGAACAGGCGCGTATCGCTGCCGTCATGGCGCAAAGCACCACGGCCGAATTGCCAGTGCCGCCGCCCGCGGAGAACGTCAAGGACATGTCCGTCGCAACGCGCCAAGTGCTTGAGAGGCTGAGCGAGTTGCTCAAGGATGCGCCCCGGCTCAAGCAGACCGAACAACCCCGTCCGGGGCGTGCCCAGGCCCCTGCCACCGAGCCGGCGCAGTCGAGCTTGGCTTCGGCAACCACGGACGGAGCGCCGCGACCGGCGCCTGCGCCCGCGGCCACCGAACCTGAGGGTGCCGCGCCCGCCGGGCAGGACGCCGACGCAGCAGTTCCACAATAGGCATTCGCCTGCTCCACTATTTCGAAAGACGATGCCTGCTTGACCAGCGTTCTCCCAGACATGCCGCTCACAGGCACCTCGACGCGCAGCAGCCTTTGGCGCGAAGAGGGCAGCACGTCCATGCGTACGCTCGGTTATTTCATCGGGACTTTTGCCGTAGCTTTGATCCTCGGCATCGGCTCTGCCTGGTACATGATCGAGCGGGGCTCGCCGCTGACCACCTTGCGCGTCGGCCCCTGGCAAAGCTGGCTGAGTGAAGGCAATCCCAACGCCGACCCCTATACGCGCGCGCATCTGGCGCGGAGTGGCAGGCTCCCCCTCACCTCGACCGTCGCGCGGTATTTCGTGGCAAACACGGACAGCCGCGGCGGCACGCTGAGCTCGGGCTGCGAATATTCCATCGTCGGATCGCCGCTCAATGCGCGCTGGTGGTCGCTGGCCGTCTACGACGAATATGGCTCGCTCATCCCCAATCCTTCCAACCGCTACAGCTTCAATAGCGAGGAAGCCATTCGTCGGGCCGACGGGAGCTTTCGCATCAATCTTTCGCGCAAGGCCCGCCCAGAAAACTGGCTGCCGGGCGGAAGCGGCGCGGATCGGAATCTTTTATTGGTCTTGCGGGTCTACGGCGCCCGTGACACCGACATCAGCGGCATTGGGCAGATCCCCACGGACCGGCTACCTAAGATCGAGCGCGTAAGATGCGGGTAAGCCTTCCGGGACTCTATATCGCGCTTTGTATCGTGCTGGCGGGCTTGATCCACGTCGTGGCGGTGCTCACGCTGCCGATGCTCGCCCCGCGGGACGCACAAGCACGACTGGCAGCACTGGGTCCGGCCAACACGATGATCCAGCTGCCGGCAGCCGCTCCGGGCCGGCAGGTCATGCCGTTGATGGCGCCTGACGTACGTTATGCCGTCTGCCGCTACGACCTGTCGAACGGCCCGGTGCGCCTCAGGGCTAAAATCGCCGACGGCCTCTGGTTGATCGCGTTCTACACGCCGCTCGGCGAGAATTTCTATGCTGTTGTCGGGGCCGACATGAAGCAGCCGGAGGTCGACCTGATCATCGCCACGACGGACCAGACGGTCGCGGAGGTTGGTGTCGACGCGCCGGAAGCCTTCGACAATGTCGTCGTCGTGAATTCGCCGGTTGTCGAAGGGATTGCGCTGATCCGCGCGCCGCTCGCCGGACAGAGCCGCAGCGGCGAGGCCGAACGAGCGCTCAAGGCCACGTTCTGCGGCCCCCACAACGGTTCGAGTTAAACTAGGCCCGCGACTTCCTCGGGGCACGTGGTGCGCGCCGGCGGTTCGTCGTCCCCGTCTGCACCGGTGTGTCACTCGATGTCCGGCGCTCGATGCGCACGCCTGGGAAGATGATGATCTCGCCAAGCGAACCCTCGACGGGCTTGCCAATCCGGGCCGCGGCTTCCTCGGTTCGGCGGAACTGCAAAATGGTCGCCATTCTAGGTCTCCACGGAGTGCCTCGCGCTGACGGCGCGCTCACGAGACGTCCAATGCGCCTCGGGTGAATTTAGACCCAGGTAAGGTTAACGAAGTCCTAAGTCCCCGGCACACGCTTAATCCTCGATCGCGTCGTCGCCGAGAAAGTGCCGCCCGGCCCTGTCCTCGATCTCGACGATCCACAGATCCTCATCGAATTCACGTTGCCGGGCGAGGTAGATGCTGGCCTCGGCGGACGCGACTGGGCTTGCACCGAGGCAGCGGACCCAGCGCCGCTCCATGTCTCCACCTTCTAATCCGGCCGGCGCCGGACCGTAGAGACAGACCGTGCCGTCGAGCCGGTCCACGCTGATGAAGATCGCGCCGGCCGCCGCATCCCCACGGCGCACGATCACGGCCGGAACGGTTTCGGCTTGGCAGCGGCGGAGATACGCCGACACCCAGATTTCGCTCTTCACGCGCATGGGCTGGAGCCTAGCGCGAATCTCAAGGATGCGTGGCGATCTTGGTGAAGTCCTGCCCGCTCACCTGCCGGAGTTCAGCCAGAAGGTCCGGCGTGATCTCCCCAGTCTCCGCAATGTTGCGGTCGCGCTGGAAGGCGGCGATGGCGCGCGAGGTATTCTCGCCCCATGCGCCGTCAATCGGCCCGGGGGCGTAGCCGAGATCGGCGAGAACCTGTTGCACGCCCTTCACCGTCACGGACTCGGCGGCCTGCGTCTCAATGCTGTCGGACGCGGCCAGCGACCCCGTCGCGGCGGCGCTCTCAAGACTGTCTCCGAGCAGGATTTGGCGCAGCAACTCGTCACTGGGCACACCCGTTACGGCAAGCCCCTGAGCACTCTGATAGGTCGAGATCGCGGCGCGAGTCTTGTCGCTCAAAGTGCCGTCCAATGGCCCGACGTCGTATCCCCGGGCCGCAAGCTCGCGCTGCACGGCTCTGATAACAAGCTGCGATTCGCCCGTTCCGGGATCGAGAGGCGGCAAGTCGGTGCTGACCGGCGCGACGCTTTCGGGCTCAGCCGAGGTCGCGGCCTGCGCGGACGGAACATCTTGAGAACGTGACGCGGTCCGCGGCACCGCCGCGATTCGCCCGCGGCTTTATGCGCGGCCGTCGTCGACGCGGCTCCCCGCGGCGCATGCTCCTGAAGATAGAGCGCGTTGTAGATGATCGTTCCCGTCAGCCCGAAAAAGGCCAGGAACACCAATCGCGCTGTGACTACGCCCATGGTTCACGGTGACTGTTGAGGACCCAGGAAAGAGGGGCACCCCGCCCCTCCAGGCTCATCTTGGCTGCCGAAACTAAAGAGATGCTAAACGGGCGGAGGCCTGCGAAGAAGTGCCTCATGCCGCCGACACCGTCGGTGCGTGCAACGGCGCCTCGATCGTTTCGTGCGGCGAATCGAGCGGCAGCGTGATCGTCGCCGTCGTGCCCTCGCCGAGTTTGCTGGCGAGCTCGAGGGTTCCGCCGTGCAGCCGGGCCAAGCCTTTCACCACCGACAGTCCGAGCCCGGCGCCTTCATGGCTGCGATCGTAGGAACTGTTCGCCTGTACAAAGGGACTGCCGAGCTTCGGCAAGTCTTGGTCGGCGATCCCGATACCGTTGTCGGCGACAGTGAACACCACATTGCCGGCCTCGACACGCGCCGACACATGCACCCATCCGCCGGCCTCGGTGAATTTGATCGCGTTCGAGATCATGTTGAGCAGCATCTGTTTGCAGGCCCGCTTGTCCGCGGCGAGTTCCGGGATGCCGGACGCAATATCGACCCGGAGCGACAGGGATTTCTGCTCTGCCGTGTGCCGCATGATATCGCAGCAAGAGTTGATCAGCGAGGCGACCTCGAACGGCTCCTTTACGATCTTGAACTTGCCGGCCTCGATCTTCGACATGTCGAGGATGTCGTTCACGACGGTGAGGAGATGCTCGCCGCTCTCGTGGATCAGGCGTGAGTAGTCACGATAGCGGGCCTCGCCGAGCGCACCGAAAAGTTCCCGGTTCAGGATCTCCGAGAAGCCGATGATGGCGTTAAGCGGCGTGCGGAGCTCATGGCTCATGCTTGCGAGGAATTGTGTCTTGGACAGGCTCGCGCTCTCCGCCTCGTCGCGAGCCCGTAGCAACTCAGCTTCCTGCGCCTTGCGTTCGGAGATATCGCGCGTGATGGCGACAATGCCGGGACGATCGAGCTTGGCGCCATCCGCAGGCCGCATCGGCCGGCATCGCATCTCCGCCCAGCTATACCGTGCCGTGCCGCCAGGTCCTGCCCGGCGCACACGGAATTCGACGGCAATCGCTTCGTTATCGGCCTGACAGCGCGATAGCGCCGTGAGATAGGCCGGCCGATCTGCCACATGCACGTGCTCGAACAGACCATCGCCGAGGGCTTTTTGCGTCGGCTCGCCCAGGAGCTGTTGCGCGGCCGGGGAGGCGAACACCACCCGGCCCTTCTCGTCATGGCGCGTGATCATGTCGTTGGCATTCTGCGCCAGCAGGCGATAGCGCTCCTCGCCGGCGCGAACGGCGCTTTCCGACTGGTGATGCACCAACTGAACCATCACCGCCAAGCCCGCCGCATAAGCCGTCGCCGACGCGGTGCCAAGCAGGGCGAAAGCTTGTGGCGACAGCGGCAAGGCATGCGCGGGCGGCACCAGACCGATCAATCCGAGAACGGCGAGCACGGCAAGGCCCAGGGCCGCCGCTGCCGCCGCCCAAGCGACAATGCGCCGGTCGGTGGCAAGCGCCGCCTCGAGCGGCACCACGACCATCCACGGGATCAGACCCGATGCGAGACCGCCCGTCAGCCAGGCGCAATAGGCGACAAGGCCGGCGAAATTCGCCGCTGAGATCAGATGGGCGGCAGCGAATTTGCCGGTCCGAGACAGAAACACGGCGATGGCGATGGGTGACAGCAGCCAGAGAAACGCGGCCGCGTCGAGAAGCGAGGGCTTGCCGCCCACCACGAGGTAGATGGGAAAGACACACAGCGCGAGGAGGCCACCGAGCAGGCGCGAGGCGATGAAGGACTGATGGCGAGCGAGGGTTAACGCGTCCCCACGCGCCGAATCATGGACCAGCGAGCCAAAATAGGCGCCCAGCCCCCGTACACTTTCATTACCGAACACACGCACCTCGGAGCGGGCACTTTCCGCTACGTCCCCGATTACTCTTGAACCCCGGATTATTGGCAGCCGCGCTTAAGGAATGCATAAGGCGCCGCTTCCTCACGCGGAGAGAGGAGCTAGGCTAGAGGCCGGCACCACCGGCTCTGGCGGAATCCAAGGGGTAGTGGGACGATCCCTGCTCTTTGATTCAAACTTTAGATAATTTCGAGCCCAAACAACAAGACATTTGAAGGGAGTATTAGGAAAGTCATAATCGCATTTACCATGGAATTGAGTGAAATTTTCGATTCAAACTTTATCGATCAAAGTGAAGGTCCTTTATTTTGTTTGAGCTATATTGTTGCGAGCTGCAGGTGAATGCAGGGATTAGATGCGGCAAATAAAGCCGCAGGGTAACAGAGAGGGCAAACCGATGATGTTTCTTATCAGGACCGCCTTTTGGCTAGTCGTCCTTGTCTTGCTGCTTCCGACCGATAAGGACCAGCAGAACCAGATTTATGGCACCGCTCAGACGGCGGTGAGCGACGTCGCAGGCTTCTGCGACCGCAATCCGCAGACTTGCGCGACGAGCCAAGAGGCTTTTGCGGTGCTGGTGCAGAAGGCGCAATACGGTGCCGGCATGCTGATGGGCCTCGTGGAGGACCAGACCGCGACCTTCGGCGGTAGCGTATCTGGCCCCGTGGCCATGCCTGGCGACCCGGGCATCATGCCCGTGCCGGCAGCCGTGCCGCTCGAGCCGGCAACATGGGACGCGACCTCAACCCAGGACACGCTCAACCCCGAGGACCGTGAGGCGGCTTGGGGCGGACCGGACGTCTAAGCCGTAGCGGCCAATCGAAATCAAACTCGTCCTTGGCAGCCCCCCGCCTGCCAACAGGGGCGCGCAGTTGGGAAGGTTTCTGCCCTTTCCCTCCCAAACTGCGCGCCCCTATCCTTTTTGACGCAGACCCGTCGCGGCCCGTGTCATTGCCCCCTATACTGAGCGCATGGACACACTCACCAGTTCAGACTCCACGAGCTTCGACGAGATCCTAGCCGACTTCGAGCTTCTCGATGACTGGGAGGACCGCTACCGCTACGTCATCGAGCTCGGACGGAAGCTGGAGCCCCTTCCCGAGGTCGAGCGGAACGCCGCGAACAAGGTGCAAGGCTGCGTGAGTCAGGTCTGGCTGTCGACAAAGGTCGAACCGGGCAACCCGCCTCGCCTCGCCTTCATCGGTGATAGCGACGCCCATATCGTGCGCGGGCTCGTCGCGATCCTGTTCGCGATCTATTCCGGCAAGACCGCCGACGAGATCTTGAGCGTGGACGCGCGTAAGACGCTGGGGGAGCTGCATCTCAACGAGCACCTGACCCCGCAGCGTTCGAACGGCCTCATGGCCATGGTGACGCGCATCCGCAGCGATGCCGAAGCGGCGAAGGCCGGCTAAGCGTCTTCATCCCCGCCCAGCCAGCCATCGAGGCTCGGCCGATAATCGGGGTCGCCCCAATGGCGCATGCCACGCCGACTCTTTGCAGACCTGTCCTCAGCAATGAGACCGTAATGTTTGGCCAGCCGGGTCAAGGCGATCTGCAACACGACCTTGCCGGCCCGTTGCGGCCAGCCGTTTGCTTTCTCCGCGTCTTCCAGCCCTTTTAGCTCGCAGCAAATATCGACGAGAACGCCGGAGATCTCCGGGCCGACGGCCATGAGCGCGCGCATGACCCGCTCCTTGGCGGCCAAGACCTCGTCGCGCAAGGCTGCCGCATTCGAGGGCGCTCCACGCCGGGACCGCTCGGCCGGCGCCAACGCCGACCAGTTCGCCGTGACCTGCGGACTCATATGCGCGAACCAATAGTCGGCCCGTAAGCGTTCGCCGGCCTCGTATTGCGCTTCGTCGATCAACGCTCTGCCGTTGCGGTCCTTCCGGCTTCTGAGCCAACCGAGCGGACTTTCTGCCGCGTTGATCGTGACCCGGCGGCGAACACCGTTGATCTCGCGGTCCGCGACCGCTGTCACCTGATGCTGCTGGCGGAACGCATCGATGTCTGTCTCACTGCGGCGTAGCCTGGACCGCGCCGCCTCCGATAGGGCGAGACGATCTCCCTGCCGTTCGAGCCAGTCCTCCGCCAGACAGGCCTCGACCACGCTACGCGCCACGGCGACCGATGGAACGCCTGGCGATTCATTGTCCTCAAGCCGAAAGCCCCCTTGGCCGTCGCGCCTGATGAAGCCACCGGCCGCGAGCCGTACGAGCATTCGCCGGATCTCGGTGGCCCGTCTCGGATCGGCCTGCTTTGAGCCAACCTGTTTCGCCCGGCCCTGTCCGCCTCGCGCCCGGGAGTTTCTCATCGACGCCCCCGGTGCCAAGCCAATGCATCGATGAGAGCGGCCACGGCGCGTTCGAGATGCTCCAGCCGGCCATCGAGTTCGGGATCGTCGCGCCGGTCTTCGATCACCTCACAGGCATGGGCCACGGTGGTCCTGTCGCGCGCAAACAGACCGCCGACCTCGGTCAGGCTGAGACCGCAGACGACATGAGCAAGATACATGGCCACTTGCCGCGCGAATGCCGCGCGCGGTGAGCGTCTTGTCGCCGCGCGCAGATCGTGGACATCGACGTCGAACACGGCTGCCACGGCAGGATCGATGGCGCGGCGTACCTGCGCCCCGCCGCCAAGTCCTGCCCTAGAACCAAGCGCCTCCGCACAGCCAACCCCCGCGGGCCGCCGCTCCCTAACGCCGACCTCTTCGTCCACGCGCACCGCAGTCATCTTCGGCCTCCCTGAGCTGATAGGAATAATATCCTATCACACTCTAAGAGAGAACCGACCGCCCGGGGATAACGGAACGCGCGCCTGCGGCACCGTTCGCGCAATCCCCGGCTAATGCCCGGGCCTCACGGGCGGGCGCATGCTCATCGCTTCAGAATTTTGGAGGCATGCAAAATGTCAGGAGAGAACCGCCGCCGTCACCGGATGCGAGGCGCGCCGCGCGGGGCATCGACGGCCGAGCGCATTTTCGGCCCCATGACCGCAGAAGGTGCCGCCGCCTATGTCAGATCACGCGACCTGCCGCGATTGCTGGCGCTCTGGCCACGCGAGATCGAGGATAAGACGCCCGAAGGCAGCCAACGACTGCTAGCAAAATTGCGTCGCGCGCTGCGGGCAGAACGGCGCCGTGCCCGCGCCAACCATTGGAGTTACGACCTCAACCGGCATCTCGGTCTGCTGAGCGCCTATAAGAGCGAGCTTGCCGATCTCGGTCCGGAAACGGCCGAGACTCAGCCGAATTGCACGCGCCGTGACGGCGGGAAGGCTTGAGGCTGGACACGGGGATACTGGTACAGCGTGAACTCGGCGGCGACATCGGCCTCGCTGGGGCTGGCCATGTCATGACAGAGGATTCTGTCGACCCGGCCGCCATCCTCGGACAGGGGCAATCTCAGCCAAAACAGCACGACGTGGTCGCGCCCTTCCGCCGGCCCGCGGACGACGCCATGCGCCGGCACGCCGGTCTCCGCCACATGCGTATGAATCCGGCTCCAATAGGCCGCGCAATCCCCGGAAAACACCTCGTTGATGCGCTTTCCCGTGATCTCTTGTCCGTAAATATCGCGCAAACGCGTGCCCGCCAACCTGAACAGGGCCCGGTTCACGCCGTCCCTGAGATCGATCAGCCCCAGATGCGGCAGCAGCCGCGGCACTTTGAGCGGGTCTAGATCGGAGCGTGCCGGCATGGTCCGCTGACCGGCCGATTCGAGCCAGTAATCAAAGAGTTCACGCTGTCCTGGCGTCACCAATTGGGTCCGAAAGGCGCGGCCCGACAGCATGCTGATCCCCCCTGCTGCGAGGCGGGTATAGCCTCGCGAATCGCTGCACCTCCCGACTATGTGGAGTTCGCCTGTCACATGCAAGCGCGGACAGCAGATTCACCAGGAGTCACAAAGGCTTGTGGTGAGCTAGCGGAGGGGCACCCGATCTGGGAGTCGCGCCGAACGGCGAGACCAGAAGACATACAAAACAGTGACGCTATTGCAGCCTTATTGCGCGATTAGCGGCGTCTTTGGCCGAGCCCCATGCGCTTGGCGAGATCGGAGCGCGCGGCGGCGTAGTTCGGCGCCACCATGGGGTAATCATGGGGCAATCCCCACTTCTCGCGATACTCTTCCGGGGACAGGTCGTAATGAGTGCGCAGATGCCGCTTCAGCGACTTGAACTTCTTCCCGTCCTCGAGGCAGATGATGAACTCGGGCGTGACCGACTTCTTCAAGGGAACCGCCGGCTTCAACTCTTCCTTGGCAGGAAGGCCAGACGCGCTGGAGGCTTTGCTCAAAGCATCGAACACATTGTGGATGACGGCAGGCAGGTCCGTCGCCACAACCGTGTTGTTGCTGACATAGGCCGAGACGATCTCGGCCGTCAGCTCAACGAGTTCGTTCTTCTCCAGATTCGCATCCATCAATTGGCTCCTTGATCCTGCCCACTCCCCAATTCGGCTCATGTGCGGGGCCCACGGGACTCTTTGAGTCACCAGATTACGCCGTTTTTGTGACGAGAAACTACAATGTAACGCAACTACAGAATATTCGCCGCCCAAACATGCTTGGCTGATTGCCCCTCTATAGCACTTCTCGACAAAACCGCAATGCATCTCTTCTGGCGAACACTGGCCGCTAACCAACAAAATTGGAGACCAAGAGACTTTCTCTGTTCCCATCGGCAACTGATTGCCGGAATTAGTTGAAAACTCGAACTCTCGCCTCCTCTCCGGCAAGATATAGGGCACAGGTCAATCAAGCTTGCGTGAGACCGCCGCGAGACCTCTGCAGCCGTGCTTTGCAGCACCTATATTCTCAAGCAACAAACGTAGTTCGCAATGAAAGTGTTCCAACCATGAGCAAAGCCGAAGACAAGGACTGGCGCGAGAAGCTGTCGCCGGAGGCGTTCCACGTCACCCGCGAGCATGGCACCGAGCGCGCGTTCAGCCACCCCTACCACACCGAGAAACGCGACGGCATGTATCGCTGCGTCTGCTGCGATGCGCCGCTGTTCAGCTCGGAAACCAAGTTCGATTCCGGCACGGGCTGGCCGAGCTTCACGGACCCCGCCGTCGAAGGTAAGGTGACGACCCACGAGGATAACTCCTACGGCATGCGGCGAATTGAGGTGCGATGTGCCAATTGTGACGCCCATCTCGGTCACGTCTTTCCGGACGGCCCCGGTGAGAGCGGCAAGCGCTACTGCATCAATGGCTGCGCGCTCAATCTCGACACCGACGCGGCCGGCGGCAACCCCGACGCCTAGGCGCATCAACGCCTAGCTCTCAAAGGCATCAGTCCCAAAGCATGAGTGGAAATCTTCTCCGCGCGCGCGCGCCGCGTGCCGCCCGCCGTCCTTCGACGTCATCCCATCACGGCATCGATCGCGTAGACGATTACGCCTGGCTGCGCGCCGACAACTGGCAAGCGGTGATGCGCGATCCCGCCGTGCTCGATGCGGAGATCCGCGCCCATCTGGAGGCGGAGAACGCCTACACCAAGTCGGTGATGGCGGACACCGACGCGCTGCAAGACGCGCTCTTCGCCGAGATGAAGGGCCGCATCAAGGAAGACGATTCGAGCGTGCCCGCGCCCGACGGCGGCTTTTCCTATTACACGCGCTACGAAATCGGCGGCCAGCATCCCCTGTTCTGCCGCAAGCCTCAAAGCAAGACGGCGGCGACGAGCGCATCCTGGTCGATGGCAACGCGCTCGCCAAGCCGCACGCTTATTTCCGTATCGCCAATGTGGCGCACAGCCCCGACCACCGCCTCGTCGCCTATGCTGTCGATACCAAGGGCTCGGAGTTCTACACCGTCAACATCATCGAGGCGGACACCGGCAAGCTGGTCGATAGCCAGATCGCCGACAATAACGGCTCGCTGCAATGGGCCGCCGACAGCAAGACGCTGCTCTATATCTGGCTCGACGAGGAGCACCGCCCCCGCCGCTTGCTCTCCCACGCCATCGGCGCGGGAACTGCCGACGCTCTCATCCACGAGCAGTGCGACCCCGGCTATTTCCTGGAGATCGGCAGCACCCAGGACGAGCGCTTTCTCCTGCTCGGCGTGCACGACCACGAGACCGCGGAAGTCAGCCTGATCGACGCCAACGATCCCACCGCGCCGCCCCGCCTCATCGCCCCGCGTACCCCCGAGCACGACTACTCGGTGGACCATCATGACGGGCGCCTCATCATCCTCACCAATTCCGGCGGCGCGGAGGACTATCGCATCGTAGAGGCGCCCGCCGACGATCCGGCGCCGAAGAACTGGCACGAGATCGAGCCCCATCGGCCGGGCCGGCTCATTCTCGACATCGTCGCCTATAAAGATTTTCTCGTGCGCTTGGAGCGAGAAGACGGTCTGCCGCGCATCGTGGTGCGCCGCTTTGCCGACGGCGAGGAGCACGAGATCGCCTTTGCCGAGGAGGCCTATGCGCTCGGCCTCTCACACGGCTACGAATACGACACCACGACGCTGCGCTTCACCTATTCGTCCATGACCACGCCGGCGCAGGTCTTCGACTACGACATGGTCACGCGCGCGAGAACGCTGCGCAAGACGCAGGAAATCCCGAGCGGGCACGATCCGTCTCTCTATGTCACCCGCCGCGTCATGGCGCCCGCACCCGACGGCGAAACGGTCCCCGTCTCGCTCCTCTACCGTAAGGAGACGAAGCTCGACGGCACCGCCCCGCTCCTGCTTTACGGCTACGGCGCCTATGGCATGACCATGCCGGCCGGTTTCTCGACCACCGCGCTCAGCCTCGTCGACCGCGGTTTCGTCTACGCCATCGCTCACGTGCGCGGCGGCAAGGAGAAGGGTTATCGCTGGTACACGGACGGCAAGCGCGAGAAGAAGACGAACACGTTCACCGACTTCATCGCCGCCGGCGAGTATCTGGCGTCGGAAAACTTCACGGCGAAAGGCCGCATCATTGCACACGGAGGAAGTGCCGGCGGCATGCTCATGGGCGCCATCGCCAACATGGCGCCGGACCTGTTTCTCGGCGTCATCGCCGAGGTGCCGTTCGTCGATGTGCTGACCACCATGCTCGATGCCACCCTGCCGCTCACCCCGCCCGAATGGCCCGAATGGGGCAACCCCATCGAGAGCGACAAAGACTATCGCACCATCGCCGCCTACTCGCCTTACGACAATGTGCGCGCGCAGGCGCATCCGCACATCATTGCGTTGGCGGGGCTGACCGATCCGCGGGTGACCTATTGGGAACCGGCCAAATGGATGGCCAAGCTCCGCGCGCTCGACACCGGCGACAATCTCCTCCTCCTGCGCACCAATATGGAGGCGGGGCACGCAGGCGCGTCCGGCCGTTTCGAGCGGCTCAAGGAGGTTGCGGTCTCCTACGCCTTCGCTCTGAAGGTAGCGGGCTTGGCTTAAGGGTCGCACCGAAAGGGGCTCGCGATGACCATCACGATTACCGCCTTTGAACGCTCACCCGATGGCGGCAGAGGTTTGGCGCGAGACACACGCGTTCGCTGGGCGCTCGAGGAAGTCGGCCAACCCTATCAGGTCCGCCTGGTGTCGTTCGCCGCCCTGAAGGAACCCGCGCATCGAGCGCTTCATCCGTTCGGGCAGATCCCGACCTATGAGGAAGGCGACCTCGCTCTGTTCGAGACGGGTGCGATCGTGCTCCACATCGCCGAGCGCCATGCGGGCCTGTTGCCGGACGACGCCGACGGCCGGGCGCGCGCCATCACCTGGATGTTCGCCGCGCTCAACACGGTGGAGCCGCCGATCCTGGAGCTTGCAACCGCCAAGCTTCTGGAGGGCGACAAGCCCTGGAGCAAGGAGCGGCTGCCGCTCGTCATGGACCGCGTCCGCGACCGGCTCGGCCAACTTTCCCTTCGATTGGGCGATGCCGACTGGCTCGACGGTGCCTTCAGCGCCGGGGACCTGATGATGGTGTCGGTGCTCCTCAGATTGAGGCCCTCCGGCATTCTGGACGAATTCCCGAACCTCGCCGCCTATGTCGCCCGCGGCGAAGCGCGGCCGGCCTATCAGCGGGCCTTCGAAGCTCAGTTGGCGGTTAACACCGGCAAGCCACCAACCTGAGGCTCCTGCCCTGGTCGGCTTTCCAAGGGGGCACAATACGGGCTTGGAGTGGGAAACCGGACGGAGTTGGCGGCTCACCGACGCGCTCGCTTTTGGTTCGGGGCTATGCGCCCACACCGAAACCGGCCACAATGGGACGCCCATGCTGCTCGCCCGCGACAAGTCCCAGCTTCTCATCGTCGACGTTCAGGACAAGCTCTTGAGCGCCATCTCCGGCAAGGACCGCGTCATCGACCGCTGCGTACGGCTGGTGCGCGCCGCCCGCAGCCTCGGCGTGCCGATCACCATCTCGGAGCAATATCCGCAAGGGCTGGGGCCAACCCATGATTCGATCCGCGACGCCTTCGCCAATGACGGGGAGATCATCGACAAGGTGGAATTCTCCTGCCTCCGCAACGCGAGGCTGCGCGACAGGCTCCACGAGATCCGCCGCCAGGGCCGCTCGCAGGTCGTGATCGCCGGCATTGAAGCCCATGTCTGCGTGACGCAGACCGCCATCGATCTCGAGGGCCAAGGCTTCGAGTCCTTCGTCGTCGCCGACGCGGTCGGCTCGCGCGCCAAATCCAGCTACAAGCTGGCGCTGACCCGCCTGCAAAAGGCGAGTGTCGACGTGGTCGACAGCGAGATGGTCCTGTTCGAGTGGATGGAGCGCTCGGGCACGCCGGAATTCAAAGAACTCCAGTCGCTCATCAAGTAGCGGGTTTCTGAACGGACCCTGCATCGCCGGTTCATGCTGGGTTCAGGCGGGAACCCGCAATGTCCGAGGCGTCAGATCCCTGTACCTGATGAAGCTAAACCTTCCTCGGCACCGGGCGCGGAGTTCAGGGGCTCCGCGTCCACCCTCTCCCCGACTTAACTCAAAGCTTCGCCAAGCCTTTCATGCTGCCGTCATGAGAGAGCGCAATATTTTCGCGCGGCCTATTGGGATTCCGAAAGCAAAGTCGCGTAGCCACCTCAGAAGATCACGGCGTTTTGTTCATTTGCCGCACCGGCCTTACCGCGGCTTGCCTCGCACCGATGGAACCTTTAGCGTTCTGAAGTCTTTCCTACTTTCACCCACTCAAAATTCCCCGGAGACCAACCGTGGCATTCGAACTTCCCCCCCTGCCTTACGCCTATGACGCCCTTCAGCCCTATATGTCGGCCGAAACGCTCGAATATCATCACGACAAGCACCACAAAGCCTATGTGGACAAGCTGAACGACCTCATCAAAGGCACCGAATTCGAGGGCAAGGACCTCGAGACCGTCGTCAAGGAGAGCTTCGGCAAGAACGCCGGCATCTTCAACAACGCCGCCCAGGACTTCAATCACATCCAGTTCTGGCCCTGGATGAAAAAGGACGGTGGCGGCAAGAAGGTGCCCGGATCGATCCTCGCCATGATCGACCGCGATCTCGGCGGCTTCGACAAGTTCCGCAAGGACTTCATCGATGCGGGCATGACCCAGTTCGGCTCGGGCTGGTGCTGGCTCACGCTCAAGGACGGCAAGCTCGCAGTGACCAAGACGCCGAACGGCGAGAATCCGCTGGTGCATGGCGGCTGGCCGCTGCTCGGCTGCGATGTCTGGGAGCACTCCTATTACATCGACTATCGCAACGCGCGGCCGAAATATCTCGAAGCCTGGTTCGACAATCTCATCAACTGGGAGCATGTCGAGCAGATGTACGCGCAGGCGCCCGGCAGCTAGCCGCGCTTGCCGAAGACGATTTTCAACGGGCGGCCCTCAGGGTCGCCCGTTTTGCATTCAGGGTCTTTGCGGCTAGTTGCCGGCCTGCTCGGCCACGTCACTCGCTTCCAGCCAGCGCTTCTCGGCATCGGCGAGGTTCCGTTCGACTTCGCCGCGCTTCTTCATCAACTCGCTGGCGGACGAGCCCCCGGCGCCCGCCGCCAACATGCCGTCAATCTCATCGCGTTTCTGCAAAATCCGCTTCACCTCGGATTCTGCCTGCACCACGGCCTTGCGCAACGCCTTGGTGCGCTCGCGCCCTTGCGCCGCCATGCGCCGCTCGTCCTTGCGGCTGGCCTTCTTTCCGGAACCGTTTCCGTTGCCGCCTTTGGCGGCGCCGACGCCGAGCACCTGGTCGCGATAGTCGTCGAGGCTGCCGTCGAACTCTTGCGCCGTGCCGTCGGCGACGAGCACTAGCCGGTCGGCGATCAGCCCAAGGAGATGGCGGTCATGGCTGACCACCACGACCGCGCCGCCGAATCCGGCCAAGGCCTGGACCAGCGCCTCGCGCGCCTCCACGTCGAGATGGTTGGTGGGCTCGTCGAGGATCAGGATATGCGGTGCGTCGCGGGTGATCAGCGCGAGCGACAGCCGGGCGCGTTCCCCGCCGGACAGCTGGCCCACCGGCACCATCGCCTTCTCGCCGGAGAAGCCAAAGCGGCCGAGATGGCCGCGCACCTCGCCCTGCCGCGCGCCGGGCAGCAAGCGCTCCATATGTTGCAGCGGCGTGTCGTCGGCGACCAGTTCCTCGATCTGATGCTGGGCGAAATAGCCGACGTTGAGCTTGCCGCTGGCGGCGAGCTGGCCCGCCATTGGCATGAGCTGCCCGGCGATGAGCCGCGCCAGGGTCGTCTTGCCGTTACCGTTGCGGCCCACCAGCGCAATGCGGTCGTCCGGGTCGATGCGCAAATTCAGCGCCGACAGCACCGGCACGCCGGGCGCGTAGCCGACGGACGCGTCGTCCAGCACCACCAGAGGCGGGCGCAGGCCCTTGGGGCTCGGGAAGTCGAACACGAGTGTCGCATCGCCGGCGGCATCGGCGATCGGCTCCATGCGCTCAAGCGCTTTCATCCGGCTCTGCGCCTGACGCGCGGTATGGGCCTTGTAGCGCCAGCGATCCACATAGCTTTGCAGCTTCTTGCGCTTGGCCTCTTGGCTCGCGCGCGCGGCTTCCGTCTGCGCCTCGCGCTCGCGCCGCTGCCGCTCATATTGCTCGTAATTGCCGGTGTAGAGGGTGGTCTTGCCGCCATCCACATGGACGATGTAGTCGACCACATTGTTCAGCAGATCGCGCTCGTGGCTCACCACGATCAGGCTCTGGCGATAGGCCTTGAGGAAGGATTCGAGCCACAGGGCCGCTTCCAGATCGAGATGGTTGGACGGCTCGTCGAGCAGCAGCAGATCCGGCTCGGAGAACAGGAGCGCGGCGAGCGCCACGCGCATGCGCCAGCCGCCGGAGAACGTGCTGAGCGGCTGATGCTGGGCCTCTTCCGGGAAGCCGAGGCCGGCGAGAATGCGCGAGGCTCGCGCCGGCGCGCCATGGGCGTCGATGGTGTTGAGCCGCTCATGGATCTCGGCGATGCGGTGCGGGTCCATGGCGTGGTCCGCTTCCGCCAAAAGCGCGTCGCGCTCGGTATCGGCAGCGAGCACGGTCTCAAACGGGGTCGCCGAACCGCCCGGCGCTTCTTGGGCCACATAGCCGATGCGGATGCCCGCGGGCGCCTCGATCTTGCCGTCGTCCGCCTCGTAGACCCCGGCGATGAGCTTCAGCAGGGTCGACTTGCCCGCGCCGTTGCGCCCCACCAGCCCAACGCGCGCCTTCGGCGGCAGGGCGGCAGACGCCTTGTCGAGGATGAGATGGCCGCCCAGGCGCAAAGATATGGAATCGAGTGTCAGCATGGGCGCGGGTGTAGCACAGGAAATCGCGCCTGCGGTTGAGACCTAGCGACGCCGCTGGATGCCGCCAAGCGTGCCGCGCTTGATGGCGTCCTCCAGCACTCGGGTTGCCATGGGCACGGCCGACCGGACGATCGCCTTGCCGAGGCTGGTCCAGAACCCGTCGCTGCGCGAGCCCCCGCCCGATTTCTTCTTGGCCACCTTCTCCTCGGCCTCGCTCGCGTCCGCTTCGACCCGCGCCGCCGTGCGCTTCTGCAAGATCTCATAGGCCGACTTTCGGTCGACAAGCTCTTCATAGTCGCCGGCGACCGGGCTTGATGCGATGATCTGCTTGCGCTCGGCCGCGGTGATCGGCCCCACCCGCGCATTCGGCGGCTTCACCAAGGTCCGCTCGACCATGGTCGGCTGACCCTTCGGGTCGAGCGTCGACACCAGCGCCTCGCCGATGCCGAGCTCCATGATGGTCTTCTCGGTGTCGAAGGCGGGGTTGGCGCGGAAGGTCGTGGCCGCGGCCTTCACCGCCTTTTGCTCCAGCGGCGAGAAAGCGCGCAGCGCGTGCTGCACCCGGTTGCCCAGCTGGCGCGATACGGTATCGGGCACGTCCATCGGGTTTTGCGTCACGAAATACACGCCGACGCCCTTGGAGCGGATCAGGCGCACGACCTGCTCCACCTTCTCGAGCAGCGCCTTGGGCGCGTCGCGGAAAAGAAGATGCGCCTCGTCGAAGAAGAAGACGAGCTTCGGCTTGTCCGGATCGCCCACCTCGGGAAGCTCCTCGAACATCTCAGACAGAAGGAACAGCAAGAAGGTCGCGTAGAGACGCGGGCTCTCCATCAGCTTGTCGGCGGCGAGCACGCTGATATAGCCGCGGCCGTCGCGCCCCACCCGCATCAGATCGTCGATCTTCAGAGCCGGCTCGCCGAACAGATGCTTGCCGCCCTGCTGCTCGAGCACCAGGAGCGAGCGCTGGATCGAGCCCACCGAGGCCTTGGTGATATTGCCGTATTTGGTGGTCAGCGTGTCAGCGCGCGCCGCCAGATCTTCGAGCAGGGACTGCAGATCCTTGAGATCGAGCAGCGGCAGCTTCTCCTCGTCGGCGAGCTTGAAGGCGATATTGAGCACGCCCTCTTGGGCTTCGCTCAGATCCATCAGCCGCGCCAGCAGCAGCGGCCCCAGTTCCGTAATCGTGGTGCGGATGGGGTGCCCCTGCTCGCCGAACAGGTCCCAGAAGATCACGGGATAGGCCTGATAATCGACCTCGTAGCCGATCAGCTTGGCTCGCTCCTCGATCCAGCCCTTGGCCACGCCCTTTTCGGCGAGGCCGGACAAATCGCCCTTCACGTCGGCGCAAAACACCGGCACGCCCTGGTCCGAGAAGGCCTCGGCTAAGCCTTGCAGGGTCACGGTCTTGCCGGTGCCGGTAGCGCCGGTAATCAGCCCATGACGGTTGGCCAGCCGCAGCAGAAAATACTCAGGCTTGACGCTCTGGCCGATATAGACGGTTCCGTCCGGAAGTTGCTCCGGGTCCAATTTGACCACGGTTTCCGCCGGGTCGGCCGCGGTCTTGGCCCTGCTTTTTCTGGGAGCCGCTTTCCTGGGGGCGCTCTTTTTGGCCGCCGACTTCCGCGTTGTCATCCCCGTCTCCTCGCTGTCCCTCGGGTGTGCACCCTGGCCCGCTTCCTTGTGCCTGCGGCACTTTAACGGGTGCACAAGCGATACGCCAAGGTGGCCTATGGCCTCTCACCCCGGCAGACATCAAACTTTCGCACGGGTTTCGTGCCGCGCGGGCATCTGCTAGGAGAAATCCAGAACCATTCTAGGGTTGTCATAAATGGCTGAACTTCCCCTGGCCCGAGATTTTCCCGCCGCCGACAAGGCGGACTGGAAAACACTCGTGGAAAAGGCGCTGAAAGGCGCTCCCTTCGCCTCGCTCGAATCGAAAAGCTATGACGGCATCGCCATCGAGCCGCTCTATAGCCCGGCGAAGGATGCCGCCCTCGTCCCTGGACGGGCGCCGGGCACGCCGTGGGAGGTGATGCAGCGCATCGAGATTGCCGACGGCGAAACCGCCAACAGGCAGATCCTCGAGGACCTGAATAACGGCGCGAATAGTCTGGCCCTGGTGTTCCAGGGGTCGGTCGGCGATTACGGCTATGGACTGCCGCCATTGGAGGCCGTCCTCGAGGCGGCGCTCAAGGACGTCCACTTCGACTGGGGTATCGCCGTCGAGCTCCAGCTTGGCCCGCTCTGCAAGGATGCGGCGTTGATGCTCGCGAACCTCGTGCAGCAGAGAGGCCACGCGCCACAAGACGTGAACATCCGCTTTGGCTTCGATCCGATCGGCGTGCTTGCCGTCAACGGCTGGAATAATGTCGTGTGGCCCGACATGGCGCCGGTCTTTGCGAGCCTCGTGGCGGAGATGAAGAGCCAAGGCTTTGCCGGACCGTTCGCGACCGCCGATGGCAGGCCCATCCACGCGGCCGGGGGCTCGGAAGCGCAAGAGCTTGCCTTTGCTCTGTCGACGGCTGCTGGCCTATCTCCGCGCATTGGAAGCCGGCGGCATGCCCCTCGACGAAGCGCGGCGTCTCGTCTCCTTCCGCCTCGCCGCCGACCAGAACCAAATTCTCACCATCGCCAAGTTCCGCAGCCTTCGGAAGCTGTGGTCGCGGGTGGAAGAAGCCTGCGGGCTCCAGCCAGAGGCGGCCTTCGTCACGGGTGAGACCGCCTGGCGCATGATGACCAAGCGCGATCCGCACGGAAATATCGTGCGCGGGACCATCGCGGCCTTCGCCGCGGCGATCGGCGGCGCCAATGCGGTGACCGTGCTGCCGTTCAGCACCGCCCTCGGTCTGCCTGACGCGTTCGCCCGGCGCATCGCCCGCAACACCCAGACAATTCTTATCGAGGAGTCGAACCTCCATCGCGTCGCCGACCCGGCCGCGGGCTCCGGCGCCATCGAGGCTCTGACTGACGAACTCTGCACCGCTGCCTGGGCGCTCTTCCAAGAGATCGAGAAGGCAGGCGGCCCGGCCGAGGCGCTGCGGGCCGGGCTCATTCAACGCGAGGTCGCCAAGGTGCGTGAGCAGCGCGAGACCGCCGTGGCGCGGCGCAAGGACTCCGTCGTCGGCACCAGCGACTTCCCCGATCTCGCCGAGGCACCGGTCACGGTGCTCGAGGCCGCCCCCTCATTTGCCTGTGACACCCCGGGCGAACAGAGTGCCAAGCCCTTGCGGCCCATGCGTCTGGCGGAACCGTTCGAGGCTTTGCGCGACCGCAGCGATACCTATCTCGCCGAGCACGGCGCGCGACCGAAGATCTTCCTCGCGTGTTTGGGAAAGGCCGCCGACTTCAACGCGCGCGCGAGCTTCGCCAAGAGCCTGTTCGAGGCGGGCGGCATCGCCGCCATCTCACCGCAAGGCGCACAAAGTCTGGATGACATGGTGCAGGGCTTCAACGCATCGGGCGCGACGTTCGCCTGCCTGTGCTCGTCCGACAAGGTCTATGCGGCCGAAGGCGCCGAGGCTGCCAAGGCGCTGGCACAAGCTGGAGCCAAGCACATTTATCTGGCGGGCAAGCCGGGCGACCTGCAGGCCAAACTGAAATCTGCCGGCGTCGAGGGCTTCGTCTTTGCCGGCGGGAACATGCTGGCCATGCTGAGCGACGCCCATGCTACGCTGGGTCTGAAGGGGAACGACAAGTGACCGGAATTCCGAAATTCTCGGACGTCGCGTTCCAGGAGCCGCGCGAGCCGGCACTGGCGTCCGACACGCCTGTTTGGGAGACCCCGGAAGGCATCGCGGTCAAGCCGGTCTATGGCGCCGACGATCTGCAAGGCCTCGACTTCCTCGATGGCATGCCCGGCGTGGCGCCCTATCTGCGCGGCCCCTACCCCACCATGTATGTGCAGCGGCCCTGGACCGTCCGCCAATATTCCGGCTTCTCGACGGCCGAGGACTCCAACGCCTTTTATCGGCGCAACCTCGCCGCCGGCCAGCAGGGCGTGTCCATCGCCTTCGATCTCGCGACCCATCGCGGCTACGACAGCGATCATCCCCGCGTGACCGGCGATGTGGGCATGGCGGGCGTCGCCATCGACTCCATCTACGACATGCGCACCCTGTTCGACCACATCCCGCTCGATCAGGTGTCGGTGTCGATGACCATGAACGGCGCGGTGCTGCCGGTGCTGGCGCTATTCATCGCCGCCGGCGAGGAACAGGGCGTGCCGCACGACAAGCTCTCGGGCACGATCCAGAACGACATCCTCAAAGAGTTCATGGTGCGGAACACCTATATCTATCCGCCCGCACCCTCGATGCGCATCGTCTCCGACATCATCGGCTACACGTCGCGGGAGATGCCGCGCTTCAACTCGATTTCGATCTCCGGCTATCACATGCAGGAAGCTGGTGCGACGGCCGACCTGGAGCTCGCCTACACGCTGGCCGATGGCATCGAATATGTGCGCGCCGCCATCGCTTCGGGTCTCGATGTGGATGCGTTCGCCCCGCGCCTGTCCTTCTTCTGGGCCACCGGCATGAACTTCTTCATGGAGATCGCCAAGATGCGCGCCGCGCGCGTGCTGTGGGCGAAGCTCATGATGGACGAGTTCAAGCCCAAGGATCCGAAATCCCTGGCGCTGCGGACCCATTGCCAGACGAGCGGCTGGAGCCTTGCCGCCCAGGACGTCTTCAACAACGTGGTGCGCACCTGCGTCGAGGCCATGGCCTCGACCCAAGGCCACACCCAATCGCTGCATACCAACGCGCTGGACGAGGCGCTGGCGCTGCCGACGGATTTCTCCGCCCGCATTGCCCGCAACACACAGCTCATGCTCCAGCAGGAGTCGGGCACCACAAGCATCATCGATCCCTGGGGCGGCAGCTTCTACGTAGAGCGCCTGACCTATGATCTCGCGGCCCGGGCCATGCAGCATATCGACGAGGTCGAGAAATTCGGCGGCATGGCCAAGGCCATCGAGGCCGGCATCCCCAAGCGCATGATCGAGCAGGCGGCGACCGCCACCCAAGGCCGCATCGACTCCGGCCGCCAGACGATCGTCGGCCTGAACAAATACCGGCCCGACAGCGAGGCCGACATCGCCATCCTGAAAGTGGACAACCGCTCCGTGCGCCGCCAGCAGCTCGACAAGCTGGAACGGCTCAAGGTCGAGCGCGACCAGGACGCGGTCACCCGCGCTCTTGACGCGCTGACCGAAAGCGCTGAGACAGGCAAAGGAAATCTGCTCGAGGGCGCGGTCGCTGCCGCCCGCGCCATGGCGACCGTCGGCGAGATTTCCTATGCCCTCGAGAAAGTCTATGGCCGCCACCGTGCCAACGTTTCGGCAATCACCGGCGTCTATAAGGCGGAGATGGGCCGCAAGGACGGAAACATGAACCGCGTTGCTGAGCTGATCGAGAGCTTCGAGACCGAGCATGGCCGCAGGCCGCGCATCCTGGTCGCCAAGATGGGCCAGGACGGGCATGACCGCGGCCAGAAGGTCATCGCGTCGGCCTTCGCCGATCTCGGCTTCGACGTGGATATCGGCCCGCTGTTCCAGACTCCCGAGGAAGCCGCCCGCCAGGCGGTCGAGAACGACGTGCATATTCTCGGCGTGTCGTCGCTGGCCGCCGGCCATTTGACCTTGGTGCCGGCGCTGCGCGAGGCGCTCGAGGACCAGGGCCGCGGCGACATCATGATCGTCGTCGGCGGCGTCATCCCGCCGCAAGATTACCCCGAGCTCTACGAGGCCGGCGCCAAGGCCATCTTCGGCCCCGGCACGCCGATCGCCGATGCGGCCATCGACATCCTCGGCAAGCTTGGCGTCACTGACGCCAAAGCCGCCGCCGAGTGAGCGGCAACTCGACAGCCACGCCTGATCTCGACCGCACGATCAAGGCGATCCGCGGCGGCGACCGCGTGGCGCTCGGCCGCGCCATCACCCTTATCGAAAGCACCAAGCCCGACGATCAGATGCGCGCGCAGGAGCTTTTGAAGGCTCTCCTCCCCGATTCGGGACACGCCAAACGCATCGGCATCAGCGGACCACCCGGCGCCGGCAAGTCCACACTCATCGATCAGCTCGGCATCAACCTCCTCGCGCAAGGCCACAAGGTCGCCGTGCTCGCGGTTGACCCCACCTCCTCGCGCACCGGCGGCTCGATCCTCGGCGACAAGACCCGCATGGGCCGGCTCGCGACCGAAGCCGACGCCTATATCCGCCCCTCGCCGGCCGGCACCAGCCTCGGCGGTGTCACCAAGACCACCCGCGAGACCATCGCTATCGTAGAGGCGGCCGGTTTCGATGTCGTCCTGGTCGAGACGGTTGGCGTCGGCCAGTCGGAAACGGCGGTTTCGAACATGGTGGACGTGTTCGTCGTGGTGGCCATCCCCGGCGCGGGCGACGAGCTGCAAGGCATCAAGCGCGGACTTCTCGAGCTCGCCGACATCATCGCGGTCAACAAAGCCGACAGCGACAATGTCGAGCGCGCCCACCGCGCGGCGACCGAGTATCGCACGGCGCTGCATATTCTGGCCGCCGGCAACAGCGCCTGGCAGCCGGCGGTGCTGACGCTCTCGGCGCGCGACAATGCCGGCCTCGATGACCTGTGGGACAAAATCAAGGAATGCCATGCCGCGCTATCGGAGTCCGGCGTGCTCGACGGCCGCCGCGCCGATCAGGCGGCGGCCTGGATGCGAGAGATCTTCGAGCAGCGCCTGCTCGCCGCCTTCAAGGGCGGGCGGCAGGCCGCGCGGCAATACCAAGACATCGAGGACAAAGTCCGCGCCGGCGAGGTCACCCCGGCGCAAGGCGCCGAAGAACTCGCCAAGCTGGCTGGGCTTAAACAGCGCGAGTAAACCACGCCCGCGAATTCCCTTTCCTCGCAGCCGACCCCCTTGTAAGCCAGGGACATGGTTAGGCCGCGCGTCCTCCTCACAGGCTTTGGCCCCTTTCCCGGCGTGCCCGAGAACCCGTCTGGCTGGCTCGCCGAGACGCTGGCGGGGCAAAGCGCTGCTTTCGACTGCGACCTCCACGCCGAGGTGCTGCCCACGGAGTGGGAGACCGTGGCCGCGCTCGCGCCGCGTCTGCACGCCGATCTGCAACCTGATGTTATGATTCACTTCGGCGTCGACGCGAAAGCCAAGGGTTTGCGCATCGAACGCTCCGCCCATAACCGACGGGCGCCCCGCGCCGATGCCTGCGGCGCGCTACCGGGCAGCCATGCGATTGTCCCCGACGGCGCCATGCGCCTCGACACCGCGCTGCCCGTCACCATGCTCTCCGCTTATCTCAGAGGCAGCGGCCATGCCGCCAACGCGTCGCGCTCCTGCGGCCGGTATCTCTGCAACTTCCTCTATTACCGCTCGCTTCACTGGGCGAAAGCGCAAGGCGTGCAAGGACAAGCCAGCCATGCGCTCTTCGTGCATGTGCCGTTGACGCGCGCGCAAGGCGGCGCCGTCCGTCAGGACGCGCTGCTCCAGGCCGGGCATGAGACGCTGCGCTTCGTCCTCGGCGCGGCCGATGCGCAACAAGACGACGCCGCGCCGGCCGTGGAGGCACGGCAATGACCTTTGGCCGCCGGCAATTGATCGTGGGCGGCCTCGGCGCCGGTTTTGGCGCCGGGCTCGCCGCTGCGGCGGGGCCGCGCAACGCTGACGCGCGCGAGGCGGACATGCCACAAGCCTTCAGCACCTATGGCGTGGCACCCGCTGGCGGCGCCATCGATCAGACCGCCACCCTGCAAGAGGCGGCCGATGAAGCCGCGCGCACCGGCGTGCCCCTGTTTCTCCCGGCGGGGACCTATTCGACCGGACGGGTCAGCCTCAAATCCGGCACCCATATCGAGGGCGTGCCCGGCCTCACCATCCTCCGCTACGCGACTGGCGGCGCCATCCTCGACACCGAGGGCACCGACAATGTGCGCCTCACCGGCCTCATGCTCGACGGCGGCGGCAAGGCGCTCGAGCCCGACGGCGCGCTGCTGATGGCCACCGAGGCGACCCATTTTGATGTCTCCGACTGCCGGTTCCTCGGCAGCAGCGAGAACGGCGTCGTGCTGCGGCGTGTGGCAGGCCGCATCGCCAATTGCGAGATCGGCGACATTGCGCACGCCGCGCTGTTCAGCGAGGACGCACGCGGCCTCGAGATCGCCCACAACCATGTGCGCGATTGCAGCGACAACGGCATTCTCGTCTGGCGTACGGCGCTCGGCGAGGACGGCACCATCATTACCGGCAACCGCATCGAGCGCATCGCCGCCAAGAGCGGCGGCAGCGGCCAAAACGGTAATGGTATCAATATATTCCGGGCCGGCTCTGTGCTCGTGAATGCGAACCGCATCGCCGATTGCGCCTTCTCCGCAATCCGCGCGAACTCCGGCTCAAACTGCCAGATGGTCGCCAATTCCTGCACCCGCCTCGGCGAGGTCGCGCTGTATGCCGAGTACACCTATGAAGGCGTGATCATCGCCAACAACATCGTCGACGCGGCGGCCATGGGCATCTCCGTCACCAATTTCAACGAAGGCGGCCGTCTCGCCGTCGTGCAAGGCAACGTGATCCGCAATCTCTTCTTCCGCAAGGACGTCGACACCCGCGGCATCGGCATCGGCGTGGAGGCCGACAGCGTGGTCAGCAACAACGTGGTCGAAGGGGCGCCGGCCTACGGCATCCTCATCGGCTGGGGAGACTATCTTCGCGACGTAAGCGTCAGCGACAATCTGATCCGCAAATCTCATATCGGCATCGGCGTCTCGGTGAGCCCGTCGGCCGGCACGGCGCTGATCACCGACAATCTGATCACCGGTACCAAGGACGGTGCCATCCGCGCCATGGACGGCCCGAAGGCCGTCGGGCCCGATCTCGCCAAGCAGAGCGCCGAGGCCTACAGCAACCTCGCGGTCTACGCCAACGTCGCCCGCTAGCGCGCCGTAACCATGTCGAGTTCGCCAAGCGATTGTTGGAGTGCCGGGCTCGCGGCAACGCGCCCGACGGTGAGCCCGCGCCAGTTCCTGAGCTCACCCTTGAGCTGATCGCCAAGCGCGGCCTGCGCCTTCGGCAGAAGCACGGCGAGTACCTCGCTCAGCGCCCGCTCCGCGCCGCGCTTGGCGCCGTCGTCGATCTTGAGCGCGATGCCGAGACCGAGCGCCGGCAGCGCCGCGCAATGGACCCCTTCGGCACCGCCCTTGGTGAACGCAGCCCCCGCCAGCCCACGCAACATGAGCGTATCGAAACGCCCCTCGCCGGCGACCAGAAGCGGCGCGGCAAAGCACGCTTGCATCAATCTCTTGGCGGCGGCGGCCCGGTCCGGGGCCAGTCCGGCGCCGGTGCCGAGCCGGGCGAAGCCGCGCGCCAAGCCGCTCAGCGGCACGGCATAGGTCGGCAGGGAACAGCCGTCGATCCCCATGCGCGAAGGCTCCAACGCCACGCCACAAGTGTCTGAAAGGATTCGCGCGATCGTCACCTGAAGCGGATGGTCGGGCGTCTCGTAGCCGCGTGGATCGAGGCCGAGATGAAGTGCTGCGGCGAGCATGCCGGCATGCTTGCCAGAGCAGTTGTTATGGATTGCGCGGGGCCGCCGGCCGCCGCGCAGCAACTCGCGCGTCGTCGCCTCGCTCAACGGCCAATGCGCGCCGCACGCCAACTCGCGCTCGGCGAGGCCGGCCTTGGAGAGCAGGCTGCGAACCGCATCGAGATGGATGCGGTCGCCGCTATGGGACGCGCAAGCGACCGCAAGCTCGTCAACGCCGAGATCGAAAACATCCGCCGCACGGCTCTCCACCAGCGGTAGGGCTTGCAGGAGCTTGACGGCCGAGCGCGGATAGACCGGAGACCCCACATCGCCGAGCGCGAGCAGGAGCCGTCCGTGCACATCACAGACCGCGATAGCGCCACGGTGACGGCTCTCGACGAGATCGCCCCTGAAGACGTCGACGAGAACGGGATTTTGGAGGACCGAATCCTTGGCCATGGGCTCGGCCTAGCCCTCAGCCGCGAGCACGTTCACCCGCTTTCCCCGCCGGCCGACCACCGGCGGCCAGCTCCGTCGGCACGCCCGCCGCATGCTTCGAGGCGCGGATCACGAGGGTCGTCTTGACGCTCTCCACATTGGGCGCGGCGGTCAGTTCGTGAATGATGAAATCCTGAAACGCGCTCAGATCCGGCGCCACGCAGCGCAGCAGAAAATCGATCTCGCCGGACAGCATGTAGCAGTCGCGCACGATGGGCGATTCTTGCACACGTTTCTCGAAAGCAATGAGATCGGCCTCCGCTTGGCTGTGCAGCTTGATCATAGCGAAGGCCGAGACATCGAAGCCGAGTGCCCTGTCGTTGAGAATCGCGGTGAAGCCCTCGATGATCCCCGCCTCCTCCAGCGCCCGCATCCGGCGCAGGCAGGGCGGCGCCGAGATGCCGACCTTGCGGGCCAGGTCGATATTGGTGATGCGGCCGTCCGCCTGAAGCTCCCGCAGAATCAGCCAGTCGGTGGCATCGAGGCGGGCGCTGCGCATGGGTCCTTTAGCTCCCTGGACGTTCGCGGGGCCATCGCGCTAGAAGGCGAAGGAAGAGCCCCCGAAAACGAGAAGGCTGATGGGCTTTGCGCAACATTAAGCCGTCTAGGCAAAAGAATCGAAAAGAAATTGAGCGCTTTCCATTCCGAAAATTCTAGCGGCGCCCAGGATGAGTCCGAAGAGGCCGCGAGCGGCGCCGCGGCCCTGATCGCGGAGAGCCGCAAGGCCCGCGCCGAGAAGATCTGGGTCATGACCGACGGCGCCGTCGGCATGGAGGCGCAAGGCATCGCCGTGGCCGAAGCCATCGGCCTCCCCTTCACTCTCAAGCGGGTCCGGCCCAAGGGCGCCATGCGGCTTCTGCCGACGCCGTTGCAGATCCTGGCGCCGGCGAAGGCTCGACTGCGCGCGGTGGCCTCCAACGAGACGCTCGAGCCCCCCTGGCCGCGGATCGTGATCTCCATCGGCCGCCGCAGCGTGCCCATCGCCCTTGCCGTCAAGCGGCTGTCGGGCGCCTACGCGCTCCACATCCAGAATCCGCGCGTGCCGGCCCGGCTGTTCGATCTGGTGGCCGCGCCGGTGCATGACAGGTTCGAAGGCCCCAACGTCATCACCACCTTCGGCGCCGTGCATGGCGTGACGCCGGAACGGCTTGCCGAGGCCGGCAAGGATTTCGCGCCGCGCATCGAGGACCTGCCACACCCGCGGGTCGCCGTGCTGCTGGGCGGCGAGAGCCAAGCCTTCGGCTTTCCGTCGGAGGTCGCCACCGGATTCGGCGCCAAGCTGGCGATCCTGGCCCGGAACACCGGCGGCTCTCTGCTCGTCACCCCGTCGCGCCGCACGCGCCCCGAGACGCTCAAGGCTCTCACCGACGCAATCGCCGGCGTCCCCCATTTCGTCTGGGACGGCACCGGCGACAATCCCTATTTCGCCTTCCTGTCGCTCGCCGACGCCATCGTCGTCACCGAGGATTCCGTCAACATGGTCACCGAGGCGGCCGGCACCGGCAAGCCGGTCTATGTGCAGGCGCTGCCCGGCCGCTCGACCCGGCTCACCCGCTTCCATGCGCTGATGCGCGAGCGCGGCGCCACGCGCCCCTTCGAGGGCCGCCTGGAATCGTGGAGCTACGCGCCGGTCAACGACACCGAGATGGTCGCATCTGCCATCCGCCGCGCCCTCGGCCTTGAAACCAAAGCCTAAAATGCGAGCTACCCAAAGCGGGTTGCACGGGCGTCCTCCTATGCTTACCTCTTCCCTTCCGCTCCCAAGCTAGAGGCAGTCTTCATGGTTTCCCGTCACGCCAAGGTGATCATCATCGGCGCCGGTCCGGCAGGCTACACGGCCGGCATCTATGCCGCGCGCGCTATGCTGCAGCCGCTCCTCATCGAGGGCATTCAGCCCGGCGGTCAGATGACCATCACCACGGACGTCGAGAACTATCCAGGCTTCTCCGACGTAATCCAAGGGCCCTGGCTCATGGACCAGATGCGCGCGCAAGCCGAGCATGTCGGCACCGAGATCATCGCCGACACGATCGTCGAGGCCGACCTGACGCGCCGGCCGTTCCGGCTCAAAGGCGACAGCGGCGTGGAATACACCGCCGATACGCTGATCATCGCCACCGGCGCCAAGGCTCGCTGGCTCAACCTCCCCTCGGAGCAGAAATTCCAGGGCTATGGCGTTTCGGCCTGCGCCACCTGCGACGGTTTCTTCTATCGCGGCAAGAATGTCATCGTCATCGGCGGCGGCAACACCGCCGTCGAGGAAGCGCTGTACCTGTCCAATCTCGCCGAGAAGGTGACCCTGGTGCATCGCCGCGGCGAGCTGCGCGCCGAAAAGATCCTGCAGCGGCGCCTGTTCGATCATCCCAAGATCAAGGTGATGTGGAACCACCAGCTCGCCGAGGTGCTCGGCGTCGACGATCCGCTCGGTGTCACCGACGCCGTGCTCAAGGACACGATGACCGGCGAGGAAACGACCATGCCAATCGACGGCATCTTTATCGCCATCGGCCATTCGCCGCAGACCGAGCTGTTTAAGGATCAGCTCGAGCTGAAGCAGGGCGGCTATATCAAGACCAAGCCCGGCTCCACCGCCACCAGCGTCGACGGCGTGTTCGCCGCGGGCGACGTGGCCGACGACGTTTACCGTCAGGCGGTCACCGCGGCGGGTCTCGGCTGCATGGCGGCGCTCGATGTGGAGCGGCATCTCGCCGGCCTCGGCCAGGTGGCGGAAGCCGCCGAATAATCAGAACAAGACCGCGATCACGCCATAAAGACTCTCGCCGGCCACGAGGCCGGCGGCGGCGCTCAGCAGAAAGCGCGACGACCAGCCCGGCGCCAGCCAATGCAGCAGGCTCGCCAGGGCGGCGCCCAAAAACAGCGTGATCGACGTCCCCGCCGGAATGACGAAGGCGAGCCCCAGCGTGGCGCCGCTCGGCACCAGCAACAAATGACGCCCGGTGACGCGCCGCTCGATCAGCGCCAGCGCCACGCCCAGCACCCCGGCGATACCCATGGCCACGAGCGCCGATTGCGGAATGCCCGACAGGCCGACGCTCAAGGTCTCCGCCACCGCCTTCCATGTCGCCACGGCGGGCGCCGGCCATTCCGGCGTCAGCAGCTGGGTCGCCGGATCGGTGATCAGCAGGACATAGACCAGGCTGCCCACGAGGCTGCCCATGACGACGCCGCCGCATTGCGCCACGACCTGGCGCGCCGGGCTCGCGCCCACCTCGTGACCCGCGCGGAAGTCGTTGAGCAGATCGGCGCTCTGGCCGGCAGCGCCGCCGGCGACATTGGCCGTCATCAGATTGGTGATCGGCTGTCCTGGCGCCATGGCCCCGAAGGACAGTTGCGACACCTTGCCGATGGCACCGATCGGCGCGACGGAGGTCTCGCCGACGACGCGCGCAGCAACCGTCGCCAGCACGAAGGCCATGGGAATGGCGATGAGCGCCATGGTCCAGTGGATATCGAACAGCGCGATTTGCAGCACCACGGTGAGTGCCGCGGCGAGAGCGAAGCCGCCGAGCCGCGTGACCGAGCCCGCCTCGCGCGGCAGCTTGTCGGCGCCGCGATGCGTTCCGTGCCAGGTGTGGAGCAGGGCCGCGGCGAAGCTCGTGAGGCTCGCCGCCACCATCATGGTGACGCCCGGCCAGAGCAGCCAGCCCACCAGCGGCTGGAACCAATCGTCGGGACTGCCGGAGACGTCGACGATGCCGCGGGCGATCAGCTCAGGCCCGATCACGCCCCAGGCGATGAGCGCGCCCGCCAGCAGCCCGAGACCGGCCCGCAGGCCGATGATGCTACCGAAGCCGAGCAGGAGCAGCGACGGATCAAAAGCGAGGGTCAGCTTCTTGGCGGTGAGCGACGGGGCGAGGCGCGGGATCTGCCACAGCACATCGTCGACGATGTTGTAGAGCACGGCGCCAGTCAGGCTCGACATCAGCACGCCGACGCGCTTCATCGCCTCGCGCCCGTGGCTGAACATGTCGCGCATGGTCTCCGCCGTCGCCATGCCGGCAGGAAACACGAGGTCCGACTGCACGATGAGGCGCGGCCGCAAATACCAGCCGACCCAGATGCCGAGAAAGCTGACCGCGAACACCCAGGCGGCCAGCGTCGGCCACGGCAGATTGCCGCCGGTCATGATGGCTAGCGCCGGGATCGGCGCCACGAGCCCGCTGGAGATGATGGACGCCGCGGACGAGGCCGCCGTCTGATTGATATTGCTCTCGAGCATGCCCCATGGCGCCAGTCCAAATAGGCGCGTCACCGGCACCCAGAAGGCGAAGGCGAGCAGCAATGCCGTGATCGACATATTGAACGACCAGCCGATCTTGAGCCCGGAATAGACGTTGCAGGGGGCCAACAGCGCGCCGAGGATCATGCCGGTGGCAAGCGCACGCGGCGTGAGCTCCCGCTGATCCGGTGGCGCTGTAGGGTCGAGTGTGGCGGTCATGCTGACGCTTGGTGCCACGAACGTGCCGCGCCACCAACCCCCTCAACCATCACGCTTGCCCTCATTTGACCGTCCGCCGCCAGCCCACCTATGCTCGCGGCCCCAAGCGGAGGAATGGGTTCGCGTGTTCGTTGCTTCCCTGACTAGGCTTTCGAGAGCCGCGTGCCTGGCGCTGTTGTCCTGCGGCAGCGCCCTTGCCGCGCCGGTCTGCCCGGCCGAACGGGCCGAGGCGTTGGTGCCGGCCGACGAGGCGCTTTGCGACCAGCTCGAAGCGGCCGTCCGCAAGCCGAGCGCCCTTCCCCACGATCAATACGAAGCGAAGCTCGCGGCCTTCCTGCGCAATTTCTGCCACCGCCGCGAGGCATCGGGCTGGAAAAGCGACAAGCATATGCGCGACACCGGCCCCTTCATCGGCTCGTTCCGCAATGGCAAGTGGATCGGCGAGTATCACGGCACCCATGCGCCGGCTGTCGTTTGGTACTCACCCGACATGGTGGAGTGGCTGAAGGTCAACCGCGCGGAAGGAGACGAGACTGAGCCGGTGTCCGAAGCCCCGGTTCCCGACGGCGCCATCATGGTCAAGGAGATGTTCCCGCCACCGACCTCCCACTGCAAGGACGCGGAGCTGATCCATCTGTTCCCGGAGAATGGCGGCGCCATCATGGTGCGCGACGCGAAGGCCTCCTACGACGGCTGGTTCTGGGGCTGGTTCGGCTGGGGCGAAGGCGACTGGGCGCCGACCTGGCCGGCCAATTCGACCAATGGCTACCCCAATACCGGCTTCGGGCTTTACTGCACCAATTGCCACGCATCGGCGCGCGACAACCAAACCTTCGCCTCGCTGCGCAACATCAAGGGCGAGCCCGGCGAGCCGATCGCGTTTCTCAGCCAGGACTTCTATCTCGAGGACCACTTCAAGAGCGGCGACAGGCGCCTCGGCCAGCGCAGCGGCGCATCCGTCCCACAACCGGAATTCCACACCCATCATGAGGACGTTGCCACCGAAGCCGATGAGGTGAAGCTCACCACCACCGCCGTCAACCGCCGCCTGCGCAGCCGCAAGCCCTACAGCACCCAGTTCTCGGAGATCTTCCAGCTATTGAGCGCCGCGCCGTCATCGGAGAGCGAGATCGCCAAGCTGCCGTCGCAGACTTACGACCATGTGTGGTTTCCCGCCGGAAAGCCGACGAAGGCCTCGCGCTTCGTGACCTCGGATCAATGTCTCGGCTGCCACAGCGCCGGCGGCACCGGCCTGCAATTCCACATGACCGAGCCGGCGCCCGAGCCGAAGCTGACCAACATCTCGCCCTACGGCACGTGGCAGAAGTCGCCGATGGGCATGAGCGGCCGCGATCCGATTTTCTTCGCCCAGCTTGCCAGCGAGATCGAGACCTTCCACCCGGAAGCCAAGACGCTCATCGAGGATACCTGCATGAGCTGCCATGCGGTGCAGGGGCTCCGCCAGCACGCCATCGACCGTTATGCGGAGTCCGGCGCCTGCGAGCCTCTCGCCCGGGACGCGCTGAATGCGGTCCCCTACCCGGCGGACAATCCGACCGCCGGGCTCGCCCATTACGCGGCGCTCGGACGTGACGGCGTCTCCTGCACCACCTGCCACGGCATGGTGGTCGGCAAGGAGGCCTCGGAGAAGGTCGAGGACGCGCCGCAGAACGCATGCGTCAAAGCCCGGCAGCAGGTCACCAATCCGGGGCATAGCGGCCTCGCCAAGACCTTCACCGGCAACTTCCTGATGGCTGACCCCGGGGAGATCTTCGGCCCCTTCAAGGACCCCAAGAAGAAGCCCATGGAACATGCGACCGGCCTCGTCGCCGCCCATAGCGAGCATGTGAAGAGCTCGGAGATTTGCGCAAGCTGCCACACCGTGCATCTGCCCGTGCTCCATCGCGGCGAGATCATCGGCCATACCTACGAGCAGGCGACCTATCCGGAATGGGCCTTCTCCGGCTACCGTACAGGCAAGACCGTCGACGGGGCGCTGCCGGCGGGCGCGGGCGCGAAGGCCCAATCCTGCCAGGGCTGCCACATGCCCAAGACCGATGCGCGCGGCAAGCCCTACCGCAGCAAGATCGCCACCATCCAGGAATACACGTCCTTTCCGCAGGCCGAGTACACGCTACCGCCGGAAGACATCGACTTGGAGCCCCGCGAGGGCTTCGCCAAGCACACACTGGTCGGCCTCAATCTCTACCTCACCAAGATGGCGCAGCAATTCCCGGAAGTGCTTGGCATCCGCACCGAGGACCCGATGCTGCCGTCGCGGCGCGGTGTCGATCCTCTGAAGACGACGGAGCGCGCCATGTTGGAGCAGGCGGCAAACGCCGCCACGATCGACGTCGGCGCGGTGAGCCGCGACGGCGATACGCTCACCGCCGAGATCAAGGTCGCCAACAAGGCGGGCCATAAATTCCCGTCCGGCGTCGCCTTCCGCCGCGCCTTCATCGCCTTCGAGGTGCGCGACACGCTCGGCAACGTGCTGTGGGCCTCAGGACGTACCAACAAGACCGGCGTGATCGTCGACGAGACAGGGGAGGCGATCGCCGGCGAGACATGGTGGACGCCCGGCTGCGGCGCGCGCATCGACCCTGACGCCCGGGCCCATCAGCCCCATTACCAAGTGATCGCCAAGCAGAGCCAGGCGCAGATCTATCAGGAACTCGCCGCCGGTCCCGCCGAGACCGACAACCCGCACTGCGGGATCGGCGCCAAACCGGAGGCGCCCCTCACCTCAAGCTTCCTCTCCATCTGCGCCAAGGTGAAGGACAACCGGCTGCTGCCCCATGGCTTCCTCGGGCTCGACGAACGCGTCGACATCGCCAAGGCGCTGGGCGCCAAGCCCGACCTCGCCGAGGAGGTCGCCCCGGTCGGCACCGGCGACGACCCCGACTATGCCCAAGCGGGCGCCGGCGGCGAGGATGCGATTCTCTACCGGATCCCCCTCGCCGACATCCCAGGCAGGCCCGCCGAGGTCCGCGCAACTCTTTACTATCAGGCCATTCCGCCCTTTTTCCTGCAGGATCGCTTCTGTACTGCTAAGAGCGAAGACACCAGACGGCTCTATTATCTGGCCGGCAATCTCGATACCGGCCCCGGCCCGATCGAAAACTGGAAGCTCAAGGTGGGCCAGACCGCCAGAGCAAGCATACCGTAGCCGCCCAGGCCGATGGCGCCCTGGGCAAGAAATGCGTAACCTAGAGCGACTACCAAGGCGGGCCTCGCCCGCAGCTAAGACAACCGGGCTTAAGGGGAATCCATGGCTGAGAATCCGACATTCGAAATCCCACCAGAGATGCGCAATCTTGCCGAGAAGAACGTCGAGCAGGCCCGCGTCGCCTATGGCCAGTTCATGGAGTTCATGAGCCAGGCCATGAATGCCTGGTCCACGAACGGCGGCCCCGAGGCCGGGAACTTCAAGGCCCTGCAAGAGCGGGCCATCGCCTTCGCCAAGGAGAACGCCGAGCGGTCCTTCTCGCTGGCGAGCGAGATCGCCAAGGCCAAGGACATGCAAGAGGTGGTGACCCTGCAGAGCCGTTATGTGCAGACCCAGATGCAGACCTTCGGCATCCAGGCCCAGCAGCTCTCCTGGCTCATGGCCGACGCCTTCCGCAACATGCAAAACAAGCCGCCGAAACTCTAAGCCCGCCTAATTCGCCGGCCCCTGCTGACGGACCAGACTGTGGACGAAGCCTAGCTTCTCCACCACGGCCGCGTGCAGCACTTCGGGCACCACGTCGATCAGGCCCATCTCCCGGTTGAGCTCGTTGAGCACGAGCCCCAGTTGGCGATAGCGGCCGACCATGACATTGAGCTCGGCAAAATCGACCGAGCTGGTCAGGCCCATATTGACGGCGGTGTCGACCACGCTGGTAATGTCCAGATAAAGCGCGAAGGTCTCCGCCCAGTCCTCCCATGGATGCATGGTGGCGTAGGCGCTGACGAAGCGGTCCTTCCAGTCCGGCGGCGGCCCCTCGCGGTAGTGCCGCGCCATAGCTTCGTCGTAGGGCGGATTCTCATGATCGCCGAACAGGGCCTTGAAGTCGTCCTCGCGCCGCCCGCGCACCAAGAGGTCCCAGTAATAGTGGCCGATCTCGTGGCGGAAATGCCCGATCAGCGTGCGGTGCGCCTCCCCGAGATCGACGCGCAGCTTCTCCCGCTCCACGCTGTCCGCCTCGCGGATATTGATGGTGATCTTGCCGTCGGCGTGGCCCGTATAGACGCGCTCACCCTGCCCCATCCAGCGCCAGTAGCCCTCCTGCGGGATGATGTCCGCCTTGAAGTCGAAGGCGAGCGGCGGCGAGAACCCGTCCGCCGCGGTGCCGTAGGGCAGTCCGAGAAAGTCGAGCGTGTAGAACAGGCGGCGCTTGGCCGCCTCCAGTTCCGCCCAGCGCTCGCGGTTTCCGGCAATGGACAAGTCCGGGATGGTGCGGTTGAAGCGGCAGGCGTCGCACAGCCCGCCATTAACGGCGTCGGCTGCCGGCAGGCAGCGATTGCACACATTCTCCAGGGTGTAGTTAGCGCATTTGACCAGCGTGGTGCCGCAGGTCCCATTGGCGCAACGGTAGGTCCCATCGCCAAGCGGCTCGAGCGCGGCGATGGCGCGGCAGGACGGGCACCAGCCCACCTCGCGGCCGCAGGCCTCGCACGCCACGTTCTCGAAGAACAGAGTCTGCCCGCATACGCAGGAGAAGGTCCGCATGGTCCGCGCCTCGCCTCTACTCGGACGGCCAAGGCAGGATCGGCACCGCGCTGATGGCATTTGCCGGGGAGCCGTCGATGATCTTGGCGCTGATGGCGAGATAGACCAGCGCGTTCCGCTTGAGGTCCGGGATACGATAGATGCGCGTCTTCTTGAAGAAGACGCTGGTCTTCTCGCTGAAGGCTTCCTCGCGCTCAGGCAGGTCTTTCAGGTCGATCGTCACCGGTCCCATCTGGCGGCACGTCACCGAGAAGTTCGACGGGTCCTCGTTGAGGCCGAGCGGCTGGCCCCAGCCCCCCTTGCGTGCTTGGCTGATATAGCAGGTGACACCGGCGACCTTGGGATCGTCGAACTCGCTGATGCACACCTTGTCGTTTGGCGACAGCATGCGGAAGGTGGTCGACACGCAATCCATATCGTCGGCGCGCGCCGTTGTCAGCGCCAGCAGCGCGAGCAGGCCAGGCAGCAACAGATACCGGCAAGCGGTAGAAACGATTCGCATTTTCAGCTGGCCTCTTCAGGCGTGTGGGACAGGCGCAAACACAACGCGCAAGGGAAGGTAAGGTTCGCAGAGGTCAAGCACCAGAGGGGCATTCTCGATTGCGCTGCCGCGCTCCGCGCTACTTGACCGCAGGCCAGGCAAAGCAATGCCGGGGCGATAGGCTAGCGCGTGAGCCGGCGCTTATTGGCCCGGACCTGGCTACGATAGCGGCCGACGACCTTATGCATCGACCCGCCCATGGCGAGCGTGGTCATGGCCTCGGCGAGCGCGAAGCCCTTCTCCATCAGCATGCGTTCCGCCTCGCGATGGCTGGCGGCATCGCCGAGCGCGAGCTTCATAGTGCGCAGCACCACGACCTCCTGCGCCTCCTGGCATAGCCGCGCCGAGGCGAAGGCAAGATCCATCCAGGCTTTGAACATGAGATTCCTTGCAGCAAAAAATCCGGCCGCGCGAGCGCGCGACCGGATTTGCCAGAGTAAGCCACAGATTTGTGTTAGCGCCTAGCCGTTGTTAGGGCGCCGAACAGGAAACCCACACCTAGGGCGATGCCGATCGCGGTGAGCGGGTTGCGCCTGGCATAGTCATACGCGTCATCATAGGCATCCACGGCCATGTCCTGGGCGCGGCCCATATTCTCTCCGGCCTTGTCGGAAACCTTGCCGGCAAATTTGCTGATATCGTCACCCACGGACCGCGCGGTTGAGGCGGCGTCGCGGGCCGCAGCGGCAGCATCGCGTCCGGCGGGGGAATTGGCGGCATCACGGTAAACGTCTCGGGGGGTCGTCATCTCTCACTGTCCTCCTCTTACGCGGGCCAGCAAGACGCGGCACCGGTTAGAAGCAAAACGCGCATCTTCCTGCAATGTTCCGGAAGGCCAAACCGGCCGTTTGAGCAACAAGGGGTTCGGTCAGCGCCGGCTGCGTTAGTCGTCGCAGAGCCCGACGAATTCCAGGCCGGCCTCGGCGCACAGGAAGCGGGCATCGTCCTCGCTGTCCGCCTCAATCACCACCCGCATGTCCCCGTCAAGCGCGCAGAACTGCACGCGAGCGGCTTTGCGCCGCGCATCCACACGGACGACGCTGACATGCATGCGCTCTGTGGCGAGCCGGGAGCGGGTCTGTACCATACCGGCGATTCTGCCATGATTCGCGGCGCTTGGCGGAGACTTAAGTCGCCCCCCGCCTAGCGAAACAGCCCGCCGAACAGCCCTCTGCGATCCCGCGGCGGCCGGCGCTCGCGGAAGAAATCGAAGTCCTCGGCACGCCGGCCCTTGCGGGTGCGACCCTGCTTCTCTTTTTCGGGCTCCAGCTTGCTCGACGCAAGCTTGACCGAACGGTCCTTCTTGCGTGTCTTGGCGCGAAACGCGGCGACCTTGTGCAGCTTGCGCTGGAAGGCCTCGTCCGCATCGATGGCCTTGCGCATGAAGGTGGCCCAGATCTCGGCCGGCAGGCTGCCGCCCGTGACACGGTTCATCGGCGAGGAATCGTCATTGCCGACCCACACGCCGACCACGAGATTGCCGGCGAAGCCCATGAACCAGGCATCGCGATAGTCCTGGCTCGTGCCGGTCTTGCCGTAGGCGCGGACCCCCGGTAAGCGCGCTCGGCGGCCGGAGCCGCGTTCGACAGTGCCGCGCAGCAGCGTCAGCAGATCCTTTTGCTCGGTCAGCCGCCACAGTCCCGCTTGGCGCGGCGGCGCGCCGTTCTTGTCCGCTTCCTCGAAGCCCGTGATCGCCCACGGCTTGACCGGATAGGCGCCGGCGTCCACCGCGGCATAGGCGGAGGTCAGCTCAAGCAGCGTGACCTCGAAGGCGCCGAGCGCAAGGCTCGGCCGCGCCTTGAGCGGCGTGGTGATGCCGAGATCGCGCGCCGCCTTGATCACCGGCTTGCGGCGCACCGCCTCGGACAGCTGCACCGCCACCGTGTTGATGGACGACGCAAAGGCACTCCGCAGACTGAGCGCACCTCGATAGCGATGGCCGAAATTCTTCGGCTCGTAATTGCCGATGGTGATCGGGCGGTCGATCACGGTGCTGTTGGGCGTGAGCCCGCCGCGCAGCGCCGCCAGATAGACGAACAGCTTGAACGAGGAGCCGGGCTGCCGCTGCGACTGCACCGCGCGGTTGAACTGGCTCTTGTCGTGATCCCGTCCGCCGACCATGGCGAGCACGCGTCCATCCGGCCGCATGACGACCATAGCAGCCTGGCTCGCGCGCCGGGCCTTGCCGTCCTTGTCGAGCACTTTCGACACAGCGTCTTCGGCGAGGCGCTGCAGGGTCGGATCGAACGACGTATAGACCGGCAAAGGCGAATAATCGCCGGTGCGCGGCACGTCGATGGTGGTCGCCACCCAATCGGCATAATAGCTGCCGATGGATTCGGCACTCTTGGTCTTCGGCATGGCGGGCTCGATGTCGGCGCGGCGCTCCGCCGCGAGCTTGCCGTTGCCGACCATCGCGTTGAGCACGGCGTTGCCGCGGGCCGCGGCCGCATCGGGATTGGCGGCGAGCGACGTCGGCGACTTGAGCAAGGCCACGAGATAGGCGGACTGCGGCACGGTGAGCTCGGGCACGGTCGTATCGAAATACTGCTTCGCCGCCGCGCGCAGGCCGTAGCAGCCTTGTCCGAAATAGGTGCTGCTCAGATAGCGCTCGAGAATCTCGTCCTTGCTCAAGCGGAGCTCGAGCGCGAGGGCGAGCCACGCTTCCTTCTTCTTGCGCTCCATGGTGCGGTCCGCCGACAGCAGCGAATATTTCACGAGCTGCTGCGTGATCGTGCTGCCGCCCTGGACGACCCGGCCCGCGGCACGGTTCTCCAGCATGGCGCGCGCAAGGCCGATCGGGTCGACGCCGAGATGGTAATAGAAGCGGCGATCCTCCATCGACAGCAGCGCGTCGACGAAATGCTCCGGCACTTCCGACAGCGTCACCGGCTCGGCGACGCAGCCCCCGCGGCGGGCGAAGGGCTTGCCGTCCCGACCGTGAAGCACGAGGGTGCGTTGGCTGGCAGGCTCGAGCGCGGCGAGCGAGTATTCGCCCACCGGCGAGGCCAGCATGAAATAGGGAACGGCGATCAGGCCCCCGACGACCAAGACGGCGGTGAGAAGACTCGATAACGCGGCGGCGGCAAAACGCCCAGCGGCGCGCACGCGCCGCTCCACCGTCATAGCGGTGTTCTCCGGAAACAAGACACGGCGCCGCTAACGAAGCGCCGTCTCGCCGGCATCCGCACGGCGCGAAACCGGATCGATATGTTTGACGAATTTTTCAAACACCCAGCCCGTTCCGCCGGTTTTCGGTTCTACGACCTCGACCCACGCGCCCTCGCGGGAGGCGACGCGCAATTTTGCGCCGGGGAGCTGGACTTTGATAACTTCGGTGTCGCTGCCCGGACCTTCGCGCATGTTGACCGCATCGACAACCTTAACCCAAGGGCCCCTCTCACCGGGCTCGCTATCAGCCTTGGCCACCTTTCGGGCCTTGGCGCCGAGCAGGCTCGAGGTCGGACGTTTGGCCTTAAGCTCTGTGACCTCGGACGCGACAGCGACGCGCGGCTCTCCGTGCGGCGATGTCAACGTAAACACATCGCCCGCGACGGCGAAGCCGAGAGCGACAACGCCAGCGGTGGCGCCGAACAGGATTGCGGAGATAGCGGCATATCTGGTGGTGATATTCATCTCCTGGAATTAACCCGATAAACCGGAAAACCGTTCCCTTGAGCCCTTTCCGGGGCCCTCTTAGCGGATTGCCAAGTCCCGAATCCTCAAGGTACAAAGGCGTTAGCGGGGAAAACGACGTGCGCTCCTTGAGGGACGGGACACGGTTGGGCGCGGACGCGCCCAGAACTGACCTGACCTCAATGGGCGCCAGCCAGGCGAGAAAACATCTCAAGGATGGCGGTTCGGCGCTTGTTTGCGGTCCGGGCCTCCCTAAAACGGAAGGCCCTTATGGCGCAAATCCTCAAAGCGCAGACCCATTTTCTGCGTGTCTTGCAGACCCGGCTGATGGCGCTCGGCGCCGCAAGCCTCGTCATCCTCATCTCCGCCGCGCCGGCCCTTGCCGCCCAATGCGGGAATAATTCCGCCGGCTTCGAGAGTTGGAAGCGGAGCTTCGCCAAGGAAGCGAAAGCAAACGGCGTCGGCCAGCGCGGCATCCAAGCCTTGATGGCGACGAGCTACTCCACCGGCACGATTCGCGCCGACCGCGGCCAGCACAGCTTCAAGCTCAGCCTCGATCAGTTCATGGCCAAGCGCGGCGGCGCGGCCATTGCCGCCAAAGGCAAAAGGATGAAAGCCGCCAATGCGGCCTTGTTCAATTCCATCGAGAAGCGCTATGGCGTGCCGCCCGGGCCGTTGATCGCGATCTGGGGCATGGAGACCGGCTTCGGCAATTTCACCGGCAACCAGCACACGTTGTCGGCAATCGCCACGCTCGCGTATGACTGCCGCCGCACCGAGTATTTCACGGACCATCTCTATGCCGCCCTCCAGCTCATCGACCGCGGCGTGTTGAGCCCAAGTCAGCGTGGCGCCATGCATGGCGAGGTGGGCCAGACCCAGTTCATGCCCAAATCCATGCTGCTTTATGCGGTCGATGGTGACGGCAACGGCCGGATCGATCTCAACACCAAGGCCGACGCGCTCGCCTCCACGGCGAACTTCCTGCGCGGGCACGGCTGGGTGCCGGGCGCCGGCTATCAGCCGGGGCAGCCGAGCTACGTGGCCATTCAGGGCTGGAACGCCGCCGGCGTGTATCAGCAGTCGATCGCCATTATCGGCCGGCAAATCGACGGCGGCTGATGGCGGGCCGCAAGCCTTCGACCCGCACGGACCGCTCGCGCAGCCAGCCGACCGCATCTGGGGCCCGGACGCCCATGACACGCCGGGCCCTGATCAATGGCCTCGGCAAGGTCATCGCCTTGGTGCTGGTGCTCTGCCTGGTGCTCCTCCTCGAACGCTATTGCACCGTGAAGCCCGAACCCTTCGGGCCTGACGCCGAGATCGTCTCCATCGACGGCGACAGTCTGCGGGCCGGCAACGGCGACGCCTACCGCATCTTCGGCATCGACGCGCCGGAGTTGCATCAGTCTTGCCAAGAGGCGAACGGGACGGATTGGCTGTGCGGCCGTGCCGCCAAGGTCAAGCTCACCAAGCTGATCAAAGGCGGCAACGTCGCCTGCCAGCTGCGCGACACTGACCGCTTCGGCCGCAACGTGGCAGTGTGCAGCGCCCAAGGCGTGCCGGATCTCGGCGAAGCGATGGTGCGCGAGGGCTACGCCATCGACCTCGGCCGGAAATACGGCTACCCCTATGCCGATGCCGAAGCCGAAGCCCGCGCCGAAAAGCGCGGCATCTGGCGCGGCACCTTCCAAGAGCCCGCCCAATGGCGCCTGGCCAACCCGCGCAGCGATTAGCACCGGTTTCCAGGGTCTTCGGGCCCTCCGCTTTCAACACCGAGACGGGTGTGATTGAATTCCCCCTTAGGAGGCGCACGCGAACCCAAAACGCGTACGGAGGATTGGGGGATCCAATGAAACGACTTGCAATGACAAGACTTGCGCTTGTTCTTCTGATTTCCGGCTTGACCGTCGCCGCGGCCAGTACCGCTCAGGCGGAGGGGCGCCGAATGATCGTCTTCGCGCTCTATGGAGCGGCCGGCACCAGCGGCAGTACGGCGACCACCACCGTGATCGATTTCACCACCCAGGTTGCCTGCCGTGAGGCGCGGGACGAACTCCGGCGCAATGCCAAAGCGCCGGGCTTCGGCCTCTTCGCCACGTGCGTGGAGCCGTAGTGAAACGACAACGGCGCCCGCTCTCGCGGACGCCGTTGCCGAAATCAGAAATGAAGCGCCGAGTGGTTACGCGGCCTTGGCGTAGTACGACTTGAGCTGGTTCATCACCTGCTGCTTGTCGAACTCCGCGCCCATGGCCAGCATGGCGTCGGCGAAGCGGCTGGCAATCTCAGTGATCTGCTCGGGCGAGAGCTGGTTCAGGATACCGATACGGACCTGCACCGGCTCCGACAGGGTCGGCCAAATGCCGAAGCCTTGCGCCCGGGCGCCCTGCACCAGCTCCTTCTCCTTGCCGGCGAGCTTGCCCGGCAGGTTGAGCACGATGAGGCTCGGCATATTGGACGTCACCTCGCAGCCCATGGCCTCGACGGCCTGCTTCAGCGCCTTCTCGTGATAGCCGTAATCGGTCGCCTTGCGGCGGCGGCCATAGGCCAAAAGAATGCGCAGCGCCTCGTGGAACGCCGCCACGGCGTAGCAGGAATGGGTCTGATGATAGGTCGGCGTGTCGACATCCTTGCCGTCGATGATGCCCCAATGGCGCGCATCAAGGATTGGGTGGTTCACATAGGTGTAGCAGCCGCGCTTCTTGACCAGCGCGATGGCCTTGTCGGTGAAGCTGACCGGGGCATAGGTGAGCGGTAGCGACAGCACGCCCTTCTGCGGACACGACGCCCAGGCGACCACGCCCGGATAGTCGTCGATGTTGAAGTCGCCGACGCCGAGGCTCGACACGGCATCGACGATGCCCATCACCCCGTGCTTCTCGCATGCATCCGAAAAGCCCTTGAGGTCGTTGACGCGGCCCGAGCCGGTCTCCCAATGGGCCATGAACGCCCACATGGGCTTGTGCTCGGCGAGCGCCTTGTCGACGGTCTCGCCGGAGACCGACTGACCATGCGGCACGCTCACGGTGACGACGTTCTTCGGCTTCGGATTGACCGAGTCGGCGGCGAGATCCTCAAGGGAGGAAGCCTTGATGCGGATGGTGAGGTCGTCAATACCCGAGAACGTCCCATTGACGAAGGCGACGACCGTGTCACCCGGCAGGATCAGGCTCTGCATGCAATCGAGGCCATCCCACCCCGTGCCGGCGACGCCGAAGGTGTAGACATTCTTGGTGCCCCACAGCTCCCGCAGCATCAGCTTGGCCTCGATCATGCCACGCAGAACGTCCTTCTGCATGTGGTCGGCAACGCCCGTCTTGGCGAAGGCCTCGAGCACGCGCGGATCGGTGTTCCCCGGCCCGGGGCCGGCGGCAAGGGTCTCGGGGATAATGAGCTGCGGAAATACGGTCATGGGAAATACCTCTGGTGAAGCTGAACGGTCCATTAGACGAAAGTCGTATTTTTGACCAATCGTCTACCGGGCCACGCCGAACGGGGCAAGTCCAGCGCGACGAAATACATCCCTGGCTCATACAAGAGCGCCCCTGTTCCGGAACCGATTTTAGCCGTTTTTTGCCCATTCTGCCTCGTTTTCTTGCTAGCCCGGACGGCTCCCGCAGGAGCTCGGTGAAACTGAGGCGGCATCGACAGCCCGCCCGAGCGGCTAGGATACCGCCGACCGAGGCGCGACGCCGATGCGATTCCTGCCCTCGCTACGGACCTGGCGCACCGCCGCTTCGGCCTCCCGGAGCATTCTGGCGAAATCGCCGCCGTCGCCGTTACATATCGTGACGCCGATCGACACGCTGAGCGGGATCCCCATGAGAGACATCCCCTCCCCGCTCAGGATGGAGAGGATTCTTTCGGCGATTGCTTTGGCTTCCGTCTCTTCACAGTCGGGCGCGTAAATCATGAACTCGTCGCCGAACCGGCTGCACTGATCGCCGGGGCGCAAGCTCCGGCGCACGGCCTCGGCCGTGCGTGCAATGACGGCATCGCCAGCAACGTGGCCGTGAGTGTCGTTTATCGTGGTGAGATTATCGATGTCGACGAGCATCACCGCGCTCTTCCCGACATGTCTCTCCAGGGCCTTCTTGATGATCTCCATGGCCCCGCGCCGGTTGTAGAACCCGGTCAAGCTGTCCTTTATGGAAATTTCGTGAAGCTCTTCGATCCGTCGTCGCGTGGTCGCGTGGTAGCGCGCCACGAAATACCCGACGACCAGGGCAAGGATCAGCGCACCGGCAAGCGAGGCGATGGCGATGGCGCGGAAGCGTGCCTCGCCGGCCAGGTAGTACCCCATATCAAAGTCGACGCCGACAAAGCCGCTGTGCCGTCCCTGGCTGTCGTAGATGGGGACATGCGCAGTGAGAAAGGTTCCGTAGTCGTCCTCCTCGAAATCGGGGCTGATGTAATCCTTGCCGGCTGCGAGATCTCTCAGCCACTGGCCATCGTCGTCCTCCTCGAGCTCGAACTTCTCCATGTACTCCGATGGGCGCAGCGCGTGTTTTGTGCGCAGCATTGGAGACGTGGCCGTGTCGAGAACGAAATAGGGGACGCCGCCGCGATCGACCATCGTATACACGTAGAAAATGTCGGGATCCGACGAGTGAAATTTCACCAGCGGGGCCAAGGCCCGCTCATAGAGTTCGTCGGTATAATTTGCCGGGTCTAGCAATTGACGGTGCAGATCGCCGTCCACGGTGCTCGCGGCGATATGGCCGATCTGTCCGACCTGCGCGCGCAGCCCCTCAAGCCGAGCGCGCGTGGACAAATGCTGCGGAATCGCCACGATCGCGACCAGGATGACGGCCGCAACCAGGCTCGCAACGCCGAAGACGAGCGGATCGACGCCCCACCGGGCCGTCGCAGCACCGAGCCGTGACTGACTTTTGGACACGATGCCGACCCCTTCCAGTCTCGCAACAAGATCGAGCGGAGAGACGCTACGCGACAAACCCCAAAAGTCACCTCAACCCATTCTAACAGCTTAATAAATTACGCCGCTCCGAAACTATCCAAGACTGCGTGCTGCCCTCGCCCTCAAGCCGCTTTGGCCCCGTAATGAGCCAGAACCTGGTCCGCGGCCTTGCCAACCAGCTCGGCCAGATGGTCGGGCTTGGCGTGGAAGGTCCCCACCCCCGCCGTGGCCGACCTGAGTTCGACGATCAGAGTTTGGATCTCGGCCTCCGGGATATTGGCCTGGACCACGTCCCAGCCGGGCCAGCCGGGCCGCGCGTCGAACCCCAGGATCTGTCCTCGGTGGGAGGCGACGATGGAGTTGATGCGTGCCGTGGCCTCCGACGGCACGGCGATCTCGACCGCCATGATCGGCTCCAAAAGTACCGGCTGGCATTGCCCCATGCCCTCGGTCATGGCGATACGCCCGGCCTGGCGGAAGGCCATGTCGGACGAATCCACCGAGTGATAAGAGCCGTCGATCAGGCACACGGCGACATCGACCACCGGGAAGCCGAGCGGCCCCGCATGGAGATAATCGCGCACGCCGATCTCGACGCTCGGGATGTAGTTCTTGGGCACCACGCCGCCGGTGATCTTGTCGGAGAAGGCGAAGCCCTCCCCACGCGGCAACGGGCCGATGGTCACCACCACGTCGCCGAACTGCCCATGGCCGCCCGACTGCTTCTTGTGGCGTCCCCGCACCTCGGTCGATTTGCGGATGGTCTCCTTGTAGGGGATATGCCGCGGATGGGTGGCGGCGCCGATGCCGTATCTGTTGGTCAGACGCTCGAGCGCCACCCGCAAATGCATCTCGCCCTGCCCCCACAGAACCATCTCGCCCATGTCCTGGTTATGGGTGATGGAGAGCGACGGATCTTCCTCGATGATCTTCGCCAGCGCGGCGGTGAGCTTCACGTCGTCCTTCTTCTCCTTGGCCTCGATGGCGAGCCCATAGACCGGATCGGCGATCTCCCCGGGCTCGATCGCCAAGCTCGATCCCTTCTCCGTCGACAGCGTCTGGCCCGTCATGACGCCTTCAAGCCGGCCGAAGGCCACCGTGTCGCCGGGCAGCGCGGCCTCCCGCTTCACCGGCTCGTGGCCCAAGAGGCTGAACACGCCGGCAATGCGCTCCTCGGTGTCGCCGGCATGGACGGTGTCGCCGTCGGCGAATTTTCCGGCAAGCACGCGAGAGAGAGAAAGCTTGCCGCCATGGGCCGTGTGGAACGTCTTCATCACGAAGGCGCATGAGCCCGCATCCTCGGCCCCGAGCCGCTCCGCCGTGACGCCGACAAAAGGGGCCTCGTGGCGCAGCGCCTTCAATAGGCGCAAAATACCGTTGCCGTTCTCCGCCGAGCCGAGCAGCACCGGGCAGATCATCCCGTCGCGCAACTCCTTGGAGAGGTCGTCGAACACGAGGTCGAGCGGCGGCGGCACGTCCTCCAACAGCTGCTCCATCAGCGCGTCGTCATAATCGGCGAGCTTCTCCAGCATGGAGAAGCGGGCCTCCTGCTCGCGGTCGGCGAGCGTCGTCGGCATTTCGATGACTTCGGATGTGGCATGCTCGCGATAGACATGCGCGCGCTCCAGCGCCAGATCGATGAAGCCGGTAACGATGCCGCTCTCCCAGATCGGCACCTGGCGCAGCACGAGCGGCACGGTGGAGGCCGGCTGCAACATCGGCACGATGTCGCGCACGCGAGTTTCCGCCTTGTCGATCTTGTTGAGGAATAAGAAGTGGGGGATGCCGCGATCCTCCAGCTGTTTGAGGATGAGCTGGAGCGCCGGCACCTTCTTCTCATCGGGCTCGCACACCACTACCGCGGCGTCGCAGGCCGCCAGCACATTGGCGGCGTCGGCTTGAAATTCGATGGAGCCGGGGCAGTCGAGGAAGGTGAAGTTGTCGCCGAGAAATTCGACCGTGGCCGCGTTGAGCTCGACGCTCATGCCGTGATGGCGGGCCTCGTCGGAGGCATCGCCGACCGTGTTCTTGGCGGCGGTGGCGCCCTGCCGGTTGATAACGCCGGTGCGCGCCAGGATGGATTCCAGAAGTGTCGTCTTACCGCTGAGATAGGGGCCAACCAGTGCGATGCAGCGGGCGCTGCGGGCTGGCTGGCCCTGCGCTTGGCCCATGATCTCCTCCCTTGGCTATACGCCGCGCGGAGGTCGGCCTTTTCCGGCCCTCTCCCTCAACGCGAGCCTCGATGACACCATCGTGTCAAGGGACGCGCCCTCTGGCAAGAGCCGCGATTCGGCCGTGGTGGAATTCTAGGCTAGGCCGCCCTCTACCAAGGGATCATGGGTGATGAGGCCCATCACCTCGTTGGAGGCGAAGCTCAAGGACATGGCGCGCATGACGTTCGGCACCACGGCGACGTCGTAAAGCTCGCCCACCGGCCCATCGATGCGGAACCAGTGGACGCATGTGCCTGTGTTGAGGTCGATGACTTGCAAGCCGCACCACGGCTCGGAGTCCGCCTCCGCCAGTCTCTTGTCGAGCGCCAACCCCTCGAAACGCTCATAGCGTGGCTTCGACAGCCCGACCAACGCGAAATTGCCATGGAAGCCGAGCCCGCGCACGAAGCCCGGGCAGAACGCCACCCCATGGAACTTGGCGTCCTGCGCTTTCGCCGCTGTCTCGACCCAGCCAAGCTCTCCGGTGCCGGAGTTCAGCACATAGAGCTTGCCGTTATAGACCCGCGGCGAATGCGGCATGGACAACCCGCCGAGGACGATCTCGCCGGTCGCGACATCGATGACAATGCCGCCATCGAAGCGGCGGTCGCGCCAACCGTCGATCGTGTCGGACTTGCTAACCGCCGTGACATAGCGCGGCACGCCGTCTTCCATGGCGAGACCGTTCAGATGACAGCGGTCTTCCTTGACGATCTTGGAGACGAAAGGCGGCTTCCACAGCGGCGTGAAACTGTGACGGTCGGAGGTCGTGGCCAGGCAGTTATGGGTCGTGTTGACGAAGATGATGCGGCCGTCCTTGAGCTGGCCGACATCGTGAGCGTCGAGCTCGCCGGTGACAAACAGCTCGCGCGGCACGTAGCAGGTGTCGAACACATTGTTGACCTGCTGATCCGGCTCCAACACATTCTTGAACTTGATGATCTGAAACAGCGTGGCGAGCAGCAATGTCTGCCTGTCGGGCACACAAATGCCCATGGCCTTGCGGAAGAAGCGCTCGTCCACCAGAAGCCCGCCATCGACATTTTGGCCCAGGAGATAGAACTTGCCGGACTGATAGGATGAGATGGCGACGGCGATCTTGTTGGCGCCGAGAAACCCGGCGAACCCCGGCGACATGGAGTAGGTAACCTTCTCCTGCGCCTGCTTCCCCGCCATTTCGGCCAAAGACTTGTCGTTTTCCGGAGCAGCCGCCGAGTCCGGGGCCTCGTCGCTCGGTGTAGATGGCGGTTCGTCGGTGCGCTGAGACATAAATAGGCCTTCTGACGATGAGTGTTAGGTTTAGCCCGCCGAGCCGAAGAATGACAACTTGCAAAGGGCAATCTCCGCCATGCGCAACCGAAATTGCGCGGCGGGCCAGCTCAGATGGCCGCTTCTGGCTGTTCTGATCGGCGCGGAGTTCAGCTATGGTGGCGCCCATCTCTAGAAGGGGGTTCCATGCGTTTAGCTCTTGCGTTTGTGGTGACGGCTTTGCTCGCGCTGTTTCCCGTGACTTTCGGGGCCAGCGCCGTGTCGGCTCTCGTGCCGGCCGCGCCGTTGGACATGTCCAACCCGTCGTTGCTGCGGAACGCCAAAATCGTCTGCGGTGATTTTGGCGGGGGTTACACGTGCCGGCGGGAATCCGGCGCCATACGGCGCGGCAAGAATATCAAGATCCCTGGTGGAACGTCTTCGGAGCTGTCCCCCGAAGGGACGACCGAGGGTGGCGACCCCGACGCGCTGCCGCCGGCCTCCGGCGGTAGCTATCCGGCACAATCCGCGCCCCCCGCCACTTGTCCGAGCAACACCGAAATGCTTGCCGGGCACTGCATCCCCTACACCCAGACCTGCAATCGCGGCCTGGCCGGCAATGCCAACCCGCAAGCGTGCCGCGGCGCCGAAGAGAAGCAGGTATGCAGTTTCCGCGCCGATGGGCTGAAAGATTGCTGCTGCCGGACCTACAGCAAGTTCTAGGCTTGCTCGTCCTCGGCGTGCGGCCCCAATGGCTGGCCGTATGAGAACTCGATGATGTAGCCGGTCGGATCTTTGACGCCGCAGAGATAGCCGGTTGGCGGCGCATAATCGCGCGGCTCCCAATGCAGTAGCCCGTCCGCCTTCGCTTTCTCTGCAATGGCGTCGATGTCCGCGCGCGAAGCCACGCCGAAGCCGTAATGGGTCATGTCCTCCGCATCCTGATCGCGCTGCGGCCCACCGCCCAACAGCACCAGGACAAAGCTTTGCTCGGCGCGGGGGCTCGCCAGCCACACCACGCGCTTGTCGCCCTCGCCATGCTCCTTGACGATCTTCATCCCGCAATAGCGCTCGTAGAAGGCGATGGACCGGTCGAGATCCGCCACATGCATCGCGCAATGGGTGAAGGTCGGGCTCATGGCCTGTCCCACGCCGCGCGCACAGCATCGAGGACGCGGCCGAATTCGGCGAAGACCCAATAATGGCCGGCCCCCTCGATGACCTCGAGCCGGCAATTGGGCAGCGCACCGGCCAAGCGATAAGCGGCGTCGGCCGGCACGATCGTATCCCCGCTGCCCTGCCATATCAACGCGGGCACATCGATCTCGGCGAGATCGAGATTCCACGACCCGCAATAGAGCCGTAAGTCCTGAAGCGGGCCCTCGACCCCGGTCCGCAACCCCTCCTTGATCGTCGCCTGGAGATTGGCCCTGACGTCGGGACGCGCAAGCACCTCGCAGTCCGTCGCGGTCACGCGCTGCGTCAAGAGATGATAGGCGACGCCCGGCGCCCAATCGACCAGCATCCGTAAACCGGCGAAGAAGGCGCCTGCTGCATGATGCGACGGCGCCATGCGGGAGAAGATGAAATGGTGCAGATGCGACATGCGAATATGCTCGCCGCAATCGGCGATGGGGCCGACGGGACCGATCATCGCCAGCCGCATGACGCGATCCTTGAGGAGCGCCGCGGCCGCCACTGCATGGGGCCCGCCGCCCGACACACCGACTAAGGCGAAGCGGTCGAGAGAGAGCGCATCGGCGATTGCCTTCACATCCCCGGCCGTCTCGGCCAGCGTGCCGACATGGTGTGCGTCGGAAAGCCCGTAGCCGGGCCGCTCCGGCGCGATGAGCCGCAAGCCCCGCGCTGCGGCCGCCTCATCGGTGAGCGCGAACATGAAGCGGCAGCCCGGGGTGCCGTGCAACGCGATCACCGGCAGACCGTCCGGATCGCCATATTCCGCATAGCCGATGCGCCGGCCGCCCGCGAGACGGTGCACGCACGACGTCCGGTCGGACGCGCTCGGTCGTTCCACTGTGACGGTGGTATCCATAAGTCCCCGAGATGGGCCGGAGGCCCGCTCCAGGGCCGCTCCGATAGCGCTAGTCGCAGCCGATCATGATGTCGCTCGGATTGATGATCAGCGCCACCGTCTTTCCCTCGTAGAGCTTGAGCGTCTCCAGCGAGGCGATGGTGACGCTCGCTTCGACCATGGTGTCACCGGCGATCTGCACATAGACGATGGCGGTCACGGCCCCTTTGCGGATCTCCATGATCTTGCCTTCGATCTGGTTGCCCGTGCTGAGCTTGCTGAATTTCATGCTCTCGCCCTCTGCTTGAACCGCGCTGAGTATAGATGACCCTAGGTGAGACTGGCGCAAAAGCGCTGGATGCGCCGGCAAGCCTCTTCCAGCGCCTCCATGCCGGTCGCATAGGAAATGCGGAAGAAGGGCGACAGGCCGAAGGCCGCGCCATGCACCACGGCGACGCCCTCCTCCGCCAGCAGCGCCACGGCGAAATCCTCGTCGCTCCCGATGACCTGGCCCTTCGGCGTCTTCTTGCCGATGCAGCCTTCGCAGGACGGATAGACGTAGAACGCGCCTTCCGGGGTCGGACAGCTGATGCCGGTCGCCTGGTTGAGCATCGACACGACCACGTCGCGCCGCTCCTGGAACGACTTCACCCAGTCCTTGAGGAAATCCTGCGGACCACGCAGCGCCTCGACCGCCGCCCACTGGCTGATGGAGCACGGGTTGGAGGTCGACTGCGATTGTAGCTTGCCGATGGCCTTGATGAGCTCCGCCGGACCGCCCGCATAGCCGATGCGCCAGCCGGTCATGGAATAGGCCTTGGACACGCCGTTCAGCGTCAGCGTGCGCTCTTTGAGCTTCGGCTCCACTTGCGCCGGCGTGGTGAAGGCGAAGCCGTCATAGACGAGATGCTCGTAGATATCGTCGGACAGCACCCAGACGCGCTCGTGGCGGAGCAGCACGTCGGTCAGCGCCTTGATCTCATCGCGCGTATAGGCCGAGCCCGTCGGGTTCGACGGCGAGTTGAAGATGAACCACTTGGTCTTGGGCGTGATCGCCTTCTCGAGCGCCTCCGGCGTCAGCTTGAAGCCGTCCTCGAGCTTGGTCTCGATGATGACCGGCTCCGCGCCGGCCAACAGCACGATGTCCGGGTAGCTCACCCAATAGGGCGAGGGGATGATCACCTCGTCGCCGGGGTCGAGCGTGGCCAGCAGCGCGTTGTACAGCACATGCTTGCCGCCGCTGCCCACGGTGATCTCGGCGGGCTTGTAGTCCAGGCCGTTCTCGCGCGCGAATTTCTCGACGATCGCCTGCTTGAGCTCGGGGATGCCGTCGACGGCGGTGTATTTGGTCTCGCCGCGCGTAATGGCGTCGATGCCCGCCTGCTTGATGTTGTCAGGCGTGTCGAAATCGGGCTCGCCGGCGCCGAGGCCGATCACATCGAAGCCGGCGGCCTTCATTTCGCGCGCCTTATTCGTGATCGCCATGGTCGGAGAAGGCTTGACGCGTTCAAGCGTGCGGGAGACCAGTCCCATGAAGAACTCCTGGAAGAATGTCTAAGGGCTGCGGGAAAAAAGCGACGCAACCCTAAGCGGGCGCGCATTGGCTCGCAAGTGCAATGCACAATAAGCCCGTGCATAAAAAGACGCAGCGCGGAGGAGAGCCCCGCGCTGCATTAATCTTAAGCAGAAGGCCGGAAAGCCGCGGCTAGGCGGCTTCCTTGTTGAGCTGGCCCTCGGCGAGCTTGCTCAACAACTGGTCGGCCGCATACTCCTGGTCCAGCGTCTCCTGGAGGAGCTTGGCGGCGTCGTTCATGCCGAGCTGCTTGGCCCAGGCGATCAGCGTGCCGTAGCGGGTGATCTCGTAGTGCTCCACGGCTTGGGCATCGGCGATCATCGCCGCATCGCGGACATCGGCATCCTTGGAATCCTTGATGCCTTCCTCGCCTTCCTTGAGGATGCCGTCGATGGCTGGGCAAGTCTCGCCCTTGGCCTTCTCGCCGACCATCTCGAACACCTGCTCCAGGCGTTTTACCTGGCCCTCGGTTTCCTTCAGGTGGTCGTCGAAGGCCTTACGGAGCTTGGCCGAATCGGACTTCTTCGACATCTTCGGTAGCGCCTTCAGCACCTGCTTCTCGGCGTAGTAGATGTCCTTGAGGTGGTGCAGGAACAGGTCGTCCAGGGTCTTCATATCGGACATGGGTTTGGCTCTCCTTGGGGTTCGGGGGTAAGCGGGGGTGTGGGCTGCCCCGGTGGGGCGTCCCGGCATTCGTTTTGTTGTGCAGTAACGGGGGGCTAACGCCGGCCACCGTCTGCGGTTCCCTGGCGGGATTTCCAAGATTTGCGCCACATATGTGGCGGCCAGACGGGGGCCAAGGCCACATTGCGGTTAAGCCTCCGCCCTATTGCCGTGGTCGATTAACCCTCGTGCCAAGTCTCGAGGGATCGTCGATGACCATGCGAAGCCAAGCGCTCATTCTCCCTAAGCCATTGGCAACTTTAGCTTTTTTATCGCTGATCGCGGCGGCTTCGCTCGCCTTTGCGGCCCTGACGCCGCGAGTCGAACCTTTCGCCCCGGCGGCTTTGGACGACCGCATGGCATCCGAGGCAGATGGCGAACTTGTTACCGGGACGAAACTGCCCCTGAACCTTCCAGTTGGCCGGGTCTATGATAGACTTACGGTTCAAGTCCTTGGCGCTGAGCCATCGACCCGAAACGGCAAGACAGGACAAATCGCAATGTTCGTCCTTCTATTCACCTTCCTAAGCGCGGTGACGCTGGTTTTCTGGCGTCACCACCGCCGCGACTATGCCTCCCCGCGGCGGATCGGGAGGAGGATCTGATGCCGAAACGGGGGTCGGTGCAGTTCCTCCTCCTTTTCCTTCGCCCGCGCGCGACGCTCGGGTGGGGCATGGGGGCCGCTGCCGCCATTGGTCTTCTCGCCGGCCTCGTGCCGCTGAATGGAGCCGGGCCTCTGCTGGATAAGGCTGGGCTCGCGCAGACGCTTCGCCAGGGCGCTTGGGAGAAGGCGCTTGCCGGTCAATCGACGCCGGCCCGCTGGCCCTGGGAAGACATGACGGATCATATGTCGTTCGCGCCGGGGGCGAAGGTTCCGCGCCTTGGCCTGAGCGCCGCCATGCTCAAGCAGACCGAGCCGGCGCCGCAAGCGGCAGTTTCGGAGCCGTACCGCCCCGCGCAAGCGAAAGCGGACAAGGCCGTTGAAGCCACAGGCGACGTTGCGCTCAGCGACGTGGCGATCGGTGACAGCATCACCTTCACGGCCGCCGATGGCGCGACCTGCGTCTACCGGGTCACCGGACGCCGCGTGGTGGATCCGCATCTCGCCGAGGGCGAGGCGATGCGCGCCGATGGCGAGACGTCGTTGTTCAATTGCGGGCCGCTCGATCGCCTGATCATGCAGGCGACGCAAGGCGCTCTCACGCAAGGCGAGCCGCCGGTCGCGCCGCAGTCGGCGGACGACCAGCAGAAGCTCTAGAATTCAATCCTGAGAGATCCGAGAGTCCGGTGATGGCTATCGCCGTTGCGGCGATGGCGGGTTTGCCGCAGGCGCGGCACCGTCTGCCGGCACCGCTTGCTGCGCGCGTGGCACCACCGTCTCGCCCTCGGCCGGCGCGGCCTGAGGCGGCGGTGCCGGTGGCGCCACGACCGAAGGCTGGGCGGTCGGTCGGCGATCTTCCTCCACCCGGGCCTTCAGCTTCTCGAGCCCCTTGCTGTATTCCGCGCCGACAAAGCCGTCGAGCATCAGCGCCTTCCAGCGCTTCAACGGACTTGAGCCCGTCGCATAGCCGAAGGTCCAGGTGACCTTGCTGCCGGAGCCTGCCGGGGCCAGGTCGAAACCGCTGGTCCCTTCGAGCCCGTTGAGATCGGCGGACATGCCTACGCTCTTGGACTGCTCGGACTCGACGATCTCCAAGCTGCCGGAACCGACCGACGGCTCATCGCTTTCCCACACGAGCTTCGAGCCGACACCCTCCGGGGGACCCGAATAGGTCACCTTCATATTGGGATCGCGGGCCGCCCACGGCGACCAGGTCGAGAACCGTCGAAGATTATTGAGGTAAGGAAAGATCGCGTATTCCGGCGCGTTGATCACCACCGACCGCGCCACGGTCACATGCGCAGGCAACCCCAATGCCACCGCCGCGAAAATGAGAACGAGCACCCCAAGCCCAAGGATCAGCCGCATCAATGGCCCCATCACAACCCCCTATGTAATCCTCGGCATAGCGCCCTATCACGGTCGGTTCCGTCACGTTCCAGTCACCCCAGCGCGCTCGCTTTTTCACAGAAAACGATTACAGTCCGCTCGTCAACAAGAGGGAGGGCTGAAGATGAGTTTGTCACCACCGACAACTGTCGTCTTCGTAATTTCGATCATTCTGGCGCTATTGGCCGTCATCGGCAATTTCGTGGCGATTCCGTTCATCACCGAGCACGGTTTCTGGGTCGCCATCGTTGCTTATGTCATCCTTGCCTGCGGCAATATCTTTAGAGGTTTCTAGCCTCGCTTGACCTCCGGCGGGGACTCCCTCCGGAGGTCAATCCGCGATCGCCCCGGTAGACGCTCATGCCTGGCCGTAGAAGACGAGCGCTGCGCCGAGGCCGATCAGCACGAACCCCCCGCCCTGCATCCAGCTCAGCGGCTCGTTGAAATAGACGGCGGCGAAACCTGCGAATACGACCAGGGTAATCACCTCTTGGATCGTCTTTAGCTCGGCCGGCGAATAGACCGCGCTGCCGAGGCGGTTCGCCGGCACGGCGAAGCAATATTCCACGAAAGCGATGGCCCAGCTGATCAGCACCACGGTGACGAGCGGCACCGCCTTGTATTTCAAGTGGCCGTACCACGCCAAGGTCATGAACAGGTTGGAACAGATCAGCAGCAGGATCGGCAGCACATAGGGCAGCAGCCCGGGCCTGAGAAAAACGGAAAGAAAGGTCATGGGAGCCTCGCCTAGAACAACACGAAGAGTGGCGCGCTTTTTAAGGAGCGTGTATCGCGCGGCTCGCTTTGTAGCGGAGAGTGTCCCGGGAGAACGCAAAAAGAGAGGGGCCGGCACTTTCGAGCCGGCCCCCTTTTGTCGATCTTGTCGGCTTGGCCGACCCTAGTCGTCGTCGTCTCTCGCCCATGACGGCCGGTATGGCAGCGGAGTCGGGCTAGGGCTAGGGCTAGGACTTCCGCCCGGCGGCATCGATGGACGCGGCGAGCCGAACCCGGGCGAACCGCCCATCGGACTTGCCGGACGCGGCGGCGCGCTACCCATGCCGCCCGACGGCGGGGCCATCGGCCGGGGTGCGGGCGGCGCCATCGGCGGGGCCGGCCTCACCGGCGCCGCGGCCATTGGCCTTGGCGCGGGCGCAGCCGGCTTGGCCACGACGGCCGGCGTTGGCTTCGCCGCCACCGGCTTGCGCTTCGTTACCGCCTTCGGCTTTGCCGCCGCCGACTTAGCGGCCGGTTTGCGGGCCGGCGCTTTTCGAGCAGGCTTCTTCGCCGCCGGTTTGCGAGCCGTCTTGCGCGCAGACTTCCGCGCCGCCGGCTTACGGGCCGTGGTCTTTCGAGCGGTCGTCTTTCGAGCGGCCTTGCGCGCCGTGGACCGGCGAGCGGTCGGTCGGCGAGCTGTCGACTTCCGAGCGGCTGTCTTCTTCCGCGCGGTCTTGCGGGCGCTCTTCCGCGCTGCCGGACGCCTAGCGGCGGTTTTCTTCCGCGCAGTGGTCTTCCGTGCGGTCTTGCGCGCCGTCTTCCGCGCTGCCGGACGCCTTGCGGCGGTTTTCTTCCGAGCGGTGGTCTTGCGCGCCGTCTTGCGGGCGGTTTTCCGCGCCGCCGGACGCTTGGCCGCGGTCTTCCGCGCGGAGGTCTTCCGAGCGGTTGTCTTGCGGGCCGTCTTCCGAGCGGTCGACTTCCTTGCGGCGGTTTTACGAGCAGTCTTCCTTGCAGCCGGACGCTTCGCGGCCGTCTTGCGAGCACTCGTCTTGCGCGCGGTGGTCTTCCGGGCGGCCGTAGTGCGGCGCGCCGGGCTCTTGCGAGCAGTCTTCTTACTCGTTGTGCGTTTCTTCCCAGTTGTTCTCGTCGCCATAGCTTTGCTCCGATTCTGTTTTGATGACGCCATCTACCCGTTCAACAGGACGCGTACATCGAATCACGCTTCACTTGGTCCAGGCTTGCCGTCCCACATGGCAAGTCAATTATTTTTTTTGAGTATAAGCTGATCGCAGCAGAAAATGGCAATTTGGCGGGCGCTCTTCGCGGAACTTCAACAACCAATTCTTTCCAACCGCACCACGATGTGCCGGAAATTGTGCATCCGCCGCACAAAAAACGAATCGGTCCGTTAAATACGAATGCGTGCGCGAAGACACGCAGCGCCCGCATCTCGGCTCGCGCAGCGCGCTCTCACCGGCGGAGTCCGGCGTAGATGTGCAGTGCAATAAAACTTCGTGCAGATGAAGCGCGCACACGGATGCGCAAGGGCACGGCCTTAGCGCGGGTCTCCGCTGACCGCCGCCAAGATATCCTCGGTCTTCATCCGGTGGCGAAAGTCTGGATCCACGAAGCGCGCTTTGACATGGCCGTCCCGGCCGACAATCAGCGTCGCCGGAATGGGCAAGAGCCAGCCGCCGTTCCCCTGGAACTGCTCGAGATCGATGCCGAACTGCCGGTACATCTCCTTGATCGTGTCGCCGACCCAGAACACCAAGCCGAGCGAGAAGGCGTACATCAAGTCAACGTCGGTCAGCACGGTGAACGGCAGGCTGTGCTTGGCTTGCAGATGCCGCGCGTGCAGGCCGAGCTCGGGCGTGACGGAAACCACGTCCGCGCCGGCGGCGGCGATATAGGGGTAAGCCCGCGCCAAGGCGCGAAGCTCCAGGCCGCAATATTCGCACCAGGGCCCGCGATTGAAGCTGATCACCAGCGGGCCGCGCTCCAAATAGGACTCGAGGCTGACCAAGTGGCCCTCGCTGTCGGCCAGCAAGAAGTCGGGTAGTTTGTGACCCACGGCGGGCACGAGCGTGCCCGCCCCGTTCTCCCGGATGCGCGCGACCAGGTCGTCGTAGGTCGCCTCCAGCTCCGGCAGGAGCTTGCGCGATTCTCCCAGGTAGAAGTCCAGCCTCTCAGGCAGTGGCGCCTGGAGCGCGTCCGCCTGGTGAAAGACCTTGGCGAGAGCGTCTTCGACTGATGTTGGTTCACTCATGGGTCACCCGTAGTAGCGACCTTGCGCGCGCCGAGCCAGTGCAAACAAGCCCGCCTCGGCCCGGCGTGACGCTATCGTTTAAGGATATCCTTTCCAGGGACTAAATCCTCGTCTCCAAGCCGCCGGCGCGGCCGCTCACGACGGCGAAAGTACGCCGGATATCAGCTCCAACGCCCGATCGAACGGATAGGCGGAAATATGTGGGTCCCCGGTGAAGGGAAAGTCAAAAGCCAATCCGAGTAGCAGGGACAGCGCCACCAGCGCCGCAAGCGACGCGGTCATGAGAACTTGCGCCCCGAGATTCGACGAGGCGAAGAAGGCGGGATACCCCAAGGTGATAGCGCCGCCCACGATCAGTACGAACCAGAGAATCGCCGGTACCGAACCATTGGCACTGTCCAGTCTCTCATCGCGGTTGTCCGCAATTACCGTCAGCAAGGTGAGAGCATGCTGGTAAAGGGCGAGTTCCCGCTCATCACTCGGCGTCGCAGCGAAGATCGCGGCGGCGAGATCGCTGAGCTCCTCGTCGACCACATCGCTCGGCTCGCCGACCGACATCGTCTTCCATTCGTATTTCAGCACGTCCTGGAGATAGGCCGCGAGATGCTTGCGGATGGGTATCCCGCCCTCGTCGGGGAGTGCCAATGTCACCGCTTGGAGATCGACGACCGCCTTTGCCTCGTTGCGCACGGCCGTTTCGGTATCCTGGTACTCCTCCCAGACGGCTACCACCACGAAGGCCAGCAGCACCGCATAAAAGACGCCAACCACGGCGAACTTGAAGCCCGCGACTTCGTTGTTGAGGCTCAAGCGACTCACGCCGTAAGTGAACCGGCTGAATAGCATGAGCCCCACGGCGAAGATTTCCGCCAAGACAACGATGACGATGCCAATCACCCACAGGGGAATATTATGCATGAGGGCGAGCAAGAGCGTCTCCATAACCGGCCGTACCCGGCCCTAATGTTTTAGCGGAAACCATCTCAATAGGAACGCCCCCATGCGCCGCCAATTTCGCCTAGAATCAATCGATTCGCCAGGGAACGACGATGACCAAGAAAAGCCCAAAGCCGCCTGAGGCCCCAGCTCCGCAGGAGGGCCTAACCCGGGAGGAGAACCGCTCCGTCAAGGAGCGCAAGCGGCTGCGTGCCGCCGTTGTCTATGAGATCATTCGGCTCGAGGGCGACGCGGAGCTCGCCCGCAAGTTCACCGCACTGTGGTGGTCGGCGCTCGCCGCCGGCATCTCCATCGGCTTCTCGGTGCTTTCGCAAGCCTTGCTCGAGGCGAGATTGCACGGCCTGCCCGGAGCCTCCGTGATCACCGATCTCGGCTACAGCGTGGGCTTTCTCATCGTGATCCTCGCCCGCCAGCAACTCTTCACCGAGAACACACTGACAGCTGTGCTGCCTATCATGGTCCGCAAGGACTGGAGCGGCATCTGGGACGTGTTGCGCCTCTGGGGCATCGTGCTCGGCGGAAACTTGGTGGGCTGTTTCCTCTTCGCCGCCTTCCTCGCCTATTCGGGGGCTTTCAGCCAGGAGACCCAGTCGGCAATCACCGAAATCGGCAGACACCTGATGGCCAACACCCCGAGTGAGATGTTCGTCAAAGGCATCATGGCCGGCTGGCTGATCGCCGCCCTGGTGTGGATGCTACCCTCGGCGGAGAGCACCGAGATCTTCATCATCACGCTCATCACCTACATCATCGCGCTGGGTGACTTCACCCACATCATCGCCGGATCGGTGGAGGCCATTTATATGGCGCTGATCGGCGAGGAGAGCTTCTGGCGCGTTGCGGGTGGCTTCTTCATCCCGACCCTCCTCGGCAATGTGGCCGGCGGCACAGTGCTGTTCGCCGTCGTCAGTTACGCTCAGGTCCGCGAGGAATTAGAAGGCTGAGCGCAGCGGCGCAAACCCTGCAAACCAGCGCCTCTTCGCGGCCCAGGAGCGCGATCATCGCCATGACGGCGGCGTTCGGTCCCAGTCCATAGCCAGCCCCCTAGTCAAGTCCCCTTCCCGCCGCCATATTCCGGCGATGTCCCATCGCGTGCCCAAGACCTTCGGCTCCCGTGCGGAGCCGCGCGCCGTCACCGGTGAGGCCAGCGGCTTGCCGCTCGGCGCCGACCGGCGTGAGCCGGGCTTTGGCGAGGCATCGCAACCGCTGATCCAAAATCATCCTTTGGTCACCGGCGCGATGCCCGACTTCACGCCTCATCGTCCGCCGCGCCCTGAGAAATCCGAAGGCGGCATCCGCATCGATCTTCAGACGGAGCTCGAGCCGAAGGGCGATCAGCCAACCGCCATCGCCGAACTGGTGGCTCAGGTCGATGCCCATGAGCGCGACCAGGTACTGCTCGGCGTCACCGGTTCGGGCAAGACCTTCACCATGGCCAAGGTGATCGAGCTGACACAGCGTCCTGCCCTGATTCTCGCCCCAAACAAGACGCTGGCCGCTCAGCTATACGGCGAGTTCAAGAGCTTCTTCCCCGACAACGCGGTCGAATATTTCGTCTCCTATTACGACTACTACCAGCCAGAGGCGTATATCCCGCGCACCGACACCTATATCGAGAAAGATTCGTCCATCAACGAGCAGATCGACCGCATGCGCCACGCCGCCACCCGCGCGCTGATCGAGCGCGACGACGTGATCATCGTGGCGTCGGTGTCCTGCATTTACGGCATCGGCTCGGTCGAAACTTACACGGCCATGACATTCAGCCTGCAGCGCGGCGACAAGGTCGAGCAGCGGCAGTTGATGGCTGACCTCGTGGCCCTGCAATACCGGCGCAATGACGTGAACTTCGTGCGCGGCTCGTTCCGCGTGCGCGGTGACACCATCGAACTGTGGCCCGCCCATTTGGACGATCGCGCCTGGCGTATCTCGCTGTTCGGCGACGAGGTGGAAACGCTTGTCGAGTTCGATCCCCTGACCGGCGCCAAGACCGACGAGTTCAGCTCGGTCAAGATCTACGCCAACTCCCATTACGTGACGCCGAAGCCAACCCTGAAACAGGCCATTCGCGGCATCAAGGAAGAGCTGAAGGCGCGGCTGATAGAACTCAACGGTGCCATGCGTCTGATCGAAGCCCAGCGCCTCGAGCAACGCACCTTGTTCGATCTTGAGATGATCGAAGCCACCGGCTCCTGTGCCGGCATCGAAAACTATTCGCGCTATCTTACCGGCCGCAGGGCCGGCGACCCGCCGCCGACCTTGTTCGAATACCTGCCCGACAACGCGCTGGTGTTCGTCGACGAAAGCCACGTCACCGTACCGCAGATCGGCGGCATGTTCCGCGGCGACTTCAAGCGTAAGTCTACGCTGGCCGAATACGGCTTCCGGCTTCCTTCCTGCATGGACAACCGGCCCATGCGCTTCGAGGAATGGGACGCCATGCGGCCGCAGACTGTCTATGTGTCGGCCACGCCGAGCGCTTGGGAGCTGGAGCAGACCGGCGGCGTGTTCGCCGAACAGGTCATCCGCCCGACCGGCCTGGTTGATCCGCCGGTCGAAATCCGTCCGGCCACCTCCCAGGTCGACGACCTGATCGACGAGACGCGTAAAGTTGTGGCCCAAGGCTACCGCGTCCTGGTCACCACGCTGACCAAGCGCATGGCCGAGGATCTGACCGAATACATGCACGAGCAAGGTATCCGCGTGCGCTACATGCATTCCGACGTGGAGACGCTGGAGCGCATCGAGATCATCCGCGACCTGCGGCTCGGCGCCTTCGACGTGCTGATCGGCATCAACCTCTTGCGCGAAGGCCTCGACATTCCCGAATGCGCCCTGGTCGCCATTCTCGATGCCGACAAGGAAGGCTTCCTGCGCTCGGAAACCTCGCTGGTGCAAACCATCGGCCGCGCCGCGCGGAACGTCGACGGCCGCGTCATTCTCTATGCCGACGGCATCACCGGCTCCATGGAGCGCGCCATGGCCGAGACTACGCGGCGCCGCGAGAAGCAGACCGCGTGGAACGAGGCGAACGGCATCACCCCGGAAAGCATCAAGAAGAATATCGGCGACATTCTCTCGAGCGTGTATGAGCGCGACCATGTGCTGGTTGATGCCGGCACCGGCTTCGCCGACGGCGAGCAGACGCCCTACGGGCACAATATCGAGAGCGTCATCGCCGATATGGAGAAGCGCATGCGCGCCTCCGCCGCCGATCTCGAATTCGAGGAGGCGGCGCGGCTGCGCGACGAGGTCAAGCGCCTACGCCAGATGGAACTGGCCATCGCCAACGACCCGCTGGCCCGGCAAGGGGAACTTGAGCGCAATGCCGCCGCGGTCGATCTCACCCGGCCCCACAAGCCGAGCCTCGACGAGATGGGCCCGCATAACCGCGAAATGCCGCTCAAGCGCTCCCGCCCGCGCTCAAGCGCCGGCAAACCCGGCACCCGCGCCTTCAAGGGCAAAAGCCGCTAACTTCTTTAGGTTGTTTTGCCCCACCTGTTGGGATGAAGGCCGACCACAACCTCGCATCTAACTAGGTCTTCTTTTGACCGCCGCTCTTAGCGGACTTGTCCCGCTGCTCGGCTGACGCAAAGGGCGAAACGGAAGCCGGCGGGATCTTCTTCTTGTCCTGTTTCGGCTTCTTCTTCTCGCGATTGCTTTTCTGCTCACCTTTGGCCACATCAACCTCCTTGACCGAACGCCGCGGACGCCGAGCGTCCGGCCAAGCCTCGGCCTCAAGCCCTCTTGTACCGCAAAGAGCGGCCCTCGGGGCAAAGACTATGAGCCGGACTTCACGGCCCTGAGAGGCTTCGCCACTTCGCGGACCACCTCGCCCGCCGGCTTGTCCGTACGCAGCCCCAGAAACACCGGATGGCGCATCTCCCCGCCAGCGGTCCACTCGGTAAACTTGATCTCGGCCACCAGCTTGGGCTTCACCCACGTGGTGTTGGCCTCGCTCGGCACCTTTTTATCGATGGGTTTGGCCCGGGTGATGAGCGGCACCAGCCTGGCGTAAATCTCGCGCAAGCTCTTGTCGCTGAAACCGGCGCCGACGCGCCCGGCATATTTCCATTTCTTGCCGTCGCGCACCGCGAGCAGCAGCGCGCCGAAGCAGTCGCGCGAGCCTCGCGGCTTGGTGAATCCGACGATCACCACCTCTTGCTCCTGGCTGGCCTTGACCTTGAGCCAATCCCGCGTGCGCTTGCCGGACATGTATGTGCTTGTCGCAAGCTTGGCGATGACGCCTTCTTCTTGCGCCTGCTTGGCTTTGGTGAAGGCCCTGATGCCGTCGCCGACCACATGCGGGCTGTAAAGCAGCAGAGGGCTCTTCGGCAGAACCTTCTCGAGCGCCGCCTTGCGCTTCACCAGCGCCCAGTCGCGCAAATCCTCACCGTCGAGATAGAGCAGATCGAACACGCAATAGAGCAGTCGTGCCGACTCCCGCCCCGCATTCTGCAACAGCTGGAACCGGGAGCGGCCATGGGCATCGAGCGCGACCACCTCGCCGTCGAGCACGGCCTCTTTCTTGATGGCGGCGAGAGCCTCGCAGATCGCCGAATATTTCTTGGAGATGTCGTTGCCGTTGCGGGAGTAGAGCGCAGCTTGCCCTGGCGCGGCGACGGCGACGGCGCGGAATCCGTCCCACTTCGTCTCGAAGATCCAGTCGGGATCGTCGAACGGCTTGTCCGTGAGCGTCGCCAGCATGGGATGGAGATCGTAGGTCATCGTCTCAGCCCGGCTCTCTCCTAAAGCGCCTCGCCAGTGTGCAAGCCCAAGCGGGCCGCCGGCAAGCGCCTGATGGCGCCCGACATATGATAGACGCGCCGAATCTATCCGGATGCTAGTGTGGAGCGGGGACTAAACAGAAGGGGGAGCCATGCCCGAAACGACCTCGACGATCTTGGGAGACATCTACGACGCGTGGCGCATGCAGGACCTGGAATGGCTCGCCTCTTACCTGCCGGATGATTTCTGTCACGCCGTGCTTTTTCCAACCCAACTCGATGCTCTCGCGGGCGAGTGCCGCGGCAAGTCACAGGTGCTGGAGCGCTGGCGCGGCTACATGCAACTCTTTGACTACCTGCGATTCGAGACGACCACATTGATGGTCGCCAAAGACCGGGCCGCCGTGGAAGTCAATCTCCATTACCGTCATCGAGAGACCGGTTGCGACCTCAAAACGGTGAAGGCCAATTTCTGGACGATGGAAGAAGGCTGGCCTGTCCGCCTCACCGAGTATTACGACGTGGACTGCATCGACGCCTTCGCCGCCGATGTCCGCACGAGCCTAGCCCTGGACCGGCCGCCGATGGGAGGAGCCAAACCAGAAAGCGTTTAGCGACGCGCTGGCAAGGGCCGTGCTAAAATGGTCTATGACGCGCTTCGTCCTCTACGTCGCCATTCTCCTCGGCCCATCCGTCGCCGCCGCGATCGAGCTGGAAGACGGCACATTCTTGTTCGATGAGGAGACGCAGATGCCGCCGGCCGTGATGGCGGCGCAGGAGTGCAGCGACGACGAGGACATTTCTGGCACTCGCAGACCGTTCGCTGGAGGTTTCATCTTCGCCATCAGGTGCGCGAGCAACAACGAGAACTCCAACCAGACATTGATCTTCGCCAAGGACGCGCAAGGCAACGACGCTCGGCGGCTGCTTTTCCCGGGTCCCGCAGGACGCCGCGAGGGCTTCGAGGATGTGCTCTCCAATATCCGCTGGTATCCGGATAAAAGCGAAATCAGCGAACTCGCGGTCGACAGCGATCCGGACTCGCGGCCGACTCCAAATGTCTGCCGCAGCGAGGGAAGGTGGCGGCTCGAAGCAAAAGGGCCCGCCGCCAAGCTCGTGTTCTGGCGCGAGACATCTGACTGCGAGGGAAAGACCAATTGGACAGTCATGGTCGGCGGGCGATGAGGCCAGAACGCCTCCTGGGCCAGAGTTTGGTGCGATCGGTGGCCTGAAAAATTCGGGCGCCCACTCTTTCGAGAGGACGCCCGAACTGGGGGGAGGAGGCTGGCCGCCTTGCGGCCACGCACTCATCTTGTGACGGTCCCTAGCGGCCCATCGTGGTGACATAGGGGTTGTCGAAGTTCTGGGCCGCAGCGGGAGCGGCAAAGGCGACGACGAGAGCGACGGCGATGAGAAGCTTCTTCATGGGGGTTATCCTTTCGGGGGTGTCTGCGTCAGGGGGTGAGAGCAGCGCTCTAGCGCTCCATCGTGGCGGCGTAGGGATTGGAAAAATTCTCGGCCATGGCGGGCGCGGCGAAAGCGACAACCAGGGTCACGGCGATCAGAAGCTGTTTCATTGTTTGTCTCCAAAGTTGCTGGCCATTACGGGTTTCGAGAAGCCCGAAGCGGATGGCCATGAGTGTCCGCTCGGAACACCCCCAAAGTAGGGACGGACACCCCTGCTTGCCCAATACCTTGTCGCTATTGAATGCGTGCATTTGCTGCACGGAATAGCGTTCGGCTATGGACTCGGAAGCCAACCGGCATTTCCGTCCGCGGCCCCTTCCAACGATGCTCGCAATTATCGACGCGGCCGTTCCTTCGGCCGGCGCCACCAGCCAAAGGAGCAATACGGACATGTTTCAAGCGAATGAAAGAGGCAGCCGCGGCCTTCTCACCGCCGGCATCCTTGCCGGCATCGTCCTCGGCGCGAGCCTGATCGCGACCGGCGCATCGGCCGGCGAGTGCCCCGCCGATCAGACGAAGCCCAACGCCCGCGAGGCGGCCGATGTCGGCCATGACGGCACGACCGACACGGTCATCGCCACGCTCGACGTGGACAAGGAACAAGGCGTCAAGGGCCGCAATTTCCGCATGCGCCGCCTCGTCATCGAGCCGGGCGGCACCGTGCCGTGGCACAGCCACGCCGAGCGGCCCGCGATCATCTACATCATCGAGGGCACGGTCGAGGAATATGCCAGCAACTGCGCCGTCCCCATTGTGCACAAGGCGGGCGACGTCACTGCCGAGACCAAGGACATTTCCCATTGGTGGAAGAACACCGGCGACGAGACCGTGGTGCTGATTTCCGCCGACCTGCCGAAGATGTAAGACTCCTCCCCCTGGATGTGGCGCCTCCTCCCCCCGAGACGTCACATCCACTTTTTTTCCGCCGAGGAGACTGCCGTCATGAACGAAACGCCTCACGCCGTTGAGGCTGTACCGTACCGGATGCCGCGCTCCGGCGCGGCGCTGCTGCGCTTCGTCATCATCGCGGTGACGGCCTTCCTCACCCTGGTCGACTTGTTCGCCACGCAAGCGATCCTTCCCGAGCTCACGCGACATTACGGCGTCTCGCCGGCCGCCATGGGCACCGCCGTAAACGCCAGCACGTTGGGCATGGCCATCGCCGGCTTGGCGGTCGCCTATTTCAGCAAAGCCGTCAACCGGCGCTTAGGCATTCTGCTCAGCCTGGCGCTACTCGCCATCCCCACGGCGCTGCTGGCACACGCACCGGACCTCCTGACCTTCACCGCTCTGCGCGTGGTGCAAGGCCTATGCATGGCGGCGGCCTTCACCCTCACTTTGGCCTATCTCGGCGAGCATTACAGTGCCGCGGACTCGGCCACCGCGTTCGCCGCCTACATCACCGGCAACGTGGCGAGCAATCTGGTCGGGCGGCTTCTGGCCGCCGGGGTCACTGATCATTTAGGACTGGTCTCGAACTTCTATTTCTTCGCCGTGCTCAATCTGCTCGGCGCCGTGCTCGTCTTCTTCACCGTGGAGCAGACAGCGCACATGGAAGAGCTGAGCGAAAAGAGGCGGTCGCCATTCGCCGCCTGGGTCGCACACCTGAAAAAACCATCCCTGCGCGCCAGCTTCGCCATCGGCTTCTGCATCCTGTTTGCCTTCATCGGCACCTTCACCTATGTCAACTTCGTGCTGGTCGCTCCGCCCCTCAGTGTCGGCATGATGACGCTGGGGCTGATCTATTTGGTATTCGTCCCGTCGATCCTGACTACGCCGCTCGCGGGTGGTGCGGTGAAGCGCTTCGGCACACGGCCTACCATCTGGGCATCGCTACTAGTGGCGGGTGCGGGCTTGCCGCTGCTGGTGTTGCCCACCCTGACTTCGGTGCTCCTCGGCATGGTGCTGGTCGGTGTTGGCACGTTCTTCGCGCAAGCCTGCGCCACCGGCTTTGTCGGCCGAGCCGCGACCTCCGATCGCGGCTCGGCGAGCGGGTTGTATCTGGCGAGCTACTTCTTCGGGGGGCTGATCGGCAGCGCGGTGCTCGGCGTCGTCTTCGACATGTTCGGCTGGACCGCCTGCGTCATCGGCATCGGCATCTCGCTGATCGTCGCCGCGCTGCTGGCGATCTCGCTACGGACGCCGCTTTCTGCGGAATCCTGACCCGGGTCAACGGCCGAGATCGCAAGGCAATTTGATCTAACGCAAAGTTCGCCCGGCGGATCGGCGCCACGCTTCAACCCGGGCAGAGGCGGTCGCTCCTATATGCGTGTCTTCCGCTTCTCCCCGGCGGCCCGATCGACTCGGGCGAACGTGCCGATCAAGGGGCCGCCGCACGGTTGCATTTGCCTGCCCCCTTACCCGGGTGGGCAGCCTATCGAAAGAGAAGCCCGGCCTTTCGCCGGGCTTCTTTTTTGGGCGCACGCAGGCGTGTCGCCGGCCGTTCTAAAATGGTCCGCGCATTAACCATTTTCTAAGCGGATCAGAGTGAGATGGGTGACGTACCGAGTGAAGTCCTAAGTAGCGTAAAGGGAATCAGTTATGCGCACCATCATCCTTGCTCTTGCGGTTATCACCGCGACCATCGCCCTTGGCGGGTGTTTCCATCACGGCCAGCAGGCTTATGTCACGGAGCTGCCGCCGGCACCGCCCCCTTACAAGTAAGCCTTTCAGCGCCCGGTTCGGCATCACGGCTCGAAGGTCCGAAAGGGTCGAAAGGCCCGACCGCGCTGGACTGGAAGGTTATGAGTACTGCGTAAGAAGCCCGGCCGACCGCCGGGCTTTTTTCTTAACGCTCATAAACCTCTCGGGCGGAACCGTGACCTATCGGGCGCGTTTCTAAGGCAAAGCTGCTCCAATGGGCCGGAGCAGAAGGACCTGAAACTGCGCGCTTCGAACCGGCGCGTGAGGATGGTGAGATGTATTCGACCCGAAGTCGCTTAGAGCAAGATCATCTGAAGCTCCCCGCCTCAAGTTGGTGGATTCCATCACTGACGATTTTCGTGGCCCTGCTGGCGGTCGTGACCGCCTTCGCCTAGAGGCGGATAGAGACGTCTCAGAACGCGCCGTTGCTGCAGACGCTGACCCAAACCCAGAGCAGTGCCGCCGCGCCGAGCCCGCCCAGGGCGACGAAGGCATTGAGCCAGCCGCGCTTGCGCAGCGCTGTGGCAATGTCGTTGTGATCGGCGGATCGCACCCAGAACATGTCCAGCGACAGCACCACCAGCAGAAAGCCAAAAGCCACCGCCAGAAGCTGGACCGCCGATATGCTGGTGCAAGTGTCCACCGTCCGCGCTCCTATTCGGCAGCAAGCTTGCGGCCGTCCTGCCCCAGCCCGCCATGCCCCGGACCTTCCCGCCCCATGGTTTCCGGCGCCTGGCCCGGCTCGAACTGGGTCGCCGGCTCCACGCCCGGCGCGGGCTCATGCAGAATCACGCCCTCGAGCTCATCCACATCGCCGAGCCACGCTTGCGCCGCCAGGGCGCGGCATGTGTCGGCATAGCCCGCCTTCCACCGCGCGCGAATGCCGGCGGGCGAGAAGTCGATATCCTTGATGTGACTTTCGTTGTCGAGACGCGGCGCCAGCAGCCGCACCACATGCATGCGCGTGCGGCAGGCATAACCGGCAAGCTCCATCACCCTGGAATCGAGCTGCACGTCCTCAGGTACGTATTTCAGGAGCTCGGTGATGACATGGCGCAAGCGGTGCGCCTCGCGCTGGCGGACGATGTGGTTGGCGATCCGGCTCGAATACTGGATGTCCTTGTGGCGATGCAGCGTGTCCCAAATGGTCGACGGCTCGGGCCCCGTGGGATTCCACAGATGCACGGCGAAGATGAGACTGTTGCGGCGGGGGTTGTCCTCAAAGATGCGCTCGGCCGGCGTGTTGGACAGGATACCGCCGTCCCAATAGAGCTCGCCGTCAATGCGCACAGCCGGAAAAGCCGGCGGCAATGCGCCTGACGCCATGACGTGGCTCACATTCAACGGCATGTCGCGGGAGTCGAAATAATGCATCACGCTGGTCCGCACATGCGCCGCCCCCACCGTGAGGCGCACATCGCTCCGGTTGAGCAGATTGAAGTCGACCAGATCCTCCAGCGTCTTGCGTAAGGGCGCGGTCGAGTAATAACCGGCGCTGTCGGGGCCGAGCGGCGTATGCGCGCCGAGAAACGCCCGCGTATGCGGCTCGAAGAATCCGGAAATGCCGGCGGTCATGGTCATCCACGACGACAAGGCGTCAGCAGCACCGCCCCACGCAGGGAACGCGCCCCAATAGTCGGCCGCTTCCACGCGCTGCCAGAACTCCTTGAGCCGCGGCAGGCGGTGCTCCGGCTCGTTGCCGGCGATGATGCTGGCATTGATCGCGCCGATCGACGTGCCCACCAGCCAGTCGGGCTCGATGCCCGCCTCATGCAGCGCCTCATAGACGCCGCCCTGATAGGCCCCGAGCGCGCCGCCACCTTGCAGCACGACGACGACTTGGCCGTTATTATCGTTGCGGATCTCGTTGACTGCGTCGAGCGGTGACAGACGTTTGGCCGTGGTCATTGATGTTTCCTCCCGGCTGACTGCCTTGTTTTGTGAGTCCTTTAATGGGCCGTCCATCCGCCATCGGCGGCAATCGTGGTGCCCGTGATCGATGCCGCCGCGTCCGAGGTCAAGAACACGGCGATGCCGCCGAGCTCGTCGGTCGTGGCAAAGCGCTTATTCGGCTGCTGCGCCAGGAGCACGTTGCGGATCACCTCCTCGCGCGGGATGCCGTGGGACTTCGCCTGGCCTTCGATCTGCGCCTCGACCAACGGGGTGTAGACATAGCCCGGGCAGATGGCATTGCAGGTAATGCCCTGCTCCGCCGTCTCCAGCGCCGTCACCTTGGTCAGCCCCAGCACGCCATGCTTGGCCGCCACATAGGCCGACTTGAACGGCGACCCCACGAGCCCATGGGCGGAGGCGATGTTGATGATGCGGCCCCAGCCCTTGTCGACCATGCCGGGCAGCGCGAGCCGCGTGGTGTGGAAGGCCGAGCTGAGATTGATGGCAATGATGGCGTCCCACTTGGCCACGGGAAACTCGGGCAGCGGCGCCACGTGTTGAATGCCGGCATTGTTCACGAGCACGTCGACCGCGCCGAACCTGCCGAGCGCCATCTCCATCATCTCGGCGATCGCCTCCGGCTTGGACATATCCGCACCCGAATAGGCGACCGGCACGCCGAGTTCGGAGATGCCGGCTTGCGCGATTTCGATCTCTTCCGGTTTGCCGAAACCGTTGAGCACGACCGCCGATCCGGCGGCGGCCAGCGCGCGGGCGATGCCGAGGCCGATGCCGCTGGTCGATCCGGTGACCAGGGAAACCTTGTCCTTGAGCGGCTGCGTCAGGGCGGCGCCACGCTCTGTCATGGTCACGTTCATGAACCGGCTTCCTTTTCGGCTTGTGAACACCCTCTATCGTGACCGGCATGATGCCGCGTCCAGTCTCTAACGGAAAATGCCCTTTGGCTACGGAGTTGATAGGGGCGCGCTATGGGCATCCGCCGGCAAGAACGCACGGGCAATCTACCCAAGGGCAGTTCACATCCGCTCAAATATTCGGCAAGAGTCGCAAATCCCTCGACGGCAAACATCCATCGAGCGTAAAACCGGCCTTAGGCATGATGCCAACACGACGCTGGGGGCGATGACGGTCGACGTGCTACGGCAAGAGAACGAAAAGCGGCGGGTGGCGATGCTCCCGGTTTCCAAGCGGACAGATCGGGATTAGGCGGAGCGAACTGCATGGAGATGCATCAGGTCCGCTACTTCCTCGCGGTCGCGCGAACGCTGAATTTCACGCGTGCCGCGGAGGAGTGTAATGTCGCCCAGCCGTCCCTGACCCGGGCCATTCGTCAGCTCGAGGGAGAGTTCGGCGGCGACCTGTTCCGGCGCGAGCGGCCCCATGCTCAGCTGACCGAGCTTGGCGAGCGCATGCTGCCCCTGCTCAAGCAATGCTACGACAGCGCGCTCAGCGCCCGCTCGCTCGCCACCGCCATAAAGAAGGGCGAGGTCGGCTCGCTCAGGCTTGCCCTGTCGCGCTCCATCGACCCGGCGCTGGTCACCCCCCACGTGGTCGAACTCGGCAAACTGTTCAGCGGCCTTGAGCTGAAACTGTTGCGGGGCAGCGGCGCCGAAGTGCTCGAATATCTCAAGAGCGGCGAGGTCGAGCTCGCGATTGCCGGCCCCGTGGAGGAGGAATGGGATCGCCTCGATAGCTGGTCCTTATTCACCGAATCCTTCCACCTCGCCGTCAGAAGCGGCCACGCCCTGGCCAAGGCTTCCACAGTCGCGCTCGATGATCTGCGCGAGGAGCGCCTCATGGTCCGCACCTATTGCGAGACCACGCAGACCCTGCTCGACCTCTTGCGCGGGCAGGAATTCGATGTCGGACGCTTTCACGAGGTCAGCGCCGAAACTGATCTTATGTCATTGCTGGAAGCGGGTTTCGGCGTGGCCTTCGTCCCGAACAGCGCGCCAAGCCCGGCGACCTTGACGCGCATCGCCGTGGCCGGGGTCGAGCTCGAGCGCACGATCTACCTCTACGGCGTCGCCGGACGGCAACGCACCGCCGTCGCCGCGTCCATGATGAAGATGCTGCGCGCCTACGACTGGACCAGACCCGCCGCTTAAGGCGCGTCCCGCAGCGCCGCAAGCAGATCCTCGATCGTCATTCGCTTCCGGTAATCCGGGTCAACGAAACGCGCCGTAACGATCCCATCCGTACCGACGACGAATGTGGCCGGGATCGGTAGCAGCCAAGTGTCGCTGCCTTGCGACGGTGCCACGTCCCAGCCCGCTTGGCACATTAGGTCCTGCATCTCGGCGCCGACCCAGAAGGCGAGCCCCAACGACATGGCATAACCGTTCTCGAAATCCGTGAGGATCGGAAAATTGGCATTGGACTCCGCTTGGAGTTCCGCCGCGTAGTGCTGGCGGTCCGGCATGATCGCCGCGATCTGGCCGCCCGCGGCGGCGACCTGGTCCTGCGCCTCGGCGAGAGCCTTAGTGTTGATCCGGCAATAAGGGCACCAATGCCCCCGATGGAACGTTATGGCCACGGGCCCCCTTTTCAGGAGGCTTTCGAGACTGACAAGGTGGCCGTTCTGGTCCGGCAGCACGAAATTCGGCATCGGCTCGCTTGGCTTGGGCGCGTGCTCACCAACTTCGAACTCCCGGAGCCGTGCCACCAAGCGGTCGACGGAATCCTGGAACACCACACCCATCGCCCGCACTTGGTCGGCGAAGGCCTGGAGCCGGTCGGCCAGAGACGCATCCATGTCACGCGACTGGATGAAAGCGTCCTCGAGCAATTCCGACAGCGGTCGGGCGGTCATACCCAACTCCTAAAAGGCTGCGACACAGTGATCTTCGCGGCCCCGACATCCCCGGTTTCTTTAAACTTATCCGGGCTTTCTCGATACCACCTGGCGAGACGACTGGGTAGCCCTCTCGCTTGCGCGAGGAGCCTACCCGGCTCTCTAGCCTTGCGCCCGCGCCTCCCGCAAGGCCGCCAGAAGCTCCTCCACCGCCATGCGCTTGCGGTAATCCGGATCGATGAAACGCGCCACCACGCGGCCGTTTTGCGCCACCACGAAGGTGGCGGGGATCGGCAGGATCCAGGCCTCGTTGCCCTGATAGGCGGGCAGGTCGCGGCCCGACCGCGTCATCAAGTCCTGCACCTCCGCCCCCACCCAGATCGCCAAGTTGATGGAGAGCGCATAGCCGTTGTCCATGTCCGACAGAACCGGATAGTGCAGGCCGGCATCCGCCTTGAGGCGCGCAGCGAAATGCTCGCGCTCCGGCACGATGGCGATGATCGACGCGCCCTCCGACGTGATGGCTTCTTGGACCTCCGAAAGCGTCCGCGTGTTGATGCGGCAGTAAGGACACCAATGGCCGCGATGGAAGGTGATCGCGGCGGGTCCATCAATCAGCAGCGCGTCGAGGGTGACGAGACGGCCCGTCTCGTCCGGCAATGCGAAGGGTGGCATGAGATCGCCAGGCGCTGGCGCCAAGCTGCCAGCGTCGTGTGCCCTCAGCCGCTCCACCATGCGGTCGACGGCCTCTTGCGACTCAGGCCGTAGCGCGCGTGAGGCCTCGGCAAACGCCTCAAGCCGCTCGCTCAAGGATGCATCCAGGTCGCGGCAATAGACGAAGGCCTCTGCGACGGTGGCGAAAGCCGGTTGTTTCATTCACAGGCTCCACGGAGCCGGCGTCTCAAACCTGAGATCACGCTTTTTCCCACTCCAACAGACGTTGGCCGAATTGTCCACTCAAGACCTTAGGAGGAGATATGAGCCGCAATTGAAGGTGGGGTCCAATAGCGTCCGGCTATGGTCTTGATCGACCTTCCTTGAGCGCGGCTAGCCGCCGCGTTGCAAGCGCCTCATCAGCTCATGGCTGGGATAGGAATCGGCGGGGAGCCCGTACTTGATCTGCATGGCGCGGATGGCTTCGCGAGTGCCGGCGCCGATCACGCCGTCGATCTTGCCCACGTCAAACCCTTGCCGGGCGAGCAGCGCCTGCAACTGCTTGGTCTCCGCCGCGGTGAACGGCTCCGGATTGCCGCGATCGAGCGGCGGCGCGCCGGCGAGCCGCGTGGCGTAGTAAGCCGCGGTCGTGGAATAGACGAGCGAGTTGTTCCAATCGAGATAGACCGTGGTGAAATTCGGATAGGCCAGGAACGCCGGTCCGTCGCGCCCCATGGGCAGAAGCAGCGACACCGGCAAATTGTCCGCCGGGATCGGCCTGCCGTTACGGTAGGTGACGCCGTTCTTCGCCCAGAACGCGCGCGGCTTCTGGATGGTCACGTCGGCCTGATCCCACGGCACATTGCCCGAAACGCTAACCTCCTCGAGCCAAGGCTGACCGGGCTGCCACCCCTTGGACCGAAGATAATTCGCCGCCGAGGCGAGCGAGTCCGGTGCGCTGTGGACCAGATCGCGGTGCCCGTCGCCGTCAAAATCGACGGCGTAGTTGTAATAAGTTTTCGGTTGGAACTGAAACTGACCGACCTCGCCATGCGCCGGACCGCGCATCTGTCCCGGCGTGAGGTCCCCGCGGTCGATCACCTTCAGCGCGTACATCAGCTGTTCGCGGAACTCCTCAGGACGGCGGCAATCATAGCTCAAGGTGGCAAGCGACTGGATGCTCGGCAGATTACCCATCACCTTGCCGAAATCGGTTTCCAGCCCCCAATAGGCGACCATCACCGGGCCGGGCACGCCATATTGCTGCTCGATCCGCTTGAACACGGAGGCGTATTTCCGGAGCATCGCCTTGCCGACCTGCAGGCGATTATTCGACACCATGCGACCTTGGAACGTCAGAAAATCCTGGGCAAAGACGCCCTGGCGGCGGTCATGGGCAATCGCTGTCGGATAATAGGTAACGCCGTTGAGCGCAGCGGCGACGGTCTGAGGGGAGATGCCTTCAGCGATCGCTTGCTGCTTGAAACCTTGCAGCCATTTGCCGAAACCGGCGGGGCCGGGACAAGCGGCAAGGGCGCTCGCAGAAGAACCGAACAGCACCGCCGCGCAGAGGCCAGCGCGCGCTGTCATAAGGGTGACGCGTGTCATGAGGTGTCTAGCCATGCGCGTCACTGAACCCAGTCGGGGGGCTCCCGTCAAGCTAAGAGGTCGTCATGCTCCCCGCCTAATGATCACCTTTCTGATAGGTGGCCATGAGCTCGGCGCGCGCCAGGATATGGCCATCCATGGCCGATTCCAGTTCCGCCTTGGTCATGGCCCTTCCGGGAAGCACCGTATCCAGCGCATAGAGCTTGTGAAAATAGCGATGGCGTCCGATCGGCGGGCACGGCCCTCGATAGCCCGTCTGCTTCCAGTCATTGAGACCGTCCACAGCGCCAGCCGGCAACCCCGCGCTGCTCGCGTTCTCCGCCAGAGCCTCCGTCGCAGGGGAAAGATTGTAGACGACCCAATGCACCCAAACGCGCTTCGGCGCCTTGGGATCCGGCGCATCAGGATCGTCGACGACGAGCGCCAAGCTCTTGGTGCCGTTGGGCACGCCGGCAATCGCCAGCGGCGGCGAGACGTCTTCGCCCTCACAAGTATATTTGGAAGAGATCTTGCCGCCGGGATCGAAGACCGGCGACGTCAACATGAGAGTCATGGTGGCGCTCCCGTCCCACGCAAACATGAGGGAGAGAAGGGCAATTAGCCAAACACGAGCCGCCAAAGGCGGCCCAAACATCGACCCCGCTTCGGAACGACCGGCGCGGCTAGTCGGTGTGGGGCGGCAGATCGCCAATGCGGAGCCTCTCCATCAGCGCATTGATGCGCCGAGAAGCCTCGCGCTTCGTCAAATCCTGTCGATAAGCCCCTGGCTCCTCAATCTCTTCAGCCAGCGACTTGAGGTAGGAAGCCTGCGCTCCCGTCATCGGCTCCCGTCCAGGAGCCTCCGCCGGTGAAAGCTGTTGGCTCTCCTGGCACTCGGGAACTCTTTTCTTCTGTTGCATCGCAATATATCCTGGACCGTCCTCGGTGTTTCCCTAGGGGATTCTTTTTCTACACATGATTGTTACAGTAGGAATCGAAAAGGGCAAGGATTTGACGCTCCTTGGCCAAGGTTTAGGCATGGCAATCTCCCGCTCAGCAAACAGGCGCTATTCGACGCCGGCCCCTGCCCGCTCCAGTGCTTCTTAAGGCGGCTTTCGACGGCACGGCTTGATTCAGCGCAAATCCTCGTGCCGGAAAACTGAGCCTGCGCGACCGCCTGAAATCTATGTGCGAGGGTGGAATCGGGCCTCTCAACCCCCGCGACTTGTTGAAGCAGGCGGCAACCGTTTCGCCTTAACACACTAAAATGCCTAACAAAATCGGTTGGCAAAGCCTCTAAATGGCCTTTCAATAAACGCTGGCCAGCCGATCTTTCGCCCCCTTTTTCCGGTGTTTAGTGCACTGCACCAACGCGTGCACGGCCGGTTCGATTCGTCATCGGTCCTCAAAAAACCTCCCAAACAATTGGAAGTAAGGAGCACAACGCATGGTCAAAGTGCGAGCGAAGATAATGTCGGTGGGCCTGATGGGTGCGGCAATGATGTTGCCTCTGAATGCTGCCAAGGCGGACCAGGTCGGACACGCCTCCTGGTATGCCCTGACCTCCCAGACGGCGAGTGGGGAACGAATGAACCCGAACGAGTTGACCGCGGCGCATCGCTCGCTGCCGTTCGGCACCAAGGTTCTGGTGGAGAATCTCAGCAACGGCCGCTCCGTGGTCGTGCGAATCAATGACCGCGGTCCGTTCATCGGTGGCCGGGTCATCGACCTGTCGAAGGCCGCTGCCGCCCAAATCGGCATGCTGAGCTCGGGCACTGCAAAGGTCCGGATCACCAAGGCCAGCGGCGGCGCACTCGAGGCCCTGGGCAAGGAAACGTCCAAGGCCCGCTCACAGCGCGCTGCCAAGAACTAAGTCTTGCGGGGCGGACGCTTCCCTGCCCGCCCCGTAAGACTCTGAAATGCAAGAGCAAATGGCGCAAGTTCGGCGCCTCCCCCAAGAATAAGAACGCCGGGCCAGCGCCCGGCGTTTGCCGTTCCGTCCGCCGACACTCTCCGGCGGCGCCGAAGACCGCCACGGCGCTTGGCGAAAAAGATCCCAGCACCCGAAAGATCGCCGCCACCTGTTGCACAGATGCGCTAGGCAGCCGTAGCCAAAGACTGCATAGTCGACGAAGCAAGCTTTTGGTGGCTGAACAGCCGATCCTCGTCGGGCCGGTGATGTAATCGTAACCAACAGAGCTCAGGATTCGCAGGGGTTTGGAATGCCCCACCCGATTGGAGTGACGATTCGACATGGCCACGCTTGATCTTCGCAATTCCCTTCCCCGCGCGGCCATCGTCGTTGCCGCCCTATTCGCCCTCGTCGCCATTGATGCCGCCGGGGCACAGCAGCGCCGCAGCAGTGACGGCTACAACAATGGCGGCCAGACCTCGGGCAATCAGGGCAGCCGCACGCGGGGCGTCGGCGGCACCTCCTGGACCCTGAGCGACGTGTGGGGTGAGCCGAAGATGCCCCCGCCCGCCAACGATTTCGGGCCGCATTTCGACTATTCGGGATCCTACAACCTGAATGGCGCCCCAAACCACTCGCCCTATCCCAATTAGGCATTCAAGTCTGCCGCCCGCCTAGCGGTGTTCGCGTCAAAGTAGATGGGTCTTGCACATAACAGCCTCGCGCTTTTACAGTGAGACGCTTTGTGGGCAGACAGCGAACCAGGGTTGAGACTGGCCGCGTACTACGCTCCTTGGGAAGCGACGCGGTTTCTTTCCCCGTTTCCTAGACTTGCCTGATTCTCCGCGCGCGTTGCGCGGACCATTTGGAGGGGAAAAGGAGCTTCCCATGCGTCAGACCGGGACGGTCAAATTCTTCAATCACTCTCGGGGGTTCGGCTTCATCACGCCGGACGATGGCGGCAAGGATGTGTTTCTGCACATCTCGGCCTTGCAGAAGTCGGGCCTTCCGGCGCCGGATGAGGGCGCGCGCATCTCATTCGAGACCGAACCAGATCGCCGGGGCAAAGGTCCTCAAGCGATCAACGTGCAGCTCGGCGAATAGCTCAGCTACGCAAATCGAACGTTTTGCCCCGCTGCGATAGTGGCGTCTTTCGACACCGCTATGGTCAGCGGGATTTTTTTTTAGTCTCGCCGAGAAGTCATTGAGGGAGCACGCGTGTCAGACCGCGGCCTTGCCAACGTGCTCGATCGTCTTGCCGAGGAACGCGAGTCCGCGCTCGAGCGGCTGTTCGCCTTTCTCGCCATCCCGAGCATTTCGACTGACCCGGCCTATCACGACGCTTGCCTGAAGGCCGCGGAATGGTCGGCGGCTGCCTTGCGCGACATAGGCTTCACCGCCGCCGTCGAGCCGACCGCCGGCAAGCCCATGGTGGTCGCCCATTGGCGTCATCCCGACGGCGGTGTCCGCCCGCGCGTTCTCTTCTACGGTCATTACGACGTGCAGCCGCCCGACCCGCTGGAGGAATGGACCGCATCGCCCTTCGAAGCGCAGCTCGTCGACGATCCGCAATACGGCAAGGTCATCGTCGCGCGCGGCGCCTCCGACGACAAAGGGCAGGTGATGACCTTCATCGAGGCCTGCCGCGCTTGGCATGACGCCCATGGCGCCCTCCCCGTCGACGTCACCGTGCTCCTCGAAGGCGAGGAGGAATCCGGCAGTCCGAGCCTGGCACCGTTCCTCGCCGCTCATGGCGAAGACTTGCGGGCCGACATCGCCCTCGTCTGCGACACCGGCCAATGGGACGCGGCAACGCCCGCCATCACCGCTTTCCTGCGCGGCCTCGCCTTTTCCGAGATCACCATCAGCGGCCCGTCGCGCGATCTGCATTCCGGCATCTACGGCGGACCCGCATGCAATCCGATCCGCGTTCTCGCCGAGATCGTGGCCGCGCTGCATGACGAGGAAGGCCGCGTGACCATCCCCGGTTTCTACGACGACGTGCAAGAGCCGTCGGCGGAGCAGCTTGCGATCTGGCGTAATCTCGGATTCGACGCGGCGAGTTTTCTCGGTGAGGTGGGACTCGCCACGCCGGCCGGCGAGACCGACAAGAGCGTTCTCGAGCAGCTCTGGTCGCGGCCGACGGTCGAGGCGAACGGCATCGTAGGCGGCTATACCGGCCCCGGCACCAAGACGGTGATCCCGGCCAAAGCCTCGGCCAAACTTTCCTTCCGCCTCGTTCCCAATCAAGACCCCGCCAAGATTCTCGACGGCTTGCACCGTTTCGTCGCGGCACGGCTTCCCGCCGACGCGAAGGTGATCTATGCGGGCGAAGGCGGCTCGCCGGCGGTCGGCTTCGACACCGAGGCCCCGGCCTTCCGCGCCGCCTCTCGCGCACTCTCCGATGAATGGGGCAGCGCGCCGGTGGTCGTCGGCTGCGGTGCGTCCATCCCCATCGTGGAATCGTTTCGCACGCAGCTAGGCATGGACGCACTGCTCGTCGGCTTCGCGCTGGAGGACGACCGCATTCATTCGCCCAACGAGAAATACAATCTTACGAGCTTCGAGAAAGGCGCCCGCAGCTGGGCGCGCATTCTCGCAAGCCTCGGAGACAATGATGACGGCGCTTGATTTGCGCCATGCCGGCATGGCTCTTGCGACCGCCGCCTCACTCTTCGCCGGCAGCGCCGCGGCCTATGACGACAATGGGCTGCACGCCTACCCCCACGCCGAGGCCGGCAATTTCGACTACTACGTCCTGGTACTCGGCTGGTCGCCCACCTACTGCCTAAAAAAGGTCGACGAGCGCCACAACCCGCAATGCGATACGCGGCTATCGCAAGATTTCGTGCTGCATGGCCTGTGGCCGCAATACGCGAAAGGCTGGCCCCAGGATTGTTATCAGGGGCAGCGCCCGTGGGTCCCGTCGCAAGTGCTCGACGAGATGCGCTCCCTCATGCCGAGCAAGGGGCTCATCATCCACGAGTACAAGGCACACGGCACATGCACGGGCCTCTCACCAGAGCAATTCTACGACGCCGCCCGCACCCTCTACGACAAGGTAAGCGTGCCTGCGAGCTTCGACGATCCAGAAACTCAGCGCTACCTGTCGCCCGAAAATATCGAGGCTGAGTTCATCGCGGCCAATGCCTGGCTCAAACCCGACATGATCGCGGTGACGTGCCGGCGTGGGAACCTGCTCGACATCAGGCTTTGCTTCGATCGCAAACTCGCCCCGCAAGCTTGCGGCGCGAACGAAGTGCAAAAGCGGCTATGCCCGCTCGCGCGGATTACCGTGCCGGCGCCCTAGAAGCGGTAGATCACAGTGCCTGCGGGTTCTTCCTTTACTGTCCGACTCAGTCTGTGAAAACGAGATCCGCGCAGCACCGCCGCGCGGATCTCCCGACCTATCCTAGTACCGGTAAGGCGGTCCGGCCTTCACCATCGTGTCCTGGTAGTTTTCCAGGATTTCCACGACCTTGGCGCAACGCGGGCTCGTCTTGGCGATCTCGCTCCAAAAGCCTTGAGCCTTATCCGATACGGTCTTCCACTCCGCATCTGGGATCGTCGTCAATTCAAGCTTGCCACCGGTCGTCCGGTAATGCGCCTCGCCCCACCAATACCAATGCAGGCGATAGTAGTGCGACCAGTCGATGCACATCTTGAATAGTTGCTTCAGATGCTCGGGTACCTCATTCCACCTATCAGTGTTGACGAAATACGAACCCGCCCACGCGCCCGAGATATTGTTGGTCAGGTAGTATTTGGTGACGTCGGCCCAGCCCACGGTGTAGCACTCGGTGATGCCACACCAGCAAATGCCGTCGAGCTCGCCGGTTTGGATGGCGGGCTGCACGTCTTCATAAGGCAGTGACACCGGCACAACGCCAAATTGCTGCATGAATTGTCCGCCGGTCGGGAACATGTAGACCCGCAGGCCCTTGAGGTCCTCCACCGAGCGGATCGGCTTGGTCGTGGCGAAGTTGCACGGATCCCAGGCGCCGGTGCTGAGCCAGGTGACGCCCTTCACCTCGGAATACGCTTCCTCCCAAATCTCCTTCAGCCCGTACCACTCCCAGAGGGTGGGAACGTCCAACGAATAGCGCGAGGCGAAAGGAAAGTAAGCCGCGAACACTCTGACATCGACTGGAGCCGCCGCTGAATCGTCATCGCTCTGGGCGGCGTCGATGGTTCCCGCTTGTACGGCGCGGAACAGCTCGCCCTGAGGCACGAGCTGGTCGGCCGTGTAAAGTTCGATCTCCATCTCGCCGTTTGCCGCCTTGTTGAAGATGTCGATCGAGTTGGTAATCACGTGCTCGGCGAGCGCAGGACCGGCATAGGTCTGGAGCCGCCATTTGATCGGAGCCGCCTTTGCGACATAAGGCGCCGACACCGTCGCGGCAGCGGCACCGGCTGTGATAAGCCCAGCCTGCTTCAGGAAACCACGCTTGCTAACTTTGGTAATCTTGGTCATCCACGTCACTCCCATATTGCACTAGACACATCGAAGCGTCGGCAAGACCGGTCTGCCGAATCTCCTGGATTGAACGACCTCCTAGTCCGGTTCCTCACTGTTCTCCCTTGTGGGATTGGTTTTGGCGTACCGCCATGCTCAATTTCCAGAGTACTGCTGGGGCAGCCACAACGAGATTTGCGGAAAGACCATGAGGATGATCAAGGAGATCACCATCAAGAAAAAGAATGGAATGATGGAGCGGTAGATATCCACCAACGAGATATCGGGTGGGGCCATCGCGCGCATGAGGAACAAATTATAACCGAAGGGCGGCGTGATATAGGCGATCTGGCAGGTCACCGTGTAGAGGATGCCGAACCAGATCGGATTGAAGCCCAACTTAATCACGAGCGGAATGTAGAGCGGCGCTACGATCACCAGCATGGCCGTGTCGTCCAGGAACGCTCCCATCACGATAAAGGAAATCAACATCAAGATCAGGATGGTCCAGGGATCGAACTCCCAGGTATTCACCAGCAGATTCTCGATCGCCTTGACCGCACCGAGTCCATCGTAGACGGCGCTGAAACAGAGCGCCGCCAAAATGATCCACATGAACATGCAGGTCACCGAAAGCGTGTTCCGGAGGGTGTCCTCCATGACTTTCCAGGTGAGTTTTCTTTCGATCATGGCGGCGAAAATGGTGAGCAGCGCGCCTACCGCCGAGCTTTCGACGAGGCTGGTGACGCCGGTCAGGAACATGCCCATCATGAGGCCGAAGATCACCAGCGGTATGATGCCTTCCCGCAGCAGTGAAATTTTCTCGCGCCAGGTGATCTGCGAGAGCTCCTCTTCGGACAGCGCCGGTCCGAGCGCGGGATTGAGGCGACAGCGGATATAGATGTAGAGCCCGAAGATGGCGGCCATCATCAGCCCGGGGAACACACCGGCAAGCCAGAGCTGCAGCACCGGCTGGCGCGCGATCATGGCAAAGAGAACCAACACGACGCTTGGCGGAATGAGGATGCCGAGCGAACTGCCCGCCTGGATGACGCCCGTCACCATGATCTTATTGTATCCACGCCGCCGCAGTTCCGGCAGCGCGATGGTCGCGCCGATCGCCATGCCGGCTACCGAAAGACCGTTCATACAGGAAATCAGCACCATGAGACCGATGGTTCCGAGCGCCAACCCGCCGGCAATCGATCCGAACCAGACATGGAACATCCGGTAGAGATTGCTCGCGATGCCTGACTCCGACATCATGTAGCCCATGAAAACGAAGAACGGCACGGTGATGAGCGGATACCAATTCAACACCTGAAAGCTGGCGTTGAACGGCATTTCGAAGGAGCCCTCGCCCCACAACCAGAGCGCGGCGGCGGTGCCCACAAACCCGATAACCCCGAACACGCGCTGCCCCGTCATGAGCAGCAGCATCATCGTGGCAAACATGAATACGGTGATGAATTCGGAACTCATGTGATGGGCTTGCCCCGCGCCTCTGCCACATCTTTGAAGAAGATGGAGATCGTCTGCAGCAGCATTAGAAAGACGCCGATCGTCATGACCAGCTTGATTGGCCATAGGACCGGCGCCCACGACGAGTAATTTTGCTGCCCGTAAGTGATGGCGTAGTTGGTCGACGACACGCCGCCGAAGAACAGAAACACAAGGTAGAAACTGACAAAGAGGATCGTAATGGCGTCCGTCACGGCACGCTTGTGCGGGGAGAGCTCGGCGTAGAGCAGGTCCATCCGCACATGCGAATTGAGCTGCAGTGAATAGGGGCCGCCAAGCAGGTAATAGGCTGACAGCAGGAACTGGGACATCTCGAGAGCCCAGTTGACCGGTATTCCAGCGAGGACTCTCGAAAGAGTCGCGAAGATCAGGACGCCGCCAAGCACCAAGAACAGATACATGGCGAAGCGGCCGATCACATAGTTGATCGCGTCGACGTAGCGGACAAAGAGCCTTATCGCCTTGGGCATGGCGCTCTGTCCGTCCCTGCAGTGCTGCTTGTTTGTGCACTCATGCCGAATTCCCGCGATCGACGGTCAACATTGCAAGATTCACACCGGGCCATGGCATGCGCTCGACAGCAAGATGCGAGGTGCGAGGTGTCCGGCCGGACGTCGGGAAATCCAGAAGATGCGGAATTTTTAGGGAGCTGCTGCGAGTCGTGAGCGCAGGCGATGCGCAACGGGCCGGTGCCCGCCGGACTTTCCAGGACAACCGAGATGCGATCCCCGTCCCCATTCGCCCCCGCCTCCATCCGCAGCCCCAGTATGGAAGCCTTCAGGGGATGGCACGAAGGATCATATTATCGCGTTGGCAAGGAAGGTCTAGAAATACCGGGGCGAGCAGGCACGGCCCTGCGCACCGGCCGGGTTGGCAGCCAGAACGTGTCAGTCTGATCGCCTAGAAGCGGTAGATTACCGACCCGCGGAACTGGTTCATGTCCGGATCGAAGGTCTCCTTGCCGCCCGGATAGTTGAGCGTCTCGGAGCCGAAGTCGGTGAACTGATAGTCGAAGCGCGCGCTCCAATTCGGATTGAGCGCAACCTCGGCGCCGGCGCCCGCGCTCCAGCCGAAGAAGGTCGTCTCACGGAATGCGCCGCCGGGTCCGGAAATGGCGAGATCGGCGTTGGCCCACGCACCGCCGAAGGTGCCGAACAGCAGGATGTTCGGCCGAACGGCGTAACCGGCGCGCAGACGCACATCCCCCATCGTGTCGATGCTGGTGTCGGCTTTGTTCAGACCGCCATTGAAGTGACGGCTTCCGGTGATGTCGGCGGCCAGGAAGTCACCTTCCACACCGAGCACGAAAGGACCGCTCTGGAAGCTGTAGCCGCCGATCACACCGCCAAGCACGCCGCTCGAGGAGACCGAGCCGCCCGCCGGCTCGAGATCGTAGCTCACCGAGGCGCCGCCAATAGTGCCGCCGAGATACCAGCCTTCGAAGATGTCCTGGGGCGGAACGGGCGCCGCGTCGTAAATCGGCGGCGTATCGTACAAGTCGGCACTCAGCACGGGGGTTGAGACCGTGGCGCCGGCCGTTAACACGGCGGCAACAGCCGCCACCTCGTACAATCGCCTACGCATGAACAGACTCCCTCACGAATGGAGGCTCGGTCCGTCCGCCGCGCAGCACAAACGAATTGTGCTTGACCAAGCTCTCCCGGACCCAGGGTAATGCCCCACCCTTACTGACTGTTAACAACGAACCGGGGCGAAAAGGGGCAAGGTAAGCGGCGGGTTAATGACCATCCCATGGCGGGATTTGAGGCGGATTGAGGCCCGGCGCAAAAGCGCCGATCTAGCTTGCCCGGAACAGGGCCACGCAGCCCTGCCTATCGATCTCGACGGTCCCGAAGCGCGCCTCAAGACCCTGGGTTAGGGCCTCGAGGTCGTCCTCGCGGTTATCGAACACGCCCTTGGCATTATAGATGTCGAGCAAAGCCCGCGCCGGCCCGTTAAACGGCACGCCACGGCCGAGAATGGTGGCGCCGAACAGCACCGCACCTTCGGCCATCAGGGGCCGGATATAGTCGAGCACCACGAGCTTGTCGCCCATGACGCCGGGAAGGCAATGCAGCACGTAAGTGAGGCCAACCGACTTGAACGGCGCGCTTGAGGCCAAGTCCGAGTCCAACGGAGCCAGGAGGTTCGCCTGACGAAGCGTCGGCTTGAACCGGGCCAGCCGCCGGGCGGCGCGCTTCAAGCAGTGCTCATTGATGTCGAGCAGGACCAGGCGGTCGAAATTGACGCCCGCGCGATCGAGAAAAAGACCCGTGCCTGCCCCCGCCTCGAGATGATTGGCGGAAAGATTGGACGCATAGAGACGGAGCAGCCGCTTCGTCGGACAGCGCCAAGCGAAACGGTTGGACAGCCCGTGCACCACGACGTCGTAAAAGGCGAGCGCCAGGGGGGTATAGACCGCATGGGCCCGTGCGATGGCGTCGGGATCGGCCGTACGGTCGGCCCGATATGCGAGATCCTCAGCCATTATCCGAATCCAGAACCAAAAAAAGGGCGCCGAAACGGCGCCCTTTTAAGGTGGGAAGTGCTTTTGGGGAAGTATTAAGCCCTAGAACGAGGCCGAAATGGTTCCCACAACCCGAGAGTCGCCAGTTGAAACGGACCTTCCTGAATTGCGTCGCCGTCGGTATCCCAGTAGCGGATATCGGCCGACCAGTTCTCCATGAAGCCGAGGGTCAGGCCGGCGTTCCAATAGGTGTAGTCTGTCGCCATCCTCAATATACTGATGTCCGATCAAGCCGCTGATGCTAGGCGTGAACAATCCCACACTTGTTGGCGAAGGCATATTCGGCCGAAGCTTCAATAGCGTTACCGGTCTCCGAGTCTCGCCGGAGAATTCCGGCGACCAGTAGTTGGTCACGCCGAACGGTGAAGGACTCGCCGAAGGTGTAAGACGCGCCCGTCTTCAGTTCGAAATAGTCAAGCTCGCCACCCGGATCGTAGGCTTGAGGATAGGTGTAGTAGAGGGCCGGCGATATCGAAGCTGATGCCCTTCCACTCCGGCGTGATGCCAGCGTAGTAGTCGATCTCGATATCGGCGATGTCCTGACCAGCGGATCGCCACCGAAGTCGACGTTCGATCCCCACATGCCAACGTAGAACATGCCGTAGGTCGCATCGATCGAGGCCTGCACGGCCGGGTTCTGCGTCGGTCTGCGAGATACCACGGAACACGTAATCGGTGGTGAACGTCGCGGTGCCGCCGAGGTTGAACTCTTCGGCCTGTGCCGGCAGAGCCAGCCCACCGATAAGCGCCGCGCTCAAAATACCTAGTTTCAAAGTCCCCACTTCCCGAGCCATTGTCCAGTCTCCTGCTTTTTTCGCCTGTCCCTGCGATATGATTTCGTTGGTTGGGAATGTGCCCTTGCCTGCGTGACCGCGGTGCAACGTCCCCCGTGCCCTTGACAATAGTCAGGCCCCCCCTTGAAGCAATGAAAAAGCAAGGGTTTCTTAAAACATCTGGGCGGGTGTGACTATTCTGCAATGGTCCAAGCACTTTGACGCCACATTGGGCTCATGGCGCTTCACGCGCTGCACAAATGCTCAATCAAAATGCTCATTCTTGAGGCAAGTGCCCAAAGCTACGGCCTGATCCAATCAGCGCGCGGTTTCATCGGCTTGGCCGACTCACTCTCTCACCGCGTCTGCACCCCCGCCCGCTGCGCCTTGTTCTGATTTATGCGGTCCCCTAGAGTGCCGTTTCGCCAGTGCGAGACGCTTGACAGTTCGATTCGATACCTCTTCCCGCAAGGCAGGCATGCCCCAACACAACACTGACGCGACCGCGCTTGTGACCGGCGCGGGGCGCCGCCTCGGCCGGGCCATCGCGCTCGATCTGGCCCAATGCGGTTGGCGCATCGGCGCCCACTATCACGCTTCGGAGGCGGAGGCGGCAGGTCTCGTGGCCGAAATCGAGGCCATGGGCGGCCAGGCGGCGGCCCTGCAAGCCGATCTCGCCCAACTCGAGGATCTGCCGGGCCTGATCGAGGCCTGCGGCGAGGCGCTGGGCGCCCCTAGCTGCCTCATCAATAACGCCGCTTGCTTTGAGCGCGATACAGCCGATTCACTTGATGCCGAGAGCTGGCAAATGCATCTCGATGTCAATCTGCGGGCGCCGGTCTTTCTTACCCAGGCCTTTGCCAGGCAGCTTCCCGACGGTGTCTCCGCCAATGTCATCAACCTCGTCGACCAGAAGGTGCGGCGGCTCAATCCGGACTATTTCTCCTACACCATCGCCAAATCGGCGCTGTGGACCGCCACGCAGACCCTTGCCCAGGCCCTGGCCCCGAGAATCAGGGTCAACGCCATCGCGCCGGGGCCCGTCTTGCCGTCACGGAACCAAAGCGAGGCGGATTTTGCCGCCGAATGCCGCTCCACGCTCCTGAAGCGCGTGGTTTCGACCGACGACGTCACGGCCGCGGTTCGCTTCTTGTTGGAAACCCCCTCCGTTACCGGCCAAATGATCGCCCTCGACGGGGGCCAACACTTGGCCTGGAACGGCGACTGAGCGGCCTTTCGGCCCTTGAATGGTTTGGGGCTTAGACCTTACCTTCACTCAGGTATGGCGCATGCTTACCCGGCATCGCGCGAAAGCCCTCATGATCCCATGCCATTAGAGAACCCCGATAGCGCCTCCTCGCTTCTTTCGCGCGCGAAAGAAGCCTTGCTTGGACCGGAGACCGGCGCCGCCGTGATCGCCCGCTTCGCCAAGACCGCGCCCGCGGGGCCCGGCGTCTACCGCATGTTCAATGCCGAGGGCGAGGTGCTCTATGTCGGCAAGGCGCGGCACATCAAAAGACGCGTGCTGAGCTACGCCCGAGGCACCGGCCACAACAACCGCATCGCCCGCATGATCGCCGACACCGCGACCATGGAATTCGTCACCACGGCGACGGAGATCGAAGCGCTGCTGCTCGAGGCGAACCTCATTAAGAGGCTGAAGCCCCGCTACAACGTGGTGCTCCGGGACGACAAGTCCTTCCCCTTCATTCTCATCGCCCGCGACCACCCGATCCCCCAGATCCTCAAGCATCGCGGCGCGCGCAACCGCAAAGGGGACTATTTCGGGCCCTTTGCCTCTGCCGGCGCGGTCGGCCGCACCGTCAACACGCTCCAGCGCGCCTTTTTGCTGCGGTCCTGCACGGACAGCTATTACGAGACGCGAACCCGCCCCTGCCTGCTGTTCCAGATCAAGCGGTGCAGCGCGCCCTGCACCGGCGAGATCTCGGAGCAGGATTATGGCTTGCTGGTCGACGAGGCGCTGGGCTTCCTCCGCGGCGAGAGCGACGAGGTGAAACACCGGCTGCATGCCCTCATGGACGAGGCGAGCGGCCGCCAAGACTATGAGCGGGCGGCGAGCTTCCGCGACCGATTGACGGCGCTCAGCCATATCCAGTCGCGCCAGGGCATCAATCCCCACACCCTGAAGGAGGCCGACGTGTTCGCCGCCCATCAGGACGCGGGACAGACCTGCATCCAGGTGTTCTTCTTCCGCAGCGGCAACAACTGGGGCAATCGCGCCTATTACCCCCGCGCCGACAAGGCCCTGCCCGCCGACGAAGTGCTGGAAGCTTTCATCGCCCAGTTCTACGACGACAAGCCGCCGCCGAAGCTCATCCTGCTGTCGCACGAGATCAAGGGGCGCCGGCTCTTGGCCGAAGCCTTGTCGTTGAAAGCCGAGCGCAAGATCACCGTGACGACGCCACAGCGCGGCGAGAAGCGCGAACTCGTCGACCACGCCTTGGTCAATGCGCGCGAGGCCCTGGCGCGCCGGCTCGCCGAATCCGCCTCGCAAGCGGCGATCTTTGCCCGTCTGGCCGAGGCTCTCGACCTCGACGAACCGCCCGCGCGCGTCGAGGTCTACGACAACAGTCACATCTCCGGCACAAATCCCGTGGGCGCCATGATCGTGGCCGGCCTCGAAGGCTTCATAAAAGCGCAGTATCGCAAGTTCAACATGAAGGGTGAAGATCTCGTCCCTGGCGACGACTACGCCATGATGCGCGAGATGCTGACCCGGCGTTTCAGCCGTCTGGTCAAGGCCAAGGACAAGGATCCGGCCAACGACACCGGATGGACGGCGCCGGATCTGGTGCTGATCGACGGCGGCCCGGGCCAATTGTCGGCTGCCCACGAGGTTCTCGACGAGCTTGGCCTGTCGGAGATCAGGATCGCCGCGGTCGCCAAGGGCCCCGACCGCAATGCCGGTCGCGAGCGAATCTATCTTAAGGGAAAAGAGCCTTTGCTGTTGGAACCACGCGACCCTGTGCTTTATTGCATACAGACGCTGCGGGACGAGGCACACCGATTTGCCATCGGTGCCCATCGCGCGCGGCGTAAGAAGGCCATCACCGCCTCGCCGCTCGATGAGGTGGCCGGGATTGGGCCGTCCCGTAAGCGAGCGCTGTTGCAGCATTTCGGTTCGGCCAAGGCCGTGAGCCGGGCCGGTATCGCCGATCTCGAAAGCGTTGGCGGTATCAGCGCGCAAATGGCCAAGGCGATCTATGATCACTTCCATGAGCGTGGCTAATTGAGCGCGGGAATTGAGTTTGAACGGATGAATTTGATATGGCGCAACTAGGATTGGCAGAACGGGGTGCCCCCAAGGGCCGGTTCGGCAGCCTGCCGAACCTCCTCACCTATGGGCGCATCCTCGCCATCCCGGCGCTCGTCGCGTGCTTCTTCGTCAGCGCCGACTGGGGCCGCTGGCTCGCCATGTGGATTTTCATCGCCGCCGGCGTCAGTGACTTCCTCGACGGATATCTCGCCCGCGCCTGGCAGCAGCAGAGCGCCCTCGGCAAGATGCTCGACCCCATTGCCGACAAGCTCATCGTCGCCGCGAGCCTGATGATGCTCGCCGCCAACGGCACCATTGCCGGCTGGTCGCTATGGGCCGGCGTCATCATCCTATGCCGCGAAATCCTCGTCTCGGGTCTGCGCGAGTTTCTCGGCACGCTCGCGGTCAGCGTGCCCGTCACCAAGCTCGCCAAATGGAAGACCTTCGTGCAGATGGTCGCCATCGGCTTTCTGCTGGCGGGCAGCGCCGGCGACAAGGTGTGGTCCTACACCACGCTGTTCGGCCTCAGCCTGTTGTGGATCGCCGCGGTGCTCACCCTCTACACCGGCTACGATTATCTGAAGGCGACTTTCCGCCACATCATGGTCGACGAGGAGTGAGCCATGCGCCTGCTCTATTTTGCCTGGGTCAAGGAGAAGACCGGCATCGCCGCCGAGGACGTGGCGCTGCCTGAAAGCGTCGCCACCGTCGGCGAGCTCATCGCCTGGCTGAAGACGCGCGGACCCGAGTTTGCCAACGCCTTCGACCGCGACGAGGTGATCCGCGCCGCGATCGACCAGACCCATGCGCGCCATGGCGACGCGATTGGCGGCGCGCGTGAGATCGCCTTCTTCCCGCCGGTCACCGGAGGCTGACATGATCAGAGTCCAGCAAGAGGACTTCGACATCGGCGCCGAGATCGCAGCGCTCAAGGGCACCCGCACCGATATTGGCGCCATCGTCACATTCACCGGCACCGTGCGCGGCCATAACGGCGAAGTCGCCGGCGAAGTGACCGCGATGACGCTCGAGCATTATCCCGGCATGACCGAAGCCGAGCTCACCAAGATCGAGACGGACGCCCACGCGCGCTGGCCATTGCAAGCCAGCCTCATCTTGCATCGCGTCGGCACGCTGAAGCCCGGCGACAATATCGTGCTGGTCATCACCGCCTCGGCCCACCGCGACGCAGCCTTCGACGCCGCTAAATTCCTGATGGATTATCTGAAAACGTCCGCGCCGTTCTGGAAGCGCGAGTCGGGCCCCAGCGGCGACCGCTGGGTCGAGGCGAAGGCCGACGATGCGGCAGCGGCGACGCGCTGGGCCGCACGCAAAGATGCCGCCGAGTAGCGACATAGAAAAATCTCAAATGAACCTTCCGCTACCGTCTTCGTTCTAGACGGTATCCTCACAGCCACGCGGGTTCTCAGTGCACAGCCAACCAAACCGATGGAGCTCGCAGGTCACCGTCGGGATCCTGTCGGTATTGGTTGCCGCAGGCTTGGCCGTGCTGCTCGGCTGGCTGGCCGTCCAGTTCACCGTGGACCTTGCCGGCACATTCGAGGTCATCGCCGAGATCGTCGGCTGGATCCTGCTGCCGCTACGCGTCTGATCGGCGTTCGGATCGACCTAAGGCAGCTATCGGATTTTGATGATCCGCGCGCCCCGCGGCAGCACCTTCAAGTAAGGCCCCCACACGCAGACGTCGCCCCAGCTGCACAAGCCCCCGGCGCAGGTCCGTTTATACTCGCAAGAGCGGCACTTATACCGAGTCTTGCAGCCGGCGCAGAGGGCGATCTCCTGGCAGTCGCGCCAGACCTTGACCGGCGTGGCCATGGGTACCGGCGGACCGGCATCGCTCACGCCGGGTGGCGACCAGACGCCGGCTTCGCCATCGACCGCCGTGACGGCGACGAGCCCAAATACGACAGCGCTAAGGGCCAAGAGCCCAGCCAAGCCCAGGATGATGCGTGCGTATCGCAAGGAAGCCCCCTCCTCCGCGATGCCCCATCGCGTGCAGCCCAAAAGCCTGCCGACCAAGAGTGCCCTTTGATCGCCGCCGGATCAAGCGGCACGCGTCGGCTGCGCCAAGGCGCTAGCGCCGGATCACCACGCCGTCCGGCGCGTGGCGGTGTTCCCAGCCGGCCCGCTCGAGCGCCGGCGTGTCGTCTTCCGCTTGCGGATAGCCGAGACACAGATGGCCGATAAAGATCCACTCCGGTGGCACCTCCAGGATCTCGGTCATGCGGGCCGGATCGAGGATCGACACCCAGCCCATGCCGATGCCTTCGGCCCGGGCGGCGAGCCACAGCGTATGCACGGCGGTGACCACCGAGTAGTCCAACGTCTCCGGCATGGTCAGGCGGCCGAGACCGGAGCCCTGCGCCGTGGCGCGGTCGGAGAACACGGCGATCTGCACCGGCGCCTCGTCCATCCCGGCGAGCTTCAGCCGGGCATAAAGCGCCGCCTGGTCGGGCTCCTGCATCTGAAGCGCCTCTTTGTTGCAGGCCTCGAAGCATTGCGCGGATCGCGGCGCGGCGCGCGGCGTCCTCCACCAGCACGAAGCGCCACGGCTCGGAGAGACCCACGGACGGCGACAGACAGGCCAGGCCGATCAGCCGCTCGACCGTGCCCTCAGGAAGCGGGTCGCGCTTGAAGCGGCGCACGTCGCGGCGCCAACGCAACAGCTCGTAGAGCCGGGCGCGAGTCTCCGCATCGAAGCGCGGCGGCGTATGCGCAGGTGCGCCCGCTTTCACGCTGCGCGAACTGTTCGCTTGAACGGCTCCATGGCGCCGGAGATTAGCACGGATCGGGGCGCATGCTCGTCTTGCGTAGCCTCCACTCCGCTATCCCCCACCTTATCCCCGCACTAGCACGGCTGGAATATATTCCGAGCGTGGATTGAACGAGCGAGCAAAATTCATTGCTGCAAAGTGCAAAGCAAGTTTTGGCTTGTATCCTACGATAACGTTGACCCAATCGAGAAGCTGTACCGTCACTTTCGAAGTGTCGTTTACAACGTTGGCTACAGTGCCCGTGAAACGCGGATCGGCAAAGAGGTGATGTTCTTTTCACCCAAGCTCGAGGTGCCCGAGCTGGTTGGGCCGATCAAACAAATCAGCCGAATTAGAGGGGCAGCATGACAGGACCCTACCCCGCCGCGGCCACAGCCTTCGCCGGGCGCACCAGCGCCGCGTAGTCGCTCATCAGATTGCGGGTGATGTCGCCGACCGTGAAGCTGTACTCGCCGATCGAGCCGACCGGCATCACCTCGGCGGCGGTGCCGGTGATGAAGCACTCGGTAAAGTCGGCGAGTTCCTCGGGGAGAATCGCCTTCTCGATCACAGTTAGCCCGCGCTGCTTGGCGAGGCCGATGACCGTGCGCCGCGTGATGCCGTCGAGGAAGCAGTCCGGCGTCGGCGTATAGATCACCCCGTCCTTGACGAAGAAGATATTGGCGCCGGTGCACTCGGCGACCTGGCCGCGCCAATCGAGCATCACCGCGTCGGCGAAGCCTTCGCGCTCGGCGCGGTGCTTCTCGATGGTGCAGATCATATAGAGCCCGGCCGCCTTGCTATGGACCGGCGCGGTCCGCGGATCGGGCCGGCAATATTTCGCGAAGGTAAGCTTCAAACCCTTCTCACGCGCGGCCGGATCGAAATACGAGCCCCAATCCCACGCGGCGATGGCGACGTTGATGCGGGTCTTCTGGGCCGAGACGCCCATCTGCTCGCTCCCGCGCCAAGCCAGCGGGCGGACGTAGGCATCTCCCAGCTTGTTGGCGCGCACGACGTCGCGCGCCGCCTTGTCGAGCTCGGCGACGGAATACGGCACCTCGAAGTCGAGGATCTCGGCCGATTTGTGCAGGCGCTGATTATGCTCGGTGAGCTTGAAGATCTCGCCGTCATAGGCGCGCATGCCCTCGAACACGGCGCTGCCGTAGTGAAGCGCATGGGTCAGGAGATGGACGCGGGCATCGTTCCACGGGATCAGCTCACCGTTGAACCAGATAAAGCCGTCGCGCTGATCGTAGTCCATGAACTTTCCTCCAGGACGGGCCGTTCTTTGGTGCGGCCGCCGTCTCATAAACACCAGAACTGCCCCTCATACCACCCACCCGACGGCAATTGCGCGAGCGGGCCGCGAGGCGTATCAAGGACCAAATTAAGTCAACATGGCTGACATAAACCAGGCCCAAAAATATGTCAATATGACTGACCTAAATCCACCTCTGGCGCGCGGCAAGGCCGCGGACGCCAAACACGGCGACGGCTCCCGGGCCGCCAAGGGCGGCGCTTTGCCTGAAGCCAAGCTGCAGGAATTCGCCGAGCTGCTGTTTTTCGCCTATCGCGACTTCACCGGCGACCCGGACGCCATCCTGGCGGATTTCGGCTTCGGCCGGGCCCATCACCGGGTGCTCCATTTCGTCAACCGCCATTCGGGCCTGCGCGTCGCCGACCTGCTCGACATCCTCAACATCACCAAGCAGAGCCTGGGCCGCGTCCTCAAGCAGTTGATCGACCAGGGTTATATCATGCAGCAGGCGGGCGCCGCCGACCGAAGGGAGCGGCTCCTATTCCCCACAGAGAGCGGCCGGGCCCTGGCCGAGCGGCTAGCGGCCCCACAGATCGTGCGCCTCGCCGCCGCGCTCGAGGCCGCCGGGCCCGGGGCCGAGACGGCATTGCGCCTTTTTCTTGAAGCCATGATCAATGCCGAAGATCGGCCTAAAGTCTCCTCCATAATGTCGACACCACCGGTCCAGCCGACCGCCGGGGGCAAGGGGGAATGACCATGCCGACGCCGATCAAGGTCCATCGCGCCAGCGGCCCGGATGACAACGCGCCGCATATCCTGGTGGTGGACGACGACAGCCGCATTCGCGACCTGCTCGCCCGTTATCTCAACGACCACGGCTTCCGCGTCACCACCGCGGTCGATGCCGCCTCGGCGCGCGCCACCATGCGCAGCCTGTCCTTCGACCTTCTCATTCTCGACGTGATGATGCCGCAAGAGTTGGGCATCGACTTCGCCCGTGCGCTGCGCACCGAGAGCCAAGTGCCCATCCTCATGCTGACCGCCCGCGCCGAGCCAGAGCAGCGCATCGAAGGCCTGGAGACGGGCGTCGACGACTATCTCGCCAAGCCGTTCGATCCGCGCGAGCTCCTATTGCGCGTGAGCAATGTGCTGCGCCGGGGCGCTGCCGCACCCGCCGCCGGCGAGGTTCGCATGGGCAATTTCGTCTTCCATGTTTCCCGCGGCGAGTTGAAGCGCGACGGCGAGAGCGTGCGCCTAACCGAGCGCGAGCGCGATCTGCTGCGCTATTTCGCCCAACGGCCCGGCATGCCGGTGTCGCGGCACGAACTCGCCAAGGACGCCGATAGTGGCGGCGAGCGCGCCGTCGATGTGCAGATCAATCGGCTCCGGCGCAAAATCGAGCACGACCCGGCCAACCCGGTCTATCTCCAGACCGTGCGCGGCAAGGGTTATATCCTGTATCCCGAATGATGGACGCCATCGCCCACAGCGCCACGCCCCCTCTTGCCACCGAGCAGCGCCGCCGGCCGCTGGGACGCCTCCTGTCCGCGCTCGGCGACAAGATGCCGAAGGGGCTTTATGCGCGCGCGCTCATCATCATCATCGCGCCGATGGTGCTGCTGCAATCCGTGGTGACGTTCGTGTTCTTGGAGCGGCATTGGCAGACGGTGACGCACCGTTTGTCCACGGTCACCGTGCAGAACATCTCCATGCTGATCGACGTCTATGAGGAGCTCCCCAAAGCGCAGAACGTCGAGACACTGACGGCGCTGGCCGACAAGGATCTGGGCTTGCGCATCCGTTTCGCGAAAGGCGAGGACTTGCCCCTGGCCCGCTCCAAGCCGTTCTTCGATCTCCTCGACTCGACACTGTCCGACGAGTTGACACGGCAGATCGGCCGTCCCTTCTGGATTGATACGGTGGGCCGCTCCGAGTTCGTCGACATTCGCATCAAGCTCGACGATGCGGTGATGCACGTGCTCGCCAAGCGCAGCCAGACCTATGCGTCCAACTCGCACATCTTCATCGTCTGGATGCTCGGCACGTCCTTCGTGCTGCTCACCGTGGCGATCCTGTTCCTGCGCAATCAGATCAAGCCCATTCTGCGCTTGGCCCATGCCGCCGAGAGCTTCGGCAAGGGACGGCCCCCACCGGACGACTTCCGGCCGCGCGGCGCGCGCGAGGTCCGCCAGGCTGCGCACGCCTTCATCGAGATGCGCGACCGTATCGAGCGTCATGTGGAGCAGCGCACCGTCATGCTCGCCGGCGTCAGCCATGATCTGCGGACCATCCTGACGCGTTTCAGGCTTCAGCTTGCCATGTTCGAGGAAAATGCGGAGCTCGACGCCATGCGCGCCGATGTCGACGAGATGCAGGCCATGCTCGAGGACTACATGGCCTTTGCCAAAGGCGACTCCGGCGAAGCCATCGGCCGCGTCGATATCGGCGAGATCCTGAGCGAGGTGCAAGCTCAAGCCCATGGCGACAAGACCATCAAGATCGCGGTCGACGGCGACCCGCTCGTCGTGCCGGTGCGCCGCCATGGCTTTAAGCGCGCCGTCGCCAACCTGGTCAACAACGCCGCCCGCTTCGCCGATCATGTGAATGTCAGCGCCGCCAAGCACAACGGCTCGCTCACCGTCGAGGTCGAGGATAACGGGCCGGGCATCCCGGAAACCGAGCGCGAGAACGTCTTCCGGCCGTTCTACCGGGTCGACCATGCACGCAACCAGGATTCCGGCTCGACGGGGCTCGGGCTCGCCATCGCCCGGGATATCGCCCGTATCCACGGCGGCGACATCACCCTCAGTCAATCCCGTCTAGGCGGATTGAAAGCCGTGCTAAAGGTACCCGTCTGATCTATTTGGAGATGCTTCCATGCGAAAAATTGCCGTCGGACTAGGAGCGCTGTTGGCCGTCGCCCTCGGAGGGCCGGCCCTGGGTGAATCCGTTGGGGACGAGATTCAAGGCGAGGAGCAGCCGGGCTCGGAGTTCGAGCTTGAGGATAGCAGTGGTAAGGTCGAATTCGGCCGCGAGAGCACGCTGGACGCTGAATCAGAGGCAGAGGCAGAGACCGAGAGCGACAGCGCACCGATGGCACTGGACGACGATGTCCCCCTCGATCCGTTGGACGACCCGGATAATCCGGATGAGCCGGATCCCACCGACGAGGAACTCCCCGGCGAAGGCCCCGAAAGCCTCTCCGGTCCTGACGACGAAGACCCGCTTCCCTACTAGCCAGCGATGGGATCAGACGGACGCGGCTGGCGCCGGACCGGTGTCCGGTGGCGGGGCCGGCTGCGACGGCGCGTCCGTGCCGCCCTTTCGCTTCCAGCCACGCGGCACCAGCCCGCACAGCACGCCGCAGACGTGGTCCATATTGGCGAGCATGCGCTCGCCGTTGCTCAGAGCCCGGTCGAGCGCCGCCATGGTACGGTCGAGCGAGGGCGATGGATCTTCGAGCCAGACCTGGAAGACCCTGCCATAGACCGTCGCCAGTCCCGCAACGCGCACCGCGGCGCGCGCGCCACCCAATTTTGCCCCCGCCCCGGCCAGCATCCAGTATTGCGTGGCGAGCGAGGAGCAGGCGAGCAGCGACGCCTCGCCCGGGCGGCGGCGTAAGTAGCAGGCGATACGCTTCAGCGCCGGCTTGTAGGGCGCCATCACCTCAAACCGCATCATCATGAGATCGAACAGCCGGTCGCGCACGCTCTGATCTGTGCCGGCTTGCTTCGCCTTGGCCAAAACGTCGGCGTCCACCTCGGCCTGGAAGGCGCGCAAAATGTCGCTCTTGCAGGAAAACTCCGCCCTGAGGTCGGCGAGGTCGAGCCCCGCCCGCTTGGCGATATCGATCAGCGTGACATCGCCCCAATCGCGCTGCTGCGCCAGTTCCAGCGCGGCACGCACCGCTTTGCTTCGTTTGGAGAACTCATCGAACATGGCATGCTCCTTGGTTCCCCTAAAGATAGGCCTTCTTGGTGGCTATCTAAAGACGGGCGCAAGCCAAGTTATGCGCTAGGACGACAGCTCGCGGGAGCGCTTGGCGGCGGCGGCGACGGCCCGGGTGAGCAGGTCTTTCAGCGCATCCTCGCTCATCAGCACATCGAGCGCGGCTGCCGTGGTGCCCTTCGGCGACGTGACGTTTTTGCGTAGTTGCGCGGGCTCCAGATCCGACCGGCGCAACAACTCCCCGGCCCCCGCGACAGTGGCGCGGGCTAGCCGCTCGGCAAGGTCGTGGGGCAGGCCGGCGGCAATGCCCGCCTCCTCCAGACATTCGGCAAGCAGGAACACGTAAGCCGGGCCGCTGCCCGAAACGGCCGTCACGGGATCGAGAAACGTTTCGTCCTCGACCCAGATCACCTCGCCCACCGCGGCCATGAGCGCATCGCATTCGCGCTTCTGCTGCGGCGTGACATTGGCGTTGGCGATGGCGACAGTCATGCCGTGGCCGACCGAGGCCGGCGTGTTGGGCATGGCGCGAACCACGGCGACCGTCTCCGGCAGATAGCGCGACAAACTCTGCAAGGTCCGGCCTGCGGCGATGGACAGCACCACGGTCTCGTCGCCGACCATGGGTTCGACTTCCGGCAACAGCTTCTCGGCAATGTCCGGCTTCACGGCAATGAGGATGACGGCGGGTGGCGCCGGCAACTCAGGCGCGTCGTTCGCCACGATGCCATGGCTCGCTGCGAACGCCGCCATCGTCTCCGACAGCGCGGGGTCCTGAATGAAGACCGTGGCCGGGTCGAGGCCCTGCTGGAGCCATCCCTCGAGCAGCGCCCCGCCCATCTTGCCCGCGCCGACGAGGAGCAGCGGACCGGCGAGGCGGAGTGTCATGCGGTTCCTTGCGTCTCAAGCATGGTGGCGGCGAGCGCCTCTTCGGCCGACTTGCCCGCCCACAACACGAACTGGAAGGAATCATAATAGCGCTCGCAGGCTTCCAGCGCTGCCTTTAACAGCCCCTCGCATTGGCCCGCATGGGTATGCGCGCCGGCGAGCAGAAGGCCGTTGCGGTAGAGCAGCATGCCGTCGTCGCGCCATAGGTCGAAATGGCCGAGCCAAAGCTGCTCGTTGATCTGCGCCATCAGCCGGTAGACCTCGGCCAACCTGACCTTAGTGACCCTGAAGTCGAAGGCGCAAGCCAGATGGAGCGCCTCCAAATCCTCCCGCCAAGTCAGCGAGAGGTGATAGTCGCATCCCGTTCCTGCCACCGACAGCGTCAGCTCGTCGGGCGCGCTGCGCTCGAAGCTCCAGTCGTGGATGGTTGCAATATGCTCGACCATGTCCACCGGGTTGGCGAATTGGTCGTAGTTCATTTGTGTCGAAGCCATGCTTATCCTCTGAGGGGCCTCAGCAGAGTTCCGCGCATGAGAAACACGCCACGCCGCGAATCAGTAGATGAATCAGTTATATATCGCGGAGTCTGCGCGCACCAAGGCGGCCCGAGTCCGCATCGGTGAATAGCTGTGGACGGCTTGAAAAAGCTGTGGATAATTTTGGCTGCGGACTCGACTCTCGACCCCGCATCTCCAGCTCGGCTCTTGAGCTCGCGCTAGCCGGACTTCTTATCCTTGTCCTTGGCGCCTTTCGCCTCAAGCGCGGCGATACGCTCTTTGAGAAGCTCGTTTTCTTCCCGCGCTTTCTGGGCCATGGCCTTGACCGCCTCGAACTCCTCACGCTGCACGACGTCGAGATCGCGCAAGACCCGCTCGGCCTGCGCCCGAACGACGCCCTCGACCTCCTTGCGCACGCCACCTGCCGCGCCGGCCGCATCGGTGAGGAGCTTGCCGAGTTCGTCGAAGAACCGTCCGGAGGTCTGCGTCATGTCGAGGAAATCCTTGAATTGGGTTCGGGGCCTTGAGGCCAAACTGTCATCTGCGCCGACTATGGGATGCCCCGATGCCCGAGGCAAGCCGCCCCGGGCGTCGGCCTTGAGTGCCTTGACAGTCCTGAGAGAGCGGTAAAGGGTCGCCCGGTTTTCGCGACCCGAGGCTTGATGCAACTCTTCGTCCTTCCCTACCCCGTCATCGATCCGGTGGCGATCGAGTTCGGCCCGGTGGCTGTCCGCTGGTACGGCCTCGCCTATATGTCCGGCATTCTGTGCGGCTGGCTCTACGCGCGCCGCCTCGTGTCGCGCGCTGATCTCTGGGGCGGCAAGCCGCCGATGACCGTCGGTCAGGTCGACGATTTTCTGCTGTGGATTACGCTCGGCATCGTCCTGGGCGGCCGCCTCGGCTTCGTGCTGTTCTACGAGCCGAGCTTCTTCTGGCAGCATCCCGAAGAGATCCCCGCGGTATGGAATGGCGGCATGGCCTTTCACGGCGGGCTGCTCGGCGTTGTGCTTGCCGTCTACTTCTTCTCGCGGGCGAAGGGCATCAACCCGCTGTCGCTTGGCGACATTGCCTCCGCCGCCACGCCGTTCGGCCTGTTCTTCGGACGCATCGCCAATTTCATCAATTCCGAGGTGGTGGGACGGGTGACTGACGTGCCCTGGGCCATGGTCTTCCCCGGCACCGACGGCCAACCCCGACACCCGAGCCAGCTTTACGAGGGCGCGCTCGAAGGCGTCGTGCTGTTCATCATTCTGCGCATCGCCACCCACTACTTTCATGCGCTGCGGCGGCCCGGCACCGTATTCGGCCTGTTCCTCGTGTTCTACGGAATCTTTCGCAGCTCGCTCGAGTTCGTGCGCGAGCCGCATCCGGACCATCCCATGGACATCGGGTTCCTCACGCCCGGCATCGCCTACTCAATCCCCATGATCCTTATCGGTGCTTGGCTGATCTGGCGCGCAAGGCAGAAGCCAGCCCTGGGGGCGTAATGAGCGCCGCGCGCACATCCCATAGTCCGCAAAGCACGCTGCTCGCGGCGCGCCTGAAAGCGCGCATCGCGCGCGGCGGCCCAATCAGCGTTGCCGATTACATGGAGACCTGCCTCGCCGACGCGACCGCCGGCTACTACCCCTCTCGGCAGCCTATCGGCGCCGCCGGCGACTTCATCACCGCGCCCGAGGTCAGCCAGATCTTCGGGGAGTTGCTCGGGCTATGGGCCGTGGCGGCGTGGCAGTCCATGGGCGAGCCGCGCGGCGTGCTCGTGGCCGAACTCGGACCGGGACGCGGCACCCTCATGGCGGATGCGCTGCGCGCCTGGGGGCGAGTACCCGACTTCCTCGCCACGGTGTCGGTCGCGCTGGTCGAGACCAGCCCCGTGCTGCGCGAGGCCCAGCGCGTGGCGCTGCACGGCGCCGACGTGCCGATCCATTGGTACGACGACCTCGCCCACCTGCCGCAAGGGCCCTTGATCGTCATCGCCAATGAGTTCGTCGACGCCCTCCCCGTCCGGCAGCTCCTATGGCGCGACGGCCAGTGGCACGAACGCTCGGTCACCATCGGCCGCGACGGCGGCTTCGCCTTCTGCGAGGGGAGCGCCGTACGGAACGAAAACCTGCAGCAGGTGGCACACGCGCTCCAAGTGCCAGACGACTCCATTCTCGAGGTTAGACCGGCCGCCGCCGCCCTGATCGCCGCCCTCGCCGCGCGCGCCGCCACGGCCCCGCTGGCGGCGCTGATCATCGATTACGGTCATGCCGAGACCGCCTGCGGCGATACGCTGCAAGCCGTCTGGCGCCACAAATACGCCGATCCGCTCAGCCAACCTGGCGAAGTCGACCTCACCGCGCATGTGGATTTCGCGGCACTGAAAGATAGCGCATCGGCGCACGGCCTCACTGCCTACGGGCCGATGCCGCAAGGAGAATTTCTGTTGAAGCTCGGTCTAGAGGCCCGCCGCGACCGGCTGTGCGAGACGGCAAGCCCGGAGCAGCGGCAAGAGATCGACGCCGCCGTCAGCAGGCTTGCCGATCCCCAAGCGATGGGGCTTCTCTTCAAAGCGGTCGCTTTGACGAGCGCGGGGCTTGCCCCGCCGCCGCCCTTCGGAGAGATTTAGCGTCTAGCGAGCGCATGACATGGTCACACAAGACAAGATGATGTTTCAGGCTCCGAGCCTCGCCGCCATTGGCGGCGTCGCTCACGGATTCTTCACGCGGCTCGGCGGCGTCTCGGACGGCATCTATGCCTCGCTCAATTGCGGCCCCGGCTCCCGCGACGACGCCGCCAACGTCATCGAAAACCGCGCCCGCATCGCGGGCATTCTGGGTGCCACGCCGGCTAATCTCGTCACCCCCTATCAGAAGCACACGAACATTGCCGTGGTGGCCGAGAAGGCGTGGTCGAAAGACGAGATGCCCGAGGCCGATGCCATCGTCACCAGCGTCCCGGGACTGGCGATCGGCGTCCTCACGGCCGACTGCGCGCCCGTGGTGTTTTGCGATCCGGCCGCGCGCGTCATCGCCGCCGCCCATGCCGGATGGAGAGGCGCTTTGTCGGGTATCGTCGAGGCGACGGTCGAGGCGATGACGGGTCTCGGCGCCAAGCCGGAGAATATCAGCGCCGTGGTCGGACCGGCGATTTCACAAGGCGCCTACGAGGTCGGGCAGGACTATCAGGCAAGCTTCGTCGCCGAGGATCCGGACAGCGCCGCCTTTTTCGTCATCGACGAAGGCTCCGGCGAGCCGCATTTCGATCTGCCGGGTTACGTGGCCGAGCGTCTAGCCAGGGCCGGGGTCGGCGGGATCGTCGATCTGGGGTTCTGCACCTATTACGACGAGACCAGGCTGTTCAGCTATCGGCGCTCTCAGCACCACGGAGAGGACGATTACGGCCGTCAAATTTCCGCCATCCTGCTTGCCTGATCTGCGTTCACTATGACTGTCATTCGCCTCCTCGGCCGGCGACGCTAGAACTGGACGCAAGCGGGGCCGGACAGGTAAGCTATTGTTAGCTAGAGGGTTGGGAGTCCCGTCGCGACGAATTTTTCGCGAACGGAGCTGTGCGGCCAACAGAGGGAGTATTTTGTTGGACGCGGACTCACGACAGATGCGCGGCCATTTTTGGCGTGTTGCAGGGATCGCGCTTGCCGCGTTAGCGGCCGTCTGCCTGGCCGGATGTGGTGGTGGCGGCGGTTCGAGCATGGGCGGCCTCCTGAGCGGCGCCTCGGGCCTTTTTGGGGGCTCGCCGAAGGTCAACATCGCGCCGATCATCGGTGCGCCGGAGAACGTCACCAGCGAGCTGACCCAAGCGCTGGTTGTCGCTGGCAACGAGCGCAACCTCACGCTCATTCCGGGCACGACCGGCGGCAATTACGTCATGCGCGGCTATCTCTTGGCCTCGCCGGAGCGCAGCGGCGCCAAGATCTCCTACATTTGGGACGTGAACGACGCCAAGGGCGCCCGGGTGACCAGGGTTTCCGGCGAAGAAGTCGTGTCCAAGGGCTCGCGCAGCAATCCCTGGAGCGGGGTCGACAGCACCGTTATCCGCAGTATCGCCGGCGAAACCGCCTCAAGGCTCGCAGCCAACCTGCCCGGCGGCCGATCCGCGCCGGCCGTCGCGTCCACCCCGGCGGCCCCCGCCGCGGGCGTGGCCACCGCCTCCACGGCAGCCGCAAGGCCGGCCGCGGCACCCAAGCCGTCCGGGGTGCTCGTCGCCCCGGTGACCGGCGCGCCGGGGGATGGCCGCAGATCCCTGACCACGGCCCTCAAGAAGCGGCTCTACAAGGAAGGCATCAAGCTCGCCAACGGGACGTCGACCAACGTCTATACGGTGCAAGGCATCGTGAAGCTGAGCAGCGCCAGCGGCGGCAAGGAATCCATCCGCATCGACTGGCAGGTGCTCGATCCCAGCGGCAAGCGCCTGGGCACAGTGTCGCAGCAGAACACCATTCCCAAAGGCTCCCTGAACGGGCCCTGGGGCGCCATTGCCGACGCCGCGGCCGGCGCCGCGGCCGACGGCATCGTTAAACTTCTGCCGAAATCGAGCTGACCTCATCCACAAGGACGCGCGTGGCGAGTTTACAGAAGTGCCACGCGCTTGTTAAAAGCCGCCGTGGCGCGGAGGCCGAGCAGCCCGCCTCGCGGGGGACTGACGTGCTCGAGGAGCGGCCGCCATGAAATTGGTTGCAGGCAACAGCAACCGTCCTCTCGCCGAGGCAATCAGCGCTTATCTCGACATACCCTTGGCCCGCTGCATCGTCCGCCGCTTTGCGGACATGGAGATCTTCGTCGAGGTGCAGGAGAATGTCCGTGGCGAGGACGTGTTCATCCTTCAGTCGACCTCGGCGCCGGCCAACGACCATTTGATGGAGCTGCTCATTCTCGTCGACGCCCTGAAACGGGCATCGGCGCGGCGCATCACCGCGGTTGTTCCTTATTTCGGCTATGCCCGCCAGGATCGCAAACCCGGCCCGCGCACACCGATCTCGGCCAAGCTGGTGGCCAACATGATCGTCCGCGCCGGCGCCGACCGCGTGCTGACCCTCGACCTGCATGCCGGTCAGATCCAGGGTTTCTTCGATATTCCGACCGATAATTTGTTCGCCGCTCCCGTGATGGTGCAAGACATCAGGGACGTCTTTCCCAGCGACAACCTCATGGTGGTCTCGCCGGACGTCGGCGGCGTGGTCCGCGCCCGCGGCCTGGCCAAGCGGATCGACGCGCCGCTCGCAATTGTCGACAAGCGGCGCGAGCGTCCAGGCGAGTCGGAGGTGATGAACGTCATCGGTGACGTCGCCGGCCATACCTGCATCCTCGTCGACGACATCATCGATTCTGGCGGCACGCTGGTGAACGCGGCGGAAGCGCTGCTCGAGCAAGGGGCCAATGTCGTCACCGGCTACATCACCCACGGCGTGCTGTCGGGCGGTGCGGTTGCGCGCATCATGGCCTCGCGGCTGAAGGAACTGGTCATTACCGACTCGATCCAGCCGAGCGATTCGGTGGTTAAGGCGCACAATATCCGGGTGCTGCCCATCGCCCCACTGCTCGGCGAGGCCATCGCCCGCACCGCCGAGGAGAAGTCGGTGTCGAGCCTGTTCTACTAGCCGCCCTCACCGCGCCAGTATCCGCACGCCCAAAGCCGACCACGCCGCAAGCTGGCCGAGTCAGACCCGAGCGTTGCGCCCCATTCTGCCTATGACCTCGGCCAAGGACCGTCCGGCCTTGTTTTCTATGGCCAGCGCCACCAATTCGCGACTGATGCGTTTACGCCTTATTCCCGCAAATCCGGCTAAGACATTTTCATAGAGCCCCGAGGAGGAGACCCCATGCACGTCAATCTGGAACACGCCGAGAAAGCCATCGAAGCCGCGCGCAAGAAAGCCATCGAGCTGAATACGCAGATGTGCATCGCCGTTGTCGATTCAGGAGCGAATCTCAAGGCGTTCATGCGCATGGACGACGCCTGGGTCGGCTCCATCGACATCGCCATCAAGAAGGCGAAGACCGCCTGCTTCTTCGGTATGTCGACCGGACTGCTCGGCGGGCTGTCGCAGCCTGGAAAGCCGCTCTACGGCATCGAGCATTCCAATGACGGGCTGATCACCTTTCCCGGCGGCGTGCCCATCGTAGACGAAGACGGCGTGCTGGTGGGTGCCATCGGCGTCAGCGGCAGCGTCGTGGAGAACGATCACGCGGTGGCGGAAGCCGGCGTCAAGGTGCTCGGCGTCACCGAGCTTCCCGAGCATCCCTGGCGCACATAAGCCTCAGCGCAGCACGAGACCATTCGGCAGGGCGTTGACGTCGGCGGTTCCCGTCAGCGTCATCGCCTCGTCGAGTTCTTGCGCGATCAGCTCGAGCGCGGCGGCGACACCCAGCTGCCCGCGCGCCGCCAAGCCATAAACGAACGCGCGGCCGATCAGGCAGCCATCCGCGCCGAGGCCGAGCGCTTTCAGCACGTCGAAGCCCGACCGCACACCGCTGTCGAGGATCAGCTCGACAGCGCCGCCGACCGCATCGCGAATGGCGGGCAGCATGCTTGCGGTGCTGCTGGCCCCGTCCAGCTGCCGACCGCCGTGATTGGATACAACGATGGCGTCGGCGCCGAGCTTGACGGCGAGCTTTGCGTCCTCGGCATCGAGAATACCTTTGACCACGAGCTTACGCGGCCACGCGTGCCGCACCCATTCAAGATCGGCGGCGCTCACCGCGCCCTTGAACCGCGGCTCGGCCCACGCCGACACCGTGGCAAGATCTGCACCGTCCGGCGAATAGGCCGCGAGATTGCCGAGCGTCGGCTTTTTGATCAGCCAGTTGAGCAGCCAGCGCGGCTTTTGCAGGATGCGGACAATGTGTTGCGGGCGCAGCCTGAGGGGTATAGTCACGCCATTGTCGAGATCGCGATTGCGACGGCCTTGCACGGCCGTGTCGACATTAAGCACGAGCGCCGGACAATGCGCCTGATCGGCCCTCTGCAGTAGCGCCGCGTTGATCGCACGATCCTTGAACATATAAAGCTGGAATAGGAACGGCGCGCCAACTTCGGCCGCGACTTCTTCGATCGAGCAGCTCGACAAGGTGCTGAGACAGTAAGGCACGCCGAATGCGGCAGCGGCCCGTGCGGCATGAATCTCGGCGCGCGGATGAAAGACGCCACCCATTCCAATCGGCGCCAACGCCACCGGCATCGCCGCGCGCTGCCCGAACAAGACCGTGCGCATATTGCGCGACGCCACGTGATCGAAGACGCGCTGGTTCAGCCGCAGGGCCTCGAAATCGGTGCGGTTGCGCTTGAGCGTCACCTCGTCGTTCGAGCCGCCTTCCAGAAAATCGAAGATGGCGCTCGGCAGCCGCCGCTTTGCAGCCGCTCTGAGATGACCGGGATGCATCGCCATCGCCGGCGGCTTGACCATGGCGCCGCCGCGCAGTGCCGGGTTTTCGATTGGCGCGATGGGTTCCGCCGCGATGTCGGCGAGATCCCTGTCAAAACGTTGGTTCATGCCGCGCTCTTACTCCGCACTGGCGCGGTGCACAAATCCACCGGTGAATTTGACGCGCCCCCGACCGAAGCCGTTACTATCGCCCTCGGCGCCGCAAAAACCAAGCCTGCCGGGTAATTAAGCCCGCATCATGATTAAGTCGCTTCCATGACATCGGAATCCAAGCTTTCCGACGCCACCTGTTCCATCGTTGTCGCCGGAGCCGGCAGCGTCGGCTGCCATGTTGGCGCGCGCCTCGCGGCCGCCGGCCGCGACGTCACGCTTCTCTTGCGCGCACCACTCGCCGCGATGATCGCGCAGCACGGCTTGCGCATGTCCGATCTCGACGGCGGCGACGAGGTTCTGCCGCCGGACTCCCTCAAGCTCACATCCGACCCGGCTGACGCCTTCCGTTCCGCCGACATCGTGCTCGTCACCGTGAAGTCGCGCGACACCGCTCCCATGGCGCGATCGATCGCCGCGCACGCGCCAAAAGACGCCATCGTGGTCAGCCTGCAAAACGGCGTCGAGAATGCGGACATCCTCCGCCAAGGGCTCGGCCCCGACTATAGGGTCGTCGACGCCATGGTGCCCTTCAACGTGGTGCAGACAAAAAAGGATGGGCAAGCGCCTCACATCCATCGGGCGACGAGCGGCACCATTAAAATTGAAGGAGGCATGGCCGGTTTGCGCGATCTGCTCGACGTCCCCGGCGCGCCCGTCGCCGAACATGACGATATCGACGCCGCCCTATGGGGCAAGCTCCTGGTCAACCTCAACAACGCGCTCAACGCCTTGTCGGACCTGCCGCTGATCGAGCAACTTGGCGACCGCCGCTGGCGCCTCTTGATCTCGCGGCAGATGCGCGAAGGCCTGGCCGTTTTGCGCGCCGCCGGGATCCGCCCCGCACCCGTAGAGGGCCTGCCACCGCGGCTGATCGCCTTTGCGCTCAGGCTCCCCGATGCCCTGTTTAGGCTCGCCGCCCGCGGCATGATGGCCATGGACAAGAACGCCCGCTCCTCCATGTGGGAGGATTTGCGCGCCCGCCGGCCCACCGAAATCGACTATATCCAAGGGGAGATCGTCAGGCTGGCCAAAAAGCACGGGGTCCAGGCTCCCCTCAACCGCCGGGTCATGCAGCTCATCAAAGAGGCGGAAATCGCCGGCCAGGGCTCCCCCGCCCTGCCCCCGGAAAGGGTCGCGGGATCGCCATAAGGCCGCAACCCCGAGGCCCATAGGCGATTGTCATTCTGCCGACCTTTAGGCTATAAGCCTCTCGAATTGTGTCGCGGCGGGCTTGAAGCGCCGCGCCCGACTTTTGTGGGGCCGGTTTCCGGCCCCCTCATTATTTCAGACGTTGGAGGTTTACATGGCCGAGGCCATCGAACTCAAGGCATGGGCCAGGCAGAGCACCGGCAAGGGTGGCGCGCGCCAGGTCCGCCGTGACGGGCGCCTGCCCGGCATCGTTTACGGCGCCGACGAAGCGCCCCAGAGCATCGCGCTGGAGTCCAAGGCGATCTCCAGGCAGATCCAGACCGGCCATTTCCAGAGCACCGTATTCACGCTCGATATGGACGGCACCAAGACCCGCGTGATCCCGCGCGATGTCCAGCTCGACCCGGTACGCGACTTCCCCATCCATGTGGATTTCATGCGCCTCGGCAAGGACGCGTTGGTGAGCGTGGACGTGCCGGTGCATTTCCTCAACGAGCTGATCTCGCCCGGCCTGAAGCGCGGTGGCGTGCTCAACGTGGTGCGCCACGATATTCCCGTTCGCTGCCCCGCCGACAAGATCCCCAATGCGTTCGAGATCGACCTTAAAGGCCTGGAGATCGGTGACAGCATCCATATCTCGTCGATCGTGATGCCTGACGGCGTAACGCCAGCCATCACCGACCGCGACTTCACGATCGCGACCATCGTCGGCCGGACGGCCGAAGAAGCCGCCGGCGAGGACGAAGGCGAGGATGCGGAAGTGGCCGAGAGCGCCGCGGCCAAACCTGCCGGAGCCAAGCCCGCGGGCAAGGCCGAGGGCGCATCCGCAGACAAGGAGAAGCCAAAAGAGGAGAAGAAGAAGTAATCTGCTTCTTCTGGGCCTACCGGCCCCTCGCTTCTTTAGGCCGCCGATCGGGATGACGCGATGAAGCTCTTTGTCGGCCTCGGCAATCCGGGGGCGGAATACGCGTTCAACCGTCACAATGTCGGCTTCATGGCGGTGGACGCCATTGCCGCCGCGCATGGCTTCTCCCCCTGGCGCAAGCGCTTCTCCGGCTTCGTCGCCGAAGGCCGGCTCGGCCGCGAGCAGGTACTGCTGCTGAAACCTCAGACCTATATGAACGAGTCCGGCCGCGCCGCGGGCGAAGCGGCGCGCTTCTACAAGCTCGATGAGAACGACGTGGCGGTGTTCCACGACGAGCTCGACTTGGCGCCTGGAAAGCTGAGGGTGAAAGCCGGTGGCGGGGTCGCCGGTCATAACGGGCTGAAGTCCCTCACCGCTCATCTCGGCAATGATTATACGCGGGTGCGCATCGGCATCGGCCATCCCGGCCACCGGGAGCGGGTCGTCGGTTACGTGATGCACGATTTCTCCAAGGCTGATGCGGAATGGCTCGAGCCGCTGATCGAAGCCATCGCCGACGCGGCGCCCTACCTCGCCGATGGCGCCACTGACAAGTTCCAATCGCAGATCGCCCACCGCACGCTCGGCGGCGAGGCCGAGGTGAAGCCGCCGAAGATCCCGCACCAGGCTAAGAAGCCCGCGCCACCGAAAGAAGCTCCCGCAAAGACGGAGGAGACGCCGGCAAAGGGCGGCGCTCTGGCCGCCAAGCTTCGTCGCTGGCTCGACTCATAAGGACAAGCAAGAAGCATGGGATTCAAATGCGGCATCGTTGGCCTGCCGAATGTCGGCAAGTCCACCCTGTTTAACGCCCTGACGGAGAGCGCCGCGGCGCAGGCCGCCAACTATCCGTTCTGCACCATCGAGCCCAATGTCGGCGACGTGCCGGTTCCGGACCCGCGCCTCGATAAGCTCGCCGGCATTGCCAAGTCGGCGCAAACCATCCCCACACGGCTCACCTTCGTCGACATCGCCGGGCTGGTGCGCGGCGCCTCCAAGGGCGAAGGGCTCGGCAACCAATTCCTCGCACATATTCGCGAGGTCGATGCCATCGCCTATGTGCTGCGCTGTTTCGAGGATCCGGACGTGATCCACGTGGAAGGCAAGGTCGACCCGCTAGCCGACGCCGACACCATCGAAACCGAGTTGATGCTCGCCGATCTCGACAGCCTGGAACGCCGCGTGCCGATCCTCGAGAAGAAGATCCGTGGCCAGGATAAGGAAGCGAAGCAGACGCTGGCGCTTTTGGAACGCATGCTGCCGCTGCTGCGCGACGGCAAGCCCGCGCGTCTCGCCGAGATTTCCGACGAGGAGCGGCCCCTCTTCCGCACGCTCGGTTTGCTTACCTCAAAACCGGTTCTGTATGTTTGCAATGTCGACGAGGCGTCGGCAGCCACCGGCAACGACCATTCCCGCGTCGTCGAGGACTACGCCGCGAAACAGGGGGCGGGCTGCGTGGTGATCTCGGCCAAGATCGAATCCGAGCTCGCCGAGCTCGATGCCGGGGAGCGGAAATCCTATCTCGCCGAGCTCGGCCTGCCAGAGCCGGGACTGAACCGCCTCATCTACGAAGGCTACAAGCTCTTGGACCTGATCACCTATTTCACCGTCGGACCGAAGGAGGCCCGCGCCTGGACGGTGCAGCAAGGCACCCGTGCGCCCCAGGCCGCCGGCGTCATCCACACCGATTTCGAAAAGGGCTTCATCCGCGCCGAGACCATCGCCTATGACGACTATGTGGGGCTCGGCGGCGAGGCGGCCGCGCGTGACGCGGGCAAGTTCAGGCTCGAAGGCAAGGACTATCTGGTGAAGGACGGCGACGTCCTCCATTTCCGCTTCGCCAATTAAGATCAAGGCCGACCCAGAACGCCGTGACTGCGTTTGCTTCTAGGATGCGTCTTCGCCGACGGGCGGCGGCCGACGCTTCGGGGCGCGGGGCTTACGCGGCGCGGCCGGCTTTTTTGCCGCCACCGGAGCAGCCATCGCGGGCTTTGCCGCTGGTGTCTTCCATCCGGCCGGCATGCCCGCCGGCGGCGTGACGCCCATCGACACATAGACATTCATCAAATGCTCCACGCCGCCTTCGGCCGGCTTGATCCAATCGGACGGCACGTAGATCAGCGCGCCGCCGAACGGCACCGGCGCCGACGGCACGAGCACGGCAAGGTAGCTGTGCTCGCCGATCTTGACCGGCTCGTGCGAGGGCATGAGCCCAAGGACCGCGGCACTGCCTTCGCCGCCGAAGAAGCACCAAACCGGCTGCATGGACTTGAAACTGTCGTCGCCGCCGCCGCGGTCGACGATGGCGACGAAACGCTTGGACAGATCGTAGACATTGGAGACCAATGGAATGCGAGACATTAGCCAATCGAAGCTATTGGAGATCCACGTCCTCAAGCCCGACTCCACGAGCAGCCCAAGCACGAAGATGATGCCGACGATGATGCCCAGCCCGAGGAAATAGGCGATCGTCGACGAGCCCGAGATATTGAGGCCGAGCGAGGTGATGAGATTGCCGAGAAAGCTGCCGGGGCCGGCGTAACCCGCGACTAGCGAACCGACCCAGGCCGTCACGAACACCGTGACCATGATCGGCAGGAGCGCCAGAACCCCCGACAAGAAAATGCGTATGATACGGCCCAAGCTGCCCTCCTCGCGTTGAGCGCGAGAGGCTAGCCTATCGTCACCGTCTTTGCATCAGACCCGGAAATGGCCGGGCACTGCCCGGCCTTGAGACGTCGCGATGCTGCCGAAGTGCTTAGCTCGCGCGCTTTAGCGCATCCGCGGCGGCCACTTGGCGCAGGAAGTTCTCCACCGTATGGCGCAGTTGCTCGGCCTGGCGCGACAGATCGCGGGAGACCCCGAGCATCTGCGTGGCCGACTGGCTCGTCTCCTCGACGGCTTTGGTCACGCCCGGCATATGCGCCACCACGTCCTCGGTGCCGCGCGCGGCCTGGCGCACGCTATGCGAAATTTCCGACGTCGCCGCTGATTGCTGCTGCACGGCGCCGGCGATCTCCTGGGTGTTGGTATTTACTTCGCCCATGGTGGTGACGATGGACTGCATGGCCTCCACCGCTCCGTTGGTCGAGGCTTGGATCGCGGCAATCTGCTGCTTGATGTCGTCGGTGGCCTTGGCGGTCTGATCGGCGAGGGTCTTCACTTCGCTCGCCACCACGGCGAAGCCACGTCCGGCCTCGCCCGCGCGCGCCGCCTCGATGGTCGCGTTCAGCGCAAGCAGATTGGTCTGCGCAGCGACGTCTTGGATCAGGCTCACGACGTCGCCGATACGCTGTGCCGCGGTGGACAGGCCCTCGACCTTGAGGTTGGCGGTGCGGGCGTTCTCGGTGACTTGATTGACGATGCGGCTAGCGGTGGACACGCGCGTGCCGATGTCGCCCACGGAGACGGCCAGCTCCTCGGCCGTAGCGGCTACGGTCTGCACGTTTGCGGAGGCTTCGTCGGAAGCGGACGCCACGGCGGTGACCCGCTCATTGGTGTCGGTCGCCACATTCGACAGAACCCGTGCGGTATCGTCCATGGTCCGGGCGCTGTCGGCGAAGGCGCCGAGAATACCGGCGATGGAGCCGCGGAACTGGTGGATCAGCTCTTCCGTCCGCTGCTGGGACGCGAGCCGGCCCTGAATCTGACTGTCCTGCTCGCTCTTATGGCTCTCGCTCCAGCGGATGGCATCGGACTGGAAGGCCTTCAGCGCCCTGGCGATGCCGCCGATCTCGTCGGAGCGGGTGGCATGGGGCACGACCCCGTCCATGTCCCATTTGGTGAAGCGGAGGATGACGTTGGCGAGATCGCCGAGCGCCCGGCCCAGCGCACCGCCTGAGAAATATCCAATGCCGGCGCCGAGCCCGCCCGCGATGATCAGCGCCAGCAGGGCCGCGGCACCGGGGCTGGTGATCAAAGCCTGGAGTAGGAACGAGATGACGACGGCCATCAACGCCGTGGCGGCGAAGGCGAGCGTGATTTTCAGGCGGAGAACCATTTGAAATCTCTCGATATCTAGAGCGCGGAACCGTCCCTAATAGCGCGGCGGGAAGGCCACAGACGGTGATTCCCGCGCACAAGCGTGTGCGGGGGAAAGACTCACCTTTTGTGGTTAAAACTCCCTTAGGATCGCGCCAGTTTGGGCTTCCACGCAGAGATTCTGCGAGATAGGGCCCCTAACGGAGCGCCGCGGCGATGTTGCCGCCGTCCACCGTCTCCACGTGTCCGGTGGTCTTGCGCGCCTTGGCAAGCGCCAAGAACGCCTGCCCCACGTCGTCCGCCGTGACCTCGGTCTGGAGTAGATTGCCGCTCATATAGTCCGCCTCAGAGACACCCCGGGCCTTGGACCGCGCGGCGATCATCTCGTCGGTGAGAAGCCCGCTGCGGATACGGTCGGCATTCACCCCGTTGGAGCGGATGCCGTCGGCGCCGTAGTCGAGCGCGTATTGGCGCATCAACAGCATGGTCGCCGCCTTCGGCAGACCATAGGGCCCGAAATTCTGGCCCGGGTTCACGGCCTGCTTGGAGATGTTGAACAGGAGTACGCCTCCCGTGCCCTGTTTGAGCATGATGCGCACCGCCTCGCGCGCAACCGTCTGGTGGGCGAAGAAGTTGAGCTCGAAACTCTTACGCAAGGTCTCGTCGGAGACCTCGCCGATCCGCCCCTGCCAGGCCGCGCCCGCATTCGACACGAGAATATCGACGCCGCCGAAGCGATCGCACACAGTGGCGAACGCCCGGGCCACGTCGTCCGGCTTGGTGACGTCGCACGCAAGGCCGAGGCCTTTCACCGTGGCGGCGGCCGACTTCGCCGCCTCCCCGTCGATATCGAGCAGCGCGACAGCGGCTCCGTCGGCGGCCAGCGCACGCGCCGTTGCCGCACCAATGGCGCCTGCCCCGGTCACCACCGCGACCTGTCCGGTAAGCGGCTTCGCCACCGCGCCCTTCAACTTGGCCTGCTCGAGGCTCCAATATTCGAGCGCGAACAGATCGCTCTCTGGCAGCGGATCGTAATGGCCGATGGCCTCGGCTTCGGTGATCACCTTGACCGTGTTCTCGGCCAGATCGCCTGCGATGGCCGCATCCTTGGCCGTCCGCCCCAGGCCGAAAAGGCCCACTCCGGGAACGAGCACCACGCGCGGCATGGGATCGAGCTTCGTCTTGGTGCCGCCGACCGCCTCGTTCTCGCGAGCAAAATAGGCGTCATAGTCGGCGCTGAAGGCCTGGACCGCCGCCTTCACGTCACGCGCGAAATCGTTCGAGCCTGCCGGCTTCCGGCGCCGGCACCACCAACGGCTTGTTCTTGGTGCGGATGATGTGATCCGGCGTCACCACGCCACGCTGGCTGTAGGCGGCGAGCTCGGCGCCGTTCACATAGTCGAGGATCTCAGGCCCCGTGCGCAGCTCGGCGATGAAGCGGACGGGCTCGGCGCCCTCGCGTTTGACCGCGCACGCCCCGCGCAGGATCGGCGCGATCTCCGCCGCCGTCTCGAGGGTCGTGGCGATTTCCCCCTTGGGGAACACGACCGGGCGGCCCTGACGCAAGCGCGCCTCGGCCAAAGACACCATTTCGATCATGCGCTCGTACGCCTCGCGCGCCGTCTCGCCGAAGGTGAAGATGCCGTGCTTGTGCAGGATCAACCCTTCGACATCCGGTTTCTGCTCGAACACGTCGGCGGCCGCCTTGGCGAGGCCGAAACCCGGCGCGATATAGGGCACGATGCCCATGCGCCCGTCATAGACCTCACGCGCCAGCGCCTCGCCGTCGGGCTGATCCACCAGGCTCAACACCGCCGCAGCATGGGTATGGTCGACGAATTTATGCGGCAGGAAGGCGTGCAGCAGCGTCTCCACCGACGGGTTCGGCGCCGAGGCGTCGAGCAGATTGAGGCGCTGCACATTGACCATGGCCTCGTCGCTCAAGGCGTCGAGCGCGCGCAGCTCTCTCAAGGGGCCGAGCTTCACCGCCGGCAGCCCCCAGGGCTCCATATCGGCCATGTCGGCGCCGGACCCCTTCACGGCGATGACCTCGTGCTCCTGGCCGAGATCGTCGGTGGCGGTCGTCTTCACCGAGGTGTTGCCACCTCCATGCAGCACGAGCAGCGGATCGCCTCCGATGAGGCGGGTGGTGTAGACGCGAAGCGCGATGTCCTCATTGACGCCTTCGGCGCCATAGGTCTCGACCTTGCTTCGTGCGGTCTCGTCGTTCCATTGGCTTTGCATGGCGCGGTTTGTTGCAAGTTTCCCCTGTCCCGGCAAGGACGGAGCGAGGTTTGACCGGCCCGGAAGCCCGCGGCAAAAAATCCTCACTTTCGCCGCGATCGGATACGGATTCGCAACATATTTATATGAATTATAGGGAGTTAGGGGCTCACCTGAATGAGGGAGTGAAGTGGGAAGTTTCCGAAATGCGTACCGGCCAGAGCAGCATTATATGCGCGGGCCCGGACCCAAATGGCATGCGAAGCATACGGCGTCGCTGGTTGCGGCGGCGGGCGCGCAGCGCCCCATCAGTCCAGACAGCCGTGCGCCCGGCACCCCGTCACCCATCGCGACGTGGATCGCGCCCACCGCTGCGGCGGCCTTGCTCGGCTTCGTCGCCGTGATGGTCCTGGCCTAGCAGTCCAGTCGTGGGACTCTGGCCTTAGTCAGCGGCCTCGAAAGACGCGCCGTAATACGCCAGCGCGTTAGGCAATCCTGAAGGCATTGGGCCTAGTTTCAGCCACTTAGGGCTTCCTTTTTGGGGAACCGATCCCCACCTTTACGGTTAGCCCGAGGAAGAACTCACTCCCAACGTAGCGAGGTAACGCCCATGCGCGGATTACTCATCACGGCCCTTACGGCCTGTCTCGCCGCCTTCGTCTTTGCGGCCCCCAAGCCGGCTTCCGCCCTGCCCGCTCAGGCTGCAGTCAATTACAGCCACACCAACGCCGATCTGGTCGAGGTCAAGAAGAAGTACAAGTATAACAAGAAGTACAGGCACGGCCGCTATTACCGGGGTCCCCGGTATGGCTACCGGCCCTACGGCTATTATCGCGGCCCCCGTTATGGCTACGGTCGCTATTACGGTTGGGGCTACCGGCCCTATTGGCGCCGCGGCGGCGTCTCCATCTGGTGGTAGGCTGAATTTGCGAGAGGCGCGGGCTTAGTCCCGCGCCTCTTTCACATCCCGGATGACCACGAGGCGGTCGGTGCCGGATTCTGCCCCCCACATCTCCCCTGGGCGGCCCAGCATCTGGCGCACGGCGGCTTCGGCCCGGTCGCTCGGAAAGCTCTCGAAGACCTCCGCCTGCGGGTCGAAGCGCAAAATGGCGTTGGCGCCGAAATCGCTCACCCACACCATGTCGTGATTGTCCACATAGACGGCGTAGGCGTGTGGGTCCTTGCCGGGCAGGTGATAAACCTTCCAGCGCTTGGCAACGGGATCGTACCGACTGAGATTGCCAGCATTCCATTCACTCACCCATAACCGGCCCATCGAGTCCGGCCAGACCCGCCGGGTCCCGGCACCTTTCGTCAGCGGCTCGATCACAGTCGTTTCGCCGGTCTCGAGATCGGGCTTGCCGAGAAACGAGCCTGCCAGTGACACATAATAAATCTCACCCGAGGGGGTCGCGGCGATACCGTAAGGGCCCATGCCCTTGGGTGCGTTCCAGACGTCCATGTCGCCAGTGTTGGGATCGAGCCGGCCATAGATGCCGGTCTGTCCGGTGAACCAGAGACGCCCGTCGGCATCGAACGCCGCCGTATTGAGGTTGGCGTTGGTCCCGGCTTTCGGCAGCGGGAAGGCCTTCACCTGCCCCGTGCCGGCGCTGACCCGGACAATGGCGTTCAGCCCGCCGTCGGTGACCCAGGCATTGCCCTGGGGTCCGACGATAACGCCATGCGGCCGTGAACCCTCCCCCAGCGGAATGCGGGTCACTTTGCCCGTCCTGGGGTCGAGCCGGCCAAGCACGCCCTTGTGCTGTCCGGTGTACCAGACGGTGCCGTCCGGCGCCGGCGCCACGTCATGCGGGTGATCGCCAGGAGCCAGCTCGTAATACTGAACGGCATAATCGCTATCGGCCGCCGCCTCTCCGGCGAGAACAAGCGGCAGGCAGAGGACGGCAAGCGCCAAGCGAATCTGTTGCATCCGGCTACCCTAGCCGCGCTCTATGAATAGACAAGGCTCGGTAAGATCGGCCGGCTCACAAAGATCGTCACGTCACTAGACGAGCGCCGCCGCCAGGCCGGCAACGAGCATGACCGCGGTGGTCACGAGCAGCGGCTTGCCCAACGGTGCACCACCGACGACGAAGGCGATGCCGCACTTGACCAATGTGTTGGTGAGCGCCGCGATCACGATCGCCGTGACGGCGACTTGGGCAGGTCCGCTCTTGGCGAACTCGGCCATGGTCAGGGTAATGGCGTCGACATCCGTCAGGCCGGCGATGGAGGCCACCGCATAGACCCCGTTCGCTGGGAAGTTCTCCTGCGCGATTTTGACCGCAACCAGCACCACGGCAAAAAACGCTGCGAACTTCGCCGCCGCGGTCAGGCTGAACGGGTTCGTGACCTTCAGGTCCCCTTTGGCGGCGGCAGGCCGCTTGGCCACGCCGTCCCGGTAATAAAAAAGCGCGGCGAAGCCCCCGATGACCAAGGCCATCACGCCGAACGGCACGAGCATAGGGGCGAGCAAGTCTCGGTTCAGCACCGCCACGAGAACCAGCATGCGCGCGAACATCACGGCCCAGGCGACCAGAATTCCGCAGGCGAAGGCCGTCGTGTTCTCTGGATTGGCGCGGGCCTCGCGCGCGAAAGACAACGTCACCGCGGTCGAGGACACGAGACCGCCCGCAAGACCGGTGATGAGCGCGCCCTTCCCCGGGCCAAGCCAGCGCGTCAGCGCATAGCCGACCAGCGACAGGCTGGAGATCAAAATCACGAGCAGCCAAAGCGCGTAAGGATTGAGGGCGCCCCACGGATCGATGGGCTTGTTCGGCAGGAGCGGCAAAGCAATGAAGGTCGCGATGAGAAGCCGCAGGCCCGCGAACACGTCGTCCCAACCGAGGCGTTTCACGAAGCGGTGCAGAGGCCGCTTATAGGCGAGCACCGTGGCCGTGACGACGCCGAGTCCGATGGCAATCTCGCGATTGCCGAGCATCACCATGGCGCCCAGAAGGAAGACAACCACAGCCGCCACCTCGGTGGTGAGGCCCTTCCCATCCTGGCTGGCGCGCGACGTAACGAGGTACCCGACCACGACAAAGGCGCCGACGATCAGGAGCGCGGCCGCCAAGACCCACGGCACCGCCGCGCCACGTGACAGATAGCCTGCGCAGGCGCCCAACAGCGACAGCAAGATGAAGGTGCGCAAGCCCGCGATCTGGTCTGAGTCTTGATCGTTACTCTTACGCTTCTCGCGCTCGATGCCGACCAGCGCGCCGAGCAGGATCGCCATGGCGAAGTCGAGAGCGTTGGTGAGAAGATCTTGATAGGCCATCCGCCTCCTGCCCCGGGAGCCTAACCCGCCACACGCATCCAAAGCAGACTTACGCGGCCGCCGCCTTGCGGTGCTCGGGGTAAAGCACGGCCAGCCCTTCGCGCGAGCCGGGCGTGATGCCGCGCTCGGTGATGAAGCCGGTGATCAGGCGCGCCGGGGTGACGTCGAAGGCATAATTTGCCGCCGGACTCCCTTCGGGCGTGATCCCTACCGTGGCGATAGAGCCGTCGGGCAGCCGGCCCGTCATGTGGGTCACCTCCACGGCGTCACGCTGCTCGATGGGGATGACGCTGCCGTCGTCGAGGCTCCAATCGATGGTCGAATGCGGCAACGCCACGAAGAACTGGACACCGTTATCCTTGGCGGCGAGCGCCTTCAGATAGGTGCCGATCTTATTGGCGACATCGCCGTTGGCCGTGGTCCGGTCGGTGCCGACGATGCACAGATCCACCAATTTATGCTGCATGAGATGACCGCCGGTATTGTCGGCGATGATGGTGTGCGGTACGCCGTGCGCCTTGAGCTCGAAGGCCGTGAGCGAGGCTCCTTGATTGCGCGGGCGGGTCTCGTCCACCCACACATGGACGGGGATGCCTTCGTCATGAGCCCGGTAGATCGGCGCCAGCGCCGTGCCCCAATCGACGGTGGCGAGCCAGCCGGCATTGCAATGGGTGAGCACGTTGACCCGTTCGCCCTTCTTCTTCTCCGCGTGCGCGCGGATCAGCCCGACGCCATGCTCGCCGATCTTGCGGCAGGTCTCCACGTCCTCGTCGCAGATCTCGGCGGCGCGGGCGAAAGCCGCGGCGGCCCGGGCCTCATGCGGCTGATTGCGGATGGCCTTCTGCATCTCGTCGAGCGCCCAGCGCAAATTGATGGCGGTCGGCCGCGTGGCGGCGAGCACCTCGCAGGCCCGGTCGAGGGCAGCATCGCTCGGATCGTCGCGAAGCGCGAGCGCCACCCCATAAGCCGCCGTGGCGCCGATCAGCGGCGCGCCGCGCACTTGCATGGACGAGATGGCGTGCGCTGCATCCTCAAGCGTCTTGAGCGGAACGATCTCGAGCGCGAAGGGCAGCTTGGTCTGGTCGATGATCTCGGCCGAGGCGCCGTCGGCCCCGAGCCAGATGGTGCGATAAGGCTTACCGTCGATGTTCATGGGCCTGCCTTAGCACAGCTCGGCCGCCGAGAGGAGAGAGGCGACGAAACGTTTGAGCGCCTAATCGCCCTCGAAGGAGATCAGCGTGTGGCACTCGACGCCAAGCTCGGCAAGACGCGCGCAGCCCCCGAGATCGGGCAGATCGATGACGAAGGCGGCGCCGATCACCTCGGCTTTCAGCCGGCGCAGGAGCTTGACGGCGGCGATGGCCGTGCCGCCCGTGGCGATCAAATCGTCCACCAGCAGGACCGGCTCGCCGATGCTGAGCGCATCCTCATGGATCTCGATGACGTCGACGCCATATTCGAGCTCGTAATCCTGACCGATGGCCTTGGCCGGCAGCTTGCCCTTCTTGCGGATGGGCACGAAACCGCAATGCAGACGGTCCGCGGCCGCGCCGCCGAGGATGAACCCGCGCGCTTCGATGCCGGCGACGGATTCGACCCGCTGATCGTGGAACGGCTTGACCAGTTGCTCGACACAGGCCCGGAAACCCGAGGCGTGGCCGAGCAGCGTGGTGATGTCGCGGAACATGATGCCGGGCTTCGGATAGTCCGGAATGGTCCGCACGAGACCCTTGAGATCAATATCGGTCGTCGCGTTCATTGAGGGTCTCTCCGTAAAAAGATTGAGCTACAGGCGCGGGCCGTGCGACGGGCACCGGGTGCCTATAATCGAACCAAAGCCAGCTGGCTAGCCGCGCAACACCCGGCCTGCCACCGCATCGAGCTTCTTGAGCAGCGCGGGATCGCGCGCCTCCGGCGCGGTGATGATCGCGGTGTCCAGCGCCCGGTCCGAACCGATCGGGCATGGCTCATGCTCGCGCGGGAAATCCTTCGCCAGCCGCGCCACGAGCTTGGCCGCCTTGTCGGCATTGGCCATCAGCACGCGGATGATGTCCTGCACGGTGACCGCGTCGTGGTCCGGATGCCAGCAATCGTAATCGGTGACCATGGCGACCGTCGCGTAGCAGAGCTCCGCCTCGCGGGCGAGCTTGGCCTCGGGTAGATTGGTCATGCCGATGACCGAATAGCCGAGCCCCTTATAGGTGAGGCTCTCGGCCAGCGTGGAGAACTGCGGCCCCTCCATGCACACATAGGTGCCGTCGCGCACCGCCGAGATCCCTTCCGCGTCCGCGGCTTCCGCGATTCGCATCCGCAACCGCGGCGACGTGGGATGGGCCATGGAGACATGGGCGACGCAGCCCGTACCGAAGAAGGAGCTGGCGCGGCCGAAGGTGCGGTCGACGAACTGATCGACCACCACGAAGGTGCCGGGCGGCAGATCTTCCTTGAACGACCCGCAGGCCGACAGCGAGATGAGGTCGGTGACCCCTGCCCGCTTCATGACGTCGATATTGGCGCGGTAGTTGATGTCGGATGGCGACAGCCGGTGGCCCTTATCGTGGCGCGACAGGAACACGATGGGCAGCCCATCGATGTCGCCGATGCGCAACGGCGCCGACGGCGCCCCCCATGGGCTCTCGATGGTCTCCTCGCGCACATTCTGGAGTCCCGGCAGGTCGTAAAGCCCCGACCCGCCGATAATGCCGAGCACCGCCTTCGTCATGTCTTCCCCTTTAAGCGGCGCTCACTCGCCGACATGCATATAGACCACGGCCCAGACGTGACTGCCGCGATGATCGTCGCCGACCTTGAAACCTTCGGCGCGCGTATTGAGCAGCCAGAGCGGGCCTTGCTCGCCGATGCCGAGCGGCTTGCCGTCGGCCGAAAGCGCGAGGATCCAGTCGGAGCTGTCGATGTCTTCGGGCAAGAGATAGCCGCTATAGCCGTCCGGCGCCACGAATGTGGTTTTCACCCTCGCCGCTTCGATGAACCCCAGCACCTCGCGCAGCAGCGGGCCGGAGAAGGTGGCCGGCTTGTCGAACTCCAGGGGCTGCGCCGTCACCTCACCCTGCGGCAGGGCAAGCAGCATGGCGCGATCGAAGGCAAAACCGTGCTTGAAATCGGCCTTCAACGCCGCAAGCAGACTGTCACGCTTGGGATCGAGCGGCCCGCGATTGGGTTTGCCGACAAACCCGCCGACCGTGAGCAGCACCATGCCTTCCGGCGCCGGCCCCTCGTCCGCGGCGAGCGCGGGGAGACTTAGGAGCGCGACGAGAAGTGCAGCCAGCACGCGCTTCATGAGCGAGCCTTACGCTGTGTGAGCCTCGTGATCGCGCCGGTGCAGACGCGCCCACACCGCACGCTTGGCGAAAAACATGATCACGGCGAACACGAGCAGGAAGATCATCACCCGCGCACCAAGCTTGTGCCGCTCTTCCAGCTTCGGCTCCGCCGCCCACATGAGGAAGGCCGATACGTCCTTGGCGTAGTTGTCGACCGTGGGCTTGGTGCCGTCGGTATAGGGAATGACCCCGTCCACCAAAGGCGGCGGCATGGCGATCTGATGCCCGGGGAAGGCCGTGTTGTAATACATTCCCTGGGTGAGTTTGAAGCCTGCCGGCGCCTTATGATAGCCGGTCAGAAGAGCGTAGATGTAGTCTGGACCGCCTTCGCGCGCCTTGGCGATGACCGAAAGGTCCGGCGGCAACGCGCCCGGATTTGCCACCCGCGCCGCCTGTTCGTTGGCGAACGGCGAACGGAAATGATCGGCGGGCGGGCCGGACTCTGGAACATCTGGCCCTTGTCATTCGGCCCGTCGCTCACTTGCGCTTGCGCGGCAAGCGTCTCGACGGCTTTCTCGGAGAAATGCGGACCGCCGGGCTCGCCGAGGTTCCGGTAGGACAGAAGGCGCATCGAATGGCAGTTCGCGCAGATCTCTTTGTAGACCCGGTAGCCGCGCTGCAGTTGCGCCTGGTTGTACGACCCGAAGGGCGGCGCGAAGGACCAGTCCTGCGCCTTGATGACCGGTGCGTGACCGTTGTCGGCCTCTTCGGCGAGTGCCGCGGAGGGCAACGCCAGAGCGACACCGACGAGCGCCAGCACGGCGGCGGCGGAAATGCGTGCCATGGTCATCACGCCACTCCCTCGCCGACGGGTTCACTGGCGACTGGGGGCGGTTCCGCCGCTCGCGACGGCTCGGGCCCGAGCACCGATTGGGTAATGCTGCCTGGCAGCTTCTTCGGCCGCTCGATCAACCCGACAATGGGCATGATCAGTAGGAAGAAGGCGAAATAGTAAAACGTGGCCAACCGCCCGAAGAACAGATACCAGCCCGACGGCGCTTGCGAGCCGAGATAGCCCAGCCCGAGACAGGTGATCACGAACAGCCAGAAGAACCATTTATAGATCGGGCGGTAGCTCGTCGAGCGGATGCGCGATGTGTCGAGCCACGGAATGAAGACCAGAACGCCGATAGATCCGAGCAGGCCAATCACGCCGAACAGCTTGTTCGGGATGGCGCGCAGGATCGCGTAGAACGGCAGGAAGTACCACTCGGGCACGATATGCGGCGGCGTCTGCAACGGATTGGCCGGGATGTAGTTGTCGGCGTGGCCGAGCAGGTTCGGTGCGTAGAACAGGAGACCCGCGAACAGCAGCAGGAACAGCACGAGCGCGAAGCCATCCTTGATCGTGTAATAGGGATGGAAGGGGAGCGTGTCCTTCTCCGACTTCACGTCGAGGCCGGTCGGATTATTGCTGCCCGGCACGTGCAGCGCCCAGATATGCAGGATCACCACGCCCGCGATCACGAACGGGAAGAGGTAATGCAGGGCGTAGACCGGTTCAGCGTCGGGCCGCCGACCGAGAACCCGCCCCAAATCCACTGAACGAGCATGGTGCCCAGTCCGGGAATGAGCGAATCGAGCGACGAGAATAGATTGGTGATGACAGTCACCGCCCAGAAACTCATCTGCCCCCAAACCAACGAATCGCCCATGAAAGCGGTGGCGATCATCAACAGCAGGATCACCACGCCCAGGATCCACAGCACCTCGCGCGGCGCCTTGTAGGAGCCGTAATAGAGGCCGCGGAACGAATGGATGTAGACGGCGAGGAAGAACATCGACGCGCCGACCGCATGCGCGTAGCGCAACAGCCAGCCCCAATTCACGTCGCGCATGATCTTCTCGACGGAATTGAACGCCCCATCGGCCGTCGGCACGTAATGCATGGCGAGCACGATGCCGGTCGCCATCTGCAGCGCCAGCATGAAGGTCAGGATGCCGCCGAAGGTCCACCAGTAGTTCAGGTTCCGCGGTGCCGGGAAGACCATGAACTGGTCATGCATCACTCGCGGATCGGCAACCGCGCGTCGAACCATTTTCCGATGCCGCTTGCCGGCTGATAGGTAGAGGGATGCGCCATGGCCCCTTATCCGATCTTGATTTTGGTGTCAGATCGAAGGCGTAAGGCGGGATGTACATTTTCTGCGGCGCCGGGCCTTTGCGGATACGGCCGGCGGTGTCGTATTGCGAACCATGGCAGGGGCAGAACCAGCCCCCGTACTCACCTTTGTAGTCGCCGACCGCCTGGCCTTTCGGGATGCAGCCGAGATGGGTGCAAATGCCGATCATCACCAGCCACGGCTCACGCTCGGATGCGGCGCGATTAGCGTCGGTGGCGGGCGCGTCATCCGGCAGATTGGCGTTGCGCGCGACCGGATCGACGAGTTGGTCGATCTTGACCTCCTTGCCCTCCTCGACCTCCTTCGCCGTGCGGTGGCGAATGAAGATGGGCTTGCCGCGCCACATCACCGTGATGGCCTGCCCCTCCTCGATCGGGGCAATATCCACCTCTGTGCTGGCGAGCGACAGGGTCGAGGCGTCGGGGTTCATCTGGTCGAGCAGCGGCCACAATACGGACGCGCCGCCGATCGCGGCAAACGCGGCGGCGCCGATCAGAATCACGTTGCGGCGCGACGGGTCGTCCTCGGGAAGAAGGGAAGGGTCGGTCGAAATGTCGGGATTGGCCACGGGCCAAAAGCTCCTAATTATCCAAGAGGAGCAATGCCCAGCCCCTCGGCTCCTAAAAGCCGGCAACAGACACGCCGAGCTTCTGTTATTGCCTCTTCGATGCCGTTATCCGGCATGCTTTGGTGCCGTTTTCTGGCATCAGTGCTCTAGGTTGTCCAGGGCTCACGCATTGGGCAAATTGGCGCACATGACGCCAATCCAACCTCTTAACCCGGGCGCGTGATCGACGCATTTGATCCCCATCAAGGTCGCGTGCTCCTGCACGCGATGCCATTTCCCCCGCGAAGCAGGTATAGGAAAGGTCAAAGGAGCGTATGTGACGCCTCCGACAAAGCCCATGGATATGAAGACAGACAAGAAATCCGGCGCAAGCCGGCCGTCGAAAGACGCCTTCGAGGCTAACAAGGACCGCGCGCAAGGCTGGTTCGAGGCTTTGCGCGACCAGATGGTGGAAGCGCTCGAGGCGGTGGAAGACGGCGCCGAAGGCCTCCCCGGCTGCGATGGCGAGCCCGCCGGCCGCTTCACCAGGAAGCCCTGGACCCGCGAAGACGGCGGCGGCGGCGTCATGTCCCTGATGTCGGGCCGCGTGTTCGAGAAGGTCGGCTGCCATACCTCCACGGTGCACGGCGAGTTTCCCAAGGAGTTCGCCAAGCAGATTCCCGGCGCCGATGAGGACCCGCGCTTCTGGGCGAGCGGCATGTCCTTCATCGCCCACCCCACCAACCCTCACGCCCCCACCGGCCACATGAACACCCGCATGGTGGTGACATCCAAAGGCTGGTTCGGCGGCGGCGGCGACCTCACGCCCGTTCTCAATCGCAGGCGGACCCAAGACGATCCGGATGCGCAAGCCTTCCACGCCGCGATGAAGGCCTCCTGCGCGGGCCAGCCTTCCGCCGACTACGACCGCTTCAAGGCCTGGTGCGACGAGTATTTCTTCCTGCCCCATCGGAACGAGCCGCGCGGCATCGGCGGCATGTTCTACGACTATCTCGACACGGGCGACTGGGAGGCCGATTTCGCCTTCACGCAAACTGTGGGCAAGGCCTTCGTCGCCATCTATCCGGAGCTTGTCCGCCGCAATATCGCGACTCCGTGGACCGAGGAAGACCGGCAGGAGCAACTCGTCCGCCGCGGCCGCTATGTGGAGTACAACCTGCTCTACGACCGGGGCACGCTGTTCGGCCTGAAGACCGGCGGCAATGTCGAGGCGATCCTGTCCTCAATGCCACCGCTGGTCATGTGGCCTTAGCCCTACCCGCGCACGCCGGCATACATCAAAGGCGGGGTTGCGGTGGCGGTGGTTTGGAGCGACACGGCGCCGATGCGGCTGTCGAGGAACGGTGCGTCGGAGGCCATGCGCGCCATGAGGATGGCGAGCGCCGTCAGCAGCAAAACCACCACGATCTTCCACATTTTCCGCCTCCCTTCGCTCGGCACAGGAGCGCGTCTCGCGCGTCCTGATGCCTGGTTTAGGGAGTGGGGGCTGAACCGGGCCTGAGGCGGCCGTTCATCTGCCGTTTAGATTGCGGCCGGCGGGGATAGTTCACGCTTGCCAAGGCCCTAGCCTTCCCCCATCCTCTTGCCACCGGGCGCCCAAGGCTTTGGGCGCGGACTTGGACGACGGCAAAGTGACTATCGCGGCTCTACAGCACGACGACCTTTCCCTGACATCTCAAGACGACGAGGGTCCCTCCGCGCGCGGAGTGTGGCCTGCGGCCCGTTATGTGAAACTTGAAACGGGAAAGGATTCCCTCAAATGTCACGTGTGAACGGCACTGTGAAATTCTTCAATCATTCTCGTGGGTTCGGCTTCATCCAGCCGGAAGACGGCGGCAAGGACGTGTTCGTCCATGCCTCCGCGCTCGAGCGCTCAGGCGTTCCCGCCCTGAACGAGGGCGACAAGGTCTCTTTCGAGATCGAGGACGACCGCCGCGGCCGCGGCAAGCAGGCCGCCAACGTGCAGCTCGGCTAAATCTGCGCCTCAAACACCGACTTTCGAAGCCGCCGGGCGCCAGCGTCCGGCGGCTTTTTTATGCGGCAAAATCTTCATTGCGACCGGTGTGCAGAGCAGCGCCAGGACGTTCGCAATACCGGCACGCCGCCCGTCCTTTTTCCCGAACGACGCCGTGCAAGCAAGGCGCGATTGAAGCAGGGCAAAATGCCACGAAACCGCCTGAATCCGTTCAGACCTGGTTCATCTTAACGGCCCTAAATTGCCTCAAAGCGGGGGGACAACGCCGTTACCCTATCCCTGGGGGCACCCTCCACCCGCAAGCATGATTTTTGTGGGATTTTCGGCTTAAGGAACGCGAGAAATGGGTAAGACAACCTTAACTGCACTGGTTGCTGCGCTGGTCGGGCTGAGCGTCCTGACCTTGTCGGCACCGGCGGAAGCCGGTCGCGGCTACGGCCATCACGGCGGCGGCGGCGGCCGTTACGTTCAAAACAATTATTACCGCGGTGGCGGTGGTAACGCCCTCGGCGCCGGCCTGATCGGCTTCGGCGTCGGCGCCATCGTCGGCAGCGCGCTGACGCCGCGCGAGGTCTATGTGGCTCCGCCGCCTCCGCCGCCGGCGCGGGCCTACTACGCCCCGGCCGCCTACGGACCGACGCCCTGGTCGCCGGATTGGTACAGCTACTGCTATTCGCGCTATCGGAGCTTCAATCCGAATACCGGTACCTTCGTCGGCTACGACGGCTACGAGCGCTTCTGCCGCTAGCTTGAAAAGACGTGTTTCCGGCCCGTCAGTTCGGCTCATTGGCCGCCTGGCGGGCCGTTGTATGCCGTTGCATGCAAACCACACTCCCCTCGCCTTGACGTCGCGCCGTGACCAAAAACCCTCCCCACGAAATCCCCTTAAGCGACGGTTTTGACGAGGCATTTACCCCTGCGTCAACTATGTCGCCGGTGCGGCCCCATTGTGCCTTGAACGCGCCCGCGCGACGGCGCTAGATTGCTGCGTTCCGGGATGAGTTCAACGGGCAGCCATAGCAGGCTGGCTGCCATAGCTTTTTGTAAAGACGAATCAGGGGCTCTTGAGAACATGTCGACCGCGACGACTGTTGAACCTCCCATCACCGAGACCTCCCGCGATCAGCCCAATGCTGCCGCCGACCGTCAGGCGCTCACGCTGATCAAGCCTTATCAGGGCATGGTGGCATGGCCGACCGTGTTCCTCGCCATCGGCATCGTCGCCGCCTTCGCGACGGTCTGCACGCTCGGGACCATGGGCATCATCCCGCTGTGGCTCGGGCTGATCCTTAACTCGCTGATCCTTTATGCCGACCAGACGCCGCTGCATGAGGCCTGTCACGGCAATATCGCCGGCCGCGATTCAAAGTTTCTGTGGCTGAACCATCTCGTCGGCTATGCCTGCGGCACCATCCTGCTGCACGAGTACAAAGCTTTCCGCTACATGCATCTCGCTCATCACCGGGACACCAACAATCCGGATCTCGATCCCGATCATTGGGTGGCGGTGCAGAACCCGTTCCTGGTGGTGTGGCGCTGCCTCACGATCGTGTTCTGGTATCATGACTATTTCTGGAAGCACATCGCCTTCCACGCCCACATCCCGGGCATGCGGCCGCTGACGATCCACATCGCCGCGATGTATGCGATCTACTACGCGATCGCGATCGGCCTATCTGTGATGGGCTATTGGCGCGAGGTGCTGATGCTGTGGATCTTCCCCCACATCCTCGGCTCGGCGCTGATCATCTATTTCTTCGCCTACCTGACCCATAAGCCGCACGAGGTTCACGAGCGCTATCGCGACACGAATATCTTCTGGGTGCGCGGCAAGATCATGGAGCCGATCGTGAACTGGCTCTATCTGTTCCAGAACTTCCACCTGATCCATCATCTGTTTCCGCGCATCCCGTTCTACCTCTACGGCAATGCCTTCCGGAAACTGAAGCCGGTGCTGGATAAGGAGCACGCCCACATCTACGAGTACGACTTCGGGCCGCACCGCTAGGCGACGCCATAGTTATCCCGCGACGCAGGTGGCTTAGCTGCCCTGCTCGAAGGTGAGGTCCGCCGGCGAGATCAGCACCGAAAATTGCTGGCACCAGATCACCACGGACGGAAACTTGGCGAGGTCGACGCCGGCCGGGATCGCGTAATTCTGGCTCCCCTTGAAGGCGCGCAAGCGGCCGAGATCCACATACATCGTGTCGGTGACGTCGCTCGAGGAGCGGATCTCCGCCTTCGGCACCAGATAGACGTGGAAATCGGGACCGGGTCCCACCTCGAAATCCTCGCCTAGGAACACGGTGCGCGGATAGACGCTGACCGCGCCCTTGCCGTAATGGACCGGGTCGTTCGGATTGGGCTGGATGAAGGCACCCTTGGCGACGAGCTTGCCGCTCTCAGACCGGCTCAGCGTTTCCTTCGCCTCCGGCGGCGGGAAGATATAGGGGAACAGGAAGATGCCGAGCGCGATGCCGAACAGCGTCCCGAGCAAGCCGCCAACCAAGAACCCCCTGATCCACCGCATGTCACGCCTCCCGTAAAGCCCGCGAACAGCTTACGAGCTTGCCATGGCAGCGCTGTGATGGCGAGCCTCGGCGGCCTTAGTGCAGGCGCAGCTCGCCGTCCACGAAGCTGAACTCTCTGGGCGAGATGAGCTTGTGATGTGCCACCCGCACCCGATAAAGCGGACCGTCGAGATTGGCGTTCCAGAAGTCCAAGAAGTCGGTGAGCTTGGGAAAGCGTGGCGCCAAGTCGTAGTCCTGCCAAACATAGCTCTGGAGAAGCTTCTTGTGGTCAGGCAGGCGGTAGAGAATTTCGGCGGTGGTCAGCGAAAACCCTTCGATTTGGCGAACGAAGCCCGGGTCCAAATCCCCTGCTAGCATGGCTCAAATCCCCTCGTGATCATCCTTTTTGGTCTTCTCAATGCTAATGACGGGATTCCCTTGCGTCTATAGATTTTTCTCAGTGGAATCAGCGTCTTGGCAGCAGACCGGAGAGGCTGCTAACGATTTCCTGGCACTCTCGCCTTGAAAGTGCCAAACCCTGAATCTACATAGATTCCGGGTGCCCCCAGTCCCGGGGGCCGGCCCCACTCATGACAATTTGCCGAAGGAGAGAGCAAGATGAAGTTTCGTCCATTGCATGATCGCGTCGTCGTACGCCGGATCGAGGAGGACGAACGGACCCGTGGCGGCATCATCATCCCCGATACCGCGAAAGAGAAACCCCAAGAGGGCGAGATCGTTTCCGTGGGCCCCGGCGCCCCCGACGAGAAGGGTCATGTCCAGCCCCTGGATGTGAAGCCCGGCGACCGCGTGCTGTTCGGCAAGTGGTCCGGCACCGAGGTCAAGATCGAGGGCCAGGACGTCCTCATCATGAAAGAGAGCGACATTCTCGGCGTACTTGAAGGCGCCGCAGCCAAGAACACGAAGAAGAAAGCTGCGTAACAGAATTCGTCATCCTGACGGGGCCGCCCCAGGCGGCTCCCAAGGGAGATGACCCCGCATTCCCCCGCCCTTCGAGGCGCGCGCGGCCCGCGCGTTCCTCAGGGTACCGACAAGAACGGAGTTACCGATGTCTGCTAAGGAAGTGAAATTCTCCCAAGACGCCCGCGAGCGCATGCTCCGGGGCGTCGACATCTTGGCCAACGCGGTCAAGGTGACGTTGGGGCCCAAGGGCCGCAACGTCGTGCTCGAGAAATCCTTCGGCCCCCCGCGCATCACCAAGGACGGTGTGACGGTCGCCAAGGAGATCGAGCTCGAAGATAAGTTCGAGAACATGGGCGCACAGATGGTGCGCGAAGTTGCCTCCAAGACCGCCGACGAGGCGGGCGACGGCACCACCACCGCGACCGTGCTGGCGCAGTCCATCGTCAAGGAAGGCGCCAAGTCCGTCGCCGCCGGCTCGAACCCCATGGACCTGAAGCGCGGCGTCGATCTCGCCGTGACCGCCGTGCTCGATGAGCTGAAGGCGAAGGCGAAGAAGGTCACCTCCAACGAGGAGATCGCGCAGGTCGGCACCATCTCCGCCAACGGCGACCAGGAAATCGGCCGCTTCATCTCCGAGGCCATGCAGAAGGTCGGCAATGACGGCGTGATCACCGTCGAGGAGGCCAAGAGCCTCGCCACCGAGCTCGAAGTGGTCGAGGGCATGCAGTTCGACCGCGGCTACATCTCGCCCTACTTCATCACCGACGCCGACAAGATGCGCGTCGAACTGGAGAACCCCTACATTCTCGTGGACGAGAAGAAGCTCTCCAACCTCCAGTCCATGCTGCCGCTGCTCGAGGCGGTGGTGCAGTCGGGCCGGCCGCTGCTGATTATCGCCGAGGACGTCGAGGGCGAGGCGCTCGCCACGCTCGTGGTCAACAAGCTGCGCGGCGGCCTGAAGGTCGCGGCGGTCAAGGCGCCGGGCTTCGGCGATCGCCGCAAGGCCATGCTTCAGGACATCGCCGTCCTGACCGGCGGTCAGGTGATCTCCGAGGACCTCGGCATCAAGCTCGAGAATGTGACCCTCGACATGCTGGGCAGGCCAAGAAGGTCGTCATCACCAAGGATGACACCACCATCGTCGACGGCGCCGGCAAGAAGACCGACATCCAGGCGCGCGTCGCCCAGATCAAGTCAGCAGATCGAGGACACCACCTCCGACTACGACCGCGAGAAGCTGCAAGAGCGTCTGGCCAAGCTCGCCGGCGGCGTTGCCGTGATCAAGGTCGGCGGCGTCACCGAGATCGAAGTGAAGGAGAGGAAGGATCGCGTCGACGATGCGTTGAACGCGACCCGCGCAGCCGTCGAGGAAGGCATCGTTCCCGGTGGCGGCGTCGCGCTGCTTCGCGCATCAAGGCGCTCGACAACCTCAAGGGCGCCAATGACGACCAGAAGATCGGCGTCAACATCGTGCGCCGCGCGCTTCAGTCCCCGCTGCGCCAGATCGCCGACAATGCGGGCGAAGACGGCGCCGTTGTCGTCGGCAAGATCCTCGACAAGGACGACTATTCCTTCGGCTACAACGCCGCGACCGGCGAGTATGGCAACCTGGTCAAGCAGGGCGTCATCGATCCGGCCAAGGTCGTGCGCACCGCGCTGCAGGATGCGGCTTCCGTCGCCGGCCTGCTCATCACCACCGAGGCCATGGTCGCCGAGCTGCCGAAGAAATGGGTGGCTCCGGCATGCCCGGCGGCGACATGGGTGGCATGGGCGGGATGGGCGGGATGGGCTTTTAAAGTCCGCTGCTTAAGCGACTGTAACGATTCGCTTCGAGCCGCGCCCTCCGGGCGCGGCTCTTTTTTTATGTGCCGCCGCGGCAGTTGCGCTACGCCTAAGCATGGCGATGCTCGCACTCAAGCGCCCAACCCGACCACCCAAGCAAGGCCGCATTCGCGCCGGCGTCGGCGGCTGGGTCTATGCGCCGTGGCGCGGGGCGTTCTATCCGAAAGGGCTGCGCCAAGCCGACGAGCTGGCCTACGCCACCAGCCACCTCACCTCCATCGAGATCAACGCCACCCATTACCGGCTGCAAAGCCCAAGAGCTTCAAGAAATGGGCCGACACCGCACCGGACGGCTTCGTCTATTCGGTGAAGGGTCCGCGCCTCGTCACCCAGCAAAAGGTGCTGGCCGAGACCGGCAAGTTCATCGAACGCTTCTTCGACTCAGGGCTCGACGAGCTCGGCGACAAGCTCGGGCCGGTGCTCTGGCAGTTCGCGCCGTTCAAGAAATTCGACGAAGCCGACTTCGGCAAGTTCCTGGAACATTTGCCGGAAAACCTGAACGGGCGAAGGCTCAACCACGTGGTCGAGGTGCGCCATGCGAGCTTCCAGGACCCCGCCTTCATCGGCCTGCTACGCGATCATGGCGTGGCGCCGGTCTATGTCGACAGCGAGGACTATCCCTCGATCGCCGACCTGACCGGCGAAATCGTCTATGCGCGCCTCCAGAACGGCGACGACGCGATCGAGACCGGCTATGCGCCGAAGGACCTCGATGACTGGGCCGCGCGCGCGAAAGTCTGGGCCGCAGGCGGCTGCGCCGGGCGATCTGCCGGTCGTGGACAGCCGCACATACACCGGACGCCAAGCCGCGCGACGTGTTCGTCTATTTCATCCATGAAGGAAAGCTGCGGGCGCCCGCCGCCGCCATGGGGCTCATCGAGCGGCTGGAGCTAGACCGGCAAGCGTCTTGGCCTTCGCCAGCAGCTGCGTCGCGGTCCTCGGCAAAACCGCTCGTCGATCCACTGCTGCTTCCACCGCGCGCAACATCTCGCCGATCTCCGGTCCCTTCAAGCCGCCGAGCGCGGTGATGTCCGGCGCCGCGCAACGGAAACCCGGCGCCTGCCACCGCTCCGGCAAGCGTGAGCGCGCGTGCCCATGCGGCATCGTCGGCCGCGCGCCGCGTTGCCGCCCAAGCGAGCAGGACCTGCGCGGCGTAGTCGTCCGGCCCGTGCGATAGAGCAGCCGCTTGGCGGCATCTTCCTCCGGCAGCGCCTGGTCGAAGGCCTCGTCGGCGCCGAGCGCCAGCATCGCCTGCTCCGCATTGGACAGCTTGAAGCGCGCGGCAAGCCGGGGCGCATCCTCGGCCACGAACACGCAAAGCGCGGCAAGCCGGAGCGGCGCATTGGGCTCGCGGCCCTGCGCCGTCTCGATGGCGATCAGCCGCGCCAGCCGGTCGAGCCGCGGCGCGCTGCCAAGAATGTCGCTCAACAGCCCGTAGTCGAACAGGGCCTCGATACCCGCGATCGGCCTCGGGCGCCACGAGGATGCGCTTGAGCTCGGCCGCAAACGCGCTCGGCCGAAAGCTGCGCCAGTCCGGCGCGCTGCCGCACGCAAGCGGCAAGCCCCTCTCGGTCGAGCGGCCCCTTGCCGTAATAGGCGTTGAAGCGGAAGAAGCGGAGGATGCGCAAATAGTCCTCCTTGATGCGCGCATCGCGCATCGCCGATGAACCGCACGCGTCCCGCCGCGAGATCCTCATAGCCGCCGAGCGGGTCGTAGAGCGTGCCGTCCGCTCCGGCATAGAGCGCGTTCAGCGTGAAGTCGCGCCGCTGCGCATCCTCCGCCCAGTCTTGCGTGAAGGCGACCTTGGCATGGCGGCCGAAGGTCTCCACGTCGCGCCGCAGCGTCGTCACCTCGAACGCCATGCCGTCGGCGACGACCGTGACCGTGCCGTGCGCGATGCCGGTCGGGATCGCCTTGAGGCCCGCCTTGCGCGCCAGCGCCATGACCTTGTCCGGCACCGCCGTGGTGGCGAAGTCGACGTCGGTGACGTCGAGCCCGAGCAGCGCATCGCGCACCGCGCCGCCCACCGCCCGCGTCTCGATACCGTCGCCCGACAGAGCGCCGCGAACACGGCGCGCGTCTCCGGCCGCTTCAGCCAAGCGGCGTCCTTGCAGCGACGGTGGCGCGTGCGGTGCGCGGAGGATCGTGCTCGGCCATGCCGCCTCTGCCGTCAGTCGATGCCGCCGGGCTTGATCACGCCGTCCTCGATGACGGGCGGATGATAGGTCCCGCCGCGCTCGCCGCCCGAGAACTGCACCAGCGTCGCCATGGTGACGAACAGAAGACCGAAGCCGATCGCGAGCAGCCAGAAGATCGGCGCGCTCTGCCACAGGCTCGCCGGCGCGGCGCCCTTCACCCAGACCATATAGGCCGCGTAGATCAGGAACGGCAGCGCGAAGAGCAGAATATCGATGAGAGCGATGCGCAACATCGGCTGGACGGCCTCCCTCTTGATGAGACGTTTTGCCGAAAACCTTAGCTGCGCGCGCCCGACAAAGCGAGGCGCTTCAGTCCTCTTCCATCGGGAAACGGGAAGAAGGCGCCGCCGCTCCACACGCCGGACGCCCTCGTCCGTCTCGACCGCCAGCGCGGCGAGCTCGTAATAGACGGGCCGCGCGAGCCGCGCCCGCAAGCCGTCGCGCACCACGACATAGGGCGCATGGCCCCGCTCGCCTCGGCGCGGAAGCCGATCGGGTGCGCGGCGTCCGCGGTCACCACATCGTCGACATTGGTGCGGAAGGTGAGGCGCTGGCCTGTGCCGCTTCCCTCCTGCGTCAGCTGCCACGGCGACGAAGGGCTCGGCGTCGACGGCGATGGGCACCTTCTCCACCGGCGTCACCAGGTAGAAGCCGTCGTCTTCGCGGCGCAACACCGAGGCGAACAACTTGACCAGCGGCTTCCGGTTGATGGGGCCGCCTTGGTAGATACCAAGTGCCGTCGCGGGCGATCTTCAGCCCGATATCCCCGCAATTATTAAGGTTTGGCAATAATGGCTTCGGCGGTTTGCCGCCGCCCTTGCCAGATGCTACGAGTCCATCTCTTTTGTCTTGGTCAGACATCATCATATGAGCCGTTTCTGACCCTGTTTCTGCTTCGCCGCGGAACGCGCCATCCGGCATCGGCGCCAACGCTATTGTGACCCAATTGCCGCTGCAAAGTGTTCCGCTTTACCCGGCCTTTGGCCCTATATTTCTCCATCATCAGGATCGAGCGAAACTGAAGCCATGACCACACTTGCCCAATCCGAGACCCAACTCGTGGATCGCCTGGACGAAATCGGCGCCAAGATCCAGGACGTGCGGGATGCGACCGCGAATGTCATTTTCGGCCAGGACCGCGTCATCGACCTTGCGTTGATCACCCTTCTGTCCGGCGGCCATGCGCTTCTGATCGGCGTGCCCGGCCTCGCCAAGACGAGCCTTGTCGAGACGCTCGGCGCCGTGCTTGGTCTCGACAACAAGCGCATTCAGTTCACGCCGGACCTCATGCCGTCGGACATCGTCGGCTCCGAGGTGCTGGAAGAGGAAACCGGCGGCCGCCGCAGCTTCCGCTTCATCAAGGGTCCGATCTTCACGCAGCTCCTGATGGCTGACGAGATCAACCGCGCCAGCCCCAAGACCCAGTCGGCGCTGCTCCAAGCCATGCAGGAGCATCATGTCACCGTGGCCGGCGTCCGCCACGACGTGCCCCACCCCTTCCATGTGCTCGCCACCCAGAACCCGCTCGAGCAGGAAGGCACCTATCCCCTGCCCGAGGCCCAGCTTGACCGCTTCCTGTTGCAGATCGACGTCTCCTATCCCGACGCCGAAGCCGAGCGGCGCATGCTCTTCGCCACCACCGGCGTCGAGGAGCGCGAACTCAAGACCATTCTCTCCGCCGACGAACTGATGATGGCGCAGCGCCTCGTGCGCCAGCTGCCGGTCGGCGATCAGGTGGTCGACGCGATCCTGCAACTGGTCCGCTCCGCGCGGCCGGGCGCGGGCAACGACCAAGAGCTCGATGACATGATCGCCTGGGGCCCCGGCCCGCGCGCGAGCCAAGCGCTGATGCTTGCGGTCCGCGCCAAGGCGATGATGGATGGACGGCTCGCGCCGTCCGTGGATGACGTCATTGACCTTGCCGAGCCTGTGCTCAAGCACCGCATGGCGCTCACCTTCGCCGCCCGCGCGGAAGGGGTCGAGATGAGCGACATGATGGCAAGACTCATCAGTCCGCTCAGGTAGGCCGAGCGTGGCGAACGCGCAGGCGAAACAGCGTCAGCCGTTTCTGGCCGAGGAAGCCGAAGCCCATGGGCTTGCGGCGCGCATGCCTGCGCTCCTCATCGAGTCCCAACGCGTCGCACATACCGTGACCCATGGCACACATGGCCGCCGCCGCGCCGGCCCGGGCGAGACCTTCTGGCAATTCCGTCATTTCGATCAAAACGACTCCGCCGCCGGCATCGACTGGCGCCGCTCGGCCGCCTCAGACCATTTATTCGTGCGCGAGCGGGAATGGGAAGCCGCCCACACGGTTTGGATCTGGGTCGATCTCTCGCCCTCCATGCATTTCCGCTCGTCGCTGGCCAAGGTGACCAAGGAGAGCCGGGCCGTCGTGCTGGCGCTGGCGCTGACCGAACTTCTGTCGCGCGCCGGCGAGCGCGTCGGCCTTCTCGGCGGCGTGCCCTTCGTCGGGCGCAACGCCGGCCGCAAGGTCGCCGAGGTTCTCTTGCGCGAGACCGCCGATGCAAGCCTGCCGCCGCCCGCGCGGCTCAGCCGCTTTTCCGAATGCCTCCTGATCTCGGATTTCCTCGAGCCGGTGGATGAAACCGTCGCGCGGTTCCAGACCATTGCCGGCCAGGGCGTGCGCGGCCATCTCATCCAGGTGCTCGACCCGGCCGAAGAAACCCTGCCCTACACCGGGCGCACCGAGTTTGCCTCGAGCGAGGGCGGCGCCAGCGTGATCGCCGGCCGCGCCGAGACCCTGCGCGACAGCTACCAAGAGCGGATGAAGCGTCACCGCATCGATCTCCAGGAAGCGGCGCGCCGCCTCGGCTGGTCGTTCGTCGTGCACCATACCGATCGTCCGCCCGAGGAAGTGGTCCTCGCCGTTCACAGTCACCTCGCCGGGCTCGACCGCGATTACCGCTATCGCGCCCCGCGCGCCGCCCCGGCAGCCGCGACAACATCGGCGGAACCCGCATGATGACGATCGGCGCCATAGGCTTTTTGCAGCCCTGGATCCTGGCGGCGCTCGCGGCCCTGCCGGCCATCTGGTGGCTGCTGCGCTTCACCCCGCCGAGCCCGCATGTGGTGGTGTTCCCGCCGACGCGGCTGCTCAAGGACCTGAAATCCACCGAGGAGACCCCGGCCCACAGCCCGTGGTGGCTCACTCTGCTGCGCATGCTGCTCGCCGCGCTTCTGATCCTGGCGCTCGCGCGGCCCGTGCTCAATCCCGACCGCGAGACGTTCGCCGGCGAAGGTCCGCTCCTTCTTGTCGTCGACAATGGCTGGGCCTCGGCCGCCCATTGGGCCGCGCGCCGCGAGACGATCGCCGCGGCCATCGACCGTGCCGGCCGCGACGGGCGCACCGTGATGCTGGCGCCGACCGCCCCGGGCCAGCCGCTCAGCGAGCCGCTTCCCGCCGAGGAGGCGCGCGAGCGCATTGCCGGCCTGACCCCCGAGCCTTACGCGCCCGACCGCGCGAGCCTCGCCGCGGCCCTGGAGAAAGCGCTCGCAGGCCAGACCGGCCATAGCGTCGTGTGGCTTTCCGACGGCCTCGATTATGGCGAAGGCGATAGCTTCTCCGCCCTCCTCGCCAAGCTCGCCGGCAATGGCGGCAGCCTGACCGTGCTCAAGCCCGCGGCGGGCGAAGCCGCACTCGGCCTCGGACAGTCCACCGGCGAAGGCGGTGTGCTCGCCGGCCGCGTACTCAGCAGCGTCGACGGCCCCCGCAGCGGCATCGTCAGCGCGCTGACCGGCCGCGGCGAACCGCTCGGCGAAGCGACCTACACCATCAAGAGGGGTGAGCGCGAAGCCAAGGCGAGCTTCGATCTGCCGCTTGAGATTCGCAATCAAGTGGCGCGCATCCAAGTCAAAGGCGAACGCTCCGCCGGCGCCGTCCATCTGCTCGATGCTCGTTCGCAATGGCATCGGGTCGGTATCGTCTCCGGCGAATCGCGCGAGGAAGCCCAGCCTCTGCTGTCGCCGCTCTATTACGTTGATCGCGCGCTCTCGCCTTATGCCGATGTCATCACGCCGACCGAGCGCAATGTCGCGACGGCCGTGCATGATCTCATCGACAAGCAACGGGTCTCGACCATCGTGCTCGCCGATATCGGCAAGCTCGTCGCCGGCACCCAGGAAGAGCTGGGAGGCTGGCTCGACCAGGGCGGTGTCCTGATCCGCTTTGCCGGACCTCGTCTCGAGCAAGGCGGTGACGAGTTGCTGCCTGTCGCGCTTCGCCGCGGCGGCCGTTCCCTCGGCGGCTCGCTCTCCTGGAGCACGCCGCAGCCATTGGCGGCCTTCGACGACAAGAGCCCGTTCAAAGGACTGACGATCCCCGACGATGTCCGCGTGAACCGTCAGGTCCTTGCCGATCCCACCGTGGCCATGGACGCCGAAGTGTGGGCGACCTTGGCCGACGGCACGCCGCTCGTCACCGCCGCTAAGCACGGCGAAGGCTGGATCGTGCTGTTCCACGTCACCGCCAACTCGGACTGGTCGAACCTGCCGCTCTCCGGACTCTTCGTGGAGATGCTTCGCCGCGCCATCACGCTGGGGCCCAGCCAAGTGGGCGCTCAAACAGGTGACGAGGGCGCGAGCCTCGAGGCGGCGGCCACGCCAGCATCGACCACGGCACTGGCGCCGATCCAGACCCTGGACGGCTTCGGTCAACTGGTCCCGCCGCCGTTGCGCGCCGCGCCGATCGCCCCCGATCAACTCGACACGACCCTGCCGGGCCCCGATCATCCGCCGGGCTATTACGGCCCGTCCGCCGCGGCCCATGCCTTGAACCTCGTCACGGCCAAGACGAACCTCAAAAGCCTTGCGGCCATCGAAGGCGCCAGCGAGGTCAGCGGCTACACATTGAAGAAGCCCATGGCGCTCGAGCCTTGGCTCTATATCGCCGCGCTAGGCTTGTTCGCCCTCGACATCCTTGCGGTGCTGGCGCTGAGCACCGGCTTGCGCTTCCGCCGCCGCGCCGCCAGCGCCGTGGCCATCGTCTTTGCGCTCGCGCTTCTGCCGCTTGCGCTGCCCTCACCGAGCTTTGCCGCGGAAGGGGACGGGCAGCCGTCCGCCACGGGCAACGCGGCGGACGACTTCGCTCTGAAAGCCGCGCTCAGCACGCGGTTGGCTTACGTGCGGACCGGCGACGCGGAGATCGACCGCACCAGCGAGGAAGGCCTAGGGGGCTTGAGCAAGGTGCTGCGCGCCCGCACGGCGCTCGAGCCCGGCGATCCCATGGGCGTCGACATCGACACCGACGAGTTGTCCTTCTTCCCGGTGCTTTATTGGCCCGTGCGCGAGGACGCCGAGCCGCTGTCCGACAAGACCCTCGCCAAGGTCGACGCCTATATGAAGCAAGGCGGCATGATCATCTTCGATACCCGCGACCAGGAGAGCGTGGCTTATGGCGGCAGCCAGGGAAAGGCGCTCACCCGCCTGATCGGTCAGCTCGATCTGCCGCCGCTCGAGCCGGTGCCTGAGAACCACGTCCTCACCAAGTCCTTCTATTTGATGCGGAGCTTCCCCGGCCGCTGGGACGGCGGCTCGCTATGGGTCGAGGCCGAGCCCGCCGACGAGGCCGAGCGCAGCGAGCGCTCCCGCCGCACCGACGGGGTGAGCTCTCTCGTCATCACCTCGAACGACCTCGCCTCGGCGTGGGCGCTCGACGATGCCAACCGGCCGATCTTTCCGGTCGTGCCCGGCGGCGAAGTGCAGCGGGAGATGGCCTTCCGCGCCGGCGTCAACCTCGTGATGTACGCGCTTACCGGCAACTACAAGGCCGATCAGGTGCACGTTCCTGCCCTGCTCGAGCGGTTGGGACAGTAGCCCATGAGCTGGTCCGTCGAGTTCATCCCCTTCGTGCCCTGGCCGGTCCTGTGGGTGATTGCCGCCATTGGCGCGGGCCTGCTGGCGCTGCTGTTCTGGCGCGCGCGCCGCGGCGCGATCCTGCGCCTGCTCGCCTTCGTCATGCTCATGCTGGCCATGGCCAACCCGCATCTCAAGCAAGAGGATCGCGAGCCGCTCAACGACATCGTCACCGTCGTGGTCGACGACAGTCAGAGCCAGGCCATTGCCGGGCGCACCGAGCGCACCGAGGCCGTGCGCAAGGGGCTGGAGGACCGTCTCAAGACGATTCCCGATCTCGATGTGCGTTTTGTGCGCTCCACCTCGACCTCCGCCGACAATGAACGTGACGGCACCATGCTGTTCACCGATCTCGGCCAGGCGCTTGCAGACGTGCCGCCCGACCGCCTCGCCGGCGTGGTCATGATCACCGACGGCGAGGTGCACGACGTGCCGGGCACCGCTTCCGCGCTCGGCTTCGACGCCCCGGTGCATGCGCTCATCACCGGCAAGAAGGACGAGTTCGACCGCAGGCTCGAAGTATTGAGCGCCCCGCGCTTCGGCATCGTCGGCAGCACCCAGCCGGTCGAGGTCAAGGTTACCGAGACGCGCCCCGACAGCGGCGGCACCGTGACCTTGACCGTCACCCATCAGGGCCAGGCGCCGACGCAGAAGACCGTGCGCATCGGCGAGACGGTCGAGATTCCCGTGGCGATGGATCACGCCGGTCCCAATATTGTCGAGATCGAAGCGGAGGCGGCGCCCGGCGAGCTCACCACCATCAACAATCGCAGCGTCCTCACCGTCGAGGGCGTGCGCGAGAATTTGCGGGTGCTGCTCGTTTCGGGCGAGCCCCATACCGGCGAGCGCACCTGGCGCAACATGCTGAAGTCCGACGCCTCCGTCGACCTCGTGCATTTCACCATCCTGCGTCCGCCCGAGAAGCAGGACGGCACGCCCATCAATCAGCTCTCGCTGATCGCCTTCCCCACCCGCGAGCTGTTCCAGGAGAAGCTCGATCAGTTCGATCTGATCATCTTCGACCGTTACCAGCGCCGCGGCGTGCTGCCGTTGCTCTATCTGGAGAACGTCGCCCGCTACGTTGAACGCGGCGGCGCCGTGCTCGTCTCAGCCGGCGACGACTATGCCTCCGCGCTCAGCCTCTACCGCACGCCACTCGGCCAGATCCTGCCCGCCGTGCCGTCGGGCCGGGTCATCGAGCAGCCCTTCAAGCCGGCGCTGACCGAACTCGGCGGCAAGCATCCCGTCACCAGCGACCTGCCAGGCGCGCATAACGGCGCCAATGGCGAACCCAGTTGGGGCCGCTGGTTCCGGGTCGTGGACGTCAGCCCGCAACAGGGCGAGGTGCTGATGAAGGGCGCCGACGACAAGCCGCTGCTCGTCATCGGCGAGCGCGGCAAGGGCCGCGTGGCGCTGCTTCTCTCCGACCACGCCTGGCTCTGGGCGCGCGGCTATGACGGCGGCGGTCCTTACACCGACCTCCTACGCCGTCTCGCCCATTGGCTGATGAAGGAGCCCGAGCTCGAAGAGGAGACCTTGAAGGCCACGAGCCGCGGCCAGACGCTCATCATCGAGCGCCGTTCGATCGAGGACAAGGTCGAGCCGGTTGCCGTGACCACGCCCTCCGGCAAGAAGGAGATGGTCACTCTCGACAAGGGCGAGCGCGGGCTTTGGCGCAAAGTCATGACCGCCGAGGAGCAAGGCGTGTACCGCGTGGCCTCGGGCCAACTGGCCAGCATCGTCACCGTGGGCAACGCCAACACCCGCGAGCTCGCCGCGGTGACCGCGACCGATACGGCCCTCGCCCCGATTCTCGATGAGACCGGCGGCGGCGCCTTCTGGCTCGGCCGCAAGGACGGCGAGGCGGCCGGCCTGCCGCGCCTCGTGATGATGCGCAGCGGCCATGTGATGCATGGCGGCGACTGGCTCGGCCTGCACAAGCGCGAGGCCTATCACGTGAAAGGCGTGCGCCTGTTCCCGCTGTTCACCGGCTTCCTGGCGCTCGCTTTGCTGCTCGGCCTGCTGGCCGCCACCTGGTACCGCGAAGGCCACTAACCGGCCATATCCGCCAAGCTCAGCGCGCGTGCGCCTTGACCCGGCCGGCGGCCCCCTCCAGCGTCCCGGACATAAGCTCGACGGCCAACAAGCGTGCCGGATCGACCGGACCCGGCAGGGTGATCTTGCCGGGCGCCACCGGCGCAAAGCCGAACCGGCCGTAATAGGGCATGTCGCCCACCAGCAGCACGAGGCCGAAGCCTTCGTCGCGCGCGCGCGTCAGCCCCTCGCCGACCAGCGCCTTGCCGTAGCCCTTGCCCTTCACCGCCGGATCGACCACGAGCGGCCCCAACAGCGCCGCCCCCTCCTCCGCCCCGATGCTGATGGCGGTGAAGCGGATGCCGCCGACAAGGCGGCCGTCGAGCCAGCCGGTCAGGCTGAGCGCAGGCACCGGCGGCACGCCTTCGCGCACCCGGTAGGCGGTGCGGGCGAAGCGGCCCGGGCCGAAGGCATCGGCCGACAATTGCGACAGCGCCGGCGCGGCGTCGGCGGTTTCAAGGCGGATTTCAAAGGTCGTCATGGCGTTAGCACCGAGATGGCTGATCGAGGGAGATCCCTCGCCCGCGGGCACCAAACGCGATCTTCAATGGAGAAAGACGAGGTGACGGCGACGAGGCTTAAGCAGTCCGCGCAAGGCGGGCGCCCGCTCGTCGTCGGGGAAACGTCGAAATTTCGATCCTCGTGCACATGACGGGCGCTGCCATATCACGGACGGCCGCCTCAGGTCCAGCGCTCTAAAGACCGCCCCACTGGCCCATTTGGACACGTTTACGAACCCGCTCAAGTTCAGTATGTGTTATCGCATCTCGTCACAGTATTGAATCTGCTAAACTAAACACGAGCGCGGGAGGGGCGGAGCCACGCCCCAGATGAGGCAAGCGGGGGCATTTCATGGCGGATACGGCGCAACTGCTCGTTCTTTATCATTCATCCTACGGGCATACCGAGACTTTGGCCTACGCCATGGCGCACGGCGTGCGCGCCGTCGACGGCGTGAACGTGACCGTGAAGCGCGTGCCGGAGTTGATGCCCGAGGACGTCATGCGCGCCGCGGGCATGAAGGTGGATCAGCCCGCCGACATCGCCGACCCGCAAGAACTCGCCAACTATGACGGCATTATCGTCGGCACGCCGACCCGCTTCGGCAACATGTCGGCGCAGATGCGGCACTTCTTCGACCAGACCGGCCCCTTGTGGGTCGGCGGCGCGCTGATCGGCAAGGTCGGCAGCGTCTTCACCTCGACCTCGACCGGCGGCGGCAACGAGACCACCATCGTCTCGGTGCACTTCACGATGATCCATCACGGCATGGTCATCGTCGGCCTGCCCTATTCCGCGCCGGACCTGCCCGACATCAGCGAGGTCAAGGGCGGCTCGCCCTACGGCGCCGGCACCATCGCAGCACCTGACGGCTCGCGCTCGCCGTCGCAGAAGGAGCTGAACCTCGCCAGCTTCCAGGGCCACCACGTCGCCAAGATCACAAAGAAGCTCGCCGGCGGCGGCGAGTAGACGACGTCTCACGACCATTTGGGACTGAGCGGCGCGCGGCCGAAGATCTCGGCGAGACGCTTGCGCGTGCCGGGATCGGTCGTCGCCGGCACATCGTCCGGCGCGAACATCTCGGCCTCGGCGATCTCGCCCCGTTGGCGGTAGCCCTCGCGCCGCGTCCACGCCCGGATGAGGTAAAGCGCGATGTGATCGCCGGGAAAATTGGTGCCGTTGGAAAACATGCCGTGCAGCACCGGCGGCCCGGTCAGCGTCACGCCCACCTCCTCCTCGAGCTCGCGCGCCAGCGCCTCCTCCAGCGTCTCGCCCCATTCGACCCCGCCGCCCGGAAAGAACCAGCCCGGCCGGTAGCTGTGCCGCACCAGCAGCACGCGGTCCGTCGCCATCGATGACGACGCCTTGCGCGCCGAGCGTCATGCCCCGGCGCAGGCGCCAGAAGGGCCGCAGCACCCCCGTGATGAGGCGCGAGACGCGCGGACTGCGTGATGGCTTCGGGTTCAGCGGTGCCTCCTTTCGCCGGTCTTAGTTTTTCTTCTTTGCCGCGGTCGAGCCCGATGCTTCCGCGCGCGGCGCGGCGTCTTGCGGCGTCCCCGGCTGCACGGAGATGCCGAACAGGCGCCAGCTTCCATTCACGGCCTGATAGAGCAGCTCGAAATTGATCTGCACCGGCTGCCCGGGAAAATAGCCTTTCAGATGCAGCATGCTCTTCTCCGGATCGAGCCCCGGCGCCTGCGAAAGCTGGGGCACGATCACGGCGACGGCGGAGAGATCGATATTTTGCGCGCCGAGGCTTGCGAAGATCTGCGAGAGCTTCGCCGCGCTGTTCGCCTCCCGGAACCCCGGCGCGCCATGTCGCGCAGCACGGTGAAATTCCCGGTCTGCAGCGCATCATTGAGGGTGATGAGGCTGTTGCGCACGAGCAGCACGATCTTCTCGGCGTCGGGCATGGCCACACCGCCCTTTGCCCGGCTGGGATCTCGACGCCGCTTTGCGGCAAAGCCAGCCCGGGGACGGACAGACAGAGCGCAAGCCCGCAAAACAAAGGTCCATTTTCGAGTCATCATCGGCATCTTCCCACGACCTCGCTCGTCCAAACAGCGGCAAATCTCTGGCCAGCGCGCACGGGCTCGTTGCCCGACACTTTCGCGCCCGGCCCGTCAAAGAGCTTTTGTACGCGCTACCGCGCTTCGCGCTGCTTGAGCGCCGAAGGACTGCGGGGCACCGATCGGCCGCGTCCGTTGCGCAAACCGGGCGGCCTCTCGGCGCCCCGCTCCGGCGATGATTTTACAGCCCCCTTCCGCACGGCTTCTCACCAGTGGCACAGGCGCAACGCGGATGGTTTCGCGCACGCCTCACCCGACGGCCCACGCGTTACAGCGCAGGTGGGCGGAGCGGAGACCCCCGAGGCTGGTCCGTTAGCCTGACGCGGTGGCCCGGGCTGGTGGGTCTTCCTGTCCACGATGACCCTTCTTTACCGCGCCGCCCCGGGCGCCGCACCTTCGTCCCGACGACACAGACGGTCTGCAAGCTCGCGTCCTCATGGACGAGGTGATGGAAGCATTCTACGTCAGCTTCGGAGGCGGGGATAAATCGCGCGCAAGTAGGCCAGAGGCCGGTAGCGCACAAAGAGAGACGGGCGGGGATAAGTTCGCGCTCTGTGTGGCGCGAAACGCGGTAGCGCAATACGACCCACTACCAGACCGAAGGTCAGTCCGGCGTGGCCGGCAACCTCTCCTTCGTTGTGGCAACGCCCAACCCGACGTCCGCCGCCGAGGAGCGCGACCCGGTCGCCCTTCGAGCAGGAAATCGGTGGCGAGCACGCCCACCAGCGGTAAGCCGAACGCGTTGGCATCCTCGAAGCCGCCCCAGTTCGCCGCCACGCCGAACCGCTCATTGCCGGTCAGATCCGGGTTCTCCATGGACATCGCCAGCGCGACGCGCCGCGATGGCCTCGTCCGTCCGCGCGCTCACCTGTCGATGCGCCCATTCAGCGTCGTCTGATGTCCTCGCCGTGGCCAGGCCGAGCTCGGAGACAGCTATAGGCGGCAAGGTCGCCACTTGCATTCGAGGTGACGAGATGGGTTGGTGACCCTTGCGCCGATTTACTATGGCTCGAGGTAAGGCCGGGCATCGTGTACGTGTTCGACGCCGTCCCGAACACTTGCTGATTTGCTCGTGTCGTCGCGGCCCCGCTGCCGAAGGCGGCGGCGTTCGCATGCGTCGCCACCGCATTCGAACCGAAAGCGACGGCATTGGCACCGGTCGCCTGGCTGTTCAGGCCAATGGCGGTTGCGCCATCAGCGCTCGCGATCGCATTGCTGCCGATGGACACCGTGTCCGACGCGGTGATGTTACTGCCGGCGGCAAGACCCATCGCCACGTTGTTGCTGCCTGTCACATACTGACCGGCGCTGTCGCCGAAGGCCGCATTCGAGTTTCCCAAGACGACGCCGCCGCTGAGGTAGCTACTCGCCGTGTTGCGGTCGCCCGTCACGAGCTGGCCGGCACTATCGCCAAAGCCGGCGTTGGAATCTCCGGTCACGTTGCGCCACTCAGATAGCCACTCGCCGTATTGCTGTCGCCGAAGACGGTCGCACCACTGCTCGCGCCGTTGGCCGTGTTGCGGTTGCCGAACACGTTCTGACCCGCAACCTCGCCAAAGGCCGAGTTGGAATTGCCGGTGACGTTGAAGCCGCTGAAGAAGCCGCTCGCGGTGTTGTTGTTCCCGTCGACCTGTTGCCCCGCCGACCTCCCAGTCCACGTGTTCCGGGTGCCCGTCGAGCCCAAGCCTCCCGCCTCGGACCCGCGAGCGGTCGTTTGGTCACCTTGAGCACTTGCATCCGTGCCAACTGCCAGCGCGCCGCTTCCCGGCGCCGACGCCTCGCAATTGGCGCTGGAGAGCACATCGGTATCAGCGACGTCGCCGGAATTGCAGCCCGCAGCGGCAGGCTCGCTTTGCAGGCCAAGCATCGCGAGCACGGCGGCGAGGAACGCCATGCGGCGCGCGATCAGGAGTTTAGCCATGGCGTCCCATCGCCATGAGCGATCGGTTGCTCGATCAATGCCATTTCGGTCCCTTGTGATTGACGCCTAAGGAGGGCTTGCCCAATTTCGGGCGAAACTCTTGAACGGTGACCATTCGCCACTGTGGTGAGACTCACATGTCCAGCATCACGACATTTCCATATCTGGATTATGACAGCCGGGGCTCCTGGCCGTTCTCAAGGCGCCCAATTTTGCAACCGGGGCGCGGCCGTTCTACTGTCCGGCCCAATCGTCACCCAGGAAACCGCGAGTCCCCGTGTTCACCCTCGCCCATCTCTCCGACATTCACCTGAGCCCGATGCCGCATGCCAGGCGCCGGCATCTCCTGTCGAAGCGCATCCTCGGCTATGTGAATTGGCATCGCGGGCGGAAGCTCGTCCATCGCCGCGAGTTCCTCGACGTGCTCACCCGGGATCTGCTGGAGCGCAATCCCGACCACGTCGCCGTCACCGGCGATCTGGTCAATCTCGGCCTGCCCGAGGAATTCCTGCGCGCCGCCGACTGGCTGCACCATCTGGGGAAGCCTGCGGACGTCACGGTCATCCCCGGCAATCACGACGCCTATGTGCGGCTGCATCCCGACAAGAGCACGCGGCACTGGCATCCTTATATGGAAGCGAACGAAGCCGGCGCGGCGCTGTTCGCCACGCCCGAGACCGGCTTTCCCTTCGTGCGGCGCTTCGGCGACATCGGCATCGTCGCCCTATCCTCCGCCATTCCGACCATGCCCTTCGTCGCCGCCGGCAAGCTCGGCAAGCCGCAGCTCTCCTATCTTGCAAGTGCGTTGGATCGGCTCGGCCGCGAAGGCCTGTTCCGCGTGGTGCTGATCCACCATCCGCCGCTCCCCGGCCAATCGGGCTGGCGGCGGGGGTTACGCGACGCCAAGAAGTTCCGAGACGTGGTGCGGGAGCACGGCGCCGAACTCGTGCTGCACGGGCACAGGCATGAGCAGACCGTGCATGAACTCGATACGGTGAGCGGTCCGGCCATCGTCGTCGGCGTGCCGTCGGCGTCGGAGGCCATCGAGGGACGTACGCCCGCCGCCCGCTACAACGAGTACAATATCGAGAAGGCGGGCAATGGCTGGCGCGTGGAGATGGTCGGCCGCGCCGCGGCCAGCGCCGATCAGGTGTGGGAGTGCGAGCGGCGCGTGCTCAGGGAACGCTGAGCCAGGCCGCGGCGAACAGGCCGGCGGCGCCGGTGAGAAGGCCGATGATGAAGGCCGCGAGCACCACGCCCATGCCGGCGCCTGAGCCCTCCTGCTCCACCATCACCCTCTGACGCGGCCCGGGCTCCACCAGCGCCGCCTCGAGCCGCTCCCGGCGCACGATCTCATGGGCCATGTGCGTGGTGATGCGGTCCACCATCTCGGCGACGGTGGTCGAGCTGAACAGCGTGCGCCGTCCGTTCTCGCTGTTGCGGATGAAGAGATAGGAGCCCGCGCCGTCGTCGATGGCGACATAGGTGAACAGGTCGATCCACAACCGCGCCGGGCGGCTCGGCACCAGCGCCAGGCTGAACCGGTCGTCATGCTTGGGGATATCGGCGAACACCGTCTCCAGCTCGGCCTTGAGCAGCTCGAGCCGCGCGATCTCGCCGTCACGCAAATCGGCGGTCACGTCGAGGCGCTCGGCCTCCTCGAGACGAGCCTTGCGGATCGCCTCGCGCAGCGAGCGGCTGGCCGCCGGCCGCGCGATCGCTTTGACGCTGTCCTCCATCCCCGTATTGACGCCCCTAGGTTTTTGCTTGTTAGGCTCAGCATAGCCCGCCAAGCGGCGGAAATGCGACCGAAAATCCTCCCCCGATTCCCGCCAGAATGTGGGCTTTTGGGGCGCCGAACCGGTCTCCGCCAGCCAGGGCGCATGGGTGGTCTTGAAGCCGTCGCCCCAGGGCTTCGGCCGCGGGGCAAGCGGGAACGCGGCGAGCTTATTGGGAGGCGAGTACAACAGAGGCCCGCGCGTCGTCGAACCATTTGTCGATGGCGGTATCGACGCTGTCATCGAGGCCCGACTTCCACGCAGCGATGGTGGCGTCGAGCGCCTCGTCATTGGCCGCGACGAAGCTCTCCCGGTTGATCGCCTCATTGGCCTCGTTGGCGAGATAGTCGGCGACCGTGCCGATCAGCACGCCGATAGCGGCCCCCACAACCTGCCCGCCCATGGGCTGGACGAAGGTCCCGGCGACGGCCCCGCCCTCGGCATAAGCGATGCGGGTGCCAAGCGAGGTGGCGACCCGCTGCGACAAGCCGGCGAAGCTCCGAGCGAGCACGCCGTTGATGGCCGGGCCGAGCGCCAGCGCGCCCACCGTGCCGCCGGCCGCCGCGGTACCGACGCCGACCACGCCGTCGAAAGCGCGATCCTCCATGAGATAAACCGGCGCCTTCCACTTCTGGGCATCCCAGTCGAGCGCGATATTGGTCATCGAAGTGGTCGCCGGAATCTCCTGCATGTGGCTCGTATGCTTGGCCAAGAACAGTTGGAGCCGCATGTCGCCATTGGCGATCACCCGCCGGTAGCTGTCATGGGCGTGGCGCACCGCCTGCTCGACGCCTTTCGAAATGGTCTCGTCGCGGATCTCGGGCTTCAGCACCTGCTCCTTGTAATTCCGCATGAAATACTCCTTCACGTCGGCCTCGATGGCCTCGGTCAGGGATTCGTATTTGCCGGTCTCGAAGAAGCGGGTCATCGCCGAGGAGACGGTTTCCTTCAGCACCACGTAAGAGCGCTTCCAGGCGAAGAACCAATCGGCATAAGCGGCGATGGTCTGCTCGCGATCTTGAAAGGCGAGCGCGAAGCTGCGGTCGAGATCCTGATGTGCCGCCTGCTTGATGCGGGCCCGCTCGTCGTCGAGCATGAGGATGGTGTCGTTGACGAAATCGTCCGTCTCGGACTTGCTCGCCACGACCTTATGCAGCGTGCCGTCCACGTCCTTGACCACGAGATCGACGGCATCCGGCGGCAGGGTCCGGTCGCCGAAGAAGATGTCGAACATGCTGTTGTCGGGATGGACCGCGGCGGTGTGGTCGAGGTGGCGGTAATAGCTGCGATAGAAGCTTGTGCCGAGGGACAGCAGCGCATAGGCGATGAGCACGACGCCGATGGCGATGCCGATGGGCCGAAGCAGCATGCCGAGCGCGGACGGCCGCACCACTTTCTGCCGGACCGCGCGCGCACGACGGCTGGCCTTCACCGGCTTGGCCGAAGGCGTATCGGCGATCTCCGCCACATCGTTGCCTGATGTTGCGACGAGGGCGGTACTCTGCCGTGGCATGTCGTCCAGCATGTCGTTTGACCTCGGAGCTTAAAGTTAATGGCTCCCCCGGCCCCCAAGCCTGAATATAGGGCCATTCCTCAACGGTTGTAAGGCTTGATGCCTGCTCAAGACTAACGCGCGGGACCCTATGCGGTTCGTTTAAGCCGCCGCCGCAAGGCCCGAAAGCCATGTGAACAGGCCCGCCCGGTTGGTGCGGTAGCGCGCCAGCGTCTCCCCATCGTCGATCTTGATGCTGATGCCGCCGCGTTCGTTGACCACGGCAAAGGCATGCTCGTCGGTGACGTCGTCCCCAATATAGACGGGCACGCGGCCCTTGAACGGCGCCTCTTCGAGGAACGCAGCTACTGCCACGCCCTTGTCGATGCCTTCCGGCCTGAGCTCGAAGATCATCTTGCCGGGCAGCACCACCATCCCGTCGGCCCCGTCCACCGCCTTCGCCACCGCCTCCTTGCACAGCGCCGCCAATTCGGGACGCTGGCGGAAATGCAGCGCCACCGAGGCCTGCTTGCGCTCCAGCAACAGGCCCGGCGTGGCGTCCACCAAAGGTTGGAGCCGGCTCGCGGCCAGCTCGATGGCGTGGATCGCCCGCACGTCCTCATGCATTTGCCCCGAGGCGTCGCGGCGGATCGAGCCGTGCTCGGCCGCCGCCGGCAGCTTGAGCGGGGCGAGAAAGCCGTCGACCACATCCAAAGGACGGCCCGTCACCACGGCGACCGCATGGCCGAAGCGCGCGTCGAGCGCTTCGAGCAAGGAAATCACCCGCGGCTCGACCTCGACGAGCTCCGGACGCGGCGCGATATCCACAAGCGTGCCGTCGAAATCGATGAAAAGGGCGGTATTGGCGGAAACAGGCGGCAAAGACTCAGTCATTAATCCTCATTGGGTTAAGCCCGTCATCCGACGTTCTCATCGTGATTCCAAGGCTCTACGTCGCATGCTCCCGGGCTTACTTCAATTCCGCGCATGTTAGGAACCCATCGTGACATTTTCGGTTTAAACTAAGGGGCTTCAACGGAGATGATTGGGACATGGGGGCGTCATCGAAAGAGGCTACAAGACATGACGTCGAGCGTGACACTTGGCATGCCCAAAAATCCGATGCCACCTGCCAACACCGGGAGGCATGACATGACAGCGAAGCCGCGGAGACTGGTCGTCGTCTCCAATCGCGTCGCCGACTTCAATGCAAAATTCCAGACCGGCGGCTTGGCCGTCGCCCTGGGCGATGCGCTGCAGGCCTCGCAAGGCGTCTGGTTCGGCTGGAGCGGCGACGTGACCGAGGACGCCGCCAGCGCGGCGCCGAAGCTCGAGACCATCTCGGGTCTCACCGTCGCCACCATCGATCTCACGCCCGAGGAAGCCGAAGGCTATTATTACGGCTACGCCAATCGCTGCCTGTGGCCCGCCCTGCACTACCGGCTCGATTTGGCCAAGGGCAACGAGGCCCATAGCGAGATCTATTTCAACGTCAGCGCCCGGTTCGCCGACGCCCTCATGCCGCTGGTCCGCCCGGACGATTTGATCTGGGTCCACGACTATCACCTGATCCCGCTGGCCGAGGAACTGCGCGGCCGGGGCTGCACCGCGCGCATCGGCTTCTTTTTGCATACGCCCTTCCCCTCGCCTGAGATCTTCGCCGCCGTTCCCGGCCAGAAGCGGCTCGGCAACGCGCTCATGGTCTACGACGTGGTCGGCTTTCAGACCTGCTCGGACCGGGACAATTTCCGCCGCTACGTCGCCGCCAGCCTCGACGGCGAGCAACTGCGCGGCGACCGCATCGCCGCCCAAGGCGAGACCACGCTGGCCTCGGTGTTCCCCATCGGCATCGACGCCACCGCCTTCCGCAAGCTCGCCGAGAGCGAAAGCGCCAAGGGGCCGCTGCTCCCCGACCTCGGCGAGAACATGAAGACGATCATCGGCGTCGACCGGCTCGATTACACCAAGGGCCTGCCCGAACGCTTGCGCGCCTTCGAGACGCTGCTGGAAGAGTTCCCCGAGCATCGCGGCCGGGTCCGGCTCGTGCAGGTCGCCCCGCCCACGCGCGAGACGCTGCCCGTCTATCAGGAGATCCGCGAGGAGGTGGAGGGGCTGGTCGGCCGCATCAACGGCCGCTTCGGCGATCTGCGCTGGACGCCGGTCACCTATCTCCACCGCGGCGTGCCGCAAGACATCCTGACCCGCCTCTACCGGGAAAGCGCCGTGGGCCTGGTCACGCCCTTGCGCGACGGCATGAATCTCGTGGCCAAGGAATATGTCGCCGCCCAGGCCCCGCAGGACCCCGGCGTGCTGGTGCTGTCGCGCTTCGCCGGCGCCGCCGAGCAGCTCCGCGAGGCGCTGCTGATCAATCCGCACGACATCGACGAGATGGCCCGCGCGCTCGACCGCGCCCTGACCATGCCGCGCCAGGAACGCTGGGCCCGTCACAATCGGCTCTGGCAGCGGATCGAGACCTACGACCTGGACAATTGGCGTGACAGCTTCATCCAGACCTTCGCCGCCTCCGATTCCGATCCGGTCAACCTCTTTCCCAAGAAATTAGGCGCCGCTTAAGCCCCGTTTGCAGGATCGCCTCCCGGCTCGCAAGGCCTTCGTCACCCTTCGGGGGCGATGCCCACTGGCCTTAGGTCGCCAAGACCCTTACCTTTTTCCGCACTTGCGCCTATCAAGGCGCCCTTCCAGACGTGATCGCCCGCCTCTCCAGCCATTTCGAGCATCCATGATCGATCGTAACGACCGGCTCTGGTACAAAAACGCCGTCATCTACGAACTGCACATCAAGGCCTTCTTCGATTCCGACAATGACGGGATCGGGGATTTCGCCGGCCTGGTGCAGAAACTCGATTATCTGCACGAGCTCGGCGTCACCGCCATCTGGCTGCTGCCGTTCTACCCCTCGCCGCTGCGCGACGACGGCTACGACATCGCCGATTACACGGCGATCAATCCCACCTACGGCACCATGCGCGACTTCCGCCGCTTCGTGTCGGCGGCCCATGCCCGGGGCATCCGGGTCATCACCGAGCTCGTGGTCAACCACACCTCCGACCAGCATCCCTGGTTCCAGCGGGCGCGGGCGGCCAAACCCGGCTCCGTGTGGCGCGATTATTATGTGTGGAGCGACACCGACCAGAAATATCCCGGCACGCGCATCATCTTTCTCGACACCGAGACCTCGAACTGGACCTGGGATCCGGTCGCTCAGTCCTATTTCTGGCACCGCTTCTACTCGCACCAGCCCGACCTCAACTACGACAACCCGCGCGTTCTCGCCGACATCGTGCGTGTCCTGCGCTTCTGGCTCGACATGGGCGTCGACGGATTGCGGCTCGACGCGGTGCCCTATCTCGTCGAGCGCGACGGCACCAACAACGAGAACTTGCCCGAGAGCCACGAGATCCTGAAGCGCTTCCGCGCCGAACTCGACGAGCGCTACCCGGACCGCATGCTGCTGGCCGAGGCAAATCAATGGCCCGAGGACACCCGCCCCTATTTCGGCGATGGCGACGAATGCCACATGGCGTTCCACTTCCCGCTGATGCCGCGCATCTTCATGAGCCTGGCGCGCGAGGACCGCTATCCCATCACCGACATCATCAGCCAGACGCCGGCGATCCCCGAGGAATGCCAGTGGGCGATCTTCTTGCGGAACCACGACGAGCTGACCCTCGAAATGGTCACCGATAGCGAGCGCGACTATCTGTGGGAGACCTACGCCACCGATCGCCGCGCGAGACTGAATCTCGGCATCCGCCGGCGCCTGGCGCCGCTGCTCGACAACGACCGCCGCAAGATCGAGTTGCTGACCGGCCTGGTGCTGTCCATGCCCGGCACGCCGGTGCTCTATTACGGCGACGAGCTCGGCATGGGCGACAATTTCTATCTCGGTGACCGCGACGGCGTGCGCACGCCCATGCAATGGTCCGCCGACCGCAATGGCGGTTTCTCCCGCGCCGACCCCCAGCGTCTCTACCTGCCGCCCATCATGGACCCGATCTACGGCTACGAGACGGTCAACGTCGAGGCGCAGCAGACCCACGCCAGCTCGCTGTTCAATTGGACCAAGCGCATGATCGCAGTGCGCCAGACCCATCACGCCTTCGGCAATGGCAACATGTCGTTCCTGCGCCCGCGCAACCGCAAGGTGCTGGCCTATTTGCGCGAGCACAATGACGACGTGATGCTGTGCGTGTTCAACCTGTCGCGCTCGGCGCAGGCCGTCGAGCTCGACCTGTCGGCGCAGAAGGGTAAGGTCCCCGTCGAGCTCACCGGCGCCTCGCAATTTCCGCCGATCGGCGCCCTGCCTTACCTGCTGACACTGCCGGCTTATGGCTTTTACTGGTTCACCCTCGCCGACCCCGTGCGCCTCGCCTCCCTGCCGGAGCCCTATCCGGAATCGCTGCCCGAGCTCGAGACCCTCGTGCTCGGCGACGGCTGGAACCTCATCGAGAGCCAGCGCGGCGACCGCCAGCGCATCGACCGTATCGTCCACGAGACCCTGCCTGCCTATCTCCGCCATCAGCGCTGGTTCTCCGCCAAGGACGAGGCCCTCGTCTCGGCCACGCCGGAGCGCATCGGCGAGCTGCCGCAAGACGGCCAGGAGAGCTTCTTGCTGCTCGCCACCAATGTCGCCTTGGAAGACGGCACCACCCAGCGCTACTTCCTGCCGCTGGCGCTGTCCTGGGGTGAGGACGATCTCAGGGTCGATAGCCCGCTTCTGCCTTACATGCTGGCCAAGATCAGGCGCGGGCCGCGAGCCGGCATCGTCTTCGACGCCGCTCATGGCGAGACCTTTCCCCGCGCCGTCCTCAAGGCGATGAAGGAGCGCGACACCCTGCCGGCGACCGGCGGCGAACTGCGCTTCGAGGCGAGCGACGCGCTGCGCGCGCTCGATCTTCACGAAGAGCTCAGTGTCCGCCGCGTCGGTCAGGGCGAGCACGCCCACACCTCGCGCACGCTGGGCGACCGCGTGAACCTCAAGATCGCGCGGCGGCTCCGCCCCGGCATCGATCCGGGCATCGAGATGGGCCGCTTCCTGGCCAAGGCGGGCTTCGCCAACGCGCCGCCTTATCTCGGCGCCATCGAGCACGTCGACGAGACCGGCACGCGGACGGCGCTAGCCGTGGCCTTCGAGCATGTCCGCAATCAGGGCGACGGCTGGACCGTGGTCGTCAACGCGCTCGACCGCGAGCTGGAGGAAGCGAGCCTCGCCGGACCGGCGAGCGAGGGCGTCGGGCGCGGCGTCCCCTATTCGCTGTCCTTGATCGAGACGATCGGACGGCGCACCGGCGAGCTGCACCGCGCCTTTGCCAATGCCAGCGACCCGGACTTCATCCCCGAGCCGGTCACCGATGAGGACCTGAAGGAGTGGTGCGCCCGCGCCTTGGCGCGCGCCGAGCAGGCCTTCGCCTATCTGGAACACTTGCCCGAGACGGTCGACGACGAGACCCGCGAGCTCGCCACCAGGCTGCTCGGCCTGCGCGACGTCATGCTGAAGCGCATCGACACGCTGGTCCCGAGAATCGCCCGAGGCAACAAGCTACGCCTGCACAACGACTATCACCTGCCCAAGATTCTCGTCGCCGAGAACGACGTCTATATCGTCGACTTCGAAGGCGAGCCGGATCAGCCGGTTGAGGACCGCCGGCAGAAGGCGCCGCCCTCGCGCGACATCGCCACCATGCTGCGATCCTTCGACTATGCCGTTCGCACGGCCGTAGACCGTCAAAAACAACGCGGCGCGAGCCAGCTGGACGAGATCGAAGCCCTCGGCCTGCAATGGCGCTCGCAAGCCGAACGGCGTTTCCTCAGGGCCTACGGCATGGCCCGCGACGATTCGGCCAGTGGATCTCATCTGGCAGGCGGTGAGTTATTGCCTTTGTTTCTTGCGGACAAGCTCTTCCACGAGATCGTGTATGAGGGCACACACCGGCCCGTGCTGTTGTCAATTCCCTTGCGCGCCGCGCTTGAATTGGTCGAGCCCATGGATGGTGGGACCGAGGAAGAGGACGATTGACAGCAATGACCGGCATCTCGTTAGAGGGCGCACCACCGCACACGCCCCTATCGCGCCCAAGGACTCCTAGACCATGAAACTTAATCTCGAGCCTGGCGCACCCTGGCCACTCGGCGCGACTTATGATGGGCGTGGCGTCAACTTCGCGCTGTTCTCCGCCCATGCCACGCGCGTGGAGCTGTGCCTGTTCGGCGCGGACGGCGCCGAAACGGCGCGCATCACCCTGCCCGAATATTCCGACGAGGTATGGCACGGCTATGTGCCGGACCTCGCCCCCGGTCAGCTTTACGGCTACCGCGTGCATGGGCCTTACTCCCCGAAGGACGGCCACCGCTTCAACCCCCACAAGCTGCTGCTCGATCCTTATGCGCGCCGCTATGCGGGGGAGCTTGTCTGGGACGACGCCCTGTTCGGTTATCAGATCGGCTCCAAGCGCGGCGATCTCGCCATGAGCAGGACCGACAGCGCGCCCTTCCTACCGAAATGCATCGTGGTGGGCGAAAGCGACCCGCCGGGCGCCCCACGCCCCAACCGTCCGTGGCATGACACTGTCGTCTACGAGGCGCACGTGAAGGGCATGACCGCGCGCCATCCCGGCGTGCCGGAGCCGCTACGCGGAACCTTCGCCGGCATCGCCGACCCGGCGGTGATCGATCATCTCGTCAAGCTCGGCGTCACCGCCATCGAGCTGCTCCCCGTTCATGCCTTCGTCAACGACCGCCATCTCGTGGAGGAGGGCCTCAGCAATTATTGGGGCTACAACAGCATCGGCTTCTTCGCGCCGGCCGAGCGCTATATCTCGCCCGGCGCCGGGCTCGAAGAATTCCGCGCCATGGTCGATCGGCTGCACGAGGCCGGCATCGAGGTCATTCTCGACGTGGTCTACAACCACACGGCGGAAGGCAACGGGCTCGGGCCGACCCTGTCGTTTCGCGGCATCGACAACGCGTCCTACTACAAGCTCGCCGAGGACAAGCGGCACTATTACGACACCACCGGCTGCGGCAACACGCTCAATATCGGCCAGCCGCGCGTGCTCCAGCTGGTGATGGACTCGCTGCGCTATTGGGTGGAGCAATGCGGCGTCGACGGCTTCCGCTTCGATCTGGCCTCGGCCATGGCCCGCGACGACAACGGCTTCGATCCAAGCTCCTCCTTCCTCGACGCCGCCGGCCAAGATCCCGTGCTGCGCCGTGTGAAGCTGATCGCCGAGCCGTGGGACCTCGGCGAGAACGGCTACCAGGTGGGCGCCTTTCCGCCGGGCTGGGCGGAGTGGAACGATCTCTGGCGCGACGGCCTGCGCTCCTACTGGAAAGGCGACATGGGCATGTTGCCGGCGCTCGGGAGCAGAATCTCCGGCTCGGCGGAAATCTACGACCACCGCGGGCGGAAACCCTGGGCCAGCGTGAATTTCATCGCCGCCCATGACGGCTTCACGTTGCGCGACGTCGTGTCCTACAATCGCAAGCACAATTCGGCGAACAAGGAAGACAACAAGGACGGCCACGACGACAACCGCAGCTACAACTGGGGCGTAAAGGGACCGACCGACGATCCCGCCATTCTCGATCTCCGCGACCGCGTGCGCCGCGCCTTGATGGCGAGCCTGCTGTTCAGTCACGGCACGCCGATGCTGAGCATGGGTGACGAGCTCGGCCGCACCCAAGGCGGCAACAACAACGCCTTCTGCCAGGACAACGAGATTTCCTGGGTGAACTGGACCGATCTCAGCGAGCGCGACCACGCCTTTCTCGACTTCGTGCGGGGCCTGGCGAGCTTGCGGGCGGAACAGAAGCTGTTGCGCAGCCCCACCTTCCTGCATGGCGAACCGGTGGCGCCGCGCATCAAGGACGTGTCCTGGTTCAAGCCGGACGGCGAGGAGAAGCAGGCCGAGCACTGGGAGGACCCGGTCGCCAAATGCATCGGCGCGTCCTTCGCCGGCGACGGGCAGATCCTGCTGATGCTGTTCAACGCCGACGCCGAGCCGATCGATTTCATCTTCCCCTATTTCGGCAAGCGTCATTTGCGCTGGCGGCTGCTTTGCGATTCGGCGAAGGGGCTGATACGGCCGGACCCCACGGTGATCGCCACGGGCAAGACCACCATCGAGGGGCGCGGACTGTTGCTGTTCGAAAGGACGGATTGATGCCGGCAAGGATCGCTCAATCGTTGCCGCAAGGCGCCGCGCCCATCGGGGGCGGCGCGGTCATCGCCTCAATGACTTCCAGTCAGGAGTAATGCATGCCGGATCGGCTCGACGAATTGGCTGAGCGCTTCGGTATTGCCGAGGGCTATATCTCCGAGAAGGGCAATTGGGTCACCACACCGCCTGAGACCAAGGCCAAGGTGCTGGAGGCCATGGGTGTTCCGGTGAGCACGCGCGCCATGGGCGAGCAGCCCCACATGCCGGAGCCGCCGCCGGCGGAAGACGTGGCCTCGCTCGCGGTGAGCGCTTTCTGGCCCCCTTTTCTGGTCGATCAACGTTCCTGGGGCCTGTCGGTGCAGGCTTATGCGCTGCGCTCGGACCGCAACTGGGGCATCGGCGATTTCGAGGACCTGGCGCGGCTGGCCGAGTACGCCGGCGGCCTTGGCGCCGACTTCATCGGGGTCAGCCCGCTGCATGCGCTGTTCATGGCCGACCCCTCGCGCATCAGCCCCTATAGCCCCTCGACCCGCGACTTTCTCAATCCGCTCCTGATCGCGCCCGACTGTGTGCCGGGCTTCGCGGATCTGCCCGAGCGTGCGGCGCTCGAGGCCGAGCTCGCCGACCTGCGCGCGACCACCCTGATCGACTATCCGGCGGTCCACCGCGTGAAGCTCCGCGCGCTGGAGGCGCTGTTCGCCAACTTCGTGGCCAACGCCGATGCCGATGCCAAGGCGGCGTTCGAGCAGTTCTGCCGCGACCACGGCAAGGCGCTCGAAGGCCATGCCCTGTTCGAAGCGCTGTCGGAACGCTTTATGTCCGAAGGCCTGAACGTAGCCTGGGTGACTTGGCCCGAGCACTATCGAGACCCGGACAATCTCGCCGTGCGCGATTTCGCCCGCGCCGCCAAGCACCGCATCGCCTTGCACGCCTGGCTGCAATGGATCGCCGACACCCAGCTCGCCGAGGCCCGGGATCGCGCCAAGGCGGCGGGCATGCGCATTGGGCTCTATCTCGATCTCGCGGTCGGCATCTCGCCCGACGGCTCCCGCAGCTGGCTCGGTGGTCCGGCCATCGCCAATCACGCGCGCATCGGCTGTCCGCCCGATCCCTTCAGCGCCGCCGGCCAGGATTGGGGCCTCGTGCCCTTCTCGCCGGTCGGGTTGTCGGAGGAACGCTTCGAGCCGTATCGCGCGGTGCTCCGGGCGAACATGCATCACGCCGGGGCGATACGCATCGACCACGCCATGGGCCTCCAGCGGCTCTATTGGATTCCCGAAGGCAACACGGCCACGGAAGGCGCCTATGTGGCCTATCCCTTCCGCGAGCTCCTGGAAGGCGTGGTGGAGGAATCGTGGATCTCCCGCACCATCGTCATCGGCGAGGATCTCGGTACCGTGGCCCCTGGGTTTACCGACACCATGGTGCGGGCCGGGCTCCTCAGCTACCAGGTCTTCTACTTCACGGAGGAGGACGGCGTGTGGATGCCGCCTCATGGCTACCGGCGCGAGGCCATGGTCTGCGCCTCGACCCACGACCTTCCCACGCTCAAAGGTTGGTGGATCGGCAACGACATCGCCCGGCGGATCGAAGCCGGCCGCACCACCGAGACGGAAGCGGTGCTCCAGCGGAGCGACCGCAAGGAGGATCGGCAGCGTCTGCTCAACGCGCTGGTGAGCGCGCAGGCGCTGGCGCCCGGCGTGGCGCAAGCGGCGATGCCCAATGCAATGACGGACGAGGTTCTCGTCGCCATCCACCGCTTCCTGGCACTGACGCCATGCCGCCTGCTCGCCGTGCAACTCGACGATGCGCTCGGCGCGACCGAGCAGGCGAACCTGCCGGGCACGATGGACGAGCATCCCAATTGGCGGCGCAAAGCGGCCGTGACCATCGAGGCGCTGGGCGAGCACTCCCTGTTTCGCGATGTGGTGCGCGCGGTGGCCGCCGAGCGCCCACGGTGAGGTTCGAGGTGCGGCCGACGGCAGGCTAGAGCGCGCCGGCGCCCATCTCCCCGGTACGGACCCGCATGGCGCCTTCGAGCGGCAGCACGAAGACCTTGCCGTCGCCGATGCGGCCGGTTCTCGCCGCCTCGCCGATCGTCTCCACCACGGCGTCGGCCATCGACGCCTCGACGGCGATTTCGATCTTCACCTTCGGCACGAAGTGCACGGTGTACTCGGCGCCCCGATAGACCTCGGTGTGCCCTTTCTGCCGGCCGAAGCCGCGCACCTCGGAGACCGTCAGGCCCTGCACACCCTTGGCGGCGAGCGCCTCGCGCACGGCGTCGAGCCGATGCGGCTGGATGACTGCGATGATGTATTTCATGGTGTGCGTCCTCGCTTAAACGATGGTAGCCGCGTTTGCCTTGATTGTTGAGATCGAAACGTTGCCTCGATCCGGCCACCGCCGACCCTATCAAATCGGGAGACCATGGCGCGAAGGGCCTGGCCGCAGGTACTGAGCACTCCCCAACCCGACCCTATGCGCGCCACATTCCCGACTCCAAGCGTGATATAGTGGGCTCATGAGCAAGGCCTTTACCAAAGAGGCCGAAGGGGGGGACGTTTATGACGACCTTCCCGATAGGCCGATATCCTCCCACAACCTCGTGACCGCGCGGGGGCTTGCGCTGATCGAGGCGGAACTGGCCCGGCTGCATGAAGAGCATGCCGCCGCCCATGACGCCGACGACAAGCCGCTGCTGGCCAAGATCAACCGGGATTTGCGCTATTGGACCTCGCGCCGGGCGACGGCGCAGGTCATCGAGCCGCCCCATGACGCCATCGAGGTTCATTTCGGCTCCAAGGTCACCATCGAGCGCGAGGATGGACGCCGTCAGTCCTATCTGATCGTCGGCGAGGACGAGGCCGACCCCGCGCACGGCACGCTGTCTTACGTCTCGCCCGTGGCCCAGGCGATGATGGGCAAGCCTGTCGGCGAGACCGTTCCGGCCGGCGCCGGCGAAGCCACCATCATCGAGATTTCCTGAGGCAAGGCATCAGGGTCGAAGGCATCAGGTTTTTGAGGCGTCAGGTCTTGGTGGTGGGCTTTTCCAGCATGAGCCGGCCCTGCTTCTCCACCAGCGCCTTCGCCTTGTTGGCGATCAAGGCGAGCACCCAAGGCAGTTGTACCTCCAGCCGCACGTGATCGTCGGCCACGTCCACCTTGCCGTTGGTGGACTGGCCGAGCAGGCTCGCCTCGAAATCGAGATGCTCTCCGCTCCACGCATCCTTGAGCACGACGAATGTCTCACCGACATTCGTGCGCACATTGCTGAAGCCCGCCTCGATACGGCGCTTGGCTTCGGCCTTGCCGAGCTTATGGGGGATGGTGACGACGACGGGCTGGGTCATAACGGCTAAACGCCTCTGAGGCTCATTTCGGTTCCCTTTATATGTGGGGAACTTGACGCCGTCCTACCAGACGCATGAGCCGCCAGTCAGCGCTAACCCACTGGATTGCCGAGGCTAAGGAGTGGATGGCTAAGCGGCTTGCCGATCCTGTGAAAGGCCCAAACCTGGGCATTCGACGTGGCATCGCAGAGAAAGGTCTCGCCGGCCTCGGTTTCGATGAACACGAAATAGCCGGGGAGCCAGGCGTCATCGAGGCCGTCCGCGCCCTTGCTCGCAATCTTGCCCACCACCTTGCCCGCCTCGCCGGCGAGATAAGCCTGGCAGGCATGCTCGGCCACCGCGAGCGGATCGGACGCACCGGCGACCGGCTTGCCCGCGCCGTCGATATAGAGCGGCTCGACGAAACTCGCCCCCGCCCCTTGCAGAAGATCGTCGAAGATCATGCTGTAGGCATAGACGTGACCGTCCGCGTCGGCGCTGCACAGGAACAGATTGGTGTCCGCATCGGTCAGCCAGACGAGGCTGCCGCCTCTGCCGTCGGCGATGGCCGTCACCGGTCTCGCCGGTCCGCTGTCGCCGTGCACGGCGCAAGCCTTTACGGCCGCTTCATGAGGGCTTACGGCCGCAAGGGCCGGTGCGGCGAACCCCGCCACGAGCCCCAGCAGGCCAAGGCTCAACATCTTGATAGGCATGATAATTTTCTCCCGCTCTCCGGCGCCAGTTCGGGCTGCACGCCCCGGTTCAACTGGCACGAGACGGACGCCGCCATTGTGAGCCCCCGCACAATAGCGCTGGCCGGGCGGTTCAGGGCTTCGGCTCTTTGCTGTCCACGTGGCCGAGGTCGCGGCCCGGCGCGATCCTGTCGCGCACCAGCTGCTTGAGCTCTTTCATCTCGGGAAAGCGTTCCTTCTCGGCGCGCGACCAGATCAGCGTGCCGTCGACGCGGACCTCGAACACCCCGCCCGTATCGTCGGGAATGAGCGTGACCGAGCCCAGTTCCGCGCCGAATGTGGAGAGAAGCTCCTGGCCCATCCAGCCGGCCCTGAGCAGCCAATTGCAGAGCCGGCAATAGGTGATGGACACATTCGGGGACGGCGCGATGACGGCACCTACATATATTTCGTAAGGAAATCAGGCCTTGCGAGCTTAGACCACCGAAGATGCCTCATGCCAGCCCTAGTCTGTTGAGCATAATCAATGCGGGAAGGCCCCACTCGGAGCATATAGGAGGTTGCGCGAGCGCCGCTGAGCGCTCCCCCCCAACGGAGAATGACGATGCAAGATTCTGGACCCACCGCCGGTGCCGCGCGACCACGCATGGCCAATCCTTTCCTCGACTTCGCTACGGCGGCCGCGGAGGCGCAGTTGAGGTTCTGGCAGGCCTATCACGTCGAGGGGTCGGAATTCGTCGCCAAGAGGATGCGGGCCAATCTGGAATTCGTGCGCGAGCTCGGCCATTGTACGGATCCTCAGGCCATCGGCGCGTGCCAATGGGCCTGGCTCGGCGACCTGCGAAAGGACTATGTTGAAGAATGGGCGCGACTTGCCGGGACCACTTTTGCGCTCGGCGTCTCTCAAATGGCTCCGATGGGAGGGTTTCGGTCCCGCAGAACCTAAAGGTTCCAAAGACTTAGCGCCTATAGCGAGGGACCCCTCGCGATAGCGTGACCCCATGACGCCCCTTTAGGGGTTGTATCGAGCGCCGATCTTCATCAGGTCGTAACAGCAAAGCTGCTTGTTTCAGACGACAAATTGCGGGAAGAGAGAACTCATGAGACGATTGATTCGCCGCGCTGCGCCGCTTCTCCTTGTCACCGCAGCCCTTGTCGGGCTGTTCATGGTCACGCCGTCGAAAGAGGTGGAGGCGAGCCCGTTCGATACGCTTCTCGGCTCTTGGCGGGGGAGCGGCACGGTTCAGCTCAACAGCGGGCGGGAGCGCCTAAGCTGCAATGCCTACTACACGGGCGGCGGTAACCAGCTCGGCATGGCCATTCGCTGCAACAGCGATAGCTCCAAGGTCGAGATCCGCAGCAAGCTCAGCCTGAGCGGCGGCCAAATTTCCGGCAACTGGGAAGAGCGCACCTATAACGCCGAGGGCAGCGCCAGTGGCACGGCGACCCCGGGCAAGATCAGCATCCGGGTCTCGGGCTCCATTACCGGCAGCATGGTCGTCAACTTCAGCCGTTCCAGCCAAAGCGTGTCGATCTCGACCTCGGGAAGTCCGCTGCAACGCGTGTCGATCAAACTGACTCGCAGCTAGTTCGCCGTTACTCTTAGGCCGGAATCACTGCCAGCCTTGGGGGCGGACCTCCGGGCTTGCGCGTTGTGCCGCTAGGAGCGACTGCCATGGGCGAAGCGTTACTGACGCACAAATTGGATGGGGAACGGCTCGAGCTTGCCGCCAGCGGCTCGTGGACCGCCCCTCATGCCGGCGAGCTCGAAGCGCAGATCGATCGCGTGGCGGGCGAAGCGTCCACAGCCAAGGACGTGTCCATCGACATGGCCGGCGTGCGCGAGTTCGATACCTTCGGCGCTTGGCTTCTGGAGCGCCTGACGCGGCAATGGTCGGCGGCGGGCCGGGAGGCTGTCGTCGTCGGCCTGCCTGAGCATGACCGTGGCCTGCTTGCGGAGATGCACGGCGTCAATCGCGAGCCGCCGGCGGAGCCGAAGCGCGAAAATCCGATCGTCTCCGGGCTCGCGGCGATAGGTCGTGGCGTCGCCGATTTCGGCAGCAACCTGATCGTCTTCGCCGACATGCTCGGCGCCGTCGGCTTGGCGCTTGGGCGCGTCCTGATCCGTCCGCGCGAATACCGCCTCACCTCGACCGTGCATCAGCTTGACCGGGTCGCCTGGCAGGCGGTCCCCATCATTCTTCTCATCACCTTCCTGATCGGCGGGATCATCTCGCAGCAGGGCATCTTCCATTTCCGCAAGTTCGGCGCGGAGCTTTACTCCGTCGACCTTGTCGCCATTCTCGTTCTCCGCGAGATCGGCGTTCTCATCGTGGCGATCATGGTGGCCGGCCGCTCGGGCAGTTCCTACACCGCCGAGATCGGCTCCATGAAGATGCGCGAGGAGATCGACGCCTTGCGCACCATGGGCTTCGATCCCGTGGAGGTGCTCATCCTGCCGCGCATTCTGGTGCTGATCGTCGCCCTGCCCGTGCTGACATTCCTCGGCAGCATGTCGGCGTTATACGGCGGCGCCCTCGTCGCTTGGCTCTATGGCGGCATGAGCCTCGACATCTATATGGCGCGGCTGACGGACGCGATCTCACTCACCCATTTCGAGGTCGGCATGATCAAAGCCCCGTTCATGGGGCTCGTCATCGGCATCGTCGCTTGCGCCGAGGGCTTGCGCGTCAAGGGCAGCGCCGAATCCCTCGGCATCCAGACCACCAACTCCGTGGTGGAATCGATCTTCCTGGTGATCGTGCTCGATGGCCTGTTCGCGATCTTCTTCGCCTCGATCGGGATGTAAGCCTCGATGAGCAAGAAGAAGAAGGACGCCGTAATCAAGGTGCGCGACCTCGTGGTCGGCTTCGGCGATGAGAATGTGCTGGATCATCTCGATCTCGACGTGCGCCCCGCCGAGATTCTTGGCGTTGTCGGCGCCTCCGGCGCCGGCAAGTCGGTCCTCCTGCGCACCATCATCGGGCTCTTGCCGCGGCGTCACGGCACCATCGAGGTGCTCGGCGTCGACCTGGCCCACGCCAGTGAAGAAGAGCGGCGCGGGCTCGAGCGCCGCTGGGGCGTCCTGTTTCAGCAAGGCGCGCTGTTCTCCTCGCTCACCGTTCGCCAGAACGTGCAATTTCCCATGCGCGAAAATCTGGAGATCTCCCAGAGGCTCATGGACGAGATGGCGCTGGCCAAGCTGGAGATGGTGGGGCTCGCGCCGCAGGACCTCGACAAATTTCCCTCTGAGCTGTCCGGCGGCATGACCAAGCGCGTGGCACTGGCCCGGGCCCTGGCGCTCGATCCCGAAATCCTGTTTCTCGACGAGCCGACATCGGGCCTCGATCCGATCTCCGCCGGTGATTTCGACGAATTGATCCGCACCCTGCAGCAGACCTTGGAGATCACCGTGTTCATGGTGACCCACGATTTGGAAAGCCTCTACACCGCTTGCGACCGGATCGCCGTCTTGGCCGACGGTAAGGTCGTGGCGGACGGGCCGATTGCCACTATGCTTAAGTCCAGGCACCCCTGGGTGAAGACCTACTTCCAGGGCAAGCGCGGCGGCATGTTGGCGGAACGCCAGATAAGCGCTTAAACCCGAGGGACGAGACGCAATGGAAACCCGTGCCCGCTACGCCTTGATCGGACTGTTCATGCTCGCCGTTATCGTCGCGAGCTTCGGCTTCGTCTATTGGCTGGAGAATAAGGGCGGCTTCGGCGAACGCGATACTTATCGCGTGCGATTCGATAGCTCCGTCTCCGGCTTGCTCATCGGCTCCGCCGTCCTGTTCAACGGCATCCGCGTCGGCGACGTGACCGGCATCGCCCTCAACCCGGAAGTCCCGCAACAGGTGATCGCCACCATCGCGGTCGCCAAGAACACGCCGATCAGCGAGGACACGCAGGTCAATGTGGAGCAGCAGGGCCTGACCGGCGGTGTGGCCGTGACGCTGACCGGCGGCATGTCCACAACTCCGCTCACGTCGGACGGCGGCTTGCCGACTCTCGTCGCGCCTCCGGGCGTCGGCCAGGACTGGTCGCAATCGGCGCGCGATGCGTTCCAGCAGGTCGAATTGATCCTCGATCAAAACGCCAAGCCCCTGAACGAGGCGATCAACAATATCGAGGTCTTCACCGACGCGCTGGCGCGCAATTCCGACAAGGTCGACGGCATCCTGGCCGGGCTCGAGAAGATGACCGGCGGCGGCAAGGACAGCAGCCCGCTCTATTCGCTCAAAGTCCCGAGCGATCTACCTGCCCCACCCGAACAAGCACCGACCTGGCAGCTCCTGATCTCCGAGCCGACCACCTTGCTTGCCTTCAACACCGACAAGATCCTGACCCAGCCGGAGCCCGACGAAAGTCTGCCGCTCGAGAACGCACGCTGGAGCGATAGTATGCCCATCCTCGTCCAGGCGAAGCTGGCGCAGACCTTCGAGAACGCCGGCTACGCGCAATCCGTGACGCGCACGCCCGGCGACTTCGCCAGCAACTACCAGCTTCAGATCGACATCCGCCAGTTCCACGTCGTCACCTCGGGCGAACCGACGGCCAAGATCGTTTTCCTGGTCAAGCTTCTCAGTCCGGATAACGAGATCATCGACACGCGCCAGTTTGAAACCTCCGCCCCGGCGAAGGGCAGCGACGCGCGCGCCTATGTGGACGCGCTCAGCGCGGCCTTCGACAAGATCGAGCTGGAACTGCTCGACTGGACCACGGCACAGATCGATGCGGTGCCGCTGGCTCCCGTCACGGTCGAGCCGCCGGGCGCGCTGCCGCCCGCGCCGCCGGGCGACATGCCGCCGGCCCCCGATGACATGCCGCCGGAGCCCGATCAGCCCACGCTTTAGGGCCCCGCCGTCTCATTGATCTGGCTCAACGACTGCGCTCATAGGGCGCGGGATCGTCTCGGCAGGCCATGCCCCAAGTTCGGGGCTTGGCGCAAAGCCTGCGTGGGACGTCAGCCATGGAGTTGCTGGAAGCGATCGACGGGCGCAGATCCGTGCGCGAATACACCGACGAGCCGGTCGACGACGCGGTCCTGCGCGGGCTGATCGAAGCCGCGATCAAGGCGCCGAGCGCCATCAATCAGCAACCCTGGGCCTTCATCGTCGTCAAGGACGCAGCAACGCTCTCACGCATTTCCGATCAGGCGAAGGCCCACTTTCTCAAGGCTTCGCTCGGTGCGCCGGCCCATCCGTTCCGCGACATGCTCGACGATCCGAAGTTCCACATTTTTTATCATGCGCCGGTCTTGGTGGTCATCGCCGCCGCCGTGCCGACCGACTGGGCCATCGAGGATTGCGCGCTTGCCGCGCAGAATCTGATGCTTGCCGCTTATGCCAAGGGGCTCGGCACCTGCTGGGTCGGCTTTGCCCAACATTGGCTGGCCACCGCCGACGGCAAGGCCGCGCTCGGTGTGCCGCCGTCTCTTTCGCCGATCGCTCCCATCATCATCGGCCATCCCCGGCGGCAGCCGCCGCCCGTCCCCCGCAAGCCCGCCGAGATTCTCGGGCTCTAGCGATCGGCCTCTAAAGGCGGTTGAGCTCGAACTCCTCCAGCGAATAGCCGAGCTGGGACAGCCCCTCTTCCAGATAATCGCCGACCAGCGGCGTGCCGATCAGATAACGCGGGATATGCTTCGCACTCACATCCACCGCCTCCTGGCGGGCCTGCGCGAAGGAGCCGAAATCGCCCCGGCCGAGCCAGGTCAGCGCCAGGAGATCGAGCTGCTCATCGACATTGAGGCTGCCGAGCGCCGCCTGGAGCTCTTGCAGCACCGGATTGTCGGCCTGCGCCTCCAGCACGTCGATTTCGCGGTCATCCGAGGGATTGGACCCCGAATCCGGATCCGTCGGCGCGACCTGCTCGTCGAACTCGCGCGCCTTGACGATGATGAAGAACGCCGTCTCCGGCGAGATCGTCAACTCGTCTGAAGGGTCATCGACCATGGGCCCAACCGTCTCCTTTGCGTCCCGCAGTAACCGCCGCGGTGGCCGTGACCACCTTGACGTGGCTCAAGACTGAGGAGGCGTGCCCCTCAGGCCGCTTGCTTCTCGATATCCGCGGTCCATTTGCCTTGCGCAGCCAGCCCGTTCATCTCGGCCCGGTGCGAGAAGGCGCTTTGCGCCGCGGTGACATTGCCGGCTTTGCCGGACCATGCCACCTGCGGGGCATGTTGTAGCGCGCGGCCATAGGAGAAGGTGAGGCTCCACGGCACGCCGCCAATCTTGTTCATGGCGTCGAGCCGCGCGGTGGCCTCCACGTCGGACTGCCCGCCCGAGAGGAAGGCGATGCCGGGCACCGCCGACGGCACACAGTCCTTCAAGACGCGAATGGTCGCCTTGGCGATATCTTCGTCCAGAACCTGGGTCGGGCATTTCGCCCCCGGCAGGACCATGTTGGGCTTGAGCACCATGCCCTCGAGCTTCACCTTCGCGTAATAGAGCTCCAGGAACACGGTCTTCAGCACGAACTCCGTGACGGCCTCGCAGCGGTCGATGGTGTGGTCGCCGTCCATGAGCACTTCCGGCTCGACGATCGGCACCAGGTCCTGCTCCTGACACAGAGCCGCGTAGCGCGCGAGCGCGTGCGCGTTGGCATTGATAGAGTCGTAGCTCGGGATGCCGGCGCCGATATCGATCACCGCCCGCCATTTGCAGAAGCGCGCGCCCAATTCGCGATACTCGATCAACCGCTCGCGCAAGCCGTCGAGTCCCTCGGTGATGGTCTCGCCGGGGCAGAAGGGAAGCGGCTTGGCGCCCTTGTCGACCTTGATGCCGGGGATGGCACCGGCCTGCTCGATCACCTTGACCAGCGGCGTGCCGTCGGCGGCCTTCTGACGGATGGTCTCGTCGAACAGGATCACGCCGGAGATATTGTCGTGCATGGCCTTGGTCGTGCGGAACAGCAGCTCGCGGTAATCCCGCCGGTTCTCCTCGGTGGATTCAACGCCGATGGCATCGAAGCGCTTCTTTATCGTGCCGCCCAACTCGTCGGCGGCCAGAAGGCCCTTGCCCGGCGCGACCATGGCGGTCGCCACTCTGTTCAACTCAGCGAGGTCCATAAATGTCTCTCCCTCTAGGATCTGTTCTGCGATTGGTGGTTTTCCGGCTCTTATAAGCCAGGATCGCGCGCCTTTGCAGCCCCCACGATGCCTTTCCGCTGACCTGTCGCTTATGCCTTGGACTCGCTCAGTTTCCCATGCGCGGCGGAACCTTCTTCCACGCATAGCCTTCTTGAGCGAGCCGGTAGCCGAGGTCGTAGAGCTTCGTCATATAGACCGGGTCGAAGGACTGGGTGCTGGTGTCGTGAAAATCGGAGGGGATATAGGCGAGGTTGTAGTCGATGCCGTTCCGCTTGGAGAAAAGATAGAGCTCGTAGAGATCGCCGACGCCCTGGCTCTTGATCAGGCTCGACACGGCGCGGCCGGCGATGGACAGGGTCCGCGCCTTGACGACCTTGTATTCGGGCGCCACGTGGCCGTTGCGGATGATGTATGCGCGCCTGATCGGGTTGAAGCCGAGTTTGCGGTCCGCCTTGCTCGCCATGAACTGTGTCGGCACGAGGAAGACTTCGCGGGTCGCCCCGCCATCGACGTGCATTTCCTCATAGGTCGAGCCATTGGCGGAAACCTTGATGAAGCCGGGCGGAAACACCGCGGGGATCGCCGCCGACGCCAGCAGCACCGTGCGGAACAGGTCCAACGCTTGCGGACTGCCGCTCGTGGCGATGCGGCCCATATCCCAGATCACCGGACGCTCGGCGTCGAGATTGGTGGTGCCGATCAGCAGGCGGCGGCCTTTTCGATGCTCGGCCGCAATTTCCTCGAGAAACGCCTCATCGACGTAATAGGCGACGATCTTGGCCAAGGGTGCGTTGCTTGAAAGCGCGTCCCCGCCAAGAAGCCCTCTGATCGGGCGGGCGATGGCGATGTCCTTGGTGTCGGACTGGGTGAAGACCTGCTTCAGGGCCTCGTCGTATTTCGGTCCCAAGAAAGCAAAAGGCGCGGTGAGCGCGCCGGTCGAGACCCCGGTCACGAGTTCGAACTCGGGCCGCGTGCCGGAGGCGGTCCACCCGCCGAGCAGCCCGGCCCCGAAGGCGCCGTCGCTGCCGCCGCCGGAAAGCGCGAGGAAATTGACGACGGGTCGCCGTCCCTTGGCCACGAGTTGGGGACGCTCCGCGCGAATTTGCGTCCACTTCTCCTTGACCATGTCCTCGGCATTGGGCGGAAGCTGATCCCCCCAGAAGCGGACGGGCTCAGGCCCCATGCCGACGACCTCGGCCTGGGTTTCCAGACCCAGCGGCACCGGGTTGCGCGCGATCGCGGCAGCACAGCTCGCCAGCCCTACGGCCAGCGCGACGCCAAAACCGGCCCGCAACGCCAAACGCCACCTAGACACGCACCCCCCTTTTTCCCGCTTTTTTCGCGGGAAATTCCCTTTCAAGCCAGCAGCCTAGCGCAAAGCCCAGGGCTGTGGCGAGCGCGGAGAATCAACCCTGTCGGGAAACCCGGACGACGGCGGGGGCGCCCCGACGCCTTATCCGTTAATCGGCGTTTACCGGTCTCAGAATCGCCCCAAGGTCCCCCAACTCCCGCCTAACGCTCACCGAACTTCAGCCCCGCCCGCACGCTACCCCGCAACTTCACAACAGGAGAAGGTGGGATTCATGCGTATTTGGGCCCTGGCAGGACTGATTTTTCTGGCGACATCATCGGCGCAGGCGGCTCAGACCGTTGGCGCGACCTGGTATGGCAACGAGTTGCGGGGCCATCGCACGGCGAACGGCGAGACGTTCAATCCGGACGGGCACACGGCCGCTCATCGCAGCCTGCCCTTCGGCACCTGCCTGCTCGTCGGCAACCCGAAGACCGGCAAGTCGGTCAAGGTTCGCGTCAACGACCGCGGTCCCTTTACCAAAGGCCTGACCCTGGACCTCTCGCATGGCGCGGCGCGCGCCATCGGCATGCGGTCCACGCAGAACGTGACCATGAAGAAATGCTAGCGGCGCGCTAAAAACGCATAGACGAACAGCGCCGCGATCACGGTGTGCAGGATGGCGCCGGGCCAGAGCCCGGCGCCGCCGGCGCTCAACGCACTGACGATCAGCACGAACCCGCCGACGACGTTATAGAGCCCGAGCCCATAAGCGGCGGCGAGGCCGCCGGCGGTGTCGAGATGATTGCGGGCGAAGAGCGCACCGACGCCGAGCCCGAGCGTTGCCGCGCCGAGGAGCCTGATGAGCGCGATCGTCGGCACGTCCCCGGCCGCCGCGGCAACGGCCTCCAACACCATCGCCGGCGCGATCAGGGCGGAGACGCCAAAAACCACCTCCACCAGACCCGACACCAACATCATCAGTTTCAGCATGTCCCCTCCAATGGCGTAACGGAGATCAAAGGCTCAAGGCGTCGGCTTCTCCCAGGAGAAGATCACCTTCCAGTCATCCCTCATGTCAACCACGCTCCAGCCATTCGCATCGGCATATTCGAGCAGGGACGGAGGAAAGTTCCCAACATCGGACTTCGGCCCGTAATCATATTCGCGCACGCCGTCGGTGTGATGCACCAGCCCCATGAAGCACAGACCCTTGCAGTTGGCCGTCCACTCCAACATTTCCTTGTCGCCGGTCGAATTGCCGAAGGCGAAGATCGGCTGCCGGCCGACATAGTGGTTGATGCCTTCCGCCTTGCCCGGCCCGTCGTCGAAAAACAAAAGCTGCGGCAGCTTCACCAGAGTCGGGCTCGCGTCCCACATGCGGAACTGCGTCTGCCCAGCGGAGCCGACCACCTGCCAAGGCGGAATGCCGTAGCACTGCTCCGTATAGGCGCGCATGAACTCGATGCCGCCGCCCGAGACGATGAACGTTATGAAGCCGTTGGCGCGCAGATAGTCGAGCAGCTCGATCATCGGCTTGTAGGTGAGATCGGTATAGGGGCGCTTGAAGCGCGGATGCTTGGCGGTCTTGAGCCAATTCGCGATGATGTCGTTGAACTCCACCGTGGTCATGCCGCTATGGGTCGCCGCCACCAGCTCCACCGCGCCCTTCTCGCCATAGGTCAGGAGCTTCGCCGTATTGCCGTCGAGCACCGACTTGAACGGTTCCTTGGTCTTCCAGCCGGGATGCTTGTTCGACATCGCCTTCACCCGGTCGATGACGAATACGAACTGGGTATAGAGCGGCTTCTCCACCCACAGCGTGCCGTCATTGTCGAACGTAGCGATGCGGTCCTGCGGCGCCACGTAGTCGGCGCTGCCTTCCGTCGTCACGCGCTCGACGAAGTCGATGATGCTCGCCTTGACCGGGCTCTCGCTCCACGACGGCAGCGGATCGGGGCTCTGCGCCTGCGCCAGCGAAGCGGGGCCAAGAAGACCGAGCAGCGCGGCCACGAGGACAGTTCTGCAATACGCGACAATCATGGATGTCTCCCGTCGATGAAATCGCGGATCAGCGCCAAGGTCTTCTCCGGTTTCTCCACCATGGGAGAATGCCCGGCGCCTTCGATCATGACAATCTTCGCGCCCGGCACGCTGTCATAGAGCTTCGCGCTTGCCGGCGAGATCAGCGCGTCTTCCGTGCCGAAAATGACGAGGAGCGGCGGTACCGGATCGATGGCCGCCAGCCGCGCGGGTGTGCCTGTCTCGGTGACATAGGCGATGCTGTCGTCGTGGGCGTTGTGGAACACCGTGTAGGTCAGCTGCCAGAGATCGGCGACGAACTTCTCAGGCACCGGAAAGCCCGGGGCGAAGCCTTGGGTCAGGGCCTGGCGCAGCACCGCGTCTGTCCGCACCCGCCACAAGCCCTGGCCGATCAGCGGCATGAGCCCGAGCCGCGTCTTGAGATCGAATTCGGTCTCCGGCTTGGGCGGCGAGTCGATCAGCACCAGGCGCTCGATTTGCGCCGGGTTCGCGGCGGCGAAGGCGGTCGCCACCTCGCCCCCCATGGAATGTCCGATCACCACGACGCGCGCGACGCCGAGCTTGTCGAGCACCGCCTTGACGAGCGCCGCCTGACGCTCGATGGCATAACCGGATCCCGGCGCCTCCGTGCCACCGTGGCCGATCAGGTCGAGACGGATCACTCGATGATCGCTCGACAGCGCGGGCGCTATCGCATCCCACCAATCGAGCGCGGCGCCGAAGCCGTGGATCAGGACGATGGGCGACCCCTCGCCTTCGAATTTGACGTTGGCGGTGACGACCGCGGTCTCCATCAAATTGCCGCCGCTCCGCGCCACCGCGGGCCGCGTCTCGAGACCGACCAGCATGGCATTGACGGCGAGCGCGGCGGCCACGGTCAAGACCCCGACCACCGCCATGAGGATGCGGGACATCAGACCTTCTATCGCAACATCTGGAGGCCAGCCATGGCGGAAGCAGGCCTGTGGCAAATCTGCATCCCGGCGCCCGCAATTCTGCCGGCAAGCCCCACCCCTAATAGCGCGGACGGGGACGCTGGCCTAAACTGGCCCGCAATAGAACACGCAGGCGAACGTCTTCGGGGAGAGCGGAATGTCACGGGGGAGAGCAATCGCGGGCGGTCTGGCCCTGGCAGTCATGGGCGTCGGCAGCATGGGAATAGGCACCGGCCACGCCGCGGAGTTCGGCACCGGACCATGGGTCAAAGGCTACACCGACATTTTCGGCGGCGTTCTTCCCTCCGTGCCGGGCGTCTATGTCCGCACCGACGCCTATCACTATAGCGGCGACGCCGGCACGACCATTTTCAACGGCCGCATTGGGGTCTCCGTCGAACAGGACTACACGGCAACGCTCGCCGCGCTCAACGTCGTCACGCCGTGGAAAATCTTCGGCGGCACCTACGCCATGGCGGTGGTGCCGAGCATGCTCGCCATGAGCGTCGACGTCGGCGTCGAGATCCCGGCTTTCACGGGCCCGCGCGGCAATAGTTTCGGACCGTTTCAACTCAATCGCAGTGACAGCAATCTCACGCCGGGCGACACCGCCTTTTCGCCGCTGGTGCTCGGCTGGGATGCCGGCAAGTTCCACTGGAACGTCGGGGTGTTCGGCTTCGCGCCCACCGGCGACTACAGCACTAAGCAGCTCGCCAATACGAGCCTCAACCATTGGGCGGTGATGACCCGGCTGGCCGCCACCTATTTCGATCCGCAGACCGGATGGCAGGCGACCGGCGCGGCGATCTACTCGGTGAACTGGGAGAACCCCGATACCGATTACGAGACCGGCGACATTCTCAATCTCGAAGGCTCGATCACCAAGAATTTCGGACCGCTCGGTCTTGGCGTGGTGAGTTATGCGATGATCCAGACCACCGGTGACAGCGGCGCCGGGGCGCGTCTCGGTTCGTTCGAGTCCCGGGTCTATGCGGTGGGCCCGATCCTCACCTTCACCACCAGCGCCGACCCTGCCAAGGCCCTCACCATCATCGTCAAGGGCTATCACGAGTTCGACGCCGAGAACACGTTCGAGGGCGACGTGGTCGACGCCGCGGTGAGCTTCAAATTCTAGCCGCCAGAAGGCCCACCGGGCCGCCGGCCACACTCGTTGCGAACGGCAAACCAACGTTCGCGATGCAAAAAGGGCGCCCGGCCAGCGGCAAGCCGTCCCATGCGGAAGGGCTTGCTCTGGCCCAAATGTGGTTGTGAACTCCTGCGCGAGCGCAATCGGGCTCGGGGATCGCCCCGGGCCCGGCCCTTTCGGAGCCGCATGACGGGAGCGACACAACAGAACCCGGACCGCAAGCCGCTCGTGGCGCTGACCGGCGCCACGGGCTTCATTGGCCAGCACCTGCTGAAGGCGTTGTCCGAGCGCGGCTATCGCCTCCGCGTGCTGCTGCGGCGTCCCACCATCCTGCCGCAAGGCTGCGCCAGCGTCCTCATCGGCGATCTGTCCCGGCCCTACAACATGTCGGAAGCCCTGGCCGAGGTCGACGCGGTCATCCATACCGCCGGCATCGCCAGCCCCATGTCTGGCCTGCCCGAGGATGATTATCGCCTGCTCAATACCGAGGCCACGGTCGCTTTCGCCAAGGCCGCCGAGCGGGCGCGCGTCAAACGCTTCATCTTTCTGTCGTCGATCCGGGCGCAGGCCGGCCCCACCTGCGAAGACGTGCTCACCGAGAAGAGCGAGCCGCACCCGACCGACGCCTATGGCCGCTCGAAGCTCGAGGCCGAAAAAGGTCTCGCTGAAACCGGGCTCGACTGGGCCGCGCTGCGCCTCGCTCTCGTCTATGGGCCGGGCGCCCAAGGCAATGTCGCCCGCTTGCTCAAGCTGGCCCGCTCGCCCTACCCGCTACCGCTTGCCGGCCTGCGAGCACGGCATTCGCTTCTGGCGCTCGATAATCTGGCCGAGGCGGTCGATCGAATTCTCACCGCGCCCGCCACATTGCGGCGTCCTTTCATCGTCGCCGACCCTGAACCGCTCACCATCGGCGAAATCGTTGCTGCATTGCGGCACGGATTGGGGCGCCGCGCCGGCCTGTTCTATGTCCCACGGCCAATGCTCAAAGCAGCTCTACGCGCCGGCGGACATGGCGGAAACTTAGAGCCTTTATTCGGTTCGCTGGTCGCCGATCCGTCGGCGCTTGCGCGTCTCGATTGGACGCCGCCTGTTGCAACGCAGCACGGGCTCGCCGAGCTCGCGCGAAACGACCGACACTAATGCTGCAGCGCGCAACGTCTCGATTTTATTGGGCTTTTGAGACGTTGGTCTTACCTTCGTCAAATTCAAACGCTATAGTTTTCCCATGGCTGACGTGGGGGTAGCCAGGTGCAAGACGGTCACGACGAGATCGAGACTCTGACGCGGGGACGCACGGAGCGGATTTCTCGGGTGACGAACAAGGAGGCGTTAATGGCACTCCCCAAGATTGCCCTTCGCGGCAGGAAGGTGATCCTTCTGAGCGGCTATAAGGACAAGGATGCGAGCACGGGCGTTAGGCGCCAAGGCGTCATCGTCGACGCCAAGGACAAGCTCCTGGTCGCCGCCAAGCGGAACCCGGATGCGGTTGCCTTCGGCTATGTCGCCGGCGTGTGGGTCGCGTCCGCCTAAGGCAGACAGGGATCGAGCACACCCTTTTGGCTGAGCAATTCGCTTGCGCCTGATATCAGTTCTTCGAAATCGTCACGCCCCAAGGCGCGGTTCCGGTCGCGATCGACTTCACGACCTTGAGGCTCGGCACGTCGATCACCGAGACGTCGTTGCTGTTGCCGTTGGTCGCGAATAGCAATTTCTGGTCGGGCGTGAACGCGAGCTGCCACACGCGCTTGCCCACCAGCAGATACTCCTCCACCTCGAATGTCTTTGCGTCGATGACGGCCACGCGGTTGGCAGGGCCGAGCGCCACGAACGCCTTCGTCCCATCTTTGGTGACGCGCACCCCCACCGGCTGAATATACTCAGGCTGCACGCCCGGCACCTCGAAGCCGATGGTCTTGATGATCTTGCGCGTCTTGGTGTCAATCACCGTGACGTTGCCCGCCACCTCCGCGGTGACCCATAACTGCGCGCCGTCGGCGGTGAACTCGGCAAAGCGCGGGCGCTGGCCCACCAACACATTGTCGGTGATCTCGTAAGTTTCGCTATCGATGAAATGCGCCATGTTGGTGGTTTCCGAGGTCACCACCACCACCTTTCCGTCGGGGCTGATGCCGACGCCTTCCGGCTCGACGCCGACCTCAACCTCGGCCAGCCGCTCACGCGTCTTGAGATCGATGACCGTCAGCAGGTCGTCGTCCTCGTTGGCCACGTAAACCGGGCTGCCCGAGGGATGGATGTTGAGCTGCTCCGGATCCGGCCCAGACGGCAGCTCGGCGACGATCTTGCGCGAGGCCACGTCGAGCACCTGCACCGTGTCGGAGTCGCTGGCGCAAATCAGCACCTCCGCGTCGTCCTTGGTCAGCGTGATGCCGCGTGGCCGCTGGCCCACGGGAATGGTCGTCTGCACCTCGAGCGTGTCGCTGTCGATGACGGTGAGCGAGTTGCCCTTCTCGTTGGAGATATAGACGGTATAGGCCTGGGCCGTGCCGGCCGAACCCAAGCCGATCGCCGTGGCCGCGATGACCGCGGCAAGCCTCGATACGCTCATGTCGTTCTCCCCACTCTCATTGTTTGCATTGTTTGGCGGCGCAGGCATGCCCGCAGCCAGTTAGAATTTGCACTTACTCTCCGGCGCATCGATGCCGAGCGTGTCGACCTCCGCATGCTCATGCAGGAAGCCGGTTTGCGGCGACGTCGAGACCGGCAGCTCCGGCCCGGCGATGATGATCGGCTGGCGCAACTGGCCGTCCCATTTGCGAAACGTCACCTTCTGGCCCTTGAACGCCGCGAGATCAAACTTATCGCCGCGCAAATAGGCGTTGATGGGCGCGAAATCGCCCGAGCCCGTGCGGGATGCCGCCTCGCCGATGGCGCGCACCGCCACCCAGGCCTGATAATCCACCGGCAACATGAAGCGCTTGGCGAAGCGCTGGAAGCGGTTCTGCATCTGCGTCGCGCCCCATTGCTCATGGGCTGGGTGCCAGCTCATGGCGGTGAGCCCGGCCGTGCCCGCCACGGGGCGCGGATCCCAGGTGCGATAGGGCAGATAAGGGCCGAAGACCTCTTTGCGGTCGGCGACCACCAGCACATCGTAAGCCGGCGCGCCTTGGGTGAAGACCGGCATCTGCAACTGGATCAGCTGCTGGCCGCTATCGGAGCGGCGCGCGCCCGGCGTCTCTTTATACTCCCGCTCCTCAACGATCGTGGCGCCGAAGCGCTTGGCCGACCGGCGCAGGGCCTCGAGATAGGCGCGATCCTCAGGGTAGACGCCCGTCACCACGAACCAGCGTTGCCACCGCTTCCACACCAGATACTGCGCCAGCGCATCCGCCAGCATGGCGAGATCCGGCGCCGTGTGCAGGACATTGGCCCGGCAATCCTCCTGGCGCAGGCGCACCTCGGGCGCGCGCACGTTGAACAGGAGCACGTTCTGGCCTTTGACGGAGTCCGATAGCCGCAACAGCGTCTCGGCCGGGGCGTCCACCAACACGAACCGGTGCCCGCTTTCGACAAGTGTTTTCAGCGCCGCGACGGCGTCGCCGCCGATCGGTACGAGCTCCACGTCAAGCGTGAAGGCCTGCTTGGTGAACTTCCCCGTGGTGTTGTCGTCCTTCAGCGCGATCTGGGCGCCGGCGATGCCCAGATCCTCGGGCTCGACATTGAGGCGCGACAGCGGGATGAGCCGCTTCACCTCCTGTTTGAGATAGCCGATCGGGATCTGTGTGAGCGCGTCCCCGGACGCCGCCGGCGACGAAGCGGCGCCCTCGGCCTGGGCCGGCACCGGCCCGATCAGGCCGCTCACCAAGAAGCCAAACACAAGAAGGGCCCAAAGCGGACCCCTGGCGCAAACAGTTCCGTCGTAATTTGTCATTTGAGCCAATGTACCCGTCTGACGGCCGGTGCAGTAGCACGTCATACGAGTGTAATTAGCAAGTTGATTGCTATCAGGCATTTGGCATACCGCCTGCAATCAGCGGTTTTATTGACAAATGGCAAGGTCGCGCGCAGTCTCACCGTTGCGAACCCGTCTGGAGCAGCCGGTACCAATCGGTTGAAATCGGGAGCACCCAAGGAGGAAAATATGGGGAGCTGTAAGACAGCCGCCACAGTCGTCGGCGCGCTAGCGATGAGCCTTGTCGGAGCCAATCTGGCTTGGGCGGGCGCTGAAACGGAAACTGCCGCAACCAGCAAAGCCAAGGACGCGCCGGTTCCATCTGTGTCGCAGGAGCAGCTCAGCGCTGCCGCCGGCGATGATAAAAACTTTCTTCATACCAACGGCAATTACGACCAGACCCGCTACTACCCGGGCAAACAGGTCAACAAGTCGAATGTCGGCAATCTTCGTCCGGCCTGGATTTTCCAGACCGAGGTGAAGGAGTCGTTGGAGACCACACCGATCGTCGTCGATGGCGTCATGTACGTCACCACGTCGTTCAATCACGTCTATGCCATCGACGCCAAGACCGGCGAAGAGTTCTGGCACTACAAGCACAAGATGGGACCCGTCACGACCTATTGCTGCGGTCCCAACAATCGCGGCGTCGCCATCTATAAAGACAAGGTCTATATGGGCACGCTTGATTCCAAGCTTGTCGCCCTCGATGCCAAGACCGGCAGCCTTGTCTGGCAGACCGACATCGCCGAGCCTGAAGAGGGCTACAGTGAAACCATGGCGCCCACCGCGGTGGACGGCAAGATCCTGATCGGCACCAACGGTGGCGAGTACGGTATCCGCGGTTTCATGCGCGCCTATGATGCCGAGACCGGCAAGCTCATTTGGAACTTCCACACGACGCCTGAGGATTCGACCGGCGTGTGGGCGACCAAGGACGCGACCGGCAAGGACATGCACCGCGACATCGAGGCCGAGAAAGCGGCGCTCAAGAAATTGGGCGACCCTTACAAGACCCTCGGCGGCGGCGTGTGGCAGAATCCGGCTGTCGACCTCAAGACGAAGCGCATCTACTTCGTCGTCGGCAACCCCTCGCCCGACCTCGACGGCTCGATCCGGCCGGGTGACAATCTCTACACGGACTCGCTCGTGTCGCTCGATCTCGAGACGGGCAAATATGTCTGCCATTTCCAATACATCGCCCATGACGTTTGGGATCTGGACTCGGTCAGCCCGCCGATCCTGGTCGATGTGAAGAACGCGGACGGCAAGACCGTTCCCGGCGTGATCCATGCCGGCAAGACGGGCAACGTGTATGTCCACAATCGCGACGACTGCAGCCTGATCCGCTTCTCGGATCCGATGGTCGATCAGACCGGCATGTGGACTCTGCCGACGGCTGAGGGCGCTCCGATGCTCCCCGGCGCCAATGGCGGCGTGGAATGGTCGGTGATGGCTGTCAATCCGGACTTGAGCCTGACCTATGCGGTCAATCTGCATCAGCCCATGACCTACCATGTCGAGAGTTCGCCCTACCCGGGCGGCAAGCTCTGGCTTGGTGGCGCCTTCAAGATCATTCCCGGCTCGGAGCAGTTCGGTAATGTCAGCGCCGTCGACTACAACACCGGCAAGATCAAGTGGCAGAAGAAGACGCCGCTGCCGATGATGGGCGGTGCGTTGGCCACGGCCGGCGGGCTCGTGTTCACGGGTGAAGGCGATGGCTGGTTCAGGGCCTATGACGCCGAGAACGGCGACGTGCTGTGGTCGTTCTTCGCGGGCGCGGGCGTGAATGCGCCGCCGGCTTCCTACTCGGTGGACGGCAAGCAGTACATCGTGGTCGGTGCGGGCGGTAACACCCAGATCGACTTCAAGCGCGGCAACAACATCATCGCCTTTACGGCCGATTGACGCGTTCCGACGTTTGACGCTTAGCAAGACTGAGAGGACGGGGCATAATCGTGCCCCGTCCTTTTCAACGACGGGGCCTAGCTTTTCACCCCTTCATGCCGGAGAAATAAGAATGTCGGTTTCAAACCGGGCTCTGCGCGCCGCACTGTTCGCCGCTTCCCTGCTCATGGGTGCAAGTATCATGGGCGGCAGCGCCTTCGCCGCCGACGATATCGAGCAGAAGGCGCAGATCTGCGCAGGCTGCCACGGCGCGGACGGCGTGCCGATCAACAACACGACGCCGGTGATCTGGGGTCAGGACGAAGGCTATATCTATTTGCAGCTGCGCGACTTCAAACGAGGCGCGCGCAAGAACCCGCTGATGGAGCCCATCGCATCCCAGCTCGAGAAAGCGGACATGTTTGCGCTCGCGGCCTATTTCAAAAAGAAGACCTGGCCGAACCTGGGCCAACCACCGGCACCGGACGACGTGGCCGCGAAGGCCGAGTCCGCGGCCAAGTCCATCGGCTGCCGCGGCTGCCACCTGGATCATTTCCAGGGCGATGGCTCGACCGCGCGCCTTGCCGGCCAATGGCAGCCTTATCTCCTCAATACGATGATGGCCTTCCGCGACGGATCGCGCGGCAACAACCCGGGCATGTCGGATCTCATGAAGGCTACGCCGGCCGACGATCTCGAGGCCCTGTCAAAATATCTGTCCGGCCTCCAGATCGACGCCTATCTCGGCCACGGACGCTAGCCTGACCCCTATGGGGACTAATGCGTCGCCGCGAGCTTCTCGCGAAGCGCCGTCAGTGAGGTCAGGTCTCCGGCCTTCTTGCCCTGCTTGTCGCGGAGGCTTTTGTCGGCGCCGCGGGCGAGCAGAAGATCGACGATGGCCTCGTGGTCCTGCTCGGCGGCGATCATCAGCGCCGTTCGCCCGCGGTTATCCTGATCGTCGATCGCGGCGCCGCGGTCCAGCAGCAGCTCCACGACGGTCTTGACGTCGCTCACCCCCGCTTCGCTGGAATAGCCCGCGGCCCACATCAGTACCGTGAGGTCGTTGCCATAGCGCGCATTGACGTCGACCCCCTTGTCCAGCAGCAGGCGGGTCACGGGCAGGAATCCGCGTCCGGCGGCATAGACGATCGGCGACTTCTGGGTCTTGTCGATCGCGTTCAGATCGGCGCCGTGCGCGATCAGAAAGGCGGCGATCGGCTCGCTGCCCATGAAGGCCGCTGCCGCCAGCGGACTGATATCGCTGCGGCCGGGAAGATTGACATCCGCGCCGCGCGCCACCAGCAGCTCCACGATCTTCAGCCTGCCACCCTCCGCCGCCTTATAGAGGGCAGAGGATCCGTCGATATTGCGGGCGTCGATGGCGGCACCGCGATCCAGGAACAGGGTGACGAGATCGGCATGCCCGGCGGCGGCGGCGTGCGCGAGCGGGTTGGCCCCGAACCGGTCGCGCGCTTCGAGCGAGGCGCCCTTGTCGAGGACGAGCACGGCAAGCGCCTCGCAGCCCGTATCGGCCGCCGAGAACAGAACGTTGTTGACCTCGATGGGGCTCGCCCCCCGCTCGATCTGCTCATAGCCCTGCTCCAGAGCCTGGCAGGCCTTGCGGTCGGCGAGCGCGGCCGAGGACAGCAGCGGCAGACAGACGAGGGCGGGCAGGACGGCCAACGCCGTGCGGCTGCACCATGCGAGGAGGATTGGCTTCATTGTGACTTTCTCTTTACATCGAACGCTTACAGCGACCCTGCTAGGCTCAAACGCCCAAGGCAATGCCCTATTTCCTCGAAGATACCACGACGGCCTCCTGACATGACAATTTCCCTCCCATGACCGTGTCCCTGACCGAAAAGGCGATCGCCGTGCCCCCCGAATGGGCACCGCAGAAGGCCATCTGGACCGCCTGGCCCGCCGATCCGGCCGAGTGGAACGGCGACCTCGAGACGCCGCGCCGCGACGTGGCGGCGATGGTGCGCGCGCTCTCAGCCACCAACACGGTGCACGTTCTGGTCGACGGCACGGAGGCTGAAGCGTCCGCCCGCGCAGCACTCGGGGACGCCGCGGACATTGTGCCGGCCAAATATGGAGACATCTGGCTGCGCGACACCGGCCCGATCTTCGCCCTCGGCACGGCAGGCAATATCGCCCTGCGCTTCAAGACCAATGGCTGGGGCGGCAAGTTCGATCTCTCCGCCGACCACACGGTCGGCGACGACATCGCTCGTGCGGCAGGGACGCCGACCATCAATTTCGACTTCGTGCTGGAAGGCGGCGCCATCGAACATGACGGCGACGGGACTATTCTCACCACGCGCCAGACCCTGCTCAACGAGAACCGCAATGGCTGGACCAAGGAGGAAGCCGAGGCCGCTTTGGCCAGCGCCTTCAATGCCAGGAAGATCGTCTGGATCGACGAAGGGCTCACCGGCGACCATACCGATGGGCATGTCGACAATATCGCCCGCTTCGTCGCGCCCGGCCGCGTGGTTTGTCAGATACCCGCCGGCCCCGACGATCCCAACGCATCCGTGCTCGACGCCATCGCTCGCAGTCTCGAGGCCGCGACCGACGCCGAAGGCCGCAAGCTCGAGGTGACCCGCATCCCGAGCCCCGGTCGCGTCGTGGACGCCCATGGCGAGGTCGCGCCCGCGTCGCATCTGAATTTCGTCATCGCCAACGGCGTCGTGATCGTACCAGTCTATGGCACGGTGACGGAGCCCGCCGCGCTCGACGCCTTGCGCGGGATCTTCCCGGATCGCGAGGTGATCGGCCTTCCGTCTCACGGCCTGCTCGGCGCGGGGACCGCCGGCGGCGGCTCGTTCCACTGCATCACCCGCGAGGAGCCCGTCTGATGGCACGCACGATGACAGTGGCCGCCATTCAGTCGGCCTTCGGGCACGACATGAAGGCGAACCTCGACAAGGTCGAGGCGCTCGTCTGCGACGCGGCCGAGCGAAACGCGCAAGTGATCCTGCCGCCCGAGCTGTTCCAAGGCATTTATTTCCCGACGCGCCAGGACCCGAAATGGTTCGAGACGGCCTATGGCGTGGGCGAGCATCCTTGCGTGCGCGCGCTGCAGAAGATCGCCAAGGCGCTCCAGGTCGTCATCCCCATCTCCTTCTTCGAGAAGGACGGGCCGCGCTATTACAACAGCGTCGCCATCGCCGATGCGGACGGCGAGATCCTCGGCGTCTACCGCAAGAGCCACATCCCCGACGGCCCCGGCTATCAGGAGAAATATTATTTTCGTCCCGGCGATACCGGCTTCAAGACCTGGAAGACCAAGTACGGTGTGATCGGCGTCGGCATTTGCTGGGACCAATGGTACCCGGAGGCCGCCCGCGCCATGGTGCTCGAGGGCGCCGAAGTCCTATTTTACCCCACGGCCATCGGCTCGGAACCTTACGACGACACGCTCGATACGCACGACCGCTGGCAGCGCGCCATGCAGGGTCATGCGGTCGCCAATGCCGTGCCCATCGTCGCCGCCAACCGTATCGGCGTCGAAGACAATGACGGCACCAGCCAGAGTTATTACGGCCACTCCTTCATCGCCGACCAGACCGGCGAGCTCGCCGCCGAGTTGGACGAGACGAGCGAAGGCGTGATCGTGGCGCGCTTGGATCTCGACGAGATCGCCCGCTACCGCGCCGAGTGGGGCTTCTTCCGCGACCGCCGCACCGACCTCTACGGCAAGAGCATTCTATGAGCGGCGTGGCCAACGACCTCGACGACCCGACGGCGACGCGCATCGCCACGGGCGACACCGAGGCGACCTTCCTCCCCGGCCACGGCATGCTCGGCATCTCGCTGCGGCACCAGGGCGTGGAGTATCTGCGGCGCATCGAAGAGCTGAAGATTTTCGCCGCGAAGAACCGGACCGCGGGTATCCCCTTCCTGTTTCCCTGGGCCAACCGGCTCGCCGGCTTTCAATACGAGGCCGCCGGCCGGGGCGTCACCTTGAGCGCGCACTCAGCGCTGCTCCGCTACGACGACAACGGCCTGCCCATGCACGGCATGATGTGGCCGCATCTGCCCTGGAGCATTGTCGAGGCCGAACCCGCCCGGCTCACCGCGAGCTTCGACTGGTCGCACCCGAAATGCCTCGTGGTCTTTCCTTACCCATGCCGGCTCACCATGACGGCGTCCGTTGCGTCCGCGAGCCTCACCATCGAGACGGCGCTGACGCCCACGAGCGATATCCCGGTTCCGGTGAGCTTCGGTTTCCATCCGTATCTCGGCCTGCCCGAAGGGCCGCGCCAAGACTGGCGCGTGACCCTACCGGAGATGCGGCACCTCACGCTCGATGCGAAGAACATCCCGACCGGCGCATCGGAGCCCTTCCCCGGCATGGACGCCGCGCTTGGCGAACGTGATTTCGATGACGGCTTCGCCTTGCTCGGCGATTCCGCGACGCTCTCGGTTTCGGGTGGCGGACACCGCATCTCCGTGGACCTGCTGGAGGGCTATCCCTTCACGCAAGTCTTCGCGCCGCACGCGAGAGACTATCTCGCCTTCGAGCCAATGACCGCGCCCGCCAACGCGCTCATCAGCGGCGACGGCCTGCGCCTGGTCGAGCCGGGCGCGACCTTCCGTGCCGTCTTCCGCATCAGCGTGGGTGAAAATACCTAGGAAGGCTCGCAACGACGGCTAGCTCTTGGCTGGACCGCCCGCTCCGAAGCGCCCTTGCACTTTCTGGAGCTGCTCTTCGATGCTCTCGTTGATCAAGCTCGCCACGCGCAACGCCTCGCATCCGGCGCGGCCGTCGACCATCGGCTTCTTGCCGGTGACGATGCATTCGATGAAGGCTTCGATCTCGTTGCCGAGACTGTCCTCTTGCGGGATCTCGTATTTCTCCGCGGAGATGGCCGCCAAGCCGTCGACCATGGGATCGCCGCGCAAGCGATAACCGGAGATGCGCCGCTCGCCGAGATCGCAGCTCAGATAGTGATTGCGGGCGAACACCCGCATGCGGCGCTCGGTCTTATAGCTGACCCGGCTGGCGGTGACATTGGCGACGCAACCGGACTCGAAGGTAATCCTGGCGTTGGCGAGGTCGATCCGCTGCCCCAGCACCGGCGTGCCCACGGCGTCCACTTGGCTGACCGGCGAGCCGACCAAGCCGATGATCATATCGATGTCGTGGATCATCAGGTCGAGAACCACGTCCACCTCGACCCCGCGCTCTTTCCACGGGGCGATGCGGTAGCTCTCGAAATAGAGCGGCTCGGCGATGATTTCGGCGAGCGTGCGATAAGCGGCGGAGAAGCGCTCGATATGGCCGACCTGGAGGATGATGCCCTTCTGCTCGGCCAGATCAGTGATCGCGTTGGCGCTTTCCACGCTGTCGGTGATCGGCTTTTCGATCAGCACATGGAGGCCCGCCTCGATCAGATCCCGGGCGATTGCCGCGTGCCCGGGCGTCGGCACGGCAATGCTCACCGCATCCACGCGATCGAGAATGTCGCGATAGTCGGTCGCCGGCTCGGCGCCGAACTCCTTGGCGATCTCGGCTGCGCGCGCCGGGTCCATGTCGACCACGGCGACCAGATTGGCGCGGGGGTTCTTCGAATAATGGTTGGCATGAAACCGGCCGAAATAGCCCGTCCCCACCACGGCCGTGCGAATTTGCTCTGCCATTGCCCCCTACCGCCTCACAGTCCTCGCCGGTTTGTGTCCTAGAATCCGGCGCTCCGCCAGCCCTAAGCTGCATACGGCGGTCGATGGTATCAGGAATCCGGCCCCCCGACAGGGTGCCGAACCTACCTATTCGGCGGCGACGCTGCCCGCGTCCGAGCCCAGCGCGTCGAGCACCGTGTCGATCACCGTGTCCTGCTCCGCCTCGCTGAGATAGCCGTGCATAGGCAGGCTGATCACGCGCTCGGAGAGCCATTCCGCCTGGGGCAGACCGCCCGGCGCGGTCGGAAAATCGCGATAGGGCGTGAGCTTGTGCAGCGGGCTCGTATAGTGGATGGCCGTCGGCACGCCCGCCTCGCGGCAGGCCGTGGCCAGCGCGTCGCGCCGGTCGGTGACGATGGTGTATTGCGCCCAGACCGAGGTGGCCCCCGCCATCAGCTCGGGCACCTTTGCCGCGTCGGCAAGCCTGGCGCTGTAGCGATCCGCCGCCACCTGACGCGCGGCGATCTCCGCCGGGAACAGCTTCAGCTTCTCGAGCAGGACAACCGCCTGAAAGGTGTCGAGCCGGCTGTTGAGGCCGATCTCCTCGGTCTCCTTCTGGCTCGGTCCCTTGCCGTGATTGCGCAAGGACAGCAGCAACTCGGCCTTGGCGTCGTCGTCGGTGAAGATGGCGCCGCCGTCGCCATAGCCACCGAGCGGCTTGGCCGGATAGAAGCTGGTCGAGGTATAGGCGGCGAGCGTGCCCACCTTCTTGCCGTTGAGCCCCGCGCCGAAGCCTTGCGCCGCGTCGTCGATGACGAGCAGCCCGTGCGCCTCGGCGATCTCCTGGATGCGCGGATAGTCGGCCGGCTGGCCGAATAGGTCGACGGCGATGATGGCACGCGGCTTCAGCCCGCGGGACTTCGCCTCGCCGATCGCCCCTTCGAGGCTATCCGTATCCATGTTGAACGTGTCGCGCCGCACATCGACGAAGACCGGCGTCGCGCCCGCGAGCACGGCGACCTCCGCGGTGGCGACGAAGGTGAAGGCCGGCACGAACACGGCGTCACCGGCGCCGATGCCCTCGGCCATGAGCGCCAGCAACAGCGCATCGGTTCCGTTGGCGCAGGAGACGCAATGCTTGGCACCGCAGAACGCGGCGAGCTGGCGCTCGACCTCGGCGACCTGCGGACCGAAGATATATTGTCCGCTCTCCAGCACGGCGATGAGCCCTTTGGCGACGCTGTCACCCATCTGCCGGCGTTGCGCGCCCAAGTCGATAAAGGCCGGAATGGGCCGTGTGCTGTCTTTACTCATGCGTTCTCCACCAAGCGCTCAAGACCCTCGCGGTCAAAGGCGTCAACCGGCTGCGGCGGCCTACCAGACCCCTAGCCTATCCTGCGATGTTGGGAAATCCCCTCAGGCTTCCTGTCAGCCCCGTCGCCGACTACCATAGCATTGAAATTCACAGGTGAAACCCGCAGCGATTGCGGCTAAGCCCTTGCTATCCTTAGCCAAGGGAGGGACCTAATGCCGCAAGACCCAACGCCCGAGGGGGCATTGCGCCTCCGCTTCACGCGGGCGCGCTGACGCCATGCTGCTCGGTTCCGAACGGCTGATCGCCTCTTCGCGCCTCGACGGGCTCCGCGTCGGCATCCTCGCCAACCCGGCTTCCGTCGATCACGCCTTCCGTCACGTGGTCGATCAATTCGCGGAAGCCGCCAGCTTCAAGCTCGCCGCGATCTTCGGCCCGCAGCACGGCTTCCGTTCCGATCTTCAGGACAACATGATCGAGACGCCGCACGGCACCGACCCGCGCCGCGGCGTGCCGATCTTCTCGCTCTATAGCGAGACCCGCGAGCCGACGCCGGAGATGCTCGACCTCATCGACGTGCTCGTCATCGATCTGCAGGACGTCGGCGCGCGCATCTACACGTACATCTACACCATGGCCAATTGCCTGCGCGCCGCGGGCAAGGCCGGTGTTCCCGTCATCGTCTGCGACCGCCCCAACCCGATCGGCGGCATCCAGGTCGAAGGACCGATGCTGGAGCCGGGCTTCGAATTGTTCGTGGGTCTCTACCCCATCCCCATGCGCCACGGCATGACGGTGGCCGAGCTGGCGCGCATGTTCAACGAGCAATACAGGCTGGGCGCCGCGCTGGAGATCGTGCCCATGGAGGGCTGGTCGCGCGAACTATATTTCGACGACACCGAGATCCCCTGGATCATCCCCTCCCCCAATATGCCGACGCTCGACACCGCGATCGTCTATCCCGGCACGGTTCTTTTCGAGGGCACCATGGTGTCGGAGGGCCGCGGCACCACCCGCCCCTTCGAGCTGATCGGCGCGCCGTGGATCGACGGCGCAGCGCTCACCGCCCGGCTCAACCAAGCAGGGCTCGCTGGCGTTCATTTCCGTGAAGTAATGTTTGAGCCCACATTCCAGAAGCACGCCAAGGTGCCGTGCGGCGGCTGCCAAATTCACGTGACGTCGCGCTGGGACTTCGAGCCGGTCAAGACCGGCGTCGCGGTGATGCGCGAGTGCTATGGTCTCGGTCCCGACCAGTTCAAATGGCGCGACCCGCCATACGAATATGAGCATGACAAGATGCCCATCGACATTCTTGCCGGCTCGACTCAATTGCGCGAACAGATCGAGCAGCAAATGTCGATTGAGGAGATCGCCGCCAGCTGGCGCGACGACGTGAAGGTGTTCGAGAACGCGCGAAAGCCATATCTGCTCTATTGAGCGCGAAAGCCGGATCAGGCCGCACGAGGGCTGAATGTTTCCCATCGCAGACGACAATCCGCGGATCAACACGCCCTATGTCACCTGGTCGCTTATCGGCGCCTGCGTGGCCGTTTATGTCTGGCAATTCTCGCTCGGCGGCAATGCCGGGGAGATCGCCGTCTATCAATACGGCATGATCCCGGCGCGCCTGTTCGGCGAGGCCACGCTCGATCCCGAGCTCGCCACCGTGCCGGCCTGGGCGACGGTATTCACCTCCATGTTCATGCATGGCGGCTGGATGCATCTCGGCTTCAACATGCTGTTCCTGTGGATCTTCGGCGACAACATCGAAGATTCCATGGGGCATGTCCGCTATCTGGTCTTCTACCTGACCTGCGGCGTGGCCGCGGCGCTGGCCCAAGCCCTGGTCAGTCCGGACTCGACCATCCCCATGGTGGGCGCCAGCGGCGCCATCTCCGGCGTGCTCGGCGCCTATCTCCTGCTGCATCCGAAAGCCACCGTCCGCACGGTGATCTTTCTCGGCATCTTCGTCACCATGATGCATCTGCCGGCGCTGATCGTGCTGGGTCTATGGTTCCTGATGCAGCTCGTAAGCGCCACGCTTTCCAGCTCGGGCGAGGCCGGAGTCGCCTTCTGGGCGCATATCGGCGGCTTCGTCGCCGGCCTGGTTCTGGTGCCGCTTTTCAAGAAGACGAGCGTTCCGCTGCTGCAAGCCGCCAACTACCGCCCGTTTCAGATCGAACGCCGGCGCGGGCCTTGGGGTTAGGTCTTTGGGCCTAGGGCTTTGGGGTTAGTTCTTGAAGAAGGCGCGAGGGTTCGGCAGTTCCGACATCATCGGGCAGCCGAGCGTCTTCTCGAACGCATCGACCAGCTCCTCCTGGCTCTGCGCGGCGATGTAGAGGCCACCCGTCGCCTCGGCGAGGCACTTGACGTCGAGCGCGCTCTGGGCGCCCGTCCAGAAGGCGGTCATGCGAAAGCCGATGACGTGGACGGTCAGTTCCACACCCTCCGCGTCTAGCATCTTCCCCAGAGCACAGGGCGCGCCGTCGCAGGTTTCCTCCCCGTCGGTCAAAAGGACGACAACCCCGGGTTTCGCCTTGTAGTCCAGAACCTCCGCCGCCTGCTCCACGGCCGCCGCCAAAGGGGTCTTGCCCGACGGGTTCAGACCGCTCACCTTCTCCATGATGGGCTTAGCCGCGTCAGGAATTGGCCGCAGGTCGAGCTCCACATTGCATTGCCGATAGGAGCCCGGCCCATAGGTGATGAGCCCGATACGGCGAAAATGCGTGACGCGCGGCAACGCTTGCGCAAGCGCTTTGCGCACCTCGTCGATGCGCCGGATTTTGGCACCGATACCTTCGGCCAGGCTGCCGGCCATGGAGCCGGACGCATCGAAGACGATCATGGCGTCCTCGGTGCATGGCTTCACCTCATCCGCCGCGAGAGCTGCGGCGGAGCCGGCCAACAGCACGATCAGCGCAATCGCGCCCCGCCGCGCGTGGTGGATGAGCCTGCTCATGGCGCGACCCTATCCGAAAAAACGGCCCGCGCGCGAGCTTTTAGCGCCGCGGATCGTTTGCCCCGGCCTGAAAAATTCCTGGCGCCCGCCAACGCCATCGGCGAAGCTGAAACGCACGTTTGAGCGGCCGCAAACAACAATCTAACCCGTGGGGGGGGCGACGCCGGTGACGGACACGAGAGTACTGACCGTGCTGGTGTTGAGCACGATCGTGGTTCTCGCCGCGGCGCTCTATCTTGCGGCCTCCATCTTCGCGCCCCTGACCTTTGGCCTCTTCATCCTCGCGCTCGTCTGGCCGATGCATAAGTGGCTCCAGGACCACCTGCCCCGAGCCTTGGCGTTGTTCGTGACGCTCGCCGTGACGATCATCGTCTTCCTGGCGTTTGCCTCGATGGTCGCCTGGGCGCTGAGCGCCATCGCCGATTGGCTGGTGAGCAACATCCAGAGATTCCAGACTCTGTATGTGCAGCTCACCGATTGGCTCGAGGGCCATGGAATTTTCGTCGCCGGCACATTGGCCGACACGTTCGATGTGCCGTGGCTCATTCGCATGTTCCAAGAGGCCGCACGCCGCCTAAACCGGCTGACCGGCTTCGGCATCCTCGTCTTCGTATTTCTGATGCTGGCACTGCTCGAAACCGAGGAGTTTCGGCAACGGCTGGCGGCGCTCGGAAAAGGCGCCGGCGACAAGCTCATTGTCGCGGCCGGAGAAATCGCCGCGAAGTTTCGCAAATACATGATTGTACGCACGCAGCTCAGCGTTCTGACCGGATTGCTCGTCTGGGGCTTCGCCATGCTTGCCGGCGTCGAGCCCGCGGCCGCGTGGGGACTGCTCGCCTTCGCACTCAACTACATTCCGTTCATCGGCTCCTTCATTGCCACCATCCTTCCCGGCCTCTTCGCGATGGTCCAGTTGGATACCTGGCAGGGCATTATTCTGGTTTTCGTGGGACTGGGGATCATCCAGTTCCTGATCGGCAACTACCTGGAGCCGCTCGTTGCCGGCGCCGCCTTATCCATCTCGCCCTTCGCCGTAGTGTTCGCCGTGTTCTTCTGGGGATTCCTATGGGGCATTCCCGGCGCCTTCATCGGCGTGCCGATCCTCATCACTGCGATTGTGATTTGCGCGCAATATCCGTCGAGCCGATGGATCGCCGATCTTCTGTCGGGCAACGCGCCGAATGCCACCGAAAAGAACTAGGCCCGTCCCATGACGCGCAAACGCAAGGTGACCGAAACAAGCGTTCCGCCGATCCTCGATCCGCGCCAAGGCGACATCGAGGACGACGCCTCCAGCACCAAGCGCCGCTCGATGCTGTCGCTCCTCGGCAGCCTCCTCGTGGAGATCAGCCTGCCCAAGCTGATCTTTGCCTGGATTATGCTGATGGTCGTCCCCGGGCTGCTGCTCGGCCTGGCGCCGCTCGTCCTCACCTCGTGGCTCGGCCTCGTCGCCGACAAGATCACCTCGGCCTTCATCGGCATCTGGTCGGGGCTTTTCTTTATCGGCGTCGTTGCACTTGGCTGGTACGGCTGGCGCTCGCTGTTCCGCATGGTGGAGAAGAATTTCTGGGCGCTGAACTCCATCGTCGTCGAGCCCGGCTACGCCGCGGCACGGGAGATCCTGCGCCATCTGGTCGAGCGGGTCTTTGCTAAACACGCCGGCGAGGCGGCCCGCGCCAGACTGCGCGCCATATCGGCTGCGGTGGCCGGCGTCATCGTTTCCGGCCTCGCCCTCCTCGTTCTGTGGTGGGTATGGCCCAGCGCCCATCTCTACGGACAGGTCTCGGAGTTGACCGGTTGGCGCGATCTCGTGCGGGTGGCGCTCGCCAACAGCATCACGCTTATCGCCGGCTATTTCGCCGTCGCCGCACTGATCTGGGGCCTAGCCGACGCCACCATGGCCGAGCCGCGCAGCCTCAAAACTTTTCACACTGGCAAGACCAAGGGGCGCAAATGGCGCATCGTCCATTTGTCGGATATCCATCTCGTGGCGGAGCGCTACGGGTTTCGCGTCGAGAGCGGCCGATCGGGGGCCCGCGGCAATGAGCGGGTGCGGCGGCTCTTCGATCAGCTCGAGGAGATCGACGCCAAGGCGCCGCTCGACACCATCCTGATCACCGGCGACATGACCGATGCCGGCATCTCGACCGAATGGGTCGAGTTTTTCGACATCCTCGACCATCATCCGGGGCTCGCCGCGCGCGTGCTGATCATTCCCGGCAACCATGATCTCAACATCATCGACCGCAGCAATCCGGCGCGCATGGATCTGCCGACGTCTCCCGACCGGCGTTTGCGTCAGATCCGGACTTTGTCCGCCATGAACGCCGTCCAGGGACCGCGGGTGAAGACGGTCGATCTCGACGCCGGCCGCTTGGGCGAAAGCCTCCAAGATTTGTTGAAGCCGCACGCAACCGAGATCAAACGCTTCGCCGATGTGGCGCGGCCGCTATTCTCCAACACGCTTCCGGACCTGTGGGCCAAGTGCTTTCCCATGGTGGTGCCGCCGGATGGTGAGAACGGCCTCGGCATCATTCTGCTGAACTCAAACGCCGATACGCATTTCTCCTTCACCAACGCGCTCGGCATGGTCTCCGCCGCCCAGGCGCGCGGGATCGAGATCGCGCGCGAGACGTATCCCAAGGCCTGCTGGATCATCGCCCTGCATCATCACGTGATCGAGTATCCCTGGGCCGCCAAGAAGCTGTCGGAGCGTATCGGCACGGCGCTGATCAACGGCAATTGGTTCATCCGCGGCCTGAAGCCGTTGGTCGGCCGTAGCGTATTGATGCACGGCCACCGGCATATCGACTGGATCGGCGAATGCGCGGGCCTGCCGATCGTCTCGGCGCCCTCGCCCGTCATGGAAGCGACCAACGACATGCCGACCGCCTTCTACATCCACACCCTGGCGATCGGCGCCGGGGGGCAGCTCGAATTGCTGCCCCCCGAGCGCATTGTCGTCGATGGCGAACCCGCGGACGCCGCCTAGCCTCCGTATCCCGGTTCCAACCTTAGCGGCGGACGCGGAAGGCCCAGATGATCAGAATGACACCCTCGATCAGCAGCAGAATCCCGAACACCAGGGGAACCGCCAGCGCGGCCATCATGGGCGAGGCGAGCAACAGCAGGCCGATGAGGAAGTTGACGAGACCGAAGATGAAGGAGCCCACGCCGCCGCCGGTGAAGCCGCCGATCATGCCGAACACGCCGATAACGAGACCGAGCACGCCGAGCCAGACCACGATCGCCGTCGGCAGCACGATAGCCGCGAAGATCGGGTGCCTGAGCACGATGATGCCGGCGATGATGCCGACCACGCCGATGAGCAACGACCAGTACCAGGGCACGGAGCTGTCGACGAACACGCGCACCAGTTCCAGCACGCCGACGAACAGCCAGTAGAAACCGAGAAAGATGACCAGCGCGACCAGCGTCGCCGCGGGGTTGGTGATCAGCAGGATGCCGAAGATGATCGCCGCGATCCCTTCGAGCAGAAATACCCACCAGACGCTCGATTGGTCCTTATGTGCCAAAGTGGCCATGATGATGCCCTCCCTTAGCCGCCCTTGTTGAAAGCCGGCGAGTGGGCGGCCACCTCGCCTGGCGACGCGCTTTAAGATACGGCCTGGACTATACTCTTGTTGTTACAGCCATGCTGCATGGCTCGTCCTTTTACTTGCATTTGTGCGATTTTTTACGCCGGGGAGATCGGACTGGCAGCGCCTGCCGGGTTGACATATCTAAGAGTGATTCTCTAGGCGTGAGCCGAAGAGCCACGCACGAAGCGGAGCCGCCATGCCGCGACCCACAATTCGCGTTCCTTGCTCCATATTGCGCGCCACCGGTACGACCGAAGGCGAACGAGCAATCCCGCAAGAGACAGCGATCGCCTTCACTTTCAATACCGCCTCATACGCGGTGATGATGGCGACCCCCCAAGACCTCGAAGACTTCGCCGTGGGCTTCGCCCTGACCGAGGGCGTGGTCCCGTCTCTCGATGCCATCGACGAGATAGAGGTCGTCGAGGAGCCGGTCGGCATCGAGCTGCGTGTTTGGCTCAAGGCGAAGGACGCCACGGAGTTCCTGGGACGTCGGCGCAAGCTGGCCGGCCCCACGGGCTGCGGTCTGTGCGGCGTGGAGAGCCTCACCGAGGCCATGCGCCCGCCGCCGAAAGTGAGCGAAGGCCGCGTGCTGACGCCGAACCAGATCATGACGGCGGTCGAATCGCTTGCCCCCCGGCAAGAGCTCAACCGCGAGACGCGCGCCGTGCATGCCGCGGGCTTCTGGGAGCCGGAGCGCGGCCTGGTCGCGGTGCGCGAGGATGTCGGCCGCCACAACGCGCTCGACAAGCTCGCCGGCGCGCTGGCCCGCGACGGCGCCACCGCCGAGCAAGGCGTCGTCGTGCTGACGAGCCGCGTCTCCATCGAGATGGTGCAGAAATCGGCGGCCATCGGCGCGGCCATCATCGCGGCCGTGTCGGCGCCGACAGCGCTCGCTGTCCGCATGGCCGATGAATGCGGCATGACGCTGGTGGCCATCGCTCGCAAGGACGGCTTCGAAGTCTTCACCCACCCCCATCGCGTGAAGGGCAAGCTCGAAAGCGATGTCGCCTAGCGGGCCAAAAGTGCCTTCGCCGCGGCAAGATCCTCCGGCCGGTTGATATTGAAGAACGGGTCGACCCGCCGGCCACCGATCTCGGTTGGCGCGAAGACCGCTTCCGCCGCCCCCTGCATCTCCGCCCAGCGGCTCACTTTGCGAAATCCGTCCGCCAGGGCCACTCTGAGATCGCTGGCCATGCTAACCGGCCACAGTCCGACCACCGGATGCACCCCCGTTTCCGAGCGCGCCACCGCCATCGTCGCGCCGGACCGCGCAGCGACGAGGCGCGCCACGAGATCGCCCGGGATGAACGGCGTGTCGCCGGGAACGGTAATGACCCACGAAACCTCGGGGCGGTTCGCGGCCGTCCAGACGAGCCCCGCCTCGATGCCCGCGAGCGGGCCGGCGAATTCTGACTCACTGTCGGCGACGACCGGCAACCCAAAGGACGCAAAGCGCGCTGGATCGCCATTGGCGCTGATGATCATGTCGGCGACTTGCGGTTTCAGCCGAGCGAGGACATGGCCGAGCAGCGGCTTGCCGCCGAGCGGCTCCAAACATTTGTCGCCGCCGCCCATGCGGCTCGACCGGCCGCCGGCCAGCACCAGGCCGATTATGTCGTGGGTGGCTGCCATGGCCGCACTCTAGAGCGCGGCGGCGGGAGCCGTCACGAACTACGGGGAAAGGCAGATTTTTTTCGGGATGGTTAGCAAGGAACCGCGACTGAGGCTCGCACCTCAGGAATAGGCGATCCAGACATTGGGCTCTTCGTAGGTGCCGGTCTGCCGGTCGACATCGATATCAACCGGCGCAATGCCACCCTTTAGCGCGTAGCGCCCTGTTTCCTCGAAGCGCTTCTCCGACCAGTTTTCCCAGAAGCCGAGCGGCTCGTGGACGGTCATCGAGCGCTCGCAAGGTCCGACAATCTTGCCGCCAGACGCCAGATGGCTGCGCAGCCAGGGATCGTAGTGCCGCCCTTTGTCGTCTTTCCAAGTCATATAGTCCGCGATGGGCACCCAAGGGTGGCGCACCTTGCCCGTCGGGCGCACCGGCACCACAACGCCGTTGAGTTTCTTGGATTCCGCCAGGGCCAGGAGAGAGCGAATGATCAGCCGAGCGTAGCCCTTGGAGCGATGAACGGCCGGCACCGAAACGGCCAAAGCTCCGAGCATGTTGGCCCGCTTATGCTTCGTGCGCGCGGCGGTCTCGACCACCCAGTCCCACCCCTCGGCCGGCAAGTCATCGGGCCCGGAACAGACGAATGGGACGCTATTCGCGACGGCGACCGGATAGCCCGTCTCCTCGTCCACGAGGCAGAGCTGATATTCCGGGTACTCGTCCAGGAGCACCTCGTAATGCTCATAATGAGCTCTTGTGTAGTTGAGATAGCCGAGCTCGGTCCAGGCCGCCTGCTCGATCGAGCTAGCAGCCTTCTTCAATTCTGGGCTATCCGCCCGGGACCGTATGGCGAGTTTGGCCGCCATGATTGGCTCGAAAATCCTTACAAATGTCGAGTCGTTCACGCCACCGCAGCGTGAGGGCCCGGGAGTGGTCGCACCGGGTACCTAGTTAATAAAGGGTAAATGGCTGAACTGCAATTCGTTAATCAGTCCACGGTATGAATTATTCCGTAGCCGGACGATTGCGGTGAGCTCTTAGCCTGACCGCCGAAATCCTTGATTAAGCAGGAGATGAAAAGCCTTCGCGGAGCGCTGCAACGGGGATTTAACCCCTGGCCGCTATAAGAGCGTGTCTCCCGTGGGCCAATTGCGGTTATCTAGTGTCCTTATCTGATCGAGAACATCCCTTTCGCGGGGACCTTCGTCGCCTCACCACCCTGATTGGCGTGGCGATCGCCTTTTTTGGGCTCGCCCTCCTTGCGATCATCGCTTACGCAGGCTGGTCCTCGAACCAGACCGCGGTCGAGCGCGAGCGAATCCTTCTCGACAACGCATTCAACGAGAGCATCCTGCGCGTCCTGAACGAACAGAAGAGCATCGCCTGGTGGGACGACCCTGTCGTCAAGATCACCGATGACGAGATCGATCTCGAATTCACCGATGCCAATTTCGGCATCTTCCTCACCGAGACATACGGACAGGACGAGGTCTACATCCTCAACGGGCAGGACAAGCCGCTCTTCTCCTGGTCGGAGGCGGAGCGCCAGGCCCCAACGGCGTTTGAGCGCCGCCGCCCCGCCCTCGAGGCGCTGATCAACGAGATCAGGCGCGGTAACACCTCTGCCCTCAGAGCCCGCCCCGACATGTTCAGCGAAACCAAGAACCGGTATGACGTGCTGATTGGTGTGCAAGTTGCACGCTGGGCCGGGCACATCGTATCCGTAGACGGTCGCCCGGCCGTTGTTGCCGGGATGACGATCGTCCCCAACATCGACATGAGCCTCCTGAAGGGCGCGCCCAACCTTCTGCTGAGCGTGACCTATATCGACGACGAGTTCGTCTCCCAGATTGGGCGCTCGCTCCTCCTTCCCGATTTGGCGCTGAAGCCGACGCCAATCGAGGCTGCGACCGTGGTCTCAGAACCCTTCGTCAGCGATGACGGCGTGTCGGCCGGTTTTTTGAGCTGGACGACGCGTCAGCCGGGCCGCGTATTGCTCACGATCATTCTGCCTCTGGTCGCGTTTGCCGTTTTGCTCACCGGCCTCCTGTCCAAGACCATGCTCGGCCGGCTCAAGCGCGCCTCGGCGGCCCTCGCTCAGCGCGAATTCGAGGCCCGGCACGAAGCCAAGCACGATCCCCTGTCGGGCCTGCCGAACCGCGTTCACATGGTCGAAAGAATCGAGAAGTTCCTCAACAGCTACATCGCCAGACGCAATGGCCAGCGGGCGCTCGCCGCCTATGTCGACATCGACCGCTTCAAGGACATCAACGACACGCTAGGTCATGAGACGGGCGACCAATTGATCAAGGCTGTCGCCCAGCGCCTCGACACCCGGCTTAGGCCGCACGACTTCCTCGCGCGCTTCGGCGGCGACGAGTTCGTCATTCTCTGTGCCCCCGCGGGGCCCGATGCCGGTCCCGTTCTCGCCGAGCGCATTGCCCAGGCCTTCGCCTCGCCCTTCGCCATCAGAGGTCAGTCCATCCGCGTGACCGCGTCTGTCGGCTTGGCCATGGCACCGGACAACGGCACCACGGCCGATGAGCTGATGCGGCACGCCGACATCGCGCTGTACGAGGCCAAGAGCCAAGGCCGCGACCGCGCCGTGTTCTTCTCCAACGAAATGGCCGAGCAGGTCGAGCATCGGCGATCCGTCGAACTGGACCTGCGCGCCGCCTTGGAGAACGAGGAGCTCGACCTCCACTATCAGCCGATCATCTCCTGCGCCACCGGCACCGTCATGGGGGTGGAGGCTCTCCTGCGCTGGCATCACCCGCTTTACGGCAGCATGCCGCCATCCGAGTTCATCCCCATCGCGGAGAATGCGGGACTTCTACCCGAGATCGGTGAATGGGTCCTGAGCAGGGCCATGGCGGATTCGAAGCGCTGGCCCGAGCTGCAAGTGGCCGTGAACCTATCTCCGGTTCAGTTCCGCCATGTCGACCTCGAGACGATGCTCCGTCAGCTGATCGTCGAGCACGGCGTCGACCCAAGCCGCTTCGTGCTGGAAATTACCGAAGGTGTCCTGTTGGAGACGACCGACCGCGTCAGTCAGGTCCTCGCTGCCATCCGCGACATGGGTTTCAAGACCGCGCTCGACGACTTCGGCACCGGCTATTCGAGCCTGTCCTATCTCTGCAATTTCCAGTTCGACATCATCAAGATCGACCGCTCCTTCATCAGCAACATGTCGAAGGTCGATAGCTCGAAGACGATCGTCAAGTCGGTGGTGACCCTCGGGCGCGGGCTGGGCATGGACATCGTCGCCGAGGGTATCGAGACCGAGTTCGAGGCCATCATGATGGCCCGGTTCGGTTGCACCGAGATGCAAGGGTTCTATTTCTCAAGACCGCTCCCGGTGTCGCAGATGGTCGATTTTATCAACGCCTATGAGCCGAAGCCTCTCGCACAAGCGCTCGAGCCAATCCAAGCCGTCGGCGGCAGCATGGCCGGCTGAACCGGGCCGGCGAGATCGAGACTTACCAAGATCGAGACTTACCTAAGATCGAGACTTGCCTTCGGCCGCCGCCTCCGCGAAACCTAACATCACGACCTCGCGAAAGGTGGCGTCCGTGCCTCACGACAAGACCCGACAGACTTCGCCTGCCCCTACCGGCAACGCCGACTATGACTGGGGCACATTCGATTCCGAGGCCTATTTCCAGCATTATTACGGCGAGCCGCATCCCGACGACGACGCCGTCATCCGCCACGCGGTGCAAGCCATCAAGCAGGCGCCGCCGCTCGACGCCGACCTCGACATCGTCGATGTGGGCACCGGTCCCAATCTCATTCCCTTCTTCTGTGCACTGCCCCGTGCCGCCCGGCTGACGGCGTGGGAGTATGCGCAGAGCAATGTCGACTGGCTCAAGGCCGAACTTAGGGGCGACGCGCTGCGGCCGCAGTGGCGACACTTCTGGGCAACGACGCGCGAGGCCTATGGGCGCGGTCACGACCTCCCCGAAAACCCCATCCCTCTCCTGCGGAGCAAGGCCACGATCGAGCAAGGCTCGATCTTCGATTTGCCCGAGCGCCGCTGGGACGCCGCCACCATGTTCTTTTGCGCGGAGTCCATCACCGGGCGCCAAGACGAGTTCGAAGCGGCCTGTGCCGCGTTTGCCCGCTGCGTGAAACCAGGCGGCGCCTTGATCGCCGCCTTTCTCGTGCGCTCGGCCGGCTATGTGGTGGCGGACCGGCCCTTTCCGGTCCTCAGCCTGTCGCCCGACTCCATCGAGACCGTCTTCACCACCCATGCCGACGCGGTCGCGGCCGAAAAGATCGGTATCGTCGAGCGCGAGATCCGCAGCGGCTATTCCGGCTTCATCTTCCTGACCGGCATCGCCCGCTGATTTTAGCCCCAGGGCGGGCCTGCAACTGCCACAATACCCGTCTAAGTGGAACCTAAAGGGTCTCGGGGGAGCCCATTGGGAGGATTTCTGCGCATGAAAACCCTATTCGCCAATCTATTCGTCGCCATCCTAGCCGTCGGCGCGCTCGCCGCGGCGCCGTCGAGCGCGCGCGCGGCCTCCGGGGCTGAGATCGATCACGACGCTAATCAGACGCTGCACAGCTTCGTCCGCCAAATCGGCGGCGCGCAAGAACTCGCCAACAAGGCCGCCGGCATCTTGGTGTTCCCCTCGGTGGTGAAGGCGGGCTTCGGTGTCGGCGGCGAGTATGGCGAGGGCCTGCTCATCGTCGATAAGCGGCCGGCGGGCTATTACAACCTGATCTCCGCCTCGTTCGGCTTCCAACTCGGGGTCCAGGAGCGTTCCGTTATCATCATGTTCATGACCCAGAGCGCCCTCGACAGCTTCTATAAGCGCGCCGGTTGGAAGGTCGGCGTCGACGGCTCGGTGACCATCATCACGGTCGGCGTCGGCGGCTCCATCGACACCGACAAGGTCACGCAGCCGGTCATCGGCTTCGTCCTCGACCCGAAGGGTCTGATGTACAATCTGACCCTCGAGGGATCGAAGATCAGCAAGATCGAGCGCTGACCGGCCCGACCCCTCCTAGAGCCCTAAGACCGATCCAATCCGAAGCGTGGACGCGCCCGTCTTTCGAGACGGGGCGCCCTTTTTGCTGACCTAAATCGGCCATTGCCGGTCCGCGGAACAGCCATTTCGGCGAGGTCCGGCAGCCTGCGGCCAGCGGCTGCGTTCATTTACCCGATATTGTCCATTCACTTCTATTTTCGCGGGCAAGACAACAACTTAGGGGCGAAGCGACGATGACCGCTGCCATGCCAAGCAGCCTGGAGCCAGTGCCGCTCGAATCCGAGATTCAGCGGGCCGCGGTTCCAGACCAGCCGGGTGCGCAAGAACCGGTCCTCGATCCCGGTGGGGGACCAGGTCGCCGCGTGCTGCTGGCGGAAGACAGCCCGATCACCCAGGACCTGCTGAAGCTGCTGCTCAACCAGCGCGGCCACCAGGTCGATGTTGTCATGGACGGGGAGCAGGCCTTGGAAGCCCTGCGCCGCAACACCTACGACGTGGCCTTGCTGGACTTCCACCTTCCCAAGATGGATGGCCTGCAAGTCGCGGCGGCGATTCGCGGCCAAGCGGACGGCCGCCCCTTGCCGCGCTTGATCGCCATCACCGCCGACGTGGAGGGTCTGCTCGCCCACTCGGAAGGCTGTGACAATTTCGATCTCGTCCTGCCCAAGCCGCTCGACATCTATCAGGTCGGCCGCGTGGTTGAAGAGCAAGGCGAGCTTTCCGAGCTCAAGACCGAGGCGCAGCCCACGCCACCCACGGCTCACCCGGCCACGCCCAGCAGCGCCCCCGAGAAAAAATCGCCGTTTGAGTCTCTCGGCTTTACCTTGCTCACTTGGCCGGGCGACATCGACACCAAGCGCCTCTCCGCACGGGCCATGCAAGCCACGCTGGGCGACCCCCGCTTCGACGGCATTCTGGTGAAGGTTCACGCCTCGCCCGACTCGTTGGGCGCCCTGTGGCGGGCCAAGGCGCTATACGTCCTGCCGATCATCGACCTTGGCGGCACCTTGGGGCGGCTTGCCGATATCGACGGGTCGAAGCTCGCGTCGACCGGCACCGACCGACTTGGCAAGGTGATCCGCGAGTTCCAAGATCGCCGCGAGCGGCTCAATCGGGATCTGCTGTTCAGCGAGGATCTCGGTGAGCAGCTTGTCGGCCGCCTCTTCGTGTCCAACCGCCCACTGACCCCTGGTTACGATCCGCGTTCTCGCAATCTCGTGGCCTACGACGTGCCGCTCGCGGCAAATATCGTGATCCGCGAGGCCGAAGCGCTTTGCGGCCACGGCCTGTTGAAGCGGGAATTCTTCGACCGGTTTCATTTTTGTCCCCGATGCGAATCGTTCCGCATGCACGTGCGGGAGGAATGTGTGAAATGCCGCTCCGCGAATTTGAAAGAGGAGCAATATCTGCATCACTTCCGTTGCGCCTTTCAGGGTCCGGAGGACGATTTCCGGCACGGCGACAGCTTGATCTGTCCGAAATGCCGTCAGGAGCTCACCCATTTCGGCTTCGACTACGATCGCCCGGGCACCATGGTCGTCTGCCAGGATTGCGCCCACGCGACCTCTGATCCGACCGTCGGCTTCGTTTGCATAGACTGCGGCGGACACGTCGACTCCGATGCCACCAGCAGCCGCGACGTCTACGCCTATGAGCTCACCGACCAAGGCAAGGGCTTCGCCGAGCATGGCCGCTCCTTCCTCGGCTACGCGCGCCAGGCGCTGCGCTTCGCCGATCTGCCGCTCGAGCTCGTCGTCGCCCTCAACACCGAGGCGAAGAAGTTCAACGAGGAGAAAATACCCTTCACGCTCCTGAATATTCTCTACCAGAACGAATTAGAGATCATCTCGGAGCACGGCGCGCGGACCTTCGCGCACGTGCGCGATCTCTTCCTCGAAACTTTGCGCGCCCTGCTCGACCCGACCGATCTCGTCGTCAAGGGCCAGTCCTACGACTTCGCGCTGCTCGCAGGCCTTAGCCTGGAGCAGGCAAAAGGTGACTTCGACCTTCTGGCAGAACGCGCCAGCAAGACCCTGCTTCATGATCTCGGCGTCAAGTTCCAGGGCTTCGGCCCGGAGGACTTTTCCTGATGTGGCAGATCGCGTCCGACGGCGTCACCTATCTGACCTCCCAGAGCGGCAACAGCCTGCTGCATCTGTTCTGGTTCGTCGCGATATTCGAGGTTCCCCGGTACCTATTCGCGTTTCTCGCCGTGGCGGCGTTGAGTTTCCGCGCAACACAGAAGCCGTCACGGATCGCTCCCAATATTGGCCGCGTGACCGTCGTGATCGCGGGCCATAACGAGCAGGATTCCATCGAGCGCTGCGTCCACTCGGTCTACGAGCAAAGCCTGCCGCCCGACGAGATCATCGTTATCAGCGACGGCTCCACCGACCGCATGCCGGAAAAGCTGCGCAAACTGCAGGAGCAGGGCTTGATCAATGAGGGCCACTACACGCAGCTGCGCGCCGGCAAGTCCGCGGGATTCAACCTCGCCCTCGGGCGAGCAACCGGCGACATCATCGTCAATGTCGATTGCGACTGCACCTTCGATCGCCACGCCATCAAAGAGATTGTCGCCATTTTCGCCGATCCGCGGGTTGGCGGCGTCGCGGGCAATATCGTGCCGCGCAATGCCACACGCAGCCTGATCACCGAGTTTCAGGCCATCGAGTATCTGATCAGCATTTCCCAGGGCAAACAGGCCGCCAACATGATGGACCTGATGACATGCGTCTCCGGCGGATTCGGGGCGTTTCGGCGTGAGGCCATTACGCGGGTCGGCGGACTTGACGCGGGCGGCGGCGAAGATCTCGACGTGACGCTTCGTATGCGCGAGGCCGGCTGGAAGACACTCTTTGCCGCCGATGCGATCTGCTACACCGACGTTCCCGATACGCTCGGCGCCCTGACGCGCCAGCGTTTCCGCTGGGAGCGTGATGCCGTACGACTCCGCTATCGCAAGCACGGCTCTCTGCTGAATCCGTTCAGCCGCAGGTTTAAGCTGATCGAGCTCGTGCACGAACTCGACTTCATCGTCTTCAGCATTTTGTCGGCCGTCGTTTTTCCGTTTTACGTCCTGTGGCTATTCGCGACCTACGGCGACCTGGCGGTTATGATCTTGATCGGCGCGCAAGTCGGCATGCTGGCGCTCGACAGTGTCAGCTTCGTCCTAGCCGCCCTTACCTCGCCGCGGTTGAGAAGCTGGCCGCTCCTGCCCTACGTCCCAGGCTACAGCCTCTTCAACGGGCTGGTCATGCGGTTCATCCGGCTTGCCGCTTATCTGCAAGAGTGGATCTTCGACGCATCCTACCGCGACGCCTACGTGCCCCAGAAGGTTCATCGGGTGCGGAGATAGCCATGCAGCCCCTCAGGAAGCGTCTCCGTCCAGACAACATCCCCAACGAGAAGCGCGTCGAGCGCGGCCGTACCGGGCGCATACTTTATCTGCTGCTCCTCGGTCTGTTTTCTCTCGCCGTGGCCAACTACCTGCTCGGCGACTTCTTCCTGCTCAACGCCGACGGCCTAGTGCTGCGCGACCAGCATGTGGTCGCCACCACCTATATCGCGCGGGTGGAAAGTGTCGAGGTCAGGGAAGGACAGGCGGTCAAAGCGGGCGACGCCCTGCTTAAGCTTCAGTCGACCGAGCTCCTGGAACGCCTCGCCGATCTCTCTACAAAGCAGGCCGACATCATCGCCAAGATCACGGACTTCAAGGTCCGGGCCGAGAGCGTGACGGAATTGCTCCCCTTGGCCGAGCGCCGCGAAGCCGAGGCGGCTCAGGCGATCCACCAGTTCGACACCCTGCTGGAGGGCAAATACGTCACCTCGGTGCGCTACGAGGAGGCGCTGCGCGCCAATTACGAGGCAAGCCGCGAGCGCGTGACCCTTTTCACGCAGGGCAATGTCCTGAAGGAAGAGCTGACCTCTCTGGACCAGGCACGCAATGACGCCGACGATGCGCTGACCAAATTGCAGTCCATCTATGCCGACGGACTTGTGCACTCGCCCGTTAACGGAGCGATCGGCACGACCATTCCCTCGATTGGCAACGTCTACCGTCCGGGCGACCCCATCCTGTCGATCTATTCGGGCGAGCCTTATGTGCTGCTCTACTTGCCGCGGCGCTACCTCTTCACGATCCACACCGGCATGGAGGTGCGCATAACCGATGGACGCGAAGTCGCCGACGGCGTCGTCACCGAGATTCTGCCGCTGACCGACACGCTGCCGAAAGAGTTCCAGAACACGTTCAAGCCCTCGGACCGCAACCAGCTCGCCAAGATCAAGATCACGGCGCAGTCGCCCTTCCCGCTCAATCAGAAGGTCACCGTCTCGCGCCACATGCCGTTCAGCGGACTGGGCGACATCCGCAAACTCCTGGGGCTAAGCAGCTCCGAATCCGTCGCGCTCGCGCCCTAGGAAGCGGTCCGCGGTCAGGACGCGCGGCGCGTCTTTTGCCCCGAAGCCTCGGCTAGCGGAAGCGTCACGGTGAAGATCGTGCCGCCGTCTGGCGGGCATTCAAATCCCACGCGGCCATCGAGGTGATCCACGATCTGCTTGACGATGGCGAGGCCGAGACCCGTGCCGCCCTTCTGGCGCGAGTTGCTCGCATCGACCTGGAAGAATTTCTCGAAGATGCGGCTTCTGGCGGACTCCGGAATGCCGGGACCGTGGTCGCGAACCGAAATGCTCGCATTGCCCCTACCGGCAGCCAAGGCAATGGTCACCACGCCGCCGCGCGGCGAAAACTTGATGGCGTTCGACAGCAGGTTGGTGACCACCTGAATCAGCCGGTCCGGGTCGGCATTCACGATGGCCCGCTTGGCGTTCGCCTCAAGGCGAACCTCGACGCCGTAAGTCTCGGCATAGCCCCTATTCGCCTCGACGGCCTTCTCGACGAGCGCATGGACCTTGACCGGCTCGTTCTCCGGATCCATCGCCTCGCGGTCGATATGCTGGAGGTCGAGAATGTCGTTGGTCAGACGGACCAGACGTTCGCAGTTCCCGTGGGCGATCTTGATCAGGTGCATGGCATTGGCGGGCAGAGCGCCTGCGGCGCCCGCCGCTAAAAGACCGAGCGAGCCCGCAATCGAGGTGAGCGGCGTGCGCAGCTCATGGCTTACGGTGGAGACGAACTCGTCCCTGACTTGCTCGTTGAGCTGGCGCTCGGTGACGTCGCGGGAGATGCCGACCAGCCCCCTGATCTCACCATCGCGATTGCGCAGCGGCGCCTTGGTCATGGAGAACCACTGGACGCTGTGATCAGCCCGAACCATACGCTCTATCGAATCGATCAGGGGTTCGCCGGTGGCAAGCACCCGCTCCTCTTCTTCGCGCCAACGCCGTGCACGTTCCGGCGATAGAAAATCGTCGGCTGTCCGCCCGAGGACGTCGCCGACCTGATCCGCGTTCAGCACCTGGCACTCGGCATCGTTCAGCCCCAGATAGCGAAGCTGCAAATCCTTGAAATAGATGGCGTCGGGGGCGCTCGCCATGAGCTGCTGAAGGAGCCGGTTCTGGTCGTCGATCCGCTCGTCCGCCAGCTTCTTCGCCCGGCGCGTCTGCCCCGCCTCGAGTTCGCGCTTAATCGCCAGCCGCAGACGGTCGGGATTGCTCTTCAGCACATAATCCTGAGCACCGGCCCGCATGAGTTCGACGGCCGTCTCCTCGCCGATACCGCCGGAGATGAAAATGACGGGCGTATCCAGCGACAGCTCGTGGCGGACGCTGCGAAGAACCTCATAGCCGTTGAGCTGCAACGACGTATCGCCGCAGAGAATCACGTCCCAGGGCTGCTCCAGAAGCGCGCTCTTGAGCGCCGCCAAGGTCTCCACACGCAGCGCCGTCAGCCGGTAGCTGCTTTGCTTCAGTTCGGCGATGACGAGATTGGCATCGTCCTGATCGTCCACGACCAGCAGAACGTTCAACGTGATCTTGTCCAAGCTGCCCCCATATGCCGCTCAATCATATGCAATATGCGCCGGACGCCCCGCCGCACAGGTTAGGTATTGTTGTCGCGGGCGCCCTTCCCCGCACCGCCCTACCGGCGAGAGAGGTCGGCGTTGTAGAGGGTCGAGGATTCCGGCGTGGTTTCCCTAGCGATTCGCTGCAAATCGTCAGACAGCCCGATGGATGTTTGGATTTGAGCGGCGGTCACGTCCCCGCCTGAGGCGACGAGGCTCTTGAGGTGATCGTCGAGGATGGTCGCGGCGCGGCTAACATCCGCAAATCCGATCGAGCCGCCGGCGCCCTTGATCTGATGACACAAACCCTCCGCTTCGGCGACGGCTTGCGCGCAAGCTGCATCCGCCGCGTCGAGGCTGGTCAGCATCTCGCCAAGCTTGTCGATCTGCGTCAGGAGATTGACATGATGCGTCCGCAACAGGTCGCGAAGCTGATCCTGCATCTCCCTGGCACGATCTGCGCCCGGCTGCGCCACTGCATTCTCCATGCAAGGTCTCCTTCGTTCGAGCCTTATCAATAGGGCTCCAAGGTTGACGAAGGATTGAGGGATACGGGGGCGAAGGGCACAGATAAGCGCCCGCTGGGTTGCGGACGCGGGGGGCCAACAGCCCGAAAATCTGCCATGACAGGCTGGAACGGCCTAGGGCCTAGACGCGCCTAATCGGCGGAGACGGCAATGCGCTAGTGGCGCTGCGGCGCGCTGGTGTCGGTCTTGCCGGCCTCGTCCGGGGGCGCCAGGCGGAACCCGCCAAGAGCCGAGCCCGGCAGCTCGACCGCGCAACCGGCGGCGGAGAGAGCGAGGACGCAGACCAAGACCGTCTGGGCAGTAAATCGAATCATGAGATCAGTGGCTTCCTTGTTTGTGACAGTGTCACAAACAAACGCGGCCAAAATTTGAAGGCCCGGCCCGCAATCCGGTTTTTGGGCCCCAAGCCCTGGAAGCCAGCTTAGCACCATTCGGGGCCCGCGCCCCGGCTCGATGGGACTCGCAATATTCGTGTCATGTCGCTGACGACACACGAAGCTGAAAACGCATCAAAGGGGGGAGAGCCGAGATGTCCACTTATTGGGGGCCGCCGAGTCGATAGGGCGGCTTAGGACGACTTTTCTTCCTCCCTCTTGTCGGTCACGCTGAACTCGCTCGAATGCAAGTTGTGCCGGGGAACGGCGAAGCCCGCCGCAGAGAGGCCTCGCGTCAGGATCTCCCTGACCGCGGCGGCCCGGCTGGGCATCCGGTGCTTGAAGCGAAAGTCGTCGATCAGGACCAATTCTTCAGGCGTCAGCATGATTTGAAGCCGCTCGCCTCGCGTTCTTGCGTTCTCAGCCATCTCAGCCTCCGTCACTTACTCACAAACCCCAATTTGGGTAAGCGGCCAAAGGAAGTCAATGGCGGCGACGTCTCAATGCACTTAGCCGCTAACTGCTACAAATAGAGTGCTGTGTGTCTAGTATTCGCAAAGAGGTTATTGTGTATTGAAAGTATACTCCAAATTCCTCTGGAACTTCTCCCAGAACTATGTGTTAATAAGCCATGATTGAACTTGTAATACTTGCCGATGCGATCGAAGGCCCTCGGTGTCGAGCGTGTGGGGGAATGACACGTGTCATCGGCATTGAGCAGCACACCATCGTAACGGACTTGACGGTCGTCACCATCGATTGCGCCGCATGCGGACGGATAGCCACGACGATCGCCACGTCCTCCCAACCAGAGCAGGATGTCTGTCATGCCCGGTGACCCCCACGAGTGCCGCGAGAACGCCAAACGGTGTTTGGAGATGGCGCAAACCTCACGCACGCGCCTCGGCAAGGAGAAATTCCAGGGGCTAGCGCAAAACTGGCTGGCGCTGGCCACCCACTATAGGGCGGCGAACATGCTGCTCGCGAAGTGGAGCGACTTCCCCCGCGCAACGCGAACGATACCGCCGACATTTTGTCGTGACGCAGAAGCAGATCAATTGGTCTGACCGATCGATGCCCGAGCCCTCAACCGACTTCAGAGAGACGACTGCGATCAGTGTCGAGCGAGACGGCGAGCGTCTCATCGTCACCATGGGCGACACGACCTATCGCGCCGTCTTTCATAAGCATCCGGACGAGCCCCGACTGATTGCGGCGAACGGCCTCGCCGTCGATCGGGACGCGCCCCTCTACCAGACCGAATTCGAGGAGCTGGCTTGGCGCGCGGCCAACGCCAAAGCGCGCGAGTTGGACTGGATCGAGGAGAGTTGGTAGCGGAGGACCGTTCTAGTCGTTCCCCCTTACGCTGTGAATTCCAGCATCCCTCTAGATCGATTTGAGACGCGAGATGACGTCCCCTTTGTGATCGAAGGGGGCCACGCTGCTCTGACACCGATGTCCGTTAAGTGCCAGGAGCAGACTGGAGACACGCGCACTAGCAGGAATTCGCAGCGAAACCGACGCCGAATGATGACCTCGCGGCGCCTTAAGCGCAGCTGGCCCTATCTTGCGTCACGACGAACATCCTTCTCCGTCCCGCCAAAACGCAATCCACGACCGAATGCAAAGAAGCACTTCGCGATAAACAGCAGTCACTTCTCTCCAGTCCAAGCCTTAAGAGCGGCAAAGCAATAGACTTGACCCAACACCCCCCAGCTCGGCCGACGGCCAAAAACCGATAATGGTGGGTCAATTTCCTGGGAATTAGCGCGGCAGCGCTAAACCTTCCCGGGGGGAGGAGATCGATGAGCTATCTGTTACCTGTCATCGTATCATTGGCCTCCCTATCCACGAGATTGGTCTTTGCGACGCTGGTTCTCACTGCGTTGGCTGGAGGTCTACCTCTTGGCAGCTTGCCCCGGGCCGAAGCCAGAGAGTGTGAATGGTCGGGAACGCCACCCGTGTGCGAGCCAGCATGTCGCAAGGGTTGGAAGTATATGTCGCAGCGGCCCGGGGGCTGCGCGACCGGCTTTCAAATTCTTTGCTGCGAGCCCCAAGGCAGTACCACCCATGTCGACGGAGTGGCCCCCTGCCATAAGCAGTGCGCTCCACTCTTAGGATCGGTGGAACCCAAATCTGAGGCGCAGCGTGTCTATGGCAATTGCCGTGCGCTGTGCGATCGAAAGGGAACCATCACGTGTCCCGACGGATCCGTGAAGTCCTGGAACGATCCGAAGTGCTGATCGCGTCACCCACATCCTGGGTCGCCCGCTGTCGCGGACGAGCCGGTCAATTGAAGTAGCACAGCTACTTTGCCGCCCAGGAGTCGCCTTCCCGGTAATTCACAGACTTAAGCCGGTGGATTTATGCTTGTCGGGTAAGCGAGAACGACAACGACTGATCAGGGACGCGGTCCAGACACTTAGACCAAGATCTAACCGACATTGGATCAGACATTTCCGACGGTCAAAGCACCATACGGGTGGGGTAAGGTGGTAGCGGAGGAGGGACTCGAACCCCCGACACGCGGATTATGATTCCGCTGCTCTAACCGGCTGAGCTACTCCGCCCCAAGCCTTGCGGCCTGCCCCTTATATATGGGGCGAGCCTGATTGGCGGGCTATTCCGCCAATTGGCTCTGAAGTCGGCGATATAGGGACCGCCAGTAATTGGTGTCAAGCAACCGGCGGGCATGGACCAGGCCACGGCCCACCGACCACTTGATCCGCAGCCGGATCGGCTCCGCCGCGTGCGCGCGCGCCTTGGCGCTCGACAGCATCTCGCGTGCCGCTTGCGGCGCTATCCCGAAGCCCGGCTCCTTGACGAAGCGGAGCATGGTGAAAAGACCGAAGGGCCTCATGCCGCGACGCTCGGCGAGCCTGAGATCCTCGCAGATCAGAACCCGGTCGACCTCGAACACCGCGTGCCAGCCGATCAGGTCGGCGAAAGGCGCGAGCTTCCGCTCGAAGAACCCGCGAACGCCGTCTTCCTGGCTGAAATGATTCACCAAAATCACCTCGCCGCCCGGCGCGCAGACCCGCTCCAGCTCCCGCATCACCTTGTCGGAATCGGGCACCACGGTCATCACATACATGGCGACCACGGTGTCGAAGCTCTCGTCCGGAAAGGCCAGCGCGCTCGCATCCATCTCGTGCAGGCCGTCCACATGGGTAAGCTTGTGGCGCGTGACCTTGTCTTGCGCCTTCTCCAGCATCTCCGGCGACAGATCGATGCCGGTGACGGTGAGATGGCTGCCGTAGCTCGGCAGCGACAGGCCGGTGCCGACGCCGACCTCGAGCACGCGGCCCTTGCGCGTGTTGATGATCTTGACCGCATGCTTGCGGCCCGCCTCGGCCACCTTGCCAAATGTGTAATCGTAAACCGGCGCCCAGCGGCGATACGCGTGGCGCACGGAAGCCGTGTCCATCACCAGTGCTTTCGAAGCCAACGCTACCTCCCCGACTTTCATTGCCGCTTGTCCGCGCGGCCTAACGCGACCTGGCCGCGAACGCTTCCATGGACCCGCGCGATGCAGGCGCCGCAAAACCGTTTTCGGCCAACCAGGCTCCTCCATCGGCGGACTTGATCCATCCGCCGCCGAGTAGCCGCTCCCCGCCGCCTGTCGCGGCATAAAACACACAAGCCTGTCCGGGCGATACGCCCTCCTCGCCCTGGGCAAGGTCTACGATAACGCCGTCGCCGTCCAGGCTGACCGTCGCCGGCTGCAAGGGTCCGGTGGACCGGATCCGCGCCAGCACATCGATGCCATCTCGCACCGCCGTATTGAAATCCTCATCGCCAAGCCAGTTCACGTCGCGCAAAGTCAACGTGCGCGTCCGCAAGGCGTCCCGCGGGCCGACCACCACCTCGCGCCGCGCCGCATCGAGGCGCACCACGTAAAGCGGCTCGGGCGCGGCCACGCCGATGCCCTTCCGCTGGCCGATCGTGTAATTGATGATGCCGCCATGGCGGCCGAGCACCCGGCCGTCCACATGCACGATATGGCCCGGCTCCGCCGCGCCGGGACGCAGGCGCTCGATCACTTGCGTGTAGCGCCCCGTGGGCACGAAGCAGATGTCCTGGCTGTCCGACTTCTCGGCCACGGCAAGTCCGAACGCGCGCGCGACTTCGCGCGTCTCTTCCTTGGGCCGGTCACCGAGGGGAAAGCGCAGGAACGAGAGCTGCTTCTGGGTGGTGGCAAACAGGAAATAGCTCTGGTCGCGCTCTTTATCTTGGGCGCGGAGGAGCTCCCATCCGGTCTCGGCCGGGCCGGCTCTTAACGTAATGTCCGGTCGCCAGCGCCGCGGCGCCGAGCCCTTCGGCCGTCTCCAGCAGATCGTGGAACTTGATCTTCTGGTTGCAGGCGACGCACGGCACCGGCGTCTCGCCGTTGACATAGCTGTCGGCAAACGCGCCCATTACCGCCTGCTTGAAGCGCGCCTCGTAGTCGAGCACGTAATGGGGAATCTGAAGCGTCTCGGCCACGCGGCGAGCGTCCTGAATATCCTGCCCGGCGCAGCACGCACCCTTCCGTCCCACAGCCTGGCCGTGGTCGTAGAGCTGAAGCGTGATGCCGACCACGTCATAGCCCTCGGCCTTGAGCAGGGCCGCCACGACGGAGGAATCGACCCCGCCCGACATGGCCACGACCACTCGAGTATCGGCTGGCCGGCCTGGTAGCTGCAGACTGTTAAGCATTCTCGGCTTCAATGATGCGACGAAAGTCGGTTGCTCGAATTTCTGAAAGGCATGCCCGTAAAAGTGGCCTAGGGCGCAGCGCAGTATAAACGGTCCATGACGGTCCCGCGCCAGTTTCTTAGGCCGCTGGGCGGCCTGAACATAGGGACCGGGCCCCTAGGACGCAAGGCGGGCGCGCCCCACGAGACTTCGGAAAGCCTTGTAAGGGCCTAGGATAGTCGAGTGAATTCAGCAAGTTTTGGCTATTTCCTTGCGGGTTCTTTTACCTGACAGCTTAGGCAAATCTTAAATGGCGGTTGGTAGCGTCCAAGTCGAATTTGGCTCTTCGAGCCAAGCCAGTTGGCTCATCGAGTAGGTGTGGTGTTGAGTACGATGACCGAGCATTACAGGCCCCGTGTCAGATATGTGATTGGCCCCGACGGAAGTCCTTTGACCGTCGCCGATCTTCCGCCCAAGGACACGAAGCGTTGGGTGATCCGCCGCAAGGCCGAGGTTGTGGCTGCCGTACGCGGCGGCCTGATCAGCCTCGAAGAGGCTTGCGAGCGCTATACGCTGACTGTGGACGAGTTCCTCAGCTGGCAGCGCTCGATCGACAAGCACGGTCTTCCCGGCTTGCGCGCGACCCGCGTCCAGGACTATCGCGGCGGCTAATCCCACCCTTTAAGCGAGATTTCGCGATGGCCGGGCACGTCCCGGCCATTTGCATTTCTTGAGGTCAGTTCTGGGCGTGGGACAGGTCGCTGTCGGAGGCCGGCGGCTCTTGGACGCCGCTACTGCGCAGCGGGCTTGGCCGCGACCTTCGGCATTTCCTTGCTGCAGTTCGTCTGACCAGACTTCCAGCGGTCGATGTCGAACTGCATCTTGGCGGCCTGTTCCGGCGTCATCGTCCGGTTCTCGGTGGTGACCACCGTGCGGGCGCCCTCCTGGACGAAATCGATGGCATAGGCGGACTTGCCGGCGCGCCCGAGATTGCGCTTGTCGTGGATGACGATCTTCACCTTGCCGCCGTCCGGCTGGACGTCGGCACGGTAGACATGGTCGGGAAACAGCGGATCGTTCGGGTTGAACCAGCAGGTCTTGATCCTGCCGCCGAGCAGCACATAGGCGTCGACCGGCTTGGCGGTGGCGATCGACATGCGGGTTGTATTATAAGCCGGCACCGCGCCGACGCTCTCCTCCGACGCCACGGTCGCGCTTCCGCCGCCCCGGCCGCAGCCGGACAGGCCGACTGCAACGCTCAAGGCGATCGCGGCGAGCGCTATCGTGAACCCAACTGGCCTCGGCAAAGATTTTCCCCGCAGCATGCCCACACTCAATCGCGAAAATTCTCGAATTGCAGCGGCTGCTCGATCGGAAGGCCTTTGACGTACTCGATCACCGCCTGCAAGTCGTCGCGCTTCTTGCCGGTGACCCTGAGCTCATCGCCCTGGATGGCGACCTGAACCTTGAACTTCCGGTCCTTGATCTCTCTGACGAGGCGCTTGGCCACGTCCTTCTCGATACCTTGGCGGACCACCGCCTTCTGCCGCACGGACTGGCCGGCGGCCTTCTCCACGGTCTTATAGTCGATGGCGCCTGCGTCGATTTTGCGGCGCGCCAGATGGCCCTGGAACAGCTCGTGCATCTGCTTGAGCTTTAGGTCGTCATCGGCGTGGATGGTGATCTCCGCCTCTTTCCGCTCGATCTTGGCCTGCGACCCTTTGAAGTCGTATCGCTGGCTCATCTCGCGCGTCATGTTGGCGAGTGCGTTGTCGACCTCTTCCAGGTCGGTCTTGGAGACGATATCGAAAGACGGCATGGCCCCGTACCTGCCCTTTTCAAAAAAATCGTTGGGATACTAGCACCGGGGTCGGTCGCGGTCTTCCCGCCATCGCCCCCTGGCGGCGCCCTGCCCTCAAGCAAAGCTCAGCCCGAGAAGAGATGGATCGAGCGGCCGCAAAGGCCGCTCACCACCCCGATCTTGATGCTTGTCAGCTGGCGGCGCGGTGGGCGCCGACGGCGATGAGCTCCGCCGCAGGGGCCTGGTCCACCCGCAGCCGCTCCGCGTCGCGCTCTTGCAGGAGCTCGATCTTCTTCAGATCTTCGATCGCCTCATCCAGCTCGCCGCGCGCGGAAGCCAGCTTGGCCTCAAGCCCGGCGACAGAGTTCGACAGATTGTCCCGCCGCTGGATCGCCGCCTTGGCGAAGGTCGGATAGGCGTAGTGATTAACGTCGGAAACGCCGGCGCGCTCCTGCTCGATGGCGATCTGCCGGTCGAGATCGGTGGCCATAGTATTGAACTCGCCGATCATGGATTCGATCTCTTCGACCTTGCGGCGCTTCTCGTCGACCTCGAAGCGCTTCAAGCGGATGACTGCGTCGCGTGACTTCATGACTCAATACCCTCAGCCTGCTCGGATCCTCCTCAAGGGAGGATTCAATAACCATGCCAGCAGCGCGCTCCAGCCCAGGCATTGCCGAAATTTCAGCAACACCCCCCCGAAGCGAACCTAGGCCAAATTCAGGACCGGACCCCCTTGCCCCTCACCTCGATCATGCGCGACAGGCCTTAAGGGGCGGTAAACCATATGGGTTGCATTTAAGGGATGCTCGGACCGCCTTGGTGTAGAGATGGTTAGCGGGATTGGTTAGCGCTCGCCAGAAGCTTAGCTTTTGTTAACTATTGGCCATTAATTTGTTGATTCGAATTAACCAATCTGCGTCCGACGTATTGGGTCAGGGGATAGCCAGGAATACGGAGAATACGGGGGATTTGAAATGCGGGTTCTTCTGATCGAGGACGACAGCGCGACGGCTCAGAGCATCGAATTGATGCTCCAGTCGGAAGGCTTTAACGTCTATAAAACCGATCTGGGCGAAGAGGGTGTCGATCTTGGTAAGATCTATGACTACGACATCATCCTCCTCGACCTAAACTTGCCTGATATGAGCGGTTACGAGGTCTTGAAGACTTTGCGCGTGAGCAAGGTCCAGACCCCGATCCTGATCCTCTCCGGCCTTGCCGGTATCGAGGATAAGGTGCGGGGCCTCGGCTTCGGCGCCGACGACTACATGACCAAGCCCTTCCATAAGGACGAGCTGGTTGCCCGCATCCACGCGATCGTGCGCCGCTCGAAGGGCCATGCCCAGTCGGTCATCCAGACGGGCGGCCTCAAGGTCAATCTGGACACCAAGACGGTGGACGTTAACGGCCAGCGGGTGCATCTGACCGGCAAGGAATATCAGATGCTTGAGCTGCTCTCCCTGCGTAAGGGCACGACCCTGACCAAGGAGATGTTCCTGAACCACCTTTATGGCGGCATGGACGAGCCGGAGCTCAAGATCATCGACGTCTTCATCTGCAAGCTGCGCAAGAAGCTCGCGGCGGCGACCGGCGGCAAGCACTATATCGAGACCGTCTGGGGGCGTGGCTATGTGCTGCGCAATCCCGATGACGAGGCGGAGTCGGACGAAGCCGCCGCCTAAAGCCACAATCGTCTCAGAAGCTTTCAGTGGCCGGGCATGTCCCGGCCACTTTCATTTTGGGACACTGTCTGCGCGCGACGCTAGCCCCTCACCACCTTGAGGGACGGGGCCTCGGAGGCCTCGGCGCCGGACTTCTTATCCAAAGCAAATTCCGCCAGCAGCTTGGCCACGCTCACGCCCCGTGACTTGGCGAGCGCATCGAGCCGATCGGCGGTTTCCCGGTCGAGTTCGACCGCGCGGACCTTGTCCTCCGCCGCCGGGCCAGGTGTGAGACCGCCAGCCACCTTGCCGTGGCCGTCAGTCATGGCGGAATCGCCGCCGGAAGGAGGCCGCTGCACCGATTTAGGCCGGCGGCGCTCCCTGGCCACCTCCTCCGCCCGCGCCGCGGCCGCCGGCGTGAAGCAGAAGACGCCGTGATGTGCCTCGGACACCGGGATGAAATCGGACGACATTCCCGTCGTGGTCTCCGCGGCGCCGAGCACGAGATAGCCGTCGCTTGCGAGCTGCCCCGCAAGGCGCCCGAGCACGGCCCGCTTGAGGTGTTCGTCGAAATAAATCAGAACGTTGCGGCAAAAGATGATGTCGAACGTGCCGAGCTCCTGGCAGTCGTTCAGGAGATTGTGCTCATGGAAGGACACCTTTGCGCGGATCTCGGGCTTGATCTGCCAACCGCTGCCCGCCTTCTGGAAATACTTGATGAGCAGCGACACCGGGAGGCCGCGCTGCACTTCGAACTGACTGTAGGCGCCAGCCTGCGCCTTTAGCAGCGCCCCTTCGGCGAAGTCCGTGGCGACGATCTCGACCTTCCAGCCGTCGAGCTTCTGGCTGGCCTCGTCGATGAGCATGGCGAGGGAATAAGGCTCCTGGCCGGTTGCGGCGGCGGCGCACCAGATCCTGATGCGGCGTGAGGCGCGGCGCCGCGCCATGAGCCGCGGCAGCATGACCTCGCTGAAATAGCTGAATGGCGTCTTGTCGCGGAAGAAATAGGACTCCAGCACCGCGATGCTCTGGGCCACGCGCAAGCGCAAGCGGTCGGCACTGGGCTTGGTCAAAGCCAAGGTGAGATGGGCGAAGGACGGGAACTCGAACTCCTTCAGCAGCGGCCGCAACTTCGCCTCGGCGAGGTCCATCTTGTCCTCGCTGAGCTCGATGCCGGAGCGCTCCTTCAGGATACGGCGCAGCAGATTGAATTCGTGCCTCATCATGGCCGCTGTCCACCGATGAGCTTGGCCGCCGCATGAGCGATCCCAACCGGCGGCAGAACCGCGGCACATGCGCCGGTCGCCGCGGCGGCACCCGGCATGCCCCACACCACACTCGAAACCTCGTCCTGGGCGATCACGCTGCCGCCCGCGTCGGCGATGGCGCGCGCTCCGGCCGCGCCGTCCTGGCCCATGCCGGTCAGCACGATGCCGAGCGCCGCCGGCCCGAAATTGGCGGCCACGCTCGTGAACAGAGGATCCACCGCGGGCCGGCAGAAATTAACCGGCGGTCCGTCTGTAATGCCCAGCCGCGACGGCCTGGAGCCATGCACGGTCATATGGCGGTTGCCTGGCGCCACGTAGATCGTTCCGGGCCGAAGCGGCTCGCCATCCTCGCCCTCCTTGGTCTGGCGCCCGGCTCCCCGCGCCAGGCGTTCGGCCAGGATCGCGGTGAACATCGGCGGCATATGCTGCGCGATCAGCACCGGAATGCGGTCGAGCGAGGACGTCAGCGCTTCGAACAGGCTGGTCAAGGCCTCCGGGCCGCCGGTTGAGCTGCCGATGGCAATCACCCGCGGCGGTACCAAGGAAAAGGCCCGCTGCCTGAAATGCGCCAACGGCCGCGCCGGCGCGACGAGAGGAAAGCCGGGCCTGTGCGCGGCGGCGAGCGCCCTGACCTTACGGATCACCTCGCCGCGGAAGTCCGGAAGAGTCGTGATTTCACGGTTGGTCTCGGGCTTCGCCACATAGTCCAGCGCGCCGAGCGCCATGGCCTTGAAGCTGATTTCCGCGTTGCGCTGGGTCAGCGTGGAGACCATCAACACGCGAGCCTCCGGGCGCGCGGCGAGCAGCAGCGGCAACGCCTGGAGCCCGTCCATCACCGGCATCTCGATATCGAGCAGGATCACGTCCGGCGCGCTGCGGACGACATCCTCGACGGCGAGCCTGCCGTTGGCATGGCGGGCCACGACCTCGATCCCAGGCCCGGGCTCCTCCTCGAGCCAGCGCGCGACGAGGCCGCGCACGACCGCCGAGTCGTCTACGACCATGACCCTGATAGGTTTTTCGGCAGGCGCTCGATCTACCGGAGCCCTTGGTGCCTGGAGAGTCGCGCCGTCGCTAATCATGCGCCCGGGCTAGAGCAGCCCGACCTCGTGAAACTTGGCCTCGATGATGTCGCGGTCGAAGGGTTTCATGATGTACTCGTTGGCCCCGGCGGTGATGGCGCGGGTGATGTGCTCCACGTCGTTCTCGGTGGTGCAGAAGATCACCGTGGGCTCGTCGCCGCCGCGCTCCTTGCGCAGCGCGACGAGAAAGGCGATGCCGTCCATCACCGGCATGTTCCAGTCGAGCAGCACCGCGTCGGGCATCGACTTACGACATTTGTCGAGAGCCTCGCGCCCGTTCTCGGCTTCCGACGTCGCGAAGCTGAGCTCATCGAGGATGCGCCGCGCCACCTTGCGAATAACGGCGCTGTCGTCCACGACCAAACAATGTTTCATACATCCTCCTCGGGGAAACCGTCCGCTTGGGCCTGCCTCTACGCGGCCGCGCCGAATTGACTGAAGTCGAGCAATTTGTCGACGTCGAGAACCACCATGATGTCGCCGTCGAGCCGGTGAACGCCCGCGCAAACTCGCGCCCAGCGCGGATCGAGATTGGCCGGATTGCTTTCAAAGCTCGACGGCTTAAGCCACAACACGTCGCCGACGCGGTCGGCAATGAGTCCGTAGAGCTCGCCGCGATCCTCGATACCGACGGCGACCGTAGGTTGCCCGGCGTCACGTGGCGGCAATCCGAGACGCCGCCGAAGGTCCAACGCCGTGACGATGCGGCCGCGCAGGTTCAGAAGCCCGGCCACTTCCGGCGGCGCGAGTGGCACGGCGGAGAGAACCTGGGGCACGAAGACGTCGCGCACGCGATCGAGCCGCAGTCCGAACAACTGCCCGCCCGTCATCACTGTAACGAAGCCCTCGGTCGCCTGCTCTTGGTTCTCGTCGAAATTCATGCCGCCGCTCCCCAGCCCTTGAGACATTCCTGGAGTGCGTGCATCAAGCTCTGTCGGTCGAACTTGCCCACATAGCTCTCGAAACCGGCCGCGTGACTCTTCTCGATCAACCGAGGATTCGAGTAGGAGGAAAGCGCAACCATCGGAACGGAGCCCCAATCGGCATCGGCCTTGATGCGCTCGGCCATTTCGATTCCGTCCATCCCCGGCATGTCGATGTCGCTGACGATGAGATCGAAGCGCGCGCCCTTGTCCTTCAGCGCCAGCGCCTCCGCGGCGGACGCGGCCAGCGTCACCTCATAGCCGGCGGCTTTCAAAAGCGGCGCCAGCATGTCGCGGAAGAACTGGCTGTCGTCGACGAGCAGCAGCTTGAGCCCGCGCGCCACCTCTTCCGGCCCGCGCGCCCGATGCCGGTTGAAAATTTCCCCCAGATAATGCGACACGTCGATCATCTCGACCGCTTGCTCGCGAATGATGGCGGCGCCGATCACGCCTGGCGTGTCAGCTTTGAGATCGATCGTCAAAGGCTCCTCGACAATGTCGACGATCTCGTCGATGGCCAGCCCCGCGGGGTGGCGAGCCTCGGTGAAGACCAGCACCGGCTGCACGCCGTTGCGCGGCGGCGCGTGCTCGGCTTGCATATAGACGAGCGGCATCAACGCCCCGCGATACTGCACGACGTCTCCGCCATTGCAGCGCTCGATGGTCTCGACCGAGATTTCCTCGAGCCGCGTGATCAGTGACAGCGGCACGGCCTTCAGGGTCTGCGAGCCTGAGCGGAACAGGAGCAGCGCGGTCCGACCCTCACTGGCTTCCGCCTCGTCCACGGTGGCTTTATGCGCCAGCTCGGCCTGGGCATCGACCGAGCCCACGATCGCGCCCAACGCGTTCGGGTCGATGATCATGATGACGCTACCGTCGCCGAGGATCGTGTTGCCGGAAAACATGGTCACATGCCGCAGCACGCTCGACAGCGGCTTGACGACGATCTCCTCGGTGCGGAACACCTTGTCGACCAGCACCCCGAACAGGCTCGAGCCGACCTGGATCACGACGGCGGTCAGACTTGTGTCTTTGATAAGCTCGGGCGCTGGGCTCGCTGTCTTGAGGCCAAGCAATTGCGCGAAGTCGATCAGCGGCAGGAGCTTGTCGCGCAAGCGCAGCACCGCCGTGTCGTTGATCATCTCGACGGGATGACCAGCGGCGGCGCCGACGCGGACCAACTCGACCACGCTGAACTGCGGGATGGCGAAACGCTCGCCGGCGACTTCGACGATGAGCGCCGCCATGATCGACAGCGTCAGCGGGATCTTGATCATGAAAGTGGTGCCGGCCGGCGAGGTCGATCCCAACTCGACCGTGCCGCCGATCAACTCGATATTGTTGCGGACGACGTCCATACCGACGCCGCGGCCGGAAACCTCGCTGACGCCGCTCGCGGTCGACAAACCAGGCTTGAAGATGAACTTGCAGATGTCGAGATCGCTCATGCGGTCGAGCTCGGCCAACGTGGCCAGTCCGGTCTCCAGCGCCTTGGCGCGGATTTTCTGCACGTCGAGGCCGCGCCCGTCGTCGTGCACCTCGATGACGATGTAGCCGCCCTGCTGATAAGCGCTGAGCGCGATCCGTCCCGATAGGGCCTTGCCTGCCCGCGCCCGCTCCATCGGATCTTCCAGCCCGTGATCGGCCGCATTGCGGATCATGTGGGTGAGCGGATCCTTGATCATCTCAAGAACCTGACGGTCGAGCTCCGTCTCGCCGCCGCTCATGTGGAGCTCGATCTTCTTGCCGAGATCGAGCGACAGCTCCCTCACCAGCCGCGGCAGCTTCTGCCAGGCATTTGCGACCGGCTGCATACGGGCTTTCATCACGCCCTCTTGCAGCTCCATCGTGACCGTGGAGAGCCGCTGCAGAGGTGTCTTGAACTCGCTATCGTCATTGCGGCGCACGAGATCGAGCAACTGATTGCGGGTGAGCACGAGCTCGCTCACCGTCGTCATCAAATGCTCCAGCGTGTCGACGGAGACTCGCACGGTCTGTACTCGCGCCACCAAGCTCAGGCCCCCGGCCTCGGCAGCCGGCTCGTCTTCAGCGGCGATGGATGTCGTCGCCGCACCGGGCTCAGGGATCGGGTCAGGCCCCGGCGCTTCGCGCCAAGCGCGCTCCAATTCGTCGAGCGTGGCCTGCATGGGCGGCACGCTCCCCGCCGAGAGACCAGCAGAGTCGGCGTTATCCCGCTCGGCTTGGTCAACAAGCGGGTCCGGGGCGCCTGCCTCGGCCAAGGTTTGCAGCGCGCCGATCAGATCGGCGTCGGACCCCGGGGGCTCTACCCCGACGCGCTCGATCCCGGCCAGGATCTCCTTGATGCGGTCGATGCTGGCCAAGATGACGCTGACGCCCTCGACCGTGACGGGCGCGCCGTCGCGGTATTGGCCCATGAGCGTCTCGGCCGCGTGGGTAAGCTTGGCGAGCCGGTGCAGATCGAGAAAGCCGCACGTCCCCTTGACCGTGTGCACCAGACGGAAGATAGCGTTGAGCATATCGGCGTCGTTGGGCTCTTGCTCGAAACGCACGAGCCCCACGTCGATTTGGTCGAGACTCTCGCCGGTCTCGGTCAGGAATTCAGACAGCAACTCGTCCATCACCCACCCTCGACGCGAATCGGATCATTCGCGCCTCATGCCCCCGCATATGCTTGGGCGACGATTGTCAGTGAGTTCTGGTTTACGTTCCGTTGACCAGCCGAAGGATTCCGCCTCGAAGCGGCGGAATTCCAACGATTAGGCGGCCTTGAACACGACCTCTTCGTCCTGAGACTCGGTGGTCACGGTCATTCCGGCCGCCGCCGCCACGCGGCTGGCGTAGTAGGGCTGGATCGAGTGGGCATCGACTTCGACCCCATTCGCCCCCGACAGCAGGCTTTCGGTCTGCTCGCCGAGCTTGGCCCTGGTGCCCTTGGCAAGAACGGTGAAGCTCACCGCGGGCGGCTCGCCGGCGATCTCGACGCTCACCGTGCCCCCGCGCGGCAGCGCGACGACGCCGAGCGCCACGAGATTGAGCAAGAGCTTCACCTTGTTCTTCGGCAGCGTGACCGGCGGCCCCTGCCACAGAACCTCATGTTTGCCGGTGCCTTGCACGAAGTCGCGCGCCACCTTCTCGGCGTCGCGCAGATCGATCTCCGCACCCGCGGATCCGGCCGCGCCAAAGGCGAGACGGGCGAATTGCAGCTTGGCGGAGGCTTGGAACGCGCTCTTGCGGATGAGGTCCATGGCCGCCTCGCGCATCTCGTCATCGGGCTCCTCGGCCAGCATTTCCAAGCCGTTGGAGATCGCCGACACCGGATTGATGACGTCGTGACAGATACGGCTCGAAACTAGCGCCGCCAGATCAAGATCGCCGATTGCGCTCGGCTCTGTCATAGCCTCCTCCTTCGCTTCCGCTTGGTCCTGCGGAGTTGACGTGGCCCGGGTACGAATTTCTGTTACAGGAGGGGCGCATCGTCACGAACCCCGGAACTGTGCGAAAGCGCAAAAACGAATCAGCATCCCTTTGGAGCATCTTGCCTTGTCAGCACCACGACACACAACCGCGCCGGTGGACACCCGCGGCGAGTTCGACCTCGGCCGCGCGGCGGCCGTGCTTACCGATGCTGCCGCCAAAGCCGGCGCCGCCATCATGGCGCACTATGCCGGCCCCCTGGAGGTCGAGCTCAAGGACGACGATTCCCCCGTGACCAAAGCCGACCGGGACGCCGAGGCGATCCTGCTCAAGGCCTTGCACGAGTTGGCGCCGAGCATCCCGGTGGTCTCCGAGGAGACCGGCGCCGACCGGACAGCGCCCCTCGGGCCGCTGTTTTTTCTGGTCGATCCGCTGGACGGCACCAAGGAATTCATCAAGAAGCGCACGGACTTCACCGTGAATGTCGCCCTGATCGAAGAGGGCCGGCCGCGTTTCGGCCTCGTCTATGCCCCGGCGCGCGCTTTGTTGGCAGTAACCACGGCCGACGGCGTGGCGTTCGAGGCCGAGCTCGCTCCCGATGCAGCGGGCGCGGATCTCGCCAGCTTGCCCCAGGTCCGGCTGCACGCCCGGGCCGGCGACGCCGAGGCTCTGACGGCGCTCGTGAGCCTCTCTCATCTCGACCCCGAGACCGAGAAATTTCTGGAGGGGCTCAACGTCGCCGAGCGGACCGGCGCCGGCTCCTCGGTCAAGTTCCTGGAGGTCGCCAGAGGCAAGGCGGACGTCTATCCCCGTTTCGGGCCCACCATGGAGTGGGACACCGCGGCCGGCCAAGCCGTCCTCGAGGCTGCCGGCGGTCATGTGGTGAATGCCAAGGGCGATCGGCTGCTCTACGGCAAGACGGCCGAGGGGCTACGTAACCCGAGCTTCATTGCCTGGGGCAGACAGGTTCGGATGACTCTCTAGAGCCGGCCCGGCCAGGAGTGGCTGCGTGCGCACGCACATCCGGCGGCCATGCGGCAACTTCGGCCTCGAAGCGTGCCCGGTCGCCCGCGAACAGCGCCCGGCACGCCTCCTCGAATCCGGCCTCGTTGCCGGCCATCGCCACCATGAAGCGATACGCCGCCTCTTGCGCCCGACGAATCGCCTCGCCTTTGCCGCGCCTCGCCTCCTCGACCAATTTGCGCAGAGCCACGGAGGCCCCGCCGGGCTGCTTGCCGAGCCAGTCCCAATGCCGCGGCAGCAACGTGACCTCCCGCGCCACGACGCCGAGCTTCGGCCGCCCCGGACCGCGGCGCGGGTGGGCGGCGGTCTGCTGGGCGGCATCGCCACGGCTCTTTTCCAGCCGGCCCAGGACGTCGGCTTCCGAGCCGCGGAAATCGACCTCCACGGGTTGGGCGCTGGCGTCGTCGAAGATCAGGATCGGCGCGGTTTCGTCCGCATCGAGCACCGCCTTGGCCTTCGCGGCTACCTCGGGCAGCGGACCCGAGGCGATCCGAACCGAGCCGCGAAAGGCGGTGACGGAGTGTTGCTGTGACATGACTATTAGACCCTCCCGTGCCATCGGAAGGGTTTTACCCGGATAGAATATAGGCGTCAATATATACCCGGGTAAAATTAACGACCGCAGTCGCTCGTCCTCCGTGCGAGCGGTCTTTACGCCCCGGTAACCCAACCACGGTTTGGTAACGCTTTAGGTAAATTATCAGGGTCATGGGGCCCTAGCCTCGCTTGGACGGCGGAACACGCCGGCCGCGAGCCCAAAGGCCAATCGTCAAGGGGCACACTCGTTATGCGTATCAGCAACATTGCGATCGCCGCGATCGCGGCGATCCTCGCGTCTTCCGTCGTCTCTATCGCCTCGGCGCAACAAGATGCGCCGATGGTGATCACCCCGCAGCCCGGAGGCGATGCGCCATATGGCGAATACACCCCTGGCCAAGCAGACCCAGGGGCCGGGCAGACCTATGAGGCGCAAGGTTACGCCTCCGAAAAGCTGGACAGCGGCGACGGCACCTTCTCCATGGAGGAGATCAAGGGCACGGGCCATCGCGTCTTCGGCAAGGTCTCCGTCGGCTTCGCCAAGGTGGTGGAACATGCCTTTTCGCGCTATGGCAGGCCGAACGGCTATATTCTGGGTGAGGAGGCAGGCGGCGCCTTTGTGGCCGGGCTGCGCTACGGCGAGGGCGTGCTCTACACCAAGGACGCGGGCGAGCACCGCGTGTACTGGCAAGGCCCGTCCATCGGCTATGATTTTGGCGCCGAGGGCTCCAAGACCATGGTTCTGGTCTACGACCTCCGCAGCCCCGGCGAGATCTTCAATACCTATGCCGGGGTCGACGGGTCGGCCTATTTCATCGGCGGCGTGGGCATTACCTATTTGTCTCGGGACAACGTCGTTTTGGCGCCAATTCGCTCCGGCGTCGGCCTTAGGCTTGGCGCAAATGTTGGCTACTTGAAATATACCCGCCAGCCCACCTGGAATCCGTTCTAGATTGGGGCTAAGGAAGCTCAGGCTAAACAGCCTGGCGGGTGCGCTGAATTGGCGCCCAGTTCGCTCAGGCTTGCCCGAGAAGCGTCGGATAGAGTGACGCGTGGGCGCTAGTTTCGGGAAGCACCGATGATCGAGTGGTTCATGTTTGGGGCGTTAGGCTTCTTCTTGGGATGCCTGCTCGCCCTCATGCTGGCCCCGCCGCTGTGGAATCGCGCCGTCAAGCTCACGACCCGCAAGCTTGAAGCGACGATGCCCATGTCGCTCGCCGACATTCAAGCCGACAAGGATCAACTGCGCGCCGAGTTCGCCATCGAGCTGCGCAAGGTCGAGGTCGCGCTCGACAAGTCCAAGGAGAAGGCGGCGCGCGAGCTGATCGAAGCCAACAAGCGCCGCGTCCAGATTCAGGTGCTGAACACCGAGCTCACCGGCCTCAAGGGACAGCTTACGGAAAGCGAGAACGCCAACCGCGTCCTGCAGCAGACCATCAAGCGGCGCCTGCCGGATCTCGACGCGCGACTGAAAGCGGCGAAGAAGGCGTTGACCGAGCTCGAGACCGTCAATGCCGAGCTGCGCAACACGGTGGCGTCCCAGTCCGAGGCGCTCAAGATCGCGCGCGGCACCGTTCATAATCAGCGCGCCGATATCGACCGTCTGCGCATGACGCTGGAAAGCGGCGGCGGCGCGTCCGGACGCGGTTCGGCGAAGTCCGACGGCCGAGCAGTTGCCGAGAGCCAGCGCCTCGCCGCCGAGCTGTCGCGCGTGCACGAGGAGCTCGACCAGGCCAAGACCAGCGCGCAGGAGAATGCCTTCCTGCGCCGCGAACTGACCCGCCTCGCCTCGCAGATTCTCACCGCGACGCGCGCTCAAGGCACGCAAGGGCAGCCCGCGGAAATGCCACAGATGGCGGCCAACTACGACGAGACGGAGATGGCCGAGGAAACCTACCCGCCGGAGGCCGATTGGCGCGATGCCCATAGGGGCAACGGCGCCGCCGCGGAGCCCGACATGGACGAAGAGTCCATGGAGATGGAGGCCGTCGCGGTGGAGACGGTTGAGATGGAATACGCCGAAGCCGAGGCGCCCGTTGCGGGCGAGGAAGACCACATCGAAGAAGCAGAAGCGGCGGAAGACGCCGAAGAGGAGCCGAAAGGCGGCCTGGCCGGTCGCTTCGCCGCCCGCCGGGCAAAGCGCAACGCGGGCAAGTCCGGCAGCAGCCTCACCAGCCGGCTGCGTGGGCTCGTGTCCGACTCCCCCGAGACGCGGACCTGAAATCTCAGGTCTGAAGATCAGGTCTGCAGGAAACCCTGTTCCCCATTCTGAAGCCGTAACGCCGTCAGCCGGCCCGTGAACACCGCGCCGGTGTCGATAGCGATGCGGTTCGACTTTACGACCGGCGCGTCCACAGGCGTATGTCCGTGCACTACCACCGCCCCGAACGGCTCGGTGGCGTCGAGGAATTTGCCCCGGATCCAGATGAGATCAGTCTCGTCTTGCGCCTCGAGCGGCACGCCGGGCCGGATGCCCGCATGGACGAAGAGATAGTCGCCGGCGGAGACGTGGAGACGCAGTGACTTGTAGAAGGCGAGATGCGGCTCGGGCAGCTTGGCGGTGAAGACCGCATGCCAAACTAGAGGCGAGGCGTCGGCGGCGAGGAGCCCGGCGACATCGACCCCGTAGGATTCCATGGTCGCACCACCGCCATTCATCCGCCAATGCTCAAGCCGGTCCGGCTCGGCGATGAAGTCGAGCAACATCGCCTCATGATTGCCCTTGAGAAACCGCGCCTCGAAACCGCCCGGAAGAGCATGAAGCAGCATCTCCACCACACCGCGCGAATCCGGACCGCGATCCACATAGTCGCCGACGAAGACGAGCGTCTTCTTGGACGCGTCGCGTCCCGCGGCATCGGCATCGATTTGACGGAAAAGATCGGCCAACAGATCGGCCCTGCCGTGGATATCGCCCACGGCGTAGACAAGCTCGCCTTCTGGAACTTTCGGGATCACCGGCCCCGCTAAGCGGCTCCTGAAGCGACGGCAAGCTCCCGGTAGAGCCGCGTTGGGAAGCTGAACACCGTGCTAACGCAGTTCGACCGCAGACCAATGAACAGCACCATTGTGCCGTCGCGGAGCTGATCGTCCTCGGTGATGACGTAGAGTTTGTCCACGCGAAGAGGTGGCAAGCCCTTGAGATAAGCGGCCCGCTGCTCGAACGCCTGAAGGCCGCGCCCCTCGAGGTGATCGTATTTCGCGTGCACAAGGGCGATCGCGCTCAGGATCTCGCCTTCGGACTTGCACGGCACCGGCGCCGACGGCGGACCGTCGCCGTTGAAATATGTCGTGCCGTAGGCTTGGACGAGCGGCCCGAGCTTCTCCGAATAGGCCTTGAAGCCGGCGAATCCGAGCAAGGCAACCGCAAGGACAAGCCCCGTCGCGATCCGCGACCAGACTGGCATGGCCAAATCCTCCAGCGACCGGAGGACGCTAGGGCGTCTCCGCCCTAGATCTCCGCATCGACCTCACAACGCACTGTATCACGATGCCCGCATTCAGGCATCTTCCAAGCGATGATATCCTCGGTGCCGTCCGGGTTCTTGCGGACGATGGGAACCGGGCACGCCACCCGCCAGAAGCGGTATGTGGAGCCGCGATGGCTCGCGTCCCACTCACTTCCGAGCATGATTGCCGAGCGCTGGCACCGCTGGACGTTGAACGGCTGGGGCGCAACCGGCATTGCCGGCGTGGCTTGAAGAAGAGCACTATCTTCCATCTTAATCTCCTGACGGCGGCACACCATCATGGAGTTCTCCGTAGCCCATTCCCGGTTCTCGTAGCCGGTAAAGGCGGCGTTCTGGTCTTCCGGTCCGGAGATGACGGTCTTGCAGACGATCAGCACGACCACGGCTGGCATGGGGACTGGCATGGCTAGATCCCCCTCTCGAGAGTGGCGCCCTGGAACGGGGCGACCCAGCTGGCCGTCTTGAGTTTGTGTGGCGGTGCCGTTGGCGGCTGCTTCACAGCTTGCACAGGGAGGAGCAGGCTAGCCATCGCGGTTAGAGTAAGAGTAGTCGGCATCATCGTGCCCCCTCTTAATAAAGTTGCTCTGTCAGCACCCCTTGGAGTCCCGTTAGGGACCTACTTCCTCCACTCTTCCCTAGACCGTTTGGAACATTGTCTTGCGGACCGGATTATGCTGCACCGCAGCACCGAGCCGAGCGGTTCCATAACTCAACTATGGCACATGCAACATTCATGCAAGGTTAAAGCCCTGCGGCAGAATGCCTTAAGTCCGTGCTTTTACACCTCATTTCGAGGTCCCATTCTTCAGTTCGACGGTTAGGACGCGGCACTGAACGCCTTGATCCACCTTCGTAACGAGAATGCTGCACTGCAAAATAGTGATTCGCAAGACTGACATAAGCCTACGCCTTGCGATCCCGCGCCGGTAGAGCAGAACGGCAACAGCTTGGTGACTTTTGGTATGGCTTTCGCCAACTGCCTAGGATTCAGGCAATATCCGGGCGCTAGGTTCCGCGCGCCAGGCCGAGGCTATCGAAGGGCGCGAACCAATCCGCCGTCCAGCCGAACCGGCCGTCCTCGGCAAAGCGCAAGCCCGCCAGCATGAACAGTCCGCCATTTCGGTTGTTGGTCTTCTCGATCTCGACCACCGCATAGCCGATATAGCGGCCGCACACCTCGGCGCCGGCCGCCTTGTTGACTCGGTTGATCGCCATAGGCTCGGTCTGGCCCGAAGCCAAGGTGGAGGCCAGCGTCATGGCCTGATCCTCGGTCTCGCACAATATGGCGTTGAGCTTCTGGGGGACGGCGTCCGAAGCCTGGGCAGCGGCACGGTCCGCGGTGGCGTACGCGGCGAACAAGAGGCCCGCAACGGCGGCAAGGATGAGCTTTGTCGGCATCGTCGGGCCTCCTCGTGGCAACCTGCGGGCGCGGACTTGCCACCTGAGTGTCAACGTTCTCTCGGTCTCGCGTCAACAATTCCCCGGTACTTGGTAGGAAAGTTTGCCACTCTCTTCATGGTTTGTTTGCCATGAGCCCTGTCGGACGCGCAGGGGGGATTTTTGGGAGCCATAAGCGGGATTCGGAGTCCCGCCGCCGCTACACTGCCTCCATCGCAACGATTCGCCGGGACATTCTCGTGGGGGTCCGATGCTCATCGATGGCGTGATGCTGCTGTGGTTCACCCTGACCGCGCTCGCCGTGGCTTTTGTCGCCCTCGACATCCGCTCGACCCCCGAGCACCCGGTGATGAAATGGGCCTTCGTCCTGTTCACCGCCTACTCGGGACCGTTCGGCGCCTTTCTCTACGTGCTCGGCTGCCGCGAGCCCCTGCCCGGCCTGCATGAGCAATATGTGTCCGCGCGCTGGCGTCAGGCGCTCGGCTCCACCATGCACTGCGTGGCAGGCGACGGCATCGGTATCCTGGTGGGCGCGGTGATCGGTGCGCTCATCGCGCTGCCCATGGCGGCGGACCTCGTGCTCGAATATGTGCTGGGCTTCGCCTTTGGCTGGACCATCTTCCAAGCCTTGTTCATGGGCGAGATGTTCGGCTCCTACGCCAAATCGCTCAAAGGCACTTTCACCTCCGAGCTCCTGTCCATGAACTGCCTCATGGGCGGCATGATGCCGGTCTCGGCCATCGCCTTCGCCGGCAACCCGGCCGCGCACGACCCCACCGAGCCACTGTTCTGGTTCCGCATGTCCTGCGCGCTCATGGTCGGCGCCGCCTTCGCCTACCCGATGAATTGGTGGTTGGTCGCCCATCACCTGAAGCACGGCATGTTGACCGTGCGGCCCAAGGGCGAAGCCGGCGCTGGTGCGATGCCCGGCATGGACATGACGAAGAAGATGGATATGGCGGCGAGCGGCTCGGCGATCCATGCGCCCTCCCCGCCGGTCTGGGTCATGGGCGCGGTATCCTTCGCGGTGCTCGCCATCGGCGCCAGCATCGCCCTCACCTTTGGCAGCGCGCATTAGGCCGGCGCGTTTCCCGCCTTCAGCCAGCCCGGAGAAGCGCCGAATTACTCCGCCGCTTTCACGCCCTGCTCGTAGGTCACATAGACAATCACCGGAATACGCAGATCGCCGAGGTGACTCTCGATGAGCGGTTCGACGTCGGCCCATTCGAGACCGCCGACCCCCGTCGCCAGCCTTGGCAAGGCGACCGAGGTGATGCCCTGCTCTTCGATGATGCGGCGCAACTCCTTCAGGGCATGCGTGACGTTGTGGGCCGTCGCCTTGCCGGGATGGGCATGGTTGTCGGGCGCCGGATCCTGCGTCATCAGATTGATGATGACCCGCTCCGGTCCGGCCCAGAGCCAAGCATGGCCGGCGCTCGGATTTTCCTGATGGCAATAATGGCGGAAATCCTTTGCCATCGCCGGGTGCCGTTCGCGTAAGGCAAGCGCGAGCCCTTGGTTGAAGTGATCGTGCGGGGCCACGCCATGGGCGATTGCCTGTGCGTCGCTCAAAAGAATATCGCCGCTAACCTTCGTAATCACCGCGTCACCTCACCTTGGGGGAATAAAGAAGCGCTCAACCTATGGCTGACCTAGCGCAGCCACTTTGATCTAGGGCAAGGCTATCGACAGGTGCCCCATGCTCGCTCGCGTCAGCTCCGCTCTTGGAGTGCCTCATTTACCAGCACCGCCACGGGGAAGCGCCCGAGCACCACGCCGACCGGCAGGCTTCCTTGGCCTGCCAGGGCCTCGCCGGTGACGACGTCGTGCCAGCTTTGCCCGGCGAGCTGAGCAGGCAGCGTCACGGCGGTGTCGCCCCAGCGCTCGGCCGGCACCAGAGGCGTGCTCTCTCCTGAAAGCAAGCCCAGGGTCATTCTCGGCACGATGGTAATGACCGCCTGCGTGCCTGTTACCCGTGCAAAGGCCAAGACGTTCTCGGCGGCATCACCTTCCACGGTCAGCGGCACATAATCGCCGCCGGCGAACAGATCTTGCGCGCGCGCGCGTAACGCCAACACGGCATGGAGCAGCCGCATCTTGATCCCGGCGGAGCGCCAGTCGGCAAGCAGCGCCTCGGGTGCCGCGTCACCGACGCTCGCCTGCAGCGACCGGCATGTGTCGTAATCGACCGCGCGCCGGTTGTCGGGATCGACCAGGCTCAGCTCCCACAGCTCCGAACCTTGGTAGATGTCGGGCACGCCCGGCGCGGTCAGCTTGATCGCCGTCTGGGACAGGCTGTTGAGCGCGCCGGCGAGGAAGGCCGGGCCGCACATGGCGGCAAAATTCTGCAAGAACGCCGCCCCCTTCGCCGGATCGAGGGCATCACGCGTGAAGCGCTCCACCGCCGCCTCGTAGTCCGCATCTTGCGCCGTCCAGCTGGTGTGCGCCTTGGCCTCGCGCACCGCCTTCAACATGAACTCGGCCATGCGCTCGGCCAGCGCCGCCAGGCCGTCGGCATCGTCGCATGCGAGATCGGCCGGCCAGGCGCCGGCCAGCGCCTGATAGAACATCCACTCGACCTCGGGCTCCGGCATCGTCAGATCGTCGACAACCCGGCGGAACTCCGCGTTGAGCACGGTCCAGCGGTGAACCGCGGCGGCCCAGGCTTCGGGCATCTCGCTCAACACGTAAAGGCGCGCGCGCGAGTCCTCGCCGCGCTTGGTGTCGTGGGTCGACGTGGCGCTCAAACCGGCAGGCTGATGGCGCAGACGTTGCGCCATGGCCGCATGGAAATCCTCCAGCGGCGCGCCGAAACGGTCGGGCTCCCCGCCCACCTCGTTGAGCGCGATCAGCCGGTTGTAGCGGTAGAAGGCGGTGTCCTCGAGCGCCTTGGCCATGATCGGCCCCGTCGTCTGCTGAAACCGCACGGCAAATTCGAGCGCGGACGCCTGATCCTCGGGCGACTCGAGATCGAGCTCCAGCACGCGCCGCAGGAAATCGATGGCCTCCTCGTCCTCGACCTGACGCGCCGCCTTGGCCTTTTCCGCCGCGGCCGCGAGAATGGCGCGGTCCTCGTCCTGCGCGCCGGCGACATCTACATAGGTGCGATAGACGGGCAATGCCGCGGCCAACTCGATGATCGCCCGGCGCAACGTGTCGTTGCCGAAATCGCGGGTCGCCAATTGGCGCACGGCCAAAGCGCCCACCATGTCCTTGAGATGCTCGAGCTCGCCGGCCAGGTTGCGGATCAGCATCATCCGCTTGGCCTCGAGGATCAGCGCCTCATAATCGACCTCCTCCTGCAGGAAGTCGCAATAGGCGCGCGTCATGCCGCTCTCACCACGCGGATCGGTGAACAACTCGGCGAGCGCGCGAATGAACTCATACCCGGTCGTGCCGGCGACGGGCCAGTCGGCGCGCAGCTCCTCGCCGGGGCCGAGAATCTTCTCCACGACGAGATAGAACGGGTCCACCTCGCCCACCGTCTTCTGCAGCCGCTCCAGATAGGCTTTGGGGTCGGCGAGCCCGTCGACGTGATCGAGGCGGATCCCGTCAATCTTGCCGGCTTCGACCAGCTCGAACAGCCGCACATGCATCTCGTCGAAGACGCGTGGCCGCTCCTCCTTGATCCCCACCAGATCGGTGATCTCGAAGAAGCGCCGATAGGTCAGCGTTTCGCGCGCCGCGCGCCAATGGGTCAGCCGCCAGATTTGCATCTCGTGCAGCTCGTGGAGCGCGACACTGTCTTGCGCGACCTCCGCCAGAGCCTGCTCGATCGCTCGGTGCGTTTCGGCATCCGCCGCCGCCTCGGCCAGTTCGGATTTGAGCTCGGCCGAGGTTTGGGGCGTCGCCACCGCGAACCGCCGCGCCCATTCAGCGAACTCGTCGCCCTCGGCCCGCATCAGCACTTGCGCATAGGAGGTCGGCGTCAGCGGCAGCTTGAGCCCGTAATAGGTGAACGTCATGCCCCCATCACGGCCGTCAAAGTGAAGGCCGAACCGTCCCTCCTCAAGGGCCGCGCCGTAGCTGGTGCCGAGCGCCGGGACCAGCAGCTTGGGCGCCGACCAGTCGATATCGAAGAACTGCGCGCAGTCGCTGGCCTCGCCCCATTCCAGCACGTCGCGCCAATAGGGATTGTAGGTCGAGGCGCTCATGTGATTGGGCACGAAATCGAGCACGATCCCGATGCCCTCGGCGCGCATCGCCGCCGCCATGCGCTCGAAGGCCTCATCGCCGCCGAGGCTGGAATCGATGACCCGGTTGTCGACTACGTCGTAACCGTGGGTGGAGTTCGGCTCGGCCTGAAAGATCGGCGCCGCATAGAGATGGCTGATGCCGAGGCGCCCCAGATAGGGCGCGAGCTTGGCCGCATGATCGAAGGTCATGCCGTTACGGAACTGCAGGCGATAGGTGGCGCTCGGGGTAATCATTGCGGCGCGACGACACGGACGACCACGGACCAGGGCGGCAGCGTGCCCGCTTGCAGCCCGGCATCCCCATCCGCTGTCTCATAGATGAGAGTGCCCGCAGACGCGTGGTCTCTCAGTTCGGACGGTACGGACCAATCCGTGTCACTGAGATTGGCGAACATCGTCAGCGAACCGCCGTCGCCGAGCCGCCAGGCCACACCAAGACCGTTCGCGTCGGCGGCAAGCACCGTCCCGGCATGGCCGGAGATCCCGGCAATCAACGGCACGATGGCGTCACGCCGGATCTCGAGCAGGCGCGTCACATGCGCGAGACGTTCGCGGTGTGGCGAGCGCGCGGTCTCGCTCCAGTCGAGCTTCGACGCCTCGAACGTGCTCAAGGCGTTGGGATCGGGAATGCGCGCGCGGGCCTTGGGATCGGCGAAGACGCGCCATTTGCGAAACTCGTTGCGCCGCCCCTCGCGCACATTCTGCGCCAGCTCGCCGTGAAAGTCGGTGAAGAAAAGGAAGGGCCGCGTCTCCCCCCACTCCTCGCCCATGAACAGGAGCGGCGTCTGCGGGCCGAGCAGCAAGATCGCTGTCAGCGCCTCGATGGCCTCCGGTTCGGCCAAAGTCGACAGGCGCTCGCCAAAGGCGCGGTTCCCAGCCTGATCGTGATTTTGCAGACAATCGACGAAGGCCGAAGGGGGCAGCCCGGCGCTCGGCTCACCGCGTTTCTCGCCGTCGCGGAATGGCGACGGCTCGCCCTGGTAGATATAGCCCTCGGCCAGCGAGCGGGCGAGCTTGGCCACCGGTGCCTCTGTGTAGTCGCGGTAATAGCCGTCGGACTCGCCGACCGCGATGACATGCGCCGCATGATGGAAATCGTCGTTCCATTCGCCCGAGTAGAGTTTGGGGGCGCCGTCCACGCGCTCGGTCAGGAAGGTGACGTTACGATCGTCCTCGGTGGTGAGATGCACGTGGCGATCCGTAATCCGCTGCCGCACCGTGGTGGCGATATCGGCCAGCAGGCTGTCGTCGCGGATCTGGTCGACGGCATCCAACCGCAAGCCGTCGAAGCGGTACTCCTCGAGCCAGTAAAGCGCATTCTCGATGAAGTAGGCGCGCACGGGATCGCGCTCATAAGCGATGGCCGCGCCCCAAGGCGTGTGGCGTTCGGCGTCGAAAAAGTCCGGCGCATAGGAATTGAGATAATTTCCGTCCGGTCCGAAGTGATTATAGACCACGTCGATAAACATCATCAGTCCGCGAGCATGCGCCGCGTCGACGAGACGCTTGAGTTCGTCTGGCCCGCCATACGCCACATGCGGCGCGTACATCAAGACGCCGTCATAGCCCCAGCCGCGATTGCCGGAGAATTGCGCCACCGGCAACAACTCGACTACCGTCACGCCAAGGCTTGCCAGATCGTCGAGCTTCTTCTCGATACCGGCGAAGTTCCCTTCCGGCGAGAACGTGCCCGGATGCAGTTCGTAGATCACCGCCTCTTCCCAAGGCCGGCCACGCCAATCCCCCGTCTGCCACGCATAGGCGCGCGGATCGACGAGCTTAGAAGGCCCATGCACGTCGCCTATTTGACCCCGCGCCGCCGGGTCCGGCACGCGCATGCCGTCGGGGAGCTGAAATTGATAGCCGTCGCCGGGCTTCACCAGATCTGTCGAAAGCTCAAACCAGCCGCCCTCGGCACGGACCATCTCTTGCGCCACGCCGCTCGGCATGGCGACGAGCGACAAAGTCTTTAACGCTGGCGCCCACAGGCGAAACCGGGCACCGCCGCGGGCCAGGATCTCGGCCCCCCAGCTCCGTTCCAGGGCAAAACGCGTGCTCATGGACGCACCATATCGCTGAGCGGACTCCTGCCGCCTCTAGTCATCGGCGTGCACGAGCACGACGGTCGCCAGCGGCGGCACGGTGATCTCGATGGAGAAGGGACGCCCATGGGCACCCTCTTTCCGCGCCTCGATCTCACCGAGATTGCCGACATTCGAGCCGCCATAGCCGGCGCTGTCGGAGTTGAGCTTCTCGATCCAGCGGCCGCCTTTCGGCACGCCGAGACGAAAGCCGTGATGAACCTGCGGCGTGAAGTTACACACGACCACCGCGGATGCGGTCCCCGGCTCGCCGTGACGGATATAGGACAACAGGCTCTGCGCCGTGTTGCCCCCGTCGATCCATTCAAAGCCCTCGGGCTCGCAATCGAGCTGATGCAGCGACGGCGTCGACCGGTAGAGATGGTTGAGATCGCGCACCAGTGACTGAACACCGCGATGGGAGTCGTCGGCGAGCAGATGCCAGTCGAGGGACTGATCGTGGTTCCACTCGCGGTCCTGGCCGAACTCGCCGCCCATGAACAGCAGCTTCTTGCCGGGATGCGTCCACATGAACGAAAGATAGGCGCGCAGGTTCGCGAATTTCTGCCAGCGGTCGCCCGGCATCTTGCCGAGCAGCGATCCCTTGCCGTGCACGACCTCGTCGTGACTGAGCGGCAAGATGAAATTCTCCGAATAGGCGTAGATCAGACCGAAGGTGAGTTCGTTGTGGTGATAGGACCGGTACATCGGGTCGCGGGCCATGTAGGACAACGTGTCGTGCATCCAGCCCATGTTCCACTTGTAGCCGAAGCCCAGGCCGCCGCCGTCCACGGGTCGCGACACGCCGGGCCAGGCGGTCGATTCCTCGGCGACGGTGATCGATCCCGGAAAATCGCCGTAAGCATGCGTGTTCATCTCGCGCAGGAAACTCACCGCCTCGAGATTTTCCCGTCCGCCATGCACGTTGGGCACCCACTCGCCGGGCTCGCGGCTGTAGTCGAGATAAAGCATGGAGGCCACCGCATCGACCCGGAGGCCGTCGATATGATAACGGTCGAGCCAGAATAATGCGTTTGATTCCAGGAAGTTAGCAACTTCCCGCCGGCCGAAATTATAGATCAGCGTGTTCCAGTCCTTGTGGAAGCCGAGCCGGGGATCGGCATGCTCATAGAGCGCCGTGCCGTCGAAGCGGACCAGGCCGTGCGGGTCGCTCGGAAAATGCGCCGGCACCCAATCGATCATGACGCCGATACCGCTCGCGTGGCAGCGGTCGACGAAGCGCGCGAACGCGTTCGGATCGCCGAACCGCGCCGTGGGGGCAAACAAGCCGATGGGCTGATAGCCCCACGAGCCCGAGAAGGGATGCTCGCTGATCGGCAGCAGTTCGATATGAGTGAAGCCGAGATCGCGGACATACGGGATGAGCTCATCGGCAAGCCGGTCGTAGTCGAGGAAGCTGTTGTCCTCACCGCGCCGCCAGGAGCCCAGATGCACCTCGTAGATGGAGATCGGCGCGGCGCGATCCTGCAAGCCTGCCCGGGTGGACATCCAGGCGCCGTCATTCCAGTCATGGGCCACGAGCCCGTTCACGCGCGACGCGGTCGACGGCGGCGCCTCCGCGGCAAATCCGACGGGATCGGACTTCAACGGCAACTGCGTTCCGTCGACACCGACGATCTCATATTTGTAGTAGGCGCCGCGTTGAACGCCGGGAATGAACAACTCCCAGACGCCCGCGTCGTGACGCTTGCGCATGGGATGGCGGCGGCCGTCCCAGCCGTTGAAGTCACCCACGACGCTGACACGCTGCGCGTTCGGCGCCCAGAGCGCGAAGACCACGCCATCGGCCCCGACCAGATTAATCGGATGGGCGCCGAGTTTTTCATAGAGGCGGCGATGGGTGCCTTCCGCCAGCAAGTAAACATCCATCTCGCCGAGAAAGAGCGGGAAGCGATAGGTATCGTCCTCTTCCCACTGAGCGTCGCCGCGTGTGAAGCGGAACCGGTAGACGGGAGGCTCCGCCGGGGCTTCGATCAAGCCGGCGAAGAAGCCCGCATCGTGCAGCTTCTCGAGCGAGGCGAGGATGTCGCCATTCTTATCAATCGCCTCGACGGTGTCCGCCGCAGGCGCCATGACCCTTACGGACACGCCGCCCGCGCATTTATGCGGCCCGAGAATGGCGAAGGGATCGCCATGCCGGCCGGCGACGAGCGCCTCGACAGCAGCTTGATCGGGATGCCAATCGGGCTTGGTTGCGGTGGCTTTGCTCGAAACTTTGGTCATGCTTGATATGCTCTCGTCCCCGTCAATAAATCGATTACGTTGCGCAAAGGTATCGACAGCCAATGCGGACGGTTGGCGGCCTCATAGGCGATCTCGTAGAATCCCTTTTGCAGCAGGAATAGATCGAGCAGGCTCTCGGCGGCTTGGCTGTCCGCCGGATAGATCGGCGTGCCCTGCACAGCCTCGACATAGGCGCCGAGAAAATCGCGGCTGGCGCGATTGCGCCAAGCGGTCGCCACCGCCACGACCCGGTCGGGCAGTTCGCCCTTGCGCGTGGCAAAGCGATCAACGGCGGCCGAAGCCGCATAGTCGAGCGAGCGCAGCATCCCGGCCGCGTCGCGCAAAGGCGAACTTTTTTCACGGCGTTCGGCAAGCGAACGGCGCGGCTCCCCCTCGAAATCGATGATGATCACATCGTCCTTGGAAACCAGCACTTGGCCGAGGTGATAGTCGCCGTGAATGCGCGTCTTCACGCCCAGCGGCGCCGCGCCGGCGAGCGCATCGATCCGATCGCTGAGCGCCTGCCGCGCACCGAGCAATGTTGCGGCATGCTGGCCGGCAGACTCCGACAGAGAGCCGATCATCCTTTCGAGCTCGCCGAGAACGCGATCCGACTCCTCGCGCAGCGTCTGCGCCCATCGCGCGATGTCGTCTTGCGTGATCGGTTCCGCCGCGAAGGCGGCATCGTCTGTTGCGGTCGCGAATGCCTGGTGAAGCTCGCCCGTGCGCGTGCCGAGCCGCGCGGCAAGATCGAGCGGGAAACCGTAAAGGCTTTCGAGATCGGCCTCGACGCTCGCCTCTTCATCCTGGCGCAGCGCAAGATCCTCCAAGGCCCGATCGAGGCCCTCGACCACCGCGGTCCACGCGTCGCCTTGGTTCTGCACGAAGGCAAATGCGATCGCCAGCGCGGTATGCTCGCCGGTCTCGGCGACATATTCCACCGCGCCGAGATATTCCGGCGTGTTGGCAAAGCGCGCGACCTCCGTGAGGAAGCGGGCGATCTCCAGCTCCGGCTGAATGCCGGCGCGCACCCGCCGGTAGATTTTCAGCATGATGCGCTCGTCGACGATGATCGACACGTTGCTCTGCTCGGCGCCGACGCCCCGGATCGGCGCCTCTTCCGCGATGTTGGTCCAGCTCGGTCTAGCGGAGAACACGACCCGGCCGCCTTCGGCATCGATGGTTCTGTTTTCGCCGATGGCCTTCACCACGTCTCGAATGAAATTGTGATCGTTGGCGGCGTCGAGTAACGCGCCGACGCGCGAGCCCGATCTCAGCTTGGCAAGGGTGAAGGGCAGTTGCGGCGCGCCGGCCCGCACATGCTCGCTCCCCCATCTGGCGGCAAACGGCAGGAAGTAATTCTGGTTGTCGCTGCCCGGGACCGAGGCTTCGCAAACGGCCAGCGGATAGGTGCCATGCACCCCGTCAAGCGTGGCGAGCGGCTTCATCGCGAACCGGACGTAATGGGAGTCCTTGGCCCCAAACCACCTTTGGCGAAGGATGAAGTCCGGCAGCACCTCTTGTTCCATGATCCGCTTCTGACGGTCCGCGAACACGCTGCGCCAACCGTCCGAGGCGATCAGCGTGATGTAATCCGGCGCGGCCTCCGGCGGCGCCACATGCCATTTCGGCTCCTCCTCCTCGCCGGCGAGGATGAACCAATAGAAGCCGTAAGCCGGCAAGGTCAGCATATAGGTGAGTTCGCCGATGGGCGGAAAGGCCGAGCTCCCGGTCAACTCGACCGGCACCGCGCCGGCATATTCGTGCAAATCGAGCTCCACGGCTTGCGCCGAGCGCGCCAGATTGAAGACGCAAAGCAGTGTCTGTCCTTCATGCTCGCGCAGGAAGGCGAGGATCTTGCGGTTGCGCGGATAGAGGAAGCTCAAAGTCCCGCGCCCGAACGCGGCGTGCGTCTTGCGCACTTGAATCATCCGGCGCGTCCAGTTCAGCAACGAGGATGGGTCCCGCTGCTGCGCCTCCACGTTGACGGTCTGGTAGCCGTAATTCGCGTCCATGATCGGCGGCAGATAGAGCTTTTGCGGGTCGGCCTTGGAGAACCCGCCATTACGGTCGGCGGACCACTGCATCGGCGTGCGCACGCCGTCGCGGTCGCCGAGATAGAAATTGTCGCCCATGCCGAGCTCGTCGCCGTAATACAGCACCGGCGTGCCAGGCATCGACAGCAGCAGCGCATTCAGCAGCTCGATCTTGCGCCGGTCGTTTTCCAAGAGCGGCGCCAGCCGGCGGCGAATGCCGAGATTGATGCGGGCGCGGCTATCGTTGGCATAGGTGCGCCACAGATAATCGCGCTCGTCGTCCGTCACCATCTCCAACGTGAGCTCGTCGTGGTTCCGCAAGAACAGCGCCCATTGTGCGCTATCCGGGATTTCCGGCGTCTGGCGGAGAATGTCGGTGATCGGGTGGCGGTCCTCCTGCGCCAGCGACATATACATGCGCGGCATCAACGGGAAGTGGAACGCCATATGGCATTCGTCGCCGTCGCCGAAATAGGGGCGGGTATCCTCGGGCCATTGATTGGCCTCGGCGAGGAGCATGCGGTCGGGATATTGGGCGTCGACCTCCTGGCGGATGCGCTTCAGGATCGCATGCGTCTCGGGCAGGTTCTCGTTGTTGGTCCCTTCGCGCTCGCACAGATAGGGCACCGCGTCCAGCCGCAAGCCGTCGACGCCGAGGTCGAGCCAGAAGCGCATGACGTCGATGATCTCTTCGAGAACCTTGGGGTTGTCGAAATTGAGATCAGGCTGGTGTGAGTAGAAGCGGTGCCAGAAATAGGCGCCCGCCACCGGATCCCACGCCCAGTTCGACGTCTCCGCGTCGATGAAGATAATCCGCGTGCCGTCGTAGCGCTTGTCTGTGTCGCTCCACACATAGAAGTCGCGCTCGGGCGAGCCCGGCGGCGCCTGTCTCGCGGCTTGGAACCAGGGATGCTGGTCGGAGGTGTGATTGACCACGAGCTCGGTGATGACGCGAATGCCCCGACTATGGGCTTCCTTGATGAAAGCCTTGAAGGCAGCCATGTCGCCGTAGGACGGGTTGACCTGCCGATAGTCGGAAATGTCGTAGCCGTCGTCGCGCAGCGGCGAGGGATAGAAGGGCAGCAGCCAAATCGCGGTAACGCCGAGCGCCTCGACATGATCGAGACGCTGCATCAGCCCTTCGAAATCGCCGATGCCGTCACCGGTCGCGTCCTGGAACGCCTTGACGTGCAGCTGATAGACGATCGCGTCCTTGTACCAATCGGCGGCGCTGCGATCGATGGCGGCCTGCTCCTCGCGATCGGGCTCGGGCGCCGACGGCACCTCGATCGGCGCCTCGACCGGGGCTTCTAGTGAGACTTGGGATGTTTCCATCGAACTCATCTGGCCGCCCTCCCCTTCGGCAATAGGCGCCAGATCGCATACGGCCGGTCGGTCGGATCAAGCAGCATATGCTGCACCTTGCCCGACCAGGTGAAGCGCTTGCCCGTCACCAGATCCTCGACGCCGATATCGGCGCTGTCGGGCAGGCCAAACTCCCACAGCGGCACTTCGAAATGGCCGCCTTGTGCGTTATGCGGATCGAGATTGACGGCGAACAGCAGGAAGTCCGACAGATCCGCGCTCGCCTTGCCGTAATACAGAACCTGGTCGTTCCAGAAATTGTAGAAGCTGAGATTGGCGAGCTGCTGCAGCGCCGGATGTTCGTTGCGCAGCCGATTGATAAGCGTGATGTCGGCGCGGATATTGTCTTTGCGGTCCCAATCCCACGCGACGATCTCGTATTTCTCGGAGTCGAGATATTCCTCCTTGCCCGGGATGGCGCTCGCCTCACAGATCTCGACGCCGTTATAGATGCCGTAATTGCCCGCAAGCGTCGCCGCCAGGACGAGGCGAGCCTGGAAGCCGGCCCGTCCGCTCGTCTGCAGATAAGGAGGATTGATGTCGGGCGTGTTGACGAAGAAGTTCGGCCGGAAATATTCGCGCATGTCACTTTCGGTGAGCTCGGTCGCGTACTCGGTCAGCTCCTGCTTCGTGTTGCGCCAAGTGAAGTAGGTGTAGGACTGCGTGAAGCCGAGCTTGGCCAGTCGCTTCATGGGAGCCGGCCGGGTGAAGGCCTCCGCCAGAAAGATCACGTCCGGGTATCGGTCCTGAACCTCCCGGATCATCCACTCCCAGAATGGAAACGGCTTGGTGTGCGGATTGTCGACGCGGAAAATCCGCACGCCCTTCTCCGCCCAGAACAGGACGATGTCGCGCAAGGCCAACCAGATCGACGGGAAGGCATCTCCATAGAAATGAACGTTGACGATGTCCTCGTATTTCTTTGGCGGATTTTCCGCGAATTTGATGCTGCCGTCGGGGCGCCAGTCGAACCACGCCTTGTGCTGTTTGATCCACGGGTGATCGGGCGAGCACTGGATGGCAAAGTCGAGCGCGATCTCAAGTCCCTGCGCTTTCGCCGCCTGGATTAGGCGTTCGAAATCGGCAAACGTTCCGAGCTCCTTGTGGATCGCGTCATGGCCGCCCTCGTCCGAGCCGATGGCATAAGGGCTGCCGGGATCGTCCGCCGCCGGCGTCAGCGAGTTGTTGCGGCCCTTGCGGTTGGTCTTGCCGATCGGATGGATCGGCGGAAAATAGAGCACGTCGAAGCCGAGTTCACGCACGTAAGGCAGCCGCGCGATGACATCGTCGAAGGTCCCGTGCCGCTTCGCATCGCCCGACTGCGAGCGCGGAAACATCTCATACCAGGCGCTGAAGGCGGCGCGCTTGCGGTCGACCCAAACCGCCAGCACCTTGCTGTACCCCGTCACGTTGGCCCGTGGCCCTGCCCGCGCGAACAGCTCTTGCGCGGGCTTAGCCGTCAAACATTCGAGTTTCGCCACGTCGCTCTTGGCCTGATCGAGCGCCTTGAGCAGGCTCTGGAAGCCGCGCCGGTCCGCCTCGGAGCCGCGACCGCCTGTCACGGTCTCCTCGATCAGATGGCGAGCCTCCGTCAGCTCGAGCGAGATCGCCTGGCCGGCACCATGCTTTTTGCCGGTCTCGTCGCACCAGGTCGCATAGAGGTCGCGCCAGGCGACGATCGTGTAGAAATAGCGCGCATTCGCGGTCAGTGGCAGCTCGGCCCGCCAGCGGTCGTTGCCGAGAAATTGCATCGGCAGCTCATGCCAATCCTCTTCCGACTCGCAACGGTAGCGCAGCACCGCGTCGATCTTGTCGTGACCGTCGCAGAAGATGTCCGCCTCGACCGCCAGCACGTCGCCGACCACGCGCTTGACGGGGAACCGGCCGCCGTCGATCTCGGGCCGCACGCTTTCGATGGCGATCCTGTCGCTGGCCGCCTGACGCAGGGCATCGTCATTCGGCTTGGGCGTCGATGTCATCGGCGTTGCTCTCAAAGTTCGGCGCGTCCACTCAGCCATATTGCCTCAAAGTCGGTGGTTGGTGCGAGGCGGCCAATCCCTCGGCACGATCGGGCCGCCGCTGCGCGTCGCCTCGCAGCCGATACCGCGTTTGGTCTCGGCAGCTTTGTCTCGGGCAGACAAGCGACAATTGTGTAACGCTTCGACGGCGGGAAAGGGTTCCCGTGCCGCGGCCTGTAACGAGAGGCGATCTCGGGAGCAGGATGAGGCGCTTCCCTTCGTCCGCACCCAACAGTGCCCGTCGATCGGCATCTGTTGGGGACTCCGGCCCGAAACTGGATCAAGCCTTTAGGTGTATGGCGCCCCGTAGGGGTTTCGAACCCCTGTTTCCGGCGTGAGAGGCCAGCGTCCTAGGCCACTAGACGAACGGGGCGTGGGCCAGACAGGCTCAAACCTATAGCTTGGGCCCGCGAACCGGATCAAGGATTATTGAGCCTTGAGCCTAATGCGGGAAATTACCTGGCCGGTGGTGATGTCGATGACGGCGATCTCCGGTCCGGCGCTGGAATTGAGATGGATCGCCAGCCGGTCGCCATCAAGAGCCAAAGAGGTGACGGCGCCCCCTGGCGGGATCGCAAGCGTGGTTTCGGCCCCCGGCACGGCCGCCGGGGCGGGTGGTGCTGCTTTCGTAGGCTTTCCGGCCTTGCCCTGCCCCAAATGGGAGGCTTGATACACAATGGCCGCCATCACGAAGGCGAACCCCCCCACCAGCAGGATCCCCATGACGATCACGGCAATCTTCAGCAACCGTACCTGACGCGGACTGAACACGGAGCCCGGTAAAGGCGTATTGTCTGGCTCGCTTATCGCCGCCATCGTTTACAAAGACCTCAAATGCCGCATTCGAATCAGCCACCAGCAGAACGCCTGACCGCCGACGTGGACGAAAGCCACGCGGGCCAGCGGCTCGACCTCTTCTTGAGCGGGGCCCTGCCGCAGCTGAGCCGCACCCGCGTGCAAGCTCTGATCCGCGAAGGCCAAGTGGCATCAAGCGGCGCGACCATAGAGGACGTCAAATATAGGGTCAAACCGGGCGATCACTTCGACCTCGCCCTGCCGCCGCCCATCGACACCACATTGCGCGGCGAGGACATCCCCCTCGATGTGGTCTACGAGGACGACGCCCTGATCGTCATCGACAAGCCGGCCGGGCTCGTGGTGCATCCCGGCGCCGGCCAGCCCGACGGGACGCTCGTCAATGCGCTCATCAGTCATTGCGGCAAGAGTCTCTCGGGCATCGGCGGCGTGGCGCGGCCCGGCATCGTTCACCGCCTCGACCAGAAGACCAGCGGCCTTCTCGTCGTCGCCAAGACCGATCAGGCGCACCGCGCCCTTGCCGCGCAATTCGCCGACCACGGCCGCACCGGCGATCTCGAACGCGGCTATCTGGCGCTCGTGTGGGGCGCACCGCACCGCGCCCACGGCCGCATCGAGGCGCCGATCGGCCGCCACCCGACCAGCCGCACCAAGATGGCGGTGCTGAAGTCCGACAAAGGACGCCACGCGGTGACCCATTGGCGCGTCGTGGAGACCTACGGTCACGAAAAGGAGGGTCCGATCGCCTCGCTCCTGGCCTGTACGCTGGAAACGGGGCGCACCCATCAGGTCCGCGTGCATTTGGCGCATATGGGCCACCCGCTGATCGGCGACCCTCTTTATGCCCTCGGATTTAAGTCAAAGCTTAAAAAGTTGCCGCCCGACGCCCAAGCCAAGCTCGCGGCGCTCGACCGGCAAGCTCTTCATGCCGAACAGCTTATCTTCACGCACCCGATAACCGGCACCTTACTGGAATTTAATAGTCCCCTGCCCGCCGATCTCGCCGAGATCGCTGATACACTCAAGCAACTGTGATGTGCTCTGAGTCTTTTAAGCCTGTAGCAAAGGCTTTATAGAGGACACCGCTGGGGGGCGGTTGAACGGGAAGATCGCGACCGTCTGTGGTCGCTGGAGACGGGTCCATGGCCGCTACTAGAAGTTTGCCGAGTGTGAGTGCGCATGGCGGGCTCACTCGCTACCTCGAAGAAATCAGACAGTTCCCGATGCTGGAGCCGCAGGAGGAGTACATGCTCGCCAAGAGTTGGCGCGAGCATGGCGACCGCGACGCCGCGCACCAGCTCGTGACCTCGCATCTCCGCCTCGTGGCGCGCATCGCCATGGGCTATCGCGGCTATGGCCTGCCGGTTGGCGAGGTCATGTCCGAAGGCAATGTCGGCTTGATGCAAGCGGTCAAGCGGTTCGATCCCGACAAAGGCTTCCGCCTCGCCACCTACGCCATGTGGTGGATCAGGGCTGCGATCCAGGAATACATCCTGCGCTCGTGGAGCCTCGTGAAGATGGGCACCACGGCGGCGCAGAAGAAGCTGTTCTTCAACCTGCGCAAGATCAAGGGTCAGTTGAAGGCGCTGGAGGAAGGCGATTTGCGTCCCGATCAGGTGGAGCAGATCGCGACTCGTCTTGGCGTCAGCGAAGACGACGTCGTCTCCATGAACCGGCGGCTCGCCGGTGACTCCTCGTTGAACGCGCCCGTGCGCAACGACGCGGAGAGCGGCGAGTGGATGGATTGGCTGGTCGATGACGGCATCGACCAAGAGACGGCGCTTGCCGAGTCCGAGGAGCGCGGCCAGCGCCACGACATGCTGCAGGATGCGCTGGAGGGTCTGAACGAGCGCGAGCGCCGCGTGTTCGAAGCACGCCGTCTCGCCGAGGACCCGCTGACGCTGGAGCAGCTGTCCACCGAATTCGGTGTGTCCCGCGAGCGTATCCGCCAGATCGAGGTCCGCGCCTTCGAGAAGGTGCAGAAGGCCGTGCAGAAAGCCGCCAAGGCCGCCGAGCCAGAGCCCGCCGACGTCGACTAGACTCCGAGGTATTTGAGAACGCTAAACCTGCCCGCCCTCAAGGCGGGTGGGAGAGGGCGCGCGAAGCGGTTAAGGTGGCCGCCGCCATCTCGACATGCGCGGGGGACCTTGGAACTGGTGAAACATCTGACCGTCAACGGCGTCGACATCGCCTATCTCGACGAGGGCAAGGGGCCGTGCGCCCTGCTCGGCCATTGCTCCAGCGCCTCGCACAAAGAATGGCTGCCGCTCATCCAGACGCTGAAGGACGACTGGCGCGTTCTCGCGCCGGACTTCATCGGTTACGGCCAATCCGAGCCCTGGCCCATCGACAAGCCCTTCAGCATCGAGGCCGACGTGAAGGTCCTGTTGGCTCTCGCCAAGAAGACCAGAAGTCCGCTCCATCTCGTCGGCCATTCTTATGGCGCGGCGCTGGCGCTCGAGGCCGCCCGCAAGCTCGGGGACCGCGTCAAGAGCCTGACCCTGGTCGAGCCGGTCTCCTTCCATCTCCTGCGGCTTGAGGAACGCCCGGAATGGAAAGAGGTCGAGCGTTTGGGCATCTCGGTGCTCGACCCGGTGGCCAAGGGCGACGACGGCAAGGCCGCCGCCGCCTTCATGAGCTACTGGCTCGGCCGCTGGCGCTGGTGGCTATCGCCCGAACGCTTCAAGAATGCCATCGCCACCACGATCCCGAAGGTCGCGCTCGAATTCTCCATCGCCATCGACGCGCAGACGACGCTTGCCGACTATGCCGAGATCGCAGCGCCGACGCTGCTGATCGTCGGCGGCAAGACGCGCAGCCCTACCCGCGCCGTTGTCCAGCTGCTGGCCGGCGCTCTGCCGAACGCGCGCGTCGAGGTGTTGAAAGGCGCCGGCCATATGAGTCCCTTCACCCACCCGGCCGAGCTCAATCGGATGATTCTCGCCCATCTCGCATCGGTGCGTTAGCGGCACCGTCCTCCGCGAGCAGCGCCTCGGCGTCCTTGGCGAACAACTCCTCAAGTTCGACCGCCGCAGTGAGCGCGTTGGCACGAACCTTCTCGGTGTCGGTGTAGAATTTATAGGCCTCATATAGACGCTCTTCGTCATGGCGCTTGAACGTCGCGATGAGCCGTTTGACCTCGTCGGGCTTTAGTCCCAGCCCGCGCAGCAATTGGGTGGTCAACTCCAGCGCGGAGAGAAACGTCTCGCGCTCGATGATGGTGACGCCGAGATCCATGAGCTTGTGCACGTGGATGCGGTCGCGGGCCCGCGCATAGATCGTCAGATCTGGAAAGTGCTCGCGCACCACCTCGGCGACCCGCAACGAAGACTCCACATCGTCGATGGCCAGCACGAAGGCTTGCGCCTTATGGGTTCCCGCCGCGCGCAGGATGTCGATCCGTCCGGCGTCGCCGTAATAGATCTTGGCGCCGAAGCGCTTGACGAAATCGACCTGGGCGATGCTGCTGTCGAGCGCGGTGAACGGAATATGCCGCGCGCGCAGGACGCGGGCGACGATCTGACCGAAGCGGCCGAAGCCGGCAACGATCACATGCCGGTCGCCATCCGGCGGCATCTCGTAATCCGGCGCATCGGGCTTGAGCGCCCGTGACGCCACCTCGTCGATGAGGAGCAACAATGGCGTCATCGCCATCGACATGGTCACCGCCAGCGTGAGCAGGCTCGCCATGTCGCGGCCGATCACACCTTCGACCACGCCCACCGAGAACAGCACGAAGGCGAACTCGCCGCCTTGACTGAGCACGATGCCTAGGCGCCGCGACGGCGCGTCGCCGATGCCCCACCAGCGCCCAAGCCCGTACAGGATCGCCGCCTTGATGGTGACCAGTCCGGCCACGATGGCCACGAGCGCAGCGGGCCGCGCGACCAGCACGCCGAGATCAATGGACATGCCGATGGCGATGAAGAACACCGCGAGCAGAAGCCCCTCGAACGGCGCGATATCCGCCTCGATCTGATGGCGATATTCGGAATCGGCAAGCAGGGCGCCGGCAATGAAGGAGCCGAGCGCCGCCGATAGGCCCACCTCCTGCATGATCACCGCCACGCCCACCACCGTGAGCAGCGCGGTCGCCGTCATGGCCTCGCGCACGCCGGTCGCGGCGACGACCCGGTAGAGCCGGCTCAGCAGAAAGCGCCCGGCGACGATCACCCCAAGGATGGTCAGGATCGCGATTCCCGCGCTGCCGAGATCCATGCTCGGCTCTTCGCCCCCGAGCGCGAACAGCGGCACCAGCGCGATCAAGGGAATGGCCGCGAGGTCCTGGAACAGCAGCACCGCGAAAGCGAGACGCCCGTGGCGGGTGGTGAGCTCGCCCTTCTCCTCCATCACCTGGAGGGCAAAGGCCGTCGACGACAGGGACAGCGCCAGGCCGATGAACAGCGCCTGGTTGAGGGCCAGCCCGATGGCTGCCCCGATCGCCGCCAGTACGAAAGACGTGGCGACGAGCTGGGCCCCGCCCAGACCGAAAATGGCCGAGCGCAAGGCCCACAGCCGGATCGGGCGCAGCTCGAGCCCGATCACGAACAGCAGCAGGACCACGCCGAACTCGGCGAAATGCAGAAGCTTGTCCACGTTGTCGAGGGCATAGAGGGGGCCGAGGGCATAGGGCCCGATGACCACGCCGGCGAGCAGGTAGCCGAGAACCGAGCCGATGCGGAAAAAGCGGCCGAACGGAGCAGCAATGGCGGCGGCGGCCAGAAACACCGCCACTTGAATCAACTGCGCCGTTGTCATGGTCGCCTCATACCTTCCTGCTCTTTCGGTATCACGCGATTCGCCGGTCAGCCAGAAGCCGCGATGGATTGCCGCCCATGGGCCGAGGCTCTAGGACTTCACCACCATGGATTTGACCCAAGACCGGCCCGAGCCGACCTTTCGCGAGGCGCTGCCCGTTTGGGCCAAGATCGGCGTCACTTCCTTCGGCGGACCGGCCGGGCAGATCGCGTTGATGCATCGCATCCTGGTCGAGGAGCGCGGCTGGATCGAGCCGCAGCGCTTCCTGCACGCGCTCAATTTCTGCATGCTGCTGCCGGGACCGGAGGCCATGCAGCTCGCCACCTATGTGGGCTGGCGGCTGCACGGCACGCTGGGCGGCCTTGCCGCCGGCCTCCTGTTTGTGCTGCCGGGCGCGCTCGTCGTGCTGGCGCTCAGTATCGCCTATGCCCTGTTCGGTCAGGCACCGCTCGTCACCGCCGCCTTTGTCGGCATCAAGGCCGCCGTGCTGGTAATCGTCGTCGAGGCGCTGATCAAGGTGGCGCGGCGGGCGCTGCACCGTCCGCATGATTGGGCCATCGCCGCTGCCGCTTTCTTCGCCATCTTCTTCCTTGCCGCGCCCTTTCCGCTGATCATCGCCGCCGCCGCGCTCATCGGTTTCCTGCTCGCCCTGGTTTTCCCGCAAAGCCCGCCCCCGCCACTGAGCGCCCCGCCCGTGTCCTTGGCCAAGACGCTACGCACCGCGCTGCTGTGGCTCGCCATTTGGATCGTGCCGCTCGTTGCCGTCGCCGCCTTGTTCGGACGCGGTCATGTCACCGCCGACATCGCGTTGTTCTTCTCCAAGCTCGCCGTGGTCACTTTCGGCGGCGCCTACGCGGTGCTGGCCTATATGGGGCAGCAAGCCGTCGAGACCTATGGCTGGCTGAGCGCCGGCGAGATGCTGGACGGGCTCGGTCTCGCCGAGACGACGCCGGGGCCCTTGATCCTCGTCACCGAGTTCGTCGGCTTTCTCGCCGCGTACCGCGATGGCGGCGGTCCGCCCCTCGCCTACGGGTTGCTGGGCGCGGCGGTCACGTTATGGGGGACTTTCGCGCCCTGCTTTCTGTGGATCTTCGTCGGTGCGCCCTATATCGAGCGGCTGGGCTCGAACGCCAAGCTCGCCGGCGCACTGGGGGGCGTCACCGCGGCGGTGGTCGGCGTGATCTTGAATTTGAGCGTGTGGTTCGCGCTGCACGTGATCTTCGGCCGCGTGGCGGCCGTGGAGCATGGGCCTTTTCGTCTCTGGCTGCCGGAGATCGCCAGCTTCGACATTGTGGCGGCGCTGCTGGCCGTGCTCGCCGTCGTTCTGCTGCTGTGGCTTCGTCTCGGCATTATGACGACGCTCGCGGCGACCGCCGGTGCGGCGCTGGCCCTACACGTCCTTGCCGGCCCCTAAAGGAAAAGCGCGGGCTTTCGCCCGCGCTTCCCGCAAAGATCGAACCGTGCCCGAAGAGTTAGTCGCGGGGCGCCCAGATATTCACGAACGGCGCGCGAATCCACGTACCGCGGGGGCCGGAACGGACGGAGGTAAACGGCGCCTCCACATCGGTCTTGCGGTTGTTCGTCCGCACGGACGTGGTCGGCGCATCGACTTCGGTGTCGTAGCCGTTGCTGCGCCACCAGCGGCGATTCCGCCAGCCGGCTTCTTTCACCAGCGACGCCTCACTCGCGGTGCTGCTCGTGATGCCGAAAGAGCCGGCGGAAGCCGACACGGGCAGGAGCATGACCGCTGCGAAAAACGCCGCAACGAAACTGGAAATAATGAGTCGGGTCATCCTTCCTCCTTATCGAGGGTTAGGGGTGTGGCTGTAATTGGCTGGTTTGAAAGGTATCGCGGTAATGTGGCGAGACGGTGCGCCCCGCGCAAGTGCAAACTAGAGCCATCCTTTGTGTTTGAAATAAAAGTAAGGCAACACGGCGAATAGGACCATCAGCCCGAGCGCGAAGGGATAGCCGAAAAGCCAATCCAGCTCCGGCATCGTGTGGAAGTTCATGCCGTAGATCGATGCGATCAATGTCGGCGGCAGGAATACCACCGCCGCCACCGAGAAGATCTTGATGATGTCGTTCTGTTGGATGTTGATCATGCCGAGCGTCGCATCGAGCAGGAAGATGATCTTCCCCGACAGGAAGGTGGCGTGATCGGTGAGCGAGCTCACGTCGCGCGCCGCGGTACGAACGCGCGTCTGCAACGGCTTGCCGTCTTTGCGCTCATTGACGGCGTAGGAGAGAAAGGTCAGCAAGCGCCCCAACGAGTGACCGCTTTCCCGCGCCTTCGAGGTGATTTCGCCCTCGCGCCCGATCGACCGCAGCAACACGTCGAAGCGCCGCTTGCGCGACGCCGCGGCGCCATGATTCTCGAACACCGAATGCGACAGCGTCTCTACCTCGGCCTGGATACGCTCGATGAAGTCGGCCAGCCGGTCGACAATCGTGTCGATCAGCCCAATGAGAACCGTCGGGCCGGTCGATAGATCGGTCTCTGACCTGTTGCACCGCGTGAGGAAAATATCGAAGGCGCGCGGTTCGGCGTAGCGCACCGTGATCAGCCTTTTGCCGGCGAGGATGAAGCTGACCGGCGTCGTCTTGGCCTCGCCATCCGCGCCCTGGAACAGCAATGTCGCCGTCATGAAATGCGCGCCGTCCTCGTGATAGAGGCGGTCGGAGACTTCGATCTCCTTCTGCTCTTCATGGGTGGGCACGTCGATCTTGATCGACTTCTCGACCTGGGACTCCTCCTCCGGCGTCGGGTCGCGAAGGTCGATCCATACCGTTTCTTCAGTGATCTTCGGCTTGCCGGTCTGGACTTTGAGCTCGCCCGCAAGAAATTCGTAGATTGTCAGCATGGGCCCCCGGCTCCCGGTCCTGAAATCTGGTGCTTCAAAAAAGCGTTATATACCAACGGGCATATGTCTGGGGTGAGACAACGTGGACTGACCCGAGCTTTGACAAGGCCAAATAGGGGGAATAACCAAGTCCCATGGGGTGGATGCGCAAAGAAAGAGACCTAATCGGCCTTGTCGTGGTCTGGACGATTCTGCTCCAGTCCATCGTCCTGCCGTTCACCTCCGGGCTCCACGCCGCGACCCTGACCTCGGGGCCGCAGAGCAACATCCTCTGTACCTCCCGCGGCTCCGTGGTCATCCCGGATCAGCCCGGGAAGACCCACCAAAAGCCCGACTGCCAGTGCTGCCACATGTCCTGCCGCCAAGGCAGCGCCTGCGGCGGCATTCTGCCGGGCCTGGCCCGGGTGCCCTTGCCGTCTTCGACGGTCATTGCCATTGCCGGACCGCGCCTCGACGCGCCCGCGGCAACACCGGCGAAGCACCATTCGGCCCAGCCCCGCGCCCCGCCCCTCAGCTAGCCCTGCAGCGTAGCCATCGTCTTCATGACGGGCGCCTTCGGTCGCGAAGACCGCCTGGGCTAACGCGACATCTCCAAAGCAAGAATCCAACTAGGAGGGCATGCCCGGCTTCCATGCCGGCGCCCATCGGGGGCTACCACAATGCGTTACTCATATTTGCGCGCCGGCGTATCGGCGCTCACCCTTTGCCTCGGCACGGCACTCGCGGCCGTACCCGGCACCGCTCACGCCGATTCGGATACGGGCACCGGCCCGCTCGCCGACCAGCATGCGCCCGCCGGCGTCATGTTCGACCATATGCACAAGGCCGGCGAGTTCATGGTCGGCTTCCGCTACGCCTATTCGAGCGCCAGCGGCGACATGCTGCACGGCACCGGCAAGGCCAGCGATCAGGAGATCATCGACAAAGGCTGCAAGCCGCATAGCTGCTCGATGACGCCCAGCGACATGGCCATGAACATGTACATGCTCGACATCATGTACGCGCCGACCGATTGGATGACCCTGATGGTCATGCCCATGTATATGAGCCACGACATGACCATGCGGTCGCTCACCTCTTCCACGAGCGGCATGGGTCACATGGACCACATGGACCACATGGACATGGACATGCCGATGGACCAGCACAGCGCGCACATGGGCGGCAGCCATTCCCACGGCACCGAGGGCTGGGGCGACACGATCTTCGGCCCCGAACTCAAGATCGCCGACGGTCCCGGATACCACTTGCAGTTCTCGCCGATGTTCAGCGCGCCGACCGGCGACGTGGACAAGAAGATGAACGGCAACTTCAGCCACTACATGATGCAGCCGGGCTCGGGCACCTGGGACTTCATCCCCAGCATCACCTATACCGGCCGCGCCGATCGGTTCGCCTGGGGTGCGCAGGTTCTCGGTATCGTTCGCCTGGAAGAAGAGAACGACAGCGGCTATCGCCTCGGCGATGTGGTTCAGGCAACGGGGTGGGGCAGTTACCGCTTCGCCAACTGGATCTCCGCCTCGCTCCGTGCCCTTTACACCGAGCAGGGCGAGATCGAGGGTCATTATAACGGGCCGCACAATCATTCGAGCCCGCCCGACCTCCAGGGCAACTATGGCGGCCGCTTCTGGGACATCGGCTTCGGCGTCAACACCGTGGTGCCGAGCGGCTCGCTCAAGGGCCTACGGCTCAGCGCCGAATGGCTCCAGCCGGTCGACGAGGATGTGAACGGCTACCAGCTAGAACGGGACGGCACGCTCTGGGCAAACGCCAGCCTCGCCTTCTAAGTGCGTTCGTGGCGGCCGCCCTTCCTCCTCATAGGGCGGCCGTCAGTTCTTCTGCACGATGCAGGCACCGCCGGACTTCCTGAGCTCCGCGCAAATCTTGCCGGCGTCCGCCCGGCTCTCGGCGCCGATCTGCACTTGGTACATCGAGCGGCGGCCACGACTGAGATTGCGTGCCGGCGTCACGAAGGGCTCCCGGTCGCCGAGCACCGAGGCATGCTGCCGCCTGATCCGAGCGAACTGGGCGAGCGCCTTGGTCTTGGAAAATGCGCTCGACACATGCGCCCCCCACGGACGCCAGGCTCCGCTGGCGGTGAGCGGCTCGGTCTCGTACACCGCCCGCACCACGAGCGGCGCGAGCTGCTTGCAGGAGTCCTGCACCGTATCGCCAACCATCTTGAGCGAGTCCGGCAACTCGGTCTCCGCGAGCTTCCATTCCTCGGCAGCGCGCCCCGTGACGAAGATCACATAGGCCTGCGTTTCGCCTGGCAGTGTCCGATTGCCGGCAAGCCAGCCGCGCACCCGCTCCTCGCCGGCGTTATAGGCCGCCGCCGCCAAGCCGAAATTGCCGAACTCCCTGTTGAGGTCCGCGAGAAGGCTCGCCGAATGGACGATCGCCGATTTCGGTTCGAACGGATCGGCGAGACCGCGATCATCCGCCGTACCGGGCATGAATTGGGCGATGCCTTGCGCGCCTTTAGGGCTGACCGCGTTCGGGTTGAAGCGGCTTTCCCGCCAGATCAGCCGCACGAACGGCATGGGCGGCAGGCCGCGCGCCTCGGCCTGTTGCTGCATCAGCGGACAGACCGTGTCCACGAACGGCTTCGGCCCGGCGGCGGCAAGACCGGCGGCTTTGATGCCGGCGGCGACACCGGTGATCTCGAAAGCCTCCGCGGCTTGCGCACCGTGTACGCCGAGCACAAGCCACGCGGCCAGGAGTAGAGCCTGCAGGGCGCCCATCATGCGGCCACTCTGAGCCATCGGCGAGAGGAGGTCCATCCGGCGGAATTGGGGCGAGATACGCTAGTTCTTGAGGACCACGCAGGCGCCGCCCGCCGCCTGAAGCTTGTCGCAGAGTTTGTCGGCGGCATCTCGGTCGTCCAGGTCGATCCGGGCCGAATAGCGCAGATCGGTGCCGAGGCTGAGATCGCACACCTCGACGATGGTGGGGCTGTAATCCTCGAGGATGTCGGAATATTTGTCTTTGGCCGTGGCGAAGGCATCGAGCGATTGTTGCTTGTCGAAGGAAGACGCGATTTCCACGCCCCATTGCGGACCGGACTGACCGGCCGAGGCGTCGTCGCTCTTGGCAGTCTCGGTATCGGCGGTACAGGGAGAGAGCGGATCTCCCGCCTCCACCTGCGGCTCGGCCAGCGCTGGCCAAGCGGCGAGCATCAGTGCCAAAGCCGCCATCGAAACCGTCTTCATGGGGAAATCATGCCGCGATTCTAGGCATCAAGCCAGACCGCCTTCGCTATACGGCAAACCGCGCGTGAACAGTTCAACCAGGCCAGACCCGCATCGCCATGTCGGCGACGCGCTCAAGCTCCTGGGCGCTCGCGCCACCCGCGGCCTGAATGGCCATGCCTTGCGTTACCGTGGAGACATAGCGCGCCAGCGCCGCGGGGTCCGCGTCGGCCGGAAGCTCGCCCTCGCTTTGCGCGCGCTGCAGCCGCTCGCAGATCGCTTTCTGGCCGGCCGCGCGCCTGGCGCTGAGCTCCTCCCGGATACATTGGGCGTGGTCGCCGGCGCCGGCGATCCCTTGGACCAAGAGGCAGCCGGTCGGGCTCGACTTATCCGCGAGCGACTGGGCCGTGCCGCGCAACAACGCGGCGATGCCGTCGCGGGCCTTGGGCGCCGCAAGCGCCGCCCGGACGAACGCGCCCTTGGTCTCCGCGTAGCGGTCGAGCGCTTGGCGAAACAGCGATTCCTTGTTGCCGAAGGCGGCATAGAGGCTCGGCGGGTTGATGCCCATGGCGGCGGTAAGGTCGCAAATGCTCGCGCCCTCGTAGCCCTTGCGCCAGAACACCTTCAACGCTTGGTCGAGAGCGTCTTCCTTGCTGAAAGTCCGAGGGCGCCCAATCGCCACGTCGCCGTCTCCTATTGGTTCTCCGATCCCTAGCACCTCCCATCTTTGTAGTGCTCGCTATATAATGCTCTTGACGGTCAGGGTCCAGGTACATATGTAGCGTTCACTACGTAATTCATCAACGGGAGTATGGACCATGTCTAAGAAGCTCACTGGAAAGGTTGCCCTCGTCACCGGCGGTTCGCGCGGCATTGGCGCCGCCATCGCCCGCGCTCTGGCCGACGACGGCGCCGATGTCGCCATCAGTTACGCCGCCTCGGCCGACAAGGCCCAGTCGGTCGTCAAGGACCTCCTGGCCAAGGGCGTTCGCGCCGACGCCTTCCAGGCGGATCAGGCCGACACCGACGCGGTAAACGATCTCATCAAGCAGGTGGCGCAGCGCTTCGGCCGCCTCGACATCTTGGTCAACAACGCCGGCGTGTTCGCGTTGGGCCAGGTCCATGACCGCGCCAACAATCTCGCCGAGCTCGACCGGATGTTTGCCGTCAATGTCGGTGGCGTCGTCACTGCCGTGCGCGCCGCCGCGCCGCTTATGGGCGAAGGCGGCCGCATCATCTCCATCGGCTCGGTCGTGGGCGAAAGCACGCCCTTCCCCGGCGTCGCCGACTACAGCGCAACCAAGGCCGCGCTGCTGGGTTACACGCGCGGCTGGGCCCGCGATCTCGGGCCCAAGGGCATCACCGTCAATACGGTGCAGCCCGGCCCGATCGACACGGACATGAACCCGGCGGAGAACGGCGACTTCTCCGACGCACAGAAATCGACAACCGCGCTCGGCCGCTACGGCACCGCGGATGAGGTCGCAGCGGCCGTTGCATTTCTAGCCGGACCGAGCGCCGGCTACATCACCGGCACGACCTTGACCGTCGACGGCGGCTACAACGCTTAGGCACACAGATAAAGAGTAGGAGGTTTGCGATGATCGAACTCAGACCCTTCGAGACGCTTGGCGGGGCCGACCATGGCTGGCTCAAGGCCAAGCACCACTTCTCCTTCGCCCGCTACCACGACCCGAAACGCATGAGCCACGGCGCCTTGCGGGTGTGGAACGATGACGAGATCGCTCCCAACACGGGCTTTCCGCCCCATCCGCACGCGGCGATGGAGATCATCACCTATGTGCGAAAGGGTGCGATCACCCATGAGGACAGCCTCGGCAACACCGGCCGCACCGAGGCCGGCGACGTTCAGGTCATGAGCGCCGGCTCCGGCATCCGCCACGCCGAATACAACCGCGAGGACGAAGCCACCACGCTGTTCCAGATCTGGATCGAGCCGGGGGTGGAAGGCGGCGAACCGTCTTGGGGCGCCAAGCCGTTCCCCAAGGACGAGCGCTCGGGCGAGTTTGTGGCGCTTGCCTCCGGCTTTGCCGGCGACACGGACGCGCTGCCGATCCGCGCCGACGCCCGCGTTCTCGGCGCCACGCTAAAGGCGGGCGAGACTGCGGAGTATCGGCTCGGTACCGCGCGGCACGCTTATCTGGTGCCCGCGGCCGGCAGCGTCGAGGTCAACGGCATACCGGTGCATGCGCGAGACGGCGCGGCGATCGAGAACGAGACGGTTCTGACGGTCAAAGCGATCGAGGACGCCGAGATCGTACTGGTCGACGCATCCTGACAAAATGGGGCGGCAGCTTCAGGCTGCCGCTCCTTCCGCCGTCTTCAGATCGAGATGAGAACGACGCCGACCACCGCGGCGATCAATCCGAGTACGCGATGCCAAGGCATCGCCTCCCCCAGCACGAACACGCCAAGCATCGCTCCGCCGACAATGAACATGCCGTAGACCGGCACCACGATGTTCGCCGGCCCGAGCGACAGCGCGTGGAACAGGGACGTGACGGCGACGGTGAGCGCGATGCCGCCGGCGATGGCCCAGAGTAGCGGCGGCGTCTCCAATTCGAAGATCAGCGCCTTCAGCTCACCGCGCCAAGCAACCACGCCGATGGCGAAGATCGCGACGATGGTGGTCGACACCGCGAGCACCATATAGGTCGTCACATTGCCGCTACGCTCGGCGAGTTTCACGAACAGCGTCATGAGCGAATAGCCGGCCATGCCAAGCAAAGCCCAGAGAATATAGGACGGTATCATTGTCCCCCCGATCTCTACCCTCTCGGAAATCCAAGAGCCAAAGACCTTGATCGCGGCAAGGTGTCAACCGCGCGCGGCGTAAGGCTTGGACCGGCGGAGGCCCCCGGTCTAATCCTCGACCGCGGTCTCGGGCCGATCAGAACCGGGATCGAGTTCCTCATGCCACTTGCCGTCCGCCGTCTCATATTGGATGCCGACCGTCTCGCCCGGAACTTTCTGCTCGCCGGCGGCGCGCTTGGCTGCCGCGAGCGCGGCGTCATGGGTGGGAAAGGTCTCCGAGATCGTGCCGCGCGCCTGATAGGCCCAGCCGTTCTCGTGCTTGATAATCTTATAGACGACCTTGGTCATGACGCTCTCCGGTTCTGTTGCACTGTCGCACAACAGGCGCCCGCCACCAACGGTTCCACGCTAGGCGCTCTTCCGAGGCTCGCTGGGCTCAATCTTGCCCAATCGCAGCGCCCACCCCTGCACGAATGTCTTGAGTTGCGCGACGTCGATGGGCTTGCCGAAGAATTCGTTCATTCCGATTTTTTTGTATCGGACCACCTGATCGGCCATGACATTTGCCGTCAGCGCAACGATAGGAGTCTCCGCGTTGGGGCCAGCTGAGGCTCGTATTAGCCGGGTCGCCTCGATCCCGTCCAGCCCAGGCATCTGAATATCCATGAGGATGAGGTCGAACGGATGTTCAGCGGCTAGGGCGACCGCTTGGGCACCACTCGCCGCCAATGTCAGCTCGTGCCCCATCGGCTCAAGCGTGAGCTTGACGACATCCCGATTCAGATCCAGGTCGTCGGCCATGAGTACCCGCAGAGATCCGCCTGCGCTCGGTTTCGGCTGCGGTGCCTGCTCCTCAGGCCGCTCGGCGATCTTGAAGGGAATCGAGAACCAGAACGTGCTACCGACACCGAGCTCGCTTTCAATCCCGGATCGTCCTTTCATGGCATCGACGAGGCGCTTGGAAATCGCCAGCCCAAGTCCCGTGCCGCCGAACCGTCGCGTAATGGATGTGTCGCCCTGCGTGAATCGATCGAAGATGTTGCTCTGCTGATCCTCGGCGATGCCGATACCAGTGTCTCGCACAGAGAAGCGAAGTGTGACCTGGCGTTCCGACCTTGCCTCACACTCCACTTTCAACTCGATCTCGCCCTTGATCGTGAACTTGATGGCGTTGTTGAGGAAGTTGAGAAGGATCTGGCGCAAACGTGGCCCGTCGCCCACCAGCCAAGGCGGTACGTGCGGCGCGATGCTGGACTTCAGATCGAGGTCCTTGGCAATCGCCGTAGGCCGCACGATCGAGAGGCAACTGTCGATGTGATCGATGAGGCAGAACCGTGCGGGCTCGATACGCAGTTCTCCGGCTTCGATTTTCGAGAAGTCCAAGATATCGTCGATGATCACGCGCAGCGCTTTGCTCGCCTCATACACGCGTCCGACATATCTGCGCGGATTCCCAGTTAGTTCCTGGTCGTCCAGCGCTATCCCCGAGTAGCCTATGATTCCCGTCAGCGGCGTCCTGATCTCGTGGCTCATATTGGCGAGAAAATCGCTCTTCACTTGCGCGGCGTGCTCGGCCTGCACCTTGGCGGCGCGCAGAGTCTTGAGCATCTTACGCCGTTCGGTAACGTCGCGGGTCATCTTGGCAAAGCCCACAAGCTCGCCGTTCTCGCGTAGCGCCTCGACAACGACGTTTGCCCAAAACAACGTTCCGTCTTTCCGGAGACGCCAGCCTTCCAACTCGTAGCGGCCGAGCTTTGCCGCTTGCTCGAGAACCTTCGCCGGTAGCCCCTTGTCCCGGTCCTTCTTGGTATAGAAGCGCTCGATGTGTTCCCCGACGATCTCATCGGCGCTGTAACCCTTGATCCGTTCGGCCCCCGCGTTCCAGTTTGCCACCCTCCCCTCAGGCGTGAGCATGAACATGGCATGATCCGTCACGCCGCTCACGAGGAGCCGGAACTCTCTTTCGCTTTCCCGCAGGGCTTCCGCAGCCTTATTCTTCTGGGCCGCGTCCCGAGCCGCTCGCCACCACAGCCCTACGAACAGGCAGAGAATTGCGAGGGACGCCAGCCCAGCGGTCCAGACCAGTTGCTTCCACCCCGCAAGGATGGCGTCCATCCGGCGGGATGACGAGATCATGAAGCGATGCCCGAAGATCCAATGCGCCACGCCGAGCCGGTCGGTACCACTGAACGTGCTGATGTATCGGGTTACCGCGCGATTCTTGCCCGATGATTTCAGCAGCTCGTAGAGCGGATAACCCGCGAGCGACTCACCGATCCGATCGTGCGGCCAGGGCATTCGAGACACCAGCAGCAGGTTCCTGTCGACCAGCGTATTCGCGTCAGACTCGGTGCCTTCAACCGGCATCAAGTGCTCGGCGATGAACCGGCTGTCGATAGCGGCGCTGATCATCGAGTCGGACCCGGCGCCGGTCCCTTCCCCAGGCACGGAAAGCCATATCCGCCACGTGCCATCGACCGAGCTTCGCATGGGAGGCGAGATATAGAGCAGGTTCTTTCTGTCGGTATGCGTGGCGAAAAACGCAGGCGCGCCGTCGGCGATCTCGGTCAGTTCGGGGTCCGAGGTCTTGATGGGCGTGCCGTCGTCATCTCTGACGACGATGGCTTGAAGCACCTCGTTGTTTGCGCTCTCCGCTTTGAGATAAGCGTCGAATTGCGGCTTGAAGGCTGTGTTGCGCAGGTTGTCGCGCACCTCGAGCAGCACCCCCTCGGCCTGATTCAGGACGGCGTCCACGGAGCCTTCGAGCAGGTGCGCCACGTGTTCCTGACGCACGGTCTCGACGGCGATAACCTTATCCTTGGCCGGGAACAGCAGATAATAGTTGAGCGCACCGAGGCTTAGGAGAGTGGCGACAAAGCCCATCGCCCACGGCCAATGGTCGTAACCCGGTGCGTCTATGTTGTGGTGGGCGCTCAAACGTAAAATCCTCGAATTTCGCCCGCCAAGGTGCGGCAATGGCCTTGATAAACCCTTACACGTAAAGGTGGTTTTATTGGTACCCGTCCTGGGCGCCACACGAATAGGTAGTAGGAGTGAGCGTGGTTTTATCTGTGATTGGCGCAGGCTTTGGACGGACCGGGACTTTATCGCTCAAGCTCGCCTTGGAGCAGCTCGGTTTCGCGCCCTGCTACCACATGATCGAAACCGGCCGGCGTCCCGAGCATGACGCGCTATGGCTGGCGCTTGCCCGCGGCGAGAGCGACGACTGGCGCAGCGTCCTCGACGGCTACGCTGCCTGTGTCGACTGGCCGGGCGTTTCCATTTGGAAGACGCTCGTCGCCGAAAACCCTCAAGCCAAGGTCATCCTCACCTCGCGCGATCCGGAACGCTGGTATGCGAGCGCGGCACGGACGATCTTCGCCAGGATGCAGGACTTCGCCGAGACGGCCGCCCGCGGCGATGCTGATGCCGTCGATCCGGTCCGCCGGGCGCATATGACCATGGTCAACGCCGCCGTCGTCGATAGGAGCTTCGGCGGCAGCCTCGACAAGGACCACGCCATTGCCGTGTTCAACGCCCACAACGAAGAGGTGCGCCGCACCGTTCCGCCCGAGCGGCTTCTTGTCTATGAGTTGGGTGAAGGCTGGGACAGACTCTGTGCGTTCTTGCGCGTGCCCGTGCCGCAAGCGCCCTACCCCAAGGTCAACAGCACGGCTGACTTCGCCGCGCGCTTTCCTCAGCGGACATAAGTCTCCGCCTGCGGCCCATTGGCTGTAGGCGCCGCGGCGGCCTCTCTCACACACGCGTTGAGCGAGGCGAGGACCGAGCGGCTGACCACGGCATTTGTCTGGAAGCCGTCGCGCGCCATCAACGCCTCATGCAACTCCGGCAGGCGGTAGAAGGGCACGCTTGGATACCAGTGATGCTCGATGTGGTAGCCGATATTGCGCGGCAGGATGAAAATCCGCTCGAACCAGGTCGGGATGGTGGTGCGGGTGATCGCATATTCTTCCTCGTCGCTTTCCACCGCGCTGTGCTCGCAGATCAGTCGCGTGTACTGGGCGGCGATATGCCAGGTGCAATAGGGCACGATCCAATAGAGCAAGAAGGCGGACCAGCCGCCGAAATAGGTCAGCGCCGCCGCGATCGATCCGTAGAAGGCGAACATCGCCGCCCTCATCCAGCGCGGTGACGGAAGCAGGAACATCCCCACCAGCCCGCGCACGATCCAGAACAGGCCGGTGAAAAACGCCGCCCGGCGCAGCAGCACCAGCAGAAGCCCGGCGCGCGTCTTGGGAAACTGCCAATCCGGTGCGAGCTCGCCTGCCGCGTCGTGGGTGCGCCAGATATGCCGGTTCCCGTCGTCGGGTAGGTTTATGTATTGGTGATGCGGTCCGTGAAACTTGCGGAAGCCCTCGACCGAGGCGAAGCTCGGCCACATCAAGAACAGATTGGCGAATAGATCATTCTGCCAGCGCGTAGGCAGATAGCGATAATGCGAGGCGTCGTGACCGATGACGAGCAGCGCGTGCTGGCGCGCGCCGATGAACATGACCGCGACCACATACAGTAACGGGTGCCAGAAATTCATGCTGATCGCGATTGCCGCAGCCATCGCGGCCCACTCACCGGCGGTGGCCGTAAGCGCCCTGGCGGGCTGAAGCCGTGAAAGCTCTTTGATTGTCGCCGGCGGCAAGCGCTCCGGGATAACCCGGCTGGTGTTGTGCGGGTGTTTTACAACCGGATTTGCTGAAATGTCCTCAGTCGGGTTCTCCGCCCGAAGGAAAGCAACGATCTTGGTGATTTGTTCGACGACAGGCATTGGTCCCCGTACGCTCTTGTACTTGAACTGAGGGGGTAACCCACACCTGTGACCGTTCTTGGGCAGCGGGGCGACCTGACCCCCATTTTCAGTCGTCTTCGCCACCTACGAAGCATTGGAAGAGCACTTTAGGGGGATCCCGCCGAAAGCTTGGACGAGGCGGTCGCTCAGACAACCGTGCCGACGAGTTTGCCAATACCGGCGGTGAGAGCCATCGCCAGCGCACCCCAGAATGTTACGCGAGCTGTGGCGCGCAGGACATCCGCACCACCTGCCTTTGCTCCGATTGCGCCCAGAAGAGCGAGAAAGCCCAAAGACGCAGCCGACACCAAGGGGACAAGCACACTGGCGGGCGATACGACAACCATGAGCAAGGGCATGGCCGCCCCTACAGAAAAAGTCGCGGCCGACGTTAGCGCGGCTTGTACCGGTCGTGCGGTCGTAATCTCCGAAATTCCGAGCTCATCTCGCGCGTGGGCGGTCAAGGCATCTTTCGCCATCAGCTGCTGGGCTACCTGCAGGGAAACGGCGCGGTCGACACCGCGCTTGACGTAAATCTCGGCGAGCTCCTCAAGTTCGGCCTTCGGGTTATCGGTCAACTCTTTCCGCTCGCGCGCGAGATCCGCCTGCTCGGTGTCGGACTGTGAGCTGACGGAGACATACTCGCCGGCGGCCATCGACATGGCACCAGCCACCAGACCCGCGATACCCGCGATCAAGACATCGCTCTGCGTTGCCGCCGCAGCAGCAACGCCGACGATCAAGCTCGCGGTCGAGACGATGCCGTCATTGGCCCCAAGGACCGCGGCCCTCAACCAGCCGATGCGGGTGACGAGGTGGTGCTCCGGATGCATGCGAAGACGGCTCATAATGTTCCTCATGGTTACGTCGAGTTCCTCGCGCCCCCCGCCGACTATCTAGCTCCGGCCCAACACGCCGCCACACTATCTCAGGCTAACCCGCTGGACACGCGGCCAGCGACGCTTTTCCTCCGTTAAGCGCCCGGAGCGGACCGCCAAGACCGCCGGATCGGCGCTGTGCTAGCGTCCCACCGGCATAGGTCAGGCAAATAAAGGTGCCACACCATTTCGAGCAATCGCGATACCCCGATATTCGACGTCCTGGTCATCGGCGGCGGCCACAACGGCTTGGTGTGTGCCGCCTATCTCGCCCGCGCCGGACTGAAGGTGAAAGTGCTGGAACGGCGGGCGGTCGTCGGCGGCGCGGCCGTCACGGAAGAATTTCATCCCGGCTTCCGCAACTCCGTCGCCGCCTACACGGTCAGCCTGCTCAACCCCAAGGTCATCTCCGATCTGGAGTTGCACCGGCATGGGCTGAGGATTGTCGAGCGGCCGGCGATGAACTTTCTGCCACTCCCGGACGGTGGCTACCTGCTCGCCGGCGAAGGCCGCACGAAGTCCGAGATCGCCAAGTTCAGCGCCGCCGATGCGGACCGCTACGATGACTATTGCGCGCAACTGACTGTGGTCGCCGACACCCTGAGAGACTTAGTCCTGCGGGCGCCGCCCAACCTGGTGCAGGGCTTCAGCTGGCGCGGTTTGCGGGAGCTTGCCCGCGCCGCGGCGCTTGGCAACGATTTGCGCAAACTCGATCCCGAAGCGCAGCACCTCCTCCTCGATCTCTTCACCAAATCGGCGGCGGACTTTCTGTCCGAGTGGTTCGAGAGCGATCCGATCAAGGCCCTGCTCGGCTTCGATTCGATCGTCGGCAACTATGCGAGCCCCTTCGATCCGGGCACCGCCTACGTACTGCTGCACCATGCCTTCGGCGAGGTGAACGGCAAGAAGGGCGCCTGGGGTCATGCCCTCGGCGGCATGGGCGCCATCACGCAAGCCATGGCCAAGGCCGCGACCGAGCACGGCGTGGAGATCGAGACCGAGGCCGACGTCGCCGAGATCCTGATCGAACAAGATAGAGTGGTGGGCGTCGTCTTGGCTGACGGCCGGATCGTTCGGGGCAACGCGCTTGCCGCCAATATCAATCTGAAGCTGCTCTATACGAAGCTGCTGCCCGGTGAGGCCTTGCCTCCCGCGTTCTCGCAGCGGATGCAGAACTTCAAATGCGCCTCGGGCTCGTTCCGCATGAACGTGGCGCTGTCGGAACTTCCAAGCTTCACGGCGCTACCGGGCAAGACGGCCGCGCCCCATCACGGCGCGGGTATCATCATCGCCCCGAGCCTCGCTTATATGGATCGCGCTTATCGCGATGCCGTGGCGTATGGCTGGAGCCGCGAGCCGGTCATCGAGATGGTCATCCCCTCGACCCTCGACGACAGCCTCGCTCCGCCAGGCGCCCATGTCGCCAGCCTGTTCTGTCAGCACGTGGCGCCGGAACTGCCCGATGGCCGGTCGTGGGACGACGCGCGCGACGAGGTGGCCGATCTGATGATCGCCACGGTCGATCAATATGCGCCTGGCTTCGCCAAGAGTGTCGTGGGGCGGCAGGCCTTGAGCCCGGTCGATCTTGAGCGGATCTTCGGCCTCGTAGGCGGCGACATCTTCCACGGCGCGCTCAGCCTCAACCAGCTCTTCTCGGCGCGCCCCATGCTCGGTTATGCCGATTACCGCGGACCCGTCAGCGGGCTATATCACTGCGGCTCGGGCGCCCATCCCGGCGGCGGCGTGACCGGCGCGCCGGGCCACAACGCGGCGAAGGCGATCCTCGCCGACCTCAAGCCGTTTTCTTGGCGCTGACTTTTTTCGGCTCCGGCATGCATTTGAGGCAGCGGCAGCCGATGGGCTTGATGAACTCGTCGAAATAGCTCTTGCCGTAATTATAGCCGAGCTCCTCACCCGGCTCGATCGCGCGCTTCGACATGACGAACACGCGCGCCCTGTAGATCTCGATCTCACAATTGGGACGGCAGGAGTGGTTGATGTAACGCGCCGTATTTGCCTTGTCCCAGCCGTCGATCGTCTTCTTGGCCGTGACCTCGAACAGGTAGCGGCTGCGGCTGGTGAACTCTTCCTCTGCGTCGAGCCTGCGGCCCGTATACTCGATGACGCACACGCCTTTGGGAATAGGCTCCTGGGCGAACAGGCCGCGCCCCGCACGGGCGCGCTTGACGGCGAGGCTGAACCCGCCGGGGGTATATTTCGACTTCTTCATGATCGCGGCACTTATGCGGAGACGTTGTGGGAAAGTTGATCGGCAGACGGAGCCGCTCTCATAGCGGCGGACGGCGCCACCGTCGACCCCGTCCGCTTTTCTAGCCTTTGCCCACCAGCGCCTCGCGCTCCTTCAGGAGCGCGTCCAGCTTCGCCTGCTGATCGGCGATGCGATCGGCATTGCGCTCTTCATCGGCCGCGCCGGAATAGGCGGCTGCCTGCTCCGTGAGTTGGCGGAGATTGTCCTCGACAATCTGGATCCGGCGTTCGATCTCCGCCAGCGCTGCTTCATCTGCCATGAGATTGACCTGCTCGCCTGTATCGCCCTAGAGGGCGTCTTTCGCGGCCTTCACGGGACGAACCTTCAGCATCTTGCGGGCGGGCTTCGCCTTGAAGACGGTCGGCTCTTTGGTGAAGGGGTTGATGCCCTTGCGCGCTTTGGTGGCGGGCTTCTTGACCACGACGAACTTGGCAAAGCCGGGCAGGAGGAATTCGCCGGTCTTCTTCATTTCCTTGTAGCCCACGGTGGCCAGTGACTCGATAACGGCCTTCACGTCCTTCTTGGCCAAATCGAGGTTGTCGGCGATTTGCTGAATCAATTCAGACTTCGTCATGCGGTTCGTCCTTCCAAAAAAGAGAAAGCCCTACACCTTTAGTGGCTCCGGCTCCATCCAATTGCTTTCACGCATGGCCGATTCGGCGGCAATTGTCTGCACAGAAGCTGATGATGCTGTTGATTTCCTTAAAGCCCAATCCGGTCCGGGAAGGGTCAAAAAAGGCGATTCAAGCGCCGGAGATAAGCTTTTGCCCCGCCCAGCGTCCTGGTGAATAGTGGCCGGCGCCAATTCTCGGAGACACTCCATGCCGGATCAGCCCGCGTTTCAATTCAAGCTCGCATCACAGTCCGCTCGCCGCAGGGCCTTTAGCCTACTGTGGGGCACGGGCCTCGCGCTCAGCCTCTCGCTCGCCCCGGCACTCGCGGAAGAGGCGGATAAACTCCTGAACGCACCGATCGCCCCCGTTCCACCGCTCCTCACCGAGAAAGCCATCGACACCGCGACCGCTGCTCTCGACGGCATCGTCGAGAGCGCCATGAAGCGCACAGGTCTCCCAGGCATCGCGGTCGGCGTCGTCTACAAGGACAAGGTGATCTATGCCAAAGGCTTCGGCGTGCGCGAGTTGGGCAAGCCCGGCAAGATCGATCCCGACACGGTTTTCATGCTGGCCTCGGTGTCAAAGCCCATTGCCTCGACCATCGTCGCCAAGCTCGTCGCCGACGGCATCGTCAAATGGGACGATACGGCGAAGGGGCATAACCCCGCTTTTGCGCTGAGCGACCCTTACGTCACCGAGAACGCCACCATCGCCGATCTCATGTCGCATCGCAGCGGGTTGCATACCGGCTCCGGCGACCTTCTCGAAGACCTCGGCTTCGACCGGACCTACATCCTGTCTCACCTCGACCAGCAGCCGCTCGATCCGTTTCGCTCGACTTACCACTACAGCAATTTCGGCTACACGTCCGGCGGTGTCGCCGCCGCGGTCGCGGCCGGCAAGACGTGGGATGATCTCGCCGAGGAGGCTCTGTTCAAGCCCGCCGGCATGGCAAGCGCGAGCTACCGTCACGCGGACTATCTCGCCCACGCGGATCGGGCGCGCATTCACGCGCGCTTGCCCGATGGGAGCTGGGCGGCGCAATACGACCGCGACGCGGATGCGCAAGCGCCGGCCGGCGGCGCCAGTGGCTCGCTCAACGACATGCTGCGCTTCACGCGGCTTCAGCTCGGCGGCGGCACGCTCGACGGCGAGGAGATCGTCAAGGCGGACGCGCTGGCACCGCCCCATGAGCCGCAAATGATCCCCGGCCCGCCGCGCGAACCTGCCGCCCGCGCCGGCTTCTACGGCTTCGGTTGGAACGTCTCCTACGACGATGAAGGCCGTGTGCGCATTGGCCACTCCGGCGCCTTCAACCTCGGCGCCGCCACCAACATCACCTTCATGCCGGGCGAGGATCTCGGCATCGTCGCGCTCACCAACGGCCGGCCAATCGGCGTGGCCGAGGCGGTCGGCGCGGCCTTTCTCGACGTGGCGCAGAACGGCAAGCAGACCGTGGACTGGGTCGGCTTCCTCGGCCACGTCTTTGAGCAGATGGATGCGGCCGACGCGCCGGAGGTGGATTACACCGACGTGCCGGACAGCCCCAAGCCGGCGCAAGACCTCGCGGCCTACGCAGGCGAGTACGGCAATTCCTATTACGGTCCGCTCACCGTCTCGGCGGAAGGCGGCAAGCTCTCCATGGCTATGGGACCGCAAGGCGCACCCACCAATTTCGCCCTCACCCATTTCGATGGCGACACCTTCAGCTTCGAGACCATCGGCGAGAATGCCAACGGTCTCGCCGGCGCGATCTTTAGCCTAGGCGACGACGGTCGCGCGACGAAAGTCGTGCTCGACTATTACGACAAAACCGGACTCGGCACCTTCGTGCGTGAATAGACACGCGAGGGCAGTGTTTTCAGCGCAGAGGATCGCGGCTGCGGTCCGTCATCAGATAGGCAGCGCTAGCGGCCAGAGCCGCGCCGACCATGAGGAACCAAGCCGGGGCCAGGAGATTGCCGGTCGAGCCGATCAGCCCAGTGGCGACAAGCGGCGCCAAGCCGCCGGCAATGCCGATGCCGATATTGAACGAGACCGAGTATCCGCTCATGCGGTAGGCGCTCGGGAACAACTCCACCAGCATTGCCGGCGCCGCGCCCATGATCAGCGCGAGCAGGCCGCCGAAGGCGATTTGCGCCACCGCATAGCCGGCGAGCCCGCCCTGCTCCACCAAGGTGAAGAAGGCCAACGCCACGCAAGCCTCGGCGATGAACACGGCGATAAGCAGCGTGCGGCGACGCACCAGGTGGTCGGTGAGCCAGCCGGCAAACGGCACCACCAGTAACGCGACCGCTTGCGCGACCGTGGCGATCTGCAGGACTCGGGCCTCGGCGACGCCCCCGAACTCGCTCGCATAGACCGGCAGAAACACCATGGTCAGATAGTTGACGATCCCGTAGCCAGAGGTGAACAGAACCGCGCAGAGCATGGCGCCCGGCGCGAACCTGATTGCCTGCTTGAGCGGCATGGGATCGCCGGCGCGCACGGGTGGCCGATAGCCGGTCTCGCGCAAGCGCCGGCGCAAGAAGAAGCTGCCCGCCGCGATGGCGCCGCCAAGCAGGAACGGGAGACGCCATGCCCAGCTTTGAAGTTGCTCAGGATTCGCCAAGCTGACCGTGGCCGCGGCGACCGCGGCGGCCAGCAACATTCCGGCCGTCGAGCCGAAATTGGCGAAGCTTCCCGCCAAGCCGCGGCGATGCCGCGGCGCCATCTCGACGAGATAGCTGACCGAGCCGGTGAACTCGCCCCCGACGGAGAAGCCCTGCACAAGCCGCAAGCCGAGCAGCAGGATCGGCGCGGCCACCCCGACGGAGTCATAGCTCGGCAAGAAGGCGATGGCGCCGGTGGCGAGTCCCATCAACGCGACCGCGTAGACGAGCACGAAGCGGCGGCCGAGCCGGTCGCCGAGATGCCCCAGCACCACGCCGCCGATTGGACGCATGGCGAAGCCCACGGCGAAGAGGCCGTAAGCGCCGATCAGCGCGGCGATGCGGTCTTCGGGCGGAAAGAAGACCCCGGCCAGAACCGGCGCCAGCAGCCCATAGATTCCGAAGTCGTACCACTCCAGAAGATTGCCGCCGATACCGGCGCTGAGCACCGTCGCCGAAAGCTTGGTCGGAGGGTCGCCGTCGGCGCGACCGGCTTGCTGCTGGGTCATCGCGCGGCGCGCGGCAGGCAAATGAGCATGGGCGTCACTATACACATCATCGGCACGCCTCAGCGATGCGCCACCCACCCGTTACCATAAAGAAAGAAAGCGGTTTGCCGGTTCCGACCAGGCAATTTCCCTGGCAGACTGGTCGCCATGTGGTGTCGCTTCCTCGTACTCGCCCTGCTCCTGCTGCCCGGCCCGGCTCTGGCTGACGTGGCGAAGACCGTCAAGGCGCTGGCGCCGTCGGGGCTGGTGCTTGTGATGGACGAAAACGGCAACGAGCTGGTGGCTCAGAACGCCGACCAGCCCTTCGTCCCGGCGTCGGTCACCAAGGTTGTGACCGCCTGGCTCGCCATGGAAGTGCTCGGCGGCGATTATCGTTTCGAAACGAAATTCTACCTGGACAAGGATCGGGTGCTTTACGTCAAGGGCGGCGGCGATCCCTACCTGATCTCCGAAAGGCTCGCCGTGCTCGCCAAGGATCTGGTCGCGGCAATCGGCAAGGAGCCGATCACCGGCATCGTACTCGACGCGAGTTACTATCCCGCCGACATCCGCATTCCGGGCATCGAGGACACCGACAGGGCCTATGACGCCCTGAACTCGGCGCTCGCCGTGAACTTCAACACGATCGCCGCCGTGCGTAGCGGCAACACGGTGCGCTCTGCCGAGAAGCAGACGCCGATCACCCCGCTGGCGATCAGCCAGTTCCGCAAGCGCGGTCCCAGGGGCCGAGGCCGCATCAGCCTAGCCCAGGAGCCGGCGGTCAGCCTGCAATATGCCGGCGAGCTGATCGCCGCGTTCATCGACCGCGCCGGCGGCAGCGTCAAAGGCGAGATTACGACCGGGACCGTGCCGCAAGGATTGGAGCCGGTCTATGTTCACAAGTCGCCGCCGCTTTCGGAGATCCTGACCCAGCTGCTCCTCGGCTCGAACAACTACATGGCCAACCAGGTCTTTCTGGAGATCGGCGGACATCGCCTGGGCGGTCCCGTGAGCCTCGAGAAATCGCTCAAGGTCGCCAATGAGCTGCTCGCCAAGCATGACCTCGCCGAGGCCATCCATCTCGAAGAAGGCTCGGGCATCAGCCGCGACAACCGCTTCACGGCGCGAGGACTGGCGAAGGTGCTCCACCTGTTCGAACCCCACGCCAACCTGCTCCACGGCAATGCAAGCGCGTCGTACAAAACCGGCACGCTTCCCGGCGTGCGCACGCTTGCGGGCTACGCCGATACCGCCAAGCACGGCGAGGTGCGTTTCGTGATCTCGCTCAAGAGCAATAACGGCGCGATGCGCTTCAAGCTGCTTCGTGCGATCGAGCGCGGGCTGTAGGGCGCGACGTTTGAAGGGGCGCGCAAACTAGTCCCGGCATTTGAAGAAGCCGCGGTTCATGAAGCGCGGATTGTACATGAAGGGCGGCGCCGTCTTGACGCAGTCCTTCTTGGACTTGGTGCTATTGGCCTTCTTGTTCTTCTTCTTCAGAACATAGCCGTCGGGCTCTTTCGATTTCGAGGCGGCTTCGGCGAGCCCCGGACCGGCAACCGCAACCAGCACTGTCGCAATGAGAATGTGGGCAATCGCTTTGCGGGTCGTCATGGTGCACCTCGTGGCTCGGTCGCGGACGGTCGGGAACAGGCGGAGTCGTGCTCATAACATACACCCCCCGCGCGCGCCGTTCGAGGTTCGAAAGCCTGAACCGAGATCAACCTGAAAGCCGCCTTACGGTTCCTCGACAACGGCGCGGCTTTGCTGTTTTATTCGCATTCACCCCCAAAGGCCGCCGAGGGAACTCGCGGCTTTCGTCGATGCGAAGAACTAAGCGAGTAGAGCGTTCAGGGTCGAGCACCCGAGGGGGACAACCTTGAAACAGGGCCTCGGCGCCGGCGCGCTGGCAGCCATCATGGCGGCGATCGTTTCCTGTGCGGCGCACGCTTCGCCGCTCACGACGGCGCGCTCGCCGTCCGACCCGATTGCCTCGCAAATCTCGCTGCTCCATCGGGTGCTGATCTACGCCAAGGAGGGCAGCACAAAGCTCATGGACGGGCGCTGGAACCTCAGCCAGGCCGAGTCCAAGCTCGGCATCAAGCTGTCCGCCGAAGAGACCGAGCAATTGATGGCCTGCACCGGCAAGATCGTGTGCAGCAGTCGTGGGCGCGAAGTTTATGCGTCCGCCTCGAGCGTGCTCAGACCGGATCTGCTGGTGACGGCCAAGCACGTCTTCGCCGAAGGCAGAGGCGGAGCGGTGTCGCCTGGATGGTGCAGCTTCCGCAGCTTCTTGCATCGAAACGTCGCCATTCCCGTCGTGGTCGAGAAAGACCAAAGGAAGGGCTATTTTCTGAACAACGAGGATTTCATCGTCGTTCGCCTCAAGCGCGAACTGAAGGGCTGCAGCGCTTTCGCGCTGAACGGTTCCGATTCATCCCTGTCCGAAGGGGAAGAGATTTTCTCGGCGACCGGTTACCAGCGCAATGCCCTGAACAAGATTTCGAGCCGCGAGCCGGTGCTGGCCACGGGAAAGATCAGAAGCGTCTCGAGCGGATTTTTCGGGGGGCCGCCATTCTACTACGGCGAAATCGACCTCGACGAGGGCGGTTCGGGCGGCGCGGTTTTCGCGCTGAAGGATGGACGCCCGGTCTTGGATGACGACGGCCGCATCGTGCAGAGAGGAATCTTGGTGGCCCACGGTCCCAAGGCGCGCAACGGCCAGCCCTATAGCGAAGAGCGCAACTATACGATCATCATCGGCCTGCAGGAGGAATTCAGGGACCTCGTCGAGGGCAAAGCCCAAAGACCACCCGTCGGCGTGGAGCGGGCTTTCTGCAATGAAGGCGAGACGGCCAAGATCGACGTGATCTCGGAAGCCGTGCCGGAGCCGCTTCCGGACACGATGGCCCCGCTGCTCCAGCAAGACGCGTGCGGCGGCGAAGCCGGAGAGGCGAACGCCAATTGCACGAAGCTGGCAAACCAACTGAAAGATCTCGCCAAGGGTATCGAAACACTGGCCGCATCGTCGGCCTCGTCATCGCGCGGAAATGCCAAGCGTCAGTTCAAGCTGCGCAACGGCACGAGCTGCCCGGTCTGCTTCACCTATAATCGCTGCAACGAATATGGCTGTTGGGACGAAGCGGTGCGGGCGAGCGCCAAATCGACGCTGTTCGCCGGCGTGAGCGCGCGGGCGCCCGCGATCAGGAATCCGCAATTCTGCAACTCGGGCCAACTCCTCGCCGCTTGGCGGCCGCCGCTCCCGCCGAAAAGACCCGCACCGCCGCCGCCGCTGCCGTCGCGGAAGCCCGAACCGGTGCTCATCGGCGTGGCCGATACGCCCAACGACCCCGTCGCGCCCGACGCCATGCTGCCCACCGCGAAGTTCCTGGCCGCCAAGGTGAAGGCGAAGCGCGAAGGCGTGTGGACGCTGACGGACGAGGACATTCGCGGGCTAAGCCCTGAGCAGATCACCGAGCTGCGCGGCTACTAGGCTCGCGCGCGGCGCAGAAGCATCCGCATTCCGCCCTCCCCGAGCCTCACGGATCGGATTTACGCCTAACGTCGATCGAAGAAAAGCCGAGCTCGCTCGCTTGCGTGTGCAGCCACTTCACGGCCTCGGGCTCCTTGGCGAAAACCTTGGAGTTGCCTTCCTGCGAGAAGACCTCCCCAGGCTTCAGCGTGCGGAACGACGCGCGCCATGCATAGTCGTAGCGCTCGACGAAGCCGATGAACTTGCCCCGGTTCTTGGCGTCCTCCTCCAAGCCATGCTCCTCGATCAACGACAGACTGACGATCCTCACCATAGACTCCGCCGGCCATGGCGTGAACACGCGGGGACAGGCATGCGTCATCGTTGCCGCGAGCACGTCGTGCCCCGGCTTTCAAAGAGCTCTCCCTCATCTCCCAAGAAATCCCCTCCGATACGAGGGGGGTGGCGCGCCGCATGGCGCAAAGTCCTGATAGGTTCCGCGAGCCCCTTGCGAAGACCCGCGGCGGGCGCCTTAACGGCGCGCCACTCGCGCTCAAGGTGCGAAAGCGTCCCGCACCTCAAAACGCTCCGGCGATATTTTATGGCCCCCTTCCGCCGGCTTCTCACCAGTGGCACAGGCCACACTAGATGTGTGACCTCACCCGACGACCCACGCGTTACAGCGCAGGTGGGCGAAGCGGGGACCCCCGAGGCCGGAACGCGTCTTCCTGGCGCGGGGTCCGGGCCGGGCGGGTAATCCATCCGCGATGAGCCCATCTGTTCCGCGCCGTCCTCGGGCGCCGTACCCCGTCCCGCGATCAAGACGCCTCATGAGCGCGCCCCTTCAGTGGACGAGGTGATGGCATGATACGGCAGGTTTTGGGGGCGGGGATAAGTTGGTGCCAGCTGAGGCTCTTTGTCAGATAATTGAGTGTTGTGGCGAAGCTCCAAATTGCCCGCCCCCCCTCACACTCCCCCGTTACCGCGACACCTGCGATACGGCCAGACGGCACATACCCTGATACCGTGATACACAGGGCACTCACTCAAGTTGCTGCTTTAGCTTGGCGCCCGAGGCGCCCGCAAAATCTCAAAAAGCCCCGCATATTTAGCTCCGGGAAACCATTTGCGTGCAGCATCGGAGCCGGGAATCGGGAGCCAAAAGAGCCGTTTCGGCCGGCTTTCATCATAGGGCCGCCACGATCTTCAGGAGAGTGGGTCTTATACGAACTGCCGACCGGGGATTTGGGACTTTGCGCGCAACGATCAGAACGCTTCTCTTCGGTGTGGCTCTTAGCGCCACTTTGACCGGCCCGGCTTTGACCAGCCCGGCGAGCGCCGAGGAACAGCTGGTGATGCCCTTCGCCTGCCACGTCGCGGGCGGGCAGGTCCGGCTCGCGCCGAGCGCGCCGCAGACCTACCAGATCTACGGCCGCGCCGAGCACAAGCGGCTGACCACCTGCTCCCCTTACGATCCTCGGAAGTGCCACAACTGGTCGATTCACCGCTTCGACCTCGATTGCGGGGGCGCGCGGACGAGCTGGCAGTCGGTCGTCGCCGCGCTGTCGCCGATCCTCGCCGAAAGCGGGGGCTTCGCCAATGCCGGCCCCTATGACGGGCCCGCCTACGCGCCCCAAGGCGGCGCCAGACCCTATCGCCCCGGTCCGGGCGGACAAATCGCCTTCCCGCCCGGCTTCGCGCCCAATCCGATGAAGGTCGCGCATTTCAAGCAGATCAAGGCCGCACCCCCGCAGATCGCCCTTCCGGACCAAAAGCCGGTTGCGGCGGCACAGGCTGAGGTCGCCGAGGTTCAGCCGAGCCCCAAACCGGCCGCGGCGGCGCCCTCTCAAAACGGCAAGACGGAAGCCGCCGGCAAGCCGAAGGCCGCCGCCAAGACCGCCGCCGCGCAGAAGCCTGCGAAGCTTGTGGAGCACCGGGCGCTGCAAATTGAAATCGAGTCCGCGAGCGGCGAGGTCACGGGTTCGCTGCCGAAAGCGGACGCCGCTTCTGGCTCGCTGTGGCGGGACGCCGGGATGGTCTTTGCGCTCACGCTCACCGCCCTCCTCGCTTTGTCCGCCATCCTTCTTCTGCGGCGGCGCGGCATGCTGGCCCTGCCTATGCCGATGCAGGTCCTGAGATTGCGCGCACCGGCGGGACTGCCCGCCCTTCGCCGCTCGATCGTTTCCGAATGGAAGGAAGCCGCGACCCGTCTGACCGGCGGCAAAGCCCAATCCGGCCTGCGCTTGTGGGACGAGGACTGGCTGCCGTCCACCAAGAAGGAAGCACTCGATGTGCTCGGCGTCGATCCCCGCGCCGGCCGCGAGACGATCAAGAGCACGGTCACGCGGCTCCGCCGCGCGCTCCATCCCGACCATGCGATCGACGAGGAAGACCGGCTCTTGCGCGAACGCCGGCTGAAGCAGATCAACGTTGCCTGGGAGATCATTGCCGGGAAACGCCGCGTGCCTTGGCTCTCGGTCAAGCCGCGGTCGGCGTCGTCGGGCGCCTAGCCCAAGGGAAACCCGAGGAAACGCTAGGGAACGCAAGGCGCGGAGCAGAGTTGTCTCGATAACGACAGCTGATGCTCGGTGAGGATTTTTCCATGACGACGGCCGCCCAACACCCAACCCCCCCGCGACCCGGCGACAACCGCCACGGCTCGGAGCCCTTCGTGGCCGAGACCCTGTCTCAGATCGAAGCAGGCACGATGCGCAATCCCTTGGCCGCAGTCGCCATCGCGGCAGGCGTCGGCTTCCTGATCAGCAAGCTCAGGGTAGATAAGGCGGCCTGGAATCTTGGCCTGTTTCCGGTGATCGCCAGCGCCGCGTTCGGCTATTGGCTGAGACCCCGGGCGGACTAGGGTCTGCACCCAGGGACTGGTGCCCCGGCACTAAGACAACGCGTTCGCCAGCAGTGTCGCGGCGGCCGCTTTCGCGTTCCCCGCGGGATCGACGTCATGGTCGAGATGGGCGCTGACGACGGCGCCGGCCTTGAGCAGCAGCAACGCGCGGGCCAACGCCGCCGGATCTTCGGCGCCCGCCGCGGCCGCGATTTCCTGCAACTGCAGAAACAGCAAGCGCCTATGCTCGGATGCCTGTGCGTGAATGGGGTGGTCGGCATCGGGATATTCCGAGGCGGCCTTGATGAACATGCAGGAGCGATATTCCGGCTCAGCGAAGAGTTCCGCCAGCGCGTCGAACATCGCCAGGAGCTGGGCGCGGGGCGGCCCGGCCTGCGCCATACGGCGGAACAGCCAGTTGCGGTAGTCCTGGTCCCGCAGCCTGAGCACCGCGAGGATCAGCTCCTCCTTGCTGCGAAAATGCTTGAACATGGTGGTCTTCGAGATCCCGGTCTGGGCCGCGAGCAGGTCCATGCCCGTGGCGCGGAAGCCCTCGCGATAGAAGACCTCGAGCGCCTGCCGAACCAGTTCGTCTCGCTTGCTGGCGCGCATGCCGCCTCTCCTGAATGAACTGATCGGTATATGCATTGTCGGTGCCTAAAAGGCAATCATTTGATCAACTTTCCCGCAAACACCAGCTATTTTCACTCGTAGACCGCTCATTACAAAAAAAGTCAGTTGCGAAACTGTACCGATCTGTTAATGAACGCGCCGACAGTTCAGTCAAGACTGGAGAGCCGTGATGATCCGAGCGCCCGTTCCGCCCTTCGACAGGGCTTCGGCCCTTCTCAAGGTCCGTGCCGCCGAGGACGCCTGGAACAGCCGGGATCCCGCGAAGGTCGCCGCGGCCTACACGCCGGACACGAGCTGGCGGAACCGCGTCGAGTTTCTGAACGGGCGGGCCGAGGTCGAAGCCTTCCTGACCCGCAAATGGCAAGCCGAGCGCGATTACCGCCTCATCAAGGAACTGTGGAGCTTCGACGAAGCCCGCATCGCGGTGCGCTTCGCCTACGAGGCGCGCGATCCGGACGGCCGGTGGTTTCGGGCCTATGGCAACGAAAACTGGGAATTCGCCGCTGACGGGCTGATGGCCGTGCGCCGCGCTTCGATCAACGACCTGCGCATCGCCGAAGACGAGCGCCTGTTTCACTGGCCGCTCGGGCCCAGGCCCGAAGCGCACCCGGGCCTCTCCGCGCTCGGCCTCTGAAACGCCGACGACCGGCAACGCGAAAGGAAGAACCATGACCAAGCAAGCCGTCAAATACAGGACCGCCGATCTCGGCGAGATCGAGATGTTCTATCGCGAGGCGGGCGACGAGCGCGCGCCCGTCATTCTCCTGCTGCACGGTTTTCCGACATCGAGTCATATGTACCGCAATCTGATCCCGCAGCTCGCCGACGACTACCGCGTCATCGCGCCGGACCTGCCGGGCTTCGGATCGACGAACGCACCCGCACGGGGCGCTTATGATTATACGTTCGACAATCTCACCAAGGCCGTCCAAGCCTTCGTCGAGAAGCTCGATCTCACGCGTTTCGCCGTGATGGTGTTCGATTATGGCGCCCCCGTCGGCTTCCGCTTGGCGGCTGCCAACCCCGAGAAAATCACGGCGCTCATCTCGCAAAACGGCAATGCCTATGAAGAGGGCCTGCAAAACGCCTGGGACCCGATCCGCGCTTATTGGGAGGATCCATCGGATCAGAACCGCAACACGCTGCGCGGCCTTCTGAGTTCGGACACCACGAAATTTCAATATACGCATGGCGTGCCGGAAGACCGCTTGGACTATGTGAGCCCGGACGCGCTGGCGCACGATCAGGCGATCCTCGATCGCGAGCCGGAACTGCAACTCGACCTCTTCGGCGACTACAAGACGAATGTCGCGCTGTATCCGCACTGGCAGGACTACTTCCGCACGCACAAGCCCCCCTTCCTCGCGACCTGGGGCAATGCCGATCCGTTCTTCGGGCCGGCCGGTGCGGAAGCCTTCAAACGCGATCTGCCGGACGCCGAAATCCATCTGTTCGACACAGGCCACTTCGCCCTGGAGACGCACGGGCTTGAGATCGGCGCATTGATAAAGGATTTCCTGTCACGCCATGCAGACTGACCGTTTGCGCATGCGTGACGTCGAGGCGGCCGACGGTGAAGCGCTCTATGACTACATGAAGCGCGAAGCCTACTGGCGAAACTTGCCCATGGAGCGGCCGAAGAAAAAGTCCGTGCAATCACACATCGAAACATGTCTGCGCGATCAATCTGAAACCCCTCGGGCGAATTATTTTTGGGCGGCCGTTTCAAAGGAAACGGAAAATATCATCGGTGAAGCCGTTTTGAGAATCACGAGCCAGGATAGCGGGCAGGCCGCCATAGGTTGGGCCGTCGATGATCGCTATGCGCGTCTTGGATACGGAACGGAGATTGGTCGGGCTTTGTTGAACTTCGGCTTCGATCTTGGTCTGCACCGAAATTTACGCCCAGTGCCGGGTCGAAAACGCCGCGTCTCAGAGGATCATGTTGAAGCTCGCGATGACCGAAGAAGGCATTTTCCGCGAAGGCGTGTATGCGCGAGGCGAGCGGTGGTCGTCTTCGCAATGGTCAATCCCTTTCGCAAATGAGCACGGATTCAACCTTTCGACGTCGCAGGGCGATGAGCCGCCGCGCGTTCCTCGCGACCGGCACTGCGGTCGCAATCGGCGCCACGATGGGCGCCGTCCACTCAAGTCCATCAAGGAGTGCTTTGATGAAGAAACCGAAGGTCATCTTCTTCGACGTAAACGAGACCCTGCTCGATCTCGCACCGCTGAAGAAGTCCGTAGGCGCGGCACTCGGCGGCCGCGAAGACCTGTTGCCGCTGTGGTTCACGACGATGCTGCATTACTCGCTCGTCGACACCATGACGGGCAACTATCGCAATTTCGATCAGATCGGCATCGCCGCGCTGATGATGATCGGCGAGAAGCAAGGCATCGACATCGACCGCAAAACCGCGGAGGAGGCAATCATCGAGCCGTTTCTGCACTTGCCGCCGCATGAAGACGTGAAGCCCGCTTTGGCGAAGCTCGCCGACAGCGATATCGAGATCGTAAGTCTGACAAACTCAGCGTCGAAAGCCGTGACCACGCAGTTCGCCTTCGCCGGCATCACCAACTATTTCGACTGGCGGATCAGCACCGAGGAGGTTCAGGCTTTCAAGCCGGACCCGCGCCCCTACGCGCATGCGCTGAAGACGGCCGGCGTCGCGCCAGCCGATGCGCTGATGGTCGCGGCACACGCCTGGGATCTCATGGGCGCGAAGAACGCCGGTATGCAGACCACCTTCATCAAGCGACCCGGCGCCACGCTCTACCCGAACGCCGAACGCCCGGATCACGTCGTCGGCTCACTGACGGAGATCGTCGAGGCGCTTGGCCTCTAAAGCGAGCATAAGATCGCGCACCATATCCGCGGCATCGAGGACGACGTCCTCAAACGTTGCCCTGGCTGCGCCGCCGCGCACATGGCACCCTGGCGCCTCAGAATTCGACCAGAGGGAGCAACGATCGCCGTGAGTGGCCTTCTCGCATTGCTTGACGACGTCGCCGCCATCGCAAGATTGGCGGCGAGCCATGTGGACGACATCGCGGCCCATGCGGCCAGGGCCGGCGGCAAGTCGGCCGGCGTCGTGATCGACGACGCGGCGGTGACGCCGAAATACGTCACCGGGCTGCCCGCCGCGCGCGAGCTCCCCATCGTCGCCAAGATCGCGACGGGCTCGCTGATCAGCAAGCTCCTCATCCTGCTGCCGGGGCTCCTCGTGCTGCAGGCCTTCGCGCCCGGGGCCATCGCGCCGCTGCTCATTCTCGGCGGCGCCTATCTCTGTTTCGAGGGCGCGGAGAAGATCTGGCACGCTTTGACGGGACACGAGGAGAAGGGGCCGCAGCAGGCCGAGACCATCAGCGCCGCCCATCTCGAAGAGCGGCGCGTGAAGGGCGCGATCAAGACCGACTTTATTCTGTCGGCCGAGATCATGACCATCGCGCTGTCGACGATCGAGGCCGACAATCTGTGGATCCGCGCGGCCTCGCTCGCGGTCATCGCGATCGGGTTCACGGTGATCGTCTACGGCGCGGTGGCGCTGCTCGTGAAGGTCGACGATTTCGGCGTCTATCTCAGCGAGATGGGCAATTGGAGCGCGGTGCGCGCGTTCGGACGCGGGCTCGTCCATGCCATGCCGACGGTGCTCAAGGCGATCTCGATCATCGGCACGGCGGCGATGCTCTGGGTCGGCGGCAACATCGTGCTGCACAGCCTCCATACCCTCCACTGGTCCTTGCCGTACGAGATCGTCAAAGACATCGCCGCGTCCATCGCGGGCGACGGCGGCTCCGCCACGCTTCTCTGGATCGTCACGGCCTTCCTCGACGCGGTGTTCGGGTTTGTGCTCGGCTCAATCCTGATTCCGGTCGTGAACGTGGTGTTCGTCCCGTTCAAGATTTTGTTCCCGGAGAAGTGAGCGCGGCCGGGCGCCTCGAGATGTGTGCCGGCATGCGCGCCTCCAGTTGACCGGGTCTCTAGATGAAGAAGATATCCACGAGAAGCCAGACGACCATCAAGACGGCGACGATCACCTTGACCGCGAGAGAGCTGAGGGCACCGACGCCGGAGCCGAAGCCCGACCGGACTGCTTTCTCGAGCCCTTGCTGACCGAACAGCAGCTCGAATGCCAAGGCGCCGATCAGCGGTCCGAGGATCAGGCCGAAAGGCAGAAAGAAAAGACCGGCAATCGCGCCGACGATGGCGCCGATCGCGCCCCATTTCGTGCCGCCGAACCATTTCGAGCCCGCGGCGCCGCTGACGAACTCATAGATCTGGGATGCCGCCAGCAATCCGATCAGCACGGCGAAGGTCCACCACTCGATCCCCGATTTTTCCCCCAAGGCGAACCAGTGGAACAGCGCGGCCATCACGATGATGAGATGTCCGGGAATGATCGGAAGAACGGAGCCGGCGAGGCCCGCGATCAGCAGGCAAACGGTGACGAGCCAGGCGCCCGCGGCGCCGACCTCGTCCCAGCCTCCCCATCCCGCAATGTTTTCCCACATGCCCGTGACTAAACCGTCATTCCTGGGTCTCCTCGACATAGACTTCTGAGCCCATGGCGCGGAATTTCTCGCTCATCTCGGCCATGCCTTGCTTCTTGACTTGCTCTACCGCTTCGCTGCTTGAGAGCATGTCCTTGTCATTGAGCTTGGCGGCGTAGTCACGCACTTCGCGGGTGATCTCCATGGAGCAGAACTTGGGCCCGCACATGGAGCAGAAATGCGCGAGCTTGTGCGCTTCCTTCGGCAGGGTCTCGTCGTGATAGGAGCGCGCGGTCTCCGGATCGAGCGACAGGTTGAACTGGTCCTCCCAGCGGAAGCCGAAGCGCGCTTCCGACAGCGCGTTGTCGCGCTCGACCGCGATCGGGTGGCCCTTGGCGAGGTCGGAGGCGTGCGCCGCGATCTTGTAGGTGATCACCCCCGTCTTCACGTCGTCGCGGTTGGGAAGCCCCAGATGCTCCTTCGGCGTGACGTAGCAAAGCATGGCCGTGCCGAACCAGCCGATCATCGCGGCACCGATCGCGCTCGTGATGTGGTCGTAGGCCGGGGCGATGTCGGTGACGAGCGGACCGAGCGTATAGAAGGGCGCCTCGCCGCATTCTTTGAGCTGCTTCTCCACATTGACCTTGATCTTGTGGAGCGGCACATGACCCGGACCCTCGATCATCACCTGGCAGCCATGGTCCCAGGCAACCTTGGTGAGCTCGCCGAGAGTCTCCAGCTCGGCGAACTGGGCGCGGTCGTTGGCATCGGCAATCGAGCCCGGACGTAAGCCATCGCCCAGCGAGAAGGACACGTCGTATTTCCGCATGATCTCGCAGATGTCGGCGAAGCGGTCGTAGAGGAAGCTCTCGCGGTGATGCGCCAGGCACCATTTGGCCATGATCGAGCCGCCGCGTGACACGATGCCGGTGACGCGGTCCGCGGTGAGATGGATATAGCCGAGCCGCACGCCCGCATGGATGGTGAAATAGTCGACGCCCTGCTCGCATTGCTCGATCAGCGTGTCCTTGTAGACCTCCCAGTCGAGCTTGACCGGATCGCCGTCGACCTTCTCGAGCGCCTGATAGATCGGCACCGTGCCGATGGGCACCGCCGAATTGCGGATGATCCACTCGCGGGTCGTATGAATGTTGCGGCCCGTGGACAGATCCATGACCGTGTCGGCGCCCCAGCGGGTCGCCCACACCATCTTCTCGACTTCCTCTTCGACCGACGACGTCACGGCGGAGTTGCCGATATTGGCGTTGATCTTGGTGAGAAAGTTGCGGCCGATGATCATCGGCTCGCTCTCGGGATGATTGATATTGGCCGGGATGATGGCCCGTCCCCGGGCGACCTCACGCCGCACGAACTCCGGCGTGACGAAGGCCGGCATGTCGGCACCGAAATTCTCGCCGTCATCGAGACGCGCTTGCGCCGCGTCGGGTGCCTGCATGCGCCCGACATTCTCGCGGTGCGCGATATAGACCATCTCCTTGGTGATGATGCCGGCGCGGGCGAATTCCAATTGCGTGACCGGCTGGCCTGGAAGACCGCGCAAAGGTTGGCGCGCGACCTTGAACTCACGGGCGAGATGGGCGGCGCCGACATTGCCGTTGTCTTCGGGCTTCACGTCGCGGCCTTGGTAGCGCTCTGTGCCGCCGCGCGCCTCGATCCAAGATGTGCGCAAGGGCGCAAGCCCGCGCTTCACGTCGATCACGGCCTCGCTGTCGGCATAGGGCCCGCTCGTGTCGTAGACCTGGAAGCCGTCTCCGTTCGTGAGCTCGATCGAGCGGAACGGCACGCGCACATCCTCATGACCGTCCGGCGACGAATAAATCTTGCGGCTGCCCACCAGCGGCCCCGTGGTCACCTCGGGTGTGGTGCGTTTCTCGTCGCCAAGCGACTTGTCGTGAATATTCATGGCCTCGGCCTCCATGGCGCATGCGGCGCGCCCATTGCTTCCGGACAACCAGGCGTTGGGAATTCAGGAAGTTCCTGTCCCTTCGCCGGCATAACCCGGATCAGGTTCGAAGGGTCTCCGCATCGGCCTCTTTCGCGAAATCGCAGAAGAGACAACGGACTCTCAGCCCCTGCCTGGGGCTCCCCTCGGAACGCCTCTAATGTAGACCCGGCAACGCGCCGCTGAAAGGCCCGCCTAGCCGTTTTCTCATGAGCGCTTGCGCGGGGCGCGTGGCTTGCGGGCCGGGGCCGTCGTCTTGCGCGCGCCGGCGGTCTTGACTGACGTCTTGGCCGAGGTCTTGGCCAAGGTCTTGGCTGCCGGCTTCGCCGGAGGCTTTTCCACGGGCTTGGGCGTCTCCGCCGCCATCCACAGATGCTCGTAGCCCGCCCAAGACAGGATCGCGCCGATCACCAGCACGGTGATGCCGCCCATGATCATCACGGGCGGGCTGGCGATCAGGCCGGTGCCGAGCGCTTGCACCTTCCCCGGGAACAGCAGCCGAACGACGCCGCCAAGCGCCGACAGCCAGCCCAGGATCGTGATGATGACGCGCCAATCCGGCACCCAAAGATTATGCGCGTTGAGGATGGCGAGGCCCGCCACCAGCGCCAGCACGCCGGCGAGGTAGATCAGTCCCAGATTGCTCAGAAACTCTTGCGCCAGCGCGCGCACGGTGTCGCCCTCGACGACCATGCCGAGCCCCATGATCAGAAACAGCGGACCGATCAGCCGCGCGATATAATTCGATGTGCTCATGTTCCCCTCCCCCGCGCCGGTTCAATTCCTTGCCCGGCGCTCTCCACCGCCCAATCTGCGCCCCATCCAAACAGCAACGCAAGTCGTACCGGGTCGAGGCCAAGATGAAACGCGGCGGGGAAAGGATTGGGCCGGCGATTAAGGACAACGCACGCTTCTTCCAGGGCCCCGCGTGGTTAGGAACCGCCAGAAAACTGGCTTCAGCCCTCAAAGCCACGGAATTCTTGCGGGCCACGCCCAAGCGGTTTAAGCCTCGTCATCATTCTGCCGTGCTTCACCTTGATTTGCTGGCCTTGAGACTTCACCAGCCCATTTTCCCCTAGTTGCGACCGAGGTAGATAGAGACGTGAATCAGGACGCTTCGACTGCCGCGCAGACGCCCGCCAAGTCCGCCTCAGCCAAAGGCCGCTGGATCGCGCTCTTCGTTCTCCTGGCCATAACGGTCGTCGGCGTGCTGGCCTATTGGCGCTACGCCGAGATCTATCCCTCCACCGACAATGCCTATACCGGCACCGACGTGGTGCGCGTGGCGACGCAGATCTCCGGAGTCGTGGCGAATGTCTATGTCCAGGACGACGACAAGGTCGCCATGGGCGATCCTCTGTTCGACCTCGACCCGACGCCTTACGAGGCCGCCTTGCGCAATGCCCGTGCCCAGTTCGACGCCGCGGCCAACGCCGCCGGCACCGCCGCCGACAATCTGAAGGCCGCCGCGGCCGAGCTCGAGACAGCCCGCGCCGCCCTCGGCCCGGCCATGGACAAATACCGGGAAGCCAAGACTCAGCAGAAAGCCGGCGAGCCGCCCGCGCCCGAGGTCACTGACGCCCTCAAAGGCTGGCACGACGCCATGGACGCCTACGCCGCAGCCGAGGCCGCGTTCAGCAAGGCCCAGGACGAGGATCTGGTGGTGACCACCCCCACCGTGAAGCTCCGGGCCGCGGCCGCCCAGCTCGACAAGGCGACCAGCGACCAGGTGAACACGCACGTCACCGCGCCGGGCAGCGGCTGGGTCTCCAATGTGCGCATTCGGCCCGGCTCGGTCGTCCAGGCCGGCTCTCCCGCCTTCGCCATCATCGAGGAAGGCCCGTGGTGGGTCGATGCCAATTTCAAGGAAACCGATCTCGGCCGCATCAAGCCGGGTCAGCCCGCCACCATCAAGCTCGACATGTATTCCGGCGTCACCCTCGACGGCGTCGTCGAGAGCATCAGCGCCGGGTCCGGCGCCATGTTCTCCGTGCTGCCGCCGGAGAACGCGACCGGCAACTGGGTCAAGGTCACCCAACGCTTTCCGGTGCGCATCAAGATCACCAGCGCGCCCAACCCCGACAAGCCGCTGCGCGTCGGTGCCAGCGCCGATGTGACCATCGACACCACCGAAGGCGGCAAATGAGCCGTCGGCCGGGGGCGAGCACGCAAGGCAGAGGCGGCAAGCCTCCCCCCAAGCGGCGCGATCCGCCACCACCGCCGCCGCCACGCCCCGAATTCGATCGCCCGCCGATCCCGCTCGTCATCGCGGTGGTGCTGACCGCGATTCTCGAAGTCCTCGACATCACGATCGTCAACGTGGCGATGCCCCATATGCTGGGGGCCTTCGGCGCGACCGCCGATCAAATCACCTGGGTGCTCACCTCCTATATCGTCGCCGCCGCCGTGGTGATGCCGCTCACCGGCTATCTCTCCAACTGGCTCGGACGCAGACGGCTTCTCCTGCTCTCGATCACCGGCTTCATCCTGTCGTCCGTGGCCTGCGGCATGGCCTGGAATCTGGAGAGTATCGTCTTCTTCCGCTTGGCCCAGGGCGTGTTCGGCGCCCCGCTCGTACCTTTGAGCCAAGCCATCCTGCTCGACGCCTTCCCCCGCGAGAAGCATGGCCAGGCGCTCGCCATTTTCGGCCTCGGCATCATGGTCGCGCCGGTCATCGGCCCGGCGCTCGGCGGCTATCTGACCGAGACCTATTCCTGGCGGATGGTGTTCTACATCAACATCCCCATCGGCGCGGTCGCGCTGCTGCTCTCGGTCGGCTATTTGCCCCAGCGCGCCATCAAGGATATCCGGACCGACTGGATCGGTATGGCGCTGCTCGTGATCGCCGTCGGCGCGCTGCAATTCGTGCTCGACCAGGGTCAGATGCGCGACTGGTTCAACTCCAAGGTGATTGTCGTCGGCACCATCATCACGGTGTTCACCACCATCTCCTTTTTCCTCCGAGGCTGGAACAAGCCCGACAACATTATCGATCTATCGCTGCTGAAGGACCGCAATTTCGTCGCCGGCACGCTGGCCATCACGCTTTACGGCATCAGCCTGTTCGGTGTGATGGCACTCATGCCGCTGTTCAGCCAGCGGCTGCTCAACTATCCGGCGGACGTTGCCGGCACCTTGTTCATTCCACGCGGCATCATCAGCGCCATCACGCTCGCGATCACCGGCGGCCTGCTTATCCGCATCGTCGATGCGCGCTGGCTCGTGGCGTCAGGTCTCGTCCTCACGGCGGTCGGCACGCTGCTGATGGCGCACCTCAATCTCTATGCGGACTATTGGAGCATCGCCGCGCCGAACATGGTCGCCGGCGTCGGCACGGGCCTGTTCTTCGTGCCGCTCACGGCGGTCGCGTTCGCCAGCGTCGCATCCGGCAAATACGACGAGGCCTCGGGCATCTATTCCTTGATGCGCGGCATTGGCGGCTCCGTCGGCATCGCCATCGTCAGTTCTCTATTCGTGCGGCAAGCGCATATCCACTTCGCCGAACTGACCGCGCACATCACGCCCTTCAACCAGAATATCGTGCCCTATCTGGCGGAGCGCGGGCTGACCCCGCTGTCGCCGCAAGCCGGACCGCTGATCGGCCATGACCTCGCCCGCCAAGCGCAGATGCTCGCCTTCAACGACCTGTTTTGGTTCATCGCGATCGTCACGCTGGCGATCACGCCGGTGCTGTTCTTCATGACGCGCCCGAAAGAAGTGTCGCTGGTCCCCGCCCACTAGGCGAGCACGCATGAAAACGCCGCCGGAAACCTGAGGTCTCCGGCGCCACGTTTTCCGTCAATCGAAGCGAAGCCTAGGCTACCAGCAGACTTTGGCACCCGAGGTGCACACCGACGGCGAGACCACACCCGACCAGCAAATCGTGTAGGACCTCGAGGTCACGATATCCGGCTTCTGGTACAGATCCGCAGCGACGCTGTCCCGCCAATAGGGCTGGGGCTTGGCGCGCATGGCGCTGACGCTGATCGCACCAAGCCGCTTCTGCGCCTTGAAATCGGTGATGGCCGTCGCCAGCGCCGCTTGAGCCCGGCTCACTGCCGTCTGCCGATCAAACCCGTCGGCGGTGCCGGACAGTCCGACGCACCCTGCTTGCGCTGTGGCGCCTTGCGCCACGCACAGCCCCGCCACAGCAAGTGCCAGCGCAAACCCACGCTTATACGACCTCATGGAAACGTCTCCTTCACCCGAGCTAGAGTGCTAAGATTATCGCGGCGGCGATCGCTCTTGCCAGCATCTTGCTGCTATCGCCTAGAGGTTTCCGCTGAACCCTGTATCCTTTGGGCCACAGTCCGGGGTCATTTTGACACGAGCATGACCGCGCGTGGCCGCCGGCCGCGCGCATACGCCAGAAAGGCCGGGGAATGACGTCGAAACTGGTCCTGGTGACTGGGGCTTCCAGCGGCATCGGCGAGGCCACGGCCAAGCGCTATGGCGCGGCCGGTGCGCATGTCCTGCTGCTGGCCCGCAATGCCGAGCGCCTCTACGGCGTGGCCCATGCGATTCGCGAGGCCGGCGGCACGGCCACCGCGCATCCCATCGACCTGTCGGCCTCGGAGGCCATCAAGGAAATGACCGCCCGGGTCGAGGCCGAGAACGGCACCCCGGATATCCTCATCAACAATGCCGGCGCCGGCCGCTGGCTACCGCTGGTCGAAACGAGCCCTGAGGACGCCCGGGCCATGATGGACGTCCCTTATCTGGCGGCCTTCAATGTGACCCGCGCCTTCGCGCCGTCCATGATCGCGCGAGGAAGCGGGAATATCGCCGTCATCACCTCGCCGGCCTCCTATCTCGCCTGGCCGAATGCGTCGGCCTATACCGCCGCGCGGCGCGCCTTGGCGGGCTTCGCCGAGACGCTGCAGGCCGAGCTGAAACCCGCCGGCCTGTTCGTGACCCTGGTCGTGCTCGGCACCGTCGAGACCCCCTATTGGGAGCATAATCCCGGCAGCCGGGAGAACCTGCCCAAGACCGATCCCAGGCTCGTGCCGACGCTCACCGCGGACGAGGCGGCCGCGGCGATCGTCGACGGCGTGGCGGCGAACAAGCCCTTCGTGGTCAAGCCCGCCATCTACCGCGCGCTGTTCGTGATGAATGCGCTGTTCCCCAAGACGGTCGCCAGCCAGCTCCGCCGCGCCGCCAAAAAGGCAAAGACGGCCACAAGCTAGGACACAACGGGGCGCGGTGCTCGTCCGGGCGGTGCCGGCGGAAGGTCCAGCAAGGATCGCAGCGCGCTGCGCGGCCGCGCCAAGTCCGCCAGACTATAGCCGTCCAGCACGCCGAGGAACGCGTCGCCTGCCCGCTGGAGCGCCGTTCGCAGCACGCAGCACCGCTCGATCACGCAATCCCCGTCGCCCGGCGCGAAGCACGGCACCAGCATCATGTCCGGCTCGGTGTGCCGCACCACGTCGCCGAGTTTGATCGCCTCGCGCGGGCGCGCGAGCCGCAAGCCGCCGCGCCGGCCCCGCACCGTCACCACATAACCGGCGACGCCGAGCTCGTGCGCCACCTTCATCAAATGATTCTTGGAGATGCCGTAGCTTTGGGCGATCTCGGCAATGGTCGCGAGGCCGTCATCCTTGACCGCGAGATACATGAGCAGGCGCAGCGCATAGTCGCTGTAGACGGTCAGCCGCACGGCTCTCTCCTCCTCGGTTCGCAACAAAGCTATATTTTAGATATTGCTTTTTGGCAAGCGGCGTGAAAGATAGATGCAACATGTATGTTTCGTCATAGGAGTCCGCCATGGAAGCCACCGTCCAGACCAACCCTGCTACCGAAACGAGAGCCGGCGCGTGTTGCGGATGCTGCGGGCCCGAGCCGGCGAAGCTGACCGAGGCCACCGAGCCGGCGATCCGACTCGTGGTCGACCGCTTCTACGCCAAGGTGCGCGCCGATGCGGAGCTGGGCCCGATCTTCGACCGCGCCATCGCCGACTGGAAACCGCATCTCGCCACCATGGTCGATTTCTGGTCGTCGATCATGCTGACCTCGGGGCGCTATCACGGCAATCCGGTGGCCGTGCACCGCCGCCTTGCGGGGCTGACGCCGGAATTGTTCGAGCGCTGGCTGGCGCTGTTCGCCGAGACTTGCGACGAGCTGTTCGATGCAGGCCTGACCGCGGCCTTCATGGAGAAGGCGAAGCGCATCGCCACGAGCCTTCAGATCGCCCTGTTCTACCGGCCGGAAAACGACCGCCCAAGGAGCGCCCCGTGACCTTCGTCGTCACCGAGAACTGCATCAAGTGCAAATACATGGACTGCGTGGAGGTGTGTCCGGTCGACTGCTTCTACGAAGGCGAGAACATGCTCGTCATCCATCCGGACGAATGCATCGATTGCGGCGTGTGCGAGCCTGAATGTCCCGCCGAGGCCATCTTCGCCGACACGGAGCCCGGTCTCGACAAATGGCTGACGCTCAATGCGGACTATGCGCAAAGCTGGCCGAACATCGCGGTCAAGCGCGAGCCGCCAGCGGATGCCGCCGCCTTCGACGGGGTGCCTGACAAATTTGACAAATATTTCTCGCCCAATCCCGGCGCGGGCGACGGGAACGGCGAGACCGCCTCGTTGTCCAACCTGCAAGATGAAGTAGCCCCCTAAGGGGACATCGCTCTCCGGCCTAGCGGTGTTCCTCGACGCTTGCCGCGATCAGCGCCTTGTTGAACCAGGACAGCGCCCGGGCTTGGCTGGCCCAGCCGACGATCCTGCTTCTGTCCTTGGAATCGACCACGGGCAAGCGATCGGCGCCGAGCGTATCGAAAGAGCGCAGCGCCGTTTCCAGCGTCTCGTCCGACTGCAACGCGCGCTCGCGCTCGCCTGCGGGCAGCACCGTGGAGTCCCCTGCCGCCGGCGGCCGCATGAAGTCGGCGACCCGAATATCCTTCATTACGGTCCGGTGCGGCCCTTCGTGGAGCACGATGCCGCGCGATTCGAGCTGGGCCTGGAAGAAGGACCTGCCGAGGATCGCTTGGCTGATGCCGTTCGCGATCGCCACCGTCAGCATCAGCGCCAGACTGAGCGCGAAGCCGCCGGTCAGCTCGAACACCATCACCGTGGTCGAGATCGGCGCGCCGAGTACGGCGGCGGCCACCGCGCCCATGCCGAGAATGGCGTAGAGGCCCTCGCTGGAGCCGACCTCGGGGAACACGCTCGCGGCGATGAGGCCGAACGCGCCGCCGGTCATGGCGCCGAGATAGAGCGCCGGCGAGAACACCCCGCCGCCGAAGCGCGAGCCGAGCGCGATCGCCGTCGCCGCGGTCTTGGCGACGATCAGCGTCAGCATCAGAAGGATCGGGATATGGTCTTTCAGCGCCGCGTCGGTCGTGTCGTAACCGACGCCGAGCACCTGCGGAAACCAGATGGCGATGAGGCCGATCAGAAGACCACCCACCACGGGGCGCGCCACCAGCGGCATATTGATGTTGCGGGCGACCCAATCGGTGGACAGCACCGCAAGCTGAAACACCACAGCGACCGCGGCGGCGATGATGCCGAGCAGCACGAAGGCGGGCACCTCCAGATAGGACGCGATGTTGTAGCTCGGCACGACGAACGCGGCGACGTTGCCGAACCACGCCTGCGACACGATCGTCGCCACCACCGAGGACAGCACCAGCGGCACGAAGCTGCGGATGGAGAAGTGATTGAGGATCACCTCTTGCGCGAACAGCACGCCGGCGATGGGCGCGTTGAACGACGCGGCCACGGCGCCTGCCGCGCCCGAGGCGAGCAGCGTGCGCCGCGCGGCATTGGGCAGGCTGAGCCGGGAGCAGGCCGCCGCGGCGATGGTGGCGCCGAGATGAACGATCGGTCCCTCGCGGCCGGCGCTGGCGCCCGACCCCAGCGACAGCGCGCTCGCCAGCGCGCTCAGCAGACCTTGCTGTAAGTTCAGGCCCCGCCCGGCATTGACCCGCGCTTCCATGACATCCGGCACCGCGTCGGTGCGCTTGGCGGTCAGCACATAGCGCAGCATCAGGCCGACCAGAAGCCCGCCGGCGGCCGGCGCGAGCATGATCACCCACCATGGCTGGGCCCGCGCCGCCGTGGCCACGTTCTCCGTCATGTCGTGCAGCCAAGGCAGCTGGAAGACGCCGATCGCCAGACGGAAGCCGATGGCCGCAAGGCCCGTCGCCAATCCGATCAGCGGCGCCAAGAGCCACACCACCGGTTGCCGGCTCTCTTGGAACTGCTTGAGATTAGGGATGGTCCAGCGTCCGGCCGTGGCCAGAAGCCTCACACGTCTCAGCGCCATAGAATGGGTTTAAAGACGCAAGTGAGTCTGCTCAAGCATTTGCGGCGGAGATTCGCGGACGCCGCCTGTCAAATCGACATGCGAATCGTGTTTCATGCGTCTTTCGCGAACAAGATCGTCGATCTTTGGCAGCACGTCTTGTTGGAACCCGATCCAGGGCCCAACTATTAATCTTGTGTTCCGCCCTGGCCGATACGGCCCATGGCAACGCAACCAAACCAACTCAGAGGGAGGGAACGAACGATGATCCGCACTTCACTTCTCGCAGGGCTGATCCTGGCGGCAGCCACGCTGTCGGCGCAGGCGATCGAGCCGGTCAAAGGCGCCGTGAAAGGCACCGCGCAGGTCGGCAAAGGCGTGGTCCAAGGTGCCGGCCAGGCCGGCAAAGGCGTCGTCCAGGGCACGGGCACCGTGGTCAAGAAGACCGGCAAGGGCCTGAAATGCATCTTTACCCTCGGCAACCGCTGCTAGCCTCAAGGCCTGAGCAAGCGCCGAGACTCCCGGCCGGGCGGCTTAAAGCGCCGCCTGGCCGCGGGATGGTTCGCGGCATTTCCGGGAAAGGTCGCTAAGTCGAAGGAATTGGGGCCGGCCCGAGCATTTTAGGGGGAAAAGGGCCCCCTTTAAGCCGATCTCGAACTTTTTTTGTGCAGTGCACAATTAACCCTTGAATTTTTTGTGCAGCGCAATATATCCAAGCTACACCAAGACACACGCTTGGACAAAAAGGAGTTCTGACATGATCGATCCCAAGGACCTTCAGAAAATGGGCAAGGACGGCTACGACGCAATGCTCCGCTCATATGGCGAGCTCAATCGCGGCTTCCAGACCATCGGCGCCGAAGTGACCGGCTATTCGAAGCAGGCCTTCGCCGATGCGACCCGCACTTTCGAGAAGCTCGTCGGCGCCAAGTCGCTCGAGCACGTTATCGAAATTCAGTCGCAGTATGCCAAGACCGCTTACGACAACTGGCTTGCCCAGGCCTCGAAGATCGGCGAGATGTACGCATCCGTCGCCCGCGACGCCTACAAGCCGGTCGAGCAGGCCGTGGCCAAGTCGACGCCGCCGGCCTTCACGCCGACCGCGTAACGATCCGGCATTCGCCAAAAAAGACCCGGGGTGAAAGCCCCGGGTTTTTTTGTGGCCGCTCAAGAGGCGAGCTTGATCTTCTCCTGCTCGTCCTCGGCGCTCTCCCCCATGATGCGCATCTCCTGCTCCTCGCCGGCGCACGGGCCGAACTTCTTGAGCAGCCGAGCCATGTAGCGGCGGAAGCGTAAGTGCTGGATCTCGAATTTGTGCCAGGGCGTGTCCTGATACTTGATGCCGTGGCCAATATCGGGATTGGCATGCGCCTTCAGCTTGCGGAACCAGTCGGCTCGCTTTTTATCCGTCTCGCAGGCCACCACGAAGGCCGCCATCAGCCGCGCCTGATAATCGGCGACCTGCCACACGCCGCCTTCGGCCGGCTCGAACAAGCCGCAGACGAAGAAATCGTCGTGCTCGCGATCGAAGGTGTAGATGAACAGCTTGGAGCGGCCCTGCTCGTCGAGAATGTAGCTATCGTCCATGAACGGGAACTGGATGCTGTAGCCTGTGGCCCAGATCACCATGTCGACGTCTTCAAACGTATCGTCCACGAAATAGACGCGCTTGCCTTCGAACCGCTCGATGCCGGGCTTGGCGACGATCCGCCCATGCACGATGTGATCGAGATAGGTGGTGCAGGCGGTCGGGTGCGCCTCGAACAGATTATGGTCGGGCGCCTCGAGCCCGTAATGGCGGTGCGCGCCCACGAGGATCCGCATGCCGAGCTTGTAGAGCGCGTACATGAAGCGGCGCGGCAGCGGCAAATGACTTAGCCGGTCGATGACGGCGTCGGTCGGCTTGCCGAACAGCATCTTCGGGAAGAAATAATAGGACCGGCGCATGGAGTGCACCGCCGCCTTCCCGTCGAGCGCGGCATCCGACAGAATGTCGACGGCCGAGTTGCCGGCGCCGACCACGAGCACGCGCTTGTCCTTGAGCTGCGCCCGCGACTTCACGTCGTGCGAGTGCAGCATCTCGCCGTCGAACGTGCCGGGATAGTCGGGCTGCTTCGCCTGCCAATGGTGCCCGTTGGCGACCACCAACCCGTCATAGATCCGGGGCTCGGTCTCGCCCTCGATGGTGATGCGCCAGCCCGCGTCCGTGCGCTCGGCGCGCTTCACGCGGGTGTTGAACGTGATGCGGTCGTAGATCCCGTATTCCGCGGCATAAGCGCGCAAATAGTCCTCGGCCTGCGCCGCGCTGACATAATACGGCATCTCGTCCGGGAACTTGAAATCGGGGTAGCGCGACAGCTTTTTGGAAGAATTGAGGTGGGTCGAGCCATAGACCGCATGCGGGCTCTCCGGGTTCCAGATACCCCCCACGTCGCCCTCCGCCTCAAAGCAATCGAAGGGAATCCCCCGCTCGGCAAAGGTTTTGGCCACGGCCAGGCCGCAGGCGCCGGCCCCGATGATACAGAAGCGCTTCACGTCCCCTCACAAGCTTTGGCGCACCATGCGCCGGTGACATTTTGCCCAAGAATGGGCCATGACAGCGGCAGACCTAAGCACTCCCCTCAGGTCCCTTCAACCCATACGATCCTCCTGCCGCCTCATTGATCTGCGTCAAGTCCTTTCAGGCTTGAGGCTCGCTCAATGCGCCCTGCGGCTCGGATGCGTGGAGCCTGGATTCGCTGGCACATTCCGTTATGGTCTTGCGCCGCGACGAGGTTTGGGGGGAGTTCATGGACAGCGAACAGGACGTCACCGTCAAGAGCTGGGACGGCACCTGGACCTATCACCCGAAGGTGAAGGTAACGCCGGAGAGCGCCGAGGATCTGGTCGAGATCATGGTCGACCACGTGCGGTTTCCCGCGCCCGTGCGCCCGGCCGGCTCCATGCATTCCACCGCCCGCATGAACGGCGACGACGGCACCATGGTCGACATGAAGGCCATGAACCGCATCCTGCACTTCACCGACGACACGGTGACGGTCGAGGCCGGCGTCTCGCACATGACGCTGGCTTACGCGCTGAAAGAGCGCGGCCTGCAGCCCTACATCACCACCGAGATCGGCAACACGACCATGGCCGCCATGGCCTGCGCCGCCACCAAGGATTCGTCCTTCCCCGGCGGCTTCGGCCAAGTGAGCTCCTATGTCACCGCCGTGCGGCTGGTCACGCCGCAAGGCGAGATTCGCGAGATCAACGAGGCCGACAATCCGAAGGAGATGCAGCTGATCCGCTCGAGCTATGGCCTGTTCGGTATCATCTTCGAGGTGACCATCAAGGTCAGGCCGACCACGGCGATGTCCGTGCGCCATTATTCGCTGAGCCTGGAAAATTTCCGCAAATATTTCCCCATCTACAAGGCCCGCGGCTACGCGGTGATGTATTACATCTTCCCCTACGCGAAGCGCGTCGTGGTCGAGCTGCGCAAGGACAATCCCGACGTCGCGCCCAAGTCACGCATGCGCTGGTCCTACCGCAACCGCTTCTGGCGCAAATATGCGCCGGCCGTGGTTATCTGGATGCAGAAGAACATTTCCAATCCGAAATGGCGGGCGCGGGCCCAGGACACATTTTTCTACATGCTGCGGCAGGCGATGGTTTGGTTCGTGCGCTCCGACCGCACCTGGCCGCACGCGCAGATCATCAACTACCCGCGCGAGCCCGGCGAGAACAAATATCTGTTCTCCATGTGGTCGTTCCGCGAGGGCGGCTTCTTCGACACGCTCGAGGAATATTGCGACTTCTGCATCGCCTATGAGGCCCATACCGGCTATCGCTGCAATCTACCGAGCGTCGGCTATGCCATCGTGCGCGATTGCGAGGCGCTGTTCTCCTATAGCTGGGAAGGCCCAACCTTGAGCATCGATCCGGCGTCGACCGGCGGGCCGGAGTGGGAGGAGTTCCTGCACGCCTATAATGACTTCTGCAGCGAGCGCCGGGGCGTGCCTCTATTCAACCAGACGCCCTTCCTGACCCGGGACATGGTGCGCCGCGCCTTCGGCACGCGTCTTCAGCAATTCGCCGCCCGCCGCAAAGAAATCGACCCCGAGGACCGCCTGCTGGACTCCTATTTCCGCGAGCTGTTGTCCTAAGTCACCCTCACCGGGCAATTCGTCCCACCCGCTTCCGGGGCACCCTTTTCCACTTCAAGCGTTCTCATCGAGGCATTCCAAGCAAAAGGGGCCACACATGGAACATCTGAAAATCGCTGGCCTGCCCTTTGAGGCCTCGCGCATCGCGCTCGGCACCTGGGCCATTGGCGGATGGATGTGGGGCGGCAGCGACGAAAAGGACGCCATCGCCACCATTCACCACGCCCTCGACCTCGGCATCAATCTCGTCGACACGGCGCCCGTCTACGGCTTCGGCCATTCCGAGGAGATCGTGGGCAAGGCGCTTCAGGGTCGCCGCGACAAGGTGCTGATCGCCACCAAGGTCGGCCTCGACTGGAGCGGCGAGGGAATCGTGCGCAACTCGACGCCTCGGCGTCTACGCCACGAACTCGAGGATTCGCTCAAGCGCCTCAAGACCGAGACGATCGACATCTACCAAGTGCATTGGCCGGACGAAGGCACGGCGTTCGAGGAGACGGCCAAGACCCTCGACGACTTCCTGCGCGAAGGAAAGATCCGCGCCATCGGCGTCAGCAATTACTCCCCGGAGCAGATGGACCGCTTCCGCAAAGCCACGCCCATCGCCACCATTCAGCCGCCCTATAATCTGTTCGAGCGGGAGATCGAGAAAGACGTGCTGCCTTACGCCAAGAAGCATGACATCGTCGTGCTCGCCTACGGCGCCCTGTGCCGGGGCCTGTTAGCGGGCAAGATCACCGCCGACACGAAGTTCGACGGCGACGATCTGCGTAACAACGATCCGAAATTCCAGGCGCCCCGCCGTGCGCAATATCTCGCCGCTGTCGCCAAACTCGATGCGCTCGCCAAGGACAAGTTCGACAAGTCGGTGCTGGCGTTGGCCGTGCGCTGGATTCTCGACCGCGGCGACACCATCGCCCTGTGGGGCGCGCGGCGTCCCTCCCAGCTCGACGACATCGGCGATGTGATGGGCTGGACGATCGATTCCGCCAGCATGGACGAGATCGATCGAATTCTCGCCGAGACCGTCACCGATCCCGTTGGCCCGGAATTCATGGCGCCGCCGCCGTCGGCGAAAGCCGCTTAGACTTCAGTGCCTGGCGCCAATGCAAATGAGGGGCGCCGCGGCGCGGCCCCCCTCATGATGCTTCGAGACGGCCCGCTTAGAAGCCGATCCAAGCGCCACCGCGATAATAGCCGCGACCTTCGCCGGCCTCGCGGATGCGATAGCCCGCGCCCGGCTCCCACTCGTCGCCATAGATGTTGAGGTTCAGGCCCGCGGGATACTCATGGGTCTTCTTGACCCGCCAGCAATCGCCATCGCCGTTGCACACCACCGCGGCCGAAGCTGCGGTCGAAAAGGCAAACACACCCAATACCAAAACAGCACTTCCCAGATATTTCATAGCCAGGTCTCCTTGTTCTCACGAAGTCGCAAAACTGCGACCGGCGTTCGGGTTGCGCAGTCGGGACAGCGTTGCCCAGGAAGATGAAGGAGCGTTCAAGCGAATGGATACAATTTGGCCTAAGCGCCCATGGTCTTGATGAACCGGCGCACGAGCGGGAAGGAGAGGCTGCGCGGCAGGCTGCGCACCGTCTTCAAGAAGCCTTCGACCTGGGGCGGGAAGGCGATCTCGTAAGGCCGCTTCGGCAGCTTCTCGAGGATCTTCCGGGCGCAGCGCTCCGTCTTCATGACGAAGAGCTTCTTCTTCGGATCGTAGGCGGCGTTGAGCGGCGTATCGACGAAGCCCGGATTGATGATGGTCACGTCGACGCCGGTGCCTCTCAGTTCGAGCTTGAGGCTCTCGGCGAGATTGATCACCGCCGCCTTGCTCGCCCCGTAGCTGCCGTTCCCCGGCCAGCCTGCATAGCCGAACAGCGAGCCCATGATGGCGACATGGCCTTGGCGGCGCGCCAGCATCGAAGGCAGCACGGCAGCCACGCCGTTGATCACGCCGTCCACATTGAGCGCCATGGTCTTGTGGAAGCCATCGACGTCGATATTGCGGATGTCGAAGGGCACATACATGCCGGCCCCCAGCAGCACCATGTCGATGGGACCGAGCGCGGCCTCGACCTTGGCGGCGCAAGCTTTCAGGGCATCGGCATCGAGCACGTCGGCCGGAAAGGCGATGATGTGTTCGGACGAAGCGGCCAGCGCGTCGAGCCGGTCGCTCGGCCGCGCCGTGGCGGCGACGGTCACGCCGGCGGCGGCGAGCCGCCGGGCGATCTCCCCGCAGATGGCGCCGGACGCGCCCGTGATCCACACCACTTTCCAGGGATATGTCTTTTCGGCCATGACGAGCGCCTAATCCACGAACGGGTCGTGCACGAGGATAGTGTCCTCGCGCTTGGGGCTGGTCGACAGCAGCGCCACCGGCACGCCGACCAGTTCCTCGAGCCGGCGAACATATTTGATGCACTGCGCCGGCAGCTCGCCCCACGAGCGTGCGCCGCGCGTCGATTGGTTCCAGCCTTCCATGGTCTCGTAGATCGGCCGAACCCGCGCCTGCTGGCCTTGCGCCGCCGGCAGATACTCGATCTCCTTGCCGTCGAGCGTGTACCCAATGCAGATCTTGAGCTCGGGCAGCGTGTCCAGCACGTCGAGCTTGGTCAGCGCGATGCCGTTGATGCCGGCCACGGTGCAGGTCTGGCGCACGAGGCAGGCATCGAACCAGCCGCAGCGGCGCGCGCGGCCCGTGACCGTGCCGAATTCCTGACCCCGCTCGCCGAGCTCCTTGCCGACGGCGTCAGTAAGCTCGGTGGGGAACGGCCCCTCGCCCACCCGCGTGGTGTAGGCCTTCGTGATGCCGAGCACGTAGTTGAGCGCGCCGGGCCCCACGCCCGATCCGGTCGCGGCTTGCGCCGCCACGGTGTTCGACGAAGTGACGAAGGGATAGGTGCCGTGGTCGATGTCGAGCAGCGCGCCTTGCGCGCCTTCGAACAGGATGCGCTTGCCTTCCCGCCGTTTGGCGTCGAGCAGCTTCCATACCGTATCCACGTAAGGCAGCACCTTGGGCGCGATCGCCGTGAGCTCGCCGCAGAGCTCATCGGCACTGATCTCCGGCTCGCCCAAACCGCGCCGCAAGGGATTGTGATGCGCCAGGATGCGCTCGATCTTCGGCTTCAGGCTCTGCAAGTCGGCAAGGTCCATCACGCGCACGGCGCGGCGGCCGACTTTGTCCTCATAGGCCGGCCCGATGCCGCGCTTGGTGGTGCCGATCTTGCCGGCGCCCGCGGCGGCCTCGCGCAGCGCGTCGAGCTCGCGGTGGAGCGGCAGAATCAGCGTCGCGTTCTCGGCGATGCGTAAGTTGTCGCGGCTGATCTCGACCCCGAGCGCCTCGATGCGCGCAATTTCTTCCACCAGAGCCCAAGGATCGACGACCACGCCGTTGCCGATCACCGCGAGCTTGTTCTTGCGCACCACGCCCGAGGGCAGCAGCGACAATTTATAGGTCGTGCCGTCGACCACCAGCGTATGGCCGGCATTGTGGCCGCCCTGGAACCGCACCACCACATCGGCGCGCTCCGACAGCCAGTCGACGATCTTGCCCTTGCCTTCGTCGCCCCATTGAGAGCCGACGACCACGACATTGGCCACAGCGAAATCCTTTAATTCCTGGAGTAAGACACAGAAACGGCCCCGCAAACTGTCGGGGCCGTGTGCCGTTATAGCGTGACCGCCCGCCCGATGCGAGCCTTCCCTAAAGCGGCTTAGGCGGCCTTGGCCAACGCCTGTTTCTCGCAAGCAAAGGCCCAATCGAGCCAGGGCATCAGGGCCTCGACGTCCGACGTCTCCACCGTGGCGCCGGTCCAGATGCGAAGGCCCGGCGGTGCGTCACGATAAGACGCGATGTCCTTGGCTACATCCTCCTGGCTGAGCCGGAGCGCCATGGCGCGCGGGATCGCGTCGCGCGTCTCGCGCGGCAGCGCCGCGATCTCGGGATCGGCGATCCTGAGACAGACGGATGTGTTGGAGCGGGTCTCCGGCAGGCGTGCCATGAAATCCACCCAAGGCGTCTTGGCCACCCAGGCCGCGACCACCGCCGCGTTGGCGTCCGCCCGGGCCATGGTGCCTTTGAGCCCTCCCACGCTTTCGACGAAGGCGAGCGCGTCCATATAGTCCTCCAGGCACAGCATGGACGGCGTGTTGATGGTCGACCCCTCGAACAGATCCTCCATCACCTTGCCGTTCCTGGTCATGCGGAACAGCTTCGGCAGCGGCCATGGCGGCGAATAGCTTTCCAACCGCTCGATCGCGCGCGGGGACAGGATCAGCATGCCGTGCTGCGCCTCGCCGCCCAGCACTTTCTGCCAGGAGAAGGTGGCCGCATCGAGCTTGCGCCAGTCGATGTCTTGGGCGAACACGGCGGAGGTGGCGTCGCAGATGGTGAGACCCTTGCGGTCGGCCGCGATCCAATCGCCGTTCGGCACCCGCACGCCCGAGGTGGTGCCGTTCCAGGCGAACACCACGTCGCGGTCGAAATCCACTTCGGAGAGGTCGGGCAGGCTGCCATAGGCCGCCAGCAGCGGGCGGACATCGGTGAGCTTCAGCTCTTCGACAATATCGGTCACCCAGTCGCGGCTGAAAGCCTCCCAGGCGAGCACGTCGACGCCGCGTGGGCCCAGCAGCGACCACAGCGCCATCTCCACCGCCCCGGTATCCGAAGCTGGCACCAGCGCCACGCGATAATCGTCAGGCAGGCCCAGCAATTCGCGGGTCTTGAGCAGCGCCGCCTCGATGCGCGCCTTGGTCTCGGGCTGGCGATGATTGCGCCCGAGCAGTGCACCGTCGAGCGCCGCCGGCGACCAGCCCGGACGCTTGGTGCAGGGGCCGGACGAAAAGCGTGGATTGGCGGGGCGTCTGGCCGGCTTGGGCGGCAGGGTCACTTCACTCTCCTGGAAGGCGCGAGCTCTTCGCTCGCCTGTGCTGCTGCCCATACGAGCGGCGCAAATATCCGTCAAGAGCGTGCAAGTCGGCAGTGATGCTCAAAGAAAAAACCGCCCGTCGCGAGGACGGGCGGTAAAGGCTAGCAGTCGGCTGAGGTCGATGGGTCTACTTGAAGGCCACCGGCATCGGCGTTGCCGGCTGATGTCCGAGCTTCCAGCGCACGCCGAGCATGACGTCGTGCGACGTGATGTCGTCGATGTCCACGCCGGCATAAGAGCTCGATCCGTCATAGGCGGTCACCCTGCCGCTGCTCGCGCTGCCGAGATCGGTGTAGCGATAGGACAGGTCGAGGGTGACGGACGGGTTCACGTCATAGGCGAGACCGCCATAGACGGCCCAGGCGAAATTCGTCTCGGTGTGATCGGCGCCGTAGGCGACACCGTTATTCGGTACGTTCACGTCTTTCAGGCCGAGCACGGAAACCGAAGCCAAACCGATACCGCCGCCGACGTAAGGCGTGATGCACATATAGGTGCCGAGATCGATATAGGCGTTGGCCAGGCCGACCCAGCTCTCGATGTCGGCGGTGTATTCGTTGGTGCCGGGCAGGAAGGTGCCGTCGGCTGAGTTGCTGGCGATGCTGAAGGTGCCGTTGCCGCCGGGATAGCGGTCCTGGGCGATGAACAGCGACTTGCCGCGATATTCACCGGTGGCATCGAAGCGCAGCCAAGAATTGAATTGATAGCCGATGCCGAGACCGAAGAACGGCGTGCTCTTGATGTCTTCGTGGGAGACTTCGAAGTCGTTGAACTGGAAGAGTTCGGTGTTGATGTCGCCGACATTCGGGTTGGCGGCACCGATGAAGCCCTTCAAATAGACCGGGCCCGTGCAGCCCACGCAAGGCGCGGGATATTCGAGCGGCGGCGGCGGCGGAAGGCCGAGGTCGGCGGCATAGGCGCTGGCCGTCTGGCCGATGACCAGAGCGGCAACGCCGAGAATGATTGAGCGAGTCTGTCCCATCTGATTACCCCTTCTGACTGCAGCCTGGCGATCCAATGACCTGCGGCTCAGGTCACGCTGGCTGTCTCATGAAGGGGACTATCGGCGGGATTGGTTAACGGACTCCTAAACCCGGTGCCATGCTGGGACGGCCGTGGCGCCTTGGCCACAGGACGCCGGGTTCGCCGCCGTGGCGGGAAGCAAGCAACTGAAAATATTAGTGTTTCAGGCCAGGGGCAGGAAGCGGCCTAGGCTGCGGCCGCATCCGACAAAGCGTGGACGATGTCCGAGACCACGGTCTTCACCAGCCCCGCGTCGTCGCCCTCGGCCATGACCCGAATCACCGGCTCCGTGCCGGAAGGGCGGATGACCAGGCGGCCGGCCTTGCCGAGCTTCGACTTGCCGTCGTTGATCGCCCGCTGCACCCCCACATTGTCGAGGGGCTGGCCGTTCTTGTAGCGGACATTCTCCAGGATCTGCGGCAGAGGCTCGAAGCGGTTGCACACCTCGCTCACCGGCTTGCCGCTCTGGGCGACCACGGCGAGGATTTGCAGCGCCGTCACCAGGCCGTCACCGGTGGTGGAGAAATCCGACAGCACGATATGGCCGGACTGCTCGCCGCCCACATTGTAGCCGTGCTGGCGCATATGCTCGACCACGTAGCGGTCGCCGACCGGCGTGCGGGTCAGGCCGAGGCCGAGATCTTCGAGATAGCGCTCCAGCCCGAGATTGGACATCACCGTGGCGACCACCCCGCCGCCGGCGAGCCGTCCGCGCCGCAGCCAAAACTCGGCGATCACCGCCATCAGCTGGTCGCCGTCGATGATGCGGCCCTTCTCGTCGACAATGACCACGCGGTCCGCATCGCCATCGAGCGCGATGCCGATATCCGCGCGCACCTCGCTCACCTTGCGGATGAGGTTCTGCGGCGCGGTCGATCCGCAATCCTTGTTGATGTTGAGGCCGTTCGGATCGACGCCGATCTTGATGACCTCGGCGCCGAGTTCCCAGAGCGCTTCCGGCGCCACCTTGTAGCCGGCGCCGTTGGCGCAATCGATCACCACGCGGATGCCGTCGAAGCGCAGATTTTTGGGCAGGGTTCGCTTGGCGAATTCGATATAGCGCTCACGGGCGCTGTCGATGCGGGTGGCGCGGCCGATCTTCTCCGGCGGCGCGAGCAACTCGGCGAGATCGCCTTCCATCAGCGTCTCGATCTCCAGCTCGGTCTCGTCGGAGAGCTTGTAGCCGTCCGGCCCGAACAGCTTGATGCCGTTGTCGATGAAGGGATTGTGCGAGGCGGAGATCATCACGCCGAGATCGGCGCGCAACGACCGCGTCAGCATCGCGACGGCGGGCGTCGGCATCGGCCCGAGCTGGAACACGTCCATGCCCATGGCGGTGAAGCCGGAGACCAGCGCCGATTCGATCATGTAGCCCGACAGGCGGGTGTCCTTGCCGATCACCACCCGGTGGCGGTACGAGCCGTTGGTGAAGACCTTGCCGGCGGCCATGCCGACCTTCAACGCCACCTCCGAGGTCATCGGATAGGAATTGGCGCTGCCACGGATACCATCCGTGCCAAAAAACTTGCGAGCCATCCCGGTACTTCCCCCGTCTACGCCGCCAGACGTCGCCTGCCCCGTTTTCGGATTTGCCTGGCGTGACATCGGATTATGCGCCTCCTCATAGCCTGCTTGCGTTCAAAAAATGTAAGCAAAAATTACATGTGTCGGCGAAGCACGGCGTGGAATTTGCCTTAATTTTCAGTGCCGAACATGCTGGCGCGCCAGACATCCAGGGCCTGGCGGCTGCCCGCCACGTCATGGACCCGCAACATCTGGACCCCTTGCGCGGCGCTCGCGATCGCCGCGGCGTGGCTGCCCGGCTCCCGGGACCGGGGATCACGCCCCTGGCCCACGCCACCGATGAAGCGTTTGCGCGAGGCGCCGACGAGAAGCGGCACGCCGAGACCGTGGAACACGCTGAGATTGGCCAGCAGCGCGAGATTATGGGCCAGCGTCTTGCCGAAGCCGAGACCGGGGTCGGCGGCGATACGGGAGCGGTCGATGCCCGCCGCCACGCAAAGTCCGATCCGCGCCTCCAGATAGTCGAACACTTCGAGCACCACGTCGTCGTAGGTCGGATCGTCCTGCATGGTCTTGGGCTCGCCTTGGGCATGCATCAGCACCAGATCGAGCCCCTTCTCAACCGCCACGTCCAAGCAGGCCGGGTCGTGGGTCAGCGCCGAGACGTCGTTGAGGATCTTGGCGCCGGCCTCAGCGGCCGCGCGCGCCACCGAGGCTTTGCGCGTGTCGATGGAGATGACGGCGTGAATGCCCTTGAGCCCTTCGAGCACCGGCGCCACGCGGTCGCGCTCCGCCTCGTCCTCGACCGCGTCGGACCCGGGACGCGTGGACTCGCCGCCGACATCGACGATCGCGGCCCCCGCCTCCACCAGCTCCGCAGCATGGGTGATGGCGCCTTCAGTTGTGTCGTAGAGCCCGCCGTCGGAGAAGCTGTCCGGGGTGACGTTGACGATGCCCATGAGCGCCGGACGCGACAGCGAAAGCCCGGCGAAGGGCGGCCGCGTCGCGGTGACGCGCGCGAGCACCGCACCGAGATCGGCGTCGCGCACCTCGTTCAGGGCGCTCGCGGAAAACAACCGCCGCCGCGAATTGCGGGGATCGCCCTCGATCAGAACCGCGGACGTGAAAGCGATCGGCCCGCCCGCCAACGGCAATGCCAAGCCGTCCTCGACCGCCGCCTCGGCCGGCGGCCCGTAGAGAAATCCGATGGGCCTGAGATAGAGCTTCGTGTCAGCCATATTCTTTTCAGCCATGGGCGAGCCTTTAGCACAACTCAACATGCCCGGCACAAAGCAACATGCCCGGCAAAAGGCCGGGCATGCGCAAATGTCAGTGTTGGGCGGAAGCCCGGATCAGGTCGGCTGCGGCTCCAGACCGCCCGCGTCCGGCTCCGGCGGCTTCTTGCCGCGGCCGGCAGTCGGCACGGCGGAGGCGGGACCGGGACGCACCGTATCCTCGACCGGGAAGTCGCGGACCGGCGGCTTGCCGTTCAGCAGGTCCTTGATCTCCTGACCCGACAGCGTCTCGTATTCGAGCAGGCCGCGAGCGAGGATGTGCAGGTCGTCGATATTCTCCGACAGGATCTTGCGGGCGCCCTCGAAGCCTTCGTCGACGAGACGATGGATCTCCTCATCGACGATGGACTGGGTCTCGTCCGAAAGGTTCTGCGTGCGCGAAACCGAATGGCCGAGGAACACTTCTTCCTCGTTGTCACCGTAAGCCAGCGGTCCGAGTTTGTCGGACATGCCGAACTGGGTGACCATGGCGCGCGCCAGCCCCGTCGCCATCTTGATGTCGGACGACGCGCCGGAGGTGACCTTGTCGTAGCCGAACACGATCTCCTCGGCCACGCGGCCGCCCATGGCCACGGTGATGTCGGCCTTCAGCTTGGCGCGCGTATAGGACAGCATGTCCCGCTCAGGCAGGCGCATGACCATGCCGAGCGCGCGGCCGCGCGGAATGATAGTCGCCTTGTGGACCGGATCGGACGCCGGCTGGTGCAGCGCCACGAGCGCGTGACCACCTTCGTGATAGGCCGTGAGGGTCTTCTCCTCCTCGGTCATCACCATGGAGCGGCGCTCGGCGCCCATCATGACCTTGTCCTTGGCGTCCTCGAACTCGTGCTGAGTGACGAGCCGCTTGGAACGCCGAGCGGCAAGCAGCGCCGCTTCGTTGACGAGATTGGCCAGATCGGCGCCCGAGAAGCCCGGCGTGCCGCGCGCGATGACGCGCAAGTCCACGTCCGGCGCCAGCGGCACCTTGCGCACATGCACTTTGAGGATCTTCTCGCGGCCGATGATGTCCGGGCGCGGCACCACGACCTGACGGTCGAAACGGCCGGGACGCAGCAGCGCGGGATCGAGCACGTCGGGTCGGTTGGTGGCGGCGATGAGGATAACGCCCTCATTCGCCTCGAAGCCGTCCATCTCGACCAGAAGCTGGTTCAACGTCTGCTCGCGCTCGTCATTGCCGCCGCCGAGACCGGCGCCGCGATGACGGCCGACCGCGTCGATCTCGTCGATGAAGATGATGCAGGGCGCGTTCTTCTTCGCCTGATCGAACATGTCGCGCACCCGGGACGCACCCACGCCGACGAACATCTCGACGAAGTCGGAGCCCGAGATGGTGAAGAACGGAACATTCGCCTCGCCCGCAATGGCGCGCGCCAGCAGCGTCTTGCCGGTACCCGGAGGTCCAACCAAAAGCGCGCCGCGCGGAATCTTGCCGCCGAGCTTCTGGAACTTCTGCGGATCGCGCAGGAACTCGACGATCTCTTGCAGGTCTTCCTTGGCCTCGTTGACGCCGGCGACGTCGTCGAAGGTCACCCGGCCATGGCGCTCGGTGAGCAGCTTGGCCTTGGACTTGCCGAAGCCCATGGCGCGGCCGCCGCCCGACTGCATCTGGCGCATGAAGAAGATCCACACGGCGATCAGCAGCAGCATGGGGAACCAGGAGATCAGCACGCCGAACAGCGAAGGAACGTCCTCCTCAGACGGCTTGGCGGTGATCTTCACGCCCTTGTTGTTCAGCTTGTCGACCAGATTGGGATCGTTCGGCGCATAGGTCTGGAAGGCCCGGCCGTCGGTGTAATGCCCGGTGATCTGGTTGCCGGCGATGGTCACGTCCTGGACGTTGCCGCCCTCCACCTCGGACAGCATCTGCGAGAAGCTGACCTCGTTGCCGCGGACCTGGACGCCGGGCGTCTGGAACAGGTTGAACAGGGCAACCAGGAGAAGGGCGATGAACACCCAAATAACGAAATTACGGAAGTTCGAATTCATGAACTGACCTGACCTGACGGCTTGGTGAAAGAGGCGCGCATGGCGTTAAGAGCTTTGCCCCCGAAAAACTGGCTCAGAATGGCTAGTAAGCCTCGTTAACATAGGAAGCTGCACGTCTTTTGCCAAGTAAAGCTAACGGAAAGAGGTGCATGCTTCCTCAACGGTTTAGGACGCTGCGGCGTACGGCCCCGGCTCTCAGATCGCCCCCCGCAGGAAGATCGCTTGGCAGTCAAGACGCTCTTCGTGGCGCGAGCATGGCGCGGCGCCGTGGAGCGCCTCACCGAAATCAGCCAGCCCAAGCAGCCTGTCGCCGCGCCAGCACGCCGGCAGCGCCCGGGCCGCGAGCCGCGGCAGGGATTGCGGCAGCGCCTCAGCTTCACGCAGCTGCCGCCAGCCGGTCTCGCCCAGCGCCCGGACCGTGAGGGCCCGAGGCGCGCCGGCCCCGAGCGCGACGCGGAAGCGATTGTCCCATAGCGCACCCTCGCCCGGATGAAGCTCGAGCTCCGGCAGCCCGTCCCGCCGCATCTCACGGAAAATGCCGAGTTGGCCCTGATGCCGTCCGGCATGAGGCGCGATACGGCAGCGCCCGAGCGTATGAGCCTTGGCGGGATGCTCTCCCAGCGCGGCGAGCAGCGCCTCGAGCTTGGCCAGTTGCACCGGATCCTCGCCGCCGCCGACGGAGGCCAGCAGGCGCGACAGCGCCCGCAGCGCGATCTCCTCCGGGCAAGCGCTCAGTACCGCCTGGTCGATGACCGCATAGCCGGCATCGCTCATCTCGGCATGGCGGGACAGAAACTCTTGCGCCGTTCCGTCGAGCGCGGTCCGGGCCCGCCTGAGCCGCCGCGCCGACAGCGCCAGGGCTTCCGGCGTCAGGCCGAGCTTGGCGAAGGCATCCGTGGCGCCGCGCAGGCGCGCCCGCTCGAACCGCGTGTCCGCGTTGCTCGGGTCGAGCGCAAAAGCGAGCCCTGCTTCCTCGACGCTCGCCACCAGCCGCGCCTTCGGCATGTCGAGTAGCGGCCGCAGCAGCGTGAGCGGGCCCCAAGCGCCCGTCTCGGCAATGGCGGCGAGACCGTCGAGGCCGCTGCCGCGCTTCAGCCGCATCAGGAAGGTCTCGGCCTGATCGTCGAGATGATGGGCGGTGACGAGAGCGCCGATGTCGTGGGCGACCGCATGCGCCGTCATCAGGTCGTAGCGCGCCGTCCGCGCCTTCGCCTGAACGCCCGTGGTCACTTCGCCTCGGCCTTCCCAGGTGAGGATCGCGTGCGGCAGGGACAGTGCGGCGGCGGCACGGCCCACCATGAGCGCTTCATCACGCGAGCTGGGGCGCAAGCCGTGATCGACCGTGAGCACGGAGAGTTCGGGGCCGTCATGCAGCTCGGCGCGCCAGCGCGCGGCGAGATGCATGAGCGCCAGACTGTCGGGACCGCCAGACACCGCGAGCGCCACCCGGTCAAAACGCGCAAGCGGCGCAAGCAGTCCGTTCGCCTCTTCGACCGAGATCGGACCGGCACGCATCATTTGCATCCGGCCTTGGCCGCCTCGCCTTTGGTCTGATTGCGGAGATGGTCTTGCATGTCGGGAAATTTGTCGTCGAGCTCCTTAAAAGTGGAGCACGCGGCGTCCTTCTGCCCAAGCGCCGCGAGCGACATGCCGAGCTTGAGCAGGCTGTCGGGCGCCTTGTCGCTTGCGGAATATTTGCGATAGGCGGCGAGGAAGCTGTCGGCGGCCTTCTTGTATTGCTTGCGCACGTAATAGGTCTCGCCGACCCAATATTGCGCGCTGCCCGCCAGCGGATCGTTCGGATAGTCCTTCACCACCTTGGCGAACCCCGTCTCCGCGGCCGGATAATCGCGCTGCAGCAGGTCGCCATAGGCTTGCTCGTAGAGCGCCTGGGCGTCGCTGTCGGGGAGCGCGGCAAGGCTCCGGGCCAACTCGTCCGGCACCGCGGCGGTGGCGGACGGTGGCAGGATCGATTGGGGCGCATTGTCGTCTGTGTCCGCCTGGCCGGGCTGTGATCCATCGGGCTGTTGGCCGCCGGGCTTTGGCCCATACCAGCGCGGCCGCGATGGATCGCTCTCGTCGGCCGGTTGCGGAATCGCGGCGTGCGGCGCAAGGGGTGCCGCCTCGGCCGGCGGCGGCTCGTCCCGCAGGGCCTCCATGATATCGGGCTTAGTGTCGGGCTCGGGCTTAGTGTCGGGCTCGGGCGGCGGCGGCATCTCCGCCTCCATATCCACATCAGCCTGGGGCGCAGGCGTGACATCGGCCCCGCTCGCCTTACCGCCCATCATCTCGATCTGATTGGTGAGTGCGCCGATCTGGGTCTCGAGCGCGCCGACGCGGGCACCGAGATCGCCCTCCGCAGCCGTGTTCAAGCCCCCTGGCGCCAGGCTCGGCTTGGCGCGGACCAGGGCCTCCAGCCGTCCCACCATGGCCTTGAGATCGGCAATCTCCGCCTCGAGCCTACCGACGCGGGCAGCCAGGTCGCCGCCGTCTTGAGCCAGCGCCCGGCCCGGCGCGAAGCCCAGCAGCAAACAGACGGCGAGGGCCGTGATGCGGGCGCGGTTCCCCCATGTGGGAGCCGTAATGTCAGTCGATGGGAGCACGATTGCGACCTTGTCGGCAGGTCCGGTGCGGAGCTTCGCGCGGCGCGAGGATCGAACCGCCGCGAATCCGCCGGACGCATCCATTTGCCGGACCCTTTGGGGCCAAACTTAGGTGTGTTTGGCCCACAAAGCGTCCTGCGGCAAGGTCTAGTAGCGCGCTATGGCGTCCGAATTCAGGATGGTCTGGGCGCGCCGGTTCTGCGACCAGCAGGAGATGTCGTCGCATACCGCGATCGGCCGCTCTTTACCGTAGGAGATGGTCTTGATGCGCCGCGCGCTGAGGCCATTGCTGAGCAGGAAGCCTTTGACCGCAATGGCGCGCTGGGCGCCGAGCGCGAGGTTGTATTCGCGCGTGCCCCGCTCGTCCGCGTGGCCTTCGATGGTCACGGTATATTGCGCGTACTGGTTGAGCCAGCGGACCTGGCTGCGCAGGGTATTCTGCGCCTCGCCCGTCAGCCTGGCGCTGTCCACTTGGAAGTGGACCACGTCCCCCACATTACTGGAGAAATCCCTGGAGCTGCCCGGCGTCGCCGGCCGCTCGCCCCCAAGACCGTATTCTTTCGGCTGCTGGCTCTTCGAACAGGCGGCCAGCGCCAAACCGACCACCAAAAACACGCCCGCGAGCTTGCAGGCGTGGCCGAACCCACCACGGAAACGCATGTACTAACTCCCGCTAAATTAAAGAAAATCGTAGGAGTAAAGGCCTTAACGATGTCTTAGCTCTGGAGGCCCCCGAGGGCATCCGCGAGCGATATGGTTAAGACGGGAAAAGTTGGCGGTTATGGGTCGGTTTTAAGGGCGCCATTTGCAGCCCCGAGAGACCGGTGCCGGGCGCCGCGGGGGCAAGGCTTAGCCGCAAAATCAGGCCCCAAAATAGGAAAAGGATGCCTGGAGCGCCGCCGCATCAGCTACGGCGCTCCGGCATCCATGTCCCGCTTTGCGTGAAAGCCAGAGCTTCCACAGCAAATCAGTAGTCGTGATTTAGCCGAGCTTCAGCGGCTCCATGACGACGGCCTTCTCGTGGTGACCGAAACAGCCACCAAGCGAAACGGCGGCGGCCACGAGCATGACAGCGGCGATAACGCCCTTCAAACCCTGCATGGTCTTCTCTCCTTTGGTTAAACGGCATAGCCGTCTTTGCATGTACCGGTGCGGCGTTTTCAGATCAAGATCGGACTATTGTCCAGGGACCGTTTTGCCGGTCATTGATGCTAAAATGCCACTCCGAATCTCATCCTCCAGCACACTCAAGCTATCCCGCTCGGAGACGCCGATCAAGGTGTGGTTAACGACGTTGGGGCAGTCCGATTAAGAAAGGGTAATCGACTGTTGCAAATAGGCCGCAACCCGCGCGCGAACCGCACAACCAATGAAAAAATGGCCAAAAACGGCTAATTTATCAGGGGAGACCAGGCCGGATCGGAGCCAAAAGCCGGCGTGGCCACTTGGCGCTCGTTATAGCCCGTGAGGTCGATGGTATAGAGCCGCGGGCCGCCCCCTGCCCCGGGTGATTCCCGGAAAAACATGAGCACCCGGCCATTAGGCGACCAGGTCGGTCCCTCGTTGTGGAACCCTTCGGTGAGGATGCGTTCGCCCGAGCCGTCGGGCTTCATCACGCCGATCAGGAATTGCCCGCCCAGCATCTTGGTGAAGGCGATGAGATCGCCCCTGGGCGACCACACCGGGGTCGAGTAGCTGCCCTCACCCTGGCTGATGCGACGCTGGTTGGAGCCGTCCGCGTCCATGACATAGATCTGCCGTGAGCCGTCCCGGTCGGTCTCGAAGGTGATCTGGCGGCCGTCCGGCGCATAGCAGGGCCCGGTGTCGATCGCGTCCGTATTGGTGAGCTGCAGGGTGCGCCGGCTGCGCAGATCCATGGCGAAGAGGTTGGAATTTCCGCCCTGCTCGAGGCTCATGACGATGCGCATGCCGTCGGGCGAGAAGCGCGGGGCGAAGGTCATGCCCGGAAAGGCGCCCACGACCTCCTTCTGCCCGGTCTCGATATTGAGCAGATAGACCTTCGGCTCCGCCCCCTCATAGGACATGTAGGTGATCTCTTGGGTCGAGGGACTGAACCGCGGCGTCAGCACCAGGCTCTGGCCTTGGGTCAACAACCGCACGTTGTGGCCGTCCTGATCCATGATGGCGAGGCGCTTCATGCGCCGATCCTTCGGACCCGATTCGTCCACAAACACGATACGCGTGTCGAAATAGCCCTTTTCGCCCGTAATGCGCTCATAGATTGTATCGGCGATGATATGGCCCAGGCGGCGGGCTTCCTGGGGCCGCGAGAACACCTGCTCGCCGACGAGCTGCTGCCCGGACAGCACGTCCCACAGCCGGAACTCGGCCCGGAGCTTTCCGTTCGTCGACCCGATATGACCGACCACGAGAGCTTGGGCGTTGATGACCTGCCAGTCCGCGAAGCGCGGCACGCTGCTCATGGCGAGATCGCGCTCGATGAACGCCGCCTGGTCGATCGGCACGAACAGGCCCGACGACCGGAGATCCTCCGCCACGACGGTCGAGATTTCGCGCGCGGCCTCGGGATCGATGCCAAGCCCGGCGCCGAAATCGGCAATGGCGATCGGCATGGGCTGGATGGTGCCTTGAGTGATGTCGAGCTCGACCACCGCATGCGCAGGCACCGCGCCGGAGAGCGTGCCGAGCAGAGCCGCAAGCGCGAATATGGATGATCGCCGCATGGTCATATCCCCCTAGCCGCTGCGATACATCTGGCTTGGGTCGAAATTGAGGATCATGTCGCGCCACGTTGCGTATTTCGCCACCGGCAACGCATAAGGCTGGCACTGATACACGGCGCGCACGGCGCTTTCGGCGGCCGCCTGAAAGAAGGGCGACGAGCCGGCATTCGCCACGCTCGGATAGCCTTCTAGCGTGCCGTCCTGATTGAGCTTGAGCCTGATCTTGACGACGATGGCATCCGCCCCCAGTCCGCCCGGCGGCGGCGCCCAGCAATCGGCGATGCGCGCGCGCAAGGCGTCGATCTCGTTGACCGACATCGCCATCTCCGTGCCGTTCGATTGCCCATGCACGGGCTTCGTCTCCGCCGCCCAGTCCTGTGGCTCGGGCTCATCGACGGCATCGGGAATCTTGTTGAGGAGCGCCGAGATGCGGTCGGTATCGAAATCCTTCGTCTTTGGCGCAGGCGGCTTCGGCGTGTCGGCCTTGGCCGTTAGCTTCGGTGGCTCGGGTTTACGCGCAGGCGCCGCGGGCTTCGGCTGCGGTTTCGGCGCCTCGGCAGCCTTCTCCGGCTTCGGCTCGGGAGTCTTGGGCGCAGGTTTCGGCGCGGACGGCTTCGGCGCTTCGGCGGTCTTCTCCGGCTTCTTGATCGCGGCGGTCTGCTCAGGTGCCTTCGCGGTTTTCTCCTTCGCCGCCTGCGGCTTCTTCTCCTCCGGCTTGGCGGCGAGCGGCGCGTCGTCCGACGCATCCTTCATGCCGGCCTTGATCTTGGTGATGTCGGCCGGCGTGGAGAGATCGACGGGAATGGCGACGAGCGGCGCGGACATATGCGACGACGACAAGCCGACAATGGCGAACAGCACGATCGCCACATGCAATGCGGCAGAGATGAAGGTACTCGGGCCCATGGTCCTGGAAGAGTTCCCCGTCAAGGTTGATCCACTTGATCGGTGACGAGGGTCACGGGCATCCCGGCTTCCTTGATCCGGACCAGCACCTTCGCGACGTTGCCGTAAGGCGTCCCCTGATCGCCGCGGACCCATACTTGCTTTCCGCCACCGGCATCCCGGATAGCAGCAAGTTTGGGCATAAGTTCGTCAAAGCCGATCTCGGTGTTCTGCAGGAAGATTTTTCCCTCCGCATCGATGGTGATGCTGAGCGGCGCCTGCTCCGGGTTCACCGCTCCCGCCTCGGTCGCGGGCAACTCCACCTCGGGCAAGGTCGAGTTGGCGTCGATATCGACGCCGACGGTCAGAAGCGGCGCCGTGACCATGAAGATGATCAGGAGCACGAGCATTACGTCCACCATCGGCGTAACGTTGATCTCGCTCATCGGCAGGCCGGAGCGCCGTCTCGCGCGCCGGTTGGAAAGCGCGCCGCCTGGTTGAAGTCCTGCTCCCATGATCGGGCCTTACGTGGTCTTGTCGATTTGCCGCGACAGGATGGCTGAGAACTCGTCGGCGAAGCCTTCCAGACGGGCCGCGTGCCGCGCCACTTCGCTATTGAACTTATTGTAGAAAATGACCGCTGGGATGGCCGCGAGCAGGCCGAGCGCGGTGGCGAACAAGGCCTCGGCGATGCCCGGCGCCACCACCGCGAGGCTGGTGTTCTTGCTCGTGGCGATCGCCTGAAAGCTGGTCATGATGCCCCACACCGTGCCGAACAGGCCGACGAACGGGCCGGTCGAGCCGACCGTGGCGAGGAAGGTGAGCCGGCGCTCGAGCCGCTCCACTTCGCGGCCGATGGTGACGTCCATGACCTTCTCGACCCGGTGCTGAACGCCAGGCATGGGCTTCAGCGCGCGGTCGCCGCTCTCCCGCTCGGTCGAGCGCTTCCACTCGCGCATCGCCGCCACGAACAGGGCCGCCATGCCGGTATTCCGGCGCTGCGCCAAGGCTTGGTAGAGCTCGTCGAGCGATTGGCCGGACCAGAACACCTGCTCGAACTTGTCCGCCTCTTTCCGTGTCTTGGCGAACAGGAAGAATTTTTCGAAGATGATCGCCCAACTCCAGATCGACGCCAGGATCAGCCCGATGATCACGAGCTTGACGACGACGTGGGCATTCATAAACAGGTGGAAGATCGACAGATCGACGGCGACATCCGACGGATTCATACAACGGCCTCATGGCATGAGCTCCAAGCGCATGCCCCTAGGCGTCAACCCACGGACGGCCACTTGGATCCCGCGAGGGTTCAAAGACCCGCAGGGGAGTTCAACGTCGCCGGAGGGAGCCGCATTTCGCTCGCAAGACCCCGACCTTTCGCGAGCGATTGTGACTAAACTTGGGCTCAACCGCCCGAGCCGCGGCACGCGACTCTACCCGGCGCAAACTTATGCTTTACCGGTCTTAGCTACGTTTCATGCGACCGGTTAACGAATTGTTGAAGCGCGCCGCGGACCATTTGACCGATCCGCTGCGGTTTGCCCGACGCCGACACCAGCACGACGGTCACTTTGGCGCGGGCGAGCACCGTCCCGTCCCGCCGCACTTCCTGTAAGAGCACCAGGCTGGCCCCGCCGATCTGCGCGCAAGAGGTCACCACTTCGAGCACGTCGTCGAGACGGCCGGGCCTCAGAAAATCGATGTCGATATGGCGCACGACGAAGAGCGTCGGCTCGCCCTCTTTCGGGTTGGCGAGATCCTGGTGATTGATGCCGAGCAGGCGGATGAAGTCGGAACGGCCGCGCTCGCAGAATTTCAGAAAGTTGGTGTGATAGACGACGCCGCCCGCATCGGTGTCCTCGAAATAGACGCGCACCGGCAAGACATGGGTCTCGCCCTCGATCCGCCCGGCAAGGTCAGGCCACGCCGCCACTAGTCTTCGCCGCCGTTGAACAGAGGGAACTGCGCCGGTTGCGCCGGCGGCGCGACGCCGAGATGACCGTAGGCCAGCGCCGTCAGCACCCGGCCGCGCGGCGTGCGCGCGATGAATCCCTGCTGCAAGAGATAGGGCTCGATGATTTCCTCGATGGCGTCGCGCGGCTCCGACATGCCCGCGGCGATGGTCTCGATTCCCACCGGGCCGCCGCCATAGTTCACGGCGATCAGACGCAAATAGCGATGGTCGAGCGCGTCGAGCCCGCGCGAGTCCACCTCGAGCTGCGACAACGCACTGTCGGCGAGCTTGGCGTCGACCGCGTCATTGCCGTCCACGGCGGCGAAGTCGCGGACCCGGCGCAAGAGCCGACCCGCCACGCGCGGCGTGCCGCGCGCCCGCTTGGCAATCTCGTGTGCGCCTTCTTGCGTCAGCGGCAACCCGAGCAGCCGCGCGCCGCGCCGCACGATCTCCTCCAGCTCCTCCACCGTGTAGAACTGGAGCCGGATGGGAATACCGAAGCGCTCACGGAGCGGCGTCGTCAGGAGCCCGGTGCGCGTGGTGGCGCCGATCAGCGTGAAGCGGGCGACATCGATGCGCACCGAGCGCGCCGCAGGCCCCTCGCCGATGATGAGGTCGAGCTGGAAGTCCTCCATGGCGGGATAGAGGATTTCCTCCACCGCGGGGCTCAGCCGATGGATCTCATCGATGAACAGCACGTCGCGGTCCTCGAGATTGGTGAGGAGCGCGGCGAGATCGCCGGCCTTGGCGATCACGGGCCCCGAGGTCGCGCGGAAGCTGACGCCGAGCTCGCGCGCCACGATCTGCGCCAGCGTCGTCTTGCCGAGCCCCGGCGGTCCGGCGAACAGCACATGGTCGAGCGCCTCGCGCCGACCCGCCGCCGCATCGATGAACACTTTGAGATTGGAGCGGACTTTGGCTTGGCCGATGAACTCGGAAAGCGTCTGCGGCCGGAGTGCGGCGTCCGGCTGGTCCTCGTCGCGTTTCGCCGCCGCCAGCATGCGCTCACTCATTGCGCCAGTTCCTTGAGCCCGACGCGGATCAGCTCCTCGGCGCGGGCCTCGTTGCCCATCTTGGCGATGGCCGCGCTCACGGCTGCCGCCGCCTCGCCATGGGCATAGCCGAGATTGGTCAGCGCCGACACGGCATCGCGCGCGGCCAACCCCTCCGGCAACGTGGCGACCGGGCCGCCGACTCCGCCCGGACCGAACGCCGGCGCCAGCGCCGGCATCTTGTCTTTCAACTCGGCGACGATACGGGCGGCGACCTTGGGGCCGACGCCCGGCGCACGGGCCACCTGGTTCTTGTCCTGTAGCGCCACGGCATTGGCGAGATCGTTGGCCGACAGCGTGCCGACCACGGCGAGCGCCACCTTGGCGCCGACACCTTGCACCGTTTGCAACGCCCGGAACCAGGCGCGCTCATGCTCGCTGGCGAAGCCGTAGAGCCGCACGCCGTCTTCTTTGAGATGCGTGTCGATGGCGAGCGTCACCACCTCGCCGATCGGCGGCAGGCTCGACAGAGCGCGCGTGCCAAGCGTCACCTCGTAGCCGACGCCGCCCACGTCGATGATCGCCGTGGAGAGCGAGACCGTGTCCACCTTGCCCGTGAGCTTGCCGATCATGACGCGGCCCTCTCGGCTTGCGCGACCCGGGCTTCGAGCTTGGTCCAGGCGCGCGTATGGGCGTGGGTGATGGCGATGGCAAGCGCATCCGCCGCATCGGCGCTGTCGGGCACGGCGCGCGGCAGCAGGCATTTGATCATGGCGCGGATCTGGTTCTTGTCGCCATGGCCCGCGCCGACCACGGTCTTCTTCACCGCATTCGGCGCATATTCGGCAATCGGCAGCCCGGCAAGCGCCGGCACGAGCATGGCGATACCCCGCGCCTGGCCGAGCTTCAGCGTGGCGGACGCGTCGCGATTGACGAAAGTCTGCTCGACGGCCGCCTCCATGGGCGAAAGCGCTACGAGAACCTCGGACAGTCCGTCGAACAGCTGCCGCAAGCGCTGGCCGAGGCCTTCACCGGAATCCGAGATCACCGAGCCGCAGGCCACATGGCTGAGCCTGACGCCGTCGGTGTCGATGACGCCCCAGCCGGTCCGCCTCAACCCCGGGTCGATGCCAATGATGCGAATCGCAGCCCTCATAGGCGAATCGTAGCACAGGCCGCGCCCGGGCATCCGCCGGTCAGATCGCAGGCGCGCGGATTTTGGGACCCGATTTTGGGAACGGATTTCGCTCACCCGACGTTAGGGGTTCGGGCGTAAGCTGCGCGGAGCTTCGAGGGAAGCCGGGAGCCTCCAAACGCCCGCGAGGGATCTCTAGGGGGAGTATCCTTGTGTCTGGTGCAAGCGACATGCTCGACCCTGTCGGGGTCGCCCAGGACGACATCGACCGGTCTAAGCATCTGATCGCCTCGACCCTCGATGAGCTCACCCGTCATCACAGCTGGCTCGAAAGCTATCATCGCGACGAGAGACGCCGCGCCCAGCGCCTGAGGCGCCAAGAGGCGCTGGATCGGCTCGAGCTGAGACGCCAGCGCGCCGCCTGGCTGTTGCGGCGCTTCACCGTGACCGCGCTGGCCGCGATGCGTTCGACCGCCATCGTCCTGGCGCAGACCGCTGTCGCGTTTTGGCGCGCGGCGCGGGAATTCACCTTGGCAGCCGCCGCATGGACCGCCCCGCGCGCTCACGCGCTTGCGGCCCAGCTCATACGGTCCCTTGCAGCCAGTTGGTCCTGGTTCCGGCGGACTGCCCTTTTCCTCGCCCGGACGGGCTTTGCCGGCGCGGCGGCGGGCTTCGCCTGGACTGTGCAAGCCTCCGAGCGTCTCGGCGTCGCCTTGCGGAAGCATCTCTCCGCCGGGTTCGCGCGGACCACGGCCCAAGCGGCGGTCCTCACTCACCCCGTGCGGAAGCGGGCCTCGGCCGAGTGGCTGCGGGCCCGGCACCGGTCGCGGCGCTTCACCGCCCTGGGAGAGGCACGGCTCGCTTCCTATTGGTCTTGGGCGCGCGCGGCCACACCGATTCTGGCGCGTCGCGTCGTCCGGCGGACCGCTGCGAAGGGCGCCACACTGTCGGCGCGGCTGCACAACGATATGACCGCTGTCGGTGTTTGGGCTCACACCCAATCCCGAGCACTCATGCGCGCCGCCGCAGAGACCGTCGCGGACGGCTGGTCCCGGTGGCGCTCCTGGGCCGAAAGGCAGGCCGCGCGCCTCTCGACGGCTTACGACTCATGGAGGACCCCCGACCGGCGGCATCGGGCCTTGGTCGTCAGGCGCTGCACCGCCCTGGTCTTGATTGAGCCGTGGCGTCCCCGGCTCCCGGCCGTGCATGGGGGCTGACGGGCCCACGCCATTCTCGACAACCACGCCACCCCGGAGCCGTCCCGGCGCTCATCCACCCTTCTCGGGCCGATCTGGGCCGCCTGCCGTCAATCTTCCTCCTCATTGTCATGCCCAATGTCTCGCCCCATACGATAAATCATTGGAAATCCTAGGGACTTGCCGGGCCGGGCCCACCCGACCCGGCAAAGGAGAGCGACTGAATGCCGATCTGGTCGAGGCGAAACCTGCTTGCTGTCACCGCAACCCTTGCGTTCATGCTGGCGTTGGTGCCGCCGGGCTATGCCCAAAACTACGCCCAAAACTCCGCCCAAGACGCGCCAGCCGCCGGCGTGGCCCCGGACACAGCCCCAGCCCAGGCGCAGCCTGCCCCCGCCGAACCGCCAGCACCCGCGGAGCCGCCTGCCAAAGCCGAGGAACCGGCCGCCGAGCCGCCAGCACCGGCCAGCGCCGAGCAGCCTGCGCCGGGGCCGGAGGCAGCAGAGGCACCGGAGCAAGAACCCGACGCCACCAAGGACAAGGTCGTCACGGCCTTTACCGACGCGCTCAAGCTGTGGACGAACCAGATCAAGGCCCTGGAGCAAGCGATCGCCGACGGCGCGACGACCGACGAGGAGCTGAGGGCCATCCCGGAGTTCCTCGAGACACTGCGTGAGGACATCCTCGACCAGAAAGCCAAGCTCAAGCCCAAGCTCCAGGACATGCGGGAACGCCTGGCCAAGCTCGGCCCCGCGCCGGAGAAGGACGGGCCGAAGGAAAGCCCAGAGATCGCCGCGCAGCGGAAGCGCCTGGAGACGAATGTCGCGGCCATCGACGGCAAGCTGAAACAGGCCGACATCCTGTTCGTGCGCGCCAACCAGCTGATCGACGCCGCCAACGACAAGCGCCGCGAGCGCTTCACCGAATCTCTGTTCGGCCCGGTTCCGAATTTCTATTCCAATGTGCTGCCGGCGGCGTTCGAGCGCGTCCCGATGCAACTCAAGCGGCTGTTTGACGCCGGCGCCGAATGGGTCGCCAGCGCCTGGTCCAAGGGCATCGTCCTATTTCTGTTGATCTTCCTGGCGCCGGTCGGGGCCGCCGTGGCGGGGCAAAGTTTCGTCCGCAACATGGCGGGGCGCGTGGACGCCAAGCAGCGCGTAAACAAGCCCGTTAAGCCCACGGTACAGCAATGCGGCGTGTGGGCCTTGCGCAAGACGGTGCGCACCGCGCTTCCCCTGTGGCTCGGTCTCGTCGTTTTCCATTTCATCGTGTCGGCGGCGGGACTGGCCGACCCGACGCTCAACGGATTCCTGCTGAGGGCCCTTCTCGCCACCGGCTGGGCGATCTTCCTGATGGCGCTCATCACCTATTCCCTCCTGCCCGATGACAGCGACTGGAAGATCATCCCATCGAGCGATGCGGTGGCATGGCGTGTCGCCGGCCTGTTATGGGCCATCACCGCCGTGTGGTGGTTCGATCTGATGTTGAATCTGACCGACACGGTGGTGTTCACGCCCTACCAGGTCTCGGTGTTGCGCTCGGCGGTCTTCGCCGCCCTCTACGGCGTTCTTCTCGCCGCCATCCTGCTGGCGATCCAAAGCGGCACGATGATGCGCAAGGCGGCGCTGAGCGGCTGGCGCGGCTGGCTGTTCTCCTTCGGCGGCGCCGTCGCCGGCATCATCCTCCTCGCGATGCTGTCCGGCTATGAATCCCTCGCCCGCTTCGTCGGCATGCACGCGGTCTCCACCGCCGGCGTCCTGTGGATCATGTACCTGCTGCATCTGGCGGCGGAGTCTATCTCGAGCGTCAGCGTCATCTCCGGAAAAACCATCGATGACGACCTCGACGAAGAGGAGGACATGGGCGCGCCGTCCTTGCTGACCATTCGCATCATCGTCAGCCTGCTGCTCGACGTCGCCATCATCGCCGTCGGTGTCACCGTCCTGTTGCTGCTGTGGCGCTTCGACTGGGTCGAGGTCAGAGGCTGGATCCAGGCGGCCTTCTTCGGCTTTCAGTTCGGCAATTTTCGGCTGTCGCTCCAATCCCTGCTCATCGCTCTTGGCGTCTTCGTCCTCGGCCTCGCATTGACCAGGTTCGTGCAGCGCTGGCTCACCGGCCGCGTATTCACCGGCCGGCGCAGCGATTCCGGCTTGCACGAATCCGTGCGTATCGGCATCGGCTATCTCGGCTTCGTGCTCGCAGCCTTGGCCGGCGTTTCCTATCTCGGCGTCGACTTTTCGAACATCGCCATCGTCGCCGGCGCCCTGTCCGTCGGTATCGGCTTCGGACTGCAGAGCATCGTCAACAATTTCGTCTCGGGCCTCATTATTCTGATCGAGCGTCCGATCAAGATCGGCGACTACATTCAGGTCGGAGGCCTGGAAGGCACGGTCAAGAAGATCAGCGTCCGCTCGACCGAAATCGAGACGATCTACCGGCAATCGGTGATCATCCCCAACGCCAACCTCATCACCGATCCCGTCACCAACTGGATGCATCTCGACAAGAGCTGCCGCCTCGACATCGCCGTGGGCGTCGACTACGGCACCGACGTGGAGCTGTTGCGGACGACGCTTCTCGGGGTCGCCCAGCACCATCGCGGCGTCCTCAAGAGTCCGCCGCCCCTGGTCCACTTCGCCGGCTTCGGCGACAGCGCGCTCGACTTCGAGCTGCGGGTTTATTTGCGTGACGTCGGCGAGCGCATACGGTCCAGCAGCGATCTGCGCTTTGCGATTCTGACCGCCCTCCGGGAAGCCGGGATCACTATTCCGTTTCCGCAGCGCGACCTTCATATCAAGGAAGGCGGCTTCACGGGCCCGCCGGAAAGCAGCGCCAAGGCCAAGCCGGCCCGGGGTTCGCGGTAAAATTTCGGCCCGGCCGCTCAAGCGGCCAAATGCCTCGCCGGAAATCGCGAATTCGTGAGATTTGTCGCCCCACCGTCAACCTCGCCGTAACATTGTATGGAGTGTTATCGGCGGCGTGGCGAAAGAGGGAGAACACAAATCCAAGATGGCCAAGGGGCATCTTGGCGGAAGCGCTGGCGGGCAAGCGGCCAGACCAGCACGCGCGACCAAAAACCCCTTTCAGCTGCTCGTCGAGAACATCACCGACTACGCCATTTACATGCTCGACCCGCAAGGGACCGTGACCAATTGGAACCTTGGGGCGCAGAGGTTCAAGGGGTACGAGCCCGCGGAAATCGTCGGCCAGCATTTCAGCCGGTTCTTCCTCGACGAGGACCGGCGGAATGGCTTGCCCGAGAGGAACCTGGCAACGGCCGCCAAGGAAGGACGCTTTGAATCGGAAGGCTGGCGCGTCCGCAAGGACGGCCAGCGCTTCTGGGCACATGTGGTGATGGATACCATTCGCGGCGAGTCCGGCGAGCTAGTCGGCTTCGCCAAGATCACTCGCGACATCAGCGAACGCCGCAAGACTGAAGCGCACCTGCACTGGCTCGCGCATTACGACAACCTGACCGGCCTCCCCAATCGCACCACGCTGCGCAACACTCTCAACGAAGCCATCGACGCAGGCGCGCCGGTCACCGTGCTCATGCTCGACCTGGACGGTTTCAAGGACGTCAACGACACCTTGGGCCATGCGGCCGGCGACGGCATCCTCAAGTTGGCCGGCGAGCGCATCAAGGAGTGCGTCGGCGCCGAAGGCGTGACCGGCAGGCTCGGAGGCGATGAGTTCGCCATCATCATTTCGAATCTCGCCGATCCGGTTCCAGCCGCAGACCTCTGTGACCGTCTGATCCGCGCTTTTCGCCTGCCGTTGGTCTGGGACGGGCAGCAGTCCTTTCTCGGGCTCAGTATCGGCATCGCACTCAGCCCGAACCACGGCGAAAATGCCGAAGAGGTTCTCGCCAGTGCCGACCTCGCTCTGTATCAGGCCAAGGCGGAGCCGCGAAAAGCCTACTGCATATTCCAGCCGAGCCTCAGGCAAGCCGTCATTGCACGGCGCCATTGCGACCTGGAATTGCGCCATGCCGTGGCCACCGACCAATTGGAGCTGTTCTACCAGCCGCAGGTAAGGCTCGCCGACTATCGCGTCATCGGTGTGGAGGCGCTGCTTCGTTGGCGCCACCCCCAGCACGGACTTATCTCCCCGGGCGCCTTTCTCAATGTCCTCGAGCGCGGCGCACTTGCTCCGGTCGTCGGCGATTGGGCAATCCGCCAGGCTGCGGCGCAGGCACGCAAAATTCGCGACCTCGGACCGGAACACTTCCGGGTGAGCGTCAATCTCTTTGGCGCCCAGCTGCGCCGCGGTCAATTGCGCTCCGTCGTCGTCCGGGCGCTGGAGGAAAATTCACTACCGCCGGAAGCCCTCGAACTCGAGATCACCGAGAATATTTTCATCAAGCAGGGAGACGCGATGATCACCCCGTTGCGGCAACTGCGTGATCTCGGCGTCGGCATCTCCTTCGACGACTATGGGACCGGTTTCGCCTCGCTCAGCCTATTGAAGCGCTTCCCTTTGAGCCGGCTCAAAATAGACCAGAGCTTCATCCACAATCTCTGCACCGATTCCGAGGATGCCGCGGTGGTGCGCGCCATCGCTTATCTCGCCGAGAGCTTCGACCTGGAGGTCACGGCGGAAGGGGTCGAGAAAGAGGAGCAACGCAAGCGGCTGCGCGAGCTCGGCTGCGAGAGCGCCCAGGGCTATTTGTTCGGCCGCCCCATCCCGGCGGACGACGTCATAGCGATGATCTGCGGCGATCCCCATAACGGCCTTGCCCGCTGGCCGCAGCATGGCGACGGCCGATCCGCTGGCCCTGGAGAAAACGCAGCCCCGATCGTCGCGAGCGCTTAGGCCCGCTCAGCTTACATGCGGCCCGCGCATCTCCTTGATCGCGGCCTGGATCCGGCGCCAGTCTTCAGCCTGATGCTTTTCGCCTAGCTTTTCGCACTCGGCGACTTTCTGCGCCGCTTCGACCCCGGCTCTATCGCCATGGGTGGTCACAAAGCGCCGCGCGTAGTCGTGGATTTCGTTCATATCCATGGGGAACGACCTCCTCCTCGAACAGCTTAACCTCCGTTTTGGGCTTCTTTCGTGCCCTGAGCGAGATCAATTCGTCGGCGGCAAAAGCGTTCCTCAGGCGGGCTCGGCTTCCGTGGCCTTGGGCAATTCGACGACCTGAACCAAGCCGCCACCGGGGCCGTTGGCGATGCTGATGCTGCCGCCGGCGCGCTGCACGAGCTCCCGCGCAATGGTGAGGCCGAGCCCCGCGCCCGGAATGTCCTGCCGGCGCGCCGGGTCGGCGCGGAAAAACGGCTCGAACACCTGGTCGATCACGGCGGCGGGAATACCGGGCCCGTCATCCGCGATGACGATACGCGCCATCGGCCCGTTGGGGGCATTGACGCTGACCCTCGCGCGAACCCCGTGGGTCGCCGCGTTGATGATGAGGTTGCGCAGCGCGCGATTGAGCTTGAAGCGGCTGACCCGCACCGTCACGGGCTGCACGTCCTCAACCTCCACGTCGAGACTCTGCTCTCTGAGGTCGGCGCCGATATCGCTGACCAGCTCGTCGAGCCGGACCAGCTCCGGCGCGGCGGCCCCCGTCTCCTCGCGCACCAGCATGATCGCGCTGTCGGCGATGCGCTCGAGCTCGTCGAGATCGCTGAGCCACTTGGTGCGCTCCTCCTCGTCGGCGACGAACTCCGCCCGGAGCCGCATGCGTGTGATCGGCGTGCGCATGTCGTGCCCGGCGGCGGCCACCAGGCGCATCCGGCTCTCCATGGCGCGCTTGAGGCGGGTCGACAGTGAGTTGAGCGCCTTGGCCGTCGCCCGCACCTCGGCCGGTCCGCGCTCGGGCAATTCCGGCAACATTCCGTCGGCGCCGACGGACGCCACCGCATTCTCCAGGAACGCAAGCGGGCGCACCATGCGATTGGCCACGAACACCGCGATCACGGTCGCGCCGAGGGTGATCAATGAGAGCCAGCGAAACAATGCCTTCCAGGGTGGCCCCTGCGGCGGCATGCCGGAGGTTGGCATCCACAGCCATCCCTTGTCGCCGATAGGCACGGAGACGATCAGCGGCGCGTGGCGGCCTTGCCGGGAGATGGTCACCGGCAGATCGATCCCGCGCTTCTTCAGTGTCTCGCGCAAGGTCGCTGTCGTGCTCTCGTATACCCGCCCGCCCGCCGGCCCGGCGGCAAGCGGCACGCCAGCCAGACCGCTGCTGGTGAGCTCGAGCACCATCTGCACCTGCTGCGCGACCCCGTCGATGGCCCGTTCCGCGCGCTTCGGCGGACCAAGCAGATAGAACAGCACCGCCGTCAGGAGCCCGACGACCGAGACGATCGCGACGATAAGCAACAAGGCGAACTTGACGCGGAGTGTATTCACGCCTGGCTATCCTCCGTGTCGACCTTGACGGCAAGCTGGTAGCCGCCGTTGCGCACCGTCTTGAGCAGCGTCGGAACATCCTCTCCGCCGAGCTTGCGGCGGAGACGGCTGACCAGCACGTCGATGGAACGGTCGAAGCCGTCGCCGTCGCGCCCGCGGGTCAGATCGAGCAGTTGATCGCGCGACAGGACACGGCCGGGCCGGTCGAGGAATGTCTTGAGCAGATCGAACTCCGCGCCCGTCAGTTCGATGTCGCCGCGGCCCGGCGCGACCACACGTCTCGTCTGCGGATCCGCGGTAAATCCTTCGAAATGGTAGATCTTCGCCTCGTCCGCCTCCGGCGGCAAATCGGCCCGCCGCCGCAGCACCGCGCGCACTCGGGCGATGAGCTCGCGCGGATTGAACGGCTTGCCGAGATAGTCGTCGGCGCCGATCTCAAGACCGATGATGCGGTCCACGTCCTCTTTGAGCGCCGTCAGCAGGATGATGGGCACGTTCGACCGCTGCGCCCGCAAATCCCGGCACATGTCGAGGCCGGAGCCGTCGGGGAGCATCACGTCGAGCACGATCAGGTCGACGTGATGTGTCGCCAGCTGATCGCGCAGCTCGCGGCAGTTCGCGGCGAGCAGCACGCGGAATCCCTGGCTCTCCACATAGCGCGCCAAGAGCTTGCGGATTTCCGGGTCGTCGTCGACGACGAGTATGCGTGGTGTGGTCGTGGTCATCGGTCGACTCCCTTCTAGCGTCTTGGGCTCCGGCAAGGAGAGGATTTTTGTAACGGAAACGCATGCCGCCTGAACCAGCAATGTTTCGACACAAAACCGGCAGAAGCAGCAACCTTCGGACATGCGGGGACCAACAATCGCAACGATCTGTCCCTAGATAGATCGGCAGACACCAACAACTGAGGATGCTGCTCTATGAAGTACCCCCCGAAGATTGCCGCCCTCGCCATCGTCGCCGTGCTCAGCGTCGCCGGCTTGACTGCGGTGACCACGGCATTCGCCGACAGCTATAACCGCAGCGAATGGAGCAAGCCCGGCATGGGCAAGCACCATGGCGGCAAGAAGATGTGCAATCGTCACGGCGGCAAGCATGGCATGCGCGGTCCCGATACCCTCGCCAAGAAACTGAGTGTCATGGAGACCGAGATCGGCATTCGCGCCAATCAGCTCGATGACTGGCGCGACTTCACCGACGCCCTGCAAGCCACCATGATGCCGCCCATGATGGGCCGCATGGGTCCTGGCGGCATGGGTCCTGGCGGTCCCGGTCCCCGCATGATGGCGCCGGACGAGAGTGCCGAGCCCTTCTCGATGGCCGAGCGCTTCGCCGACAACACCATCAATCGGGCAAAGAGCGCCGAGGATCTGAAGGCCGCGATCGCCAAGCTCCGCACCACGCTGACGCCGGAGCAACTCGACAAGGTCAAGGCGATCGAGGCGCGGTTGCGCGCGCGGATGGCGCAGGCTCATGGCTGGCATCACGGCCCCCATGGCAAGGGCCACCACGGCAAGGGCCCGCACGGTGACGGACCGGATGCCGGCAAGCCCGCGCCTGATGACGCCCCGGCGGCAAAGCCGGACGCGCCTGGCGACGATAACGATGACAACGACGATTCGCTTTAAGCGCTAGCCGACCCTCTCCGCGGCTAGAAACGAAAGAGGCGGGAGCCAAGCGCTCCCGCCTCTTTGATTTTGCGGCATGTCTCCCGAGAAACCCGTCTCAGGAATCCGGAAAGCCGAGACGCGCTTCGTGGGCCTCGAAGGAGCGATCCATCGCGTAGAAGCGCATGAACTCAAACGGGAAATGCCCATAATAGGGGGTCAGTTGGAACTCGGCGTATAGCTCGGAGCCGCCAGCGATGCCGGCAACATAGAAGGCGGAGACCAGGCCGGTACGATCCGCCCCGCTGCGGCAATGAATGAGGATAGGGCGCTCGGCGCTCGACATGATGGCGAGCAACTCCTCCAGCTGCCGGGCCGACACATCGCGCTGTGCCGAGAGCTTGTAGCTGATCAGCTTGATGCCGAGGGCCTTGGCCGCCGCCTCTTCCTCTCGATACCAAGCGTCCTCCGGATGAGCGCCTTGCAGGTTGAGGATGGTCTTGATCCCGTATCGCTCGTGCCACCTGGCGAGCTGCGTCGCCGAAGGCCGCGCCGAGCGATAAACCTCTCCGGCGATGACCGTGTGGAAGTTGCCCGTTGCGACCGTGTAGAGGGCATAAAGACCAACGACGCCGACGACGGCCAACAGCGAACGAACGATGATCTTGCGCAGCAGCATCCTTTTCCCTCAGATCGATATTCTGCATCGGCCATAACCAGGGAATACGGCAACTTTGGCACCCAGGCCGGGAACACCGGCAAATGGCTGACCCAGATCAGTCAGCCCGGAGAAGCCGCGGCCTACTTTCCGGCACCCGCCATGGGCACCGCGTTGGCGAATAATGTCTCGCCCCACTCGTAGAGCGGCCGCTGAAAATCGGACTCGGTGTGGATGCCCTGGCCCTTCCGCGCCTCCCATTTCTTCCCGTAGGTCTCGTAGGGAAAGTGGCGGATGTAATAGTCGCAAGTCTCTTCCCAATGGGCGACAGACAGCGACTTGCCGTAATGCTGGCAGTAGAGATCGGTCTTGACCGCGGTGGTGCCCTGCGGCGTGCGGCCGTGCCCTTCGGCGAAGCGGATCTCGGGACGATTGCGCCACAGCATGAGGATGTCCCGCTGCTCGGGTCCGTAGAAGCGGCGGAAGTGAAGCAGCTTGCGATCGGCGCTGTAGGGCGCGTGATCCTCGGCGGTCATATAGGCGTCGAACAATTGCACCCGTACCGCGTCGCAGTCGTCCCGGCCCAAGCCCGTCACGAAGCCGCGAATATCGGCAGTCACCCGCTCGTCGGGATCGAAGCACAACATCCACTCATGCGGGAGTTGGTCACGCGCCATGTCGAGCAGCAGCCCGCGATGGCGCGCTTCGGCGCGTTTGCGCGCCTCGACGTCTTGCTCCCAAACCTGATTTGCGACGATCAGCGCGACCTTCGGGTGCGCACGCAAGATGTCGACCGTGTCGTCGGTGCTCGCATCGTCGTAAGCGACGATCGCATCGACTTGCCCGCTCAGATAGTCGAGCGTATCGGGCAGGATCAGCGCCTCGTTGCGCATTCGCGTCATCGCCACGAGGCAATGGGTGCGTCCGAGCAGTGCGTCGTTGCCGGTGATGATCTGCTCCTGGTCGCGGAGCTGCCAGTTTGCGGCGCCGGTCACACCCAGAACCGCGTGACGATCGCCGCGATCCAGATCATCCCGGCGATGGCGATGATGCAGAACACGCCGGCCGAGGCGAGATCCTTGGTGACCTTTATGGCGTCGTGCTTGCCGGGATGCAGGTGATTGCACAGCCGCTCGATGGCGGTGTTGAGGAACTCGGCCGCGAGCAGCAGGATCAAGCTGCCCATCAGCGCTATCCAGATCCACACATTGCCGGCGATGAAGAACGACACCGGTAAGGCGACGACGGCGATCGCCGCTTCCTGCTTGATGGCCGCCTCGGTCTTGAGCCCCTCACGGAACCCGCCGACCGTGTTCCAGAACGCGGCGCCGATCCGCGCCAGCCCGCCTTTGCCCGGCAGCGCCGGCTGCTCCCGCAAATGCTTGTACTCGGTGTCTTCCGAAGGTCGTGTGTCCATGGGGCGTTCTTGGCTGATGGGACGTTGGCTCACGCGGCGGACAATTTCTGGAACACATCCTCGTCCATGTCGAAATTGGCATAGACCTGCTGCACGTCGTCGGAGTCCTCCAGCGCATCGATCATACGCAGAAGTTTCTCGCCCGCTTCCTCGTCGACCGGCACGTCGATCTTCGACCGCCACAGAATCTGGATGGCGCGTGGCTCGCCGAAACGCTCCTCGAGGGCCTTGGCCACTTCGTGCAGCTCCTCGGGGTTGCAGTACACCGTGTGGCCGTCCTCGCCCGATTCGACGTCGTCGCCGCCGGCCTCGATGGCCGCTTCCAGCATCTCGTCGGCGGTGGCCTTGTCCGCGTCGAACTCGATCGAGCCGAGCCGGTCGAAATTGAACGACACCGAACCGGTCTCACCTAGATTGCCGCCGAACTTGGAGAAGGTCGAGCGCACTTCGCTGGCCGTGCGGTTGCGGTTGTCGGTCAGCGCCTCGACGATGACGCCCACGCCGCCGACGGCAAAGCCCTCATAGCGGACTTCGTCGTAATTGGCGCTGTCTGCCTCCTGGCTCTTCTTGATGGCGCGGTCGATATTATCGTTGGGCATATTCTGAGCGCGGGCCGCCACAATGGCCGTCCGCAGCCGCGCATTCATGGAGGGGTCAGGCAACCCCATCTTTGCCGCGGTGGTGATCTCGCGGGCGAGCTTGGAGAACAGCTTGGAGCGCTTCTTGTCCTGCGCGCCTTTGCGGAACTGGATGTTCTTGAATTTCGAATGGCCTGCCATGGCCTGATCCCTAGTCGTTTGCGGCCTTTGCGGTCAAGACCGGGTTGGAAATGTCCCCTGGCGAAGCGGCCAGCCGTTTAGCGAAGACTTAACCCTAATGCCCCGATAACCAAAGACTTGGGGCCTGCAAACACTCGGCCCTTGTAAAGACTTGCGGCCGCGTAACGAGGGGGAACGGGCATGACGCCGAAACGGAAACCAGCCGACGACAAGGCGCAAGCGCCGACGCCGATCTTGAGCCTCCCGCAGCTCTGCTCCGATGCCGCCGATCACGTGGCCCGCGCCCGCGTCGTGCTTTACGACGAAACGCTGGATGCCGATCAGGCCCTGCTCCATCTCGACGACGCCATCGCCTGCCTGAGGCGGCTCTTGGCGCATCGCCCGGCCGACGGCAACGCCGACGGATCGAACCCGAGCTTGCGCTCGGCGTGAGCCATCAGTCTTAGGACTCGGTGAGCCAGAAGTCCGGCTCTGTCTGCGACAGCCTGCCACCGAGTCTGACCGGCGCGATGGCGCGCGCCAGCCCCGTGGAATCGTCGATCTCGATAGCGACGCCGCAAACCGTCGCCTCGCCCTTGGACGGAGCAAAGCGCCGCGTGTTGATCTTGGTGAGGAAGCGGCTGATCGGCTCCTCTTTCTCCATGCCGAGAACCGAATCGAAATCGCCGCACATGCCCGCGTCGCTGATATAGGCGGTGCCGCCGTTCAGGATCTGCTCGTCCGCCGTGGGCACATGGGTGTGCGTGCCGATCACGGCCGTGGCGCGCCCGTCGACGAAATGCGCCAGCGCCTGCTTCTCCGACGTGGCCTCGGCGTGGAAGTCGATCAGGATCGCATCGGCCCCGGATTTCAGCCCGCAAGCGTCCAACTCGCGCTCGATCGCGGGAAACGGATCGTCGAGATCGCCCATGAACACGCGGCCCATGGCGTTGACCACCAGCACCTCGGCGCCGTTCGCCGCCTTGAACAGACCGGCGCCCTTGCCGGGCGTGCCGGGCGGGAAGTTGAGGGGCCGCAGCAGGCGGTCGTGGCGCTCGATATAGACCAGCGTCTCGCGCTGATCCCAGACGTGATTGCCCGTGGTGACCACGTCGGCGCCGGCATCGAGCAACTCGGTGAGAATTTGCTCGGAGATGCCGAAGCCGCCGGCCGCGTTCTCGCCGTTCACCACGACGAAGTCGGCCGCATAGCGCCTCCGCAGTTTCGGCAAGGTCTCTTGGACAGCCGCGCGCCCGGTGCGGCCGACCACGTCGCCTAGAAACAGGATGCGCATGGCGTGCCGCAGATACGCTGGCGAAGGTTCATCATTCTGGCTCAATACAGCAATAAAGGCGCAGGGTCGCCAGCACTGGCAAATTGGGGGACCGCACCGCGCCCCGAAGGGGCGTGGTAGGGCCGCGATGGCCGTCGGAGCTTAGATCCCGGTCTCCCTACATTAAGTAGGTGGGCGCCGAGTAACAGGGACCACAGTCCCCGCCAGGGTCAGCTCCCATAGGATCTTATAGGGCCCTGGGATAAATGCTCCTAACGCACCTCGCAGCCCACCAACGGCGGACTATAGCGAAAGAAATTTATAGAACGACTAGCGGCCGTTGGCCGCATCTTCCGGCGCTCCGCCCCGCATGATCTGGGCATTGAGCCGCTCGATCCGGTCGGCGGTGGCGCTCATCCGCTCGGCCAATTCGTCTTGCAGCATCCTTACGGATTCCTCGGCGGCCGACCTGTCCCGGCGGGCCTCGGCGAGCGACGTCTTCAGTTCCTCGATCTGGCCGCGCAATTCCCACAGCTCGTCACCCATCACCAGCGACGCCATCAAGATCAGCCGGTCGTCGCCCACCTGGCCGAATTTCCGCCGCATCGTATCGACATGAGAACCCAGATATTCGGCCAGCTCGATCAGGTGGGATTCTTCGCCCTCGCTGCATTCGAGCCGGTAGGTGCGTCCATTCAGAGCAACACTGACCTGTCCCATGGAAACCATTCCCCGCGTGGCGGACCTAGCCCGGCATTGCCGGCATCATGTCCTTGAGCGTTCCCAGCACGGTGTCGAGCCGCCCGGAGACCTCGTCGTTAGCAGCCTTCAGGCGCCTCACGCGGCTGCGCTCGGCTTCGAGATCGATGAGGAGCTGGTCACGCTCATCGGTCAGAAATCGGATTTCCTCTTTGAGAGCCGCGACGGAAGCGTCGCCTTCGCCTTCCGCAAACACCCGCTGCAACCGATTATCAAGGGCATCGACAGCCGCATTGAGCCGCTCTGTTGCCTGCTGCAGCGCCTTTGGTTGAGTCATTGCGCTCGCCCCTCCCCGACTAGGCGCCACCTATTCATTCTTCCAGGCAATCCGCTCCCGGTTGAATCGGCAGCCTGGCAATAATGTGGTGACGCTATGTTCGACCTTCAACGACCTCACGACAACCCTCTTCTCGGAACATGTCCCCGATGATTGACAGCGGCGCGAGGCGTGTGATTTGAGACGGGACCCTGTTAACGTCCCGTCAATACGAAGTCGCCGTGGGAACCCCCTGATCATGGCCGACGCCAAGCCTAACTGCCGGCTGTACTTACAAGTTCCGGCGCCCTTGACTGCGAAGCTCGAAGCTCAGCTCGCGCAAGCCATGGCGAACACCTCGGCGGCCTGCGTCTTGCTATGTCATGACGGTCAGCCGTCGGATGATGTTCATGCCGATCGCTTGATCGATCTCGTGCAGGCGGCAGGTCTTGCCTGCCTTATCGACGACGACATCCCCATGGCCGAGCGCCTTGGCGCCGACGGCGTTCACATCGCCGCCGACGCCGATCGCTATGCCCGCGCCCGCGCCGTCCTGGGCGATAGTGCAAATATTGGAGTGGCTTGCGGGCCGGACCGGGACAAGGCCATGCGGCTTGCCGAGCTCGGCGCCGACTATGTCGCCTTCGCACCGGACAGCACGGATATCGACGCCATCGATCAGTGTGCGGAGATTATCGCCTGGTGGTCGGAGATTTTCATCGTGCCCTGCGTCGCCTGGAACGTGGACGATCCCGAGCAGGCCGCCCGGTTTGCCGCGCTCGGTGCGGATTTCGTGGCGCCGTCCAAGGCGATTTGGCAGGACGACCGCGCCGCTCAGTTGATCGCCGACATCGACAGCGCCATCAGCCGCGTCAGGAGCGCCGCGTGAAGGGTCGGGCCGTAGCGCTGGCGTTGCTGGCCGGGGCCGGGCTGTTTGCCGCCGGCACTGAGACGCATGCCAAGGAAAACGAGTCGTACGCGGCCTATGCCGAGGGCAAATACCTGACGGCGCTGAAGCTCGCCGAGAAGGAGGCGGGGGACGGCTCGAAGGAAGCCTACACCCTCATGGGCGAGATCTATTTGGAAGGTCTCGGCGTGCCGCAGGATTACGCCAAGGCGGCCGACGCCTATGCCAAGGGCGCCGATCTCGGCGACCCCAACGCCCAGTTCTCTCTCGGACTTTTGGTCGCCGAAGGCCGCGGCGTCAGAAAAGACCTCCGCATCGCCGGCGATCTGTTCACCCATGCCGCCGAGGCGGGCAATGCCGCCGCGCAATATAATCTCGCGCTGCTCTACCTCAATGGCCGCGGCCGCCCCATGGACGATGCCAAGGCGGCCGAGTGGATGCAGAAGGCGGCGGCCGAAGGCAACGTTCAGGCGCAATACGATCTCGGCGCCTTCTATCAGTTCGGCCGCGGCGTCCCCATCGACAAGGAGAAAGCGGCCGAATGGACCGGCAAGGCGGCGGACGCCGGATTGTCTGCGGCCCAGGTCGAATACGGCGTGATGCTGTTCAAGGGCACCGGCGTCGAGCCGGATCAGAAGCGTGCCGCCCAGCTCTTCCGTCTCGCCGCCGAGCAGGGCAACCCCGTGGCCCAGAACCGGCTGGCGCGCCTTTACGCCAATGGCGTGGTGTTCGACACCGACCTCGTCCAGGCCGCCAAATGGCATCTTCTTGCCCGCGAGGCGGGCGTCAGCGACTTCTCACTCGACATCATGCTGGCCAAGCTCACCAAGGAGCAGCGCATCGAGGCGGAGCGCGCGGTGGACTCGTGGAGCTCCGGCCGCCTCACCGAATAGCGGGTTCGAGACCCGCATCCCTTGCGGTCTCGCCTTGACAGGGGCTTGGGGCCACGTCTTAAAGGCTGCACCCACTTCACCCCCAAGGAATTCCATGAAGATCAACGGCAACGAGATCAGGCCCGGCAACGTGGTCGAGCACAAGGGCAGCCTCTGGCTCGCGGTGAAGACGCAAGCCGTCAAGCCGGGCAAAGGGCCCGCTTACGCCCAGGTAGAGCTGAAAAACGTCATCGACGGCACCAAGCTCAACGAGCGCTTCCGGTCTTCGGAGACCGTGGAGCGCGTGCGGCTCGAGCAAAAGGACTACCAGTTCCTTTTTGCCGAGGGCGACATGCTGACCTTCATGGACAACGATACCTACGACCAGATCCAGATCCCGCGCGAATTGCTGGAGGACCGCTCGGCCTTCCTGCAGGACGGCATGATGGTGACGGTGGAGAGCTATGAGGGCCGGGCGCTCGGCGTGGCACTACCCGACCATGTCACGCTCGAAGTGGTCGAAGCCGATCCCGTGGTGAAGGGGCAGACCGCGGCCTCGTCCTACAAGCCCGCCATGCTCGAAAACGGCGTTCGCGTCATGGTGCCGCCCTTTATCGGGTCGGGCGAGCGGATCGTGGTCGACACCAACGAGGTCACCTACGTCAAGCGCGCCGAGTAACCAATGCCCGCATCCGCGCTGATGAACGTCATGGTCACCGCCGCCCGCAAGGCGGGCCGCAGCCTCGCGCGCGACTTCGGCGAGGTCGAGGCCCTGCAGGTCTCGCTCAAGGGGCCGGCCAATTTCGTCAGCGCCGCCGATCACCGCGCCGAAGACATTCTCTACACCGAGCTCAGCCGCGCCCGTCCCGGCTACGGGCTTCTCATGGAAGAACGCGGCGAGATCAAAGGCGACGACGCCACCCATCGCTGGATTGTCGATCCGCTCGACGGCACCACCAATTTCCTGCACGGCATCCCCCTCTTCGCCGTCTCTATCGGGCTGGAGCGCGACGGCGAGCTGGTGGCGGGCCTCGTCTACAACCCCGCCACCGACGAGACCTTCACCGCGGAGAAGGGCAAGGGCGCCTATATCAACGACCGCCGCCGCCTCCGCGTGGCGGCGCGCACCGAGCTTGCGACGTCCGTGATCTGCACCGGCATCCCCCATACCGGCAGGCCGGGCCATGATCTGTTTCTCAAGGAGCTGCGTTCGGTCATGGCGGCATCCGCCGGTGTCAGGCGCACGGGCTCAGCCGCTCTCGATCTCGCCTGGACCGCGGCCGGACGCTTCGACGGCTTCTGGGAGCGCGGTTTGCGCGCCTGGGATATCGCCGCCGGCATTGTCATCCTGCGCGAGGCAGGCGCCTATATCTGCGACGGCGACGGCAAGGAGCGCATGCTGGAGCAAGGCAGCATCGTCGCTGGTAACGAGGCAATTCAAGCCAAGCTCTTGAAACTGTTGAAGGCTGCCGGGGCGAGCGGCGCCCCCGCCGAGCCCGCGGCCAAAGCGGCCGTGAGCAAATAGCGGCATCGATCGCGCGGGACCGCCGCGCGCCGCACCGTCGCAGAACAAACATGCCGGCGCGCAAATAAGAACTTGTCCGCCCTGAGGTTGCCGTTTTGCCCGTCAAACTATTCAGCTAATCTTTCGCGCGACGACCCTCGATTCAACAGCGGCATAAGATGGCACCCAAGCAGTACAAGACGAAGCTCACGCGCCCGCAGGTCTTTCTCTGGCGCATGACGCTGTTCCTGGTGCTGGCGGTATTGCTGGCCATCATCCTCGACGGGCAGACCGCGCAGCTCCGGCGAAGCTTCATGGCCAATCCGGGCCTGAACGGGCTGATCATCGGCGTGCTTCTGGTCGGCGTCGTTTATGCCTTCCGCCAGGTTCTGCGCCTCTATCCCGAAATTCAGTGGGTCAATAATTTCCGCATCTCCGACCCAGGCATCGCCGTCGACAAGCAGCCGGTGCTGCTGGCGCCAATGGCCACCATGTTGCGTGACCGCACCGGCCATCTGTCGCTGGCGACGGGCTCCACCCGCACCCTGCTCAACTCGGTGGCCTCGCGCCTCGACGAGCAGCGCGAGACGACCCGCTATCTCGTCGGCCTTCTCGTCTTTCTCGGCCTGCTCGGCACCTTTTGGGGCTTGCTGCAGACCGTGAGTTCCGTCGGCAACACCATCGGCGCGCTGGACACCACCGGCGGCGAGAACGTGATGCTGTTCGATCAGTTGAAGGAAGGACTCGCCGGACCCTTGAGCGGCATGGGCATCGCCTTCTCCAGCTCGCTGTTCGGTCTGGCCGGCTCGCTGATCCTCGGCTTTCTCGATCTGCAAGCGGGCCACGCCCAGAGCCGCTTCTATAACGAGCTCGAGGACTGGCTCTCCAACATCACCGAACTGCAATCGGCCGACACCGCCGGCGCCGCCAATGTGGCGCCACAGCTGCGCTTCGCCCTGCTCGACATGCAGCGCTCGCTCACCGATCTCAATGAGAAGGTCGAGCTGCGCATCCTCAACGACAACACCGGCGACGCGGTGAAGGATCTCGCCCAAGGAGTCGACAAGCTGATCCGGCAGATGCGCGCCGAGCAGAAGGTCGTACGCGAATGGGCCGATGAGCAGTCGCAGCAGCAGCAAGAGCTCGCCACGGTGCTGCGTCAGATCACCGGCAAGCCCAAAGTGCCCGCCGGCGGGGAGCGGACCTAGCCATGGCCTTGGCACGCGCGCGGCGCCGGCGCTACGAGCCGAATTACTGGCCGGGCTTCGTCGACATGCTCTCCACCTTGCTCCTGGTGGTGATCTTCCTGATGTCCATGTTCATGGTCACCAACTACATCATCACCCAAGCCGCCAGCGGCAAGGACACCATGCTGTCGCGGCTCAACCGCCAGCTTTCGGAGCTGACCGAGCTTTTGGCGCTGGAGCGCTCGCAGAAATCCTCGGCCGAGGACAACCTCGCCGCCCTGCAGGCCACCCTGATGGACAAGACCAAGGAGACGGAGCGCCTGACCGGGCTGCTCGGGGCCGCCACCGGCCTGACGGACAGCGCCGAGGACCGCGCTGCGGCCCTCGGCACCAAGCTGGACAACCAGCGGAAGATCACCAATGACGCCCTGGCCAAGGTCGAGCTGCTCAACCAGCAGCTTGCCGCCTTGCGGCTACAGCTTGCCGCCCTGAACGAAGCGCTGGAAGCCACCGAAGCGAAGGACAAGGAGAGCCAGGCCAAGATCGCCGATCTCGGCCAGCGGCTGAACGTGGCGCTCGCCAAGAAGGTCAAGGAACTCGCCCAATACCGCTCCGACTTCTTCGGCAAGTTGCGCGCGGCCCTCGGCAACCGCCAGGATTTCAAGATCGTCGGCGACCGCTTCGTGTTTCCGTCCGACGTGCTGTTCGATCGCGGCTCCGCCCAGCTCAAGCCGGAAGCGACCTTCCAGCTCGACAAGCTTGCCAGCGCGCTGCGCGAGATCGAAGGCAACATCCCGCCCGACATCGCCTGGGTGATGCGCGTCGACGGCCACACCGACATCACGCCGATCGCCACGTCTGAGTTTCCGTCGAACTGGGAGCTGTCGAGCGCCCGCGCCATCTCGGTCGTGCGCTACCTGATGAGCCAAGGCATCGCGCCGGAGCATCTCGTGGCCGCAGGCTTCGGCGAGTTTCAGCCGATCGATGCCGCGACCACCGACGCCGCGATGGCCAGGAACCGCCGCATCGAACTCAAGCTCACCGAGCGTTAAGCCGTTATTCCGCGGCGTCTGGCGCGAACTGGAGCTCGGCGAGACGCGCATAAAGGCCGCCTTTGCGCAGCAGCGTTTGATGCGTCCCCTCCTCCGCCAGATGGCCATGGTCGAACACCAGGATGCGGTCGGCGCCGACGACGGTTGACAGGCGGTGCGCGATGACGAGCGTCGTGCGCCCCTCCATCACCTTGTCGAGCGCCTTCTGCACCAGCGTCTCGCTGCTGGCGTCGAGCGCGCTTGTCGCCTCGTCGAGCAGCAGGATCGGCGCGTTGCGCAACACCGCGCGCGCAATGGCGATGCGCTGGCGCTGGCCCGCCGACAGCGTAACGCCACCCTCGCCAAGCACGGTGTCGTAGCCTTGCGGCAGCGCCATGATGAAGTCGTGGGCGAAGGCCGCCTTGGCGGCATCCTCGATCTCCAGGGCAGTCGCCTCCCCCGCCCCATAGGCGATATTGGCGGCGATGCTATCGGCGAACAGCGCGGTCTCTTGCGGCACCACGGCGAAGCGTGACCTGAGCGCGTGAAGATCGGCCTCGTTCACCGGCACGCCGTCGATCTCCACCTTGCCCGATTGGGCGTCGTAGAAGCGCAGCAAGAGCGCAAAGACCGTGGTCTTGCCGGCGCCGGACGGCCCCACCAGCGCCACGCGCTCACCGGGCTTCACCGTGAAATCGACATGGTCCAACGCAGCCGTCTCGGGCCGCAAGGGATAGGTGAAGGACACGTCGCGGAAGGCGATCTCGCCGTGCGGCGGCTCCGGCAGGGCCTTCGGATTTGCCGGCGATTGGATCGTAGAGGAGATCGAGAGCAATTCACCCAGCCGCTCGGCGGCGCCCGTGGCTTGCGCCACCTCGCCCCAAACCTCGCTGAGGCTGCCGACGCCCGCCGCCGCCAGGACCGCGTAGAGCACGAACTGGCCGAGCGTGCCGCCGGTCATGGCGCCGGACAACACGTCCTGAGCGCCGTACCACAACACGCCGACGACGGAGGCGAAGACGAGGAAAATAGCGATAGCGGTCAGTCCGGCGCGCGCCTTCGCCCGCGCCGTGGCCGCATCGAACGACCGGTCCACCGCCGCGCCGAACCGCGCCGCCGCGGCGTCCTCATGGGTGAAGGCCTGCAGCACCCGCACCTGCGCCAGGCTCTCGCTGGCATAGGCGGAGGCCTGCGCCAGCGTGTCTTGCGCGTGGCGCGACAGCGCCCGCACCGAGCGGCCGTAAGCCACGAGCGGCAGCACGATGAAGGGAATGGCGATGAGGACCGCAAGCGACAATTTCGGGCTTGTCACCACCATCATGATGGCCGCGCCCACAAGCATCAGCGCATTGCGGATCGCTTGCGAGATGGCCGTGCTGGCGGCGGCCTTGACCTGGGTGGTGTCGGCGGTAAGCCGCGACATCACCTCGCCGGAATGGGACACCTCGTAGAAGGCGGGGCTCAGGCCCGTCAGATGCCGGAACACATCACTGCGGATATCGGCCACCACGCGCTCGCCGAGCCAGTTCACGCAATAGAAGCGGGCCGCGCTCGCCAAAGCGAGGACGATGCCGACGCCGATCAGCGTGCCGAAATAGGTGTCGATCAGATCGGGCTCGATCCCGGAGAAGCCGAGATCGATCATCCGGCGGATCGCCAGCGGCACGGCAAGCGTGGCCGCGGCCGAGACGACGAGCGCCAGGAAGGCCGCGAGGAGCATCGCCCGGTGACGGAACAGATAAGGCTTGAGCCCAAGCAGAGGACGCAGCGAGACGCGCTTGCCCTTCTCCTCTTGCGACTCTCCGGAGAGTGGTTCCGGCCTATCGGCGCTATCGGACGTGGGGGTGCCGCCGGAGTTGGAATGTCCGTCGGGGTTCGGTGTTACGAGTTGCACAAGAAATGCCCAGTCATTCTTTTCAGTTGGCCGACTTTAAGGGCCGGAGGCCCCGGCGGGAAGGGCTTGAGCCGCGCCTTTCCGGCGCAGTCTTGTGCCGGCCGCCAAGTTCCAGTATAGGCTCCGCTCAACTGAAAACCTGCGGATTTGCAAGGCTAACGCCATGAAGAACGACATTCACCCGGATTACCACCAGATCAAGGTGGTGATGACCGACGGCACCGAGTTCGTCACCTATTCGACCTATGGGGCCGAAGGCGACACGCTGAAGCTCGATATCGATCCCAACACCCACCCGGCCTGGACCGGCGGCGGTCAGCATCTGATCGACCGTGGCGGTCGCGTCAGCCGCTTCAAGAAGAAGTACGAAGGCTTCCTCAAATAGCCGGTGCTATTCGGCCTCCGGGCCGAAGGCTTCCCGCAAGCGGGACAGCTGCGAGCTGAGCGGGTGGCTGACGTCGCCCGCGGGCGCCGACTGATTGAAATCAAGCATTTGATCGAGACGGGCGACTCGCTCCTGCAGTTTGACGCTCTGGTCGATGAGGTCGCGCAGGCGCTCAGGCAGCGCGCTGATATCCCGGCTCGGCTGATCGGTCCCGGTGACCGGAAGCTTGATCTTGCGCTGCTCCTCGACGGCCTGCTCCGGCGTCAACTCACCTTCGCTGACCGCGCGGCGGATCAGCAGCCAGGACGCCAGCTGCATTAACCGTGTGGTGAGCCGCATGCTCTCCGTAGCGTAGGCCAGCGAGTGTGGCGGCCGGAGCTTCCGGGCCTCCTTGCGGCCATCGCCGTCGAGATAGGCGGCCGCTGCCTCGACCAGCGCCATACCTTCACGGAAAACGGTTTTGAACTGATCCGAACGCGCGAACTTCGCGCCGAACGAGACCGTCACGCCGTCATAGCTATCGCTTTTTGATGTTCCCGCCATCGCCCCCACTCCGTCACCCTGAGCCGGCGGCATAGTATGCCATGCGAAAGCTCTGTCGTCGCGTACGAGTAACGAAGGTTAACGCGCCGAAATTGGGCAAAAAAAAGAGCCGCCAAAGGCGGCTCAGGAAGTTAACAGGGAGGCGTCAAACAGAGTGGAACAGGCCACTCAGATCCAGAGGACTGGATAACGCAAACTTACCGGCTAACTCCTAACAAGCAGTTAAGACTAAGCCGGGATTTACCTAAATGAATCGCGCCTAAAGAATCCTCAGCGCTTGAACGCGGCTTCCGCGGCGCTTTTCGACGATTGCTTGGCGGTGAGCACCTGCTCCACCCTGCCGATCTCGGCCTTCAGCGTCTCGATCAGCGCCGCGAGCTCGCCGACCGAGTGCTTACTAAGGTCCTGGCCGAGCTCGTGGCTCTTAACCTTCTTGGGTTCGAGATCGTTAAGGTCCATGTCGTTTCCTGATGTCGTTTCCTGATGTCGTGTCCTGTCCGTTTGGAGCGCTCCAACAGATGCCGCATCCTAGCATCGTGGCATTTGCGCCATAATCCATTTATCTGTCAGCCCGCCTTCCGGCCATGACAAGACAATGAGGGACCCATGCTGCCACAGACCATGACCGTCATCGAAGCGCGTGAGAGCGGCGGACCGGAGGTGCTGGTGCCGGGCGAGCGCCCGGTCCCGTTGCCCGCCGCCGACGAGGTGCTGATCGTGGTCGAGGCGGCCGGCATCAACCGGCCGGACGTGCTCCAGCGCCAGGGCCTCTATCCGGCGCCCAAGGGCGCCTCCGACCTGCTCGGGCTCGAAGTGGCCGGCGCCGTCGTGGCCGTCGGCGAGGATGTCACCCGCTTCAAGGAAGGCGACTTCGTCTGCGCCCTGGTCAATGGCGGCGGCTATGCCGAGTTCGCCGTGGCGCCGGAAGCCACCACCTTGCTCGCCCCGGCCGGACTGGACGCGGTGCAAGCCGCAGCACTCCCCGAGACGGTCTTCACCGTCTGGCACAACGTGTTCGAGCGGGGCGGATTGCAGGAGGGAGACTGGCTCCTGGTCCATGGCGGGACGAGCGGCATCGGCACCACCGCCATCCAGCTTGCCACCGCGTTTGGCGCCAAGGTCATCGTCACGGTCGGCAGCGCCGAGAAGGCACGCGCTTGCGAGACGCTGGGCGCCGTCCGCGCCATCAACTATCACGAAGAGGATTTCGTCGATGTGGTGCGCGAGATCACCGGCAAGCACGGTTGCGACGTCATCCTCGACATGGTCGGTGGCGACTATATCGAGCGCAATCTGAAGGCGGCGGCGCTGGAAGGCACCATCGTGCAGATCGCCTTCCTCAAGACGTCAAAAGTCGAGATCGATTTGATGCGGCTGATGATGCGCAGGCTCACCCTCACCGGCTCGACGCTGCGCGCGCAGATCCCCAGAAGCCAAAGCACACATGGCGCAAGTCATCGAGGAGCGCATCTGGCCGCTGGTCACCGCGGGCAAGTTCAAGCCGGTGATCGATTCCACCTTTCCGCTTCTCGAGGCTGCCGACGCCCATCGGCGGATCGATGCACCAGACCATATCGGCAAGATCGTCCTCAAATTGGCTTAAACCTCGCGACCAGCCGGCAGGCCAATTTTTTTCGACTCTTTGCCAAGGAATTGGCCTGCTGGTGCATCTAACTAGCCGACATGCGCATGCCGACCGGGGACAATGAACTGGCGGGACGGGCAGCGGCAGGAGATGCCGCAGCCTTCCGCGCACTATTGGAACGGCACTATGACGGCATTTTCCGGCTGGCCTATCGCCTCACCGGGAACCGGCCGGACGCCGAGGACATCGCCCAAGATGTCTGCGTCGGGCTCGCGGATCGGCTTGGCAGCTTCCGCGGCGAGGCCAAGTTCAGCACTTGGCTCTACCGTATCGTCGTCAATGTCTGCCGCGACCGCTGGCGCCGACGGGCAATCGCCCAACACGCGACAGCCCATTTTGCGGAGATCGAAGACCTGAACCGGGCGGCGGATGCGGAACGCGGCGAGCAACTGGGCTGGGTATGGCAGATGCTGGACCGATTCTCCGAAGACATTCGCGAGACGGCGATCCTTGTCCTTGCCCAACAACTGAATCATGGCGAGGCGGCTGAGATCCTCGGGGTGAAGGAATTGACCGTCTCCTGGCGCATGCACGAGTTGCGCAAAGAACTGAAGCAGATGGCGGATGACGACCGATGATCGACAATTTCGAAAAGCTCGAGGACGCGCTGCGGCGAGACCCTCCCGCCCCGGATCCCGAGACGCGGCAGGTGGCAATAGCCACTGCCATGACCCGCTTCCAGGAAAAGAATTGGGGCACCTCCCAAGGAATGGGTGCCGTGGAACGTCCCAACTCCAGCGGCGGCACGGGGCCGTCTTCAATCTGGAGCAAGATTATGGATGCTTTGAAGCCTTCGAAATCGGGTTGGATGCCGACGCTGGCCGGTGGCGCAAGTCTCGCCGTGCTGATGATCGCCGTGGTTTCCACGAGCGTGCTGAGACCGGATCTAGTCCCATTGCCTAAGACCGAGCGGAAGGACGCTGTGTCCGCGCCGGCAAAGACGGCGCGCCTCGAAAGCGACGAAGAAGCGGCCGCTCCGCCAATGGGCGAGTCGGGGTACGACCTCGGTGGACAGTCGGTGCCGCAAGCCATGCCGGCCCCCATGCCCCGCGTGGCGCAGGACGCGGCGCGCGCGCGAGATCAATTTTCCCCCTTCTCACGCGCCACCAGGGGCGTCGCAAATTTTGCGCCCGCGCCTGAGCCGCCCGCCGCGACCTACCACGACCAAGGGCGCGACCGGTTCGAGACGTTCGATCAGAACCCGGTGAAGGTGGCCACGGACGACCCGGTCTCGACCTTCTCCATCGACGTCGATACGGCGTCCTATGCCTTCATGCGCGCTCGGTTGAACGAAGGCGTGCTGCCGCCCGTAGACTCGATCCGCGTGGAGGAGCTCGTCAATTACTTCCCTTACGACTACGCAGGGCCCGGGAACGCGAATACGCCGTTCACGGCGAATGTCACCATCATGCCGACACCATGGAACGACAAGACGCAGCTGATGCGGATCGGCATCAAAGGTTACGTGCCGCCTGCGGCGGAGACATCGCGCGCCAATCTCGTTTTCCTCATCGACACGTCCGGGTCGATGCAAGCGCCCGACAAGCTGCCGCTTCTGCGCAATGCCTTTCGGCTCCTGCTGACATCGCTCAATCCGGAGGACACCGTAGCCATCGTCACCTATGCCGGTTCCGCCGGAACGGCGCTCGAGCCGACGAAGGTTTCCGACAAGGCGAAGATCCTCTCCGCGCTCGACAATCTCGCCGCCGGTGGCTCGACGGCAGGTGCCGAGGGCATTCGGCAGGCTTACGCGCTGGCCGAGGCCAACAAGTTGGACGGCATCAACCGGGTCATCCTCGCCACCGACGGCGACTTCAATGTCGGCATCTCGGACACGGAGACCCTCAAGGGCTTCGTGGAACGGAAGCGCGAGACGGGCGTCTCTCTGTCTGTGCTCGGTTTCGGGGCCGGCAATTACAACGACGCGCTGATGCAGGCATTGGCCCAAAACGGCAACGGCAATGCCGCCTATATCGATTCTCTCACGGAGGCACGCAAAGTCCTCGTCGAGGACGTCGCGGCGACGCTTCAAACCATCGCCAAGGACGTCAAGATACAGGTCGAGTTCAATCCGGCAGCTGTCGCCGAATACCGGCTGATCGGCTATGAGACTCGCGCGCTCAACCGAGAAGACTTCAACAACGACAAGGTCGATGCGGGCGAAATCGGCGCCGGGCACACCGTGACGGCGCTCTATGAGATCACCCCGACAGGATCGGACGGGCGGCTGGTCGACGATTTGCGCTATAAATCCTCCAACAGCGTGACGGAACCGTCCGACGAGATTGCTTTCATCAAAATCCGCTACAAGAGGCCCGATAGCGCTACGAGCACCTTGATTACCATTCCGGTGACACGGGCCGACGCGGTGACGTCGGTCGGGGCAGCCGACAGCGATGCACGCTTCGCAGCGGCCGTCGCCGGTTTCGGCCAAGTCTTGAAAGGCGGACGCTACACGGGCAACTGGTCTATTGACGACGCCATTGCGCTCGCCGAAAGCGCGCGTGGGCCAGACCGATTCGGTTATCGCAGCGAGTTCGTGAACCTCGCGCGGCTCGCCAAGTCGGCTGCGGCGCTGGCGCCGCCCCGCAAATAGCGGCGGATTTCACATTTGAACCGCGCAGCTTATTAGCGGTCCGAAGCAAGACCCACCGCGAAGGGAAGCGTCCAAGAGCCAATTGCTTAAGCGCGCCCGACCCCCTATATAGGGGGCTATTCCCCTTCATTTTGTCGGATTGGCTCTTTCGCCTGGAGGGGGCGAGAGAGACGCCGCCACCCCTTTGAGGCTTGAGACGCTTATGACCCGTACCCCACTGATGCCCAAGGCGACCGCTGTCTGGCTCGTCGACAACACCTCGCTCACCTTCGAGCAGATCGCCCAGTTCTGCGGCCTGCACGTGCTCGAGGTGAAGGGCATCGCCGACGGCGACGTGGCCCATGGCATCAAGGGCATGGACCCGATCTCATCCGGCCAGCTCTCCCGCGAGGAGATCGCCGACGCCGAGAAGGATTCAAAGCACCGCCTGCATCTGCTCGAGCCGAAGGTCGAGGTGCCCGAGGTCAAGACCAAGCGCGGCCCCCGCTATACGCCTGTGTCGCGCCGCCAGGACCGGCCCAACGCCATCCTGTGGCTGCTGCGCAATCATCCCGAGCTCAAGGACAGCCAGCTTATGCGCCTGGTCGGCACCACCAAGCCGACCATCATCGCCATTCGTGAGCGCTCCCATTGGAACTCGCCCAACCTCGTGGCTCAGGACCCAGTGACGCTCGGCCTGTGCTCGCAGATCGACCTCGACGCCGACGTCAAGAAGGCGGCGGCGCGGCTTGAGCGCGAGCGCAAGAAGGCCGGCATCCCCGACGAGCCGCCCGTGGCCGAGTCGCTGCTGCCGACCGAGGAGACCATCGCGGCTGCCCAGTCGGCACCCGAGCCCGAGTCGCCGATGGCTTCGGCCTTGGCGCAAGAGGCGCGCGACGCCATGGCCGCCCCCGATGTGGTCGAGGACGCGCCCGACGCCGAGTCGGTCTTCGCCAAGCTGAAAGATCTGAAGCGCGACGAGCCTTCCGACGACGAGGCGTCCCACGAGGAAACCTCCTCGGAGTAGTCTGCTCTAGGGGCAGCCTGCACCGCCGCGCCTAAGAATCGCCTAGCGCCGCAGCGCCTTAGACGATCCGCGCCAAATGCGTGGGCGCACACAACGCGGTGCGTGCCCGTTCGCAATTTGACCTCGATCAAGGCCGCTGGTTGCCCCTCAAGGCAAGCCTTCCCCCTCAATCGCTCAAGAAGGGGAGCCGTCATGAGCCAGATCGACATTCTTTATCTCGCATTGGTGCTGGTCGCATTCGCCGGCTTCGCCACCGCCCTCGCCTATTACTCGCGCGGCTAATCTCTCGTCTCCCGCCCGAGAAATCGGCAGAAGGAGCGGAAGAAGGTTTGATTAGAGGCAGCCGCCTTCGCTAGGGTGCGGCGAGGAAACGCACCCCACACCCAAGGCGGAGGGTCATGGCCAACCCTTACGACACTGGCCTCGACAAAAATCCGGCGAATTATCAGCCGCTGACGCCGCTCGCGTTTCTCGAGCGCGCGGCCACCGTGCATCCGGACCATGCGGCAATCGTCCATGGCGGCGAGACGATCAACTATGCCACCTTCTATCGGCGCTGCCGGCGGCTGGCCTCGGCGCTCCAAGGCCGCGGTATCGGTACGGGTGACACTGTCTCGGTGATGCTCGCCAACTCGCCCGCCATGCTCGAGGCCCATTACGGCGTGCCCATGGCGGGTGCCGTGCTCCACTCCATCAACACGCGCCTCGACGCAGGCGCCATCGCCTTCATGCTCGACCATGCCGAGACCAAGGTCCTGATCGGCGATACCGAGTACGGGTCCGTGCTGAAAGAGGCGCTTGGTCTCGCCGAGGTTAAGCCGCTCGTCATCGACTATCGCGATCTCGAATGCGGCGTCGAGGGCGAGCGCTTAGGCAATCTCGACTATGAGGAATTCATCGCCGGCGGCGATCCGGACTTCGCCTGGCAGATGCCGAACGACGAATGGGACGCGCTGTCGCTCAACTATACGAGCGGCACCACCGGCAACCCCAAGGGCGTCGTCTACCATCACCGTGGCGCGACGCTCATGTGCTACGCCAACACCATCGCCACCGGCATGGGCCAGCACCCCGTCTATCTGTGGACGCTGCCGATGTTCCACTGCAACGGCTGGTGCTTCCCCTGGTCGATCAGCCTCGTCGCCGGCACCCATGTGTGCCTGCGCGCGGTGCGCGCCAAGCCCATGTTCGACGCCATCGCCGACCATAAGGTGACCCATCTGTCCGGCGCGCCCTTCGTCATGGCGGCGCTGCTTGGCGCGACGCCCGAGGAGACGCGCGATTTCGACCACCGCGTCGCCTTCAACCATGCGGCCGCGCCGCCGCCCGCCGCCGTGCTCGCCAAGATGGACGAGGCGGGCTTCGAGCTGACCCATCTCTACGGACTGACCGAGACCTACGGGCCCGCCACCTTGAACGAGTGGCACGCCGCTTGGGACGAGCTCCCCTTCGAGGAGCGGTTGCAAAAGCGCATCCGCCAGGGCGTGCGCTATCACGCGCTCGAGGATCTCGCGGTGATGGACCCCGCCACCATGGAGAAGACGCCGCGCGACGGCGAGACCATCGGCGAGGTCATGTTCCGCGGCAATATCGTGATGAAGGGCTATCTCAAGAACGGCAAGGCGACCGAGGAGGCGTTTGCCGGCGGCTGGTTCCATTCCGGCGATCTCGGCGTCATGCACCCCGACGGCTACATCCAGCTCAAGGACCGCTCCAAGGACATCATCATCTCCGGCGGCGAGAACATCTCCTCCATCGAGGTCGAGGATGTCATCTACCGGCATCCGGACGTGACCAGCGTGGCGGTGGTGGCCAAGCCCGACCCGAAATGGGGCGAGACCCCGTGCGCCTTCGTCGAGCTGCGCCCCGAGGCGGAAGTGACCGAGGAAGAGATCATCGCCTGGTGCCGCGAGAAGCTCGCCCGCTTCAAATGTCCGCGCCACGTGGTCTTCGTCGATCTGCCCAAGACCTCGACCGGCAAGATTCAGAAATTCAGGCTCCGCGACATCGCCCGGGACATGTAAATACCGCCCGACGCGCTTCAACATTTTAGAGGCTCACCTATGCCCCTCCTCCGCTTTGACCTGATCGAAGGCCGCACCGACGACGAAATGAAGACCCTGCTCGACGCGGCCCATCGCGCCATGCTCGCCGCCTTCAAGGTGCCGGAGCGCGACCGCTACCAGATCGTGCATGAGCATCCGCCCTCGCGCATGATCGTCGAGGACACCGGCCTCGGTATTCCGCGCACAAAGAACGTCGTCCTTCTGCAAATGACCTCGCGGCCGCGCACGCGCGAGCAGAAGGAGGCCTTTTACCGGCTGCTCTGCGAGGAGCTGGAGAAGTCTTGCGGCATCGCCCCCTCCGACGTGATGGTGTCGATCGTCGAAAACTCCGACGAGGATTGGTCCTTCGGGCTCGGCCGCGGCCAATTCCTCACCGGCGAGCTCTAGCGCCTCTGTCTCGTCGAGCGCAGGCCGGAATGACGCTATGCCCGGCAATTCCGGCAAACGGCGAATCGGCTTACCCTCCCCGGAACTTGAAGGGGAGACGGGGCCATTCCACTTGAAGAGCACTTCAACGTCCTGGCCAGCTATGTGGCGCTTGTCATCGAGGTGGGCGCCGTCATCGTCGTGATCATCGGCGGCACCCAGGCCCTGTGGGGCGTCCTCACGGCCGTCTTCACGGGCCAGGCCACCGAACTCCGTGGGCGCCAGATCTGGCTGAAATTCGCCACCTGGATCCTGCTGGCCCTGGAATTCGCGCTCGCCGCCGACATCCTGCGCACCGCCGTCGCCCCCACCTGGGAAGACATCTGGAAGCTCGCGGTGATCGCCACGATCCGCACGATGCTCAACTATTTCCTGGCCAAGGACATTGCCGCCTTCGAGGCCCAGGACCCCGTCGAGGCCCCGCAAGCGGCCCGAACCGCCCCCTAATGCGTTGGACCCCTGCCGGATTCTGTGTAGAGTCGGCGAAGTCTCATGGTGCAGCGCAAAACTGTCCGCGTGGCGCCATTTGGCACCGACAGGGGATATTTGGGCGCGACGGGCCGGAGCGTCCAAATCAGAGGCGATACGCTAGCGCGAGCCCCGCTTTACTGCGCGGGAAGCGCCTCTTCACGGGATTGAGGGATGCTCAAGAGAACACGGACAACAACTGCGCCGCGATTCCAATTCATCCTGATCAAGCCGTCTCACTACGACAAGGACGGCTATGTGGTGCAATGGGTGCGTTCGACCATGCCGTCGAACTCGCTGGCCTCCGTCTTCGGCCTGGCGCAGGGCGCCGCTGACCGGGAGGTCCTCGGTCCTGAGTTGCCCATCGACGTCACCGCCATCGACGAGACCAACAAGCGGGTCAAGACCAAAGAGATCATCCGCCGCATCGAAGACAATGGCGGCTTGGGCCTGGTCGGCATTGTCGGCGTTCAGTCCAACGAATTTCCCCGCGCGCTCGACATCTCCCGGCAGTTCCGCGCCGCCGGCATTCAAGTGATGATCGGCGGCTTCCATGTCTCCGGCTGCCTGTCCATGCTTCCCGAGATCCCCGACGACATCAAGGAGGCGCAAGCCCTCGGTATTTCGATCTTCGCCGGTGAGGCCGAGGAGCACATGGACACCGTGGTGCGCGACGCCGCCCGCGGCGAGTTGCAGCCTCTCTACAATCATATGAAGGAACTGCCCTGTCTCGGTGAGGTGCCTCACCCGCCCTTCCTGCCGCACGACTTCGTGGACCGCACCGTCGGCAACGTGACGAGCTTCGACGCCGGCCGCGGCTGCCCGTTCCAATGCTCGTTCTGCACCATCATCAACGTGCAAGGGCGCAAGTCGCGCTACCGCACGCCGGACAGCGTCGAGCGCATCCTGCGCATGAACTACGAGCAGGGCGTGAACCGCTTCTTCATCACCGACGACAATTTCGCCCGCAACAAGGATTGGGAAGCGATCTACGACCGCATCATCAAGCTGCGCGAGGAAGACGGCCTCGACATTCGCTTCATGATCCAGGTCGACACGCTTTGCCACAAGATCCCGAACTTCATCGAGAAGTCGCAGCGCGCCGGCGTCACCCGCGTGTTCATCGGGCTTGAGAACATCAACCCGGCGAACCTGATCGCCGCCAAGAAGCGCCAGAACAAGATCACCGAGTATCGCAAGATGCTGCTTGAGTGGAAGCGCGTCGGCATCATGACCTTCGCCGGCTACATCCTGGGCTTCCCCGCCGATACGCCGGAATCGATCAAGCAGGATCTCGAGATCATCAAGCAAGAGCTGCCGCTCGACATGCTCGAGTTCTTCATCCTGACGCCGCTGCCCGGCTCCGAGGATCACCAGGTGCTCTCGAAAAAAGGGGTCTGGATGGATCCCGACATGAACAAATACGAGCTGGAGCACGTCGTCACCGGCCACCCCAAAATGTCGAAGGAAGAATGGCAGGAGGCGTATCGCACCGCTTGGGGCATCTTCTACACCAAGGAGCATATGGAGACGGTGCTGCGCCGGGCTTACGCCTGCGGCATCAACATCCGTTCGCTGATGCCCGTGCTGTTCTGGTTCTCCAACGCCGTGCCGGTGGAAGGCCTGCATCCCCTGCAATGGGGCATCTTCCGCATCAAGCACCGCAGCGACCGGCGCTCGGGCCTGCCGATCGAAAACCCGATCAGCTTCTACGCCAAATACGCCGGCGAAATTGCGCGCAAGGCCACGCTGCTCGCCAAGAGCTGGCGCGACCTCAAGGCCATCGTGAAGAAGATCGAGGCCGACCCCCTCGCCAAGGCCTACAAGGACGAGGCCCTGACGCCGGTGGCCGACGAAGATTCGGAGCATATGGGTCTCTACAATCAGAACGAGGCTGCCCGCGTCGCGGTCGAGCGCGAGCATCGCGTCGCCGGCGTGAAGCCGAAAGAGAGAGGCGCCGGCCAGCCTGTCTTGGCGGTCAAGTCGAACGGCGTGGTCGGCAACGGCGTGGGCGGCAACGGCGCGAACGGTCATGCCGCCAATGGGCACACGGACGCCTCTGACCGCCCCGACAAGGACCAGCGCCTCTCGGAGCCCGCGTAGTGAGGCGCAGCAACCGGTCTTAGTGCATGGCTCCGACCGAAGGCTTCAAGGACTTCATCACGGACCAGTTGGCAGGCTTCGGGCCTGTCATCATCCGCAACATGTTCGGCGGCGCCGGCATCTATGCCGACGGTGTGATGTTCGGGCTGCTGGCCGACGACGTGCTCTACCTCAAAGCTGACGAGACGACGTCCGCCACCTTCGCCGCGGAGGGCATGGGGCCCTTCACCTATAAGCCGGACGGGAGGGCGCCGGTCGCCATGTCCTATTGGGAAGTGCCGCCGCGGCTGCTGGAAGAGCCCGACGAGTTAGCCGAATGGGCGCACCAAGCGCACCGCATCGCGCGCGCCGGCAAGCAAAAACCAAATCGTCACGAGAGCCCGCGGCGAAGCGCCGAGCCTAGCTAGCGGAACGCGCGATTCAGGAACGCGGCGAAATTGGTCTTGCTGCCGCTGCTGCGAGCATGCGTGCCGGACTCGCCGCCAAGCATCATCGGACGATATTTCGTCGTTTCGGGGATGGCAGTGACCGGCTTGGGCGTGTCGATCTCCGCCGCCGCCTGTTTCATGGGCTTGGCCTGCTTGGGCGCGATCGAAGCAGTCAGCATGTTCGACGCGAGCGCGGTCTTCTCGATCCACCCATGCGCGCCACTCTCTACGTCAGCGACGTGGACGAAGTCGCCGTCGCGGCCGATCTCACGCAACTCACGTCCGGCCGGAAAGCCATACAACATGGGCGCGGCCTCGGACGGACCGGCCCGCACCGCCGTCGGCTTGGCGGAGACCACGATCTCGGCAGCCGCAGCAAATGTGGAGGGCTTGGCCCCGGCCACATCGACGGGCGCAACACGCGGTGTCCGCTGCGGGAGCGGCGGTGAATTCGGAAGTGACGGGGCAAGGTCGGTGGTCGGATCGGTGCCCGGAAGCGCATGAGGCGGCGCCACGGCGACGGTCACGGCTCCGTTGCGGGTTGTCTGCGCATTGTCACCATGTGTCACTGCCAGCCCGCCAGCCGCCAGTCCGCCGGCCGTGAGACCTGCACACGCGAGAGTCGCAAACTTGAGAAACTTCGTCATTGTCATCCTCCGTCTCTCATCCCATTCAGTCAGATAAACGAAGATGGCCGCCGTCTCGTTCCACCGGGCGCAAAAGGCCGTATCTTGTGCATCCCGAGAACGCGGGAATTTCGCCCGAAAACTGGAGAAACGAGTGCATGACGATCCATGACGAGGGACCGCGGATTCGCCGCGTGGTGACGGGGCAGACGGCTGACGGCGCATCGGTGCTGGCAAGCGACACGGCCCTCGCCCCGGTCGAGACCGCGCTCCTGCCGGGCGCCAAATTCTACAGCCTGTGGGGCGCCGACGCGCCAATGAGCCTGCCCAATGACGGTGCCGAGCCGGACTTCCGCACCTGGTTTCCGCCCGATGGCGGCTTCCGCTTCGAGCTTATCGTGCTGCCTCCCGACGGCACGCCGCCCGAGCCCGGCCTCGACATGAAACAGGCGCTGGCCGAAACCGAGAAGGTGCTACCCGGGCTGATCGGCAAGATGGATCCGGCGGATCCCGGCATGCATCAGACCGACAGCATCGACTTGATCTATGTGACCACGGGAGCGTGCGTGCTCGAGCTCGACGGCGGGACCGAGATCGCGCTGAAATCTGGCGACGTCATCGTGCAGAACGGACCGCGCCATGCGTGGCACAATCCGCATGGCGAGCCGTGCGGCCTGCTCACGATATCACTTGGGGTCAATCGGAAAGACTGAGCGGAGAAACGCGGACTAGAGCCTAATTCCCACCGAGCGCCTTGTTGATCATGTCACCAAGGCCGCCGCCATTGCGCTGGAGCCAGCCGCCTCTACGGCCGCGCGGCTCGTCGTCGTAATAGGCTTCGCTCTGGCCGAGATTCCGACGATTTGCGCCGGACGGCGCTACCACATGAGCCTGCATCCAGCCCGTCGCCGAGCTCTGCGGATCGGTCACCTCGACCCAGCCCTCAAAGCGGGACACCACTTTCAGATTGCGGCCATAGGGGAAGGCGAACAGCATCGGCGCATCCTCGGACGCGCTCGCGCGCATCGCCGCGCCGGAAATGACGACCTCCACCCATTCCTCGGTATTCTGATCCGCCCATTGGGTGGACTCCCGACCGCCCCACTGCTCGGCTTGCGGCGGACCGTAAGGATCGCCCTGCGCAGAAGGGTCGCCTTGCGCAGGCGGTGCGTAGGGATCGCCGGGCTGGCGGCGCGCAGCATAAGGATCACCCTGCCCCGGCGGCGAACCATAGGCCCAAGGGGGGCGGCGCTCGTCGCCCCACTGCTCGGCGTCGTCGGTATAGCCCCGGTCGGCACCCGGCATTGGCGGCACGCCGTCATAGGGTGCGGCCTGTCCGCCCGGCAGCGCCGCCATATCTTGTGAGGGGGCGGCCCCCTCTTCCGGCCATCCAGCGAAGTCGTCTTGCCCGTCGGCGCTCTCGTCCGGCAGCGACGCCATGTCTTGTGATGTCGTGTCTTGGCGTGCGAAGAATCGTGTTCGGAGACGTCGGCGGCCGGCTCCGGCTCGCTCGTGACCGTCTCGAACGGCGGGATGTCCGCATCCTTCGCGGCATCCGCTTTCGTTGCTGCTTGCGCTTTCGCCTCGGCCTCAGCTTCGGCTGCATTCCGCTCGGCGATCGCCTGCTGATAGGCAAGCGGGCGCGCCGTCCGTTCCTCGGCCGTGGGCTTTTCAATCGGTGCTGGGCTAAGGACCATCCACACGGCGCCAACAGCGATGGCGCAGATGACCACTAGGGAAAAGATCAGCTTTTTGATCGCGATTCTCCCGTTTTTCTACCGCCATTAGGCGGAGAAAAGGCGGCAACAGCGTGTCCTTACGCCGGGATTATGGTCTCGTTAAGCTTAATTTCCAGTGAACCGCGGTAGGTGCGTCAACGTTGCTGTGAAAAAGCCGAGCGCACCCAGAGACGAACACGCGGATCACGGCTCGTTGCCGATTTGCGCGCGGCGACGGCTAGGCGTGCGCTTGCGTCCTCGGTTAGGATGCCGTTGCCGAAAAGCACTTTCCCAATTCGCGATTATCCTCCGGTCCCCATGCTCACCTACACGGAACACGACAACGCCCAGGCGGTCGAGATCGGCTTGAGCGGTCGCGTCTCGACCGACGAGTTCGACCAAGTCGCGCGTAAGCTCGAGGCCTTCATTGCGCGCCACGGCCAAGTGCGCGTGCTCGAGGTGATCACCGACTTCGAGGGTATGGACGCCGCCGCCCTGTGGCATGACGTGAAATTCAGCCTGCAGCATCTCAAGGACTTCAGCCGCATCGCCGTGGTGGCCAGCCAAGGCACGCATAATCTCTGGTCGAGCCTGGTGTCGCCCTTCATGGAGTGCGAGGTGGAGCATTTCGCGCCCGACGAGATCGACGCCGCCCGCGATTGGCTGATGTGGCCGGAAGGAGCTGCCGACGTCTGAAGCGCCTGGCGCTTACTCGTCGGCTGGGGGAGTCTCGTCCATCTCGGCCGGCGCCTCCTGGATCGACTCCAGATAGGCGAGGATGGCGTCCACATCATGCGGTCCGAACACGAAGATCGGCATCTCCGGATGACCGGAGACGATGCCTTCCGCCAGGGATTCGGCCAGATTCTCGATCGGATATTTGCTGGAGAGCGTACGGAAAGGCGGCGCCTCCGCATTCGGGCTCGCGCCTTCGACCCCGACCGCGTGACAGCGCGAGCAATTCTCCCGCACGATCACTTCGCCTTTATCGCTGAGATCCTTCTCCGCCGCCAAGGCCGCAGATATGGCCGCAGACGTGAGCGTGGCTCCCAGTAGCGCCGCCACGGCCAATGCGAATGTCGCTGTCTTGCCCACTGTCTTGCCCGAGCCGTGCATAGCGCCGCGCGCCTCCCCTGCTGACGAATCGATTCTTGGTGGGATCATAGGCGTGTCTCCCGCCCGCGGTCTGACCTAGATCAGTCGCAACCCGCAAAGAAGCTGCGGCATGAATGATGAGCGCTAAATCTTGAGCGCCAGAGATGGATTTTGCGCCAAACAATCTGTGCGCCAAAGACAATGGCCGCGAGGAGGTTTCCAGAACCTCGCGGCCAGCAAAACAAATGCCTTCGCGCCCGAAGAGCAGCAAGCGGGGCGCGCCAATCTCAGTCCGTCGGTCTCGACCAGGCTGTGGAAAAACCTAGTGGTGCGACTCCGGATGCAGCCGCTCCAACTCATCTTTCAGACGCAGCTTTTGACGCTTCCATTCCGTAATCTTGAGCGGGTCGGCTGTGGGCCTCCCCTGCTCTTCCACGATCTTTCGATCCAATGCGCGGTGTTTTTCAGACAACTTCACGAGGCTTGCGTCTAGCGCCATATCGGGACCTCCAATGTCGATTGTCTACGCAGCCATTCTGCCAAACTGGCGAGGACTTGTCTAACGCTCACCTCTTACCGTGGCCTCGCTGCACACGGGTTTCACGGGGCAGGCTCTTGCGCCCACTCCCGATCGCCCCGATACTTGGCTTCAACGGGGAGGCAAAGGAGCGGGCACGCCCGATGGAGAGCGAGGAAATTCGCGAGCTTCGGGTGATGGTGTCGAGGCTCAAGCAGGAGCATCGCGACCTCGACAGCGCCATCAATGCGCTTGAGGATTCCGGCCGCGCCGACGCGTTGCAGCTCAAGCGCCTCAAGAAAAAGAAGCTTTCCCTCAGGGACGAAATTTCCCGGGTCGAGGATCAGCTGCTTCCCGACATCATCGCTTGAGCTTGCGATCCTCGGCGATCAGAACCGCGAGACCGAGCAGTCCCCCCAGGACTTCCAGTACCAGATAGACGTCGAGCAGCAGGCTGGCGCGGCCGTCCACCACCAAGCTGATCACGCGGCCGGCCGCCAGCGACAGCGCGAAGAAGATCGCCCAGATCACCGCCGTGCGCTGCCAGGCGGGCGTGAAGGCGGCGATCGCCCAGAACAGGGCCGCTCCCAGATAGAGGCACATCATGGCGCGGAAGATGTGGGTCAGGTCGGTACCAGAGACCGTGATGTCTAGAGCTTGGGGCAGCACCGATTCGGGCTGAACGCCATAGCTCAGTGCGATGGGAATGATCAAAGCGACCAAAAACAAGAGATAGAGCCGCATCACCTTGCTGTTTCGCGGGGGCGCCAAGGATTTCTCGGTCATCTCATCTCCCTCTGCTTTGATGGTTCGCGAGACTAAGGCATTCTTTTTACGCGAGACACCATAAGGGCGAGAGGCGCGAGACTTGCCTTGCCAAGCAACGTCCCGCCCCTATAATCGCGCGCTTTCCGAAAGCGGCCCTCCGGCCAGAATCCTCCCCATGACCAGCACCACCAGCGATGCGAAACCAGCCGTCGGCATCATCATGGGTAGTCGCTCGGACTGGCCCACGCTGAAAGCGGCAGCCGACGTGCTCGATGCGCTGAACGTGCCCTATGAGACGAAGGTGGTTTCGGCCCACCGCACGCCGAAGCGGCTCTACGACTATGCCGCGGCGGCGCAAGAGCGGGGCCTGAAAGTCATTATCGCCGGAGCCGGCGGAGCCGCCCATCTGCCCGGCATGACGGCCTCCATGACCATGCTCCCGGTTCTCGGCGTGCCGGTGGAAAGCCGCGCGCTGAAAGGCCTCGACAGTCTCTTGTCCATCGCCCAGATGCCCGCCGGCGTGCCCGTGGGCACGCTCGCCATCGGTCAAGCCGGCGCCACCAACGCGGGCCTGCTGGCCGCCGGCATCCTCGCACTCGGTGATGCGCGCCTCGCCGAGCGGCTGGCAGCATGGCGGGCGGCGCAGACCGCCTCCATCGCCGAGACCCTTGAGGATAATGCCTGAGGTGAAGCTGCCGCCCGGCAGCACCATCGGAATTCTCGGCGGCGGCCAGCTCGGCCGCATGCTGAGCGTCGCCGCCAGCCGGCTGGGCCTCAAGACCCACATCTATAGTGACGAAGCGAATGCGCCGGCCTTCGACGTCGCGGCGGAAACCACCGTTGCCGCCTATGACGACGAGGCGGCGCTCGCCCGCTTCGCCAAAAGCGTCGGCGTGGTCACCTGCGAGTTCGAGAATGTGCCGTCACAGGCGCTCGACACCGCCGGCCGCGAAGCGCCGGTGTTCCCGCCCGCGAAGTCCTTCGCCACCGCCCAGGACCGGCTGGTGGAAAAAGACTTCATCGGCGGGCTCGGCATCGCGGTCGCCCCCTATGCCGCCGTGGACAGCCTGGGCGATCTCAACCAGGGCCTGGCGCGCGTGAAGATCCCGGCCCTGCTCAAGACCCGCCGCTTCGGCTATGACGGCAAGGGGCAGGTGATGATCCATACCCTGTGCGAGGCCGAGAGCGCCTGGGAAGCGATCGGCGAGACGCCGTCCGTGCTCGAGGGCGTGGTGCGGTTCCAGCGCGAGGTCTCGGTGATCGCCGTGCGGGGACAGGACGGCGAGACGCGCTTCTATGACGTGGTCGAGAACGTCCATGAGGGCGGCATCCTCGCCACGAGCCGCGCGCCGGCTCGCATCGCCGACTCAACCGTGTTCGAGGCCCGCCAGATCGCCGGCAAGATCGCCGAGGCGCTGGGCCATGTGGGCGTGCTCTGTGTCGAGATGTTCCAAAGCGATGAGGAGCAACCCGGCCTGCTCGTCAATGAGATCGCGCCGCGAGTGCATAATTCCGGACATTGGACCATCGACGCCTGCCCCGTGAGCCAGTTCGAGAACCATGTCAGGGCCATTTGCGGCTGGCCGCTGGGCGATGTCGGCCGTCACAGTGACGCGGTGATGACCAATCTGATCGGGGCAGATGTGGAGGCCTGGGAGAGGCTGGCGGCCGAGCCCAATACCGCCGTCCACCTCTACGGCAAGGTGGAGCCGCGGCCCGGCCGCAAGATGGGCCATGTGACGAGGCTGTTTCCGGAAAGCTGAAGCGGGGACACGCGGTCTGGACAACCAGCCGCCATTTTGCTACACGAGCCCTCGGATGCGGGACCTTGGCGTTCTGGCCAGGGTCATCTTTGGCCCCGCTCCAATCCCAAAACCAACGGCCAATCGGAGATCTAAGGCGCGTGCAAGTCGTCGTTCGCGATAACAATGTCGATCAGGCCCTCCGGGCCCTGAAGAAGAAAATGCAGCGCGAAGGCATCTTCCGCGAGATGAAGCTCCGTAATTTTTACGAGAAGCCCTCGGAGAAGCGTGCCCGCGAGAAGGCCGAGGCGATCCGCCGCGCCCGCAAGCTGGCCCGCAAAAAGGCTCAGCGCGAGAGCGGCGTCGCTCCTAAGCCCCGCGCGCCGCGCCGTTAGGCGCTCATTTTTTTCCAGATTTAGGCTGCTCGAGCCGGGAACAACGTTCCCGGCTTTATTGCGTTTGGATGGGCTGGTCTAACGGTCGGCGTCTGCTGCCGCGACGAGTTCGACCGGGCGTCCGGCCCGGGCCACAGGCGCCGCCGCGACGGGCTCCGGCGCGAGGCTGGCGAGAAAGTCGCGCACGCGACCCCAAGCCCCTTGCTCGAACAGATCGTTGTGGCCCGCCCTCGGCACCAGGCTGAGGGTCTTCGGCCCATGGGCTGCATGCAACACACGGCGCGCCTGATCCAGGGGAATGACATTGTCCCGGCCGCCATGGATGATGAACAGGGGCGCGGTGACCTGACCGATGCGGTCGATCGTCCGAAACTGATCGACCATGATGTATTTGAGCGGCAGATACGGCCACATCAGCAGACCCACATCCACCACCGAAGTGAAGGGCGCTTCGAGCACGAGTGCCTTTACCTCGCGCTGCAGAGACAGCCGCGTGGCGACGGCCGTGCCGAGCGACTCGCCGTAAGCAACGATGTCATGCGGCGCCACGCCGAGGCCGCGCAGATAGTCATAGGCGCTGACCGCATCCGCACTGATCCGCTTCTCGGTGGGACGCCCGCCCGAGCCGCCATAGCCGCGGTAGTTGAGCATGAACACGCCATAGCCGTCCCCGCCGATCGCCTTGACCTTGTTGGCGCGGTAGGCGGCATTGCCGCTATTGCCACCGAAATAAAGCAGCGTCGGCTTGCCGGGTTGCGCCTGCCGGTACCAGGCGATGAGCCGCGTGCCGTCTGTCGCCTTGAACACGATCTCCTCGACGCCGGGGAGACCGGCATCCTTGGGCGCGACCCGCTTCGGGTCCGGCACATAGACAAAATAGCGATGCAGCAGCCGCGCGACGACGCAGAACAGCGCAAAGATTCCCACGAGGGACAGGAGGAGGTTCAACATGGATCAGGCAACGCCTCTCTATTATTGTCGTTGTTCGTCTTCTCGACCTTACCTGGCGAGGATGAACGCTGGTTGAACAGCCTGTTCATCAAGCGATAACTGATGAGGCGCACCAGCGCGTCCAGCGAAGTGCTACGGCATGATAGGCAAGGTCACTATCTGGCGGAAAATTCAACCTGACGAAGCTTAACTCTCACCTAAATGGGACAGCGGACGTCAGAGGTCAATATGCGGGCCCAGGCCGCACGACACGCGCTCTACGGACAGATTCAAGCCGGAGTTTGGCTATTCTCAGCCAGACTTTGACCATTCTTCGTTATCTTTGAGACTGTTAACCAATGGCCGCAGTGACGGCGGCTGGTCCGCGTTGCCTAGAGCGCCTTGGCGATCTCTTCCGTCATCTTCTTGGCGTCGCCCAGCACCATCATGGTGTTGTCGCGGTAGAACACGGGATTGTCGATGCCGGCATAGCCCGACGCCAGCGACCGCTTGTTGAACAGCACCGTGCCCGCCTTCCACACCTGGAGCACCGGCATTCCAAAAATCGGCGAGGACGGATCGTCCTCGGCGGCGGGATTGACCACGTCGTTGGCGCCGATCACGTAGACCACGTCGGCTTGCGGGAATTCGCTATTGATGTCCTCGAGCTCGAACACTTCGTCATACGGCACGTTTGCTTCCGCGAGCAGCACGTTCATATGGCCCGGCATGCGCCCCGCCACCGGGTGGATGGCGTACTTTACCTCGACGCCCGCCTCTTTCAGCCCGTCAGCCATTTCGCGCAAAGCATGCTGCGCCTGCGCCACGGCCATGCCGTAGCCCGGCACGATGATGACTCGGCTCGCGTTCTTCATCATATACGCCGCGTCCTCGGCCGAGCCGAGCTTGACCGGCTTCTGCTCCGCGCCGCCAGCAGGCCCGGCCACTTCGCCGCCGAAGCCGCCGAGGATGACGCTGATGAAGGAGCGGTTCATGCCCTTGCACATGATGTAGGACAGGATGGCGCCCGACGAGCCGACCAGCGCGCCGGTGATAATCAGCGCCGTGTTGCCGAGCGTGAAGCCGATGCCGGCAGCCGCCCATCCCGAATAGGAGTTCAGCATCGAGATGACGACCGGCATGTCGGCGCCGCCGATGGGGATGATGATGAGGATGCCGAGCAACAGCGACAGTCCGGCGATCGCCCAGAACAAGACCGGGGTTTGCTCCTGGCAGAACATCACGACGCAGACCACGAGCCCGATGGCGAGCGCGATATTGATGACATGGCGCGCGGGCAACATGATCGGCTTGCCCGACATGCGGCCCGATAGCTTCAGGAAGGCGATGATCGAGCCGGTGAAGGTGATCGCGCCGATGGCCGCGCCCAGTGACATCTCGATCAGGCTCGACACGCGGATCGCGCCCGGCGCGCCGATGCCGAAAGCCTCGGGCGCGTAGAACGCCGCGGCCGCCACGAGCACGGCCGCAAGACCCACCAGCGAATGAAATGCAGCGACGAGCTCGGGCATCGACGTCATCGGAATCCGGCGGGCGATGACCGCGCCGATGCCGCCGCCGAGGGCGATACCGCCGGCGATCAGCGCCCAGGTGAGCGGCTCCTCGGGCGCGGCGACGGCGAGAGTGGTGACCACCGCGATGGCCATGCCGGCCATGCCGAGATAGTTGCCTTGCCGCGACGTCTCCGGCGAAGACAGACCGCGCAGCGCCAGGATGAACAGGACACCGGCAACGAGATAAAGCAGCGTGACGAGTTCGCTCGACATCTTAGCGTTCCTTGCGCCGGTACATGGCGAGCATGCGTTGGGTGACGAGGAAGCCGCCGAAGATATTCACGCAGGCCAGGACCAGCGCCGCGAGTCCCAGCAGCTTGGCAATGAGATGGCCGGAGGAGCCCACCGCGTCGGCGGCCTCGACGGACACGGCAAGCAGCGCGCCGACCACGATGACCGAGGAGATTGCATTGGTCACCGACATCAGCGGCGTATGCAGCGCCGGCGTCACGCTCCACACCACGTAATAGCCGACGAATACGGCGAGCACGAAGATGGAGAATTGCGAGAGGAAGTCATGACCGCCTTCCGCCACGCCCGCTTCCGCCGCATAGGCGCTGCCGGCCCAGGCCATATCGGCCGCCATGGCCAACGCGCAGAGCACGAGGCCCGCATAGAGGGTCCGTCTCGTCATGATGTCTTGCCTCCCTTGGGCGGGCGCTTCGCGGCCGTCTTCTCGGCTGGCGCCTTGGCGGCGCTTTGCGCCGTGGGCTTCGTCGCCGTGGTCTTGGCGGCTGCTCGCGTGGAGCCGGCCGGCTTGCTGCCCAGGCGTTCCGCCACCATGGCGTTGACGATCGCGCCGTCCCGGGCGATGGCCGTGCCCTTGGCCAATTCGTCGTCCCAATCGATGGCCAGTGCCTTCGTCTCCTTGTCGATGAAGGGATCGATGAAGGCCTGGAGGTTGCGCGCATACAGGCTCGAGGCGTTGACCGGCACTTGCCCCGCAAGATTGAGCGGGCCGAAAATGCGGACGCCTTTGTGCTCGGCGATCTCGCCTGGCTTGGTCAACTCGGCATTGCCGCCGCGCTCGGCGGCGAGGTCCATGATGATGGAGCCGGGCCGCATGCTCTCGATCATCGCCTTGGAGATGAGCTTCGGCGCCGGCCGTCCGGGAATCAGCGCCGTGGTGATGACGATGTCCTGGTTCTTGACATGCTCCGCGACGAGTTCGGCCTGCTTCTTCTTGTAGTCGGCCGACATCTCTTTGGCATAGCCGCCCGCGGTCTCCGCCTGCTTGAACTCCTCGTCCTCGACGGCGATGAATTTGGCGCCGAGCGAAGCCACCTGCTCCTTGACGGCGGGGCGCACGTCGGTCGCCGTGACGATGGCGCCGAGCCGGCGCGCAGTGGCGATCGCCTGAAGTCCGGCCACACCGACGCCCATGACGAACACGCGCGCGGCGGGCACCGTGCCCGCCGCCGTCATCATCATCGGCAACGCACGTTGGAACGCCGCGGCGGCGTCGACCACGGCCTTGTAGCCAGCGAGGTTCGATTGCGACGACAGCACGTCCATGCTCTGCGCTCGGGTGATGCGCGGCATCAGCTCCATGGCGAACAGCGCGACCCCCGTCTTGGCGAGCGCATCGAGACCCTCGGCGTCGGAGAAAGGATCGAGCATGCCGACCAGCGCCGCGCCCTTCTTCATGGCCTTGGCGATGCTGAGCGGCGGCCGCCGGACCGTAAAGACGACGTCGGCGTTCGCAACGGCATCGGCGTCGCTCTTGGCGATCTTGGCGCCGGCGTCACTATAGTCTTGATCGGAGAAATGGGACCTGAGCCCCGCGCCCGAACGCACGGTGATCGTGGCCCCGGCTTTGACGAGCTTCTTGACCGTCTCGGGACTCAACCCGATCCGCGGCTCGTCCTTGCCTTCGGCGGGTACGCCAATCGCAATCATCGTGGCTCCGTCAGCCGACGGACAGACCGCATTGCGGTCGGTGGCCGGCGTGAATTAGGTCTGCGGTTAGGATGAGCTAATGTGCCGAGAGCGCAAGCTCCGACTATGTCAGGAAATAGCCCATGAGCGCCATAAGCACGGCAACGCTGATCACGGTCCACAGCGTCAACTTACAGAACAGGCTGTAAGTCCGCATGTGCTCGGCATAGTCCATCGCAGGACTGCCTTCTTTGGGATCGATATGCATTTCCACTAACCCCCAGTCGTTTCTTGCTTGATCGCGAGGTCGCGCCCCCGAAGCCAGATAGCAAAAACCGGGGCGTCCCGCAATAATCGCGGCTCTAGGGTAAAACCGCCTCCAGCCTCGCTATTCGGCCATCAGCACGATCATATGGCCGTCCGGATCGCGGACCGCTGCTGCCCGGCCGCCTGACTTGAGCGTCACCACGCCCGGCGAAACGAAGGTCGTCCCGGCCTCCTTGAGCCGCCCCACAAGCGCATCGAGATCGTCGACCTGATGGACCTGACGGACCGAGGCTACGTCATTAGCCCTGACTTGGGCAGTCAGGGTACGGCCAGGCGGCGTCCGGTAATGCAAGAGCTCCACATGGGGCGTCGCGACAACCGCGGGTTGCAGCGCGACCACATCGACCTCGCAGCCCATGAGCCCATCGAGATGATCCTGCTCCGGACCGGTGTTCAGCGTGCGCCCTCCCTCATAGAAGCCGAGCAGGCCCGTATAGAAGGCGACGCTCCGGTCGAGATCCATCACCGCAATGGCCGTGTGATCGTATCCGAGGATGCCCGACCCGGGCGCCTGCCAAACGGGATCGCCGACACCCTGGGGAAAGGCGATGAGTTCCAGAGGGTGGCCCTCGGGATCGCGGAATTTGAAGGCGGTGACCCCGCCGGTATTGGATGGCAGCAGCACCGGGCCACCTTCGGTGACCTCGCCCGGCGAGCCGCCTTCGAGCCGCTGCCACACGGCGTTGATGTCCCCGGTGGCAAGGGCGACATGCTCGAACCATTGATCGTTCGAGGCGCGCATCGTGGGATAGGGCGCGCCAGGCGGATCGAAAGCGACGAGCTTCACCACATGCTGCCCGATCGTGACCTCGGCGGCCCGTGCCGCGGTGCCCTCTTCGAGCCCGAGCAGACTGTTCCAGGCCGGATCGCCGAGCGTCTGCTCCGGCCCGACCTCGAGCCCCAGCCAATCGCGATAGAAGGCGGAAGCTGCCGGAAGGTCCGACACCGTGATGCTCACCCTGATGAGTTGTGTGACGGGCATCGTATCCGCTCCCTACTTGAAGCCGCCCGGGCGAACGCCGGACCACGTCTTGGCGTCGAGCTGCACCACCATCAGCGAGGCGGGCTCGGCGCCCACCGTGCCGGAGCGATGCCCGACCCGTCCTTCCGCATCAGGCGTGGAACCCTGATCGCCGCCGAAGGATGGCTCTCCGGGCCCCATCTCCACCCGCTTGCCGTCCATGGTCTCCACGAACCAGCGCCCCGACACCGGCACGATCCATTGCGGCTTCGGGTTCTCGTGCCAATCGCCGACCCAGCCGACCGGCAGGACGCAGAACAGGATGCTCGCCTCCGACGTCAGGAGATGATCGTTCCACTGAGGCGCGGCTTTACCGCCCATGCTCTCCAACTTGAAATCGGTCAGCGCGCAGCGCGTCTGATGAGTCACGCCCTCATCGTCCGTCCACACATGCCAGTAATCGAGCTTCGGCGGCGCATCGGTCATGACGACACACTACTCTCCGGCGCTGCCGGCCAGCGTCACCGTCGGCTGGCTCAGCGCCGAAACGTCCTCGATGTCCTTGCCGACCGTTTGGATGAAGCCGCTCGCATACATGACGAAGATCAACCCGCCAACGAGACCAAAGTTCTTGAAGAAATCCCAGACATGGGAATAGCCCTCGCTTTGCGGCGACCAGAAGCGCGGGTAGCTCCAGAAATTGTGATAAACCAAGGCGGTAACCGCGCAATAACCGGCGAGGATGAAGGCCGCGATGCCGTCATAGAAGCCGAACACGATCATCGGCGGGGTCAGCAGCTCGACCGCCATGGCCAGCACCAGAAGGACCGGTCCCCCTGGCAGGACGCCGGAATTCGCCTGTTTCAGGGCGTTATTCCAGTTGAACACCTTGTCGAGAAAGCTGAACGGGAAGATCCAGACGATGAAAATCCGCGCCAGCACCGGCAATGCATCGTTGATCAGCCAATCCATCGTCAGCCCTCCTCTCGATAGATTCGCATCGATATCGAAGACTCGGCGAAGTTGGCGGCGATCACAACCCTTACGGCCCGGTTCCCTCGGGTAACGGTACGCCCGCTTTAACGAACGCCTCGCGTTGCCGGCGCGCCACATCGGCCATATCGGAGCCGGCGATCGCATCCTCGAACAGCCGGTGAAAGTTGAGCTTGGCGTCGAGATGCAGGAAGACCCCGCCAAGCCCGATGGCCGCGCGGTCCATGAACACGAACTCGCGCGGAACCCTAACCGGTCCCTTCTCGCGCAAGCCCTGATGCACCTTGAAGGCCTCCTGCCGCCCATAGGCGCCCGGCCGCACATCCTCGGCGATGGTGCGCACGCGATCCTCGAGCATGGGCCCGTAGATGAAGCCCGCCCAGATATTGAGGATGTCGATCAGGTCGTTCGAAAGCCCGGTGAAGCCCCAGGTCTCGTAGGCGTGCACGGTCAGCGCCCGGTCGTCGCGCAACAGACCGTGATAGAGATCGACCACGCCTTGGATGAATTTAGGCGCGAAGGTCCGCATGCAGCCGTAGTCGAGCAGGTTGATGCCGGCGGCCTTGCCGCCTTCATCCTCGAACACCGTGTAATTGCCGAGATGCGGATCGCCGTGGATGACGCCGAATTGGCTGAACGGGTACCACCAGGCGCGGAACATGGCGCGGGCGATTTGGTTGCGCTGTTCCAGCGGCCGGTCGGTGTAGTCGAGCAGCCGCTTCCCATCGAGCCATGTCATGGAGAGCAGGCGCCGCGTCGACAACTCCGGCACGATCTCGGGCACGCGGATCATTGCGTCGTCCTCGAAGATGAGGCCGTAGAGTCGCGTGTGCTTCGCCTCCAACGCGTAGTCGAGTTCCTCCCGCAAGCGCGCCGTGATCTCCTTCAGCATCTCCGACGTCTCGATGGCCGGGCTCATGCGGCGGTGAATGGAAAACAGCACGCCGAGCTGAGCAAGATCCGCCTCGACCGCGGACTGCATGTCCGGATATTGCAACTTGACCGCAAGCTGCCGTCCGTCATGCGCGGTGGCGCGATGCACCTGACCGAGCGACGCGGACGCCGCGGCCTCGTGGGTGAAGCTCGAAAACTTCGCCTCCCAGTCGGGCCCGAGCTCCGCCGCCATCCGGCGCCGCACGAACGACCAGCCCATGGGCGGGGCCTGACTCTGCAACTGCGCGAGCTCGGCGACATATTCCGCCGGCAGCGCTTCGGGGATGGTGGCGAGGAGCTGCGCCACTTTCATGATTGGCCCCTTCAGACCACCAAGGGCCGCGGCCAGCGACGCGGCATCCTTGGCGCTTTCGGTCTCCATGCCGAACAGACGGCGCCCGGCGATCCGCGCGGCGACGCCGCCGACATTGGCGCCCACGCGCCCATAGCGGGCCGCGCGGGCCGTGAACCTGTTCTTTTCGCGATCGGATGGGCCGTCGGTCATGTCACTTAGGGCTTTCACGCAAGGATGAGTCTTCCCCATATAGGGACCGATAGCGGCCCGCGCCCAGTCCCCGCCTCAATCAGCGTGAAAGTCAGCCGAACAATGTCGAGACTACTGAGAGCGATTGTCGTCACCGGCCTCGCCGCCGGCACGGTGCTGACGGCGATCGGCGTTCTGGCCTATTGGCGCACCGCGCTCGACATCGTCAATAACGGCCTCCCCCTCCTCACCGTCGGCTGTGTGGCCCTGCTTGGCCTCGCCTTCGCCGACGGCAAGCGCACGCTGATCGGCGCCGCGGCGCTTCTGGTGGCGGTCAACTTCGCCCTCCTCCTCACTGGTATGAGCGGGGCTGCGCCCGAGGCGCGCGAAGGCAGCGAGCGCTTCCTGCGCGTGGCCACCTTCAATCTGTGGGGGCCCAACGACCACGCGGGCCGCATCGAGAAATTCCTCGACGACACGAATCCCGATGCTGTCGTTCTCGAAGAGGTGCGGCAGCATCACCGCGCGTTTCTCGATGACCTTGCCCGGCGCTACCCGCATCGCGCCGGCGACAACGGTCTCGTCATCCTGTCCAAATATCCGATTCTGGAAGACGGCCGCGTCGATCGCGCCGGCTTCCCGCCCTGGATGTCGCTCATCGTGCGCTGGGCCCGGCTAGACGTGAACGGCACCGAGGTGGAGCTTGCCGGCGTTCATCTCGCGCGCCCGTTCTATCCGGAGCTTCAGCAGGCCGACATCGTCGGGCTGACCGAGTTCGTGCACGGCAGGTCGGGCCCACTTATTCTTGCCGGCGACTTCAATATGGCGCCATGGACCTGGAAGCTGAAAGGCTTCACGCACGCGACGGGGCTCAAGCGCTACAACACGGTCCATCCCACCTGGCCGATGCAGTGGCGGGGCGTGCCGCTCCTGCCCCTCGTCCCCATCGACAATGTTTTTACTTCGGCGCAGTTCAGCAACATCGCCACCATGGTCGGGCCGCGGCTGGGCTCCGATCACCGGCCTGTGATCGCCGACATTGCCCGAAGCGAATAAGATCGCCTCAACGGTCCCTCAACGCGGAGCCTGCTCATGAAATTGCGAACCGCCCTCGCCTTTTGTCTCGCGCTCTTCGTGGCAGCGCCCGCGATCGCGGCCACCGAGAGCCTGCCGGGCATAGAGGTCTGGAAGTCGCCCACCTGCGGCTGCTGCGGCAAATGGGTGGAGCATCTCGAAGCGAACGGCTTTGAGGTGAAGGCCAACAATGCGACCTCGTCGACGCTGCAACGCATCAAGCAGCAGGCGGGCATCACGGAGAAGATCGCCTCCTGCCACACCGCCAAGATCGACGGCTATGTCATCGAAGGCCACGTGCCAGCAGCCGACATCAAGCGCCTCGTGTCGGAGCATCCCGACGCGCTCGGCCTGACTGTGCCCGACATGCCGATGGGCTCGCCGGGCATGGAGCAGCCGGACGGCGAGACCGAACCGTATGACGTGCTGCTGGTGAAGAAGGATGGCAGCACCGAGGTCTTCGCCCGTCACTGAGCGGGCAGAGCCGCTCCGTCACTCCTTGACGAACTTCTCGAGCGCTTGCCGGTAGTCCCGCATGGCGCGGCTGGCGATTTCGAGCTCGGCTTCCAGCGCCAAAGTATCGGGCGATTTTGGCCGCGGCCGCCGCGCCGCAACCAGCAACAGCGCCAACACGGCCATGGGCGTGAGGAAATCGCTGACCAGGATCGGCCCCGCATTGCCCTGCGTGAGATTGCCATAGGCCACGATGTCGTGGACGTGGCCGATGCCGGCCCCGACCAGAAAGCATGAGGCGGCAATGGCGACGGCGACGCGCGGGTAGAAGCCCGTGAACGCCGCATAGAGGCTGGCCAGCCCCAGCCCGAGATTGGCGTAGCCCACCTCGAACTGGAACGGACTGACCTCCCAGCCGATGGCGGCCGCGGCGCGCTCGGGGAAGAGCACGTGGCCGACAAAGGCCCAAAGGCTGGCCAGCCCAAGCGGGAAGATGAACAGGTAGCGCAGCAGCCGGTCGATGACGAAGGCCTGCAGGATCGGCCGCGGACCCCGCCACACGGCGATGCCCCAGCACGTAATCGCCGCCACCCATACGAGGATCGGGACAAGCGATACCTGGGACATGACGGTTAGGCCTCGGCTTAGCTGTTCTCGTCCATGGTTTCGAGCTCGTCGATCAAGCCTTCGATCACCTTGAGGCCCATGGACCAGAAATGCGGCTCTGTCGCATCGAGACCGAACGGCGCCAACAGCTCCTTATGGTGCTTGGTCCCGCCCGCCGCCAGCATGGCGAGATAGCGCTCGGCAAAGCCCTCGTCGGCCTTCTCGTAGACGGCGTAGAGCGAGTTCACCAGGCAGTCGCCGAAAGCATAGGCGTACACGTAGAACGGCGCGTGGATGAAGTGCGGGATGTAGCACCAGAAGCTCTCATATTCCGGGCGGAGCTCGATCGCCGGCCCCAGGCTCTCGCGCTGCACGTCGAGCCAAATCTCACCGAGCCGCTCCGATGTCAGCTCGCCCTCGCGCCGCTCCTCATGCACCTTGCGCTCGAAGCTGTAGAAGGCGATTTGCCGGACAACAGTGTTGAGCATGTCCTCGACCTTGGACGCGAGCAGAGCTTTGCGCTCCCGCTTGCTCGGCGCCTGATCGAGCAGCTTCTTGAAGGTCAGCATCTCACCAAACACGCTCGCGGTCTCGGCGAGCGTCAGCGGCGTCGGCGCCATCAGCGGGCCTTGCGCGTTGGCCAGCACCTGGTGCACGCCGTGGCCGAGTTCGTGCGCCAGCGTCATCACGTCCCGCGGCTTGCCCTGATAGTTGAGCAGAATATAGGGATGCGCGCTCGGCACCGTGGGATGGGAGAAGGCGCCTTGCGACTTCCCTTCCCGAATCGCCGCGTCGATCCACTTATCCGCGAAGAACTTGGCGGCGATATCGGCCATGCGCGGTGAGAAATCGCCGTAAGCCGTGAGCACGGTCGCTTGCGCGTCGTCCCAGCCAATCACCCGCTTGGGCTCTTCCGGCAAGGGCGCGTTGCGGTCCCAATACATGAGTTTCTTCTTGCCGAGCCATTTCGCCTTCATCGCGTAGTAGCGGTGCGACAGACGCGGATAGGCGTCGCGCACGGCGGCGACCAGCGCGTCCACCACCTCCTTCTCGACGCGATTGGCGAGGTGCCGGGACTCGGCGACGTCGCCGAAGCCGCGCCAGCGGTCGGAGATCTCCTTGTCCTTGGCCAGCGTGTTGGTGATCAGCGTGAACAGCCGCATATTGTCCTTGAACACCTTGGCCAAGGCTTCCGCCGCCTCTTTGCGCTTCTTCTCGTTCGGATCGAGGAGGAGGTTTAGCGTCGGTTCTAAGCTGAGCTTCTCGCCGTCGATCTTGAAGCGGAGCGACGTCATGGTCTCGTTGAACAGGCGGTCCCAGGCGCCGCGCGAGGTCACCGCCTTCTCGTGGAACAGCTGCTCGAGCCTATCTTCGAGCTGATACGGCTTCTCCTTCCGTAGATCCTCGAGCCACGGGCGGAAATGGCCGAGGTCCGAACCCGCCATGGCACTTTCGAGCGCTGCGTCGTCGAGCCGGTTGAGCTCCAGCGGGAAGAACAGGAGCTTGGACGAGATGGCGGTGATCTTCTCCTGGATGTCGCCGTAGAATTTCTGCCGCCTCGGGTCGGACGTGTCGGCGGCATAGAGGAGGCTGGCATAGGAAACGATGCGGCCCATCACGTCGTTCAGCGCCTCGAACTCCCGCAAGGCCTGCGCCAGGGAAGCCCCGCCCCGCCCTTCGTCGAGAAGCCCTGCGAGCTTGCCGGCATAGCGCTCATGCATGGCCTCGGCGGCATTGGTCGCCGTGTCGAGATCGGCCTTCAGCGCCGGTGATTCGGGCGCGTCGTAGAGGTCGCCGAGATTCCATTCCGGCAAATCGCCGAGTTTCGGCTTATCGCCCTGCTTGGCCTTGGTTTTGGCCGCATGGGTGGCGGCGAAGACGGGACGCGGGAACGGAGTCGCAAGGGTGGACGGCATCGGTATGGGGAATCCTCGTTAGCGGTGGCCAACGCCTAGTGTGGGAAGGCGCAAGCGTGCCCGCAAGGCCCAAACTGACGCTATCTCATGCATTTTGGCCCGCATCGCGGGCATTTCTGGAGGCGGCGCCGAAACAACGTCACCAAAATCGAACCGAGTTAAAGAAGATGTTTACCCTTCCACTGCACAGTTTTGGCACAGCAGGGGCCCGCTCAGGGTGAAGTTGTTGCCTTGGGGGGCGCCTCTGCCTCGTTAGTATTTGCGTAACTTTAGTGAGTTTTGCGTCATGCCCAAGCGCGTCCTGGTCGTCGATGACGACCCTACACAACGTCGTATTCTCGAAGAGACCATCAAGCGGTTCGGCTACCCTGTCGAAACAGCCGAGAGCGGCGACCAAGCTCTTGCCGCGCTGAAGGCCGACAGCTCCGGGGAGATCTGTCTCATCCTGCTCGATCTCGTCATGCCCGGCACCGACGGCATGGCCGTACTGTCCGCTATGCGGTCCTTGCCGCGCAAGCCCCCGGCCATCGTCCAGACCAGCAATGGCAGCATCGATGCCGCGATCGGGGCGATGCGCGCCGGCGCCGTCGACTTCGTGGTCAAGCCGGTGAGCCCCGAGCGTCTCGAGGTCTCCGTCAAGAACGCGCTGAAGATCGAGGCGCTCGCCGGCGAGATCTCCCGCATGAAGGCCACCGCCAACGGCGATCTCGGCTTTGCCGACCTCATCGCCGGCAGCGAGGCCATGAAGCGGGTCATCGACCTCGGCAAGCGCGCCGCCAGCTCCGGCATTCCCGTCCTGATCGAAGGCGAATTGGGCGTCGGCAAGGAGCTGATCGCCCGTGCCATCCAGGGCGAAAGCGTTCGGAAATCAAAGCCTTTCATCACAGTCAATTGCGGCGCGATTCCCGAAAACCTGGTCGAGAGCATCCTGTTCGGCCATGAGAAGGGATCCTTCACCGGCGCCTCCGAGAAGCGGGTCGGCAAGTTCGTCGAAGCCGACGGCGGCACGCTGTTCCTCGACGAGATCGGTGAACTGCCCCTCGACGCCCAGGTGAAGCTGCTGCGCGCGCTGCAAGAGGGTGAGATCGACCCCGTCGGCGGCAAGCAGCCGATCAAGGTCGACATCCGTCTGATCTCGGCGACCAATCAGAACCTGATCAAACTCGTGCAGGAAGGCCGCTTCCGCGAGGACCTGTATTACCGGCTGAACGTCTTCCCCATTTGGGTGCCGCCCTTCCGCGAGCGCCTCGAAGACGTGCCCGAGCTCGTGCGCCACTTCACCGCCCGCTTCGCCGCAGAAGAAGGCAAGCGCATCGACGGCATCGACGCCGAGGCGGCCGCCATGCTCCAGCGCTATTCCTGGCCCGGCAATATCCGGCAGCTCGAGAACGCCGTGTTCCGCGCCGTCGTCCTTTCCGACACGCCCATGCTGACGGTGAACGAGTTCCCGCAGATCGCCGCGCACGTTGAAGGCTACGCGGTCACCGTACCGCCGGCGCCGGCGCCGAAAGATCTGACGCCGCGCTTCGAAGGCCCGGTCATGCTGGGTCAGTCCGCCGATGCTCCCGCCACGATCCATTTGCCGTCCTCCAACGGCAAGGACGCCGTGGGCATCGCGGCCCTCAGCGACACGGGCGACATTCGTTCGCTGGAAGCCGTTGAAGCCGACATGATCCGCCTCGCCTTCGGCCGCTATCGCGGACGGATGACGGAGATCGCCAAGCGGCTCGGGATCGGCCGGTCGACTCTCTATCGCAAAATGCGGGAGATCGGACTCGAAGCGAGAGTGAACTAATTGACGACCAGCAACCCTGCGAGAATTGGCACGAAAGTCACACCGGGAGAAAAAGCAAGCGTGGGGAGCCTTTAATCCACTGCTTCGTGTGGCCAATTAAGGGGAGCCCGGGATAGGGTCCGGGCGGTGTCGAATCCAGTGATTCGGCTAGAGGGAGCACGATTTTATGAGGCCCATCTACGGTTTAGCGTTGACCTTGTTGTTGGCCGCGCCTCTCGGCGCGACGGCCTTTGCTGCCGAGCCCGACGCGCCCGGAGCCCTGATCACCAGGCCCGAGGCGATTCGCATGGCGGTGCAGAACCGCCTTTCGGAAAAATTCTCCGCGACCACCGAGCACAAGAAAGACGAGAAGGGCGCGCTGGTTGAGTATTACTCCACGCCCGATCAGAAGCTGCTCTGGGTGGACGCGAACGGCTTGACCGATCGCGGCAAGGCCGTGATCGCCGAGATCAGGCGGGCCGACGATTACGGCTTGCGCGCATCCGATTATGAGCTGCCGAATATGGCCGGCTTCGACGCGGACAGCGCCAACGCCACCGACCAGCTTGCCGACGCCGAGATCAAGATCAGCCACGCGGTTCTCGATTACGCTCATGATGCGCGCGGCGGCCGCATCACGCCTTCGCGCATCTCGCGCAATCTCGATCCGACGCTTGCGCTTCCCAATTCTCTCGAGGTGATCGAGTCGATTTCCTTCCGCTCCGACCCGGCGGCGTACTTGCGCAGCTTCCAGCCCGCCCAGCCGCAGTTCGAGTTGCTCCGCAAGAAGCTGATCGAGCTTCGCGGCGGGAGCCAGGATGCCGCGGAGGAAAAGCCTGTGGTCAAGATCCCGAGCGGACCGCTGCTGAAGTTCGGCGTCGCGGATCCCCAGGTCGCGCTGCTCAGGACTCGGCTCGAAGTGCCGGAAGGGCAGAACCCCGAACTGTATGACGAGGCCGTGCTCGAGGCCGTCAAGAAATTCCAAGCGGAGCACAACACCGCCGCCGACGGCGTGGTCGGCTCCGGCACGCGGCGGGTCCTCAATCAGCCGCATCTGCGCAATATGGGCTCGCCGGCCCAGATCAAGGCGATCCTCCTCAATATGGAGCGCTGGCGCTGGCTTCCCCATGACCAGGGCAGCTTCTACGTCACCGTCAACATCCCGGAATTCACCTTGCGGGTGGTCAGCGACGACGAGACGATCCACACCACTCGCGTTGTCGTCGGCAAGCCCGACAAGCAGACGCCGGTCTTCTCCAACGAAATGCAGACGGTCGTCTTCGGTCCGTTCTGGAATGTCCCGAACTCCATCAAGACCGATGAGATCAGGCCTTATGTCCGTCAGACCGGCGGTGGCTGGTTCAGCGGCGGCAATGGCTGGAACACCTCGGTCTTCCAGCGCCACAACCTGCGCATCAAATATGGCGGCCGCGAAGTCGATCCCGGTTCGCTCGATTGGAACCGCGTCGATATCCGCAGCCTCCATCTTTATCAGCCGCCCGGTCCCGGCAACGTGCTCGGCCAGGTGAAGTTCGTGTTTCCCAACAAGCACGACGTCTACATGCACGACACGCCGCAGAAGCATCTGTTCGCCAAGCAGGTGCGCGCCGAGAGTCACGGCTGCATGCGGGTGCAGAACCCCGGCGAGTTTGCCGGGGTGATCCTCAAACACGACCAGAACTGGAGCCAGGCGCGCGTCATGTCGGCCATGGAGACCGGTTACGACCAGCATGTCGGGTTGCATCGCAAGGTGCCGGTCTACATCACCTACTTCACCTTGCGGGTGAACGACGACGGCTCGATCACCACTTTCAGCGACCTTTACGGCCATGACCGCCGCATGGCGGCCGCCCTGTTCGACGGCCGCTCCGTGTACCCAACGTCGGCCGACGATGAATTGCTGACCCAGTCGATCTCGCAGCCGGGCACGCCGCGCCGCGGGAGCGATCCGGACGTGTCGAACTTCTAATCTTCGGAAATCCTTGAAAAATCAGGCCCCGGCCCCGCTTAACCAAGCGGGCTGCCGGGCCGTGATCTGTGCCGGGCTTTAACCCCTGCTCAGGGCCCGTTAACTATGCCCGGAACTGCCGGGCCAAGGTTAATGTGTTTGCCTTGTTTTATGCCCAATTTACTGAATACTGTTGCTTAACGGTCACGGAAAAACTTTTTGTGACCTAGGGCGGAAGGCCTCTAACGGTCTGAAGTCACGGGGAAAAAAGCCGGTCTGCCAACGCCGGCGAGGGAAGTTACGGAAAGTCGGGGATGCGCATTCGGGGGAGTAGTGCACGTCGCGCCATGCTTGGCGCCGCAGCCGTGCTTCTGGCCGTCGGCACGGCCATGGCTTCCAAAGCCAGCGCCACCGGCGAGACCCGCACCCTTTCCCTCTACGAAATCCACACGAAAGAGAGCCTGACCGTCACCTATAAGCGGAACGGTCAATACGACGAGGAGGCTCTCAAAAAGCTCAATCACTTCATGCGGGATTGGCGCGCCAACGAAGAGACTCAGATGGACCGGGAGCTCATCGATCTCATCTGGACGCTGCACGAGACACTCGGCTCCAAACAACCTGTCCACCTCGTCTCCGGCTATCGCAGCCCCGCCACCAACGCCAAGCTCAGGAGAGCCGGCGGCGGCCAAGCGAAGAAAAGCCAGCACATGCTGGGCAAGGCGTCTGATCTTCATTTTCCGGACGTGCCCGTGAAGAGGCTCAGGGCCTCGGCGCTGATCCAGGAGGTCGGTGGCGTCGGTTACTATCCGACCTCGGGTCTGCCATTCGTCCATGTCGACACCGGCAATGTGCGCATGTGGCCGCGCATGCCGCGCCTCGAGCTCGCCGCGCTCTTCCCGAGCGGCAAGACAGGCTACATCCCCTCGGACGGCAGGCCGATCACGCCGGCTGACTACAAGCTCGCGCTGGCCAAGGGCCTGGTGAGCCAGACCATGGTTGCCTCGCTCGCCCCAATGCCGACGCCGAAGCCACGCGCCACCACATCGCCGAGCGAGACCGTGTCGCCGCTCGAGTCGCCGCAGCCTATTCTCGCCTCCTACACGCCGAACCAGCCGGCGGCCCCGATGGCCCTGGCACCACCTGAGGCTCAGCCGCCCGCGGCGCCGCGCTTCGCTTATGCCAGCGCCGGCGGCTTCGCCTTGCCGCAAGCGCCACGCCTGCTGCCGAAAGCCGCTCAGCCCAAGGTCCCGGCCTACGAGAACGCGCAAGTGGTCGGCGCGCCTGAAGCGGACGACGACCATCCCGACGAGCTGAGCTATGTGCCGTTCGAGACCGCGAGCCTCATGACGGACACCTCTGTCGCCGACAATCGGGAGATCGCCCCCCTCGTCCATCCCGAGCAAGGCAATCTCGACTATCTGTTCGACGACATGGACCGGCCGACCGCATTCAAGCTGCGCAGTTCCTCAGGCTATCGCGGCCTGGCCAGCGCCCAGAAATTCTCCGGCGATGCGGTGAAGAGCCTCTATGCGGAGATGGAAGCGCCGGCGCCCACCCGCCTCGCCCGGCGGTAGGAAAGCGGCTACTTGCCTTTCCGCGCCTTCTCGAAGGCGTCTTCGATCCGCGAGACCCCGACCAGCAGAAACACGGCCAGCGTCAGTGACAGGCCCACGATCTGCCACGCGGCAAGGCCGCAGGCGATGCCGAGCGCGGCGGTCACCCACACAGTCGCGGCAGTGGTCAGTCCTCTGACGGTTTGCGATTGGGTATCGCGCAAGATCACGCCGGCACCGATGAAGCCGATGCCGGCCATGACGCCCTGGATGACGCCCTGCACCACACGGCTTAGCGCGTCCGGATGATCCGCGAGCCCCTGAAAATTGACAGTCGAGATGGACACGATCGCCGCACCGAGGGACACGAGCCCGAGCGTGCGCATGCCGATGGGCTTGTCGGCGAGATCCCGGTTGAGGCCGATCAACATGCCGACCAAGACGGCGGCGCCGAGCCGCAAGGCGATGTCGACGATATCGAACGATGCCGGATTCTCAGTCAAAGACTAAGCCGCCTCGGACTCCGCGTCGGTGTCCGTGTCAGCACCGGTCATGCCGAGCGCGTGGAGGTAGGTGTCGAGGATCAACTCCTCCTCGCGGCGCTTGGTCTCGTCCAGCTTGCGCAAGCGGATCACCGTACGCAGCGCCTTGACGTCGAAGCCGTTGCCTTTGGCCTCGGCATAGACCTCGCGCAAATCCACGGACAGCGCCGCCTTTTCCTCCTCCAGCCGCTCGATGCGGGAGACGATTGTACGAAGCTGATCTTTGGCTGATGACTGAAGCGACACGATGGGGCCCTCGAAGATTTGTGATGATTCGATGAAACGAGAGTGGTCTCGATCGTCGACGGCAGCAAGGCGGCAACCGCGCTTTTCCCGGTTATCCAGAGCCCATGGCATGCGTGTTGCCGGTGGCGCATCCGCCTGGCGCGCACCCCGAACAACACATTGATTTATTGTATGTTTTTAGAACTGGAGCAGCGGACGCTCGCGACCGTTAGGTCTGGTACTTCGTCTTCCATTCGTCATACGGCATGCCGTAGATCATCTCCTTCGCCGCATCCTTGCTGAGCGCAAGGCCGCGCTCGTCGGCCGCCTCGAGATACCAGGTCGACAGGCAGTTGCGGCAAAAGCCGGCGAGCTCCATCAAGTCGATATTCTGGACGTCGGTGCGTTCGCGCAAATGCTCGACGAGCCGGCGGAAAGCCGCCGCTTCGAGCTCCGTCCTCGTCTTGTCATCCATGATGTCCGCATCCCTTCGCTGCATCCATGCCGCCGGCGTTGGAGCCGTGATACTCGATCTCGTGAAGCCGCTTCCCGGCGCTGAGCGCCTGCGGCAGGACGCGGGCGAGATGACCCGCCCATTCGGCCTGCCCCTCTTCCCCGAAGATCAGATCCTGGCGCAACTCGATCAGCGCGTGCGCCAGGCCGCGCATCGTGGCGTGCCGGTATAGCGTATCGCCCTTGAGTTGGCCGGAATACGGCACATTGTCCCCCACCTCGACATCGGGAATGGTTCGCAAGGCGTCGAGCAACGGCAGCGCGAAGCGCGGATCCTTGTCCCACAGCACCGAGGCGGCCCAGGGTCGCGGCACGCCCTTCCAGGCTTGCGTGAAGCTATGAATGGAGACGATCACCGGCGGCTTTCCGGCCGCGATGCCCGCTTCGACCGCCCGGCCCACGGCCTGATCGTAGGGCCTATGGAACCGCGCGATCCGCGCCTCGATCTCCTCAGGGCTCAAGCCGACATTGCCGGGAATTACGAGCCCATCGGACAGCTGCATGACGAGGGTTGGGTCGTCAGGGCCCCGATTGGGGTCGATCAGGAGGCGGGAGAACTGGCTGAGAACCGCCGGGGCGCCGAGCGCCTCGGCAAGCCTGAGCGCCACGCCTTCCGCGCCGAGGTCGAAGGCGATATGCCGGTGAAGGTCCTCCGGCCTGAGGCCAAGTGTCCCATATTCCTCGGGAATCCGATTTTCGGCATGATCGCAAAGGATGAGAAGCCCGAGGCTCAGATCCCCGTCGATGTTCCGGTATGGCTTTTCGCCCGATTTTTCTTGTACAAGTGTGTCCAGGCTCAACTCCCCGCGATCATCGTCGCGCCCTTCTAACTGCATCCGCCCGCACCGCGGCAACAAGTAACGCCAAAAAGCCCACGTTGCGACGCATTTACCCACGATTTGCCGCGTGTTTGACGCGGCTCAACTGGCTTTATAATCGAGTCCGGCCGGTCAGAGAAATGCAACCAATTCGATGCTACCTTTCGGAGTTCGTTAACCGAATTTCAGACTTGAGAGACTGATGCTGACTTCATCCCACGAATTGGCGGACTCGCCCAGGGCCGGACCCGGGCGCTCCCGGTTGCGGCTGCGGCTCTGCGGGCCCCTGCTGTTCGGCTTGGCCATGTGGCTCGGCGCCACCCCCGCTCATGCCGATCTCAAGCTATGCAACACCACCGCGAGCCGCGTCGGCGTTTCGATCGGCTACAAGGATATGGAAGGCTGGGCGAGCGAGGGATGGTGGAACATCGCCTCCCATACTTGCGAGACCCTACTCAAGGGCGTGCTGATTGGCCGCTTCTATTACATCCACGCGGTCGACTACGATCGCGGCGGCGAATGGGGCGGCAGGCTCTTCATGTGCACCGACGACAAATCCTTCACCATCCGAGACACCGCTGACTGTGAAAAGCGTGGCCACAAGCGTACCGGATTCTTCGAAGTCGACACCGGCGAGGAGCGGGACTGGACCGTCCGTCTTACCGATCCGGATGGTGAAGCAAAGTCCCAATGAGGCGTAACCGCCGGGTCAAGATCGTCGCAACGCTCGGTCCTGCCTCCACCAACGAAGAGATGATGCGCCGCCTGTTCGTGGCGGGCGCCGACGTGTTCCGCGTGAACATGAGCCACGCCACCCATGACGGGTTGCGCGAGGTGCACGCCATAACCCGCAAGCTGGAAACTGAATTCTCCCGCCCGATCGGCCTGCTGGTGGATCTGCAAGGCCCCAAGCTGCGCGTCGGCACGATCGAGTCCGGCGCCATCCGGCTCACCCAAGGCGACATTTTGAGTTTCGTCCGCCGCGAGGCCATCGGCGGCCTGGGCCGCGTGCAGCTGCCGCACCCGGAAATCTTCGAGGCCGTCGAGACAGGTCACGTGCTTCTCCTCGATGACGGCAAGCTCAAGCTTCGCGTCGTCGAGGCGAGCGATGTCCGCATCGACGCCGAGGTGATGACGAGCGGCGTGCTCGGCAGCCGTAAGGGCATCAGCCTGCCTGACACCGTTATTCCCATGGGCGCACTGACTGACAAGGACCGCGCCGACCTCGAATGCGCCATGACTCTCGGCGTGGCCTGGGTCGCGCTGTCCTTCGTGCAACGCGCCGACGACGTCGCCGAGGCGCGCAAGATCGCGCGCGGCCGCTCCGCCATCATGGCCAAGATAGAGAAGCCGTCCGCGGTCAACCACCTCAAGGAGATCATCGATCTCGCCGACGGCATCATGGTGGCGCGCGGCGATCTCGGCGTGGAGATGCCGGTGGAGAAGGTCCCCGGCCTCCAGAAGCAGATCAGCCGCGCGGCGCGTAACGCCGGCAAGCCGGTGGTCGTCGCCACCCAGATGCTGGAATCCATGATCTATGCCCCGGTGCCGACCCGGGCCGAGGTTTCCGACGTCGCGACCGCCGTGTTCGAAGGCGCCGATGCGGTCATGCTGTCGGCGGAATCGGCGGTCGGCAAATACCCGGTCGAGGCCGTAGCCACAATGGACCGCGTCGCCAAGGAAGTGGAACGCGACCCGCTCTACGCCGCGATCATTCACGCCCAGCGCATCGATCCGCAAGCCACCGAGTCGGACGCCATTTCGGCCGCGGCCCGCACGGTTGCGGAGACCCTGAAGCTGGCGGCGATCGTCTGCTACACCGCCACCGGCGCCACCTCGCTGCGCGCGGCGCGCGAGCGGCCCCAGCAGCCGATCCTGGCCCTGACGCCGATCCCCGCCACCGGCCGCAAGCTGGCCCTGGTTTGGGGGCTGCACTGCGTGTTGACCGACGATCCCCGCGATCTCGACGACATGGTGGAGAAGGCCTGCCGCATCACCTACCAGGAGGGCTTCGCCCTTCCCGGCGAGCAGATCATCATTTCGGCCGGCGTCCCGCTCGGCACGCAAGGCGCGACCAACCTGTTGCGCATCGCCACCGTCGGCGACGGCTCGGACGAGTAGCTCTCTCGATCTCAAAAAGAACAGCCGTCATGCCCGGAGTTGATCCGGGCCTCCGTGCCGCTTGGACGCGACCAAATCGGCGCTTTGGAATGGTTGCCGGGTCAAGCCCGGCAATGACGAGTTCGGATTAGATATCCTGGCCTTCGACCTCGCGCTTGAGCGCCTCGACGCCCTCGCGCGCGTCATCCAGGAACGGATTGACGGCCAGCGCCCGTCGATAAGCCTCCAGCGCTTCCTTCTTGGCGCCAAGCCGCTCAAGCACCAGGCCGAGATCGTTGATGGCCCGGTAGTGCTTGGGATCAAGACTGAGAGCGCGCCTGAGATCGTCCAGCGCCCGCTCGGGCTTGCCTTTGAGCAGGTTCACCTTCGCCCGCAAATACCAGACCTCGGCCTCTCGCGGCGCGATATCGACGACCGCATCGAGGATGGACAAGGAGAGATCGATCTCCGCCTCGTTGGCGAATTGCGTGGCCCGGCTCATCAGCAAGTCGACCGTGTCGCTACCTGAGACCGTCCACAACTCCTCGATGGCCTGCATGATCGGCTCGGCCATCGTGCTATTCCGCGCCGCGCCGAGCTGCTCGTAAAGCTGCGCCAGCATCGTCGTCCGGTCCAACGGCTCAATGACCGGTAGGTCGCCCAGCTCGAGGTCAAGCTTGTTGTCCTTGGTCTCCTCCGCCGATTGCGGCGGCGCCGTCTCATCCGCATTCTCTTTGAGATCCGGCCGCAGCACGGGCGCGGTCCGATGTGGCTGGGGCCCTTGCGGCACGGCCGATTGGGGTCCGCCATCGAGACCGGGCAGGTCCAAGCCCCCGTCGAGGCCCGGCACGTCCAACTGTGGCTCGTCCACGGCGGGATCTTCGCCGTCTTCAGGCTCGTCGCCCAGCGTGTCGAAATAGATCTGCGCCAGAACCATGGGCGGCGCCGCGAGCGCGGGCGCGCTCAGCAGGCCACAGCACGCCAGCGCGCACACCACGAGCGCAAAGCGGGCCTGTTTTACGTCTTTCACCATGTTGGAAAGGTACGAGGGCGGCGCTGGATGCGTCAAAGCAATTCCGCGCGAAAACCGCGGGCAGAAAAGTCCCGGGGTAAAACCGGGACTTAGCCCTGGCGGGCCTTGAAGCGGCGGTTCGTCTTGTTGATGACGTAAAGCCGTCCGCGGCGGCGCACCACCCGGCAGTTCCGATGGCGCGCGCGCAAGGACCTCAGTGAATTCTTGATCTTCATGGCAATGCATCCATTCGGCTAAAACGAGGCAGGGCGGCCTTTGATGAAGGCCGCCCGCGAGTTGGCCGGACCATATGGAGGACAGACCCAACTGTCAACATCGGCCCACGGGCACAAAATTGCTCCGACACCTGAAATTTCCGGCGTCGGAGCATGAAATCGCAGCCTCGGATTTTAGTCCTCTTTGACCTTCTTGGTGACCTTGAAGTCCTTGTCGAGATAGACGTCGTACTTGCCGTCATCCTTGCAAACGACATCGTCGGCCTCGTATCCGCCGTTCTCCATGTCGATCTCGTTATCCTCGACGGTGCAGCCCATCGCCTTGATGGCGCCCTGCACCCCCTCGACCTGAGCCTCGGTGAGCGCTTCATCCATCGCATAGGCGGACGCGCCGGCGACAAAGGTGAGAGCGAGAGCGAGTGCAAAAATCCGCATGGGTTTCTCCTCCATAGATTTGGTCCCCGTCTGAGGGGAAGCGGATGATCCGCTTGGGCCGTTTAAACCGCGATTCCCTAAATATCTCCTCGCGTATAGCTTGCAGACGATAGAACTTGCCAGGGACCTTGACAGTTCCTTGCAAGGCCAATAACTTAACCTTATGGTTAAGTATCAAGAGGCCGTCCTCGACCGCACCTTTGCCGCTCTGGCCGACCCTACGCGCCGGGCGCTTCTCGCCCAGCTCGAGGAGCGCAAAGCCCTTTCGGTGAGCGAACTGGCAGAGCCGTTTTCCATGTCGCTACCCGGGATCATGAAGCATCTCGACGTGCTTTCGGGTGCCGGGCTGATCACGCGCACCAAGGCGGGCCGCACGGTGACCTGCCGGTTGACCGCCGAACCCATGGAGCACGCCATGGATTGGCTCAATCACTATCAACGCTTCTGGTCCGAGCGGCTCGACCGTCTCGCGGCCTTTGTGGAGGACGACCCATGCCCGCCCAAGCCAAGCTCGCAGTCAAGCCAAGCCTCACCCTCAAACGTCGTCTCGATGCCACGCCGGAAAAAGTCTTCGCCGCCTGGACCGACCCCGAAAAAATCGTGAAATGGTTCGGCCCCGATGCCGGGCCCGTGCGGCATGCCGAGACCGATGTGAGGACCGGCGGCCGCTACGCCGTTGCCTTCGACACCGAGGACGGTGAGCAGCATCACGTCAGCGGCGTCTATCGCGAGGTGGTGCCTAACGAGAGGCTCGTGTTCACCTGGGCCTGGCGCACCATGCCCGAGCGCGAAAGCCTGGTGACCGTTCTCATCAAGCCCGACGGCGACGGTTCCCTCCTCACCTTGATCCACGAGCAGTTCTTCGACGAACCCGCGCGCGACCGACATCGCGAGGGATGGAGCGGCTGCCTCGACAAGCTCGAACGTTTTGTCGCGTAGCAAGAGGACCACCCATGCAGATCGCAGCACAACAGATCGCGCCCTGTTTGTGGTTCGATAGCGAAGCCGAGGACGCCGCAAAGTTCTATTGCGCGATCTTCGACAACTCACGCATCACCTATGTCAGCCACTACGGCGAGGAAGGCCAGGAGATACACGGCAGGCCGGCCGGCTCCGTGATGGTCGTCCAGTTCGAACTCGGCGGGCAGAAATTCATCGCAATGAACGGCGGTCCTCTCTTTACCTTCGACGAGGCCGTCTCCTTCCAGGTCCACTGCCAGGACCAGGCCGAGGTGGACCACTACTGGGCGAAGCTGACCGCCGGTGGCGAGGAACATCCTTGCGGCTGGCTCAAGGACAAGTTCGGCCTGTCCTGGCAGGTGGTGCCGACAGTTCTCTACGAGATGCTGACCGCCCAGGACTACGCGGCCTCGCAGCGCGTCATGAAGGCGTTCATGCAAATGAAGAAGTACGACATCGCCGCGCTTCAACGCGCATTCCAAGGAGTAGAGGCGTGAGCAATACCAAAACCGCATCGAAGTTCGTCATCAGCCGCACGTTCAATGCGCCCCTCGACCGTGTCTGGAAGGCATGGACCGAGCCGGAGCAAATGGCCGAGTGGTGGGGCCCAAAAGGCTTCAAGGCCGAGGTCAAGAAATTCGACCTGAAACCGGATGGCATTTTCCACTACCGCTTGGTATCGCCGCAGGGCCAGGAGATCTGGGGCAAGTTCCTCTTTCGCGAGATCGTGGCCGAGAAGCGTCTCGTCTTCCTCAGCGGCTTTTCCGACGAGAATGAAGGAATGACCCATCACCCGATGGCGCCGGTCTGGCCGCTGCACATGCTCTCGACCATCAGCTTCAGCGAGGCGGACGGCAAAACCACGGTCACTGTCGAGTGGCGGCCTTACGAGGCGAGCGAAGCAGAGGTGAAGGCCTTCGACGATGGCCGCGAATCCATGACAGGCGGCTGGACCGGAACCTTGGACAAGCTTGAAGGCCATCTGGCCAACACCTGACACCGAGAACTCAGTAGGAGCATCGGATGAAACTCAATCCGTATCTGAACTTTGCCGGCACGTGCGAGGAAGCGATGAAGACCTATGCCAAGGTCCTTGGCGGCGAGATCGTCGCCATGCTGGCCTATGGCGAGATGCCCGGCGACTATCCGATCCCCGACGACATGCGCAAGAAGATCGCCCATGCGCGTCTCATCATTGGCGACCAGGTGCTCATGGCGTCCGACGCTGGACCGGAACGCTTCCAGCCGATGCAGGGCACGTCTGTCACCCTCAATATCCCGGAGCCGCAAGAGGCCGACCGCGTCTTCAAGGCGCTCATCGAAGGCGGCACGGAGATCATGCCGATGATGGAGACCTTCTGGGCCTTCAAGTTCGGCGTGTTCGTCGACCGCTTCGGCACGCACTGGATGATCAACTGCGAGAAGCCACAGTATTAGAGGAAAACGCCAATGCCCTATGTCGATGGATTTGTCGTGCCGCTGCCGAAGACGAAAGTCGAGGCGTACCGCCGCATGGCGCGCAAAGCTGGCAAGATTTGGATGGAGCACGGCGCGCTCGAATTCCGGGAGTGCATCGCCGACGACGTTAAAAAGGGCAAGGTCACGTCGTTTACCCGGGCCGTGAAGCTCAAGCCCAACGAGACCGTCGTCTTCTCCTACATCGTCTACAAGTCCCGCAAGGATCGCGACCGCGTCAACGCCAAGGTGATGAAGGACCCTCGCCTCAATTCCATGATGTCGGGTAAGGACATGCCGTTCGACGGCAAGCGCCTGATCTATGGCGGGTTCAAGACCATCGTCGACCTTTAGCGGCTGATGTATCCAGCGTGGACCGCCTGGCGCTGAAACCCCGCCCGGTGAATACAACGCCTCCGTGGAACCGACGGCGCCACCGCGCGTTCGGCTCAGGTGTCCGCTAGAGACGGGGGTCTCCAATGCAAATTGACACTTATATCTATGTGGTTTGGGCTCGGCGCAGCGCCCGCAGCCTGTTCGGACCCGCCTCCAACCCCGTCATGCAGAATGGCGGGTTCCTCTGCTTCAACTCCGAGGAAAAGGCGCGCACCGAGAGCGACGAGCTCAACGCCCGCTCAGGCGGTACCCATGTGCGCTACAGCGTCAGGCCGATCCCTGTTCGGATGAACCGGCCGAGCGGCTTCGCCAAAAGCGAGAGCGCCGCGCTGCGCTATGCCGTACCGCCCGTCCGGCAGCCCCTGCCCGGTCTCGCCGCGGCTCGCCTCGCCTGAATGCATGGGAAGTATGGTGGGCGGTACTGGGATCGAACCAGTGACCCCTACGATGTCAACGTAGTGCTCTACCGCTGAGCTAACCGCCCGCTGCCTTTGAGGCAAGGCGACTTCTATATGGCTGGCGATGGGCGAAGGCAACCCGCCGTTTCGCCCCCTCAACCCCTAGGCCGCGAGCATCCGCTCCACCTGATCCACCAGATCGCGCAGGTGGAAGGGCTTCGACAGGATCTTGGCGTCTTTCGGCGCGTTGTTGTCCGGATTGAGGGCCACGGCGGCAAAACCAGTGATGAACATGATCTTGAGATCGGGGTCCAACTCGCTCGCCTTGCGCGCGAGCTCGATGCCGTCCATCTCCGGCATCACGATATCCGTGAGAAGGAGCATGAAGGGCTCTTCCTTCAGCCGCTCATAGGCCTCGAGCCCGTTGCCGAACGACACCACGTCGTAGCCGGCCTTCTCGAGCGCCTTGACCAAAAAGCGGCGCATGTCGTCGTCGTCCTCGGCAAGCAGAATACGCTGCACACTGCGTGCCCGTGGATCGTTCGCCTCCATAGTCCCCGTCCCCCTCAACTCTCGCCCGCTAGGCGTACACGACTTTGGTAAACGACCGCTTGCCCCTGGCCAGAAAGACCAATTGGATCGCCCCATTACTGAATTCCAAATCATTGCTTCTATTTGGGCCGGGCACAAGGCAGAACACGCCTAGACAGGGTCAACTCTCGTTGGCAGAGTTTACAGGCAAGGATTCTGAAGGCCGGCGGACCCCGCATGAGGCCAAAAAGGGATTGGCCATGAGCCTAAGCGAGGCCGAGTCGATCGAAACGGAGCTCAACCCGCCTTTTTTCGTGGCGCGGCCGGGGGAACTCACAGTTCCCCTCGTATTCAACTCACCCCATAGCGGGCGCATCTATCCCAGCACATTTCTGGCGGCCTCGCGGCTCGACCCGCAGACCCTGCGGCGGTCAGAGGATTCCTTTGTCGAGGAGCTGTTCGGTTTCGTGCCCGATATCGGCGCCCCCCTCCTCCACGCCCATTTTCCCCGCGCCTATCTCGACGTGAACCGGGAGCCGTACGAACTCGATCCGGTCCTGTTCCGCGACGGCCTGCCCCACTACGCCAACACCCAGTCGGTGCGCGTGATCGGTGGGCTCGGCACCATCGCTCGCATCGTGTCGGAGTCCGACGAGATCTATCGCGAGCCGCTTTCGGTGGAAGCCGCACTGGAGCGCATCAACCGGCTCTACACGCCCTATCACGCGACACTTTCCTCGCTTCTCCTTGAAGCAAAAAGGGAATTTGGTCTCTGTGTGCTGATCGACTGCCACTCCATGCCGTCCAATCCGGTCGCCGCCCAGAGTATGGGACGCCCGGATTTCGTCCTCGGCGACCGCTTCGGCACCTCGTGCAGCCCCGAGCTAACCCGGCTCGCGGCGAGCCAGCTCGAAGCGCTTGGCTATGCCGTGGCGCTGAACAAGCCTTATGCCGGCGGCTACATCACCGAGCATTACGGCCGTCCACACAAAGCGCAGCACGTACTTCAAATTGAAATCAATCGGGCGCTCTATATGGACGAGTCGCGATTCGAGAAGTCGTCCGGCTTCGACCGGCTGCGCGCGAGTCTCGAAATCATGGTGCGTGGGCTCGTGCCCGGCATACCGGGGCTGGCCATCCCGCGCGCCGCCGCCGAATAGCCCAGAAAGGCCATTCCAAAAAAAATGGGCCGTCCGATTGAACGAACGGCCCAAGTCTAGGGAGGAAACGCCCAAGGAGGGCAGCGGCATCGCCTGGAGAGCCATGCCGCGTTGCAACAATATGTCATTGCGGCGCACAAAAATCAAGGTAGCTCTACCCGGGCCGCGGCATTCCTGAGACACTGGTGCAGAACTGTCACGTGCCTGCCGGGAAGTCCTGAAATTTGGCCGCCCGGCCACGCCTATCACCCATGAAGCCTTGACTCCTAAGGGCAAACGCCGCCAAGCCTGATCCGTGTCCGAGCCCGAACAACCCGATTTCCAGGCCTATATGGCACTCGCGCACGCGCTTGCCGATATCGCGGGCGCGGTCATATTGCCGCATTTTCGGACAGGCCTTGCCGTTGACCATAAAGGAGGCGCTGCCTTCGATCCGGTCACCGCTGCCGACCGGGATGCGGAAACCGCCATCAGGCAGGCCATCGCCGCGGCCTACCCGTCCCACGGGATTGTCGGCGAGGAGTTCGGCGACAGCCACGGCAGTTCCAAGTATTGCTGGATCATCGATCCGATCGACGGCACCCGCGCCTTCATCATCGGCCAACCGCTCTGGGGCACGCTGATCGGACTGACGGCCGACGGCGCGCCGCTTCTCGGCCTGATGGACCAGCCCTTTACCCGCGAGCGCTTCTGGGGCGGCGAGCGCGAGGCGTTCTTCCGCCGTGACGGCCAAACCACGACTATGCATGTGCGCCCCTGCGCGGCGCTGGCCGACGCGGTTATCGCTTCGACCGCACCCGACATGTTCGAAGGCGGCGACGCGGAGGCCTTCGAGCGCCTAAGCCGGGCCGTGCGCCTAAGGCGTTTCGGCGGCGACTGCTACAATTACTGCCTGCTGGCGATGGGTCACATCGATCTCGTGGTCGAGTCCGGCCTGAAGCCGTTCGACATCTTGCCCCTCGTTCCCATCATAGAGCGGGCCGGTGGCGTGGTCTCGACGTGGGACGGCAACGATCCGCGGGACGGTGGCCGCATCATCGCCGCCGGCGATGCGCGCTTGCACGCCGCGGCTGTCAAAATGCTGGCGGGCTAGCCGGCCTTGCTCAGGGCGACGCCCGGCACAAACGCATCGAAGGCCGCCCAGAACTGCTCGCGGATGGAATCCCGCTCTTGCAGGATTTCGTGACGCGCGCCTCTGAGCACGAGCTGCGAGCCGGCTCTGAGCCGCGAGGCGAGATCCTCGATCGCCTCGCTCGACACCACCTTGTCGTCGCCCGCCGCGACCATCAGGGACGGGATTCGGATGCGTGGCGCGAATTTTTCGTCCGCCAGCTCCGCCATGGCCTCGCACGCCGCATTCAGCCAACCGATCGTGGGCGGCCCCACGGCCAGCCCGGGTGCCGCGTGCAGCACGGAGATGTTACGGAAGAAACGCTCCCGGTCCGAGGTGAGCGGGTTGCCCTCGAACTCCTCGTTCGTCCAGTAGTCCTTGTCGCCCCCGGGCACCATGCGCTTGCCGAAGCCCATAAGCGTTAGTCCGTCGGCAAGCCGCCCGCACAGGCCCTGTGACATGGGCAGGCCTTTTAGCTTGACCATGGGCGCCGTCATGACCATGCGGCTGAACCAGCAGCCCCGCTTGGTCGCAGCCTTGAACATCACCGTCGCCGCCATGGAATGGGCCAGCGCGTAATAGGGCGCCGGGCAGTCCGGCAGCACCACCGACCTCATGAAATGGGCGACGTCTTCCTCATAGTCGCTGAAATCGCGGACATGACCCTTCATCAGGCTCCGCGTCAGCCGGCTCGAGCCGCCCTGCCCGCGCCAATCGAGCACGGCGACGGCAAACCCACGGCGGCGGAGTTCGCCCACCACCTCGAAATATTTCTCGATGAACTCGTTGCGGCCGGGAAAGATACACACGGTGCCGCACCGCTCGCGCAATGCCGACTGCCAGCTCGCATAGCGAACGCGGACACCTTTGCGGATGTCGAGATAACCCGACGATGCCCCAAGCGGGATCGGGTTCTTCGGTGTCGAGACGAGATCCATCGTTGTGAGCGGCCCCTAGCCCCGATGTGGACAATCACCGGGGCGCGAAACTCTTATAGCAGCGCAATACGACATGGCCAGCCTTGCCGCGCGCCCCGCGGCAAGCCGCGCCCGCACCGCAGAGTGCGCGCAGCCTTTGTAATTTTCCTTTGTTTTCAGTTCGGTAGAAATCTTGACACCGCTTTGGGCCGTTCCCATATCCCTCGCTGACGCAAGGCCGTCAGGCTTGCGTTTTCAAAACGCCCGGGCTCGTCACAAGAGCGGGCACGACCATATCGCTTCTTGCGGAGGATGTGACATGAGACACTTCGATCTGACCCCCCTTTACCGCTCCACCATCGGCTTCGACCGCGTCGGCTCCTTGCTCGACACGCTGAGTTCGTTCGAGGGCGAAACCCCGAGCTACCCGCCCTACAACATCGAGCGGGTCGCCGAGAATGCCTATCGCATCTCCATGGCGGTCGCCGGTTTCGGCGACAGCGACCTCGACATCGAGGTCAAGGAAAATACGCTTTCAATTCGCGGCGAGAAGCATGGCGAGCCGGAGAACTCCACCTATCTGCATCGCGGCATTGCTTCGCGCAGCTTCGAGCGGCGCTTCCAGCTTGCCGACTATGTCGTCGTGAAGGGCGCCAGTCTCGAGAACGGCTTGCTGCACGTCGATCTGGTGCGCGAGCTGCCCGAGGCCATGAAGCCCCGCACCATCGAGATCACCACCAAGCCCGAAACCGAGAAGCCCAGGGTGATCGACAGCAAAGCCGCGGCCTAACCGCCGCGAGGCCATCATCGCTACGCTAACAAGAAGGGCGTCCTCCGTGAGCGAGGGCGCCCTTCTCAGTTCGCAGGTGCTAATGGGAGAGAACCTGCCAGAAGTGCCGCTCAGTACGCAAAACATGTGCAGGTGCGGCTGAGGTAAGGCTACGCCGCACAACTTACGCGGGCCTTAACGAGTTTCATCTATTGGGGAAAGGTTTCGTTAAGCAGATTGGGCCAGCGCCGGCGCGCTCACGTCAAATCACGCCTCAGCCAGAACAAGGTGAACAGCGCGAGGCTCCCGGCGGCCAAAAGCGCCGAATCGTGCTTGTGCACCTATTGGAAATCTGTCATTTTGACACTAGATAGGACAGGCTTGCTGACCTTTGTACTGGGGGCTGCGGCGCGAGGCTAAAGGCTTCTCTTTGAGAGGCAAAATCCGGTCTCAGGCCCGCATTCGCTAGCGCAAGGGGCGCTAGCCGCCTAAAGGCCGGCTCTTTGCTCTAGCCCCATAAGCTTTATGCTGGTGGCTTACTCTGGTGAAGAGGCTGGCCGTTCGCCAAACTCTTAACAGGCCCGCCTCGTGCTTATGGCGAGGGGCCGAGGTTCCATGAAAAACGATGGCACCCCGTGCGCTCATTCCCGGACTGCTGACTGTGGCGAGGCCCTCCCCGCCGCAGGCGCAAGGACTCTATAATCCCGCCTTCGAGCACGATGCTTGCGGCGTCGGCTTCGTCGCCGACCTGAAGGGGCGCAAGAGCCATACGATCATCAAGCATGGCTTGCAGATCCTCGAGAACCTGACCCATCGGGGCGCCGCGGGCGCCGACCCGCGCGACGGCGACGGCGCCGGCATTCTGGTGCAGATTCCGCACGCGTTTTTCCGCGAGGTCTGCCCGCCGCTGAACATCAAGTTGCCCGAGCCCGGTCACTATGCGGTCGGCCATATGTTCATGCCCTCCAATCAGGCGCAGCGCATCTATTGCGAATCCGTGATCGAGCGCGTCGTCGAGGCCGAGGGCTTGAAGATGCTCGGCTGGCGGACCGTGCCCACCCACAACGCCTGCCTGTCGCCGATGGTGATCGCTACCGAGCCCACGCACCGCCAGGTGTTTATCGGCCGCGGTCCCGGCGTCGAGGACGAGGCGGATTTCGAGCGCCAGCTCTATGTGCTGCGCAAGGCCATCTCCAACACCATCAATGGCGAGACAGGCGGCCGCGACATCGGCTTCTACACGGTGTCGCTGTCTTGCCGCACGCTGGTCTATAAGGGCATGTTCCTCGCCTACCAGCTCGGGGCCTATTACCAGGACCTGCATCATCCGTCTTTCGCCTCGGCGCTCGCTCTGGTCCATCAGCGCTTCTCGACCAACACCTTCCCGTCCTGGAAGCTGTCGCATCCGTATCGGATGGTCGCCCATAACGGCGAGATCAACACCTTGCGCGGCAACGTCAACTGGATGGCGGCGCGGCAGGCAAGCGTGTCCTCGCCGCTGTTCGGCCCGGACATCGAGAAGCTGTGGCCGATCTCTTACGAAGGCCAGTCCGACACCGCTTGCTTCGACAACGCGCTCGAATTCCTGGTGCAGGGCGGCTACTCGCTCGCCCATGCCGCCATGATGCTGATCCCGGAAGCTTGGGCCGGTAACCCGCTCATGGATGCCCAGCGCCGCGCCTTCTACGAGTATCATGCGTGCCTGATGGAGCCGTGGGACGGCCCCGCCGCCATGGCCTTCACCGATGGGCGGCAGATCGGCGCCACGCTCGATCGCAACGGCCTTAGGCCCGCGCGCTATTTCGTCACCGACGAAGGTCTTGTGGTCATGGCCTCGGAGACCGGCGTGCTGCCCTTCCCCGAGGAGCGGATCGTCGAGAAGTGGCGCCTGCAGCCCGGCAAGATGCTGCTGATCGACCTCGAGAAGGGCTGCATCGTCTCCGACGAGGAGATCAAGGCGGAGCTCGCCGCCGCCCATCCCTATCAGCAATGGCTCGACCGCACGCAGATCCGTGTCCATGAGCTGCCGGGTGGACCGGCGCCGTCGTCGGGCAGCAATGTCAGCCTGCTCGATCGCCAGCAGGCCTTCGGCTATACCCAAGAGGTCATCAAGTTCCTGATGGTGCCCATGGCTCAGACGGGCCAGGAGGCCATCGGCTCCATGGGTACGGACACGCCGATCTCGTCGCTATCCGACCGGCCTAAGCTGCTGCACACCTATTTCAAGCAGAACTTCGCGCAGGTGACGAACCCGCCGATCGATCCGATCCGCGAGGAGCTGGTCATGTCCCTGGTGACCTTTATCGGTCCTAGGCCCAACCTGCTCGACCTCGAAGGCACCTCGAAGCAGAAGCGGCTCGAGGCGGCGCACCCCATCCTCACCAACGAGAATTTGGAGCGCATCCGCGCCATCGGCGAGGTCGCCGACAATCAGTTCCGCACGGTGACACTCGACATCACCTATCCCACCGAGCAAGGCGCCGGCGGCATGGGTCGCGCGCTGGAGACCCTTTGCCAGCGGGCCGAGGCGGCCGTGCGCGCGGGCGAGAACATCATCGTCCTGTCAGACCGTGCTACCTGCGCCGAGCGCATTCCGATCCCCTCACTGCTCGCCACCAGCGCCGTGCATCATCATTTGATCCGTTGCGGCCTCAGAACCTCGGTCGGCCTCGTGGTCGAGACGGGCGAGGCCTGCGAGGTCAACCAGTTCTGCACGCTCGCGGGCTACGGCGCCGAGGCCATCAACCCTTATCTCGCTTTCGAGACCATCGAGGCCATGGTGCCGGAGCTCGACGAGGAGCTGACCGCCGAGGAAGCCATCAAGCGCTACATGAAGGCGACCGACAAAGGCATCCTCAAGGTCATGTCCAAGATGGGCATCTCCACCTATCAGTCCTATTGCGGCGCGCAGATCTTCGATGCCGTGGGCTTGCGGACCGACTTCCTCGCCAAATATTTCACCGGCACGCACACGCAAGTCGAGGGCATCGGCCTCGAGGAGATCGCGCGCGAGACGGTCGAGCGCCATCGTCTGGCCTTCGGCGAGGCGCCCGTGCTGAAGAACGCGCTGGAAGTCGGCGGCGAATATGCCTTCCGCGTGCGCGGCGAGACCCACGCATGGCGGCCGCAAGTGGTTGCCGACCTGCAGCATGCCGTGCGCGGCCAACTGCCGGAGAAATACCGCGCGTTCGCTCAGGCGATCAACGAGCAGTCGGAGGAACTCCTCACCTTACGCGGCATGTTCCGCCTCAAGGGTGCCGAGGAGATGGGGCGTGCGCCGGTTCCTCTCGATGAGGTCGAGCCGGCGGAAGAGATCGTCAAGCGCTTCGCCACCGGCGCCATGTCCTTCGGCTCCATCAGCCGCGAGGCGCATACCACTCTCGCCATTGCCATGAACCGCATCGGCGGCCGGTCGAACACCGGCGAAGGCGGCGAGGAAGTGGACCGCTTCACGCCGCTGCCGAACGGTGACTCCATGCGCTCGGCCATCAAGCAGGTAGCTTCCGGCCGTTTCGGCGTGACGACGGAATATCTCGTCAACTCCGACATGATGCAGATCAAGATGGCGCAGGGCGCCAAGCCCGGCGAAGGCGGCCAGCTTCCCGGCCACAAGGTCGATGCCACCATCGCCAAGGTGCGCCACTCCACGCCCGGCGTGGGGCTCATCTCGCCGCCGCCGCATCACGACATCTATTCGATCGAGGATCTGAAGCAGCTGATCTACGACTTGAAGAACGTCAACCCCACGGGCGACGTGTCGGTGAAGCTCGTCTCCGAGATCGGGGTCGGCACGGTGGCCGCCGGCGTGGCCAAGGCCATGGCCGACCACGTCACCATCGCCGGCTTCGAGGGCGGCACAGGCGCCTCCCCGCTCACCTCCATCAAGCATGCCGGTTCGCCCTGGGAAATCGGCCTGGCCGAGACGCAGCAGACCCTGGTGCTGAACGGACTGCGTGGCCGCATCGCCGTGCAGGTCGACGGCGGCGTGCGCACGGGCCGCGACGTTGTCATCGGCGCGCTGCTCGGCGCCGACGAGTTCGGCTTCTCGACCGCGCCCTTGATCGCCGCCGGCTGCATCATGATGCGGAAATGCCATTTGAATACCTGCCCGGTCGGCATCGCCACGCAAGACCCGGTGTTGCGCGCGCGGTTCACCGGCGCGCCCGAGCACGTCATCAACTATTTCTTCTATGTCGCCGAGGAAGTGCGCGAGCACATGGCCGCGCTCGGCTTCCGCTCCTTTGCCGAGATGATCGGCCGGACCGAGGTTCTCGATAAGAGCCAGGCAATCGACCATTGGAAGGCAAGAGGCCTCGACTTCACCAGGCTGTTCCACAAGCCCGAAGTGCCGGCCGGGACCGCCATCTGCAATACCGAGCGCCAGGATCACGGCCTCGAAGAGGTGCTCGACAAGAAGCTCATCGAGTTGTGCCGTGGGGCAATCGACGACAAGAAGCCGGTCAAGCTCGATCTGCCGATCGGCAACGTCAACCGCTCCACTGGCGCCATGCTGTCCGGCGAGATTGCCAAGCGCTACGGCATTGCCGGTCTGCCCGACGACACGATTTGGGTGCGCTTCAAGGGCTCCGCCGGCCAGAGCTTCGGCGCTTGGCTGGCGCATGGCGTCACGCTCGATCTCGTCGGCGAAGGCAACGACTATGTCGGCAAGGGACTTTCCGGCGGCCGCATCATCGTCCGCCCGCCGGCGGAGTTTGGCATCGTACCGGAGAAGTCCATCATCGTCGGCAACACGGTGCTGTATGGCGCCGTCGGCGGCGAATGCTATTTCCGTGGCGTCGGCGGCGAGCGCTTCGGCGTGCGCAATTCCGGCGCCATCGCCGTGGTCGAGGGCACGGGCGACCACGGCTGCGAGTATATGACCGGCGGCGTGATCGCGGTCATCGGCCCCACCGGACGCAACTTCGCGGCCGGCATGTCGGGCGGCATCGCCTATGTGCTCGACGAGGGCGGCGATTTCGAGCAGCGCTGCAACATGGCGATGGTCGATCTCGAGCCGGTCCCGAGCGAGAACCAGGTCATGGAGCACAGGCGCCATCAAGGCGGCGACCTCGAAAGCCATGGGCTCGTGGATCTGTCCGACATGACGCGGTTCGACGAAGAACGGCTGCACCAGCTGATCGAGAACCATCTCCACTACACGGGCTCGTCGCGCGCCCGGGAAATTCTCGATAACTGGGCCGAGTATCTGCCCAAATTCATCAAGGTCATGCCGGTCGAGTATCGGCGCGCCTTGGAGGAGATGGCGCGGCAGCAGGTCGCCGACAAAACCGGTCTCGGGGAAATCGAGATCGGGCTGCGCGGTAACGGCAAATAATCAGGCAGGATAGCGGCCATGTCCTGGGCTTTGGTCCCAGGCTGTGGTCCTGCCACGCGAAAACTGCGATACGCTGACGAGGATCCTGGGGCTGGCGATGCCATGCCCGGGTTGTTGAGATGATTTTGGGCGGAGATTCGTGAGTCTGATGGGCAAGATCACGGGCTTTCTGGAAATTGATCGTCAGGACCGGGCTTACGAGCCGGCCTCCGATCGCGTGCGCCATTACAAGGAGTTCGTGATCCCCGCGAGCGACGCCGAGGTCACGCGCCAAGCCGCCCGTTGCATGGATTGCGGCATCCCCTATTGCCACACCGGCTGCCCGGTCAATAACCAGATCCCCGACTGGAACGACCTCGTCTACCAGGCCGACTGGTCCGAGGCCGCGCGGAACCTCCACTCGACCAACAACTTCCCCGAGGTGACGGGCCGCATCTGCCCGGCGCCTTGCGAGGCCGCCTGCACGCTCAACATCATCGACGAGCCGGTCACCATCAAGACCATCGAGTGCTCGATCGCCGATAAGGCGTTCGAGGAGGGCTGGATCAGGCCGCAGCCGCCGAGCAAGAAAACCGGCAAGCGCGTGGCCATTGTCGGCTCAGGGCCCGCCGGGCTGGCCGCGGCGCAGCAGCTCGCCCGCGCCGGCCATGACGTCCATGTCTACGAGAAGCATGCCCAGGCTGGCGGCTTGCTCCGCTACGGCATCCCCGACTTCAAGATGGAAAAATACATCGTCGAGCGCCGCGTGGCGCAGATGGAGGCCGAGGGCGTCACCTTCCACTACAACGTCAAGGTCGGCCATGACGTGCGCATCCAGAAGCTCGAGCGCGATTACGATGCGGTGCTCCTGAGTGGTGGCGCCGAGCATCCGCGCGATCTCAGCGTGCCCGGCCGGGAGCTTGCGGGCATTCATTTCGCCATGGACTATCTGCCGCAGCAGAACCGCCGCGTGTCCGGCGAGCCGCTTGGCGACGTCGAGCCGATCCTCGCCGAGGGTAAGAACGTCGTCGTCATCGGCGGCGGCGACACCGGCTCGGACTGCATCGGCACGGCCTTCCGCCAGGGCGCCATCTCGGTGACTCAGCTCGAGATCATGCCGCAGCCGCCGGCGCATGAGAACAAGTCGCTCACCTGGCCTCATTGGCCGTTGAAATTCCGCACCTCGTCGAGCCAGGCCGAGGGCGCCGCCCGCGATTTCAGCGTGGCGACCAATCGCTTCCTCGGCGACGGCAAGGTGGAGCAGCTCGAATGCATCCGCCTCGACGAGCAGTTGAAGCCGATCCCGGACAGCGAGTTCACGATCCCCGCCGATCTGGTGTTTCTCGCCATGGGCTTCCTGCATCCGGTGCAGGAGGGCATGATCAAGACGCTGGGGCTTGATCTCGACCAGCGCGGCAACGTCAAGGCGAATGAGCTTGAGTATCGCACCTCGCGGTCCAAGGTGTTCGCCGCCGGCGACATGCGCCGAGGCCAGTCGCTGGTGGTCTGGGCCATCCGCGAAGGCCGCCAGGCGGCCCGCTCGATCGACAAGTTCCTGATGGGCAGGACCGACCTGCCGCGCTAGAGGCTAGCTCGGCGGCCAGGCGAAATCGTCAGCCCTGCCCGACTTGGGCTCGAGCTGCTCGCCCCTTATCAGCACCCGGTAATACGGCCGTTGGGACAACGGCAAACGTGGCCGCGACGAGGCGAGCGACAGATCGGTGACCGCCGAGATCGTGGCCACGGCGGTGAAGCCACCGGGAATCTCGGCGGTGATCACCTGTGGCTCGGTCGTGGCGATATTCAACGGCTGTGGCGCCAGATTGGCGGGCTGGAGCTCCGAATTGGGGATCATGGGCCGGACGACATTGATCTCGCCAACTTGGTTTTCCTGCAAGGCAGCCTGCTCACCGTCCGCCTCTTCCTCGTCACCGGTCGGCGCGTCAAGATCGTCCACCTCGGCACTTTCGGATGGCGCGGGCTGTGGCGCCGGCGTGGCGGGCGCGAAGCGGTTCACCACCTTGGCCTGCTCCTGCTCATTCCCCGCCAGCGGAATATTCCGCTCGGCCTTGGCCATGTTCAGATCCTTGCGCAGCTCCTTATCGACGAAATGGGCCAGCTTGAGATAGCCGCGCATGGTGAAATGCACACCGTCATCGGACCGGAGCCGCTTCACCTGCCCCGACATGTCCGGACCATAGGCGCTGTAGCGGCCCTGCTCGTCGACGAAGCCGTTCCACGTATCGATATATTTGGCGCCGTTGATGAACGCCTTCTCGCGGAACACATCGTTCAACTTCTCGGCGTCACTGGTCTGCCCCGGAGCCCGCATGACCGGCAAGCCGACCCAATAGGTAGCGATGTTGGCGGCGCGCAGCTTCTTGATGAATGTCTCCACCCGCTCGCCATAGGCCTCGCGCCACTCCTCGGTGCCGACCTTGAACCACTTCCCGTCCTTCTTGATCGGCTGGGCGTCATTGGCGCCGAACATCACCACGGCGATCTGGAAGTTGTCGTCCTTCAGGATCTGATCGATTTCGCCGTTCCAGTCGTACCGGTCGGTGTTCACGAAGCCGGTGGATTTTTGCGAGCGCTGGATGAATTCCAGCGTGGCGTCGTCCTCGAAGGCGCGATACAGCCCTTCCCACAGTCCGTCGCCGAGGGAATCGCCAAGCACGACGATGCGGTAGCGGTCGCCGTTGGGGAACGGATTGATGTAGCTGCGATGCGCCGGGGTGTCTTGCGCGGCCACCGGCTGGGGCACGAGAGCCATCATCAGCGCCGGCACGATCGCCACGGCGAGCGCCAAAAGCCTGGCGCGCAATGCCGGCGCGCGGGCGCTAGAGCAGTGACAGGACGCGGTACGAGACATCGATCAATTGGTCCCTTTGGGTGGGGTCTTCAATCAATTTCCCCGGCTCGGGAGATTGCTAATCGCTTCTGGCCCTTAGGCCAAGGTCCCTTTCCAAGCCATAGCATTAATTCGCCGCGGGGGCCCTCTTGGGCACGGCCGTGGTCGCCGGCGCCACCTGGGTCGCACCACTGGCCGGCACCGCCGGGGGCGCTGCCGGCACCACCTGATTTTCAGCCTTCACGGGCGCAGGCGCCGCGGGAGGCGGTGGTGGTGGCGGCGGTGCCTCGGCCCGCAGCTTCTTCAGAATGGTCAGCGTCGGATAGCCGTCGACCGCCAGACCTTTGGCCCGCTGATAGGACCGGATGCCTTCGAGCGTGCCGCTGCCGATGATGCCGTCGACCTCGCCCTCCAAATGGCCCAGGGAGATCAAATCCTGCTGCAACTCCATGCGCTGTTCGAGCGACAGCCGGTCCTCGCCGGTCGGCCACGGGGTGGCGAACGGCGGATAGCCGGCGAGCCGGTCAGCCAGATGCCCGACGGCGAGCGCATAGGATTTCGCGTTGTTGTAGCGGAGAATCGACCGGAAATTGTTGAGCAGAAGGAAGGTGGGGCCGTTGTTTCCCTCCGGAGCGAAGAACTGCGCCTTGTCGCCCGCACGCGGGAAGGGCTTCCCGTTGATCCTGGTGATCCCCATGCTCTGCCACTGGCCGAGCGTCTTGAAGGACTTCTCGCTGACGCGGCTGGCGCTAAGGCCCTTTGGCAGCTTGACCTCATAGCCCCAGGTCTGGCCGGGAATCCACTTTGAAACCTTGAGATAGGCCGCCGTGGAGCCCAATGCATCGGGGATCGTGCCCCAAATGTCGCGCCGCCCATCGCCGTCCTGATCGACGGCATAGGCTGAATAGGTCGTCGGAATAAATTGGGTATGGCCCATAGCGCCGGCCCAGGAGCCGTTCATGTCCTGATGCGTGACGTCGCCACGCTGAAGGATCTTCAGCGCCGAGACGATCTGTCCGCGCGCGAACTTGGCCTTGGTCCCGGAGCAGGCAAGCGTCATCAGCGACTGGATGACGTTCTTATCGCCGCGATTGTCGCCATAGTTGGATTCGACGCCCCAGATGGCCACGACGATATGCCGGTCGACGCCGTATTTGGCCTCGATCTGATCGAGCAATGCCTTGTACTCGACGAGCCTCTCCTTGCCCTTCTCGAGCCGCTTGGGCGACACGGCGCGGTCGACATATTCGCCGATCGGCTTCTTGTATTCTGGCTGGTAGTTGGCGGATTCGATCACTTCCTTATCGAGGGTGATGTCCGCGGTCGCCTTCTGGAAGGTGTCCCAGCTCACGCCGGCACGCTTGGCGGCGGGCCAGAAGCTCTTCACGCAGGTCTGAAATTTGTCCGCGTAGGCCGGGGCCGAAGGCACGAAAGCGAGCCCCAGGGCCGGGATGACGCCTAAGATCAGACCCTTAGTCGATGTGTTGATTCGCATCCGTGGACCCTAGCAACCAGACCGGGCAAAACCTAGGCAGCCCAACTCCGCGCCCAACAATATTTGAAGGGCGCTACTGGGCGCTTGCTGCCTTGAGCACCCTGCCGACCAAGGCCTCGCTCGGGTAGCAGGTGAGCGGCAGCTTGAACTTCTTCTCCTGCGCGCCGATCGCCTGCCGGGTCTTGAAGCCGACGAGGCCATCGACCTTGCCGACATCGTGTCCTTGCGCCACCAGCACCTCCTGGAAGCGCAGGATACGCTCGCGGGGAAAGCGCTCGACGGGTTGCCACGCGCCGACGAACTCGGCTGGCGAATTATAGGCGATCATGTCGGCCACATGGCCGACGAAGATCGCGTAGACGTCGGAGTTGTTATAGAGCTTCAACACCGAGAAATTGGTGGTCGCAAGGAAGGCCGGACCCTTCATCCCAGCCGGAAGGACGAGGAAGGTCCAGTCGCCTAGGCGCTCTTTCGGAAATGGGCGCTCGCGCACCCGCTGCACGCCAAGATCGATCCACTCACTGATGGGCAGCGCTTGGTCCGGCCCCTGCAACGTGCAGTCGAACCCTTTCGGCAGCTCGACCTCATAGGCCCAAGGCTGATTGCCGTCCCAGCCTTGGCTATGCAGCGAATTGCCGGCGGACGCGAGCGCATCCGGCACCGAGTTCCAGATGTCCCGCCTGCCGTCGCCATCGAAATCCACCGCATAGTCTTCGAAGTCGCCGGGCAGGAATTGCGTGTGCCCCATGGCGCCCGCCCAGGAGCTTCTCATCTCGGCACGCGTGGCGTGGCCGAGCTGGATGATCTTGAGGGCGCCGATGAGCTGAGGGCGGAACTCGTCGGGGCGCCGACCCATGAAAGCTTGCGTGGCGATGGCCGACACCGCGTCGTAAGGCAGCGCCGCGCCGCCGAAGCCGGTCTCCCGGCCCCAGATGGCCACGATGATGCTCGCCGGCACGCCATACTGTTTCTGGATCGCCGTCAGCTGGGGCGCGAGCTGCTTGTATTTGCTCCGCCCCGTGGCCGCCAAGGCATCGAGGCTGCGCTTGCTGAAATAATGCTCCGGCACGTCGAACTCGGCCTGGTGGCGCGGCTTCGGCTTCATCGCGGCCGGCAGCGCCGGGCCGCCGGGAAAGGCCGGATCGGGGGGCACAATTTGCGGCAACGACCAGTCGAGCGTGAGCCCCTTCAGCTGGGTATCGAAAGTCTTGCGCGACACGCCCGCCGCTTCCGCCTCGGGCCAAAGTGCTTGCAGCCATTGCTCGAACCGCGTCTCGACCGCCTTCTTATAGGTGGTTACCGCGTCGGCGGCCTCGGTCCGCGCTGGCGCGAGCAGCGGCGCGGCGAGGCCAACGGCCAGGGCTACGGCAAGTCCGGCGCGCAAAAGCGCGTATCTGCGCAAACTCATGCGTTTTCCTCAGGCGACCAAGCGATTCGACGCTAGGCCCCTGATTGTGCAGAGCGGATTGGACGCTGAAAAGGCGAAAACCGCGAAAGTCTAGGACGCGGCCTGGGCGGCGGCGCGATAGTCCCGCAAGTGCGTCTCCCAGGACAGCGCATCCTCGACGATCGTGTCGAGATTGTTCCGGCGAGGCACCCATCCCAGCACCTCGCGGATCCGGTCGGCGCCCGCCACCAGCGCGGCCGGATCGCCCGGCCGGCGCTCGGCGGTCCGAACCGCGAAATCCGTGCCCGAGGCCCGCTTCACCGCCTCGACCACATCGAGCACCGAATAGCCCTCGCCATAGCCGCAGTTCAGCACGATGCTCTCCCCGCCCCCGCGGAGATAGCGAAGTGCGTCGAGATGGGCGCGGACGAGATCGTTCACATGGATATAGTCGCGGATGCACGTACCATCCGGCGTCTCGTAGTCGGTGCCGTAGACTTCGAGATAGGGCCGCATGCCGAGCGCCGCCTCGGACGCCACCTTGATCAAATGCGTCGCCCGTGGGCTCGACTGTCCACTGCGTCCTTGCGGGTCGGCGCCGGCGACGTTGAAGTAGCGCAGCGCCACGAAGCGTAAGGGATGCGCCTTGGCCGTATCGCCCAGCATGGTCTCAGTCATCAGCTTGGAGCTGCCGTAAGGCGAGATCGGCTGGAGCGTCGCGTCCTCGGTGACCGGGTTCAACTTGGGAATGCCGTAGACCGCCGCCGTCGACGAGAAGATGAAATTCGGGATCTTGGTTTCCACCGCGCACGCGATCAGCGACCGTGAGTTGCAGGTGTTGTTGAGATAATAGCCGAGCGGATCGGCGACCGAATCCGGCACGACGATGGAGCCGGCGAAGTGGAGAATGGCGTCGACGGAGTTCCGCAGCAGAAGCCGGCGCACGAGATTGTGGTTGCCGACATTGCCCTCGACGAACTTGGCATCGTCGGGCACCGCCCAGCGGAAGCCGGTGGAGAGGTTGTCGAGGACCAGCACGTCCTCGCCGGCCTCGAGCAGTTCGAGCGCCATGTGACTGCCGATGAAGCCGGCCCCGCCGGTAACCAGAACGCTCACGATATCCGCTCCCCGCAATCCGATTTGCAATTCACTTCTAGCTATCGCAAAGAGGTTGAGGACTTCTAAGCACCGGGGCGGGCAAACCGCCTTGAGCAACCAACCGTTAAGCCTAACGAGGACTGAATGCCTGCTCGCGTCCGCAAGGCCGTATTCCCCGTCGCGGGGCTCGGCACCCGTTTCCTGCCGGCCACCAAGGCCATGCCGAAAGAGATGCTCACCGTGGTCGACCGGCCGCTGATCCAGCACGTGGTCGACGAGGCCCGCGCCGCCGGAATCGAGCATTTCGTCTTCGTCACGGGCCGCAACAAAGGCGCCATCGAGGATCATTTCGACAAGCAGCCCGAACTTGAGGAGACGCTCGCCGCTCGCGGCAAGACCGCCGAGCTGGAAGCGCTTGCCGCCGACTTGCCCGGGGCCGGCTGCGCCAGCTTCGTCCGCCAGCAGGAGCCCTTGGGTCTCGGCCATGCGGTGTGGTGCGCGCGCGACATCATCGGCGACGAGCCTTTCGCGCTTCTGCTTCCCGACGTGCTGGTGCAGACGCCCGGCAAGGGCTGCCTCGCGCAGATGCTCGACGTTTATGACAAGCACGGCGGCAACATTATCGCCGTGGAGCCGGTGCCCGACGACCAAGTGAAGAATTACGGTGTGGCCGCGGTCGGCGAGGCCGACGGCAACGTATTCCCCATCACCGGCATGGTGGAGAAGCCGGCGCCCGGCACCGAGCCGTCCAACCTCACCATTCTCGGTCGCTATATTCTGCAGCCCGAGATCTTCGGTCTCTTGTCGACGCAAGAGAAGGGCGCCGGCGGCGAGATCCAACTCACCGACTCCATGCTGGCCCTCATGAAGACCCAGCCGTTCTATGCGGTGGAATATGAGGGCCGCGCCTTCGACTGCGGTTCCAAGCCCGGCTTCCTCGCCGCCAATATCGCCTATGCGCTGGCGCGGCCCGAACTGCGCGACGCGGTCATCGCCGAGATCAAGAAGCTGATCTGACCGGGCCCGGGCTCAGTGCCGGATGCGCATGCCGATTCGCACTTCGTTTTCGGTGAAGTCGCTTTGCCGGTCCGTAGAGGTGAAGGCCGTGTTCTCGTAGCGGGCATAAACCGACACGGTCGGGTTGAAGTAATACTCGGCGGATGCGCCGCCCTTGAGCCGTTCATCCACCAAGGTGCTGCCGGCATAATCGGCGATCTCATAGGACCCGAAGCCGCGCACCACGAGATAGCGCCAGAAGGCATGCTGTAACGACAGCTCGTAGAAGCGATCGATGGCGCCAAGCGAATCCACCAGCGTCGAAGTGCTCACCTCCGAGCGCGCCAAAAACTCGACCATGGTCATCGGCGTCGGCATCCAGATGACGTCGGCGTTGAGCAGCACGCCTTCGATCGGCGTCACGGCTTCATCGATCGATGTCTGCTCGCCCCAACCGAGGCTGACCTCGCCGGTGAGCGTGCTGCTGACCGCGAAGGTCATGCCGGACAGAAGCTCGTAGCCGGACGAATCTCGCGTGATGCCATTCACGCTGACCGGCTGCTGGTAGACCTCCTGACTGATCCCGCCCTCCACGAAGACCCCCATCTGAGGCTTCAGCTCATAGGTGCCGCGCAGGGTCAGCTCGTCCTCGCGATAGTCGCGGATATCACGCGTCGGGATGTTAGTGGGCACCGTGGGATCGATGACGCCGAATTGCGTGCCGGCCAGGTCGCTGTAATTGTAATCGGCAACGCTGCCCTCGAGTTCGAGCGTGAGCCGGTTGAAGGTGTGATCGGCGCCCGCGGTGATGTGCTGCTCCTGAACATTGGTCTGAATGCCCGCGATATCCGTCAGGCTGATCGAGTTCCGGCCTTCCTGGGTCTGCGACTTGCCAAGCTCGAGCTCGAGATGGGTGCGCCGCGTCACATCGAGCCGGCCCCTGAGCTGGGCAAAATACGTCTCGTCATCCTCGACCTCGAAGTCCTTGTACCAACTCCGGTCCGCGTCGAACGAGGCGCTGAAGAAATGCCGGCTCCAATTCAACTCGAGGCGGACATTGGGGGCGACCTCGATGGCTGCGTCCGACCGCGGATCGGTGCGCGTCCCGAGCACATTGTCGGTGAGAATGGTGCCGATCTCGGCCTCGGTGAACAGCAGGAAGCTCCCGAGCCTCATGCCGATCGGCACGTAAGGATCGAGCTCATGACCCTTGGGCGGTAGCGGCAGCTGATCCAAATCGTCGTCCGTGCTGGGCGGCTCGATCAAGGGAATTCCGGCGGCGTTGGTGATGCCGAACTCGGGAACCGCCGGGATCGGCTCGGCGCTCTCGTCGCCGAGCCCGCCTAGAGGCGGCGGCGGCGCGGGCGGCGCCGGTAACAGGGAGCTGTCGTCGGCAAGATTGTCGGGCACCGCGGCCCCGGCGCTGTCGCCGCTGCCCCCTTGGGAGGACTGGCTGCCGATCGACTGGCGCCGTTTCTGTCTGACGATGGAGGAAGCAGGATTGCCACCGTCCTCTTGCACGCCGATACTGCCGCGCAAAGGCGGGCCTGCCGCATCTTGGGCGGCGGCCGGCGCCAGAATGGCGGCGGTTAGGGCGGCAGCGAGAGCGCCCGCTGCGCTGGACGTGTGGCGACGCGGCAAGGACGCACCCTCGATCGGCGCTGGGAGAATGCCCGGAATCCACGATATTGTGGCCTCCTGATCCCAGGCCCGTTTGACAGCCCAAGCCTAGGAGCAAGAGGGTTAACGAGCCGTTTAGGGGTGTTTCGAAATGGCCCCCACTTGGACCTTTCGCCGCCTTAATCCGTGCTAAAATCCGAACTGCCACAAAGGGGGAACACCAATGTCGCTCGGCTTGAAGCGGGATCCATCGCTACTAGAGGACCGTAACGAAGCGGTTGCGTCCGCCACGCGGACCCTTCAATTGGAGACCGAAGGCTTGAGCGCGCTACAAACCGCGCTCGGTGCCCATCTGGCCGACGGCTTCGCCGAGGCGTTGGACATACTCCGCGCCTGCCGCGGCCGGGTCATCGTCACTGGCATGGGCAAAAGCGGTCATGTCGGCCTCAAAGTCGCCGCCACCCTCTCCTCCACGGGCACCCCGGCCTATTTCGTCCATCCGAGCGAGGCGAGTCACGGCGACCTCGGCATGATCACCCGGGACGACGCGATCCTCGCCTTCTCCTGGTCGGGCGAAACCGTCGAGCTCGGCAATATCGTCTCCTATTCGCGGCGCTTTGCCGTGCCGCTCATCGCGGTGACATCGAACCCCGATTCCACCCTCGGCCAAGCTGCGGAAGTCGTACTCGCCATGCCGCATGCCAAGGAGGCTTGTCCCCATGGTCTCGCGCCCACGACGTCGACGGTGATGCAGCTCGCTCTCGGCGACTGCCTCGCCATCGCCTTGCTCGAAAGCAAGGGCTTCACGGCGATCGACTTCAAGGCGCTACATCCCGGCGGGCAGCTCGGTGCGCGCCTGAAATTCGTCGGCGACTTGATGCACAAAGGGGACCGGCTGCCGCTCGCCCATGTCGACCTCGTCATGTCGGAGGCCATCGTGGTCATGACCGAGAAGGCGCTGGGCTGCCTCGGCGTGGTGAACGGCGATGGGCTGTTGCAGGGTATCATCACCGACGGCGACTTGCGCCGCCATATGGGCTCATCGCTGTTGGGCAAACGCACGGTGGAGATCATGACGCCGGCGCCGAAGACGGTCGCGCCGGACCTGTTGGCCAGCGCGGCGCTCGAGGTGATCAACGCCTCAGCGATCACCACCCTCTTCGTCGTCGAGGACGGTCGCCCCGTCGGCATCATCCACGTTCACGATCTGCTGCGCGCCGGCGTGGCCTAGGCGGCAGCGGCCTCGGCGGGCCGCTTGGCGCGCGAGAACGACCGCCCGGCGTCCGGCATGGCACCGGTCTTAGAGTTGACTTGGGCGAGCTCATGCGCGAGCGCAGAGTAATGATAATGCATCGCCACCTTGATCGTGTAGATGAACAGGATATGCGGTTCGCGCCAGCGTTGGCGCACCACGCGCGATAGCTGCTGCTTGTATCGCGCCCGCAAAGCGCCGTCCTTCACCACCGACAGCAGCCGTGACGCCACCGCGCCGAACTTCACGTAGTTGAAGAAACTCCGCTTAATCCAGGCCAGGCGATGGCTTTTCCAATAGGGAAGCTGATGCATGACGAACTTGAAGTTCTCGCCGAAGAATTGGTCGTCGAGACGCTGGAAGTAGGCGTCAGGCGCATAGCATTCCTGCATCACCTGGATGAACCCGTCGCGCAGCACCTCCGGGGACATGCCGAGCGGCACGACATTGGTGCCGTAGAGGTCCGCCGCATCGTGATCGTTCAATCGCCCGGCCTGCTTGAGCCGGTCGTAGAGCGGCGTGGTCGGGATGGCGTGCAGGAGACCGATCAGCGCCGCCGAGATCCGCGACTCGGCCAGGAACTTCGGCATCACGTCGAAGATCGACGGATCGTCGTGATCGAAGCCGACGATCATGCCGCACCAGACATCGAGTCCGTGCGCCTGGACGCGATGCACGCGCTCCAGCAGCGAGCCGGCATTTGGCCGCACATTCTGGAGCTTCTTGGTCTCCTTCAGGGAGTCCTCGTTCGGCGTCTCGATGCCGATGAACACGCTCTGGAAGCCGGCAAGACCCATGAGCTCCATCAGCTCGTCGTCCTCGGCGAGGTCGAGCGACGCCTCCGTGAACAGGGTCAGCGGATAGGCGCGCTCCTGCTGCCAGGCGATGATGTCACGCAGCACCTCCTTGATCGCCTTCTTGTTGCCAATAAGATTGTCGTCGACGACGAACACGATCTTCAACCCGGCGCGCTCGAACGATTCGAGCTCGGCCAAGACTTGCGCGCTCGACTTGAGGCGGGGTCTCCGGCCAAAAGTGACGATGATGTCGCAGAACTCGCAGGTGAAAGGACAGCCGCGGGAAATCTGCAGGCTGCCGAACATGTAACGGTCAGCCTTGAGCAGCTCGACGCGCGGCAGCGGCAGCGTGAGCATGTCGGTCTTCTCCGCCTGCTCGTAGCGGGCCTGGTGGGAACCTTGCTCCCACTCGCGCAAGAAGCGCGGCCACGTCTCGTCCGCTTCGCCGACGAAGATGACGTCGGCTTCACCCTCCAAAATCTCAGGCTCGACCGTGGCCATCGGACCGCCCACCACGACTGTGACGCCGCGAGACTTCACCTCATCGATAATTTCCAACAGCCGCGTGCCCTGAATGCTCATACCCGTCAGGCAGACGAGATCGGCGCGACCGAGACGGTCGAAATCGATCTCTTCCACATTCTCGTCGACCAGCGTCACCTGGTGATGGTCGGGAACGAGCGCCGCGAGCAGCGCCAGGCAGGACACCGGCAGATTGGCGCGCTTGCCAAACAAGGGCATGCAATGCTCCAACCCCCAGAACGAGATGTCGAAGCGCGGATTGATGATGACGATATCTGCCATGGGTCCTTCCGGGTGGTTGAGAACAGCAGTCAGTTTAGAGTAGGCATGGCAACATGGCGATAGCGCGCCAAGAACCAGCCAAAGGCTTGAAAAAGGCGATTAACCCTTCCTACGCGCGAAAGCGCCTAGGGCGCCCCTAGGAACAGAACCTCGTGGCCACGGAAATGTTCGACCTTTTGATCGTCGGTGGCGGCATTCATGGCGCGGCGGTGGCCCGCGATGCCGCCGGGCGTGGGCTCAAGGTGCTGCTGGCCGAGAAGGGCGATTACGCATCCGCCACCTCCTCCGCCTCCTCCAAGCTCATCCATGGCGGGTTGCGCTATCTCGAGCATCTCGAGGTCAAACTCGTGCGCGAGTCCCTGGTGGAACGCGCCGAGCTGCTCCGCGCCGCCCCCCATCTCGTGGCGCCCTTGAAATTCCTCCTGCCCATCTATGACTGGCAGGCGCGCGGAGCCTGGTTCGTCCACGCCGGGCTAGCCCTTTACGACCTGCTCTCCATGGGCGACGGTTTGCCGCCAAGCGGCAAGCTTTCGCCGGCGGAGGCGGCAAGCCTCCCACATCTGCGCCAGGACAATTTGAGCGCCGTTCTGCATTACCACGACTGCCAGACCGACGATGCGCGCCTCACCTTGGCCGTGGCGCTCGACGCGCGCGCCCGCGGCGCCGATATCCTCAATCGCCGTGCCGTCACGGCCATTACCGCGCTGGAGAACGGCTATGCCGTCGATCTCGATGAGCGCGGGCAGAAGCGGCGGGTCGAGACGCGCTTTATCGTCAACGCCGCCGGGCCGTTCGTCTCCCAGATCGACGCCCTGACGGAGGCTGCTCCAGAGCCGCAACCGTTGCGGCTCGTGCGCGGCAGCCACATCGTGCTGAAGATGCCGGACCCGCCCGTACCCTGCGCCTATACGCTGCAGGACGAAGGCGAGCGCATCGTCTTCGTCATCCCCTGGCTAGATGCGCGCTTCCTGGTAATCGGCACCACCGATGTCCCCCATCACGGCGACCCGGGCACGGCCCACTGCTCGACTGACGAGAAGGCCTATCTGGTCCATGCCTATAACCGCTATTTCACCAGCCCGGGCAGAACGGTCACCGAACGGGACATCGTCTTCACCTGGTCGGGGGTTCGCGCCCTGCATGGCGGCTCGGAGGAGAGGAAGCCGAGCCGCATCAGCCGCAGTCCCTCGCTAGCGGCCTGCGCGCAAGGCACCGGCGGCTTCCTCACACTCTATGGCGGCAAGCTCACCACCCACCGCGCCTTGGCCGAGGACGTGCTCTTCATGCTCAACACGTTTGGCTTGGAGATGAGCGCCCCCTGGACCAAGGACGTGCCGCTCTATGGCGGAACGCTCCCACGAAGCACGCTGCTGGCGCGCGCCGAGCAGGGGCCGGCGGCGGTACCGCTCGAAACGCGGCGGCGCTGGGCCCTCGCCTACGGCGACAAGATTGATGATCTCCTCGCCCGCCTCGAAAAGGATTCCGCAGCCGCCGAAGAAATTGCGCCGGGCGTCGCCCGCGCCGAGCTCGAGTACGCCGTGGACACCGAAGATGCCATGACGGCGGAAGACTTTCTCCTCCGCCGCACCAAGCTCCACCTCCTCCTCGACGAGACCGGACGCGAGGCGGTAGGGGAATGGTTCGCCAAAGCTCAGTGATCTCATGCTCGGACTTGATCCGGGCATCCATGCCACTACGGTTCAGTAACTCGAAGTGCCAGTGGAATGGACCGCCGGGTGCCCGGCAGTGACGCAGAGTCTAAAGAACGACAAGGGGGAAACATGCCGCGCTTCACCGTCCGGGAGGGAAAACGCTACCGGGCCACAATCCTGCTGGGCCTCTTCCAAAGCGCAGCCTCCAATGACATGGTTGCCGACAAGTTCCGCGAGGTTGGCTTCACCGACGTCGTCGTCAGCGGATCGGGACGCACGCGGGAGGCCCAAGGTTCCTGGCCGCACGCGGAGAAGTCCGCCAACATCCCCGACGAGATCAAAGAGATCCACGAGATCGGCCAGATCGAGATCTGAGCTAGGCTAAGGCGCGCCGTCAGCCGGCTCCACCTTGAGCACCGACCCATCCACGCCCACCACCTTGATACGAGCTCCTTTAGGCAGCGGTGGCCCCTCCACCCGCCAGATCGTGTCGCCGGAATGGATGCTGCCACGCCCGTTCGCGATCGGATCGACAAGATCGTAGGTCTGACCGATCAGCTGATTCGCGCGGTGGTTCAGCAACGGTTGATCGCTCTCCGTTGGATGCTTGCCGAGATAACGATTGGCGATCAGCACAGCGGCGAGAGACAGCCCGCAGAACCAGATCAGCTGCCACTGCCAACCGAGGTCGTAGCGGAACATGATGAGCCCAGTCACCAAGGCGGCGAGGCCAAACCACATGAAGAAGATGCCGGGCGCCACCAGTTCGAGCACGAACAGGACCGCGGCGAGAATCATCCAGCTCCAGGCGCCAAGCTCGAGGATCGCTTCTATCATCGGTCGACCTCGCTAAACGCTCGGCACGGACCCACGTCCGCGCTGACCGGTTTGCGGCTTTGCTTCGTCGTCCTTATTGCCGAAAGCCTCCCGCGCGATCTCGCTGATGCCGGCGATGGCGCCGATCACCGAGGACGCCTCGACCGGCATGATCAGCACTTTCTGGTTCTTGGCTTCGGCCAGCGCCTTCAGCGCGCCAATATAATTGTTGGCCACGAAATAGTTGATCGCCTGCGCGCTCCCCCTGTTGATGGCCTCGCTGACCATGGCCGTGGCCTTGGCCTCGGCTTCCGCCGCGCGCTCCCGCGCCTCGGCATCGCGATAGGCCGCCTCGCGGCGGCCTTCCGCCGCCAGGATTTGTGCCTGCTTCTCGCCCTCGGCGGATAGGATCGCCGCTTGGCGCTCGCCCTCGGCCACCAGGATCGCCGCGCGCTTATCGCGTTCGGCCTTCATCTGCCGCGCCATGGAGTCGACCAGATCGCGCGGCGGCTCGATATCCTTGATCTCGATTCGCGTGACCTTGACGCCCCAGCTATGGGTGGCGTCGTCGACCACTTTGAGCAGCCGGTGATTGATCTCATCGCGCTCGGATAGGAGCTTGTCCAAATCCATGGAGCCCATCACCGTGCGGATATTGGTCATGGTCAGGTTGAGGATGGCGACTTCGAGATTGGTCACCTCGTAGCTCGCTTGTGCCGCATCGAGCACTTGGAAGAAGGCGACGCCATCGACCCTGACCATGGCGTTGTCCTTGGTGATGACCTCCTGGCTCGGCACCTCGATCACCTGCTCCATGACATTGAGCTTGCGCCCGATGCGGTCGATGAACGGGATGATCAGGGTGAGGCCGGAATGGAGCGTGCGCGTATAGCGGCCGAAACGCTCGACGGTGTAGTTGTAGCCTTGCGGCACGATCTTGACCGCCGAGATGACGAGAACAACGAACAGAACGAGCAGGACAAGGACGAAAATATCGAAGCCGAACATATGGCACTCTCCCCAGCTGTCCGGCGGCGCTGCCGGTTGGGCTTAAGCGTATCGTGCGCGCGCCGATTGTGGCAGTCCATAAATGGTAGGGAGCTGGCGACGTTTTAAGGGTTCACACGCCCGATTTGTGCGGTCCGTCACTCACTGTGGCAACAACTTGAGGATGTCTTGCGCGGCCGCATCCGCCGCAGCGTCGGCGGCCGCGCCCCAGTGCCGGTCGAGTGAGCCTTTGCGGATCTCCTTGACCTGCGTGACGTTGCCGATCCGCGTGCCCTCCGGACCGAAGATCGTCCAGTCGATGCGGATATTCTCCTTGCCGCGCTCCGCCGGCGACATCCTGACCGTCCCTTGGATTTCATAGGCGTTGATCTGGGGTGTGCCGGTGACGGTGAACCCCTCGTTCAGAAAGCGATTGGACAGAGCGCGCTCCAGCGCCTGCTCGCCGTCGCCCGGCGCGCCGGCCACGTCGATGAATGCCGCACGCCCGTCGGCAGCCCGCGCCGGCGCCATCAGCAAAGCCAAGCCGAAACCAAGACCTAAGATGGCCGAGCGCACCATCGTTCCCTCCTCGCGCAAGATGCGGCCGCAAGATACGCGCCTGCAGGCGCCTCTCCAACCCTTAGGGGCTCCGTTTGGCAGGCGTGCGACTTAGCACCGCTTTTTGGCCCGGCGCAGTGCCGCGAGCTTGCGGTCGATGGCCGCCGCCCAATTGCCGGTGGCGATGGAAACATTGGTACCGTAAGTGCCGCCAATGATGTTGAGCGCGGCAAGCGCCGGCGCCACGGACTGCACGCCCGCCAGAAGCCGCTGATCGTTCTGGGCTTTTTCCTGCTCGAGGGTGGCGATCTGCTTGTCTATGCGCGCGCAATTGGGCTGTACCGCATCGATCTCGCGCATGGTCATGGGGGTGGCGCAGCCGACGAGGAGAGCACTCAAGCAGAAGGGTAGAAGCCGTCCCCCGCGCATGACCCCAACCCCTCAGCGTCCGTCTACAGCCAGCCCCTGAGCTCCCGCTCGATGAGATGGACGAGAACCGCAATGCCGCCCTCGCTGTCATTGAGACACGGGATGAAGCTGAACCTCTCGCCGCCATGCTCCAGGAAAATCTCTTTGGCCTCGACCGAGATTTCCTCCAGCGTCTCGACGCAATCGGCGGCGAAACCGGGCGTGAGGACGGCGATCCGCTTCACCCCGTCGCGCGCCAGCGCCTCCACCGTCTTGTCGGTATAGGGCTGCAGCCACTCGGCGCGGCCGAAGCGGGATTGGAATGTCAGCTTGAGCTTGTCCCCGAGCGGCCCAAGCGCCGCACGCAAGGCGTCGACCGTATCCATGCATTGGCACTGATACGGGTCGCCCTTGTCTACATAGGCTTTAGGCAGCCCGTGGAACGAGGCGATGATCAGTTCCGGCTCGAAGTCGAGCGTCGCCAAATGGGTGCGGATGGAGTCCGCAAGTGCCTCGATATAGACGGGATCTTTCGGGTAAGGCGGCACGGTGCGCAGCGCCGGCTGCATGCGCAGTGCCTTCAACTCGTCGAAGACCTTGTCGTTGACGGTCGCCGTCGTCGCCGCGGAATATTGCGGATAAAGCGGGAAGACGAGCAGCTTCTCGCAGCCCTGCCTGATCAGGGCATCCACCCCGGCGGCGATGCTCGGCTTGCCGTAGCGCATGGCCCAATCGACGACGATCTCACTGCGGTGGCCGAGCGCCGTCGCAACCTTCTCGCTTTGCGCCCTCGTGATCGTGCGCAACGGCGATTCGTCGAGTTCCTCGTTCCAGATGGAGCGATAAGCCGCGCCGCTCTTCGAAGGGCGGGTGGTGAGCACGATGCCGTTCAGGATCGGCCACCACAGCACGCGGGGGACCTCGATCACCCGGGGATCGGATAGAAACTCCTTGAGATAGCGCCGCATGGACCAATAATCGGTACCGTCCGGGGTGCCGAGATTGACCAGCAGCACCCCGATCTTGCCGAAGCCGGCCGGCCCATGTTCGCCGGGGTCGGCAAAAGCGACCGTAGGCGGCGTTTCATTCATTGGGCCATTCCTCGAAGCTCCAAGCCCTGGATCAAGCCTCTAAATACGGCATCGGGCCGGATGCGCCTAGTCTCCGGTCCCTCCGGCCGTCACACCCTCCGCATCCTCAAGGATTTGCGCGTGATCGAAGGCGAGCCGTTGCGCCCGCCAGTCAGCCACCCATTCGGCAGCCTCGGCGTCGTCGCCGGCGCTCGGAGGCACAGCAGAGGGCAGACGGGCAAGAAAGGCCGCACTCACGGTATGCCCACGCGGATCGCGGCCGGGCTCGGAATAAATGCCGACGAGCTCGAGATCCGTGACCTCCAAGCCGGTTTCCTCGCGGACCTCACGGCGGCAGCCAGCCTCGACTGTCTCGCCGATATCGACAAAACCGCCAGGAAGCGCGAATGCGCCCTTGAACGGCTCGTTCTTGCGGCGGATGAGGAGGACGCGCCCGTCAGGATCGGTGATGACGCAGTCGACAGTGAGCGCTGGGGTCTTCGGCAGTGCCATCGGGGCAGTCTAGCAACTTGAGCCGAGCCGCGAAGGTCAGCGATCGTCCTGCGACAGCCGCCGGGCCTCCCTGAGTGCCATGGCCAGGAGGTAGGCCAGAAAGTCGAAGCGCCTGGACCGCGCGACCTTCATCAGGGGCGCGATCTGGTCAGCGATCTGCTTTGCGCATTCGCGCGGGTCTTCCCCGCCTCCGGGCGAAACCGGACTGCTTGGATCAGACATTATTTTTGCCCGGCGTTCCGGCCGGCCCCGAAGGCACCGACTCAGCGTTCCATTTGGCCACGAACCGGTATGATTTGTAGGCACACGCTTCTAACACGAAGCCGCCGATCCCATCCAATCGAAATTGCCGCAGTCCACCAGCATCTGACGCCACGGGCTCAGCCAATATCTGAAGGTGTCGGGACTCCTCAATCCTTGGGCTGCGGCACGATCCGGATATACGGCTTCGGCGACCGCCACCCGTCGGGGTAGATAGTCTTGGCTTCCTCATCGGACACCGAACCGCCGATGATGACATCGTCGCCCGGCTTCCAATTGACCGGCGTCGCCACGCGGTGCTTGGCGGTGAGCTGCATGGAATCGATCACCCGCAGCACTTCGTCGAAATTGCGCCCCGTGGTCATCGGGTAGACCATGATCAGCCTGATCTTTTTGTCCGGTCCGATGATGAAGATGTTGCGGACGGTCTGGTTGTCGGCGGCGGTGCGGCCCTCCGACGTGCCGGCGGTGCTGGCCGGCAGCATGCCGTAGAGCTTGGCGATCGTCAGGTCCGGGTCGCCGATCATGGGATAATTGACCGCACTCCCTTGCGAGTCCTTGATGTCCGCCATCCACTTTTTGTGCATCTCGACCGGATCGACGCTCAAGCCGATGAGCTTCACGCCACGCTTGTCGAACTCCGGCTTGATCTTGGCCATATAGCCAAGCTCGGTGGTGCACACCGGCGTGAAGTCCTTCGGATGAGAGAACATGACGGCCCAAGAATTGCCGAGCCACTCATGAAACCGAATCGGACCTTCGGTGGTTTCGGCCTCGAAATCCGGGGCGGTATCGCCGAGTTGAAGCGCCATCGTCACTCTCCTGCTTTTGGGAACGAGCGTCTGAGACCTCAGATGTAGGGCGTCTCACGCCCCCACCGCAATTGCCGTGCGACAAAAAAGGAAAGCCATTCTCGGCATGCCGGGACTCGCATCACGGAAGTCAAAAATTTGGGCCGGAACGAATGTTACGGCCCAAATATCGTCAGTCGGATGGATCAGCGGTCAGGCGACCTTGCGGGCCTCATGGGGACCTTCCTCCACCTCCTCGATGATCTTGGCGCTGAACGCCTCGAGATCGTCAGGACTGCGGCTGGTGATAAGCCCGTGATCGACGACGACTTTCTTGTCGACCCAATTAGCGCCGGCATTCTTCACGTCCGTGGCCATCGAATGATAGGACGTCATCTGGCGCCCCTTGGCGATGCCTGCTTCCACCAGCACCCAAGGTGCGTGGCAGATAGCCGCGATCGGCTTCTTGCTGTCGAAGAAGTCGCGCACGAAGGCGACGGCATCCTTATCGGCGCGCAGCAGGTCGGGATTGATCTGCCCGCCGGGAATGACGAGCGCATCATACTCATCGACAGTGACTGCATCGATCGTGCGGTCCACGTCGATGGAGTCACCCCAATCGCCATTTTGCCAACCCCGGATCTGGCCGACCTTGAGGGATACGATATCGACCTTGGCGCCGGCTTCTTCGAGCTTCTGCTTCGGCACCATCAACTCCGACTGCTCGAAGCCGGTGGCTGCCAGAATCATGATTCTTTTGTCGCTAATGTCGGCCATGAGACCTCCTAATGACTTTGGGTGGCTTTAACGACCAACGCGCCAAGCCCCCAATAGTTTCGGAAGCCGGAAATTCACTTTTAGCTCAGAACGGTCTGGCCGGACCCAGTGAGGCTGCAAACAAGAGCAGACCGGCCATGAGCACCACCAAGGCGCCACCGATGGCGCAGGTGGTCCACACCGCATCGACCCAGCGTTGGTTGCCGCCGCCGAGCTTCAGCACAAGCTCGCGCGAGCCGAGCGCCAGCGTCGCCAGAACCGCCACGGTGATGGCGGTGCCGAAAGCCATGGCGAACGTCGCGGCGACTCCGGCCCAGAACAGCCCTTGCGTAAGGGCAAAGACGAGAACGAGGATGGCGCCCGAGCACGGCCTGATGCCGACCGAGACCACCACGGCAACAACCTTCCGCCATGACAGCGGTCCGGCGATGTCCGCGGCGTCCACCATGTGATTGCACGCCTCGCCATCGTCATGATGGTGAGCGGCATGGTGGTGATGGTCATGACCGTGCGCGTGATCATGGTCATGGTGGTCATGATTGTGCGCCTGGACAGGCGCGGTCTCTTGCGGCGCACGCCAGCGCCGCCAAAGACGAATGAGCTCGGTCACCAGCAGATAGAGCCCGACCAGCGCAATCATCCCATAGCTCACCGTCTCGAGCTGGTTCGTCCAGGCATTGACCTGAAGGCCCGTCGCGCTCAGCGCGACGAGCAGCACGCTGACGAGCGCCACGGCGGTCAGCGCCTGGAGCGCGGCGGCAAGGAAGGAAATCAGGATTCCCCGCCGCACCGTCTCCTCGTTGGCCACGACATAGGATGAGATGATCGCCTTGCCGTGGCCAGGGCCGACGGCGTGGACGACGCCATAGGCGAAGCTCAGCCCGGCGAGAAAGAGGGCCGCCCCCACGGCATTGCCGCTCTTGAGGTTTTTCACGGCTGTCGCGAGCTGGCGCTGCATTTTCTGTTGGGTTTGCGCCACCCAGCTGAGCACGCTGCCGAAGGGGCCTTTGGCGCGAAGGGGCGCGGCCTTGGGGGTCGCGGCCTTTCCGAACGCCGGCGGGGGCGATTGTTGCGGGGACGGCGCTCCGAACGCCGAAGGCGGCTTCGTCTGCGCCACGGCGGGCCCTTCGGTGAGCACGAGCATCGCGACCCCGGCGATCGCCAAGCCAAGCACGAGCCTCAGGCCGGCGCCAAAAAATGTTCGCGGGAAACCATTCATCATTGGGAGATGCACTTCACATGCATGGTCTGCGCGAACTGCGAGCCGTAGTTCGAATTGGGACCGAGCTGGCTGAAAAAGGCCTCGCTCAGCGCCTTGGCCGCCTCCGCGCTCTCCGGGTCGGGCTTATCGACCTCGGCCGTGCAGCCGGCCGCAGGCGTGCCGGCGATCTTGACCGGCACCTTCTCGGCGAAGCCAAAAGCGACAAAGAAGGACGGATCGTAGACGTCGATGGCGACGCCCTTGGGCCGCGGGTCAAGCGGGGTTTTCAAGGGTAACGTGAAATGAAGGGTCAGCACGGTGTTGTCATACTCGACCCAATAATCCACGGGGGGCTTGAGGGGCAAAAACGTGTCATCACCGTCGAGACGAACAAAGGTGAAGTAGTCGAACTCCTCCAACGACTCGACATTGACCTTGGCCAGCGGCTCGAGCTCTTCCTTCGAATAGACCCCGTCCCCGTTGGCATCGAGGCCCTGCACTGCCATGGCGGTATAGAACTCGTCGAACGTCCAGGCGTGGCGGATACCGGTGATCTTGTGGTCCGGGCCGAAGACGATCTCCGAGCGCACGGTAGCCCAGACATGGGGATGCGCATCGCTACGGGACGCAGAGCCGGCCAGGGCCGCGACGACGTAGACGACAGTCAAGAAGAGTTGGCGGCGCTCAGAACCGCATCGCGGCAATGTTAAGCTCCCTCGAACGTGAGCTCGTGCTTAAGCGCGAATTATGGAGGATTGGGGGCTCGGCCTGCAACGCCGGGCAAAGCGGCGGAGGCCAAAAACAGCGGGATCCAGCTCCCGAAGGGGCTGGATCCGCTTAGTAGACGTCTAGACGTCGCTTGGCTTAGCTGACCTTCAGCTTGCCGGCGAGGTCAGAGAAGAGGCTGGTCAGGCCGCCGGACAGCGAGGCCATGGCCGTGATGATGGCCGTGGCGATACCGGCAGCGATGAGGCCATACTCGATGGCCGTAGCACCCAACTCGTCGTTGACGAAGCGTGCAATAGAAGTCCTCATTTCGACACTCCCTTTGGATCCAGATCTCACAAAACTCAAAAGTGGCCCCGCACCGCGTCACCGTGTTCGTCGGTGGAACCTGACGCTCAACGTAGCGGCCACCGGTTAGATACAGGTTAAATTGATCCAACAGAGTTGGGGTGCTCAGGGTAAACAAATCGAAAATAAGAAAACTCAGAAATCACGCAAATTCGCCAATTTTTGCTTCAAGTCTATCGAAGCTTTGTCTTGCGTTTACCATGCCTTTACCACATCACAACAACACGAGTTCCAATAGGCACTCGCTGGTAGAGATCGGCGACGTCCTGATTGAGCATCCGGATGCAGCCATGGCTCACCTCCTGCCCCACCGTCCAGGGCGCGTCGGTGCCGTGAATGCGGTAGGTGGTCTGGCCGAGATACATGGCCCGAACCCCTAACGGGTTCCTCGGATGGCCGCCGGGCACAAAGGCCGGCAGATCCGGATTTTCACGTCGCATGTCGGCCGTGGGAGTCCAACCGGGATTGACCCTTTTGTCGCTGACATAGGTCGTTCCGGACCACCGTGCGTCGCCCTTGGGCGCGCCGATCGGATAGCTGATCGCCCGTTGCTGAGGCAGCACGAAATAGAGCCGGCGCTGGCTGAATTGGACAATGATGGTGCCGGCCTGGTAGCCGGCGGGCATGGCCACCAGATGCCGTCCGGCCACGCGCTGCGGCTGGTAGGAATCCCCGAAGGCATCGAAGAGACCTGCTGCGGCTTGGCCCGGCACAAGGGCGAGGAGCATGGCTGCCACGGCAGGCGCTGCAGACCAGGGACCGAGGATACGCATAACAAAACCCCCGTTTTACTGTCCGCTCTTTGTCGGGTGATTCTGGTTAGCGAAATGCAAATGCCTGTGCCGTCGAGGGCGCGCCGAGCCGGAAATCCTCGGGGGTGAGCAAGTCTCCTTGACTCGTGTTTCGACTCTGATTAGAACAAAACAGGAACGAGAGTGCAGTAAGTGTGGAGTGTAAGTCGTGCGTAACAGCGTTCCAGACGGCGTAGAAGGTGATCTCGTTCCGCTGGCTGGCGTTGAAGACAGAGCAGGCGGGTCTCCGGGGAGGGTCCTGATTGAGCAGCTACGCGCTTCGGTTCGAGCACTCGAGCAGGTTCCCGTGTCCCTGGCCCCACCCCCCGCACCGGGCGCGGCCCTTCCCCGCCCCGCCTGCTCTTTATCGTCTTCTCAGCCCTCCAACGACAACCGGGACAGCCCCCTAGCCACCCTGTGCCAAGGCGGGCTTCACGAGATCAAGCCGCACGCTTATCGCGACACGCCCGCAGGCCTCGGCTTCATTCTGTCGGTCATCGCCCAGGCTCTGACAAATTGTCGCGGGCGTGTTCTCTGGTGTCTGACGCGGGCCGCAGTCCGGGAATGGGGCCGCCCCTATGGGCCCGGCCTTCTGCGCGCCGGTCTCGACCCCGCACGTTTTCTCGTTGTGGAGACGCGCACCGACGAGGAGAGCGCCTGGGCCCTGGAAGAGGGCCTGAAGAGCGGCGCGCTCGCCGGGTGCCTCGCCCAACTGGAGATCAAGACCCCACTTGCCGCCCGCCGCCTCGGCCTTGCCGCGCAAGCCGCCCGCACCCCGTGTCTTCTCCTCTCCCCCCACGGGACGGCCGGCGTGCCCGGCACACGCTCCCGCTGGCGCATTGCCACGGAGGCAAGCGCTCATGTCCCTTTCGACACGGGCGCCCCCGGCGCCGCTTGTTGGCGCCTCTCCCTCGAGCGTTGCCGGGGCGGGGCGCCGGGCCGGCGCTTCCATGTGGAGTCCAACCATGAGCCGGATCGTCTCGGTGTGGCTGCCGCACCTGGCGATCGAGCGGTGGCAGCGGGAGAAAGCAGCAAGCGGTGGCGCGCCTCAGCCGGATGACCGGCCTTTTGCTCTTGTCGGCAGCGACGCGCACGGGCTCAAGCTCACCGCCGTCAATGCGCGGGCTCTGAAGGGAGGTCTGGTCCCCGGTTTAGCCCTCGCCGACGCCCGCGCCATCTGCCCGCAGCTTCTCACCGCACAGGCCGAGCCCGAAAAAGATGCCGACACGCTGCTGGCACTCGCCCGCTGGGCGTCCCGTTACAGCCCGACCCTCAACACCGACGGCGACGATGGTCTGTGGCTCGACATCACCGGCGTCGCCCATCTCTTCGGCGGCGAGAGCGCCCTTCTCGCCGACCTCGAAAAGCGGTTGGCGCGCGCGCGGCTAACCGTGCGGCTCGGGGCAGCCGAGACCCTCGGCGGGGCGCACGCGCTTGCCCGCTTCGCGCGCACCTCGCCGTGCATCGCCCCGGCAGGCAAGCTCCCCGCCACATTGGCGAGGTTTCCCATCGAGGCCTTGCGCCTTCAACCGGAGACCGCGCGCCTGTTACGGCGGCTCGGGCTGAAGCGTGTCTGCCAGCTTACCGATGTGCCGCGGGCGAGCCTCGAGCGGCGCTTTCATTCACGGGATGTGGCGAAAGCCGTCTTGCACCGTCTCGATCAGGCGCTTGGGCACTGCACGGAGACGCGCGCGCCACTCCTGCCGGCGCCGGACTTCGTGACGCGGCTTACCTTTCCCGAACCGCTCATCACCCATGACGGCGTCATCGCCGGTCTCGACCATCTCGCGGCCGAACTTTGCCGCATCTTGGCGCGCGCGAGCCTCGGCGCCAGACGCGTGGCGCTGTGGGTGGCCCGCGCTGATGGATCCGCGATCGAGATCGCCGCCGGCTTAAGCGCCCCCTCCCACGCAGCAGCGCATCTCGTGCGCTTGTTGCAGGCCAAGCTCGATGACATCGACATGGGCTTCGGGGTCGATCTCATGGCGCTCGCCGCGCTTATCACCGAGCCGCTACACCCAACCCAGACGAGCCTCACCGAGACCGGCGAAACCCTTGCGCCCGAAGCTCTGATCGACACCCTGGCCAATCGTCTGGGCATCGGCGCCGTGCGCCGCCTCTTCCCCCGGGCGAGCCACATTCCTGAAGGCGCGCAAATCTCGCGAGGCGCTTTTGCCGGCCTGCCCGTCTGGCCGGAAGAGGCTTCCGGCAAGCCGCCACGGCCGCTGCTTCTGCTCAATCGGCCGGAGCCTTTGACGGTCCTTGCCGAGATCCCGGAAGGACCGCCGGCACGCTTCACCTGGCGGCGCGTGAGCCGCCGCGTGATCAAGGCGGAAGGGCCTGAGCGCATCGCGCCTGAATGGTGGCGCGCGCTGAACCTCATCACCAAGCCGCGAACGCGCGACTATTACCGCCTCGAGGACGAGGACGGCTGCCGCTATTGGGTGTTCCGCGAAGGCCTCTATCGGGACGGAGAGGACGAGGCCCCGTCCTGGTTCCTGCATGGGGTGTTCGCATGACCCCCCCACCCCGCTATGCCGAGCTCGACGTCATCTCGAACTTCACCTTCCTGCGCGGCGGCTCCCACGCTGAGGAACTCGTGGCGACGGCGAAGGCGCTCGGGCATGAGGCCATCGCCATCGCCGACGCCAACAGCTTGGCCGGCGTGGTGCGCGCGCATCTCGCCGCCAAGGATGTTGGCATTAAGTTTCTCGTCGGCGCGCGTCTCGAGCTGCGGGATGCCCCTCACCTCTTGGCCTACCCGACGGATCGCGCTGCTTATGGCCGGCTCTCCCGTCTCCTCACACTCGGCCAACGCCGCGCCGAGAAGGGAGCGTGCACGCTTTATCTCGACGACGTTGCCGACCATGCCGAAGGCATGATCTTCATCGCGCTGCCGGAAGAAGAGAATTTCGAACCACGGCTCTTACGCATCAAAGACACGCTGCCACCGCGAACACCGCTCTATCTCACAGCAAAGCATTCTTATCGCGGCGACGATCGTGCCCGCATCGAAGCGCTGGCCCAACTGGCGGCGCGCGCCAATATCCCCCTCGTCGCCACCGGTGCCGTGCTCTATCACGCCCCCCACCGGCGGCCTCTGCAAGACGTGCTCACCTGCGTCCGCGAGAAATGCACGATCAACGACGCCGGTTTCCGTCTCGAAGCCAATGCCGAGCGGCATCTGAAATCGTCATCCGAGATGGCGCGCCTGTTCAAAGGCCACGAGGACGCGCTTCACCGAACCATCGAGATCGCGGACGCCTGCCGCTTCTCGCTGGACGAGCTGAAATACGAATATCCGGACGAGCCGGTGCCTGACGACAAGACCCCGCAATCGCATCTGGAGGATTTGACCTGGGAGGGCGCGGCCTGGCGCTTCCCCGCCGGCATCCCGGCTCATGTGCGCCAAACGATCGACAAAGAACTCGTGCTCATCGCCGAGCTCGACTACGCGCGCTATTTCCTCACCGTTCACGACATCGTCCACTACGCGCGGCAGGTCGGCATTCTCTGTCAAGGCCGCGGCTCGGCCGCCAACTCCGCCGTCTGCTATTGCCTCGCCATCACCAATGTCGATCCCACCGAGATCGATCTTCTGTTCGAGCGTTTCGTCTCTCCCGAGCGCAAAGAGCCGCCCGATATCGACGTCGACTTCGAGCATGAGCGCCGCGAGGAGGTGATCCAATATATCTATGCCCGCTATGGCCGCGACCGCGCCGGGCTGGCCGCCACCGTCATCTCCTATCGCGGCCGCTCCGCCGTGCGCGAGGTCGGCAAGGCGCTAGGTTTGAGCGAGGACACGGTCGCAGCACTCGCCACCACCATTTGGGGCCTGAGCAACTCATCACTGCCGGAGAAATATGTGCGCGAGGCGGGGCTCGATCCCGCCGATCCGCTGCTTGCCCGCTGCCTTGAGCTGACGGCGGAGCTGATCGGCTTTCCCCGCCATCTCTCCCAGCATGTGGGCGGCTTCGTGCTCACACGCGGGCCGTTATCCGAGGTCGTACCCATCGGCAACGCCGCCATGGAGGACCGTACCTTCATCGAATGGGACAAGGACGATCTCGATGCGCTCGGCCTCTTGAAGGTCGATGTGCTGGGTCTCGGCATGCTCACCTGCATCCGCAAGGCCTTCGCGCTGCTCAAAGACCATTACGGCAAGGACATCGCCCTCGGCACCGTGCCGCGCGACGACCCCGCCGTATACGCCATGCTGTGCAAGGCGGACTCCATCGGCGTGTTCCAGGTGGAGAGCCGCGCGCAGATGAACATGCTGCCGCGCCTAAAACCACGATGCTTCTATGATCTCGTCATCGAGGTCGCCATCGTCCGCCCGGGGCCGATCCAGGGCGACATGGTGCACCCTTATCTTCGCCGCCGCTCCGGCGCCGAGCCGGTCGACTTCCCTTCGCCCGATCCCTGCCACGGACCTGCCGACGAGTTGCACCAGGTTCTCGGCAAGACCATGGGCGTGCCGCTGTTCCAGGAGCAGGCCATGCGGCTCGCCATGGTGGCGGCGAAATTTTCCGGCCCCGAAGCCAACGAGCTACGCCGCGCCATGGCCACGTTCCGCCGCCGCGGCACGATCGGCAAGCTGCAAGACAAGATGGTGGGCCGCATGACCGCGCGCGGCTATCCCGCCGATTTCGCGGAACGTTGCTTCAACCAGATCAAGGGTTTCGGCGAGTACGGCTTTCCCGAGAGTCACGCCGCGAGCTTCGCCCATCTCGTCTATGTCTCGGCCTGGCTCAAATGTCATTACCCGGCGGTCTTCGCCTGCGCCTTGCTCAATTCCCAGCCCATGGGCTTCTACGCCCCGGCGCAAATCGTGCGTTGCGCCCGCGAGCATGGGGTCGAGGCGCGCGAGGCCGACATCAATCACAGCGCCTGGGACTGCACGCTCGAGTCGGCGCGTGACGGCGCCTGTGCGCTGCGTCTTGGGCTTCGTCAGATCGACGGGCTGCGCGAGGCGGACGCGGAGAAACTCGTCGCGGCACGCGGCCACCCCTATCGCGACGTGCGCGACCTGTGGCGGCGGAGCGGCGTCGGGCGCGGCAGTCTGGAGAAGCTCGCCAGCGCCGATGCCTTCCGCTCGCTCGGCCTCGACCGCCGCCAAGCGTTATGGGACGTGCGCGGCCTGCCGCAAGAAATTCCGCTGCCCTTGTTCGATCATGCCAATGCGGCCGAGAACGGCGACGAACCGCACGTCGCCCTTCCCCTCATGCCGCTGTCCGAGCATGTGGTGAACGACTACCGTACGCTTCGCCTCTCCCTCAAAGCGCACCCCATGAGCTTCCTGCGCGCCCGCGCTACCGCCGCGCGCATCGTCTCTTGCGCCTCACTCAAACAAACGAGCGACGGCGCGCGCGTCAGCGTCGGCGGCGTCATCCTGGTGCGCCAACGTCCGGGCTCGGCGGCCGGCGTGGTGTTCATGACCATCGAGGACGAAACCGGCGTCGCCAATGCGGTGATCTGGCCCAAAGTGCTGGAGCGGGAACGCAAAGTGGTGATGGGCGCGCGCCTGGTCGTGGTGCATGGCCGCGTGCAGCGACATGAGGATATCATTCATGTGGTGGCGACGCGGCTGGAGGACCGCAGCGATTGGCTGCATCTTCTCAGCGAGGACGGTGAGGCGATGGAGGTGGCGCTTGCCAATGCCGACGAGGTCCGCCGCCCCGACCCCGGTTCCTGGCGTGGCGCCGAACCGCACGACCTACCGCTGCCTCTCTCCCCCGCCGACCACGTCAAGCATCCCGAGGGCGACGAGCCTCGAACAAAGGGGGGGCGCCGTCATCCGCGCTGGCACCCACGCTGCCATCCGCGCGAGGAGCGCGTCATCCCAAAATCCCGCGACTTCCATTAATGGCGACGCCGCGCAGACGCGGCGCGAAACCCGGCCTCCGGTCCCTCCCGCCGGGGGGGGCTATCACCGCCTTATCCCCGCCGTCCAAACCTTGCATAGAATGGCCTCATCTCGTCCGTTCGAGGGGCGTTCTCGCGAGGCGTCGTGATGGGCGGGACGGGATGCGGTGCCCGCGGGTTTCGTCGCAACGGAACACTCGGGCGGTATCGGAGCTCCCCCCGGGACCACTAGGAGTCCCCGTCAGGAGCTGGCTGATCGACCGGCGTATCACCGGCAACGAAAAGCGGGGCCCGGCGCTGACAAGACACCGCAAATAGCATGCGCTACCGCCCTGCTGGCCGATGCGCATGTGGCGCGCCGTGAGGCGCCCGCGTGCTCCCACCGGAGCACGAGCCACAAGGATTTGCGCCTTTCGGCGCGCCATCCCCCTCGCTTGAGGGGTCAAAAGGAGCAAACCCGGACGCCTCGTGCGTCGCGGTGTCAAACACACATGTCCCCAAAAACCTCTATGCTGCGCCGCATGTTGCGCCCCCTTTTTACCGCCACGCTCGCGGCTTTGCTGCTGGCCACGCCCGCGCTCGCCTTCGATATGCCGGAGGGCGAGAGCGGCCTGACGCCCAAGCCCCTCGTCAAGGCGAAGAAGCACATGGTGGTCGCCGCCCACCCGCTCGCCGCGGAAGCAGGCCTTGCCATGTTGCGCAAAGGCGGCTCGGCCATCGACGCCGGCATCGCCACCCAAATGGTGCTCACCCTGGTCGAACCGCAATCCTCCGGCATCGGCGGCGGCGCCTTCATGCTCTATTGGGAGGCCGGCGCCGAGACCCTGACCGGCTATGACGGTCGCGAGACTGCGCCGGCCGGCGCCACGCCACAGCTCTTCCTCGACGCGAACGGACTGCCCCTGTCGCGCGACGCGGCGATGCATAGCGGACTCTCCGTCGGCGTGCCGGGCGTGCTCGCCGCGCTCAAGCTCGTGCATGACGAATATGGCAAGCTCCCTTGGGCGGCGCTGTTCCAGCCTGCTATCGACCTTGCGCGTGAAGGCTTCCCCGTCTCCCCGCGTCTCGCCGCGATGCTCAGCCGGGCCGAGCCGCAAAGCTTCGCGCCGTCGGCCCGCGCATATTTCTTCGACGCTGACGGCCGTCCCTGGCCCGTCGGCTACAAGCTCAAGAATCCGGCGCTCGCCGAGACCTTCGAGATCATCGCCCGCGAGGGCCCCGACGCATTCTACGAAGGCGCGATCGCCGGCGACATCGCCCAGGCCGTTCAGACCGATCCGCGCACGCCCGGCACCCTCACCGCCGACGATCTTGCGAACTATCGCGCCGCCAACCGCCAGCCGGTCTGCGTTCCCTATCGTGCCTATAGCGTCTGCGGCGCAGGGCCACCTTCGTCCGGCGCCGTCGCCGTCGGCCAGGTGCTCGGCATCGTCGAGCCTTTCGACCTCGGCGCGACCCCATTCGAGCCCAAGGCCGCTCACCTGATCGCCGAGGCGGAACGCCTCGCCTTTGCCGACCGCGCACGCTATCTCGCCGACCCCGATTTTGTGACGGTCCCGGTCACAGGCTTGCTCGATAAGGACTATCTCGCCGAGCGCCGCGCCCTGATCGATCCGAAACGCGCGCAAAGCGAGGTGACGGCGGGCACACCGCGCACCGTGCCCCCCAGCGCCTTCGGCCGCGATCACACCAAGGAGCGCGGCGGCACCAGCCAGATCTCGGTGGTCGACGCCTGGGGCGACGCTTTCTCCATGACCACCAGCATCGAATACGCCTTCGGGGCGCGGACCATGGTGCGCGGCTTCCTGCTCAACAACCAACTGACGGATTTCTCGTTTCTCCCAGTCGATGCCGACGGACGCCCGATCGCCAATCGCGTGGAGCCCGGGAAACGTCCGCGCAGTTCCATGGACCCGACCATGGTCTTCGGCGGGGACGGCAAGCTCAACTATGTGCTGGGATCGCCGGGCGGTCCCGGCATCATCATGTTCAACCTCAAGGCGCTTTTCGCACTCATCGATTGGCGGATGAATGCCGCGCAAGCCGCCGCGCTGGTCAATTTCGGCAGCGCCGAGAGCATGCTGCTCATGGAACCGGCGCCCGCTTGGGATTCGCTCGCCGCGAAACTGGGGGCTATGGGGCACGCGGTGCGCCGCCGGGACATGACCAGCGGACAGCACATTATCGCGGTCACGCCGGACGGGCTCGAAGGCGGCGCCGACCCCCGCCGCGAAAGCATGGCGGTCGGGGACTAGCCGCCTTGGGTGACAGCGTCACCCTGGGGGCTGGACAGACGCGGCCGTCCGAGGCACCCAATAGAAGATGAGCCAGCCCCTCTCTATCGCCATCCGTGGCGCCGGCATCACCGGCCTTTGGCAGGCGCTCACCCTTGCCCGCCGCGGCCACAAGGTGATGCTTCTCGAGCGCTCGACCGCGCCGTTCGCGCAGAGCTGCAGTCCTTATGCCGGCGCCATGCTCGCGCCCCGCTGCGAGGAAGAGAGCGCCGAGCCGATCATCCGCGAACTCGGCGAACGCGGCATCGCATTGTGGAAGGCCGTCTATCCCGGCCTCGTGACCAAAGGCAGCCTCGTGGTCACGCCGCCCCGCGACCGCAGCCTGCTCGACCGCTTCGCGCGCATGACCCAAGGCGCCGAACGCCTCGATGGCGACGCGCTGGCAGCACTCGAGCCGGAACTTGGTCCCCGCTTCGGCACCGCGCTCCATTATCCCGGCGAAGCCCATGTGAACCCCAACGCCGCGCTCCTCTTTCTGCTCGGCGAAGTGGAGAAGGCCGGCGTTATCGTACGGCTCGGCGTGGAAGACCCCCCGCAAGGCGCCGATCTCGTCATCGATTGCCGCGGCCTTGCCGCCAAGGATGCCCTTCCCTCGCTGCGCGGCGTCCGCGGTGAGCGCATCGTCGTGCGCGCACCCGACATCGCCATCGCAAGGCCCATAAGACTGCTCCATCCGCGCTTCCCCCTCTATCTCGTGCCGTGGGGCGACGGCCTGTTCATGGTTGGCGCCACGGCCATCGAGCGGGAGGACGCGGGGCCCGTCACATTGCGCTCCGCGCTTGAGCTGCTGAGCGCCGCCTATGTGCTCGACCCGGCCTTTGGCGAGGCGGAGATACTGGCGCTGGGCGCCGGCGTGCGCCCCGCCTTCCCGGACAATCGGCCTAGGATTATCGTCGCGAAGGGCTATATCTACGTCAACGGCCTCTATCGGCACGGCTTTCTGCTGGCGCCGGTCATGGCCGAGTTGCTCGCCGGTTATCTCGAGACCGGCGCCATCGATCCGGAGGTCTTCGTTGCAGATCCTGCTCAACGGTGAGCGTTTCGCCACCGATGCCAGTAATCTCGATGAGCTTTGCGCCAAGTTGGGCTTCGCCGAGGCCAAGGTCGCGACCGCCGTTAACGGCAGCTTCGTGGCGGCGGCCAAGCGCGGGGTGACGCCGCTGGCCGAAGCAGACGAGGTCGAGATCGTGGCGCCGAGGCAAGGCGGCTGATGCTCACGCTTTACGGCAAAGAGTTCACCTCGCGGATGCTGCTCGGCACGGCGCAATATTCGTCGCCCGATATCATGCGCCAGGCGGTCGAGGCCTCGGGTGCGGAGATCGTCACCGTCTCGCTGCGGCGGGAATCGGCGCGCGCCCGTACCGGCCAAGGCTTCTGGGGATTGATCGAAGAGCTCGGCTGCCGCGTGCTGCCCAACACCGCCGGCTGCCACACGGCGAAGGAGGCGATCGCCACCGCGCAAATGGCCCGTGAGCTGTTCGGCACGTCCTGGGTCAAGCTCGAAGTCATCGCCAACGCCGATACGCTACAGCCCGACCTGTTCGGACTGGTCGAGGCGGCCACCGTGCTCTGTGCCGACGGTTTCGACGTGCTGCCTTACACCACGGAGGACTTGAGCGCCGCCGAGCGCCTGCTCGCCGCCGGCTGCACGGTCCTCATGCCATGGGCCTCGCCGATCGGCTCCGCCCGCGGGCTCATCAATAAGACGGCGCTCCTATCCATGCGCGCCTATTTCCCAGATACGCCGCTCATCATCGATGCCGGCATTGGCTCACCCTCGCACGCGGCCGAGGCCATGGAACTTGGCTATGACGCGGTGCTGCTCAACACGGCGGTCGCCAAGGCCGGCGATCCGGTCAAGATGGCGAAAAGCTTCGCCCAGGCGATTGAAGCCGGTCGGCTCGCCTTCGAGGCCGGACTGGTGGAGCCGCGCGACATGGCTTCCCCATCGACGCCAGTGGCTGGCACGCCCTTCTTCAAGATCGATCACGCCTCCTGACCGACGTCCCTGGCTTTTAAGGTGTGACCGTGATCCAACTCGATCCGTTCTATCCAATCGTTTCCGACACCGGCTGGCTGGCGCGCCTGCTGCCGCAAGGCGTCAAGCTCGTGCAGCTCAGGATCAAGGACCAAGACGCCGCCACAGTGCGTGCCGAGATCGACAAGGCGATCGCCCTCTGCGCGGCGCATGACTGCCAGCTCGTGATCAACGACTATTGGCGCGAGGCGATCGCCACCGGCGCCGACTACGTGCATCTCGGCCAAGAGGATTTGGCGGCCGCTGATCTGCCGGCGATCCGGGCGGCAGACATCAAGATCGGGATCAGCACCCATAGCCATGAAGAGCTGGAGACGGCGCTTGCCGCGGACGCCGACTATGTAGCGCTCGGCCCCATCTATGCCACCACCCTGAAGAAGATGCCCTGGAAACCGCAAGGCCTACCCCGCCTCGCCGAGTGGCGCAGCAGGGTCAAATGCCCCCTCGTCGCCATCGGCGGGATCACGCCCGAGCGGGCCTCGACCGTGCTCGCGGCCGGCGCCGATGCCGTGGCGGTCATAACCGATATTGTGACAAACCAAGACCCTGAGTTAAGGACTGCAAACTGGGTCGCTGTCACAGAGCCATGGCGCCGCTTATCAACAGGCTTTCCACAAGCCTGACGGCCCACTTTGGGGTTGACCCTACGCGGCCCGCCGGGAACTATGACAGCGGGGACTTTGGAGATTAGCAGGGCAGTGATGAGTTACGAGCTTGATCCAGCCTTGCCGATGAGCGAGGCCTTGAGAAGCGCGGCCCTCGCCGAAATTGAGATCGCCCACGTCTCCCTGTCGTCCACGCCCGACCGCCATAGCGGCGTTCACAGCGCCCGTAAATGCTTCAAAAAGCTACGATCTCTGCTTCTACTCGCGCGTCCCGGCATGCCCGAGCCCGTGTTCAGCAATCTGACCGCACGCGTCGCCAGCATCGGCAAGGGCCTCGCCGCGGCGCGCGATGCGCAGGCGCTGCTCGACGCCGTCGACCAGTTGGAACGCAACACCGAGTCGGGCACGGGCGAAGGTCCAATCCAGTCCGTGCGCGGCTGGCTTCACAAGCGCCGGCAAACCGCCGAACAGAATCTCGCGCACAGCACAGCCTCTGACGCGCTGCGCCAGTTGCTGGAATTGCGCCCGGCCTTTACCGGCCTTGTGGTTTATCCCGACGACTTCAGCCCGCTCGCCGAGGGGCTCGAGCGCTGCTATCGCGCCACGCGCAAGAACTTCAAGATCGCCTTCGACAAGGGCGAAGCCGAGGAACTGCATGAGTGGCGGAAGGGCGTCCAGCATCACTGGCGGCACATGCAACTGCTCGCCCCTTGCTGGCCGTCCGAGCTGACCGCCCGCGCCGAGGCCGCGCACGCCCTGTCGCAACTCTTGGGCGACGACCACGACATCGCCATGCTGATCCACCTCGTCTCGACGCCGACCATGACATTCGGCAGCCCCGAGGAGACGCGCGCCTTCATCAAGCGCTGCCGCAAGCGCCACCAGGCGTTACGGAAGGAAGCGACGATCAAGGGCGAAAGATTATTCGTGGAGAAGCCGCGACCGTTCACCGCGCGGATTCATGCCTATTGGACGACCGCCGCAGTTGGCGCGGACAAGCCTGTCATCCAGCCGCCCCAGCCCGGCAATGTCGTGGCGATCGGCAACGCGCGCACCGGCCGCGCCGGCCAGAGCTAGGACGTCACCACCATCCCGTCATAGGAGACTTCCCACCCGGCCGCCTCGACGGCCGCCCGCTCGGGCGAGTCGTCGCGCAGCACCGGGTTGGAATTGTTGATGTGGATGAAGATCTTCCGCGCGATGTTGAGCGGGGCGAGCTGCGCGACCGTGCCCTCCGGCCCCGACATGTTCATGTGGCCGATGCGGTCGCCGGTCTTGCTCATCAGACCCTGCTCGATCATCTCCTCATTGGTGTAGAGGGTGCCGTCGAAGAACAGGAGCGGCGCGCCAGTGAGGCGCTCGCGCAAGACATCGTCGACCCGCGAGCAGCCCGGGATAAAGAAAAAGTGCTCGCCGCTCGCCTCCTCGGTGACTTTCAGGCCGACCGTATCGCCTTCCTCGGTGCCGAAGCTGCCGCCGGTGCCCTTCTCCTCGTCCTCGAGATAAAGCGGGATCTTGCCGGGCACGGTGAACGCCTCCACCGTGAGCCCCACCGGGCCCGCAGGCCCCTCGACGGCGAACGCCCTTCCGAGCGCCATGGGCACGCGCTTGACGAGCTCGGGGTTGAGCACGTCGAAGATGCTGTTGCCGGCAAGCACGTCGAGCACGCGGTCGCTGCCATAGACCGTGAAGGGCTGTCCCTCGCGTAAGCACAGCAGGCCGGCGACCGCATCCACGTCGCCATTGGTCAGCACCACGGCCTTGATCGGGCTGTTGCGCGGCGGACCGTTTGGATCGGGCTGCAATTCCGGCGTCGCGTTGATTTGCTGTCTGAGATCGGGCGCCGCGTTCAGCAACACCCATTGCCGACCGTCGGCGCTCACCGCGACCGAGGCCTGCGAGCGCGGGCTCACGGTCGGCACCCCTTTGCGCGCATCGGCCGAGTTGCGGCCGTTGCAATTCCACTGTGGCAGACCGCCGCCCGCCCCTGCGCCGATGACCTTGATCAACATGTGAAGGTCAATGGCTTCTGCGCCCCCGCCCCGTCAAGGCAAAAAGACCGGCCTTCGTCAGTCCTCCCACCCGAGCCCTAAGGCATGACGGCGACGCCCCATGGCAGACGTCCCACAGGAACGGACCTCTCCGCCTTCAGGCTGGCGGTATCGATCACCGTCATGTCGTTGGTCAGACCGTTGGCCACATAGAGCTTGCTGCCGTCAGGCGACATTTCCAGGTGCCAGGGCCGCTGGCCCACGAGAATGTAGTCCTTGACCTCGTACGTGGCGGCGTCGACGACCGCCACGCGATTGGCGGGCCCCAAGGCCACGAACACGAGCTTGCCGTCCTTGGCGAACTCCACGCCCAGCGGCTGAATGAGTTCGGCCGGTACGCCGGGAATGGCGAAGCCGATCTTCTTCAGCACCGCGTAGCTCTTGGCGTCGATGACGGCGACCGTGCCACCCACTTCGGCCGAGACCCAGACCGTCTTGCCGTCAGGCGCAAAGGTAGCCTCGCGCGGCCGCGTGTCGACTAACACATTCGCCAGCAATTCCAGGGACTTGTTGTCGATAAAATGAGCCATGCTGGTGGTTTCGGACGTGGCCACGGTGACCTTGGAGTCGGGGCTGACGCTCATGCCCTCCGGCTCCAGCCCGACGGATACTTCGCCCACGATCGCGCCGCTCTTGCGGTCCACCACCGTGACCAGGGAATCGTCCTCGTTGGCGATATAGAGCCGTTCACCTTTCGGATCGACGGCCATCAGTTCCGGATCGGGCCCGGAGTCGATACGCCGCGTCACTTCCAGCGTGGCCGTGTCGATGACGGCGATCTTCTCGTCGTCGCCGAGGCACACATAGACCTCCTTATGGTCGGGCGCGATGGTGATGCCGCGCGGGCGTCGGCCCACCTCGATGGTCTTCACGATCTCGAGCGTATCGCCATCGACCACGGTCACCGTGTTGTCCCGCTCATTGCTGATGAAGATGCTGACGGCGAAGGCGGGCATGGCCGGGAGCGCAAGGGCGGCCGCGAGGAGCAAAACGGTGAAGGCATGTCTCATGGTCATGGACTCTCGATTGTCGTCTCAGCTGGCTTTGCCGCCGAAGCGGCATTTACTCTCGGGCTCGTCGAACCCAAGCGTGTCGGTCAAATATTTCGGATGCAGGAACCCCTCCTGAGGCGACATGGAGACGAGCGCCTGCGGACCGATGATGAGGAGCGGCTGGCGGAGTTGATGGTTCCAGGGGCGGAATGTCAGTTGCTGTCCCTTGAAGCCCGCCACCTTGAAGTCGTCGGATACAATATGCGTGCGCAACGACGGGATGTCCGTCTTGTGCGTGCGCGTTGCCGCCTCGCCGAACACGCGCACCGCGAGCCACGCCTCGTAGTCGCGCTCGGTCATGATCCGCTGCGCGGCCTCCTCAAAGGCGTTCTGCAGCTGCGTGCCGGCATATTGCTCATAGGCGCGATGCCATGACGACGCCTTGAGCCCTTGCGTGCCGACGACCGGGTCCGCGTCATAGGTGCGGAACAGGAGATAGGTCCCGAACGCATCGCCCACGTCGGCCGCCCACACGACATCGTGGGCCGCCGCCCCTTGCGTCAACTCGGGCATCTTCGTCTGAATTTGCTGATGTCCGGAATCCGTTCGGCGATATCCGGCGTCAAAATCAAAACTGCGCTCCTCGACGATCTTGCCGCCAAATCTCTTAGCGGCGCGCTTCACGGCTTCAGCATAGCGCGCGTCGTCGTTGGTCTTGCCCTTGACCAGAAACCACCGGCTCCACCGCTTCCACACGAGATATTGCGCCAAGGCATCGGCACGCATGGCGTAGCTCGGCGAGATGTGGAACACGTTGCCGCGGCAGTCTTGCTCGCGCAGTTCGTCCCGGTCGCTGCGTATGTTGAGGATGACAGAGCCGGCCGCCTCGGGCAGATCGGCCACGGCCAGGAGGTCGTCCGGCTTGAGATCGGCAACGATCAGCGCATCGCCGCCCTTCAGGATCTCCTTGGCCTTGGCGACCAGGTCGCCGTTCTCCGGCACGACCTCTTCCTCGATGACGAAAGCCTGGTCGAGGAACTTACCCGTCGAATTGTTGTCGCGAATGCCGAGCCTGGCCCCGGCAATGCCTTCGTCGGTCAGCGGTTTCTCGAGCAGGGAGAGCGGCGGCGGCTCCTTATAAGCTTTGCCGAGATAGTAGATGGTGACAGTCTCCGGCGGAGCGTCGGCCTTCGCCACGGCATGCGCCGAGCCGGTATAACCGCAGATCGTTACAATGGCGGCGAGCCCGAGGCGAACTCGGACCCGCCGGAACACGTCTATCGTCATTGTCCGACGCCAGGCGGCCCGGACGGCGCGGCTTTCTGCTCCGACGCGTGTGGCGGCTTCGCCGGATCGAGCAATTCGAGCTGCTGCACGGCGGCGGCGTTTTGATTAAAGGCGGCGATCTCCAGCGCCGTCTTGCCGTTTCGCGCCTTGGCCGTGACGTCGGCGCCGGCTTGCACCAGAACGCCAATCACCGGCGGATTGTCATGCGCCGCCGCCACCATCAGCGGCGTGACGCCCTTACTGCTCTTGGCATTCACGTCGGCACCCTTGTCGATCAGGGTCTTGGCGATATCCACCGAACTCGGCCCCTGGCTGAGACTCGCGGCACGGCCCTCGACCTGGCGCAGGCTGGCGATGAGCATCAGCGGTGTCAGCCCGTCGGCGCCAGACGGCTTGTCGACGGACGCGCCGACATCAAGCAGACCTTTCGCGGCAAAGAGTTTGCCCTCGGCCAGCGCGATCGACAGGGGCGTGAAGCCGGGCGGTCCCTCATCGACATTGGCGCCGCTGGCCGCGAGCACCTCGATCGAGGGCACATGATTGCGGAACGCAGCGTGCGCCAACGGCGTCCAGCCGTCGCTGTCCCGCGCGTTGACGTCAGCACCGTGCGCGATCAGGAACTCGATCATGTTGGAGTCCCGTTGCCGCGCCGCGCTATGCAACGGCGCCGACCCTTGAAGGTTGCCCTTATTGATATCGGCGCCCTTGTCGAGCAGCAATTTGACCCGAGCCTGGTCGGACGCCAGCACCGCGTTGGACAGTTCTTCCGTAAGGTCTGCGCCATGCTCCAACCAATCCTCAAGCCGCTCGGCGGTGACGATCTGATCGGGACTCGCCTGGTCCTTGTCGATCTGTGAGCGCTCGGCCGACAGCGGCTCGAGGAACAGCTGCCGCGCCGCTTGCCGGCCACGCTGGAAATAACTGCCGTGAGACGGGATATCGCCGGGCACCACGCATTTGCTGCATTTCACCAGCGGCACGCCATAGTCGGTCAGAACCTGCTTGATCTCCTCCTTCGATTGCTCCAGCGCATCGTCCAGCTTGTATTTCAGCACGGCCTCGGTGTTGCGCATGCCGATGGCGAGATCGAATTCGAGCGGAATCTGATCTTCCATCAGATTGGCCGGTTGGATCGCCAACGGCTCGCCCTTCATGGTCTTCACGAAGCCGGCGAACGGCCCCCACACCGCCGCGACGTCGAGATCGCCGTCTGCCACCTCCTGCACCTGCCGCCAAGGCTGCTTCTCGGGAGAAAGGTCGGCGTCATGGCTGATGACGTGAAGACTGACATTGTGGCGCACGCCGTGCTTGGCCAGCGCCAGGCGGATGCCGGAGTGCTGGAAAACTCCCACGCGCAGCTCCTTCAGCCGCGGGTCGTCAAAATCCGTAATGGTGAGGTCGTCACCCTCGCGCGTTGCCAGAACATAGGTGCTGCGATAGATCGGCACGGTGGTCAGCAGGCCCTGATAGTCCGCCGGCATGTCGAGGAGAACGTCGCACTCATCGTTGGCGAAAGTCTCACGCGTGAGCCCGCGCTCGAGATAGGGGCGCCAGAAATAGACCACCTTGGTATCCATGGCCCGGCCCAGGAGCTCGATGATCTTGTTCTGGAAGCCCTCACCATCAGCATCGGAGAGCGGCATATTGCCGGGATCGGCGCAGACCCGCAGCTGCCTCAGCTTCGTGCTGCGGGCAAGCGTCTTGGCGACCGTCTTTTCGGCATGGGTGAGTTGGTCAAAGGCCTTGGTGCTGTCGAAAGTCTGCGTGCCGGCAGCGTTTGCGAACGAAACGCCAAAGCCGAGACTAAGGCAAGCGGCGGCCAGCGGTAGCAGACCGGCTAGACGGAATGTCACGTCCCTGAACTCCCTACGCTTTTCTTTTTAGGTATCTCGCCGCACGTGAGATCTTTGCGGCGGGGAATTGCCTTCCGGAATAGGGAGACGCCAGGTGCGAATTTCTTCGCACCTGGCGTCGTCGGACTAGGGAGAACTAGTCGTCGGAGAGCCTGAACGTGTAGACGTTCGCACCCTGCGGGATCAGGTTGAGCCCCGCAGCCTTGGCCATTGCGGTTGCGCCGATGGCACCGAACTTGTCGCTTAGGTCCAGACCGGCAGTTACCGGCAGGCCGATCCAGCCGCCGATACCAGAGTGCACCGACACATACTGCTTGCCGCCCACCTTGTAGGTGATCGGGTTGCCGATGATGCCGGAGCCCAGCTTACGGCTCCACAGGATCTTGCCGGAGTTGCGATCCACGGCACGGAAGTCACCATTGAGGCTGCCGTAGAACACCAGGCCGCCGGCGGTGACCATGCCCCCGCCCCAGTTCGGGTAGGGATCCGGAATCTCCCACGCGGTCTTGCCGGTCAGCACGTCGAACTTCTTGAACTTACCGGTGATACCTGGCTTCTCAGGATACATGTACACGTTGGCGAACACGTAAACCGTGCCCTGTTGCGTGTGCGAGCGCTCCTGCGGTTCGTCCTCCATGCACCAGTTGTTGGTGGGGCAATAGAACATGTTCGGCTCGCCGGGATCGACAGCGCAGGGCTGCTGATCCTTGCCGCCCATGGCCGACGGACAAGCCGACGTGTTCACGCCAATGTCGAACGGCGAATGCGCCTTGACCTTGATCGGACGGCCGGTCTTGAGGTCGACTTTCTCGGCCCAGTCCACGGTCACGAACTTGTTCGCCCGCAGCAACGTTCCATCCTCGCGATCGAGAACATAGGCAAAGCCGTTCCGGTCAAAATGCGTGAGCGCTTTGACCTTCTTGCCGTCGATCTCCATGTCGGTAAGGATATTCTCGTTGACGCCGTCATAGTCCCACTGATCGAAGGGCGTCATTTGGTAAGCCCAAACGACCTCGCCGGTATCGACCTTTCGGGCGAAGATCGTCATCGACCATTTGTTGTCGAATGGCCCGGAACCGAGCTTTTCATCATACTCGTTGCACTTCTCGTGCGTATGATCGTCGCCCGTTAGGCCGCAACGAAGACCCGGGCTCCAATGACCGGGGTTGCCGGTCGAAGCATAGATCATCCTCAGTTCGGGATCGTAGCTGAACCAAGCCCAAGGCGAACCGCCACCGATCTTCCACTCGCCCTCCGGATAGGTCTTGATGCCGAGGTCCTTGCCGTAGGTCCCGTAATGAGGATTGGCCTTGTTGGACTCGGGCGTCAGGCAGACATCCTTGTCGGACCCCGTCGAGTGGCACGTCCACACGAGCTTGCCGGTCTCGATATCGTAGGCATCCAAACGCCCACGCGCGGCGAACTCGTCACCGCCGAAGCCCGCGATCACCAGATTCTCGGCGATCATGGCCGGCCCCGTGTCGGTCTCGCCATTCTCGGGATAGGCATGCTTGACGACCCAGAGCTCCTTGCCGGTCTGCGCATCGAGCGCGATGACAAAGCCATCGAGCGTATGGATGATGACCTTGCCCTTGGCATAGTTCAGGCCGCGATTGACGGTGTCGCAGCAGGCGCGCGGGATGGCCAACTCGTCACGGTCCGTCTTCTTCACGTAGTTCCAGAGCTCTTTTGGATTGTCCGGATCGCTCAGATCCAAAGCCTGGACCCAGTTGCATAGAGCCATGCTGGGGCAGCCGCTGACGAAGAACATCATCGGCTTGCCGCCAACGTCGTTGATGACGATGGGCTGACCCTCTTGGCCGCGCAGCGAGTTCATCGACTGCGACCAGATCATCTCCAGCTTGTTGACGTTGCCGGTGTTGATGTCCTTCAGCGGGCTGAAGCGCGTGAGCAGGTTGTCACGCCCCGGCGCGGGCCACTGATTGGGGTCTTGCGCCCGCTTGTCGATCTCAGCCGAGGCGGACTCGTCCGCCATGACCGATCCTGACAACATAAGTAGAGCGGCAAAAACGCCGCCCGCAAGCAATGCATACTTTCGGAACCTCATCGTTCGCTCCTCCCGAAGGACTGCAAGTGAATGCCTGTTTGGCTTGACCGTTATTGGCGCCAACGGCACGGATTTTTGAGGAGGAGTTCCATCGAAGACGGCTGACAGTGCAAACGCGCTTCGTGGCTTTTGTTGGTGCCGAGACACCGATGAACCACCCTCCACGAGGCCCACTAAGGGAACTCGATGCATGGGAAGCTAGCTCAAGGATTGTTGGAACTGTTACCAAAGCTATATGGGAAGTGGTTGCCAATTGCGCATAGAGGCTAACCAAGCATGGAGGACATCGCTTTCCGCTTTCGCTACCGTCAAATGGCAAGATTGGTTGCAAGCGATAGGCGTCTGACGCCGCGAGAGCGTGCAAAACATACTGCCCATCAAGTCTCCTCGCGCCATCGCGCGCTGCCGATCTTTGATCGCGGCCTCCAGCCTGGCCGTTTCCGGCAAATGTTGGAGGGCGATTCGCATCAGTTCCGGGCGCTTGCGCGCGCCAAGCTTGGCCTTCAACTGCGTGCAGACATTCGCCACCGTCTTGTAGCTCACTTGCAGTTCCTCGGCGATCTCGCCATAGGGTTTGCCTTCGGCCAACAATGCAAGAGTTTGCAGTTCGCGGGGCGTCAGGCGGCCGAGCTTGTTGGTATTGTCCCTGATGCGGCTGAACACCACGTCGGAAGCCAAGTCTTGGCTAAGATATGGCTTGCCGTCGCGCACTTTTTCAAACGCCAGCACGAACTCCTCCGGCGGCGCGTCTTTCAGGACATAGCCGCTCGCCCCAAGCTCGAGCGCCCGGCTGACGACCACCGGGTCGCGGTGCATGGTCAATACCAACACCGGAGTTTCCGTATCGATCCGCCGCAAGCGGCGCACGAAGGAAAGACCATTCAGCGCTCCCGCCTGCATGGCGAGGTCAAGCACGATCACATCCGGTTTGCGCCGGCGGTAAAGGCGAAATCCCGCTGACGCACTTTGCGCCTGGTCGACATCGTCGGCGCCGGCGCTCTCCAGCAGCTTCTTGCAGCCCTGGAGAACGATGGGGTGGTCGTCAATGAGGAGAACATGTGTCACGGTCGTTGTCCCCTAGCTCAGAGCCAGAGCACGCTCTGCCGCCGCGCGCTTGATCGGAATGTCGATGCGGATCGTGGTGCCTTTCACCGGCGGGCTCCTGAACGTGTACGAACCGCCAAGCGCGCGCACGCGCTCGGCCATTGTGGCGAGCGTCAAATCCTGCGGTTTTGATGCGGGAAATCCGTCACCATCACAGCGCAGCGTGAGGCGTAAGATCTGCCGGCTCTCCTTGCGCGCGCCGCGGCCGGCCAGCCTCCGCTCGGAGACATCGAGGTAGATCGTCTCTGCCTTCCCCGTGCGAATAGTCGTGGTGATCCCCTCTTGAATGCAGCGATAAAGCGTGAGGTCGACGCCTTCCCCATAGGAATTCGCCAGCTCGCCGATCGTCGCCAAGATCTGCGTCTCGCGATGATTGCGTTGCAGCCCGCTGACGAGTTCCTTGATAAGCTGAGTGAGCTTCACCTGGCCGAGGGGACCGGGCCGAAGCTGCTTCAGGATCGTCCGGTTCATTACCTTCAACCGCTCTGCGTTCCCCAAGATCTCGCCGATATGCTCGCCGATCTCGGTGCTGCGCTTGTCATCCAATTGGTTGGCGAAGGTCCTGATCGACGAGGCGTTGGCGGACAAGCCGAACAAGCAGGCGCCGGCCTCGTCATGGAGCTCGTGGGCAATTTCGCGCCGCACCTGCTCCTGGGTCGAAATGAGCTCGCGGTAGAGCTGGCTGTTCTCTTCCCGCGCGCCATCCAGACTTTGCGCCAGCGCATTGAAGCGATCGGTGATCAGCGCGATCTCGCGCACCCTAGACGGCTTGAGCCGCGTGGCGTAGCGGCCGCCCTTGAGGCTCTGCATGCCACGCGCAAGGCTCGCCAGCGGATCGAGAACCCGCCCGAGCACGATGTAGAGGATGACGACGATCAGGACGTCGAGTGTGATCCAGATAATGGCAAGCGAGGAGAAGTCACGCCAAGCTTCGGCGATCTCATCGGCGGGCTCGCCGATGATGATGACGGGATCCGCCTGGCTGGCCGACACGACTCGTATTGAACGGCCGGAGAGCTTGGGCCCGACCAGTGCGGCAAACCATTTGGGTGCCCAACGGGACTCATACTCCTCCCCGGAGCTGGCCCGCGGCGACAGCATCGTGAGTTTGCCGTCGGCCATGAGCAGAATGCGCACGTGGCGCAAGCTCCTGAGCTCTTGGAGCAACCGCTCGGACAACAACTCCATGCGTCCCTGACTTGCCAGATCGCGGATCGTCATGCCGGCAAAGCGTTGCGCAACATCGAGCGAGGCCTCGATCTCAACACGCGTGGCGGATCGTGTATTCAGAATCCAAATGCCGCCGGCCGAGGCGGCAGCCAGCAAATTCACGGCACCGATGATCACAAGAAGCTGAGTCCGGACCGAGCGCCCCTGCCAAAGGGTTCGCGGACTGAGCACCTTGGCGATCTGCCGGGCGCGGAATTTCCCTGCTTTGAGCATGCGTGCGGGCTCTTGCGTGGTGCGGTTAGTAGGTAGCCCAGTTAGGAAACTTGGGCAAACCGCTGCTGGAGGTTCCCACCCCTGGCGGGCGGTTCGGCGACGCCTTCCAGCCAAAGCAAAGGGGGTGCAGGCGATGCTGCACCCCCTTGGCCGGACCCGGATCGCGCTTGGTTCAAGGGTCTTGACGCCCCGCAGCAAGCGTGTCGCAACCGGTATTGCCTAGTCTTTGGTGATCACGAAGACCTTGAAGTCCTTGTCGAGACGGAAGTCGTACTGGCCGGACTTGCACTTCACATCCTCGGCCTCGAACACACCCGTACCCTCGGCCTCCTTCTCGTACTCGCCGCCCTCGCAGCCCCATTCGGCGACGGCAGCCTTGATCTTGGCTGCCTCGTCGGTCGTCGGGTCGTCGTCCGCGAACGCAGGAACGGCAGCGAATGCCAAAGCAACAGCAGCAATTGACAGCCTATTCATAGGATGAGCCTCCTTTGATGAAGAGATGAGTTGTAGACATAGGTCGAAACGACCGGCCCGCCCTAGCGTTTCCAAGCAGGAAACTTACCCTCTCAACGTGGGAGTACGTAGGAAAAACACCTCAGGACAACTTGGTAATGGTTTTACCAGGCTAAAAACAGTCACATCACTTCCTACAACGAGATCAACTAAATAGAAGGGGGACGAGACGCGCTGCGCGTCCCATCCCCCTGTCTTGGACACGTCAGGCCGTGCGGCGATGACCGCCGGGCGGCTTACCATTGCTCGCCAAGATGGCAATTCACACGAGTGTCGCCAACGTTTCCGTTACCAGAACTTCACCTTCAAACCGCCGTAAGCCACAACCGGCGGGGCGGGCGTGATCGTGCGAGAATTGTCGAAGAAATCCGCGCCGAGCGCAGGATCGGCGGAGGCGCCGGAGTTGCCCGCATCGAGATTGAAGAACGTGCCGAAAACTCCGTAGTGATTGTCGAGCACGTTGTTCACGAGACCGAAGATCTGCACCCGCGGCGTCACGTCGTATGACGTGTGAAGGTCGAGCCGCCAATAACCACCCAGCGGCGAGTTGAGGTTCGAATCGTCGCCGAAGAGATATTGGCTGCTGACGGCGATCATATCGCCGCCGAACTTCCACTTCGGCGTGATCCAGTAGTCCAGCCCCGCCTTGAACCGGTGCTCGGGAATGCCCGGCATCCGATCCCCCGGGCGCACGAAGACGCAATTCAGGTCTTCTTCCTCCTCGACCTCCGCTTCCTCCTCGTCTTCCGGCGCCTGCGCGCCGACGCACGGGCTGGCTCGAGGATTGTCCGGAGAGGGAAGCTCGAGAGCACTCTCGTAGGTCGCACGGATATAGGAGTAGTTGGCATAGGTGAACCAGCGGTCGGTCTTGTAGGCCACGTTGGCCTCCACGCCCTGGCGTAGCGTGTCGCCGCCATTCTCGAACACGCCGCGGCCGGCGATGGGTGAGAAGATGGTAACGATGTCGTCGGTCGTCTCCGTGCGGAACAGGCCCAGGCTCCACTCCAGATGCTTGCTGCCTGACGACTTCTCGCCGCGGATACCGGCCTCCCACGTATGCGCCACCACCTGGTCAAGGGGAGGATCGGAAACGAGGAAGCTCTCGATGAGGCACGGATTTTCCGGATCGGCGCAGGCAAGCTCCGCGGCAATCGGCGCGCGGTTGGCCTCGGAATACCCACCGTAGAGCGACGTGCCGCCGTTCAACCGATACGTCGCGCCGGCAGCCGGGTTGAACCGCTCGAAGATATTGGTTCCGTTGAGGTCCGGCGCGTTGCCGATCGTATCGCTGAGCTCGACCTTCGCATAGTTGTAGCGGCCGCCGGCCGTCAGCGAGAGCCGCTCGGTCACGTCGAGCGTGTCGGAGAAATAGACGCCGTAATAGTCGTTTTCGGTGCCGACGCCCTTGATCTCGACATCGTCCGGCGCACTCAGGAAGAGGCCGCCGCCTTCGACGACAAACCGTGGCTTGAAGAAGCCCATCTCGCTCGACGAGCCGAAATCCACCTTGCCGTGATCGTAGCTGCCACCGACGAGGAACTGGTTGCCATGGCCGAATAGGTCGGCCTTGTTCACCGCCTGCAGCGAGGTGCCCCAGCCTTCGGCATCCTGCGACGTCCGGTCGATGACGCCGAGGGCGCGGTCTCCGAAGACGTTTTCGGGAATGGGGTTGCCGGTCTGATCGAGCATCTGCTCGCCTTCGATGCAGAGCGTACCGGCGATGCCCTGACCAGGCTGGCAGTCTTCCGCCTCGGTGATGTTGCCGTCGTCGTGACTCTGCTTGAAGTGCCGGTAATAGGCGACGCTGGCGAGACTGATGTTCTCGTTGATGTTCACTGTGCCGTTGAAGGCCGGCATGATCACTTCGTTCTTCGTTGTCTGTGGCGAGGTGAATGTCCGCGACCAGTCGACGGCCAAGAGCTGGACCGGCGCCGCGGCCGTCACACCGACGAAATTGTCGGCTGCGGTCACGTTGAAATGCAACTCCGCGGCGCTGTTCTTAAAAGCGAGATCGGCATACATGCGCTTGATCTCAGCCGGGGAGAAGTCGCGATAGCCGTCGTCCGAGATACGCTCCCCGCCGAAATAGATGCCCCAGTTCCCGCTTTTTAGGCCGGTCTGCACGCTGCCTTGCGCCCGCCCGAAGGAGCCTGCCGCGCCGGTAATTTCACCGCCTTGATAGGTCAGGCCACTCTTCATGTTAACGACGATGGCGCCGCCAAGAGCGTTCAAGCCATAGACGGGGTTGTTGCTGACCACCGCGATGTTATCGAGCGCGATCTCGGGTAAGAAATCCCAGTTGACGATGTCGCTGAACGACTCGTTGATGCGCACGCCGTTCTGATAGACGGCAAGACCTTGCGGCACGCCGTTGACCGGCGAGGAACTCGAAGCCGCGATATTGAATATTGGTTTGAAACTCGTTGCCTTGGAGGTCGTCGATAATGACGCTCGGCACACGCTGCTGGAGCACGCTTTGAGCCGTGTCAACATAACCCTCCCGCGCAAAGTCACTGCCTTGCAGAAGGCTGACGCCGCTTGGGACCTTGCTGAGAGGAAGTTCGGCGCCTCTGACCGGGGACATGGGAACTTGCGTTTCGGCTGACATCACGCTGCCGGCCGATTCGGCCCCAAGCGGCGCGATTTGAGCTCCAAAATCGGGAGCCACCACGACCGGCGTGGGTGGCGGCGCCGGCGCTCTCGGCGCCGGCCGAGGCGCCGCTGGACGGGGCGCCGGCTTTGGCCTTGCTTCGGAGACGGGCTTCGGCTTGGGCTGGACGACCTCAACGGGAGGAATCTGATCGCTGTCCTCATCCGTAGTCTCGGCGGCAGGAACCTCGACGGCCGGGTCTTGACCCTCGGCGGATTGGTTCGTCGGAGCCGGCGTGTCGGCCGTTCCGTCGCTAGTCTGTGCCACTGCCAAACTCGAAACACTCAGCACTAAGCCAAGCGCGAAGACGCCTACAACTGCGCGTGATGTCATATCTGCCCCCAGTCCCCTTCTTGGCCTTCGTTCTTGCGAAGGCGCTCTTCCCTGTCGGCGGGGCGATGTTCGTTGGTGGTTGAGAGGGGGTCGTAAGAGGACTAGCCGAATTCACTTTGGTGGAGAGAAGTGTGGCTGCCCGCCTTATGCCCCCGCTCGAATCCTTCGCCTCGTCATGTGCCCCATGCGACCTTATTGAGCGGTCGGGGGGCGGGGCGATCCAAAAGGCACCGGGAAGATTTGCCGCCGCCGCGCCGTCGGAGAGACGAGCCGATCGCATCCTTGGCGAGAGGCAAAACCGAATCCGTGGAATTCCGCCATCGGACTTGGCCAAACTAGAAAATAGGCCGGGAGATTTCTTCCCGACTTCTTGGAGTGAATAGTTCTCAACCGAGCGGCACTTCGCTGCGGTCTCCCATTCGGACGGGTTGCGTATTTCGGTCGTTGCGGCGCATTTGTCACAGAATTGCCACCACCATAAAAACAAACGGCGCGCCGATGAGGCGCGCCGTTTGCGGCAGTCTACAGGGTGGAGGAGAGCGGTCCGCGAGCCGGCTGGCACACGAACCCTAAGCGACTGGCGCTACCAGAACTGAACCTTCACGCCACCATAAGCAACGGTCGGCGGCGCAGGCGTGATGGTGCGCGGGTTGGTGAAGAAGTCGTCCCCGAGTTGAGGGTCGGCCGAAGCGCCGGAATTGGCCGCTTCCAAATTGAAGAACGTGCCGAACACGCCGTATTCACGGTCAAAGACGTTGTTGATCAGCCCGAAGATCTGAACACGCGGCGTGATGTCGTAGCTGGTATGCAGATCGACGGTCCAATAGCCACCGAGCGGGTCGTTCAGATTGGCCTCGTCCTGGAAGAAATACTGGCTGCTGACGGCGAGAAGGTCGCCGCCGAACTTCCATTTCTTCGTGAGCCAATAGTCGAAGCCGGCCTTGAAGCGGTGCTGCGGAATGCCAGGAATGCGATCGCCGGGGCGCACGAATATGCACCGGACTTCATCCTCTTCGTCTTCCCCCCTTCTTCCTCATCTCCACCGCCACGCTCGGCACACTCAGTAGCCCGAGGGTTGTCTGGGGCAGCCAGCTCAAGCGGCGACTCGTAGGTCGCATTGATGAACGCGTAATTGGCGTAGGTGAAAACACGATCATTGCTGTAAGCGACGCTGGCCTCGACGCCCTGGCGGAGCGTGTCGCCCCCATTCTCGAAGACGCCGCGGCCCGCGATGGGCGAGTACACGGTGATGATGTCGTTCGTGTTGAGAGTCCGGAACAGACCGGCGCTCCATTGCAGCGTTTCATTCCCGTTTTTGTGCTCGCCCCTGATGCCGGCCTCCCAAGTATGCGACACCACCTGGTCCAGAGGCGGATCGGCCACGAGGAAGCTCTCGATCAGGCAAGGGTTCTCTGGATCGGAACAGGCAAGCTCGGAGGCGACCGGCGCGCGGTTCGCTTCCGAGTAGCCGCCATAGAGCGATAGACCGTGATTGAGTTGGTAGGTGGCACCCGCCGCCGGATTGAACCGCTCATACTCACTGGTTCCATTGAGTTCTGGCGCGGTGCCGCTCAGATCCTCGATCTCGATCGTGGCCTGATTCCAGCGGCCGCCAGCCGTGACCGCCAAGCGATCCGTGACGTCGAATGTGTCGGAGAAGTAGACGCCGACATACTCGTTTTGCGTGCCAAGCTCTTTGTTCTCCACTTCAGTCGGTGCGGAAAGAACGATGCCAGACCCCTCGACTACGAAGCGCGGCTTGAAGAAGCCGAGCTCACTGGAGGCGCCGTAGGTTACATCGCCCTTATCGTAGCTCGCGCCGACCAGGAATTGGTTTTCATGGCCAAACAGATCGTTGGTGTTCACAGCCTGAAGTGAACCACCCCAGCTATGAGCCTTCTGGCCTGTGCGGTCGATCGAGCCGATCGGCATGCGCAAGGAGTCGAACTCGATGGGATTGCCCGTCTGATCGAGCGCCTCTTCGTCCTCGATGCAGAGGAAACCAGCAAGGGTGGGATCGTTCTCACACTCCGCAGCTTCCGAAATATTGCCGTCGTCGTGGCTCTGCCTGAAGTCCCGATAATAGGCCACACCACCAAGGGTCGTGGTCTCATTCAGCTTTACCGTGCCGTTAAAGGCTGGCATCAGCATCTCATTCTTCGTCGTTTGCGGTGACGTGAACGTGCGCTCCGGATCGAGCGCCAGGAGCTGAACCGGCGCCGATGCGGTCACACCCACGTAGTTGTCTGCGCCAGTCAAGTTGAAGTGGAGGTCGACGATGCTGTTCTGGTATCCGAGATCGAAGAACATGCGCTTGATCTCGGACGAAGAGAAGTCGCGATAGCCGTTATCGGTGATGCGCTCGCCGCCGAAATACACACCCCAGTTGCCGCTCTTCAAACCGGCCTGCACGTCGCCTTCCGCTCGCCCGAACGAGCCTGCCGTAAAGGTGGCTTCACCGCCCTGATAGGTGAAACCACTCTTCATGTTGACGACGATGGCGCCGCCCAGAGCATTGAGACCATAGACCGGGTTGCCGCTGACCACGGCGACATTGTCGATGGCGATCTCCGGCAGGAAGTCCCAATTAACGTTGTCGCCGAACGACTCGTTGATGCGCACACCGTTCTGGTAGACGGCGAGGCCCTGCGGCACGCCATTCACCGGCGAGGCCTCGAAGCCGCGATACTGAATATTGGTCTGGAACTCGTTGCCTTGAAGGTCGCCGATAATGATCCCGGGAACGCGCTGCTGGAGGACCTCTTGGAACGTGTCGACGTAACCGTCACGGGCAAAATCGCTTCCCTGCAGAACGCTGACGCCACCCGGCACTTTGGCGAGGGGGATCTCCGCGCCCGGCACTGGCGACATGGGCACACCGGTGGTGGCCGACATCACGCTGCCGTCGGATTGACGGCCGAGGGGTGAGATCTCGTCGGCGAAATTTTGCGGAACCGGTTGCGGGGCAGCCGGAGGCGGCGCCCGCCTGGCCACGGGCTGGGGCCTAGGCTTGGTCTTCGGCTTCACGGTCTCTGTGACCGGCTGGGGCTTGGGCTGGACTACCTCGACCGCCGGGATCTCCTCGACGGCATCCTCGGCGCTGGCGCCCGGGACGGCTTCCCCGGTTTCGCTGTCCGCCGGCGCGGCTTCAGTTCCCGTGTTCGAGTCGGAAGTGGTCGTGTCTTCGGTTTGCGCGCGTGCCCCGTTTGATCCAAAAAGCACCAAACTAAGCGCCAGCGCGCCCCATAGGACGCGAAATGTCATGCCAAAGTCCCCCGTTAACCCCCGTCCGTATTCGGACTTATTAGGAATTTATCCTTGCCGAATGCTAGCATCTACCTGGGGGCCGATCTACCCGAGGGGACCGTTTCTACCAGGCATGTTAGTAATGTATTTTTGGCAAGCCGGTTACCAAAATGTCCGCAGGCAACATGCTTGAATGGACTGCGCCACCACGTTAAATAACCTTCGGCACTTCTAACAGGGCCAGTTAGTCTTTGGTTTGCAGGTCGGTCCAACTCGTCGAGACGCTAAGTGTGCAGACTTGGCGTCCGCGCAAGGTGCCTTAAGCCAAGATCGACGAAAAAAGCAGGAGCGGCAAGAGCCGCCGGTAAGCCGTTTGGCAACCGAAACCTGATTATCTCGCGCCGGTTCGCTTAGGGAGGTTTGTGTGCGCTCAATAGCCAGCAGAATGGCCCGGATAAAGTCCGGCCTCGATCTTCTCAATCTCAAGGCTCGCCATGCGGCAATGCCGTTGATCGCCGCGACTTTGTTGGTTCTCGGCTTCGGCACGGCAATCGCCGAGGAAGGCAGCATCGCCATCGAGCTCAACAAGCTCGAGGCCCACGACAAGGACTGCCGCGCCTATTTCGTTATCGACAACAAGAACGACAAATCATACGAGGCGTTGAAGCTCGACATCGTCCTGTTCCGGCCCGACGAAGTCATCGGCCAGAGATTTGCCGTCGAGCTCGCCCCGCTCAAAGCTAAGAAGCGCACGGTCAAGCTGTTCGACGTTGCCGGGACCGCGTGCGACGAGGTCGGTAGCCTCCTGATCAACGAAGTGCTGGAGTGCAAGGCCGATAGCGGCGAGGTGAGCGACTGTCTCCAAGACATTTCCGTTTCCAGCCGAACCGATAATCAACTGACCAAGTAAGGACGCGTTCCGTGGATCAAGAAATCGCAGTGACCGCCGTCGCCGCCGTGCCCGACTACTCCATCTGGGGCCTGGTTATGCAGGCCGACCCCGTGGTCAAGGGCGTGATGCTCATTCTCGTTCTCGCTTCGGTGGCCTGTTGGGCGATCATCTTCGAGAAGCTCGTCCGCATCGCTTGGCTAAACGGCGCCGTGCGCCGCCTGGCGAAGAGCGGGGACGGCACGGCGCGGGGCAAGCTCGCCGGCCGCATTCTGGCGGCCGGAGAACGCGAGCTCGAGACCGAGCAGCAAGACAGCCCCACGGAGAGGCGTTACCGCGTGGAAAACGCCATGCGCTTGGCGCTCAAGACCGAGATCCAGCAAATCGAGGTCGGCCTGCCCTTTCTGGCCACCATCGGCTCCGCCGGCCCGTTTATCGGCCTGTTCGGCACCGTGTGGGGCATCGTCAACAGCTTCACCGCCATCGCTCAGCAGAAGGACACGAGCCTCGCCGTCGTGGCTCCCGGCATTGCCGAGGCCTTGATCGCCACGGCGCTCGGCCTCGCCGCCGCCATTCCGGCCGTCGTGGCTTACAACCAGATCGCCGTCGCTCTCGGCCGTACCTTCGCGCGCGGCAATGCCGCCATTATCGAGATTGCCCGCAACCTCGCCACCGAAGATGGCCATGAGGCACAGGAAGCGCGGCGTTCGCGTGGCGCCAATGTCGAGCCGCTTCGCGCCGGGAAGCACTCCTGATGGGTATGTCGCTTGGAAATAACGGTGGCGGTGACGACGCCGAATACCGGCCGATCTCCGAGATCAACATCACGCCGATGGTCGACGTGATGCTCGTGCTGTTGATCATCTTCATGGTCACGGCGCCGCTTCTCGTCGCCGGCGTTCCGGTGGAGCTGCCGAGCACGGCCGCGGCCAAGGTCAGCCAGCCGAAGAAACCGATGATCGTTTCCCTCGCCGCCGACGGGTCGATCTACGTGCGCGAGGAGCAGGTCGACGACACCACATTGGTGCCAACCCTGATGGCCCTCCGTCAGGCCGAAGGCGACACCGTGGTCTATGTTCGGGGCGACAAGAAACGCCCCTATGGCGAGGTCATGGAGATTTTGGGCCGAGTTGGTGAGAGCGGCTATTCGCGGGTTTCCCTGCTGTCGCAGCCGAAAGCCTACGGAAGCGCACCCGGACAAAGCCAGTAGGCATTAGGCAAAGCAAACCCTCATGCTCCGTATCGTAACTTGGCTGGTCTCCCTCGGTGTTCACGCCGCCTTTGCGCTCGCCATGCTGTTGCCCGCCGGTGGCGCCGCCCTCGAGCAAGGAACCGGTGAGGACATCATGGTGGTCGAGAAAGGCATCGCCCTGCAAGGCTTCGCCAAGTTGGGCGAGGACTCCGTTTCGGTGGAGGCCGTGGAGGCGCCACCGGTGCTGATGGCCGCCGCCCAGCCTTTGGAGCAGGTCGAGGCGGCCGAGGAGCAGCCCGAGCTTCCGGTCGAGGACGTGCCGGAGGCGGAGCCCGTCGAGGATCGGATCATTGCCTCCGATGCGGGCCCCGCGCAGGAGCTCATCGAGCCCACGCAGAAGGAAATCAAGGAGCCCGAGCCCGAGGTGGTCGAGCAGCCCCTGCCTCAGCAAGTCGCCACCGTGCAGCAAGAGGCCGTCATCGCCATGCGCGAGAGCTCAGGCGAAGAGAAGAAGGGTGGCGACGCCACCGCCCGCCGGGCTTATCTCGGCAAGCTCAGGACCCACCTAGAGCGCGCCAAGATCAACCCGCGCACGAGTATCATCGGCACCGCGGTGGTGCGGCTCACCGTCAAGTCGGACGGCGAACTCCTCTCCCACAGGATCATCAAGAGCTCCGGCTCAAAGATCCTCGATAACGCAGCCATTGCGTCCATCGAGAAGGCCTCGCCCTTCCCGCCGATCCCCCAGAATGTCGGCCGGGAGACCATCGAGGTCTCGGTCCCCTTCAAATTCTCGGTTCGCTAGGGGCGATTGCCCGCTCAGTTGAACTCGTAGCCGATGAAGACCTTCAAGGCGACGTCCGAGGTTTCCTTGGTGAGCCCGAATTGGGCGCCAAGGCCGACCGTGAGCTCCTTGCTCTTGGCATAGACGTCGTCGTCGCCGCCCTCGTCGTCATCGTCCTTGCCGAATGTGTAGTAGAAGGTCGGCCCGATGCTGTGCAGCTGCTCATCAAACGGCCCGGCATTAGCCATGTCGTCGATCTCGCCGAACATCTCCACGCAGAGCCACAGCTTCGAGTCCATCATCTCGTAGCGCCCCTGCCAGCCATATTCGAAGCCGAACCCCTCCTGATCGGCCATGTGCCCCTGCTCCTTGAAGAACAGCGGGTTCAGCACCAGGACAAAATTCGACTTGGCCAACTCGACGATCGGCCCGAAATGGATGTCGGGCGCAGCCTCGTCACGCGCATAGAACACCGGCCTCTCCATGCCGCCTTGGAACGCGAGGCCCAGCCCCTCCCCTTCCCGGGTGATAATCTCCACCTGACTCTCGACTTCGATGGCGCTCATCCGGAAGTCCTGGCCGACCGGCTCGTCGAACGCATGGGTGACGGCAATCAGCCAATGGCTGGTGATGCTCATCTGAAGCTCGAACTCGTGACTCTGACGGAGCGGCGCCTCCTCATTGTCGGGGAGCACGTCCAGCTCCACCGGAGAGGTTCCTGCCGGCAGTCCTGAATGCCAAGCGCCGCGATATTGCAATTGGACCTCGCCGGGATCGATCGTCGATTCTTGGATCTCGAATTCCGCGAGCGCAGGGACGCTGGAGACAACGAGGATCGCGGCGACGACGAGCGACCGCCGAGCGAGGGTGAACCGTTGGCGTCGGGTAAACGCCATCGTCAGTACTCCACCGCGAAGGTGATGCGGAGTGAGGTATCAGGCGAGGCGTCGGTCAGGCCGAAAAGCACGCCCGCGCCCAAGTTCCATTCGCGCTCCGCGTCCGGCGCGGAGAACACGTAGAGGCTGGGCCCCAGCACATGGCTTTGAGTATCGAAGGGACCGCTATGCACCAGTTCCTCGATCTCGCCGAACATCAGCACGGCAACGCCCCACCGTTCGGTGACGCTGTAGCGCGCTTGCGCGGCGTATTCGAAGCCTAACCATTCCTGATCGGCGAACTCCCCCAGTTGGTCGACGAGGCGGGGATTGAACGTCAGCAGCCACGGACCGGGCGCCACCTCCATTACCGGACCGAACTCGAACTCGTCCGGGCGCCCGTCTGCGACGAAAAGGGAGTAAGGACCGTAGCCTGCCATGAAGGCCAAGCCGAAGACGCCATCGTTGCGCGGCACCAGCACGAACTGCGTCTCGATGCCGAGCGACGCGAGATCAAGAAAATCGCCGGCGACCTGCTCGAAATTCGGAGTCAGGCGGAGCATCCACCAGTCGGTGAGCCCGTATTGGAACTCCACCTCGTGGCTCTGCCGGAGCGCGTCGTCGCCGTCATCCTCGTCCGCCGGGGGCAAGCCCCAATGGGAGGCGCCACGATACTCAGCTTCGATCGCGCCTTTCTCGGCATCAACTTCGGGAATCTCATACTCGGCGAGTGCCGGTCCCCGCGGCGGGCCTAAGGTCGCTACGGCGACTGCGGCGACCATCGCCGCGCCCGACAACGCTCTGCGGGCAACGCCCCGTCTGCTCCCAACCCATCGCAAGAGCTGTCCCCCGCCAGCTTAAAACCCAAGCGGTTTGTCCGCTTTTTCAACAATGATCGGCCACCGATCGCCAAATATCCAACGCCAGCCACGCCCTGTCTAGCAAGCAACATGGGAAATACTAGCAAATTTGATGGGAGAAACGGGCTGTGTTTCACGTAACAGATGCCGAAGCGGCCCCCTTGGAACGCCCGTCAATCCGGCAATAATGCAGTATAGGTAACGGACCGTCGGAAGGTTGGGCGGTGGGAGGCTGGCCGTGCAAGCGGGAGAAGGGTCGCCAAGAAGCAGCCCCTCGCGGCCGCCAAGGAGAGTCGAAGGCTGATGCGGTATCGCACGAAGCTCATGATCGCGGCCGGGTTGCTGCTCGCCATGTCCCTTTCGGCGGCGGCCCTGGCCTATTGGGGGGTCGCTCAATCGCACCGCTACCTCACGCGGTCCCGCATCTCCCATGAGCAGCTCGAGCGGCAACTCCAGCTCTCCCGCCACAGCCAACAGCTCTTCAAGGCCTGGACCGATACCCTGCTCACCGGGATGACGGACCGTCCTTTAGGGGCGGCCTATCTGAACAAGGTCATCGAGTCGGACCTGTCGGTCTTGCAGGCTCTTTCCGAGAAAGAGCTCACCATCGCCCCTGACGAGGAGCAGAGAGCCGAGTCGGCGGAGATCGACCGCCTCGCGGCGATCCGGCGCGAATTCCAGCACACTCTCGACCAGCTTGCCGAGGTGGAACAATTGCGAAGCCGCGGCCGGCCCGACATCGCCTGGCAGAATCTGATCGAGTTGCTGCGGGGCGGTATCGACCAGCAGCTCAACGAGCTGATCGAGGTCGCCGTCGCCGACGAAACGGCCGAGGTCTTGCGCATCGACGCCGATGCAAGTCGGCTCCTGACCCGGCTTGAACGCATCAGTCAGATCCATGCGGTGTTGGCCACGCTGACTACGCTGGCGCTGCTCTTCCTCTTGGTGCGTGGCTTGCGGGCGCCCCTCGCCGAACTCTTGCATGGGACGCGAAGGCTCGCCGAAGGCGATCTTTCTCACCGGATCACCGTCTCCGGTCGCGACGAGTTCGCCGAGCTGGGCCGGAGCTTCAATGGCATGGCCGCCGATCTCCAGGTTCATCAGAAGGCACTCAAGGACGCCCACGACAATCTCGAGACGATCGTGCAGGAACGCACGGAGGAGCTGCGCCAAGCCAACGAATCCTTGCGCAAGATCGACGAAGCCCGCCGAGGTTTTTTCGCGGACATCAGCCACGAGCTGCGCACGCCGCTCACCGTCATCCGCGGCGAGGGCGAGATCTCGTTGCGCGGCAAGAACAAGCGGATTGCCGAGTATAAGCGCTCCATCGAACGGATCGTCGAGCAGGCGAAGCATCTTTCGGTGCTCGTCAACGACCTCTTGTTCATTGCCCGCCAGGGCGCGGGCGCCGCCAAGCTCAATCTCAAGCCCATCGACTTGAGCGCTCTCGTGGAGACGGTTTGCGGCGACGCTACGGTGATCGGCTACAACAAATCCATCGACATCGCCCTTGCCAATGGAGCACCGCATGAAATGGTCCGCGGCGATCCCGCGAGGCTCAGACAGCTATTGCTGGTGCTGCTCGATAACGCGGTGCGCTACTCCAACGCCAAGGGCGGGATCGAGGTCGAGGTCGGCAGGACCAATTCAGAGGTGACCGTTCGCGTCTCCGACCACGGCGTGGGCATCGCGCCGGAAGAGCTCGAAGGCATCTTCGAGCGGTTCCGCCGCGGCGGCAACGCTTCGGAGATGAACGAGGAAGGGCTGGGTTTGGGTCTGCCGCTCGCTAAGGCCATCGTCGAGGCGCACAAGGGCAAGATCGAGATGCAAAGCCGGGTCGGCGAAGGGACCACCGTTACGGTCGTCTTGCCGGCGGAAACCGAGGGGGGACAGGCGTGAACGTGCTGCTGGTCGAGGACGAACCGCGCGTATCCGATTTTATTGACCGCGGCTTGCGCGCCGAGAACCATGGAGTGACCGTCGCCGCCACGGGTGCCGCCGGCATCGATCTCGCCAAGACCGGCGAGTTCGACGTCATTATCCTCGATCTCATGCTGCCGGACATGCATGGCTACGACGTATGCCAACGCCTGCGCCAGGATGGACAGCACACGCCGATCCTCATGCTGACCGCCATGGACGCGTTAGAGGACAAGATCAAAGGCATCAAGATCGGCGCCGACGACTACCTCACCAAACCGTTTGACTTCGACGAACTCCTCGTCCGCATGGAGGCTCTGGTCCGCCGCTCCCACAATTTTGCCCAGAGCTCGAACGTCCTGAAAGTGGCCGATCTCGAGCTCGACCGGGATCTGCTGGAGGTGACGCGCGGCGGCGAGGCCATCAAGCTCACAGCGAAGGAGCTGGCCATTCTGGAACTGCTGATGGGGGCACCCGGCCGCGTATTCTCGCGCACCAGGATCCTCAACCAAGTCTGGGGTTATAGCGAGGATCCCCTCACCAACGTGGTGGACGTCTATATCGCCCGGCTCAGGCGCAAGATCGACACGAAAGGGCGCGAGCACTTGATCGAAACGGTGCGTGGCCACGGCTACCGGCTGAAGGCGCCAAGCTGATGCGGGGCGAACGCAGTGCAACATTTCCCGGGGACCAATTTGATCCTCGGCAAGCCGGGAATGGAACCTTGCTAAGTGGGGCTGGATCGGTAAATTATGCCCCGCCACTCTCGCTGATGACACACCATAAATCTGCCGGGCCTCGCCAGACGGCCTCGGTTCCGCTTGCCCCGTCGGCGACAAGAATTCAGGGTGCGCGTTGCCTGGCCAGCCCCAAAGACCTGGGATTGAATCAACCCACGTGGAGGAGCGCAAGTTGCGGTCACGTCTGTTAGCCTTCTTCTTTGCCGCCCTGGTGAGTAGCGCCGGTGCGCACGCCGCCGAGCCCGCGACCAAGCTCAAGATTGCCGTGCTGAAATTCGGTACGGTCAGCTGGGCACTCGATACGATCCAAGCCAACGGGCTCGACAAGGCCGAGGGCTTCGAACTCGATGTCGTACCTCTCGCCAGCACCCAGGCGACCACGCTGGGGCTGCAATCGGAGTCGGTAGACCTTATCGCCACCGATTGGCTCTGGGTCTCGCGCGAGCGCACAGCGGGGGCCGATTTCACCTTCGTGCCCTTCACCACGGCGCTTGGCGCCATCATGGTGCCGCCGGACTCGCCAATCAAAACCCTTGCCGACCTCGAGGGCAAGACGCTCGGCGTCGCCGGCGGTCCGCTCGACAAGAGCTGGCTGCTGATCGTCGCCTACGCGCTGCGCACGGCCAATATCGACCTTCGGACCGAGACGACACAGGAATTCGGTGCCCCGCCGCTGCTCGCCGAGCGAGCCAAGCAAGGCGCGGTCGATGCCGTTCTCAATTTCTGGCCCTACGCGGCACGGCTCGAGGCAGAAGGCTTTACCCAACTGATCGGGCTTGAGGAAGTCGCCCGCGAGCTTGGCGCCAAGGGTGAGGTCTCCATGGTCGGCTACGTCTTCAACGAGAAATGGGCGGACAAGAACCTTGCGGGCATTCAGGGCTTCCTCCGCGCCGCGGCCAAGGCCAATGAGCTGCTTGCCACCTCCGACGCGGAGTGGGACCGGTTGAAGCCGCTGATGAGCGCCAACGATCCGTCCTTCGACGAAGCCACTTTCGAATCCCTGCGGCGGCGTTACCGCGAGGGCATTCCGGAGCGGTCGAGCGCCGCCGACGAGGCAGACGCCAAGGTGCTCTATCAGTTTCTGCGTGAGCTGGGCGGCAAGAAGCTGGTCGGCTCTGGCACCGAGCTCGCGCCCGGAACCTTCTGGCACGGTGCCGCCAAGTGAGCGTGACCTTCGCGCGCACCGAGACCGGCCGGAGCTTGCGCATGTCGCGCGGGGCCTGGATGCCGGTCGTCTCCGTCGCGGGCTTCGTTCTCCTGTGGTACGTCGGCGCCGAGTTCGCCCAGAGCCGTCTGCTGCCGGGCCCCGTCGCCGTGCTGCAATACATCTATGAGGAGACGCTGCACGGCAATCTCCTGACCCAGCTGGGCATCACCTTATGGCGCGTGGTCGCCTCCTTCGTCGTGGCGATGTTGATCGGCAGCGTCGTCGGCCTCGCCATGGGACAAATGCCGACGCTCAACCGTGCCCTCGATCCTTGGCTGATCGTGCTGCTGAACCTGCCGGCTCTGGTCATCATCATCTTGGCTTATGTCTGGTTCGGTCTGAACGAGGCCGCGGCGATCGGCGCCGTCGCGCTCAACAAGATTCCAAATGTCGTGGTCACCTTGCGCGAAGGCGCGCGCGCCCTCGATCCAGGTCTCGACGAGATGGCGCGGGCCTATCGCATGTCGCCCTGGAGCAAGTTCCGCAACGTCGTCCTGCCGCAGCTCCAGCCCTATTTCGCCGCCGCCTCGCGCTCCGGTATCTCGCTGATCTGGAAGATCGTGCTGGTGGTCGAACTCCTCGGACGGCCGAACGGCGTCGGCTTCGAACTCCATCTCAACTTCCAGCTCTTCAACGTGACCGCGATCCTCGGCTATACACTCGCTTTCGTGGCGGTCATGCTGACGATCGAATACCTATTGGTGCAGCCCCTTGAACGATATTCAACACGCTGGCGTAACAAGCCAGTTTAGGATCAAAGTCGAGGAAAAGACGCATGTGGGGGCTGACGGCACGGAGCTGACAGCCATCCGCGATCTTACCCTCGACCTCAAGCCCGAGAGCATGACCGTGCTCATGGGGCCGTCGGGCTGCGGCAAGACCACATTGCTGCGGATCGTCGCCCATCTCGATGACCGGTTCATTGGCGAGGTCGAGTTTCCGTCCGACACGCGTATCGGCTTCATGTTTCAGGAGCCGCGTCTCCTCCCGTGGCGGACCGTGCGCCAGAACATTGAGCTCGTCGCCGCGCCTGGCTTTACCGAGGAGGAGCTCGATCGGCTCGCGCGTTCGGTGGGCATTACCGAAATGCTGTCGCGCTATCCTCAAGAACTGTCGCTGGGTTTGGCTCGCCGCGTGGCCTTGGCCCGCGCGTTTGCCACCAAGCCCGATCTTCTGCTGTTGGACGAGCCTTTCGTTTCCCTCGACGAGAAGACCGCCGATCGCCTGCGGCGACTCTTGCTGGACGTGTGGTCGGCGCGGCCCACGACGGCCGTCATGGTGACCCACAACGCCCGTGAGGCGATCCTCCTTGCCGACCAGCTCGTGCTTCTCGCGCCGCGGCCGACCCATGTGGTGGCGATCGAAACCATCGATGTGCCGCAAGCAGAGCGCGATCCAAAGATGATCGAGGCGCTCCACACCGATCTCTTGCGGCGCTTTCCGGCCAATTTCTCGGGCCTCTAAGGCCCGAGGCGACTTGGCCTAACCGGCGGCCGGCGCCAAGGCTTTGCGCTGCTGGATACCGCGCGAGGGGTCGTAGGCCCAGACCGACAGCGCCAGGAACACCACGGTGCAGCCTGCCACGACCCCCAGGGCCTCCCAGTTCACCTTGAGATAGAAGGCGAAGCGGATCAGCTCGACCGCCCAGGTGAAGGGGTTGTAGAGGCAGATATAATAGAGCGTCAGGCTGCCTTCGCGCATCTTCCACAATGGGTAGAGCGCCGACGAGGCGAAGAACATCGGGAAGATCACGAAGTTCATGATGCCGGCGAAATTCTCGAGCTGCTTGATGGTCGAGGACAACAGCATGCCGAGCGCCCCGAACATCATGCCCGTCAGGATCAGTGCTGGCAGCGCCACCAAATAGCCCCAGGCCGGCAGCTCCACCCCGCAGAGATAGGCGACGAGAAGGAAAGTGTAGACCTGGAAGAGCGAGACGAGCACGCCCGCGAACAGACGCGACACAAGCAGGAACCAGCGCGGCAAGGGTGTCGTCAGCAACACCCGCATCGACCCCATCTCCCGGTCGTAGACCATGGAGAGCGAGCTCTGCATCCCGTTGAAGAGCTGAATCATCGCCAGTAGACCCGGCGTGATGTAGACGTCGTAGGTGATGTAGGTCTCGTAGGGCGGGATGATCGAGATGCCGAGCGCCGCGCGAAAGCCGGCGGCGAAGATGATCAGCCAGATCAGGGGCCGCACCAGGGCCGCGAAGAACCGCTCGCGCTGCTGCAGGAAGCGCAACAGCTCCCGCCACACGATGCCCCGGAAGGCGCGGAAGTAGTGCATGAACGTCATACGGCCACATCCTGCCCGGCGCTTTTGATCAGAAGCCTGAAGGCGTCGCCCAGATTTTTGGCGCCTGTCTCGGCCACCACGGTCTTAGCCTCACCGCGCGCTACAATCCGCCCGCGGTCGAGCACGAGCAGATCGTCGTCCGGCTCGATCTCATCGAACAGATGGGTGGCCCACAGCACGCCGATATTGTCGGTTCGGGCCAGCGCGTGGATATGCCTTACGATGGCCGCCCGCGTCGGGTCGTCGAGGCCGATCGTGGGCTCATCGAGCAATAGAAGCTTTGGGCTGTGCAGCAGCGCCCGGGCGATCTCCACCCGGCGGCGATGGCCGCCGTTGAGCGAGCGCACCTTCTCGGTGATGCGCTCCTTCATGTCGAGGGCATCCAGCGCCCGGTTCATGCGCTCGTCCGCCTCTTTTCGCTTCAGGCCCCTGAGCGATGCGAAATACCGCAGATTCTGCTTCACGGTGAGGTCGAGATCCAAGGTTGGCTGCTGGAAGACGACGCCAAGCGGGCCCAGAGCCTTGAATCCCTGCTCTGCGGCCGAATGCCCGTCAATCTCGATCCGGCCCGTAGGCGCATCGAACAGCCGGGTGATCAAGGAAAACAGCGTGCTCTTGCCGGCGCCATTCGGCCCGAGCAGCGCGGTGACCTTGCCCGAGTAAACATCGAAGCTCACATCGTCGAGCGCACGCTTCTCGCCATACCAATAGGACACGTCCTGGACCGATAGGACCGGCTCGCGCGGCGATCCATCCTTGGGAGCTTCCTTTTGCATGGCGGTCTTTATGAGCAATCGGGGGCTATTGCCCCTCTCCTTGAACGTCCTCGTCCCAGAGATAGCCCTGGTCGCGGCCTTTCACAAGCCTCGGGCGGCTTATCTCACGGCCGTCCACGAGCCGCATTGGGCGAAGGCCATGGCGCAAAAAAGAAGCCGCCCCGAAGGGCGGCTTCCGTAGTCTGTAGTTCGGTGTGGTGGATTAGAAGAAGATCACGCCACCAACCTGGAACAGATCCCAGTCGTCGAAGCCCTGGTTCAGGTTCGCACCGGTAGCCGTGTCCTGGAGGTCCACGTCGAGCTCCAGGTGCTGCCAGCGAGCGTAGAGATGCATCGCAGCAGAGTCGATCTCCTGGACCGCGCCGAGGCCCCAACGCTGGACCTGAGAGCCGGTGACGACGGCACGCCGTGGCGCCGCTGCGTTACAAACGTCGGCAGTCAGAGAGTCGCACCCACGCCGGCGGCGCAGACATTGGTTCCCGGCGATACCGCCGAACATGTCGTTGTACTCGCCATATTCGCCGAAGAGCACGGTCGCACCGAGCGGGTTCCAGGTCCGCTTGATACCACCCTTCAAGTACCAGACGTCCGTGTTGTCGGCGGCTGCAGCGCCCGCGACGGACTGGCCGAGAGACCCAGTTTGACCCGGGTTATAGCCACCCTGCTCGCTCTGATACATACCGTAGATGAACAGGCCCGAAGGAACGTGCATCGCCGATGCGCCAACCTGGTAGAGGTCGACATTCTGCTTGAAGCCGGCGAGACCGCCGCCGCCACCGAGGTAGCGCTCGTCCGTCGAATGGGTGTAACCACCAGCGGCCGACACTTTGAAGTTGCCGAAGTCACCAGCGTATTTCAGGGCGACGTCAGCGATGTCATCCTCGCCATACGAGGCCGAAACACTGAAGCCACCGAAGGTCGGCGTGTCGTAGCGAACGGCACTGTAAGGCACGCCGTTGCAGTCCGCGCCGATACCGGCTTTGGCGGTCTGGCAGAAGAGGAACGAGCCCCAAGCTGCATTCGTCAGACCAGCTTCAGTGTTGTTGCCGCTCGGGCGAAGCCGGAAGCCAGCGCCCTCGAACATCACCGCGTTCGACTCGATGATGGTGCCCGACAGGTCAGGAAGCAGGGCCACGTTATCCGTCGCCTGGCTAAGCACGCCCCAGTTCAGGGTACCGTACTTGTCGCTCTTGACCCACATGTAGGACAGCAGCGTGTCGATTGCCTGGACGCCATCGTCGTCGCCAGGAACGAACTGGTTCGAGGCGAAGCCGAAAGCCGTACCCGGCGCTTCGACGCTCATCGTGTAACCGCCGGACCAGCCCGGAGCGATCGTTGCGGAGCCAGAGAGCTGGAAGTGGCTCGAAAGGGTCGTGCCCTTGTCACCCACGTAGAAGTTGCTCTCAGCGCCGTCGTCCCACCAGTTGGCCGACTTGGTGACCCAACCGGAGATGGTCAGAGACACCTTCTTGTTGCCCTTACGGACGGTCGTAGCCTCAAGCTCCGCCACCCGCTCTTCGAGATCCGCGCAGCAGTCCCCGCCCAGATCCGCAGCCTTGGCCGGGGTGCTCATCGCATATCCCCCGAACATCACGCCAAGCGCGGCTGCGATGGCGATGCGGCTGGATGTTTTTGTCAGTCCCCCAAACATGTTCATCTCCACCTTCCCTGATAAATTGCCTAATCCAAAACTCTCGCTTCGAATTTTGCCTTTCGGCTCCGTATCGGCGAAATTCTATCGAAACGGGACAGAAATCCCCGACAGAGAGTTCCTAGGTTCCGGTTATACGCGTTCCCTCAAGAAGGTAAATTGCTATCAAAGCGTGCGGGGTCGTTTTTGGCCCTCTTGTGACATTTCCGCCACGAGCTTTACAGCCCTCCAGTCCACGCTGACGCCGCCCCAATCTTGCCAAAAATCGCTGCATTGTCAATGAGTTAGTCAAAACCTTTCCATGCGGCGTTTTGGCCGCCCTCCCGGCCCAGATAGGAGGCAAAGTGGTGGTGGAAGGGTGGCGCGACAACGGCGCGACATCCTCCAATTGCTTAATCTGTGTCCAGCTTTGGCGCATTAAACATGCACTGGGAGATTCTCCCTTCCGCCCTAGACCTTTACGGCATCGAGAGGCGAATTAAGGCTCGCGAAGGGGGTCCTCCTGGTCTAGAAAACGCCTCCCGTCGGGCCGCGCGTATCGCGTTCGAGCCTACGTTTTTGGCCTTATCCGAAGCCGCGAGTCGCGACCAGAGGCGGACAGACCGTGAACGATTCTCTCCAGCCCCCAAAGCTCAACGGCCTCCGGGTCCTCGTCGTCGAGGACGAGGCGCTGGTCGCACTTCAGATTGAGGATATGTTGACCGGACTGGGCTGCGTGGTTGTCGGCCCGGCCAGCCGAGTCGGCCAGGCCCTTCAGCTTCTGCATGGTCAGCAGGTGGATGCCGCCGTACTCGACGTCAATATTGCCGGTGAGCTCGTCTATCCGGTCGCCGATGAGCTTACAAACCGCGGTTTGCCTTATATTTTCGCCACGGGCTACGGCGCCTCCGGCCTGACCGAGGCCTATCGCGGCCGCCCTGTCCTGGAAAAGCCCTTCCCGAAGAAAGCCCTTCTTCAGGCCATGCTGGAGAGCCTTCAGCGCCCCGAATAGCGATTCGATTCCAGGCCCTTGGCGTGAGTCTAGGCGACGCCATCCACGGCGAGCCGGGGCTGCGGGACCCGATTCAGGCGCAATTCGTCGAACCCCTGCTTGCGAGATTCGAAGCCGCCGCTTGAGAGGGCAAGAGTCGCCCCGGCAAAGGACAGCACCAGCATCGCCGCGCAGCCGGCGCCGAGCAGGAAGCTCGGAGCCGAACTCCCGGCGGAGCGGTAGGGTTGGTTTGAGAACATGGACGCGCTTTCCCCGTTTGTGCTGCGGACCGACTGACGCGGCCCGTCGGCTAGGAGAACTACCAGCGAGTCCTTTTGTTTCCGTAAAATCAGCGCGCAGCGTCTCGCCGGAGCCGCTGCGAACCGCACCGATGGTTAAAGAGAAGCGGCTTCCCGCCGCATGGGCGGTTTGAGCCAGGTCAAAGCCCGACCCTCCAGAAAGACGCTAATGCGACAATAGAACTGCTCTAGGAAGCCTTGTGACCACCGACCTATTGGGCTACTTAGCTGGGTAAGAACCCGGTTCAACGTGAACTTTAGCAAGCGGTACAAGAACTTGCGCAATCCGGGCGAGCACAACCATATCCATTCTGTTCAGCCAATAGCTGGGTGCCATTGGCGGACGCCAATGGTCTAGGGAAACAGAGGCAGATGGATTACGAAAATCGCTTCCGCCGGCATTTGGAATCGCTTCACAGCGAGGGCCGTTACCGCGTTTTCGCCGACCTGAAGCGTCGCTGCGGCGCCTATCCGACGGCACGACCACTTCACTGAAGAGGGCATCCGGGACGTTACCGTGTGGTGCTCCAACGATTATCTCGGCATGAGCCAGCACCCGAAGGTGCGCGCGGCCATGCATGAGGCGATCGATGAAGTCGGCGCCGGCTCCGGTGGCACCCGCAACATTTCCGGCACCACCCATTACCATGTTGAGCTCGAGGCCGAGCTTGCCGACCTGCACGGAAAAGAGGCGGCGCTGCTGTTCACCTCCGCCTATATCGCCAATGACTCGACGCTCTCCACGCTCACCCGATTGATTCCCGGTCTCGTCATCTTTTCCGACGCCAAGAACCATGCATCCATGATCGAGGGCATCCGCCATGGCGGCGGCCCAAAGCATATCTTCCGCAACAACGACCTCGGCCATCTTGAGGATCTGCTCAAGAAAGTACCGCTGGAAACGCCAAAGATCATCGCCTTCGAGAGCGTCTATTCCATGGACGGCAATATCTCGCCGATCGCCGCGATCTGCGATCTGGCCGAGAAATACAATGCTCTGACCTATCTGGACGAGGTGCATGCGGTCGGTCTTTATGGTCCCGCGCGGCGGCGGCATCGCCGAGCGCGACGGCGTCATGGACCGCGTCGACATCATCAACGGAACGCTGGCCAAGGGCTTCGGCGTCATGGGCGGCTATATCGCCGCCTCGAAAGCCTGCTGCGACGCCATACGCTCTTATGCCCCGGGCTTCATCTTCACCACCTCGCTGGCCCCAGCCATCGCCGCGGGCGCCTTGGCCTCGATCCGCCATCTGAAGAGCAGCGATCTGGAGCGCGCCCGGCATCGGGATCGGGTCCGCACGCTGAAAGGTCTGATGACCAACGCCGGCCTGCCGGTGATGGATAATCCGAGCCACATTGTGCCGGTCATGGTGGGCGATCCGGTCCACTGCAAGGCCGTCACCGATACGCTGCTCACCCATTACGGCCTCTATGTGCAGCCGATCAACTATCCGACCGTGCCGCGGGGCACCGAGCGCATGCGCTTCACCCCCTCGCCGGTGCACACCGAAGCGCAGATGGCCTTTCTTATCAGCGCGCTCGAGGAACTGTGGGCGGCCTGCCCGGTTGCCAACGGCCAGTATGTCCGGCTCGCCGCGGAGTAGGCTAGGGGCCTGATTGCGCGCTTTCGGGCCTTATTCGCGCCGCCTTGCTCGCTATCTCTTGTGAGATCAAGGCCAGCGCGAGGAGGCGGCCATGTCAGCCCGAAATCTCTATCGATGGACCGTTTTCGGCCTGTGCCTGGCCGGCATGACCGCGCCGGCAGCAGCCCAGGACGCCTATATCTGCTTGGCCACGGCGGAGCGGGCCAATGACGGCGAGACTCTCGACGACGCCGAGAAGAAAGCGGCTCACGAGGCCTGCCTGCGGGCCCTCTCCGACACGGCAAGCGTGATTCAGAAATACCATTTCCAGGAGGCCGACTTCGCCATCATGGGGACCCATCACAAATTCTGAGGGCCCTTGATGACGTCGCGCGCCTAGCGCCGCAGCAGCCAAGCCGCCAGGAACGACGCTGTCAGGACCGCCAAGAAGCAGAGCAGGACGATCACGCCGATAGCGCCGAGTATCCCTTTTAGCGTTCCCCAGAATCCGAACGTTGCCACCAGCGCGGCAAGCAGCAACAGAGTGATGATCGGCATTTTCAGTTCCCCTGATCGTCTTACTAGGCTGACATAGATTAAAGCCGCTAATTGCCGTGCTTGCAAAAGCCCCTGCGGGGCCAAACCCGATCCGCTTCAACTGCCGAACAACAGCTTGCGTATCATGTCAGGCCCCACGGCGCGTTGGAACTCCTTGAAACCAAAGAACGGGATTAGCGCGATGGAGAAGATGATCCAAACGGCGATGCCACCGCCGAGGCCGCCGCCGATTCGCGGCACGCTTGCTAAGAAGCCGTGCCCGCGGATCCATCCGACTACCATCTCCTCGATGATGTAGGCGATGAACAGCAGCGTGGTGAAGGCGACTGCCTTGTAGACGATTGGATAGATGAGCGGCTTGCGCTTCAGGCTCTCGGCGAAGCGGAATTGTTCAGCCACGAGCATGATCTTTCCGAGCAGAAGCGCGTTGATCGCCGCCAGGCCATAGAATTTGAAGCCAATATGGTTCTGGGACAAGACGATCCACTCGTGCAAGAGCAACACCATGAACACGATCCAGAGATAAACGAAGATTCCCGCGAACTTCTTCACCTCCTGGAGAACGCGCTCCTTGAGGGTCGGTTTGGCCGGCTCCGCGGGCCCGGTGAGCGCCTGAATGAGCGCATCGACGTCCTCGCCATTCGGTTCGGCTGCAGCATGCGCCGGGTCATCGAGTGCGTGCGCCGTGTCGTCGAATGCGTGCGCTATGTCGAAGGTCGCGTCGGCAACCGCACTCTCCGGCTCTGAAAACTCGTTCGCCTCCGCCTCGGGGGAAGGCGGCAGGCTAAACGTTACCGCCTCGGAGGTCTTCTCACCCAGCCCGGAGGTCTCATTGCCAGACCCGCTGGCATCTTGCGTATCGGCCTCGGGCGAAGGGGTTAGGCCGAAGACGTCGTCGGCCGGCTTCCACGCGTCGAACCCCACCGTCCACACGAGATCGCCAGGTTTGAAGTTGCCCCCCTCGGCAAACAGCGAAAGTTCCCGGCCCGTCAGGGGCCCGAGCTGTTCCCCGCCCCGGGTCAGATACCAGGTCGGCTCAGCGTCACCCGCCTCGACCTCGGCCACACGCTTCTGCATTCGATCCCCCACGCCTGCACACTGGGCGATGCTTAGCATCCCCTGGGATTTGCCGTCGAGATGGGAAAGGTGGACGCAGGTGCCGTAGCCGCTACCGCGTCTTGCTAGGGCGAGGGAGACCTGGGTCCACCCTCTAATTTGCCCGCCAAGATAATAGTCCGCGCCCTACTGGGGGGCTGGTGACGGCTTCCACGCCTGCGCCAGTTTCTGCGCCTCGGCTATCTGCTCCGGGGTCATTTGAGAGGCGGCACGGTCGCGATTTTTGGCTGCGTCGCTCCTGGCTTTCGGTTGATCTGAGCTTGGAGATTGTAAAGCTCCGAGACTGAACCACATGAGCGCCTGAACGTAGTCCTGCGGGACGCCCTTTCCGTTGGCGTACATAACGCCGAGATTGTTCTGGGCTTCAGCGTCTCCCTGTTCTGCGGCGCGGCGAAACCACTTCACAGCCTCGGTATCATCTGGGAAGACGCCGTTACCTTGTAAGTACATATTGCCGACGATGGTTTGCGCCGGGGCCACGCCCTGCTCTGCCGCAAGGCGATACCACTTCAGCGCTTCAGCGGAATCCCGCTGGACGCCTTGGCCCTCAGCAAACATCCCGCCGACCATTATCTGGGCCGGAAATGCCCCACGCTCCGCGAGTGGCAGGAGCAGGCGCATAGCAGTCGCATAGTCGCCACTCTTGTAAGCGGCCGCGCCTTCCTCAAACACCTTCTTGGCTTCAGATGCTTCTTCCGCCTCAGATGCGGCTTTCTCGGCTTCAGGTGCCTTCTCGATCTCAACCGTCTTCTCGATCTCAACTGTCTTCTGGGCTTCAGGTGCCTTGTTGTCAGACGCATCTTCTGCGTCACAGCCCGTCAAGACTATGGCGAGGACTATACCGGCCAGAATGCAGCGCATTGTTGATCTTTCTTCCAGGAGTGGCCTGAGCATTGCACGTCGCCTCATGCACCAAGGCTGGTCGAGGTGACTGAGTGCGGCGCTCGCCGTTCTATATCATTAAGAGACCGCACCGGAATAGTTTCGATGGAGCGCGCACTTCCCGTTAGGCGCTCTTACCGGCAAGATGATCCCCCAGCCTCAAGCCCCAGGCGTAGATGGTCAGCGAGGGGTTGACCCGGCTGGCGCGCGGCAACGGGCTGCCATCGCCCACATAGAGGTTCTCCATGCCGTGGACCTTGCCGTGCGGATCGACCACGGAAGCTTTAGGGTCGTCGCCGGTGACCATGCTCCCCAGCGCATGGGCCGTGCCGGCCATGCCCATATATTTGTCGAAGCCCACGAGGCCAGCACGGAGCAGGTTCTCGATCCAATTGTCGATCAGCGCCGTGTGCTCCTTCGTCGCTGCTTTGATGCGGTCGAGGCTGTAGTCCATGATCGGCTTGCCGCCGGGGCCGCCCGAAATGATGCGATTCTGCGGCGACGAAGAATCTTCAGTCGTCGCCCAAAAACCAATTGCCCGCTTGCCGAGAAACTTGTCGAGAAAGCCCGGCATCTCTTTTGGCGCTTGCGTGGCGAGGATCTCGGCGTCGATCCACCCCAGGCACTGCATCGATGAATGCGGGAACTTGTCGTTGTAGAGCACCGCCGTCTTGCGCAGCACGTCATGGTCGGTGAACGGCGAAAAGCCGAGCACCGCCGAGTTGATATGCATCTTGAAATTGGCGCCGACCAGGTCGCCGCATGGAAGCGCAATGCCGCTCGCATGCAGATGATCTTGGAGAATGCGCGGGGAACTCATCGCACCTGCGGCGAGCACCACCGTGTCCGCCTCGTAAATGGAACCGTCGGCGCATTTGACGCCGATGATGGTGCGCGGGTCACCGGGCGCGGCGATGAGATCGGAGACCGGATCGCCGGCGATCAGCGTGAAGTTCGGCTTGTCGCGAATATGATCGATCAGGTTGCGTTCGGAATCCGACTTCAAGCCGGCGGGCGAGGCAAATCCGTCGAAATGCTTCGCCTCCTCGGGGTGATTGACGATGTCCTTCGACAGGCCAAGCGGCAGCGGGTGCAGCTTCCAGTCGGGGTCGGCGGTGGTGATCTTGTCGAGCAGCGCCTGAAGCTGCGGCTCGTTCTCGAAGCTGGTGATGGCGAGGAGGTCGGTGGCCTCGTCGTAATAAGGCTTCAGCTCGTCGTAGCCGAACGGCCAGCCGAGCAAGCCATAGTCGGGTTCCGCCTCAAACTCCACGGGCCGGAACCGGAACAGCGCGGCGCCGTACCACTTGGTCTTACCGCCCACATTGTAGAATTCGCCAGGAACGAAATCGCGGCCTTTGCTGTCCAGCCAGACCACGTGGTTCTTGAACACGCCGTCGACAAACACTTGCCTGACTTCGAGCGTGGAAGCATTGCGCGGAAGGAACGGCCCCTTCTCGATCAGTAGAACGCGCTTGCCGGCGTTAACAAGCTTATAGGCGGCGCTAGCGCCGCCGGCGCCGCTGCCGATAATGATCACGTCATGCTGCGCGGTCATGATGGGCTCCCTGTGAGTGGCGGCCAGGGCGTCATGAGAACTCATGAAGTTAGGACGTTGGCAAGGTTGCCGATGCTATGGCCAATGTCTAGGCTTATCCTCGTCAATTGTCGTCGAGGTGAGTCGAATACGCTTGCAGCGTTAGTGGAATATGAAAATCGTCCACTAGATGGAGCACCGCGCATGACTTTGAAGAACAAAGTTGCGATCGTCACCGGCGGCAATAGCGGAATCGGTCAAGCGATCGTTCTCGAACTGGCGCGACAAGGTGCCAACATCGTCATCGACTACGTGGCTCACCCGGATGCGACGGTCGCGCTGGAACGTGAGGTCGCCGCTCTCGGCGACAAATGCATTGGCATTGAAGCGGACGTCAGCCAAGTCGCCGATCTCCAGAAGCTCGTCAACGCGGCGGTCGCCAAGTTCGGTCGAGTGGACATCATGGTCAATAACGCCGGCATCGAAACGCGCACGTCTGTTCTCGACACGACTGAGGACCAATACGATGCTGTCTTGAAGATCAACCTCAAGAGCGCGTTCTTCGGCACCCAGCTCGCGGCCCAGCAGATGATCAAGCAGGGCGGCGGCGGACGCATCATCAACATCACCTCGGTGCACGAGGACTGGCCGATGCCCGGCAATACCGCCTATTGCCTCTCCAAGGGCGGCATGCGGATGCTGACGCGCACAGCCGGCGTCGAGCTCGCGCCCCACGATATTCTTTGCGTGGGTGTCGGCCCTGGCGCGGTGGCGACGCCAATCAACACCGGCACCATGGACGATCCGGCCAAGCTCAAGACATTGGATTCGGCGATCCCGCTTGGACGCATGGCGCAACCGGGGGAAATCGCCAGCGTGGTCGCCTTCCTTGCCGGCGACGGTGCGAGCTATCTAACCGCCACCACGATCATCGCGGATGGCGGTCTCATGCAAAGTAGTCCCGGTCTCTAGCGCCATGGCGCTCCCTATCGAAGACTATGCTCTGATTGGCGACTGCGAGACGGCGGCGCTTGTCGGCCGCGACGGGTCGATCGACTGGTTCTGCACACCGCGCTTCGATTCGGAGGCCTGCTTCGCCGCAATTCTCGGCACACCCGACAACGGCCGCTGGCTGATCGCGCCGACCGACCCAAGCGCCAAGATCACGCGCCGCTACCTGCCCGACACGCTCATTCTCGAGACGCGATTCGAAACGGCTACGGGCACCGCCACGCTGGTCGACTTCATGTACCCGACCGAACCCCATCCGCACATCGTGCGGCTCGTGACCGGCGAGAGCGGCACGGTCGAGTTCGAGACCGAGTTCGTCGTGCGCTTCGGCTATGGCGAGCAAGTGCCATGGGTCACCATGCTGCCAGACCAGCGCCTGCGCGCGGTTGCCGGACCCAACAAGTTACTCCTGCAATCCACCATCGAATTGCGCGGCGAGGACTTCAAGACCAAGGGCAAGTTCGCTGTTAAGAGCGGCGACACCATCTCCTTCGCCCTCACCTACGGGGAATCGTTCACACCAGATCCTCCGGCGGCCGACTTCACACAACTGCTCCCCAAGACAGAACAGTTCTGGAAAGACTGGGCGTCCAAATGCGACGTCGAGGGCCCTTACGCCGATGCGGTAAAGCGCTCGCTGATCACGCTGAAGGCCATGACCTACGCCCCCACCGGCGGCGTGGTGGCCGCGATGACCACGTCGCTGCCGGAGCAATTCGGCGGTCCGCGCAACTGGGACTACCGCTATTGCTGGCTGCGCGACGCGACCTTGACCCTGCTCGCGCTCATGAACACCGGCTATTTCGACGAGGCGCGCGCCTGGCGCGAATGGCTGCTCCGCGCCGTCGCCGGCAGTCCTCACCAGATGCAGATCATGTATGGCATCGCCGGCGAACGCCGGCTCTACGAGGTCGAGCTTCCCTGGCTACCAGGCTATGAGAAGTCTTCGCCCGTACGCATCGGCAACGGCGCGCACCAGCAGACGCAAATCGACGTCTATGGCGAGTTGCTCGACGCGCTGCACCAAGCGCGTAAGGGCGGATTAGCGCCGGAGAAGTCGGGCTGGGACCTGCAGCTCGCCATCCTCGATCACCTCGAGGAAGTATGGAAGAAGCCGGACCAGGGCATCTGGGAGGTGCGCAGCGGACCGGAGCACTTCACCTATTCCAAGGTCATGGCCTGGGTCGCCTTCGACCGCTCCATCAGGAGCGCCGAACGTTTCAAGCTGAAAGGCCCAATCGACCATTGGCGCGACATCCGAAAAACGATTCACACCCAGGTCTGCGAGAAGGGCTACGACAAGGCGCTCAACAGTTTCGTTCGCGCCTATGGCACGAAGGTGGTCGATGCGAGCCTATTGCTGCTTCCGGCGGTCGGCTTCCTGCCCGCGGACGATCCGCGCATTGCCGGCACCGTCGAGCAAGTCGAGAAGACGCTGATGAAAGACGGCCTTGTGCAGCGCTACGATACGTCAAAGAGCAATGACGGCCTTCCGCCCGGTGAAGGCATGTTCCTCGCCTGCAGCTTCTGGCTGGTCGATGCCTATGTACTGCTTGGCCGCCGCGACGACGCGGTGAAGCTGTTCGAGCGGCTGCTGTCCTTGCGCAACGATCTCGGGCTGCTTAGCGAGGAATACGACACGACCGCCAAGCGGCTTTGTGGCAACTTCCCGCAAGCCTTCTCGCATCTGGCTCTGGTCAACAGCGCCTGTAATCTCGGACGCGACGGACGGCCGCTCGAGCAGCGCACCGACTGCGAACCGGGCTCCGAGGCCGCCGCCACGTCAGGCAAGCCGGCGGTACCAACACACTAGTCAGCCCCGAAACCGATCATGTCAGACCAAAGCTCCGGAACTGGATCATCGAACGGCCTACTCTCGGGGGCAAGGATCCTCGCGGTCGTAAGTTGCGCGTTACTGATCTCGCTTCTCGCCTTTGCCTTGTCGGGCATGGCGGAAGAGTCTGTAAAAGCGCCCGCTCAAGCGCCTTTGCCGGCTCCGAGCTACGCCGCCGACATCCAGCCCATCTTCAACAAGCGCTGCGTCGCCTGCCACGGCTGCCTGGGCTCGCCGTGTAATCTCAAGCTCACATCGTTTCGCGCGGTCGAACGGGGCGGCTACGGCGAGAATCCCTATTCGAGCCATGTGCTGGCCTCTCAGCGCACCAGCATGGACGTCGTCCAGACGACGGCGGAGTGGCGCGCGCGTGGCTTCTATCCGGTGTTGTCGCGCGGCGGCTCGAAGATCGAGAACCAGTATCTCTCGCTGCTCTACCAGATGGTGGAGAACGGGACGCGCCACAACAGCCCTGGCTTTTCGCGCCAGGCGCTCATGCCGCTTTACGCCAACCGCTACGCGCACCAATGCCCGGCCACGCCCGATGCGCTCAGGACACAACTGAAACAGAACCCGGCCGCAGGCATGCCCTTCGGCCTGCCGGCGATCGACGAGAAGGACTTCAAGACATTGCGCGCGTGGATAAGGGCCGGATCACCGGGACCAACGGATGCGGAGTTGCGCGCCGCCGAGACGCCGAACAACTCGGCCGCCGTCCTGGCTTGGGAGAGCTTCTTCAATACGCCCGATAAGAAATCGCAGCTCGTCGCCCGCTACATTTTCGATCATGTCTTCTTGGCGACCATCGTGCTCGACGAAAGCCCGGGGGATTATTTCCGGCTCGTGCGCTCGAAGACGCCGCCGGCCGCCGCGCCCACGGTGGAGCCCGTTCCCGTCGCGGTCATCGACACACCGCTGCCTTACACCAACCCGTATAAATATGCCGGCGTCGATCGCGTCTATTACCGCCTGAAGAAGGTGACCGCGCCGATCGTCCAAAAAAACCACTTTGTCTGGCGCCTCAACCGCGGCGACATCGACCATCTGAAAGCTCTTTTCCTGAAGCCGGACTGGGGCGACGAGGCCGGGCTCGATGCCCCCTGGGGGATCGGCAATCCCTTCCTGGTCTATCAAGCCATCCCGGTGGAGGCGCGCTACCGCTTCCTCTTGGAGAATTCCGAGCTGATCGTCTCCGGCATCACCTACGGTCCGGTATGCCTCGGCCAGACGGCGACCTACGCGGTGAAGGACCAGTTCTGGGTCTATTTCGTCGATCCCAAATACGACGTCTCGGTCCTCGACCCCAAGCTCGGCCTAGAGACATGGAACATTTTCATGGACCGCTCGCTGCTCGGCAACGACAGCTACGAGACCGCTTACGGCCAAGCCCTCGCTAAGCTTCAGCCTAAGGGCTACACCATCGACGCCATCTGGAACGGCGACCGCAAGAACCCGAACGCTTGGCTGACCGTGCTGCGCCACGAGAGCAATGTCTCGGTGATGAAGGGCCGGCAGGGCGGCATCCCGCGAACCCAATGGCTGATGGATTATAGCGGGTTCGAGCGAATCTATTACGACACCGTCGCCAACTTCGAATATTGGTCCGGCGATATCCCGAAGCTCGAGACCTTGGTGTTCTTCAACTATCTGCGCCAGGAATTCGAGGACAATTTCCTGCTGCTACTGCCCAAGGGCGACCGTCAGAAGATCCGCGACGACTGGACCCGAGGCGTAGGCCAAATCGCCCTCGATCTGATGCCGTTCGCCGGCGAGGAACAGCCCACGCAGATCAAGACGTCCAAGCGCGACCCCATAGTGAGCCTGGTTGACGACATCCAAGCGCATATGGGCGAAGCGGTCAGCGGACCGGTCGACCTGCTGAATCCGCACGTCAAACCCAAAGTGTCCTTGGGCGATCCGATCGAGAGCTATGACGATTGGGTCAAGGCGGCATCACTGTTGACCCAGACGCGGGCCTATAAGTTTCCGCGCTATCTGCCGAGCGTGATCCTGTTGAAGCTGACCGATGGCGACGACAACGCGCGCGTCTATTCGCTCATCGCCAACCGGGTTTACAAAACGCAGGACACGCTGCTCTTCCAAAACGGTCAAGAACTGCCCGATCTCTACACCATGAGCATCTACCCGACCGTGATCGGCGGATTCCCGAACTATTTCTTAGAGATGGATCTGAGCGAGGCAAGCGACTTCCTGCGCGGCTTACGCGACGTGCAATCGCTCGCCGACTGGAACCGCCTCCGCGACCGCTACGGCATCTTGCGCAACGACGCCCGCTTCTGGTCCTCCTATGACTGGTTCACCGCATGGAACGCATCCAATCGCGGCATTAAGGCCGGCTATCTCGACCTCTCCTATTACGATCTGTTCGACTCGGTCTACTGAGCCGCACATCGTCAGCGTGCAAACGTTGACCGCCTAGTCTTCGTAGCTGTATCCGCGCGCTGAAATTGACTCTGTACGCACTCTGGGTTGCAGTGTAAAACAGCACCCGGACCGTTTGTGCGGACCAAGCTTGACGACTCTTGGCGCCGCACGGGGTAAGCATGCCCCTTGGCGCCGTACGGCCAAAAAGCATAAAGAGGTCCACGCCATCGATCTGGCGCGCTGCCTCACATTGGAGGCGCTGCGATGACCCCAACACCTGGTTTTAATCCCGAAGAGTTCCTGGCCAAGGCAAGCGAAGGCCATACCGTCATCCCGTATCAGGAGAATCAGACGATCTTCGTTCAAGGAGATCCGGCGGACGCAATCTTTTACGTGCAGACCGGAAAGGTCAAAGTGACGGTTGTTTCCCAACAGGGAAAGGAGGCCGTGATTGCCCTACTCGGAAGCGGCGATTTCTTCGGCGAAGGTTGTTTGAACGGCCAGACGAAACGCCTGACCTCGGCCGTCGCCATGGATGAGTGTACGATCGTGCGGCTCGACAGGGCCGTCGCACTTCGCACGCTCCACGACGAGCCCGTGTTTGCCGATCTCTTCATCGGCTATCTTCTAAAACGCAATCTCCGCATGGAGGGCGATCTGGTCGACCAGTTGTTCAATTCCAGCGAGAAGCGATTGGCGCGGCTCCTGCTGATCCTGGCGAATTTCGGCAAGGAAGAAAACCCCGAGACGATCATCCCAAAAATGAGTCAGGAAACGCTTGCCGAGATGGTCGGCACGACGCGATCCCGAATCAGCTTCTTCATGAACAAGTTCAGGCGTCTCGGCTTGGTTGAATACAACGGCCATATGACCGTCAAGCGGGCCTTGTTGAACGTGATCCTCTACGACTGACGCCTTCGGGCCGCCCCGCGCCATAGGCGCAAGGCTCACGCGACTTCCTTTTCCTCGGGAGTCGGCGCGCTGGTTGTCAGGCGCCTCCGCAGCGTCGCGACCAGACCGTCGAGCGACGCCCGCGACTTGATGAGCGCCGAGCGGATCTCGGTGGCGACGACTGGATTTTCGTCCTCCGGCGAGAACACGACGAGGGGGATAGCGTCACCCTCGCTGTCGCGGAGATCGTGCAGCAGGTCGAAGCCGGACCCAACGGCCAGTGCCATATCAAGCACGGCCACATCGAAGCGGTTGGCGATGAGCGCGCGGCGGGCCTCGTCAATCGATTCGACGGACATAACCTGGGCGGTCCCGCTCAACGCCTTGGCCACCAGACGAAGCGCATCGGGATCCGAATCGAGATGGAGGATGCGCGGACGAGTACACGCCTTGCGGACCAACGGCCGATCCAACACGCGCACCAGCCGGTCGACGTCGATTGGCGTGTCGAGCCAATCCAATATATTCAGCAGGGTGGACGGCCGTTCCTCGCTGGCGGACCCGCTGGCATCTGCGGACAGCACCACAAGCAGCGTGTTGTAAATCTGCGGCAGCGCCCGCAACCGCTTGATCAAGTCGATGCCGTCTCCCTCGGGGAGTTGCAGATCGACGAGAATGGCGCCAAAGGGCTTCTTTGCCACTTTTATGATCGCTTCGTCGGCCGTCAGCGCAACGTCTACGAGAAACCCCTCTTTGTTCAGCCTCTCGCAGAGGACAACCGCGGCCTTAGGATCGTCCTCACAAAGCAAGAGGTTAAGGTTCGACTTCGCAGTCAGGCGAGCCTCGGCTCTGACCGCCTCCCTCCAAGCCGGGAGTTCAACACGAAAGACCGTACCGCCGCCAGACGCTTCGTCGAAGCTGGCCTCGCCACCGAGCCTGTCGACAATACTTTTTACGATGCTCAGACCAAGTCCGGTGCCGCCCTTCTCGCGCTTGTCGGTGGCGTCGGCCTGCGCAAACTTCTCAAAGATGTGACACTTAAACTCATCTGGAATGCCGAGGCCGTGGTCTCTCACCGAAATACACACGGTCCCGCGCTGCACTTCAATCCCGACCAGCACTTCTTCATCAGGAGGCGAAAACTTGATGGCATTCGAAAGGAGGTTGGTCATGACTTGCATGAGCCTGTCCGGGTCAGCCCGGACATTGGCGCTGACAGATGCCGGGCTGAGCCGAATCCGCACATTATAGCCCTCGGCGAATCCGGCGTTGGCTTCTATCGCCTGCTCGACGAGCGATTTAAGCGCGACGCGTTTCATATCAAAGGTGACCCGCCCGGACTCCATCTTCTCGATATCGAGGATGTCGTTTATCAGGCGAACAAGCCTCTCAGTGTTGTTGTGTGCAATTTTGAGCAGGTGTGTGGCGGTTTCGGGCAGCGAGCCGGCGGCGTTGCCGACGAGAAGAGCGAGTGAGCCGGCGATTGAAGTCAATGGTGTGCGCAATTCGTGGCTGACGGTCGACACGAACTCGTCTTTCAAGCGTGCGACTCGCAGGCTTTCTGCCTTACGAGCGGTGATGTCACGGATTGCCGCCGTTACCAGAATTCCGTCGTCGCTTTTCAGCGGACTCAGCATGAGCTCAATCGGAAACTCGCTGCCGTCCTTCCGCTGTCCGGTCAGCTCGACCCCCGAACCAATCTGCTGTGCAAGTGCCTCATCGGCCGAGCGAAGCTCGTCCGTGACGAGACGCTCAGCGAACCCTTCCGGAATAATGTCCGTGACCGGCCGGCCGAGCAGTTCGTCGCGACTGTATCCAAACCACTTCTCTGTCTGAAGGTTCAGAAGGACGATCTCGCCGGCCTGGTTCACCACCACCATCGCGTCCGGGGCCGCCTCTAACAGACCGCGATACCGGCTCTCCATCTGCGCGAGAACCTCTTCGGCTTCCTTGCGCACGGTGATGTCGCGTATCGCCGCAGTCACCAGAATTCCGTCGTCGCTTCGCAGCGGACTCAGCATGATCTCGATCGGAAACTCGCTACCATTCTTGCGTAGGGCGACAAGCTCGATGCCGGTGCCGATTTGCTGCGCCAGGGCCTCCTCCGCAGAACGAAGGTCGTCAGCAACCAGCCGCTCCGCAAAGCCCTGGGGAATGATGTTGGTGACCTGCTGTCCCAGAAGTTCGTCGCGGGGGTAGCCGAATTGCTTTTCAGCTTGAACATTCAACAAGACGATTTCGCCGGCCTGGTTGACGACCACCATCGCGTCCGGGGCGGCCTCCAGCAGGCCGCGATACCGGCCCTCCATCTGCGCAAGATTCTCTTCCGCTTCCTTGCGCACAGTGATGTCGCGGATTGCCGCCGTCACCAGAATTCCGTCGTCGCTTCGCAGCGGACTCAGCATGAGCTCGATCGGAAACTCGCTGCCGTCCTTCCGCTGTCCCGTCAGCTCGATGCCTGTCCCGATCTGCTGGGCGAGCGCCTCTTCGGCTGAGCGGAGGTCGTCGGCGATAAGCCGCTCGGCGAAGCCTACAGGAATAATGCTCGTGACCGGCCGCCCCAGAAGTTCGTCGCGGGGGTAGCCGAACCGCTTTTCCGCCTGAACATTCAGAAGGACGATTTCGCCGGCCTGGTTGACCACCACCATCGCGTCCGGGGCGGCCTCCAACAGGCCGCGATACCGCGCCGCTGAGTCCTTCGTCTCTGGGAGTTTGCGCGTCATATCAGATTGCTCCGGCGGCTCTTCTGCTCGCAAAGCTTCAATTGGCTACCGTCTGAATTCTTCTAGAGCGGGCGGACGGGGCATACGCTCGGGACAAGCGCTTCGGGGCCTGCAACTTGGCTTCGTCAACAGAACGCGTCGAGGAGCACGATAGGCTAAGTATTTTCCGCCACAATCAGGATTTGGACTGTTCAAAATTGCTCACTGATGAGCTTTAATCCCGCATTTCGGAGCGCGCTCTGAGCAGTGAAAACCTTCTCACCATGAACAAGGAAGCTAACGCGGAGTAGTGTTACCAATCCCCTCCCAGAGAGCTTCTTCGTTGTTCCAGCAACTGCGGTCCTACCGAAGGACTGAGTTGCCAAAAGCTGCGGGGTCAATCACGATCTGCGCGGACGTTTCCCATTTAGACCAATAGAAGCAGCACCTCCCCATGAAGGCACCCTCCGGCCCCTGCAATCCCACCTGGGCTCCGGCCCGCAAAGACCTCGTCGGCGCGAGTCTCGGCTCGTCGCGGCTGTGGTTCACCATTGCCCAAGGTATCGTCACCGAGGTCTATTATCCCCGCATCGACATTCCCCAGATCAAGGATCTCGGTTTCATCGTCGCCGACGATCAGGGCTTCTGGGTCGAGTTGCGCCGGCTCGGCGACTACACCGTCACATTGCCGAAGCCCGGCGTGCCGGCCGCGACGATCGTCCATCGCCACCCACGCTTCACCTTCACGGTCGAGGTCTGCCCCTCGGAACGCCGCGACACGCTTCTGATACGCTATGCGTTGGAGGGCAGCTCGAACCTGAAACCCTACGCCCTGCTCGCCGCGCGTCTCGGTGAGGACGCCCAGAACAATGTGGCCGAGGTCGCCACCCATGACGGGCGCGGCGTTCTGTGGGCCGAGCAAGGGCCTTTCGCGCTTGCCCTTTCGGCCATCGACGAGGATGGCGCCGACGCCTATGGCCGGCGCTCCGTCGGTTGTCTCGCGGTCAGCGACGGCTGGCAGGATTTCAATCGCAACGGACGCATGACCTGGGAGTATGACAGCGCCGGTCCAGGCGCCGTTTCCCTCATGGGCGAACTCTCGCGACACGGCGTGTTGGCGCTCGGACTAGCCTCAACCAAGGAAGCCGCCGCGACGCTCTCGGTGTCCGCGCTGCTGGACGATTTCGATCAGGAATGGAACGCCCATTGTCAGGCTTGGCAAGAGTGGCTCGGCCAATGCCGTCGCGCCTCGTTCGGCGGCCAGATTGACGACCGGCTTGCCTTATCGGCCACGGTCTTGAAGGTGCACCAGGATCGTACCTATCGCGGTGCGGCGGTGGCCAGCCTCTCGGTGCCATGGGGCGAGACCAGCACCAGCCGGGGCGGCTATCATCTGGTCTGGCCGCGCGATCTCGTCGAGACCGCCGGCGCACTCATTGCCATGGAGTCCTATCGCGACGCACGCGACGTGCTGCGCTATCTCATTGCGACCCAACACGAGGACGGCCATTGGTTCCAGAACCAATGGCTTGGCGGCCGTCCCTTCTGGCAAGGCCTCCAGCTCGACGAGGCGGCGTTTCCTATCCTGCTCGTTTCGCTTCTCCAAGAGCGCGAAGCCTTGGACAACATTCCGGTCAAGGACATGGTCACGCGCGCGGTGGGCTTCATCGCCCGCTCGGGCCCGTCCACGTGCCAGGACCGATGGGAGGAAGACGCCGGTCTCAACATGTTCACGCTTGCCGTCGCCATCGCCGCCTTGGTCGAAGGCAGCGAATATCTCGATGGCCCGGCAAAAGCACATGCGTTGCGGCTGGCCGATTTTTGGAGCGCGCGCCTCGAGGACTGGGCCTTCGTGCGAGAGACACCGCTTGCCGAACAACTGAAGGTAAGCGGCTATTTCATTCGCACCGTTCCGCTCGAAGCGTCAGGCGACAGGCAACCGTTCGCCGAAGCGGTGATGATCAAGAACCTCGACCACAATCCGAACCTGCCGGCGAGCGGTCAGGTCTCCACCGACTGTTTGCAACTGGTGCGCTACGGCCTGCGCGCGGCGGATGATCCTTCCATCACCGACAGCATCAAGGTCATCGATCATCTGTTGAAGACCGATACTCCGTCGGGGCCCGTATGGCATCGCTACAACAACGACGGCTATGGCGAGCATGACGACGGCAGCGGGTTCGACGGCACCGGTCGCGGGCGCGGCTGGCCGCTGCTGACCGGCGAGCGCGGTCATTACGCGGTTTGCGCCGACACCGACGTCACGCCCTATGTCGACGCCATGATGGCCATGAGCAGTCCACTCGGCTTGATCCCCGAGCAAGTTTGGGACTCCGCGCCGATTCCCTCCCAGGACCTCGTCCCCGGCAAGCCCAGCGGATCGGCGATGCCGCTCGTCTGGGCCCATGCCGAGTTCGCCAAGCTGTGCCACAGCCTGGCGCTCGGCCGCCCCGTGGACAGGCCGAAAGCCACCTGGGCCCGCTATGGCGGCGTCCGCCCTACCATAAGCTATGAGTTTTGGGGGCCGAGCTACCGGCCGAAGCACATTGCGGCGGGCCATACGCTGATCATCGCGCTGACCGCGCCGGCGCAAATCCATTTCGGCGTCGATGGCTGGAGAAATATCCAGGATATCGACACCACCGACACGGGGCTCGGCGTACATATCGCCGAACTGCGGACTGAAGCGCTGACGCCGGGCGACAGCGTCCAGTTCACCTTTCTCTGGCGGGATACCCAGGCCTGGGAAGGTCAGAACTACGACGTGACCATCGTCGCCCCGTGATGCGTACTGTCAGAGCGAAGGAAGAATCAGGGGAACGGTGACGATCAGCAGGAGGATCGCCAGGATCACCGACAGGCTGAGATCGGCGACCATACCTGGCGCGTGGATCTTCTGATCGTCGAGCAGCCATCCGGTGCGCACGAAGCGCACGGTCGCCACCAGAATGAAGACGATACCGACCAGGATGAAGCCGCGCCCTGCGCCCGCGCTAAAGGAGTGGGACAGCGTTTCGAGTTCGGCGCGGTGCTCGGGCCGGACCGAGACGGCGTCGGCCATGGTTAGGATGAAGAGATCGAACCGCTCCATGAGGAAACCGAAGGCGATCACCGCCACGCCGGTCCGAAGCCAAGCAAGGAAGGTCCGCTCGTTGGCGGCGTGGTCGGTATAGGATTTAATCATGGCATGCCTCGATCAACCGTCTGGACGGGAGATCTTCGCAAATCAGAACCAAGAATGACTTAAGCCAGGATTTCACCGAGCCCAACGTGGTTTGCCTATCTCCGGCATGGTAATTTTCCCAGCCCATCTTTGGGAACATGGACAAGGAAATGGGGGGGTATCGTGGACTCATCGGGGGGTTTGCCTGACGTCAGCACGATCGATGCGAAGGCGCCGTTCAGGTGGCTTCGCAGCGGCTGGCGTGACCTATGGAAAGCGCCGGGACCTTGCCTCGCCTACGGACTTATCGTGGCCCTGCTCAGTTTCTTGCTCTGCTACGCGCTCGTCGTCTCAGACGCGGCGTTCTGGGTCTTGTCGCTGACGGTCGGATTTGTCTTCGTCGCCCCCATGCTGGCCATGGGCCTTTACGAGGCCGGACGACTGATAGAGCGCGGCGAGAAGCCCACGCTTAGCGGCATGCTCTATGTTCGCTCAGCGCTTCGACAAGACATTGCCTATCTCGGTCTCGCGCTGGTGCTGATCTATCTGTTTTGGGGACGCATTGCGCAGATCGTTTATGGCCTGTCGACCTATCACTTACACCGCACTGTCGCGGACTTCGTTGAGTTCGCCATCGGCACGTCGGACGGGCAGAACATGCTGATCACCGGGTCGATCGTCGGTGGCGTGGTCGCCTTTTTCACCTATTGCCTGGTTGTCGTATCGGCGCCGATGTTGCTCGATCAGAAGACAAGCGTTTTCGCAGCCGTCGCCACGAGCGTCCGGGCGGTGATCGAGAATTTCTGGCCCATGGTCCTTTGGGCGGCGATCCTTGGGATTCTCACTCTAGTGACCGCGGCGACGGGCTTTCTCGGTCTCGTTGTCGTCTTCCCGTGGCTTGGCCTCGCCAGCTGGCATGCATACCGGGAACTTGTGCCCGGTCACACGCAGTCATCGAAATAAGCCAGATTCTGAGGCCTGCCCAACTTCGTCCGATGCTCAGAGCTTCACCATCACATGGCGGGCGACGGTGTAGTCTTCGAGCGCGTACATGGAGAGGTCTTTCCCATAGCCGGACGTCTTGAGGCCGCCATGCGGCATCTCGCTGACAAGCATGAAGTGGGTATTGACCCACGAGCAGCCATAACGAAGACGCGCGGCCGTTGCCATGCCCCTGGCGAGATCCGAAGTCCACACCGACGACGCGAGACCGTAAGCGCTGTCATTGGCCCAGCCGACCGCCTGCTCGACGTCGTCGAAGGAGGTCACCGAGACGACCGGACCGAACACCTCCTGGCGCACGATCTCGTCGTCCTGCCTGGCGCCGGCAATAACGGTCGGCTCAAAGAAGAACCCTTTGCCGCCGGGCGCGCCGCCGCCCGCCGTGATCTCGATGTGCCCTTGGCCTCCGGCGCGCTCCACGAAGCTTTGCACACGGTCTTTATGGGTTGAAGAGATCAAAGGCCCGATCTCGTTCTCGTCATCGTTCGGCAGATTATATTTGAGGTCCTTAGCCGCACTTGAAAGATCGGCCACGAGATTGTCGTAGATCTTGCGGCCGGCGTAGATCCGGCACGCCGCCGTACAATCCTGGCCGGCGTTGTAATAGCCGAACGCCTTGATGCCTTCGACGACCGATGCCAGGTCGGCATCGTCAAACACGATCACCGGCGCCTTGCCGCCGAGCTCGAGATGCGTCCGCTTCACCGTCGATGACGCCGCTTGCAGGACCTTCTTGCCCGTGGGAATGCTGCCCGTCAGTGAAATCATGTCGATCTTCGGGTGATTGATGAGGGCCTGCCCCGTTGTCTCCCCGCGCCCGGTAATGACGTTCACCACCCCTTCCGGAAAAATATCGGCGATGGTCCTGGCAAGCTTGAGCGTGGTCAGGGGGGTCTGCTCCGAAGGCTTGATGACCACCGTATTGCCCCCGGCCAAGGCCGGAGCGAGCTTCCAGGCGGCCATCATCAAGGGGTAGTTCCAGGGCGCAATCGAGCCCACCACGCCGACCGGATCGCGGCGGATCATCGAGGTGAACCCCGCCATGTATTCGCCGGCCGCGGGGCCGTGCATATTGCGCACGGCTCCGGCGAAGAAGCGGAAGCAATCGACCACCCCCGGTATCTCGTCCTCGAGAACGCGAATTCGGGGCTTGCCGCAATTCAGTGCTTCGAGCCCGGCGAACGCCTCCGCATCGCGCTCGATGGCGTCGGCCAGCTTCAACAGCAGCGCGGAGCGGTCCGCCGGCGTTGTGCGCGACCAAGATTCGAAGGCGCCACAGGCCGCATCGACAGCCGCGTCGACTTGCGCCGGCGACGCATCGGCGAGATCGATGATCGTCTCCTCAGTCTTGGGATTGATGACGGATTCCGCCGCAGCATCGCCGGTCACGAAGTTGGAGCCAATCAGCATTTCAGTATCGAGCATGGAATGTCCTCCCTTGCGGCTGCGGCCGGCCGGCTATTTTGATGATCCGCCCGTGTGCTCGCCCTCGCGCGTGAGGTAGTAGGCGGCCAGGATCGGGATCAGCGTGACGATGATGACGAAGACGGCGACGACGTTGGTCACTGGCCGTTGCCGCGGCCGGATCAGCTCCGACAGCATCCAGATAGGCAGAGTAGATTGCTGACCAGACGTGAAGGTCGTCACGATGACCTCGTCGAACGAAAGGGCAAACGCCAACATGCCACCGGCGAGAAGTGCGGTTCCGATTTGCGGCAGCACGATGTGGCGAAAGGTTTGAAAGCCGTTGGCGCCGAGATCCATGGACGCCTCGATAAGATTGCCGGGAAGCCGCCGGAAGCGCGCGATGGCGTTGTTGTAAACCACCACGATGCAGAACGTGGCGTGACCGAGGACGATCGTCCAGATCGAGAAATTGATCCCCATGATGTCGAATGCAGAGCGCAAGGAAATGCCGGTGATGATACCGGGCAGCGCGATCGGCAGAACGAAGAGGAGCGAGATGGTCTCGCGGCCAAAGAACCGCGCGCGCGCCAGGGCCGCTCCGGCCAGCGTCCCGAAGATCAGCGCGAGAACGGTGGCGATTGCGGCGACCTCGAGTGAGAGATAAAGCGCCTGCCAAATATCGGGACGATCAAACCACGCCACGCCGAACCATTTTGTGGTGAAGCCCGGCGGCGGAAACTGGTAGCTCTTCTCCTCTGTGGTGAACGCGTAGAGCACGATGAGCGCCAAGGGCAAATGCAGAAATAGCAGCCCCGCAATGGCGGCGATGCGCAAGCCCACCGGCTTGTCACGATTGACCTCAGAGGACATCGAAGGCCCCCATGCGCTTGGCCATCCAAAGATAGAAAGCCATGATCAACATCGGCACGACGGTAAACGCCGCCGCCAGGGGCACGTCGCCCGCCGTTCCCTGCAGGGTGTAGACCGCCTGACCGATGAAGAGGCGTGAGTTGCCGACGATCGTCGGAACGATGTAATCACCGAGCGTCAGCGAGAACGTGAAGATGGAGCCGGCGATGATGCCGGGAAGTGCCAGAGGAAGTATGACCGTCCGAAATGTCTGGTGCGGATTGGCGCCGAGGTCGGCAGAGGCCTCGATATAGTTCGCGGGCACTCGCTCCAGGGCCGCCTGGATCGGCAGGATCATGTAAGGAATCCAAACATAGACGAACACTAGAAACGTGCCGACATAGCTGAACGACAGCGACGGGCCACCGATGATCGGCACCGCCAGAATGCCGTTGATGAGCCACGACAGATGCACGCTCTCGGCCAGCCACGTCAGAATTCCTTCCTTGGCCAAGATGAGCTTCCAGGCGTAAATCTTGACGAGATAGCTCGACCACAACGGCATCATCACCGCGAGATAAAAGAGCGCCTTTGTCCAGCCGCGCGCGTAGCGGGCGGCGTAATAGGCGATCGGAAATGCAATGACTGCGCAAGCGACGGTAACGAGCGCAGCCATCGTCACTGTCCGCAGAATGATCTGGACGTTGGCCTCATCGAGGAGCTGCGCATAGGTCGACAGCGTGAATTCGTGGACCACGAGGCCGGAGAAATAATCGAGCGAGTAGAAGCTCTGCAGCAGCAGAGCGAATAGCGAGCCGATATAGACGATGCCGATCCATAGGAGAGGCGGCAGCAGAAGCAGCAGCGTCAGGAGCTTGGGCCGCGTGATAAGAACGTCCGAAAGCCTTCCGGCGAGGCCGCCATTGCGTTCCACTGGCACGGCGTAGCTCACGCATCGTTCTCCATGGTGACCATGGCGGACGCCGGCCAGATAAGCCGAACGCGATCGCCTTCCTTCAACGATGAAGCAGAAGCCGGCATCTCTGCAGTGATGCGAATGTCCCCGTCATCCACGCTGAACCGGGTGACAGCGCCCTGATAATTGATGGCCTTGATCTCGCCGTCGGCGTGGCCATGGTCCGCTGGCACCGCCTTCCCCGACGGAACGACGCGAATTTTCTCAGGTCGTAGGCTGGTCCACTTATCCGTCCCGCCGTGGCAGGCGGCGAAGGCGGGGGTGAGCACATTGGAAGACCCGACAAAGTCGGCAACAAAGCGGGATCTGGGCCGCTCATACACATCGGCCGGCGATCCGACCTGCACGATCTTGCCTTCGTTGAAAATGGCGACCCGATCGGCCATCGACAGCGCCTCGCTCTGATCGTGCGTGACGAAGACGAAGGTGATCCCGAGTTCCCTCTGCAAGGTCCTCAGTTCCTCTTGCATCTGTTCCCTGAGCTTGAGGTCGAGCGCACCGAGGGGTTCGTCGAGCAGGAGCGCCTTCGGTCCGTTCACCAGCGCGCGGGATAGCGCAACGCGCTGGCGTTGGCCTCCCGACAATTGCGCGGGGCGGCGATCCTCGAACCCATCAAGCTTCACCATGGCAAGAGAGTCTCTTGCCTTGGCTTCGCGTTCGGCGCGGCCGACGCCCTTGATCATCAGGCCGTAGGCGACATTCTCGCCGACCGTCAAATGGGGGAACAGGGCATAGTCCTGAAACACCGTGTTGACGTTGCGCTTGTAGGGGGGAACGCCCTCGGCAGTCTCGCCAAAGATCTCGATATGGCCTTCGTCGGGCTGCTCGAACCCGGCGATGAGACGCAGACACGTCGTCTTGCCCGAGCCCGAAGGCCCGAGCATGGCGAAGAACTCCCCCTCCGCGATGTCCAGCGTGACATCGTCCACCGCCCGGATCGAACCGAAATGGCGGCTGACATTGACGAAGCTAACGGCAGGCGACATGACGCTGCGCCATCGCGGGAAGAGCCCCCCTGTTCGTGCTACTTCCCGAGAACGGCGATGTAATCTTTGGCCCACTGCGAATACGGAACGCACGCGCCCTCTTGCTCGCATTTTGCCGTCGGAGTCCGCCAGAACCAAATCTGCTCGAAATTGTCGAACCCGTTGGTGGCACAACCCGTATCGGTCAGAAGCTCGTTGCCTTTGCAGGCGGCCGGAACCGACGGGACGGAGCCGAACCACGACGCGAGGTCGCCCTGCAGCTTCGGGCTCAGCGAATGCTCCAACCATTTATAGGCGCAGTTGGGATGCTTCGCGTCGGCGTGCATCATTGTCGTATCGGCCCAGCCCGTCGCCCCCTCCTCCGGGATGGTCGAGCTGATGGGCTGCTTCTCCCCTTCCAGCAGGTTCACCTGGAACGGCCATGACGAGGACGCGACGACGCCTTCATTCTTGAAGTCGTCCACCTGCACCATGGCGTCATGCCAGTAGCGCCCAACGAGGGCCCTCTGCGCCTCGAGGACCTCCATGGCCGCGGCATACTGCTCCTTGGTGAGCTCGTACGGATTCTTGATCCCGAGCTCCGGCTTCTTCTTCATGAGGTACACGGCGGCATCGGCGATGTAGATCGGGCCGTCATAAGCCTGCACGCGTCCCTTATTACTCTTGCCGTCGGGCAGGTCCTGCTCCTCGAACACGACCGACCAACTCGTCGGCGCTTCCTTGAACACGTCGGTGTTGTAAGCGAGCACATTGGGACCCCACTGGAACGGGACCCCGTAATGCGTGCCGTCGACCGTGTGCCAGGGCGCGTCTTTCAGCCTGTCGTCCACGGACTTCCAACTTGGGATCAGCTCGACATTGATGGGCTGAACCTTCTTGCCCGCGACCAGACGCAAGGATGCATCGCCGGACGCAGTGACGAGATCGAACCCGCCCTGATTCATCAAAGTTACCATCTCATCGGAGGTGGCCGCCGTCTTCACATTGACCTTGCAGCCGGTCTCCTTCTCGAACGAGGTGACCCAGTCGTAAGCCTTGTCGGTCTCACCGCGCTCGATGTATCCGGGCCACGCGACGATATCGACTTCGCCTTCGCCCTCGCCGACAGCGGTGGGCATTTCTGCCAGGGCAGGCCCGGCCAGTGCAAACAGGATCAAAGAAGCTGAGACGCCGAGTGCGCGGTTCATGGTCATGTTCTCCCTAAGCGTGACAAGTAAGGCCGCCGGCTTTCGGATTTCCGAAGGACACGCTGCCCCAGGTACATACCGTTCGAAATGCTAGTCGAAGAGTCTACCGAGCGCCACAGGCAAGCCGCCAAACGTGACAACTCGCTCATTTCTGCTCCGCCATGGCCTCGACGAGGGCGGCGGCAGCACGATTGCCGCTTTCGACGCCGCCATTCATAAAGCCAAGAAAGTCACTGCTCGTATGCTCGCCGGCGAATTGCAGGCGACCGTCAAGGGCAGGCTCGGACGCCACCTCCAACATCGTGGTGTATTGCCCGACCTTGGCGCTGGCATAGCTGCCGAGCGTGTAGGGATAGGTGCTCCAGAACCAGGAGACGACGGCCGAAGGGTCGATGCTTTCGGCCAGTTTCGGTGACATCTTCGGCAGGTCGGCGCGGAAGGCGTCGAGCGCCGACTTGGCGTCTCCCGCGCCAGCTTTGACGCCCAGATAATTGGTGATGATGCCGGCATCGCCCGGCTGGGCGCGGCTTGAATCCCACAGATTCTGGAAACCGAGATCGGAATAGAAGGTGCCGTTTGACGGCGCGGGCAAGCCGGTGTCCGAGCCCTGCCAGGCCCGCGACTTGGTTCCCTGCAAGACTTTCGCGTTCTGGCCATAGCCGAGTTCGCGAATGCATTCCAATTTCTCGTCACCGAGGTCCAGACGCTCGAGACCCTCAACCTGCCGCAGCTTGGTGAAGGGAAGCGCCAGGATCACGGCGTCGTAGCTCTCGGAGGTCGCCCCGCCGGGCGCATTGAGACCCAAGACGATCTTCCCGTCCTTGGTGTCGAGCGACGTCAGCGCGTGCCCCTGCTTCATGTCGATCTTGTTCTCGAGCGCAGCCAGGAGAGCCTTGATGAGCGCCGAGGACCCACCCTTGATACGGTAGAGTTCATCGCTCTCCCCGAACATCTCGAACGGCTCGCTCATATCGGTGGCGATGAAGTCCACCATGTTGAGGCTGGACTGATCTTTGGTCTCGAGACCGAATTCGATATTGTAGCCCACGTCGAGAAGATCGATCACCCAGTCATCGGTCTTACCGCGGAATTGCTCCAGGTAGTCCTTCAGGCTCGTGTTATCGAGCTTGGTCGCGTGCTCAGTCCAATTCTCGTCGTCGTCGTATATTTTCTCGGCGTCCTCGGCGATCTGCTTGGCGATGGGCGCGAAGGCGCCCGTCTGCGTCTCGGGATCGATCATTTCCTTTGGGGTATGGAATTCGCCGTTGAAGAAATAAAGGTCCTCGCCATCATCCTCGGCGGCGAGAGTTTGCAGTTCGACTCCGACCTCCTTGGCGAGAGCCTGGAGATCCTCGTGATTGGTATCCACGAACTCGCCGCCGAGCTCGCAGAACATGCCCTTGTAGAAATCGTAGTGGGTGTACATGCGCCCACCCCAGCGATTGCTCGCCTCGAAGAGAACCGGCTTCAAGCCGGCCGCGTGCAATCGGTAGGCTGCGGTCAACCCGGCAACTCCCCCGCCGACGATGGCGATCGAAGCCCCGCCCGATTCTTTGGCGTAAGCGGCCCATTTCAAGGTGGGAGCGAGAACCGCAGCGCCGGCCGTGGCGGCCGAAAGCCGAAGCAGCCGCCGTCTCGTCAGGGCAGACGAGCGAGGCCAGACGACACCAGTTTCGTGAGCCGAACGGGCCAAAGCTTTCTTGAGGGCAGAGAATAACGGCGTGCGCGACATAGCAATGACAACCAGGTTGTGAGCGACGAGGGTCCGCCGCACCTGCGGTTGGCAAGTGTGGTGTCAGAGTGTGTCACAAGCCGTTGCGTTGCAGAAGCGCAGACTTGCTTGGATCTGGCAGGTTCCGAAGCGTCACTTTCGCGCTGGCAGCAGGCAAGACGCCGGCAGAGGACGGTTGGCAACTTCCCGCAGAGCAAAACTCGACTTCAATCTGGCGACGCCCGGCAGCCGCGACAGCTCCTCTTTATGAATGCGCTCGAAATCGGCGAGGTCGCGCGCCAGAACCGTCACGAAATAATCGTCCTCGCCTGACATCAAATGACAGGAGACGACCGACGGCGCGAGCGCGATGGCCTCCTCGAAAGCCTTGAGGAGGTCCTCGTTCTGGCTCTTGAGGCTGATCTGCACGACGACGGTCATGCCGAGACCCAACGCGTGGCGGTTGAGGCGCGCGTGGTAGCCCTCGATGACTTGTCTGTCCTCAAGCGAACGAATGCGCCGGGCGATCGCCGTGGCGGAGAGCGGAATCCGCTCGGCGAGATCGACCTGGCTTTGACGCCCATCGTCCAGCAAAGCGCCAAGGATCGCGCGATCCAGCGCATCGAGCTCAATTTCTTTCATTTTCCTGCGCTATGTGACGTTCCTGAGCGCTTTTATAGCACAAAACACCGGATTTGACTGAGAAAACGCCGGGTAACTCTACCGATATAATGCCAATTTTGCGCACGAATTATAGGATTTCTATGGAGTGGACCATGCGCATCGGTGTGCCGACGGAGATCAAGAGTGACGAGTTTCGTGTTGGACTCGTGCCTGGCTCGGTTCGCGAGCTCACGGCGCGTGGTCACGAGGTCATGGTGCAAGCGGGCGCCGGTGCCGGCATCTTCGCCGACGACGCGGCCTACGAAAAGGCCGGCGCACGGATCCTGCCGACGGCGGACGCCGTGTTTGCCGCCGCCGACATGATCGTCAAGGTCAAGGAGCCGCAGGCGGTCGAGTACCGCCGGCTGAAGCCGCATCAGATCCTCTTTACCTATCTTCACCTCGCCCCGGATCCGGAGCAGGCCCGAGGGCTTATGCGGTCCGGCGCCACGGCCATCGCCTATGAGACCGTCACGGATTCCGCCGGCGGCCTGCCCCTCCTCGCGCCCATGAGCGAGGTCGCCGGCCGTCTGGCCATCGAAGCCGCCGCCATCGCACTGCGCCGCCCCACGGGCGGCCGCGGCGTGCTTATGGGCGGCGTCCCCGGCGTGCGTCCGGCCAAGATCGTGGTGCTCGGCGGCGGCGTCGTCGGCACGCATGCCGCACGCATGGCGGTCGGTCTCGGTGCCGACGTGTCGATCATCGACCGTTCGCTGCCGCGCCTGAGGCTGCTCGATGAGCTGTTCGAGGGACGCGTGCGCACGCTTGCCTCAACCTTGGACACCGTCGAGACCGAAGTCCTCGACGCCGACGTGGTAATCGGGGCGGTCTTGATCGCCGGCGCGAGCGCACCCAAGCTGGTCCGCAGGGACATGCTTGGCCGGATGAAGCGCGGCGCCGTGCTCGTCGATGTCTCCATCGATCAGGGCGGCTGTTTCGAGACGTCCAGGCCCACCACCCATGCCAATCCGACCTTCGAGGTCGACGGCATCATTCACTACTGCGTGGCGAATATGCCCGGCGCAGTCCCGACGACGTCCGCCCAGGCGCTCAACAATGCGACGCTGCCCTTCGTCATGAAGCTCGCCGACAAGGGCTTGGCGGCGCTCGATGAGGATCCGCATCTCGCCGCGGGGCTCAATGTCCGCAATGGCAAGATCACACATGATGCGGTTGCCGCCTCGCTCGGCTTCGGACATGCCCCGGCGGAACGGGTTGCCCTGGCCGCGGCTTAAGTCTTACCCCCGGACGCAAATCCCCCCGCGTCCGTCGCCGGTCCGCTTCTCCCCCTCGAAGCGGACCGGCATTTTATTTTCAAGTCGGAAAATCGAAGGTCGCGCCGCCACGAATGCCGGTTGGATCACTTCCACCGACGAGGACTTACGCGGCTGCTTTGAGAACGCCGGAGAGAATATCGATCAACCGGTCGATCTCCTGCTTCTCGATGATCAGCGGTGGCGACATCGCGATAATATCCCCTGTCGAGCGGACGAGCAGACCCCGATTGAAGGCTTCGACGAAGACGTTATAGGCGCGCTTCGACGGCTCGCCGGGGATCGGCTCGAGCTCGATGGCGCCAATCAGGCCGATATTGCGAATATCGATGACGTGAGGCAGCCCCTTAAGGGAGTGGATGCCATCTTCCCAATAAGGCGCCAGGTCCGCCGCCCGCGTCAGCAGCCCCTCCTCCTTGTAGGTTTCGAGCGTACCGATGGCCGCCGCGCAGGAGACAGGATGGCCGGAATAGGTGTAGCCGTGGAAGAAATCGATCACGTCCTCGGGACCGTTCATGAAGGCCTCGTGAACCTTTTCTTTGACCAGCACCGCGCCCATGGGAATGGTGCCGTTGGTGAGGCCCTTGGCCGTGGTGATGAGGTCCGGGGACACGTCGAAATAGTCGGCGCCAAATGGCGTGCCGAGACGGCCGAACGCGGTAATGACCTCATCGAAGATCAGCAGGATGTCGTGCTTGGCGCAGATCGCCGCCAGCCGCTTGAGATAGCCCTTGGGCGGTATCAGCACGCCCGTCGAGCATGCGACCGGCTCGACGATGACGGCGGCGATGGTCGAGGCGTCATGGAGCGCCACGAGCCGTTCCAAATCGTCGGCCAGCTCCGCGCCGTGCTCGGGCTCGCCGCGGCTGAACGCATTCCGGGACAGGTCATGCGTGTGGCGGATGTGGTCGACGCCCGTCAGCAGGCCGCCGAACATCTTGCGATTGCTGGCGATGCCGCCGACCGACGTGCCGCCGAAATTGACCCCGTGATAGCCGCGCTCGCGCCCGATCAGCCGGACCTTGGTGGCGTTGCCCTTCGCCCGATGATAGGCGAGCGCCATCTTGAGCGCGGTCTCGACCGACTCCGATCCCGAGTTGGTGAAGAACACATGATCGAATCCGGGCGGTGCAATGTTGACGAGCTTCGAGGCGCACTCGAACGCCTTGGGATGACCGATCTGGAACGAGCCGGCGAAGTCGAGCTCGCCGACCTGATTACGGATCGCCTCGACGATCTTCGGCCGGCAGTGACCGGCATTCACGCACCACAATCCCGACGTGCCATCGAGAATGCGCCGCCCGTCGTCGGTCGTGTAATGCGTGCCTTCGGCGCTAACGAGAAGACGGGGCGCCTTCTTGTATTGGCGGTTCGCCGTGAACGGCATCCAATACGCTTCGAGATCGTTGGTCGTGAGCCTGGCGCTCATAGTGGCCTCGTCAGCTGAGCAGGTGTTGAATATAGAAACTTGGTTAGGCTGGCTCAGCCTTGCAGCACGACCGGGCTGGTCCCGCCCCAACTGACCCATACCTTCTCGCCCCAGCCAAAATCATCCTGGTCGAACCGGGAGCGATTGGGACGCGATATCCGGATCAGCGTCCCGTTGGCAAGCTCCACGTGAAAGATCGAGAAGTCGCCGAGATAGGAGATTTCCTTGATTTCCCCCTTGGCGACATTGTGCGCCGCCGGGCACTCCGGCACCGAAGGCGGGGCGTCCGCGTCCTTGTGCAGATTCATCTTCTCGGGCCGGATCGCGACCCAGACCTTGGAAGACTCCTGGCCGAGAACGGCGTGGGGAACATGGATGCGATGCGGCTCCAGTTCGGGGCAGGCGACGGTCGCTTCATCAGGCTTATCGTCGATCAGTTTGCCTTCGAACATGTTCACCGAACCAATGAAGTCGGCGACGAAGCGCGACGCCGGAAATTCGTATAGGTCGGACGGTGTGCCGAGCTGCGCGATCGAACCCTTATTCATGACCGCGATACGGGATGCGATCGCCAGAGCCTCCGTCTGGTCATGGGTGACCATGATGAACGTAATGCCCACCTTTTGTTGCAACTGGGAAAGCTCGAAGCGCATGGCCTCACGCAACTTGGCGTCGAGCGCCGAGAGCGGCTCGTCCAGCAGCAAAACCTTCGGCTTCTTGACCAATGCACGGGCCAGCGCCACACGCTGTCGCTGACCGCCCGAAAGCTGGTCCGGTTTGCGATCGGCCAGCTGCCCGAGCTGCACCAGTTCCAGTGCTTCCTGCACGCGGTCCGCCCGCTGCGGCTGAGGCACGCGGTCTATCTTGAGCCCGTAAGCGACGTTATCCGCAACCGTCATATGCGGGAACACGGCGTAGGACTGGAACACCATGTTCACGGCGCGCTTGTTCGGCGGGATGTCCCCCATATCTTGACCGTCGATCAGGACCTGGCCCTCGGTCGGCACCTCGAGGCCCGCAAGCATGCGCAACAAGGTCGTCTTGCCGCAACCCGACGGACCGAGCAGCGCGAAGAATTCGCCGGGCTCGATGTCGAGGGTGACGTGGTCCACGCCGACTGTGGAACCCCACCGCTTGCAGATGTTGCGGAAGCTGATGATAGGCTTGACGGCCGCTTCAGTCCCGCCGGGTGATACTTGGTCCACGTTCATCATCCCTCTAAGGCTACTTTTTCCCCCTGCCCTGCATCAGCATCATCAGCGCCATGAGGACGATGGTCACAAGGATCAGCATGGTCGACGCGGCGTTGACTTCGGGGGTCACCGAGAAGCGCAGCATGGAATAGACCTTCACTGGGAAGGTGACCGTGTCAGGGCCCGAGGTGAAGAACGTGATCACGAAGTCGTCGAGCGACAGCGTAAACGACAACAGCGCGCCCGCGATCAGCGCAGGTTTGAGATGGGGCAGCAGCACATCACGGAACGCCTGCCAGTCGTTGGCGCCGAGGTCGCGCGCTGCCTCCTCCTGTTCCTGGTTGAAACTGGCGAGCCTGGCGCGAACCACCAGCGCAACGAAGGGGAAGCAGAACGAGACATGGGCGATGATGATCGAGCCGAGACTGAACGGATATACGAGATTGTTGGGCCAGGGCAGAACGCGGGTGAAGAACAGGAGCATCGAAACGCCCATGCAGATTTCCGGCACCACGATCGGCAAGGTAAAGGCGCCTTCCACGGCCGTCTTGCCGAAGAAGCGGTAGCGCCACAGCAGGATGCCGGCCAGCGCCCCGATGACCAGGGAAATCAGCGTGGCGAACAACGCGATCGTCAGCGAGTTGCCGAAGGCGATCAGCAGGTCCTCGTTGTTGAAGAGCTTTTCGTAGTATTTGAGGGTGAAGCCGCGCCAAACGATATTGCGCCTGCTGTCGTTGAAGCTGAAGACGACGAGCGCGACGAGCGGCGCATAGAGGAAGAAGAACACGACGGAGAGCCAAAGCTTCATCTGCCATGCGCGATTATATTCGAGGGGGGCGCGTCGCGTGGCCATGCCTAGATCCCGTGACCGTCGTCGGTGGCTTTGCCGCGGGTGAGATAGACGCGCAAGGCAATCGCTGCGAACGTCGCATACATCAGCAGGAACGAAAGCGCGGCGCCGAATGGCCAGTCATTGGCCTTTTTGAACTGGCGCTCGATGACGTTGGCGATCATCTGGCTGTCGGGGCCGCCGAGCAGATCCGGCGTCAGATAGGCGCCGAGCGCCGGGACGAAGGTGATGATGATGCCGGAGATAATGCCCGGCAACGCCAGCGGCACCACGATCAGGAACAGAGTCCGGATGTGGCCCGCGCCGAGGTCGAGGCTCGCCTCGATGAGAGATTTGTCGAGCCGGTCGAGCGCAGCGTAAAGCGGCAGCACCATAAAGGGCAGATGCACGTAGACCAGCCCGAACACGACGGCAAAGTTGTTGTAGAGCATCTGCAAGGGCGTGAAGTCGCCCAACGGCTGTAGGCCCACGAGCGTCATGAGCCAGCTGCCCTGGTTCCAAAACCATTCGAGCGTGAAGTTGACGTAGCCCTGAGTCCGCAGCACCGCAATCAGCGCATAGGTACGGATCAGCAGATTGGTCCAGAACGGCAGCATGATCAGCAGCAGGATCCACGCGCGCCAACGCTCGCTGGCGAAGACGATCGAGAGCGCGACCGGAAAGCCGATGACGAGACAGAGAAATGTCGTGATCCCGGCGACGAAGACCGACTTGGCGAAGATGCCGAGATAGAGCGGCTGGAGTGCCCGCACATAGTTGGCGAAGGTGCCGCTGATGTCGACTTCGGTCAGACCCTGATTCTGACCGAAGCTGTAGGCCCAAACGATCGCGAGTGGCGCGAGGAAGAACAGGATCACCCAAGCAATAGGCGGCACTGCTATCGCCAAAAAAGCTAGCCGACGCTCTTGTGTCTGGGTTGCCATGGCGGGCGTCCTGTCCCTCCCCTATGCCACTCGCGTCCGCTTGCCTTATGCCGCCCGTAGACGGGTCATCGCCTCGTCGAGCAGCCGCGTGAAGTCAGCGCCCAGGTAGCGCGGATATTCGCATTTGGCCATGACGTCGGCCGGCGGGAAGATGACCTTGTTGTCCTTGTAGGAGTCCGGCATCAGCGCGACGGCTGCCGCGTTGGGAGACGGATAAAGGATGGTCTTGGTGATCTCCGCGCCGACTTCCGGCTCGAAGATGAAGTTCAGGAACTTGAGAGCATTCTCGGGATGGGGCGCGCCTTTTGGGATGGCCAGCGTGTCCTGCTGCTTCATGGCGCCTTCCTTCGGCACAACGAAGTTGATGTCGTCATCCTCGGTCATGATCTGCGCAATGTCGCCGTTATACTCCATCACGAGATCGACCTCACCCGAAAGGAGAAGGTCCTGGCCGTTGTCCTCGTGGAAGGCCTTGATGTTGGGCTTCTGCTTGATGAGCATGGCCTCGGCCTCCTTGATCAACTCAGGCGAGTCGTCGTTGATCGATTTGCCGAGATACTTGAAGCAATTGCGGAACAGCTCGCTCGCGTCGGACATGACGGCGATGCGCCCCTTATACTCGTCGGAATTGAAGAGATACTCCCAGCTGTCGGGCACTTCCTTGACCTTGGACTTGCGGTAGCCGATGCCGATCACGAGCCAGGTATAGGGCAGGCTGTATTTGCGGCCCGGATCGAAGGGCGCATCGTTCATGAACTCGGGCGCGATGTTCTTGATGTTCGGGATCTTGGCGTGGTCGAGCGGCTCGAGCAGATCGGCCTGGATCATGCGCTCGACGAACTCGCTACCCGGGACGATGACGTCGTAGCCGGGGTTGCCTGCGCGCAGCTTGGCGAACAACTCGTCGTTCGTCGCGAACAGGCTCATATTGACGTCGATGCCGCTCGCGTCCGCGAAGTCCTCGAGCGTGGTCTCGCCGATATAGGTGTCCCAGTTGTAGAAGTTTAGCTTCTTCTCCTCGTCGGCGGCCCTGGCGGAGTACTTTCCGCCGGTGAGGGTGATGCCGACGGCGGCAACGCCGAGTCCCTTAAGAATTGAGCGGCGTGAATGGGGGCCGAATAAAGATTTGGTGCGCTCGTCCGACATGCTCACTCTCCCTGTGATTACTTACCGTGCTGTCCGTTCCTACTTCCAAGTCCTTGGCCCCGATGGTGTCTCGCCTCGAAGTATGGCTGCTCGCAGTCATCCCCACCAGCCCAATCGCTAGCCAACATTCTCTGAGCCTGACCAATCATTCATCAAGAGCGCCCAGGCAGATATATTTGACCTCCAGATATTCCTCCAAGCCTTCGGCGCCGCCTTCGCGGCCGAGGCCGGACTCCTTGACGCCGCCGAACGGAACGACCTCATTCGAAAAGATGCCCTCGTTGATGCCGACCATGCCGGCATCGAGCTTCTCGGCGACGCGCCACGCGCGGCTGACGTCCCGGCTGAACAAATAGGCGGCAAGCCCGAACGGCGTATCGTTGGCCAACTGGATCGCTTCGGCCTCGGTCTCGAACCGCACCAGGGCGGCGACGGGCCCGAAGATCTCCTCGCGCACGATGCTCATATCGGCCGTGACGTCGCCCACCACCGACGGGCGATAGAAGAGCGGGCCGGCAGGGGCAACCTCACCGCCGGCGAGAACTTTGGCGCCTCTCTGGACGGCGGCGGCGACGAGCGTCTCGACCTTGTCGATGGCCTCTTCGCTGATGAGCGGGCCCACGGCATTGCCGGCCTCCAGACCGGGGCCGACGGCCAGCTTGTTCACGCACGTCACCATGGCCGCCGCGAAGCGGTCGTAGATTCCGGATTGCACGAGAATGCGGTTCGCGCAGACGCAGGTCTGGCCGGCGTTGCGGTATTTGGAAGCCATGGCGCCGGCGACGGCCTGCTCGAGATCGGCGTCGTCGAAGACCAGGAGCGGCGCGTTGCCGCCGAGTTCGAGGGTCAGCTTCTTCACCGTGTCGGCGCATTGGCGATAGAGGATCTTGCCGACCTCGGTCGAGCCCGTGAAGGAGAGCTTGCGCACGCGGGCGTCGTCGCAAAGCACCTTTCCCACGGCGGGCGCGTCGTCGGTCGTGACGATGTTGAGCACGCCGCGCGGCAGACCCGCATCCTCGGCGAGCTTGGCCAGCGCGAGCGCGCAGAGCGGCGTTTCGGCCGCCGGCTTGACCACGATCGTGCATCCGGAGGCGAGCGCCGGCGCCACCTTGCGAGTGATCATGGCGACCGGGAAATTCCATGGCGCGATCGCGGCGACGACGCCGATCGGCTGCTTGATGGTGATGTACCGCTTGGAGGCGGCGGTCGTCGGAATCGTCCGTCCGTAGGCCCGCTTGCCCTCCTCGGCAAACCACTCGATGAAAGAGGCCCCATAGGCCACTTCGGCCCGGGCCTCGGCGATGGGCTTGCCCTGCTCCGTGGTCATCAGCTGAGCGAGGCTCTCGGTCTCCGCGGTGACCAGGTCGAACCAGCGCCTCAGAATTGCCGCCCGCTCCTTGGCGGTCTTGGCCGACCAGTCCGGCAGGGCGCGGCTCGCCGCGTCAATAGCGCGGCCGGCATCCTCGGCGCCAAGATCGGGCACAGCCGCGACCACTGCGCCAGTTGCAGGATCGGTGACCGCGAATGTCTTTGCCGAACTGATCCATTCGCCATCGATGAAGGCGTTTGTCGGAAACTTCTTGACGATCATGTTCATCGCTAGCATCCGTCAGCGTATCGTGATCGAGACCGATTTCAGATCGGCATATTTATGCAGGGCGTGAAGCGAGCGGTCACGGCCGAAGCCCGACTGCTTGAAGCCGCCGAACGGCATGGTGATGTCGCAGGCGTCCCATCCATTGATCCACACGAGGCCGGCCTTGATCTCGCGGGCGGCGCGGTGGGCGAGATTAATGTCGCGCGTCCACAGGCCGGCGGCGAGACCATACACCGTATCGTTGGCCAGGCGGAGCGCCTCGTCCGGCTCCTTGAATCGGCTTACGGCGAGAACAGGTCCAAAAACCTCCTCCCGCGCGAGTTGCGCGTCCGGCGCCACGGTGTCGAACACGGTCGGCTCGACGAAAAAGCCGCCGCTATCGACCCGGACGCGGTTGCCACCGAGCCGCAAGGCGGCGCCGTCTCGAGCGGCATCCTCGATATAGCGCAAGGCCGTCTGCATCTGTTCCGCAGACACCATGGCGCCGAATTTTGTCGCCGGCTCCAGCGGGTCGCCCGGCACGATGCGCTTTGCAATCATGATGAGCTTGTCGAGGAAAGCATCGGCGATATCCTCCTGCACGAGGAGCCGCGACGCCGCGGTGCAAACCTCACCCTGGTTGAAGAAAACGCCCCAAGCCGCGTGAAACGCGGCCGCGTTGAGGTCGGGGCAGTCTGCGAACACGATCTGCGGCGACTTCCCTCCGAGTTCGAGGCTGACGCGCTTTAGGTTGCTCTGCCCCGAATACTGCATCAGCAGGCGTCCTACGGCACCCGAACCCGTAAACGCGATCATGTCGACGTCCATATGGAGAGCTAGCGCCTTGCCGGCATTGTCGCCAAAGCCCGGCACGACGTTGAGCACGCCCGCGGGTACTCCGGCCTCCAGCGCCAGTTGACCGAGCTTGAGAGCCGTCATCGGCGACTGCTCGGCGGGCTTGAGCACCACCGAATTGCCCATCGCCAGTGCCGGCGCAACCTTCCACATCGCCATATGCAATGGGAAATTCCAGGGCACGATGGCGCCGACCACGCCCAGCGGTTCCTCGATCGTGAAGGAGAACCGGTCCCCGGTGCCAGGTCCCACCTCGCCATAGATCTTGTCGAGCGCCTCGGCGTAATAGCGAAGCGTGCGAATTGCGCCCGGGACATCGACGGACAATGCGTCGTTGATCGGCTTGCCGACATCCAGGCTCTCAAGCACGGCGAGGATCTCGGCATCGCGCTCCATGAGGTCGGCGAGCGCGAACAGAATGCGCTTCTTCTCGCGGTAATGGAGGTTGCGCCAGCGTCCGTCCTCGAATGCCCGCCGCGCGGCCTTCACCGCGGTATCAATATCGGCGGCATCGCATTCGGCGACCCGGTTGATCACGGTCCCGTTGCGCGGCGTAACATTCTCAAAGCTGCGCCCCGTCACGCTCGGCTGCAGCCGTCCATCGATCACCGCCTGGTGAGGCAGTTCCATGACGCCGGCGACTTTCTCGAAGTGAGCGAGGGAGGTCATGAGTGCTTTACGCGCCTTGTGCGTACCAGAGATGGTCGAGCGGGGTCACGATACGCTCGAAATTGCTGCGTTCGGCATTCTTCAGGCGCGAAAAGGCATTCTGAAATGTCGCGCCGAATGCGCCACGCACGATCTCGGAACCTTCGAAGATGTCGAGTGCGTTGACCCAAGACGTTGGCAACGGCGGCGCCTCGATCGTCTCCGCATGGGTTTCGATGGCTGGACCAGGATCAATCTCATGCGCGAGCCCATGGCTGATCCCCGCCAACATGGATGCAATGACGAGATAGGGATTCGCATCGGCGCCGGCAACACGGTGCTCGACACGGGTCGCGGCGCGCTCGGCGTGCGGAATCCGGAGCGCCACTGTGCGGTTGTTGAAGCCCCAATGGGCGGCCATCGACACATAGGCTTTCGGCACGTAGCGGCGATAGGCATTGGCCGACTGAGCCCATACCGCCATGAAATCGGCCATCGAGTTGCGCAATCCGCCGAGGGCGTAGCGAAACAGAGGCGAGATAGGGTCGCCGGCAAAGAGATTGTCGCCCGACGGATCGAGGAGGCAGAGATGGACATGCATCCCGGATCCGGCCCAATCATGGTGCGGCTTCGCCATGAACGTCGCATCGAGCTGGTGCGCATGCGCCGCGGCCTTCACCGCCCGCTTCAGAAGCAAGCCGTCGAGCGCGGCCCCAAGAACATCGGGGCGGTGCTTCAGATTGATCTCGAACTGCCCGGGCCCGGATTCCTGTATGACACCGTCGACGGGGAGGCCTTGTGCCTCGCAGACACGGAAGATGTCGTCGATAAAGGGCGACAGCGCATCCATGTCCTCGAACCCGAACGTCAGTGGCCGCTCCGGATCGTCGGCGACGCCTTCGGGAGTCTCGAGCACGAACACGCCGGCAGCGTTTCTCTTCGTGACGTAGAACTCGAGCTCCACGGCGGCGACCGGCGTGTGGCCCGCGCGCGCGAACCGCTCGACCTGATTGGCGAGAACCGCCCGGGGATCCAACTCGTCCCTAACGTCGGTGGCAACCACGGCCTGCGCCCGCTTGCCGTCACCGACCGGGACCGGTGCCAACATCCCGCTCAGCAGATGGCAGCACGCGTCCGGATCGCCGGTCTCCCAGAGCCGACCGGTTTCTTCCACGCTGTTCCCGAACGGGTCCATGATGAAGACCGAGCTCGGCATCATGAGGCCGCGCTTGGCGACGCCGAGCAGATCCGGGCGGCGGATGCGCTTGCCGCGGGCGATACCGTTCATGTCGAACATGAAAGCGTCGATCCACTGCACCGCCGGATTGGCGTCCAGGAACGCTTGCGCCTCGTCTACGCTGAGCCGTGCGCCGGTCATGGCGTCATGCCCCTCGCCGCGGCTCCGAAGCGCCGAAACAGGGCCACGGAAACGTCGTTCGACTTTGGCGCCCATTCGGGATGCCACTGAACGCCCAGGCAGAACACCTCGTCGTCGCGCCCTCGCACGGCCTCGACGAGATCGTTTTCAGCAAACGCCTCCGCCTGCAGGTCGGGAGCGAGGCGCTTGATCCCCTGCCCATGCAGCGAGTTGACCATGATCTCGTCGCTGCCCACCCACTCGCGGAGCTTGCCGCGCAGAGACACGGGATGGACGGGACAGTATCTCTCGTCGACTGGAAGGTTGGGCCGCTCGCGGTGGTCGCTTTGGCCGGTCACGTCATGCACCGCCTGATGCAGGCTACCCCCAAGAGCGACGTTCAGCTCCTGAAAGCCCCGGCAGATCGCGAATAGAGGCTTTTTGCGCTCCACAGCGGCACGGATCAGCGGGAGCGTGAGCGCATCCCGAAAAGGATCCAGCGCCTCTGGCTTGACCGGAGGCTCGTCGCTGTAGTGGCGCGGCTCGACATTCGAGGGGCTGCCCGACAACAGGATCGCATCGGCAACCTCGAGCAGCGAGGCAATATCCGCCAGGCCCGGACCGACCGGGACCAGTAAAGGCTGGCATTCGGCGACGTCGGCGACCGCGGTGGCGTATTGGCGCCCCACGGCGTCAAACGTGTAACCGCCCATGCTCTTGGTGCAACACGGTATAATGACGACCGGACGGGTCATGCGGCGATCTCTCCCGCTACATCGGAGAGCGTGAGATCGAGCGCGCGGCCGATCGCGGCTTCCGCCTCGTCGAACTGGTCTTGCGTCCAAATCAGCGGCGGCGAGGTGACCATGGTGTCGAACACCGCGCGCATGATGAAACCTTCGCGGAAGAAGTGGTCGCGGCAGATGAGCCCGACCCGCCCCGGATCGGCGAAACGGCGGCGCGTGCGCTTGTCAGCAACGAGCTCGATGGCGCCCAGCAGACCGATCGACCGGACCTCGCCGACGAGTGGGTGATCCTTGAATTTGGCGAGAACCTTGGCAAGCGCCGGCCCGGTGAATTCATTTACGCGCGGGACGAGTCTCTCCTCTTCCATGATCTCGAGATTCTTGAGCGCCACGGCGCAGGCGACCGGATGGCCCGAGAAGGTGTAGCCATGGTTGAAGTCGTCGTCATGCGCCAGCAAAGCCGCGACAATCTCGTCGTCGACGATCACGCCCGAGAGCGGGATGTAGCCCGAGGTCACCGCCTTGGCGAAGGTGATGAGATTGGGTCTGATGCCGTAATGCTGTGAAGCGAACCACGTGCCGATCCGGCCGAAGCCGGTGATGACTTCGTCGGCCAGCAGCAGGATCCCATATTTATCCACGATGCGCTGGACCTCGGGCCAATAGGTCTCCGGCGGGATCTTGACCCCTCCGGCGCCTTGCACGGGCTCGGCGGCAAACGCCGCGACATTCTCGGGTCCCACCGCGAGGATCTCGTCCTCAAGCGCGCGCGCGGCGCGAAGGCCGAAGTCATCGAGCGACTCGCCGTCCTTCCCTTCCCCGTACCAATAAGGATCCATGATGTGGCGGAAGCCCTCATAGAGCGGATAGCTGTGCGCATGCATATGGGCCATGCCGCTCATCGAAGCGGCCGCGATCGTGGATCCGTGATAGGCGCTCTTCCGCGAGATGATGATGCGCCGCTTGGGCTCACCCTTCAAAACCCAATAGTGGCGGATCAAGCGAATGGCCGTGTCGTTCGATTCCGAGCCCGACGAGCCGAAGAACACTTGATTGAGATTGTCGGGCGCAAGCTCGGCGAGCTTGCGCGACAGAGCAACGACGGGCGGGTGCGTGGTGCGGAAGAAGGTGTTGTAGAACGGCAGCTCCATCATTTGCGCGTAGGCCGCCTCGGCCAGCTCGTGGCGGCTATGGCCCACATTCGCAGTCCACAAGCCGGCCATGCCGTCGAGAATGCGATTGCCCTCGCTGTCCCAGACATAAGGCCCATCGCCGCGAACGATGACGCGTGCGCCGCCTGCCCGAAGCGACGTGTGATCCGAGAAGGGATGGAGATGATGAAGAGCGTCGAGATCTTTTAGTTGTGTCGTCTGATATTGATTGGTCACCAATATACCTCCAGCAGAACGTGACCCGAAGGCCGACATCGAGTTAGCGCTGGAAGCTCGCGGGCGGGGTATAGCCAATGCGGGCGCAGAGCAACAGCAGCCGCGCCTTCCGGTTCAGTCCGCTCAGAATCAGATCGCTTTCAGAGGCAAACCTGCGGCGAGGCTTCAGGCACGGCCTGAGCGACTGTCGGGTTGTGGCGGCGAACGGCCTTGAACCGGGCACGCAACTCCTCCGCTGCCTAAGACCCGCCGGGTCATCCTTGACAGGAACCTTCGAGCGAGTATGGCTACGATCAACTTATTGGCTACGGTGTAGAATTGTCAACACGCTCGGCACGGAAAGCGCCGTCCCGGCCACGCGGGCCGCGCGGTCTCGACAAGGACGCGATCCTGGAAGCGGCGTTCGACATGCTGTCGCGCGACGGCGAAGCCGGGTTTTCGGTGCGCAAGCTCGGCCTGCGCATCGGCGTGGACCCGATGACCGTGCTGCACCACTTCGGGTCCAAGGACGAGCTGTTGCGGCGGATCGCCGATCTGGCGCTGTCCACGGTCGAGCCACCGGCCCCCAGCGGCGACTGGCGCGCTGATCTGCGCCACGTCGCTGCCGCCTACCGGGACCTTGCGAACCGTCACCCGCGCCTGTTCCATCTCCACTTCCGGTTTCACACCACGGGGCCGGCCGACCACGCCTCCAGCGAGGTCGTCTATCGCGCCTTGCGCACGGCGGGATTGCCCGACGCCGAGGCGGCGGGGCTCGGCCTCGCCTTTTACGCATTCATCCTCGGCTATGCGCTGGCCGAGACCGAAGGATTGTTGCACCCGATCAGCGATCAGGATGAAGCCGAGCTTCAGGCCCTGGATCCGCTGACATATCCGGCGACCTTGGCGCTCATCCCCGCTTTCAAGGCACTCGACCGCGACGCGGCTTTCGATGCCTCGCTCGGCGCCTTTATCGAAGGGGTGGCGTGCCGCTGCGAGCGCAACAGGCGGTGAGCGACCGTTCGGCATGTGATCGCTTGGTGGGGAGGCTGGTGCGTTGCGGGGAGCCTAAAGGGCTTTGCGGCCGGCTAGGTGTGGGGATCTTCTTGCTAAGGCGGTCTTACCAAGGGTTCTTGTCAGGGGCATCAACGCGCGAGCTGCCGGTCGATGGGATCAGGAAGAGCTTGGTCGCGCATGGCCAGGCGGGGCAGCTTTACCGGCATTTGCAGTTTCATATCGGCTGCCGATTCCTCGGGTGGCCGGGAAGGCTCGCCAGTTGGTTCATGCATCAGGTGGATGTGAGACAGGCTGCGACGGGACGGATGGAATCGGCGGTCGAGGTCAAGGGGAATGAGGCTGCGTTCGCGTGCGCGGATGTCTTGTTGGACCGGTCGCGGCGAAGGATATCGCGCACGGAAGCGGCGGAGCGGTTGCGCGAGATTCTGGCGGAATGAGGGGCATCAGAATTGACTCTGCCGCCCATTCCGAGCTGAAGGTCCGCCGGTCTTCATCTTCCGGAATTTCATCCAGGATAAGGGCGTATTCCCGCCGCAGATGCTGGCCGATCTGTCGGTTGACGCGCACTCGATCAGTGCGCCAAAGGCGGGTTTCTTGCCATACCTCGCGCTTGCTGGCGGCGTCCTCACCGCCAGTGTCGCCTGTGTCATTTTCTGGACCTGAGGAAAGTTATGGCGGCGGCGGCCGCCGAGGTACGTCTGAGTACCAGAGTATTCCCACCTGTCGTTAAGCCCATTGGCGGCATGTGGGCCCTTCCTGTATCGCCAACCCAGCGAGCGGGGAAAGGAACCCCTGCTAGGCTACCCCCCGGCAGGGGTTCCCTTTTATTTCTGCAAAATTACGCCGTGGTCGTGACGTCGACAGCGACGACTTGGCAGGACGGTTGGGTGTGTGTACCGGCACCTAGCGGACATGGTTTCGACGTTCAGACTGTCTGCTTTGGTAGAGCGGACATGCCTGATCAGCTCGCCGATGTCGGCTCATGACCCAAAGCGGACATGGAGCCTTGGCCGAACCTGCTTCCCGAAACAAGCCCATCGAAAACTCTCAAAGCATTTTGGTCAGAAGCCATTCTCTAACGCCGCGAGCTCTACGATCGAGCATCCATCGGCACGTAAGCGCGCTCGGCGACGCCGGTATAGAGCTGGCGCGGCCTGCCGATGCGCTGCGAGGGCTCGTCGATCATCTCCTTCCACTGCGCCAGCCAGCCCGCCGCACGCGCGATGGCGTACACCACGGTGAACATGTCCATCGGGAAGCCGAGTGCCTTCAGCGTGATCGCCGAATAGAAGTCGATGTTGGGACGCAGATTATTCTCGACGAAGTAGTCATCGGAGAGCGCAATGCGTTCGAGCTCAAGCGCGACCTTGAGGATCGGATCCTCGCGGTGGTGACGGCCGACACTATCCAGCACCTCGTGGCAAGCCTTCTCCATGATCTTGGCTCTTGGGTCGACATTCTCGTAGACGCGATAGCCGAAACCGACCAATTGAAACGGATCGTTCTCGTCCTTGGCGCGCTTGATGTATTCCGGGACGTGCTCGACCGAGCCGATCTCCTGCAACATGATCAGCACCGCCTCGTTGGCGCCGCCATGCACCGGTCCCCATAGAGAGGCAAGCCCGGCTGAAATGCAGGCATAAGGGTTGGCCCCCGACGACCCGGCAAGGCGTACGGTGGCGGTGGACGCGCTCTGCTCGTGGTCGGCATGAATGATAAAGATCCGCCGCATGGCGCTGGCAAGGGCGGGGTCGACATCGTATCTCTGGTCCGGCCTTGCAAAAAAACACATATGCAGGAAATTCGCCGAGTATTTCAGTTCGTTGCGTGGATAGACGAACGGCTGGCCGAGAGAATATTTGTAAGCCATCGCGGCAATGGTCGGCATTTTTGCGATCAGGCGAATGCTTGCGGTTTCACGCTGTGCCGGATCATTGATGTCGAGGCTGTCGTGATAGAAGGCGGAGAGCGCCCCCACCACGCCGACCATGATTGCCATCGGATGCGCGTCGCGGCGGAAGCCGGAATAGAATCGGCTCATCTGCTCGTGCACCATGGTGTTTTTGGTAATGCGGTTCTCGAATACCTCGTATTGCTGGGCCGTAGGGAGTTCGCCATAGAGCAAGAGGAAAAATGTTTCGAGAAAGGTGCTGTGCTCGGCAAGCTGTTCGATCGGATATCCGCGATAGAGGACCAACCCCTTTTCAAAATCGATGAACGTAATTTTGGACTCGCAGCTTGCCGTGGATGCGAAGCCAGGGTCATAGGTGAAGCAGCCTGTCTCCTGATAAAGGGTGGTGATGTCGACCACGTCGGGCCCTAGCGTGCCCTTGCGCATCGGCAAGTTGTATCTTTTGCCGCCGATCAGGAGGGATGCCTCCGCAGTCTCCTTATCCATAGCGTCCTCCCTGCCGTCCTCTTCACCGGTCATTTTTGGATCCTCTGGCCGTCGCCTGATAGCTAGACAAGGCGAGTATAACTGGATTTCGGGCGCCTTGAGGCACCGTGGAAGAAGCGCTCTAGTACACAACCATCGTCCAATTGCCCTGCTGCTCTATCCAGTCGGCGATCCAACTTCTCATCTGCAGCCCCGGCGCTCTTCTCCCTGTGCCGGGGTCCCCTTATCTCAAGGCAAGTCAATGTCACCTAATGGGGCAGAGGAGCCGGTGAAGCGGAGATCACCGATCCGCACCCTTACTTCCGCTTTCCCACCAACCTCGCATGCCCATCGCGACGGCTAGAAGAGCAGAAACGCCACTCCAAACAAAAACAGAATGAGCCCAAAATAGAAGACTGGAAAAATCCAACGGCACACGTGATCGACGCGATGCGCGACATCGTGCCTTCCCCGCTGATCAAGCCCACCCACCACCAGATTGATGATGACCGTTCCGACCATCAGTAGGAAGCTGGCGTTCAAAAAGCCGTTTATCCACGTCGGGTAAGCGATGCGGGGCAATATGTCATTCATCACGACCTGGTAGGCGACAGCGGTCAAAATGCCGATGAACGAGACGCTGATCCGAGCAGCACCGCTTCCTATGCCGCGGCTGCACCCGAACCTTGCTGAGATCTATCGCCAGAAGGTCCTAAACCTCGCCGAAGCCCTCAATGACAAAGACAGCCGCCATGAGGCCGCCGAATGCATCCGTGAGCTCATCGAGAAATCCATCTCGTGCCGCAGGATGGGAATTTCAGAGTGGAACTCTACGGCGAGCTAGCAGCCCTCATAAGCGTTGCAAACCAAAACCCCGCTCCAAGGGACCGGGGGTGTATGTCAAATTGGTTGCGGGGCACGCAACCAGCGTTGTTTGCACCTTGACCACGCGATCCTATAGTCCACCTAAACGCGATTTTCTTCGGGAAAGTAAGTAGGGTACGCGACGGCGACTCCCGACCTCTGGATCAAGTTCCCGTCTTCCAGCAACAAGTCTAGAAAATCGACCATTCCGTTCTTGCCGCGAGCTGCTCAAGCACCTGCGTGCCAATCAACGAGTTACCCTGCTCGTTCAGCGCGGGCGACCACACGGCGATGGAAGCCACGCCAGGAACAATGGCCAGCACGCCGCCTCCGACACCGCTCTTGCCCGGCAGACCAACTCTGTAAGCGAAGTCTCCGGATCCGTCATATTGACCGCAGGTCAGCATAAGGGAGTTGATACGCCGAGCTCGTCGAGGTGATACGACCTTTGCCGCAGGCGCCGGCACCTCCCCTCGATTTGCCAGGAAAAGCCCGGCTCTCGCCAACTGACGGCAGTTCATGGCGATGGCGCATTGGTGGAAATACACACCCAGCGTCCAATCGACCGGATGGTGCAGGTTGCCGAACGCCCGCATATAGTTGGCAAGAGCGCGGTTGCGATACCCCGCCTCTGTCTCCGAACGCGCGACAGCGGGATCGATCACGACACTCTCATCGTCCTGCAAGAAACCTAACGAAGCGGAGGATTTCTCCGATGGCTTCACGGGGTTGATGACCGGCCAGAACAATATCCGTGACGACGATCGCCCCGGCATTGACGAAGGGGTTGTAGGGAATTCCCCGATTGTGCTCGAGCTGAATGATGGAATCAAACGAACTGCCCGAGGGTTCGCGGCCCACACGCTCCCAGAGAATATCGCCGACCTTCCCTAGCGCCATGGTGAGCGTGAAAACCTTCGAAATGCTTTGGATTGAGAAGAGCTCTTCGACATCACCGGTAGAAGCGAAGTCTCCCGTCACCGTGGCGATAACGATTCCCAGCTTTTTCGGATCCACCTTACCGAGTTCAGGAATGTAGTCAGCGAGCCGCCCTTCACCGAGACGCGGCTCCGCTGCTCGCCTGATCGAGTTGATCAGAGACTGCAGATCGCTCTGAGTTAGGCGTTTCAACATGTCGCTCGCAAGAGGAGGCTCGGTCCGTCGGGTGACGACGGCCTATTTTGCCGCGAGAAAACTACACACTTCGTCGGCAAAGATCTCCGGCGTGTCGTGGGGAATCCAGTGGGAGGCGTTTTCCACCCGCACCAGCCGCGCGTCGGGAATTTCCAGCGAGAGCCTTTCACCATCCCGAATCGTCTGCCAAGGATCATGAACACCCCACAGACAAAGCGTTGGCGCAATGATTTCCGGATGCTTCTCAACCAGCATGGTGGTGTGATTGGTGTTGAGAGCGCTTGCATTGCGGATAAGGGATATCTTGCCTTCTTCATCGCTGTAGGGCGCGACGATGCCGGCCTCGAACGCCGGCGTGAGCCGATCCTTGTTGAAAAGTCCGTCCGGCAAGCCGGAGGCCACGAAATCGGCGACCTCCTTGGCTGATTTGCTGCGCCAGTGGGGATTCCCCAGGGCAATCATGTCGTCGATCGGCCAGGAATTGTAGGCCACAGCGTTGGTCAGCACGAGGCGTGCAACCCTATCCGGGTGGTCTATCGCCATGATCAGGGAAACCCCACCGCCGGTATCATGACCCACAAATGTTGCCCGTTCGATTCCAAGGTGATCCATCAGACCGATGATCATGTCCGTCTGCGCCAACAGCGAGCGATCGAAAAAGTCGCGCCGGTCGGAATAGCCATGCCCGAGAAAATCGGGAGCGATGACCCTTGCGTGCTCGGCGAGCAGCGGGATCACCTCATTGTAGAGAAACGACCAAGTCGGAATCCCGTGCAGGAGGATGACCGGATCGCCCTCGCCCACATCGGTCCAGGCAACCTTCAGCGGCTTGTAGCTCAGGCCATCGAGCTCCGCCGTCTTCTGGCGCCGACGAAACGCCTCATGCGAGAGAGGCGCCATAGACTTCGACATGTCCGTCTCCCATCCAGAGAACCAACGGTTCTCAGTACTGCGCCGACTTCTCGGAGACTTCCTGATACCAAATGCGCCGCGTTCCGATCTTCGCCCGCATTTTCCAGCCCAAAGTCTTCGGTACTTCGTCGAGCACTTTGAGAAGCTCGTCGATACGTGTTCGGACGACCGCGTGATCCTCCTTTTTCATGGAAGGAAATTCGGTCAGGTGGCCAGGGACACGCTTAAGATTGGTGGTGAAGGTGTGATAGAAGCCCCAATCGCGGCGCATCATGTCGACGATGTAATCCGTATCGATCGATTTCGACCCCGCCTGTTGATGCGACAGCGGATGCTCAAGCATCAGCACGATCGTATCTTTAAAGTCCTTTAGATTGATCTCGACAATCTGCATCTTCTCGAGCAGGAGGTCGGTCGTGCAGATGGTCGGGCTGTCGAGATCGAGACGGTTCTTGAACGGGATGCGATGGCAAAAATAGAGCTCATCGGCAAATACATCGACATTCAGATTTGTCTCTTTGTGAAGATACACATGACGAGATCCCTCTGAAGCCATGTAGACGCCCTCATCAGGGACATAGTCGCGGGCCATGAGGAACTCACGGATCGCTTTGTTCTGTTTCTTCTCGGCGCCGAAATCGACATCGGTCAAAACCCGCTTGGTGTCCTCAAAGAGATGAAGATTATTGGGGCATTGCAGCCGGTACGCAATCGATCCCAAAATGCGCAGGCGTATTCCTTTTGCTTCTGCGTCGCGGACCAGGGCGAGCGCCTCGTCCACAAACTCCAAATTCAGACCCGGATCTGTTGGCATTTGGTTCACACGCGCCTCCAGCGGCTTCGGTTGAGATGAACATGGGACCTCCCAGCCCCACGCTTCGTGCACCGCAGAACTGCGGAGAGCGGAAAAGGCCGCAGGCCGGATGGGAGGAAGGGGGGTTATCCAACCGACCCATCCGGCTTGCGGCACCCGATCACTCGATCGGGATCTCTTTGAAGGCCAGGGTCACATCGATGCCTTGCGAGGCCCTGATCATCTTCATGATGTAGTAGAACGCCAAGCCGAAGACGAACACGCCGACAACGATGGCAACCTGCGTTGGGTCGTGACCGGCCGCGTTCGGATCAAAGAACAACGTCCAGAAGTAGAACTGTGCGGCGAGGAAGCCGAGGAAACAGCCCACCGTCATGATCGGCAACCCGAACACGGTCTTGCCCGCAAGCGGAGACTTGTCATAAAGCTCCGGCCGCTTGTAGGGGAAGAAGACGCCCGCAAGCAGCACCACCGACCACGCCAGCACGGCCGCCTCGATCAGGATCACGATCTTGGAGAACCAAGGCGTGAACACGAACAAGGCCATGCAGATCAGGTTGAAGATCGTGGTCACGGTGATCGCGACCAACGGCGTGTGGTAGGTCTCCGAGATCTTGGCAAGCGGCGCCGGCGCGACGCGGTCGAACGACCAGGCGACGACAGCACGGATGCCGAAGGTATGCATTGCGGGGATCCACATCCACATCCACAGCGCAAGACCGAGAGAGGTCAGCACGGTGATCAGCGGGGACTGGGTGAGGATGCCCGTCAGCAGAGCAACGGACGGATCGGTCGGCGTGGTAATGCCGGTGCCCATCACAGCGTTGTACACGGCCGTGCCAAGGAATTCGAAGCCGAACACCCTGTATGCCAGCCACACGGTGACAATCCACACGACGGTGGCAATCAGCACGGCACCCAGCATGGCGACAGTCTGTGATTTACCCACCGATTTGATTTCGCCGCCGATCGCAATCGAGAACGCGGCGCCCACCAAAGGTAAGAACGGCCAGTTCGAGACCAGGATCGTCTGCCATGTAGTGGTGTCGCCACCGCCCCAGCCGTTCTCCTTGCCGCTGGCGATGATCGCATTGTAGGCGTCTGGGACACCCAGCGACGGACCAACCAGACCATTGAGATGGCTGACAAAATCTTCCCGCGTGTACATCGCCAGCGTGATGAGCAGGAAGGCCGAACTGGCCATCGCAAGGATAAAGACCCACTTGTTGATCGTGAGGTAGAAGCGCATCCCGTACGACAGGATGACCTGGGAGAGAACCAGGATCGCCGCTCCGATGAGGAACGTCGCCCACGGTTGCAACATCGTTTCCGATATGGCGAGGAACGTCTCGTTGCCCGTTAGCAGGTTCAATGCTGCGAACATCGGTGCCAGCGCCAGGGTCACGATCCAGTAGGCCGCGATGGCGCAGTAGAAGAGCCATGCCGTGATCTCCACGAGGCTCATCGTAAGCGCGAGGGCCGGAGGCAGAATTCGAGACCCGAACACGTAAATGCCGCCAGAACGCGGCAAGGTAATCGTCCAAGTGATGAACCCGAAGGCGATCAACGCCATGGCGACGCCCGCGAGCACACAGCCCCAAATCAGATCGCCTTGCGGATAGAAGGCGGGGCCATAGTAAAGCATCGACCCTACGCCGAGGCCGATACTCACCACGCCGAGATTGTAGATAAACGTATCAGTGCCGCTTGCCGTCCGGATCAACCCGGACGCCTTGCGGAGGAAAATTCTCTTTTCCCCTCCAGCATCAGTAACGGACATTCTCCCCTCCCTTATTTTCAATTATCGGGGCCCCGAAAAGCGCCCCCTAGCCTTGCGTCAGATTCGTCTGGGCGATCCGTCCGTCTTCAAGAACGATCATCGCTCCTTGCAAAATCCCCTCCGGATAGACACTTCCGGGATTGATGCAGACAGTGTTGCCGATGTTGATCTTGGCGCGCCCTTCGTGGATATGCCCATGAAGGCCGAGGAGCGGCTGGTGCTCTTTGATGATGTCGTTCAGTGTCTGACAGCCGGCGTGGATCTGGGCCGGCAGCCCCATCTCGTAAACGACTTGCATGTTGTCATCGAGCTTGGGGCAGGCATCGAGCGCGGTGCCTAGAGGCGGGACGTGAACGTTGAAGATGCACCGGCTCATATCGCGAACCTGCGGCAGGAGCTCGGCGAAGCGTGAGGCGTACTGTTCCTCGGAGAATTCGCGCTCGGTGTCCCAAGGCGTAGGCGTCGAGCCCCCGCAGAACAGCATCTGATATCCGCCTTTGAAGTCGCACACCCGCATCTCGTTGAAGTCGACGTGGGCCGACTGGGTCAGGATCTCGTCGATCTCGTGGAAGTCATCATTTCCAGGGAGGGCAACAAGCGGGATGTCGGTGCCTTTGAGCTTGCTCTCGGCGAACTCCGCCCATTCTCGCACGCGTTCTAGCACGAGGCGCTTGAACAATTCGGCTTGGGCTTCAGGATCGTCCCGAAGAGACTGATACTCGGCTTCTGAAATGACCGCCGGATAGAACCCCATGTTTCCTTGGCGCTTGATGAAATCGTCTAGCTCGCTTTTGTCCGTAATGCGCACGGATTCGCCGTGCTGGAAGGCGAGATGCGAGCCGTCTGGCTGCTCTGCGATCGGGATCACCGCTTTGCCCGTCAGATCTCCGCCGAGCACCAGCACATCGGCGCCGTAGAATTTGGCGCTGTTGACAAACTTCTTGAAGCAGACGTTCGACCCGTGGAGGTCGGAGGCGAAGAACATCTTCACCTGATCGTGGGCAGATTTGTTCTTCTTTCGCCAAAACACTGCGATTTTTCCTCCGTGCTCAGAACTTCGTCAGATAGTTGTCAACTTCCCACTGCGAAATCGAGCCATGGTAGGACCACCACTCGGACTTCTTGAGCTCGACGTAGGACTTAAAGAGCGCATCACCCATCACACGGCGTCCGAGATCATCCTCCTCGAAGGCGTTGATGGCGTGCAGTAAGGTCTGCGGCAGCTGCCTGATACCGCGGTCGGCAAGCTCCTGGTCGCTCAACTCGTACATGTTGACCAGTTGCGGATCGCCTGGATCGAGGTCCTGCTCAATGCCGTCAAGACCGGCTGCTAGGAACATCGCTGCGGACAGATACGGATTGGTGCAGGGATCGACGGCGCGGCATTCCCAGCGCGTACTGGAGAGATTGACGTGCGCGTCTCCGCCCTGCCCTTCGATATGCGGTCTCAGCATGGGCACGCGGAACATATGGGTCCGGTTGTTGCCGCCGTAGGATATGAAGATCGGCGCCCAAGTGTAACCGGTCATTGAGCCTGTTTTGATCAGCCTCTTGTACGAATTGACGGTCGGGCAGCTCACCGCGACGATTGCGTTGGCATGCTGCCTGAGCCCACCGAGAAACTGATAGGCGCGCTTGGACAAGCCGCAGCCTCTCTTGTCGCCAGCGTCGCCTGAGATATTCTCGCCTGTCTGGACGTCGGCCAGCGACATATTGAAATGCGCGCCGGATCCCGTCCGGTCGGCATATGGCTTGGGCATCATGGTGGCTTCGAAGCCATGCTTGCGCGCAAGTTCCTTCATCATGATGCGCCACACGACGAAGCGATCCGCCATGGTCATCGCGTCGGCGTAGGCGAAGTCGAATTCAAACTGGCCATTGGCATCTTCGTGATCGAACGAGTGAACCTTCCAGCCGAGCGCATTCATCGACGCCACGATGTCGTTCAGAAAGTCCATATTGATAAGTGTGAGTGAAACGTCGTAGGCCGCCTTTGCAATGTGATCGCGCGGATCGTTGGGCGCGAAGCCGTTCGGCGCGTCCGGATCCATGCGCACAATGTAGGTCTCGCACTCGATGCCAAGATTGAGTTTCAGGCCCATCTTGGCGGCTCGCGCGATCTGCTTGGCCAGAGCCGAGCGCGAACACATCTCGTAGGTTTGCTCGTGATACATGAGCTGACCGGGAATGAGCGCAACATTCGGCCGCCAAGGCAACTGCATGACCCGCTCCGGATCTGGCAGGACGGCAAGCTCATCGTCATGCGGGCCTTGTCCAAGTCCATCGAGCGCGGCGCCCGTAAACAGTTCCGATCCGCGCATCATTCTGTCGAAATGATCGATCGGCACTGTCTTGGTCTTGGCGATGCCGTGCACGTCGACATAGAACGGCATGCAATATTCCACGCCCTTCTCCATCAATGTCTGCATCGTCTCCTTGTTGGATGGGGATTTGCCCGCTGACGCCTCGATCTGCGCTCCGGTCCTCAGCTCGTTCATGTAGGCCTGCCCTCCCTCGGACCTGCGCGTAACGTCGGCTCGGTCCTAAACTTGTCTACGTCGTTGCCAAGGTCCCCCAAGGCGAAGGCGGGGCGGAATGCCTCACCGCGACACCTCGTCACTGTCGCCGCATCTAATTAAACAGTCAATTAGTTTTATCGATCGATTGATCCTGGATTCGTAATGCGAGCGCTGCAAGAGCGCGCGAGCACTGAGCGAGTCGCTCAAAGCTTCAGGTTTTTAAACGGGAATATCGGGTGAGTGAGCGCCGTCAGCGTCGGTGGCTCTTCATGCCCTGTTTGCCGGAATAATCCAGCATCTCCCACACCCGGGCATGAAGATCGCGCACGGCTCCATCGAGATCGAAGTCGGAGAGAATGACCGACCGCACCATGCAGCCGTCGAGATAGGTCGATATGAATTGACCCATGCGAATCGGATCAACGGGCTTGAATATCTTCTGTCTGATTCCGTCGCGGATGACCTTTGAAAGCATCTTACGCTCTTCATCGTAGAACCTGTCGATGGATTGCGCGACCGCCGGGTTGCCTTCATGTGAGCCTCGGAAGTCGAGTGCAATTTTCACGAAGCGGTGAATCTCCGCGTACTGGCTCACGTGATTTTCCAGCCAAGCCGTAAGGATGCTCGCGGGATCCGCATTCCTGTCGTCCAGCGCACGAACGTTGGCAAACGCGTGCCCGACGGCATGCTCAATCGTCGCCCGGAATAGGTCCGTCTTGCTGTCGAAATAATAATAGATGAGAGCTGTATTGACGCCGAGAGCTTCGGCAATGTCCTTGATCGTAACGGATGCGAAGTTGCGCTCGGCAAAAAGTTCGAGCGAGGCGACAAGGAACTTATCTACGCGATCGGCGCTCTGGCCTACCCGTCGCCCGCGGCCGCCCGCAGGCTTTGGGCCAGCTTTGCGCGCTCGGCTCTCTGTCTTGGCCGGTTGATTCATTCCTATCGACTCTCCGGGCATATGCCCACACAGCCCCGCGGGACCGCATTCAACCGGTCACCATGCCCACTCTCGTTGACTTTACGCCCCCGCACGATTGCATCAAATGTTTGGGAGGAACTTCGCCTTTACTGACAACATGCACCCATTCCGAAAGGCACCTCGTACTTGCATTAACCGCACAATTAAGGCAACACTCTTTTGCTAATTAATTGGCCAATTAATAGGCCATATGCGCTCAACAAGAGCGTGATCATGCAGGGCTGGTTTAGGGCTGCGGTGGGGGCCTTTTGTCGTCATCATGACTGACGTGGCAATCGGCGCGCGGAAGGGAAGCCATGACGCAGCACTTGACCTACCGGCTGGGCGACGTTCCGCTGCAATCCGGAACCGTCCTGAAGGACGCACAGCTAGCCTACGTTACATACGGCGCGCTCAACGAAGCGGGCGATAATGCGATCCTTATTCCGACCTTCTATACCGGCACCCACATGCGCAACGAGGCCCTTTTCGGAAGGGGTCGCGCGGTCGATCCAGCGCGCCATTTCGTGGTGTCGGTCAACTTGCTCGGGAACGGCTATTCCTCCTCGCCAAGCAACACTTCCGCGCCACAGGACGGACCGCGATTTCCGGGTGTGACGCTGTTTGATAATGTTGCCTGCCAGCACCGTCTCCTCACGGAGGGCCTCGGCGTCACGCAGCTCGCGCTCGTGTTCGGCTGGTCGATGGCCGCAATGCAAGCCTATCAGTGGGCCGCGCAGTATCCCGACATGGTCAAGGCGATGCTCCCCTACTGTGGCACCGCACGTTGTTCGGCCTTCAACCTCGCTTTCATCGAAGGCCCAAAGGCGGCCCTTCAGGCTGACGCCGCCTGGAATGGCGGGAATTACACGGCGCCGCCGGAGAAGGGCTTGCGGGCTTTCGGCCGTGTGTACGCTCCCTGGGCATATTCTCACGGCTTCTTCGCCGCCGAGCTCTTCCGCGAGATGGGATTCGCCACGCTGGAAGATTTTCTCCGCGACTGGGAAGCGGACCATCTGCAATGGGATGCCAACGACCTCCTTGCGAAGATCTGGACTTGGCAGCACGCCGACATCAGCGACAACGACCTCTACCGCGGCGATTTCAAGCGGGCACTCCAGGCTATTCGCGCGCGCGCCATCGTCATGCCGTGCAGCACCGACCAATATTTCGTGCCCGATGACAATGCCGCCGAAGTCGCAGCCATGCGCCATGCCGAGCTCCGCGTTTACGACTCCCCTTGGGGGCATTGCGTCGGGTCGCCCGGCAGGGTGCCCGCGTTCCAGCGTGCGGTAGACGAGGCCGCCGCCGAGCTGTTGAGGACGTGAGGCGATGAAGGCTCTCGTACTGTCGTCGAGCCCCCGCCGCAATGGCAATTCGGCGCTGCTCGCCGAGGCCGTTGTCAGCGGTCTCGTCGAGGCCGGTCATGAAGCCGATTTCATTTTTGCCGACGACTTTTTGGGAGGGTTTTTGCGCGACTGCCGCCAGTGCCGCAAGCCCGACGGGGAGTGCGCCATCGAAGACGGCTATCGCTCGGTATTCCTCGATCGCTATCTGCCAGCGGATGGCTTCATCGCCGCGACGCCGATCTATTGGTATGGCACGTCGGCGCAGTTGAAGGCCTTCTTTGACCGCACCTTCTGTTACTACGCAGCCTCCTATCCGAAATCTGAAGACGTGATCAGGGGCATGTCGGGCAAGCGCATCGGGCTCGTGTTGAGCTCGGAGGAGACCTTCCCAATGGTGTCCGGTGCAGTTCTCTGCCAGATACAGGAATTCTCGCGCTACACGCGATCGACATTCGTCGGCGTCGTTCATGGCTACGGCAATGCCAGAGGCGAAGTCCAGCACGATCCCAACGAGCCCCTGAAGGCGGCGCAGCGTTTTGGCCAAGAGTTCTTCACAAGGCATGCAAGCGACTATCAAATCGATACGGTTCGTTCCGGCCGCGTCTGGGGCTAGGAGGCTACGAGCCGCTGAGGAAGGCCGTGCCAATCGCGATGAGCACGATGGCCATCCACTGCGTTATGCTGACCACCTCATGCAGGATCAGCCTTGCGAGCAGCACAGTCACCACGCTGAAAGCGGATGCGATCACCATCGTTACATGAGGCGCAACGGTGGCCGCACCGGCCAGAAAAGCCAAATAGCCGAGGGAATCGAGCGCGCCTTGCAGCCCGACATAGGGCAGCCACTCAAAAGGTATCTTCAGAGTCGCCCGCTGAAAAATCAAGATGAGCACGACAAACACGAGACCCGAACAGCGTCCGATCCACATCGTTTGTGTTTCTCCGATCAACGGCACGGCGGCTTGTCCAGTGATGACCAGCGCCGCATAGGCGAGACAAGCACCGATTGCAATCAGCAGGGTCGTGCGATCGGCACTAGCCTTTTTGTCGTCGCCATGCTCTGGGGCAGCCGTAGCCGCGATTACAATGCCGCCGACGACAATCACCGTCATGGCAACCCATTGCGCCGCGCTCGGCCGCACGCCCATTACAACGTTTGCGGCGAGAACGAGAGCCGGATGCGCCGCCACGATAGGTGCGACCACAGCGATCGGTCCTCGCGCCAGTCCGGTATAGAGCAGCATGCACATGAGCGCCACGAAGAGTCCGTGGACCGCCGCGACTGCGCAGCCGAGCGGAGACCAAATGAGCGGCGTGTTGCTGAACAGCACCCAAAGGCTGGTTCCAACGGTTCCGATCAAGAGCACGGCGCCATAGGTCAGCGGCGCGCCGAGTGCGCGAGCGCTGAAGCGAGACATAAAATCGGCGACGCCGAGTCCCAAAGCCGCCGCAAGCCCGAACAGTGCCGCGTTCATGACTCGCCCGGCCGCTGGACGACATGTCGTGTCGCGGTCGTGCACTCCACAGAGATATCGACCACTGTTAGCCGTTCATCTGCCGTTGAGTACGCAATGAGAGGGACACCGACATGCTTCGCGCCATACCCAACTTCTCTCGCAACGTAGATTGGAATCTTTTGAAGACTTTCCACGAGATCGTGGAGGCCCAGGGTGTGAGCCGTGCCGGAAGAGCACTGCGGCGTAAGCAGCCCGCGCTTAGCCTGGCGCTGAAGAGGCTCGAGTCCGCGTTGGAAGTAACACTCTGCCGGCGCGGTCCTCGAGGCTTTGAGCTGACCGACGAAGGCTTGCTGGTCGCCGAGACCTGCCGCTCTCTCAACACCCTCGTGCGCAACGTGCCGAAGCGGCTCAGCAATCTCACCGAGGACCTGCGCGGCAGGGTTTCCATTCAAATCATCTCGAGCATGGTCAGCGAGCGGTTTGATGCCGCCATCTCGCGCTTTCATGCGCGCTATCCCAAGGTAGAGATCTTGATCGACGTCACGACGTGGGATTCGGTCGCTGCCGCCCTCCTCCGCGACGAGATCGATGTCGGCGTGGCCCCGGCGCTGACCCTGCGCTCCGACCTCAGCTATGACTTCCTGTTCGACGAGGTCCATGGTGCTTATTGCGGACGTAACCATCCGCTTTTTGGCAGATCGTTCGATGATCCGTCGGCGCTTTCGACGGAGGCCTTTGTGCTCACCGGTGCTGACGAGCCTGATCTGCTGACGGCCTTCCGTACTCATCACGGTCTCGGCCTCACGGTCGCCGGCCTGTCTGAGCATCTGGATGAGGCGAAGCGGTTGACGCAGCTCGGCATCGGCATCTGCTTTCTGCCGGAGGGCTTCGCCGCTCCCGATGTCGAGGCGGGCCGGTTGTGGCCCCTGCTAAAAGGGACCAAGAAGCCCTCCATGCCCATTTTTGTCATCACCAATCCACGCGCGCCACACAAGCTGGCGCGCCAACTTCTCCTCGCGGAGGTCGGACTCGGTGGACAATCGAGTTAGTACCGCCGCGCTGCGCGACCGGTATTGAACGCCCGAAATTCATTGTCAGGGGGTGCTATTTTCAGACAGTCGTGCGCTGCAGCATTGATCCCGTCAATCCTGCAGATTGAAAGTTTCGGTGTGTTTTGCGCCAAGAGCCCTGCGCTACGCTTCGTTTTGCTTTTAAGCGCGAGGTGCACCGGTCATGGCAGGAAAAAAACGCGGAACTGAGGAAGCCCACACGCACGCTCACGGGCATAGCCACGGCGTGAGACGCGAGGACACTCACGGGGCGCGAACAATGGATGCGCTATCACGAATCTCGCAGTCGAAGCAGGACGAGGACATTCGCCGCTCGCTGGAGTTCGGTCTGGATGCGGCGGATTCGGTGATCGATCGAAACATCTCGCTTTTCAGCCGCGGCCATCAGCCAGCGTTTGCCGGCATCAATACTTTTATGAAAGCGCCCTACTGCGAAGACATCCGCAAGATCGGCGCTTTTGAAGCGGCCTTTGTCGGCGCGCCGTTCGACTCAGCCACCACGTACCGTCCGGGAACTCGCTTCGGCCCTCAGGCCGTGCGGCGCATATCGGCGCTTTATGATGGGTACTGGTTTGACGGCGGCGTCGACATCTACGAGGAGCTGGATTTCTGCGACGCGGGCGACATCTTCGTCATTCCCGGCAACATCGAAAAGACCTTCGACCAAGTGACGAAAGCGGTCTCCCATATCTACACTTCCGGTGTCTTTCCCATCATTTGCGGCGGCGACCACAGCCTGGGCTTCCCCAATGTGCGCGGCATCGCCCCCCATATCGACGGCAATGTCGGCATCATCCACATCGACCGCCATATCGACATCCAGGAAAAGGACATGGATGAGCGGATGCACACCACGCCGTGGTTCTGGACGACCCATGAAGGCTCGTCCACGACGCACCGCGATCACAGCCATATGCATGATGTTGGCCTGCCGAACTGCCATCCGAAAAACTTGGTGCAGGTCGGCATCGGCGGTTGGTACGGCAACCGGCCCGGCACCGCGGTCGCGAAGCGGCGCGGCACTAGCGTCCTCACCATGCAGGATGTGGAACTGCACGGCCCGCGCAAGGCCGCCGAGATTGCTCTGGAGATGGCGTGGGAAGGCTGCAAGGCTGTCTATCTGTCTTTCGACATCGACTCGATAGATCCGGGCTTCGCTCCGGGCACCGGATCGCCCGAGCCCGGCGGGCTTCTGCCGCGCGAGGCTTTTGAAATGATCCGTACGATCGCCGCGGAAGGCTTATGCGGCATGGAAGTGGTGGAAGTTTCCCCGCCCTACGACGTCAACGACAATACAGCGCAGCTCGCTTGCCGGGTCATCCTCGACGTGGTGGCCACCCTCGTCTCGTCCGGCCATCTCGGGCACCGTAAAGAAGTCACCTCGTGAGAAAGGCTTGCATCATGTCAAAGACCGCGAAATTCGTCCTGACACTCGTAATGCTTGGGCTGTGCTCCGCGCCGGCACTGGCGCACCCGGGTCACGGAATTCCCGACACCCTGGCACACGGCTTCGCCCACCCCCTAGGAGGGATAGACCATGTCCTGGCGATGATCTCTGTCGGCGTCTTGGCATTCGCCATGGGGGGACGGGCCGTCTGGGCTCTCCCGATCGCCTTTATCGCCATGATGACCGCCGGTGGCGCACTCGGCGCGAGCGCAGTTAACGTGCCCGCGCTTGAGCAAGGTATCGCCGCCTCTGTTGTCGTCTTGGGTATTATGGTGGTGTTCGCCGCACGGGTGCCGTTCGGCGTCGGCGTGGCTCTTGCCGGACTGTTCGCCGTTTTCCACGGGGTAGCGCATGGCCTGGCAGGGACCGTCGACGGCCAATTATCACTTCAATATTTTGCCGGCTTCCTGCTCGCCTCAGCGGTCTTGCTCGGTGCTGGCATTGCCCTTGGAGGGACCTTCTCGATCTCAACAAAATTCCACGGGTTTCAGCGTGGCGCTGGCCTTGCCGTGGGGCTTTCTGGGCTGATGATGCTGGTTGGCTGACTGGAACCGGTGAAACGGTGGGGGATTGGCAACTAGCAGAGTGGCGAGGTGCTCGACGTCTTCTAATGGCACCTAGCCGACATCGACTTCGACGCCGAAGATGTCTGCAGTTGGGATAAAGCCGAAATCTGAGATCCGCGCACCAGGGTCCGTTAATGACCCTAAGAGGACTCCGCCAGCCAGCTCTCTTCTTCAAAGTCTTTTTTAGCATATTTTGGAGGGCTGTAACATGTTCTCACCTCGTAGTAATCTCGCCTGCTACCTCCTCCTGGTTGAAGCTAGTGAGCACTATGTCAAAGCGGCGCCGGTTTTCACCCCCTCCAGCAAAAACGCCGTTTCAGGCTTCGAACCTTCTTACCCAAGCGGTCGGCTATCTTGACGCAGGCCACCTTCAGGATGCGGAAAACGCCGTTCGCCTTCTTCTCACAGCTCGCCCGAAGGATGGAGACGCGCTTAATTTGATGGGTGTTATTGAGCTCCGGCGTGGCCGAAATACTGCAGCCATCGATCTGTTCAAACGGGCCACCACAGCTCAGCCGCGCAATCCAGGAGTGCATCTAAATCTCGGTAACGCATTCCTTCGCACGAACCAGCCCGAGATTGCGCTGGGTTACTACGAGACCGCTACGAGGTTGCGGCCGGGCTATGCCGACGCCGAGGCGCTCAAGGGCGATGCACTTAGGAAACTCTCGCGCTGGCAAGAGGCGGCGCTCGCCTATGAGCGCGCGCTCCGGGGGAAGAAGGACTTCTTCCCTGCTTTGAACGGCTATGGACTTTGCCTCCTGCACAATGGCGATGCCGCGCGTGCCGTCGAGATGTTGTCGGCGGCACTTGAAGGACTTCCGTCGGGCGACAGACAGAACCGTGCGAGCGTGTTGGCCAATCTTGGCCGCGGGATGCTCCAAATAGGAAAAGGCGCGGAAGGTCTGGAGGCTCTGGCGCTGGCAGCCACCTTGCTTCCCGAGAACGACGAGATCAACCGCCTCCTAGCGCGGAACCTCCGCCATGTCCGCTCCGTCCCGAACGGCGAGGGCTTTCTCTCGGTGTTGCAGCGACTTCTTGAACGCAGTGATATCAGTCCAAGCAGTTTAGCCTCAGCAGTCGTGGCGAAAATAAAGTCTCAATCGGATCTGTCTGCCGCGTGGCATGCACTGCGCCACGACAAAGTCGACGAAGCGAATTTGCAGGTGCTGGCCGGCAGCACTCTGCTGACGACGTTGCTCACCAAAACGCCTATCCCGGATCAGGACATTGAGCTTGCGATGACAAATGTGCGTTGCAGTTTGCTTCTTTTTGCGCTGAACGCGTGTCGTGTGGCTCCGTTAGAGTTGATCTGCGCGCTTGCGCAACAGTGCTATCTCAACGAGTACATATACCACGTGACGGACGAGGAGGAGTTGGGTGTCGCTTCCCTAATAGAAGGCATAAGGGCATCAGAGACAGCCGACTTGGCCAAGTTGGCCCTGCTGGCTTGCTATGTCCCGTTGGGCTCACTTGGCATGCAGTTGGAACGAGTTGAGTTGCCTCGCTGCATGGCGGCGCTCCTGAGACAACAGATTGACGAGCCCCAGCAAGAGCAGGCCTTTGCGTCATCGGTGCAGGCACTCACATCAGTGTCGGACGCCGTCTCCGTGGCCGTGCAAAAGCAATACGAGGAGAACCCTTACCCGCGTTGGACAGGCTTTACATTGAGCGCACCGCGTCCATTCCGCGAGGCCATTCGCGACATTCTTCCTCACTTGGCCGAACACCAATTACCGCTTACCGATGTACCCCACGTACTGATTGCCGGCTGCGGAACCGGACTTGAAACTATTGGAGTAGTCACCTCATACCGAACAGCATCCGTCCTCGCCGTCGATCTCAGTCGCAGCAGCCTCGCCTACGGCATGCGGAAGCTCGCCGAGTATGGACTGCAGGGTGTCCAACATAAACAGGCGGATATACTAGGACTCGATGAGCTCGACAGCCGATTTGATCTCATTCACAGTTTCGGCGTGATCCACCATATGTCTGACCCGCAACGTGGGCTCGCTGTCTTGGCCCGCTTGCTTGCCCCTGGTGGGTTTTTCTTTGTGGGGCTTTACAGCACAATCGCTCGCAAACCGGTAAGTCAAGTCCGTCACCTCATCGCCGAGCAGGGGATTTCACCGACACCGACCGGCATTCGCGACCTGCGACGGCAAATCATGCTCGGTGAGGCAGATCAAAGCCTCTCCATCCTAGCAAGTCCCGCTTCGGACTTCTGGGCCATGTCGGACTGTCGCGACTTGATGTTCCATGTGGAGGAGCATCAATTCACGCTTTTGGAGATCGATAAAATGTTCGCGAGGGCTGGTCTGGAGTTTCTCGGCTTACAGGTCCCGTATGCTCCCGATTTGACCCGCTTTCGCCAGGAGAGTTCCGACCCTTCTGATTTTACATCTTTAGCGGCTTGGCATGGCTTTGAAGAGCGGCACCCAGAAGTTTTTGGGGGGACCTATCAGTTATGGGCCCGAAAACCTCCATCGTAATTTTACTCGCCTGCCTTCGCTCACTCAGCGATTAAGCCGGTAGTCGGCTTTTGGCACTCAGCTGACCTAGATCTCGGCAGCCAGCATGGCTGCTTTGAGGGGTAAAGCGGACCTCTCGGATCCGCTCGATAATGTCCGCTCATGACCCAAAGCGGACATCGCCTTGCTTTTTAGAATAGCCAGGTGAGGCGGCCCTTGACGCCGTTATCGGAGACGCCGTCGCCGAATTGGCCGGTGTAGGACACGCCGGCGGTCGTGCGGTCGCCGAGCGCGAAGTCGAGACCCGCGTCGATCAGGGCGCTGTCCTCGGCCAGCGGCACACCGGTGATGCCGAAGCCGATGCCGGTTGTAGCGAAGGCCAGGGCCGCGCCCGGCGTCACGTCGTCGAAGGCATGCTGCCAGGCGGCGGAGAGATGCGGAACGACCAGCATGGCTCCCCAATGCATCGTTGACGCGGCCCTCAAACCCAAGGTCGAGTAGCCGACATCTTGATCGGTGGCGCTACCGCGCAGAGAAACTAGGCTGCCGCCACGTTCCTTGAAGCTGCCGGTGTCGACGGAGACATACGCTAGGCCGCCGAAAGGCTCCACGGCCATGCCGCCCATCTGCGTCGGATAGGCGACTTCGCCAAAGAGCTGACCGGTGTCCGCGTCATACGAAGCCTTCTGCCGCTCGTAGAAGCCAGGGAAGACCACGGCACGCGAAGTGTCGATGTTACTCCATGCCCAAGTACCGCCGCCTCGGAGCGCAAAAGCACCAGCCATGCCGCCCGTGTAACCGCCGAGCGTATAGCTCTCGACATCGGCGGAGGAGTAACGGTCGCTCACTCCGATATTTGAGAAGGAGGCCCCGGTGGTGAGACCGACCCGCCAGGAGCCGGACACTTGCGCATCCATGCCGGACATGAAGCCGCCGAGATCACGGTCGGCGGTCGCAGCATTGCCGTCGCCGTCGAAGTCGCCCCAGGCACCATAGGCGCGGGTCCAGAAGGCCAGCGGTGACGACGACGGCGGTGCGCCGAGATCCTTGCCGCCATAGCCAAGCGCCATCGCGTTCGCATCGAGCGAGGCCACTTGCGGACCGGCAGCGGCGAGCGCGGCGGTTTGCGTATTGCCGCCAGCCGTATGGCTCGCTTGCATCAGACGGCCCAGGATTGCCTCGCGCACATAGCGGCTGTCGTCGGCGAGCGTGCCGGCGACGGTGGCGTGGATCTCGCCGGACAGTGCGTCGAAGGCTTGCCGCGCGCCCGAAGCCGTCTGGTTTAACACGGCGAGGAACAGCGGGTTGTCCGCGGGGAGCTGCGACAGCGCGCCAGCCACAGCACGCTGGTTAGACGTGCGCGCCACATCCGGAAACAGCGTCTCGTTGCGCGCGAGGTTCAGCACCACGTCATTGCCGTCGCCGCCGGCGTAGAACACGGTTGGCGTCAGGAAGGCGAGACTGCTGGTAATCGTCGCGAATGTTCCGGCCACCGCGTCCGTGCCGTCGTTGTCGATGATCGTGTAGTTCGTGCTCGTTTTGTAATTTCCGTTCGCCGCCAGCACGCGCAAGGTGGCGCCGGTGAGGTTCACGGTGCCGTTGACGATCACCTTGTCGCTCTGGCCCACCGCGTTGACCTCCACCTCGTAGATCGCGCCACTGCCAAGCGTGAAGGCGCCGTTCACGGTCATGGTACCGATCGAGTTGCCCGGCGCGATGGTGCCGCCATTGACGGTGAGCCCGCCGAACGTGCCGGTGCCCTTCAACGTGCCGCCGTTCACCGTGAATGCCTCCACGGTGCCGCCCGAGAAGCTCCAATCGCCGCTGTCCACCTGGAACACTTCGAAACTCTGGAACTGCTGTGTGTTGCCGCCGGTATCGATATTGGCGAGATTGAAGGCGCCATTGCCCGCGCCACCGAAGGCCAGCGTGTCCGTGCCCGGTCCGGCCAAGACATTGCCGTTGATGGTGGCAGTGGGCTGCAGCTCGAGCCGGTCGTCGCGAGCGGTGCCTTGATCGAACTGGACGGCGCCGCCGGCTCCGCCATTCAATGTGCCGGCAACCGTGACATCGCCAGGACCGCCGCGGACATCGATGGCGAAATGGTCTGCGCCGGCGCCATTACTGGTCACGGCGCTTGCCGCGCCAACGGTGATGTTGATTGGACCCCCTGCAACGCTCTGCGCATAGATTCCATCGAGAGTGGTGCCGCTGACATCGCCATTGGCGGTGACGGTGAGGGTGCCGCTGCCGTCGTTGATGGCATAAATGCCCTTATTGAGGCCGGTGACATGGGTGCCGGCGCCGCTTGTCACCTTGAGATCGATGCCGTAGTTCCGCGCATAGATTCCATCAAGAGTGGTGCCGGTGACATCGCCATTGGCGGTGACGGTGAGAGTGCCGCTGCCGATGTTCTTGGCATAGATGCCCTTATAGTAGCCGGTGACATTGGTGCTGGCGCCGGTGGTCACCGCGAGACCGGTACCGCTGTTGTTCCGCGCAAAGATTCCATCACGAGTGGTGCCGGCGACATCGCCATTGGCGGTGACGGTGAGAGTGCCGCTGCCGTAATTGGTGGCACGAATGCCCGTTTGGCCGCCGGTGACAGTGGTGCCGGCGCCGGTGGTCACCTCAATATTGGTGCCGCTGTTGTTCCGCGCAGAAATGCCTTCACGATTGGTGCCGGTGACATCGCCATTGGCGGTGACGGTAACAGTGCCGCTGCCGTTGTAGTTCTTGGCATAAATGCCCCTGTTGAGGCCGGTGACATGGGTGCCGGCGACGGTTGTCACCTCAAGGTCGGTTCCGTCGTTCCTAGCGTAGATGCCTTCATTATCGGTGCCGGTGACATCGCCATTGGCGGTGACGGTGAGGGTGCCGCTGCCGCTATTGCGGGCATAAATGCCCCGAAAGCGGCCGGTGACATGGGTGCCGGCGCCGGTGGTCACCTCAAGATTGGTGCCAGAATCGATCCGCGCCTGGATGCCGTAATACGCGGTGCCGGTGACGTTGCCATTGGCGGTGACGGTAAGAGTGCCGCTGCCGTTGTTGCCAGCAAAAATGCCCGTAGCGCCGGTGACAGTGGTGCCGGCGCCGGTGGTCACCTCAAGATTGGTGCCAGAATCGATCCGCGCATAGATGGCGTATCCGTACACATTGTCGATGGTGATGACATCGCCATTGGCAGTGACGGTGAGCGCGCCGCTGCCGGAGTTGCGGGCATAAATGCCGTAAGAGTAGCCGGTCAAGGCGCCGTTGGTGTTGACCGTGACACTACCAGGAGTGACCGTCATCCCTGTGGTGTCGCCGAAGGATCTGATCGAGAGCGCCTTGCTACCTGACGCGTCTCTCGAATCCAAATAGGACGCTGCGTAGGTGTCGATAAATGAAACCGCTCCACGGCCCTTGATGGTCAGCGCGTCGCCAGAGTCAGTGTCGACCTGGAAGGGAGCGGGCGTCACGGTCACGGCCAAGCTCTGGTTAGTGTTGGCCGTATTGTCGATCACCTCGGGGTCCGTGAAGGGGCCCCCAGAGCAGGTCACCACCGGCCCAGATGGCGCACCTGCCGGCGAGCAATTCGGCCCGGCATACGCGCCGCGCCCATAGCCGGAAAGCGCGCCCATCAGCGTCGCCGTAGACAGCAGTAATTTGCGGCGTGATGCGCGCATCGTCCCCCCAAGCCCGGTTTGGAACGACACTCGCCTGCCTAATGGCCAATGGCGCCGAATTCTCCAGCGTACGGCCGTCAGCCTTGCACGCTTCCCCAGAGGGGGGAAAGAATCGTGGAAAGAAGGACCGTTTCGCTCGACTTGTGGCGGATTGGGTACGGTTTTCAGGAGCCGCGACGCTCCCTGCCTGCTGAGGAGCGCGGCTAGCGCCCGGACCAGCCCTTTATGCGAGATCGAGACTTCTGGTCCTGGCACGAAGCGGACGTGCCGAAGCGCGAGCCTGACTTCCGCTAGTGACCCTAAGCGGACGCCAGAGCCCCGAGTAAACGCGGCCCTCGTTGCAAAATCAGTCTGGGGCTACTGCGCAGGCCATTCGTGGAATAGTGACCATGAACTCAGTGCCTGGATTTTGGGCGCGAAGTGTCAGAGTGCCGTTTAATTGTTCTGAGAACGAACTGACTATCCGCATACCGAGACCTTTGGGTTTGTGGATATCAAAATCAGACGGGAGTCCGTTACCTTCATCGCGTACGGAGATCGAGAGATCGTCGTCGCCTAGGTCAGCTACCGTGACCCAGATGGAGCCGCCTAATTTGTCCCCGTTTGCATACTTTGCGGCATTCGTCACCAGTTCGTTGACAATCAACGCCGATGATATTGCGCGGTCGGTGGAAACCTCAATTCCGTGTTCAACGTCAGTGTGAACTGTACACTTTAAGCTCGACTCCAAATCTTTGCAGATCGCTTCGATGTACCGGCCAATGTCCATCCGCTCGATATCGTAGCCCTGAGACAATAGGTCGTGAGCCTTCGCCACGGCTGCTACCCGCTGCGAGGCCTCATCCAGATGGAGGGTGAGATTTGCATCGTCAATGTCCGTGCCCTGCAGATGGAGCATGCTGGCGACAATCATGAGGCTATTCTTCACTCGATGGTTCATCTCTTTCAGGAGAAACTGGTGATGCATCAGTGCGGCCTTAAGACTGCGTTCGTGACGATTCCGCTCTATCGCCATGCCAAGAATGTTGGCAGCGCCCTGCAAGAACGCGAGGTCATGTTTCACGAATTCATCTTCCGATTGGCTGTCGACCTCCAGGACTCCGAATGGCCGCCCGTCGCCCTGCAAAATGACATTCATCGCACGGCGGATTCCGTGCTGTTTAAGGATCTCTGGCGTCTTGAATCGTTCTTCATGCTCAAGATGATTGGAAATCACCGGCTTTCCAGTTCGCAATGCAAATCCTGCTGGTGAAGTTATGTCGGCGCCGACGCTGGCAACCCCCACGATGCCTGGGTTCCATCCAAAGCCCGCGCGAACTAAGAATTGGTTTTCGGACGGGATGTGTTCAAGGACCTTGCAGAACTCGGCGTGCAAGCCTTCAGCGGTTAATCGGACCGTTTCAGTGAGAAGCTCGTTGAAGGTTGCTCCCTGAAGGGCGGTCACGCCCAGTTCGGCAAGTATCTCCTGTTGCCGAACCCGCTGGTGCAGAGCGACCCGTGTCAGGTCTGGGACGTCGCTCTCAGCCTTCGGTTCGACGAGCGGTGGTTCGTCATTTTTGACTGCACACATGATTTCAGCGGATACTCGCTAATCGCCTCCACTGCAAGCTGTACGGGCAGTGGCGATAAGGTTCAACGTCTGCTATTGGCACAAGCGGACGTGCTGACCAAGCCGAGTGATGTCTGCTGTTGGGGGTGAAGCGGACATTCCTGAGCCGCGGTTCAACTTCTGCTAATGACCCAGATCGGAGATTTCAAGAGCCGGGCTCCGAGCCGGTCCTGGCGCGGGTGAGCGCCTGCTCAGCTGACTTTGCGTATCGCACCAATGGCTTCTTAAGCCCCGCCTTCAACAGCTCTCGTCTCACGTTGGGAGAAGCGCCGGTAAGAAATACCGTCACGTCCGCCTTGGTGAGCTTCTGGGCAAAGCGTCGCAGGGTTTGTGCTGCAGTGCTGTCGACCATCGGCACCTCCGAGAAGTCGAGAACTAGGATGCGGGGCAGCTGACCGATCCGCTCTAGGACGCTGCTTACGGCTGCGGCGGCGCCGAAGAAGAACGCGCCGCTGATGCGATAGACCATCACGTCGCGTTCGGTCGCGGCGGCCGGGTCGTAAGCGACACGGCCCTGATAGTCGTCGGCCCGGTCCTCGGCGATTAGCTGCCCCTGCCCTTCAACCTCGACGCTTTCCGCCATCCGGTGAAGAAAGATGAAAGCACCAAGGACGATGCCCACCATGATGCCGGTCATGAGGTTTACGAATACTGTGAGGAAGAAGGTGGCAAGAAGGATGAGTTGGTCGCCGGCAGACGCGCCAAGCAGAACGGCGAAATCGTCGCGATCGGCCATGTTCCAGGCGACGACGACCAGCACGGCGCCAAGCGCCGCAAGCGGAATATAGCCTGCGAGAGGCGCCGCCACGAGCATGAACACGAGGAGATAGCCCGCGTGCAACACTCCGGAGACGGGTCCCTTGGCACCGGCACGTACATTGGTGGCGGTGCGCGCGATAGTGCCGGTCACCGGAATGCCGCCGAAGGCTGCTGCGCCAATGTTCGCCGCACCTTGTGCCACGAGTTCGCAATTGGAACGATGGCGCCGGCCCGACATGCCGTCAGCCACCACCGCCGACAGCAGTGATTCTATGGCGCCGAGGAGTGCGATGGTCGCCGCATCCGGAAGCACCGCCTGGAGCTTCGCCAGGCTGAATGGCGGGAGCGTTGGGTCGGGAAGACCGCGCGGCAGCGCGCCAAAACGCGAGGCGATGGTGGCAACGTCGAGATGCAAGGAGAAAACAATGGCCGCGGCCGCCACGACCGCAAGCAGAAAGCCCGGCCATGCCGGGCGCCACTTGCGCAAGCCCACGATCACTGCGAGTGCCAAGCCGCCGACCCCCACGGTCTCGAGGTTCACAGTCGCGCGTGCGTCCCACAGGGCTTGCACTTTCGGCACGAGAGCTGCCGGTTCGCTCGGCAGCTCGAGCCCCAATAGTTCTTTCAGCTGACTGGCCAAGATGATCACCGCTATGCCGGCGGTAAAGCCGACCGTGACAGGAAACGGGATGTACTTGATGTAAGTGCCAAGCCGTAGAAATCCGGCCACAATCAGGATCAGCCCCGCCACCAGGGTTGCGAGCACGAGCCCGTCATAGCCGTGACGCTCGACAACTGCCGCAATGAGCACGATGAAAGCGCCCGCGGGACCACCGATCTGGAAGCGGCTGCCGCCAAGGGCGGAGACCAAGAATCCGCCGACGATCGCAGTAAACAGCCCGCGCTCCGGGCCAACGCCGCAGGCGATGGCAATAGCCATGGATAAGGGCAGAGCGACGATGGCGACGGTGAGACCGGCCACTGCATCGGCGCGGAAGTCCTTAAGGTCGTAGCCTTCTCTGAAGACAGTGACGAGCTTCGGCGTAAAGAGTTCAGCGAAGGTCGGGCGGCGATGTATCATTGCGACCCTCCTCCAAAGGAACACCTCAAGGCACAGCGGTCAGGCTCGCAGGGACAAGCGCGCGCGAGCAGGGCGCAGACCTCCCTAAAGGCCGAAATCAACAATGCCGAGATGGGTTGTCGACTACGATATCCGCCAGTCCTCTTTCGCGGCAATGCACTTTAATAGCACGGTCTCGAACATCGCTGAGTGATGGGGAGATGTATTGCCAATGCGATCTACGTGTGGCCAGCTCCGATGTCCGCACATGGCACGAAGCGGACGTTCATCTCGACGCCGAGCATGTCTGCTTTGAAGGGTAGAGCGGACACACTGATCCGCGCCGTGACTTCCGCTTTTGCCCCGGAGTGGATATCCCGCTGATGTCGGTCAGATCTGCTCATATCACTTGCAACGGACCTGTATTGAGCAGACAGTTTCCTCCCTGGCACTGGAACCTAGGCGCTGGCGGTCCGTCTTTCCAAATCTCAGCACACTAGATCATCCCCCACGGTCCAGACCCCCGCGGATTCTCGGCCTGCGATGTCGTCGTACTCAAAAGAACTCGACCCAGCGGTCAAGTTCGCTAATGGAGTTTGAGACTGGCTTGAATGGCTAGCGCAAGAACCATCGATCTTTCGACGTGCGAGCGCGAGCCAATCCAGATACCGGGCTCGATCCAGCCGCATGGGCTTCTGCTCGTAGTCGATCAGAGCAACGACCAGATCCTGCAGGCAGCGGGCGACGCTACGCAACTTCTCGGCTATAGGGGTGAGGTGCTGGGAGAGACGACCCAGGAGGTGCTGGGTACGTCCCTGGTGCATCTATTGCAATTGGCTGAGACGCCTCTCGTCCGAGAGCCCACGTATCTTGGCTTCCTTGAACCGGGTAATGGCAAAAAAGGCCTCGTGATTACGGGTCACCAGGCTCAGGGGACGACGATACTTGAGCTTGAACCGGCCGGCGCCCCTGCGTCAGCGGCACGGACGTTGGCGAGCATCCGTTCGATGACTGAGCGCCTCAGTGATGCGCCCGAACTCATAGATGCATATTCTCTCGCAGCGCGAGAAGTTCGGCGGCTAACCGGCTTTGACCGCGTCATGGTCTACCAGTTTCTCTCAGATGGCACCGGCGTGGTCGTAGCCGAAGACAAAGACGCGCACCTAACGCCCTTCTTGAACCACCGCTATCCTGCTTCGGACATCCCAAAGCAGGCCCGCGAACTTTATCGGCGCAGCGCGCTTCGAATAATCCCAAACGTAGAATACACGCCCGCGCCTATCATGCCCATGCGATCGCCACTGACTGACGAGCCGCTCGATATGAGCCAATGTATTCTGCGAAGCGTGTCGCCTGTCCATCTCCGCTACCTGAAGAATATGGGTGTCGGCGCTTCGATGTCGGTGTCGCTGTTGCCGGGCGGGGAACTGTGGGGGCTGATCGCCTGTCATAATGCAACGGCGAAGTTTCTACCGTATGAGGTGCAAGAGAAGTGCAGACACGTCGGCCATATTCTCTCGCAACAGATCCGGTTGCGAGAAGAGGTCAAAGTCTATCGGTGCAGGAACGAACTCGCGGCGGCGCAAAGCAAGTTCTTGGGTGATCTTTCAGGGGATGACGCAAACGACACACTCCTTGATCTCTGCGCTGGACTGCAGACAGCCATCCCCAGCAAGGGTGTCGCCGTGTGTTGGAGGGGATCCGTGGCCAAGGCGGGAGAGGTTCCACCGGAGTCGTGTGTACGCCAGCTTGCTATGTGGCTTCTCCACGAGAAGTCACAGTCTCCTGTGTTCGTCACGGACCGTCTATCCGAACACTATTCGGAGGCGGCCCCGTTTACTTCGGAAGCAAGTGGTCTCTTGTCGATCACTCTGCTGGGTGATGAACCAGCAATTCTAATGTGGTTTCGCGCCGAACAGGTCGAGGAAATCAATTGGGCTGGAGATCCCAACGAGCCGGCGGAGCCAGGAACCAGTCCTGGCACGCTCAATCCACGAAACTCGTTCGCGACGTGGAAGGAGCAAGTCAGAGGACGTTCGCCCCCTTGGGAACCAGTCGTCGTCGAATTGGCCGAAATCTTCGCCTCGCGCATCGCCTTCATCCTGCATCAACGGCGGGTTCGCGACCTTAATGAATTGCTTCGTAAGGCGAACGAACAACTCTCTACCTTGGCAACGACGGATGCACTGACTGGAGTCGCTAATCGCAGGGCCTTCGACGAGTTCTTGGATAGGGAGTGGGCGCGAGCGAGACGCGTCAGCAGGCCGCTCGCGTTGACGATCGTCGATGTGGACTTCTTCAAGCAATACAATGATTTTTTTGGGCATTTGATGGGGGATGAGTGCCTGAAACAGATTGCACAGGCTCTCCAAGAGACCCGACGAGCAACCGATTTCGTCGCCAGAATCGGTGGAGAGGAGTTCGCCATTGTGCTCCCTGATACGGACCGCGATGGCGCGAAGAATGCGGCTGAGGCTGCGCGCGCTCGAATTGAAAAGCTGCGCATCGACCATCCCAAAGCGGGGTTTGTAACTGCCAGCTTCGGTGTTTCTACACGCATACCTGATAAGACAGGAACGGTGCAGGATCTCATTCAAGCCGCAGATCAGGCGCTTTACGCCGCCAAGAACAGCGGGAGAAATCGAGTGGTATGAGCTGAGCAAAATAGCGCCATGGGTTAGACTCAAGAGTTAGAGACCTACCTTGTCGACAGTCAGGTTTATCCCCTCTTGCTGCACCGATCTAACGTGGCGCCGTGCCGCTCCGCGAAACTTCCGCTCAAGGACTTAGCTGACATCAATCCCGCCACGACGCACGTCTGCTTTCAGGAGTAAGTCCGCATTCCTGAGCAGCGCTCTGGCGTCAGCTTTTGACCCATAGGAGGGCTACTTAGCGCGGTCTGACATAGATCGCTCTACGCGATCCACTTCTCGTGCCGGGTTCTACGTGCTCGCTTTAAACCATACATTCGCGAGTCGGCAGTCCGCAGCAAATTTGAGAGTGTTTCGCCGTCGCTGGGATAGAGCGCCGTTCCGATGCTTGGTGCGAGGTACGTCTTTGCACGATCTACAGCGAAGGGCTCTTTGAACGCGAGCTGTAGGTCCCGCGACAGACGGCTAAGGAATATTTCGTCGCAGCCGAGCCAAGTGACGACCCCAAACTCGTCTCCTCCTAGACGCGCAACTAATCCACGATCCTTGGTGGCAAAATTTAGCCGCTGCGCTATAGCAACCAGCACTTCGTCTCCGGCTCCATGGCCGAACTGGTCGTTGATTGGCTTAAAGTCGTCCAGATCGATGAGGATCAACCCGACTGCAGACGCATTCTGCCGGGCCATGTCCAACGCGTATTGCGCTTGGGATTCGAATAGCGCGCGGTTCGCAAGACCAGTGAGATGATCATGCTGCAATGCAGTAACATCGGTGTGCATGACAATGGCGCCAACTCCTTCATCCGTTTTGCGTGGCTGACGAACCGAAATCTGAAACCAGTGATGCCGACGATCGAACGGGCAGGAATAGGTCGCAACGAACTGCTGAAGCCCGCGGTTAAGAATACTGGCTATACCGTCGCCTATGGTCCGACCATCAGGACATCCACGATCAGCTGCGGCGTGACATTCCTCTAGATAGTTCCATCGGCGACTGGCCAATCGTCCCTTCGCCGTCTCCTCCCAAGCTTGATTGGTGAAGAGGACGTCACCGTGGGGATCAAGCACGGCAATCTGGGCAGGCAGCAGGTCAAGAGCCTCTAGGCCAGTCGCCCCGGTGGGGTCATCACTCTCGTTGCATGGACCTTGCGCCAAGTCACGGCTAGCGCGGTCCAGCGCATTAGTTCCTGCGAACTGGCGGAGATAGCGTAAGAAACTCCGGTGTGGCTTGGCTTTTGAGAAGAGGTAGCCTTGCCCGACATCGGAGCCGAGTTTCATCATTTGATCTAGAGTCGCCTCGTCCTCGATGCCTTCCGCTGTAACCGACAGCCCGAGACTATGGCAGAATCTAATCATGGCATCGACGAGGTCCCGCGTGTGGGCGTTGGTCAGTATCTCGCGCAAGAAGGAGCGATCAATCTTGACGCCGTCGAGTTCGAACTGGCGTAGATACGAAAGCCCCGAATATCCGACTCCAAAATCATCGAGCTGCACGCGTACGCCAGCCTCGCGCAGCGACTGCAGAGCGACCCCCGCCTCATCGGGGCGCTCAATGAGCGTTTTTTCCGTTATCTCCACCACCAGGCGACGGTTGGGGAAGCCAGTTTCCCCTAGCACCTGCAGGATCTCTGCTGGGAGACGCTTGTCCACCATGCGGGCTGACAAGTTGAGGGAAATGGAGAGAGCGTCAGGCCAGGACCGAGCATCCGCAACCGCTTGGCGAAGCAGCTTGTATGTCAGCCTCTTCATGTCGCCCGCAGCCTTGGCCGCAGGGATAAACTCGGACGGCGTCAACAATCCACGCGTTGGGTGTTGCCACCGCGCGAGCACCTCACATCCGACTACTGTCCCCGTGCGCAAATCCACTAGCGGCTGGTAGTAGGGGCGGATATGACCAGATTCGACTGCGGCGCCAATCTCGACTTCTACGTCGGTTGATCCAAGATGGCTATAGCGCCGGCGATGTGACGCCGCATGAATCTGCCTTGGCTGCGCCAAAGCCGGGCTCATGGCGTCTGATGATGTAGCGGCTTTGGAGGCTTTAGAGGCGGAGTTCAACAACCGCCCTTGAGTCTTAGCTTCCGCTGCGTCTGCAGCACTCCTCTGAAGCTCGGCAACCGCATCACCATCAATGCTCAGCATGAATTGACTGCCTTTTCCAGGATCGCTCTTGAAGCTGATGTTTCCGCCGATCAGCTGAGCCAGCCTCTTGCTGACGAACAAGCCGAGCCCACTTCCCTTCGTTGGACTGTCGTTTGCATCCATGCGCTCGAAGCGCTGGAAGAGCTTTTCCTGCTCAGACAACGGGATGCCGGGGCCTGTATCGGAGACCTGGAAATTTACTTCGCGGCGATCCCCTGTTTCCTTTTGCAGAACTTCGAGTTTCACTTCACCCGTGTCGGTGTATTTGATGCCGTTGCCCACCAGGTTGATCAGGATCTGACTCAGTGCGCGCCGGTCGGTTTCCAGATCCAGATCCTTCTTCGGCTTAACGACCGTCAGCTCCAGATTCTTCGCCACGGCGAGTGGTCTCAGCATTGCCACCACCTCTTCGGCGATCGCGTTGCAGGAAACCGGCTCGAAGTGAATGGGCACTTTGCCTGCCTCTAGCTTCGCAAAATCGAGCAGGTTGTTGAGGAGAGACAGCAAATGCATGCCGCTCGTTTTGACGATTGAAAGCTGCTGCTCTTGCTTTGCCGTGATCGGGCCGCTCACCCCCCCAAGAAGTATCCCCACATAGCCGAGAATAGAGGTTAGCGGGGTACGCAACTCATGAGACATGCTCGCGAAGAAGCTGTCCCTTGCCCGGCGGGCCGCCTCGACTTCCGCGAGGTCCGTCACCGTGGCGATGGCGCCTCGAACCCCGGAGAGGGCCAGGCTCCTTGTAGCGATCTGAACAGCAAGTTCGCCGTCGGGGCGCCTCAACGTCACGCGCTCCCGTCTGATTTCCTCGGGCACGCAATCCAGCATTTCCTCAAGCTTGGGATGTTGGTTTGCGGAGAGGAGCTCTCTAAACGGCAAGCCGACAAGCTCCTCGGTCGGCCGTCTCACCATTTCAGCAAATCTGTCGTTGCAATAAAGGATGGTACCGTCAGAGGACAAGGTCACCGATCCCTCACCCATCATTTCGACAATCAAACGATATGGAAGGTCGGCACCGGCGAGGGTCAAAATATTCGGTTCGAGCCCGCTGCCCACCAACGCATCCGCTGAGCCGGTGCGAATGGCATCGATCGTCTCTAAGGCTTCGCTCAAGCGGCTTTGAAGCTCGGCGACCTGGTTCAGCAGCCGATGTGATCCGTTCCTACTGCGTATGGAGTTGTCAGATTTCACAACGTGCGGCCTTCTCCAAAGCTCCGTAATCGGCGCCGATTCAGCAATTATCCGTTCGGCTCTTCAATTGCAGTCCCACCAATGTTCGATCCGTGTTCGACAAGTCGCCGATAATCTTCCGCAGTGGCGGAGGCAATCGGCGCACGAGAGTAGGGACGGCGACGATCTGGTCTTCGCGCGCCAGGCGCGGAGTCTTCAATAGATCGATGAGCCGAATGCTGTATCTCCCTGCCAAATGCTCTTCACACAACTTCGTCAGGTTGGCGATCGCGGCGAAAGACGCCGGTGTCTGCCCTGCGACGTACAGCAAGAATTCCCATTCTTTGGTTGGCTCGGCTACCGGCGCCAGCTTTTTCTTCGCTGTCATTTTGCATCTCTTCCGCGTCTGCGGACGCTGCCTTGAAGCGTGCTCTTTTCTTTTGCTGGAGCCGCCGCTGCACCCCGCGACTTGGGTCGCTTAACTTCAACAGCGGCTGAATCCACGTCGCCACCTCGCCGCCTTTCGTCAAATCTTCGCGCTGCGCCGACGAGGATGCCTTCCGGACCCATATATATTTCTTCGAGATCGATACCGCGATCGGTGAGGATGAACTCACGCACCTGATTTGAGTGTTTGGCTCCGCGAGACTTTAGGATCGTGATGCTGCGGGTTCGTTCGCATCCGCTCTCAACGTTGCGCAAGATAATCCAGGTGTCGACCAGGGACGATATGCCGAGGCCCGATTGCTCGGTGGTCTCTCCGCCCGGCGTCAGGCTCGTCAACATCACCGTGATACGCTTCTCCTTGAGGTGGTCGATCATGCGCATCACCATCGATCGCGCGTCGGTCAGCGTCCCCGCGGTGTCGAAGCTTGAGATGGGGTCAAGCACCACGACATCGGGGCTGAACTCATCGATCATCTTCAGCATGGTGCTAATAAGCACCTCAAGACCGAAACTTGCGGGTCGGGCGGCGTGGAATCTCAGCGAGCCGTCCTTCACCCATTTCTCAAGATTGATGCCGATGGAGCGCATGTTGCGCTTGATCTGTTCCGGCGCCTCTTCGAAGGCAAAATAGAGACTTCGTTCTCCCCGGCGGCACGCGGCATCGACAAACGAAGCGCATACGCTTGTCTTACCTGTACCCGCTTCACCCGATAACAACAGCGTACTGCCGCGATAGAAACCTTCGCCACCGAGCATGTCGTCGAGTTTCTTGACGCCGAACGAGGTGCGCTCCTTTGGCGCGGGGTAGTCGAGGATGATGTTGGTGATTGGCATCACCACGATGCCCTGATCCTCGATCAGGAACGGGTACTCGTTGGTGCCGTGAGCGCTTCCACGATATTTGGCAACTCTCAGACGGCGCGTGGCGATCTGATCCACAACGCGATTGTCGAGGACGATCACGCAATCAGAGACATATTCTTCCAGCCCATGGCGCGTAAATTGTCCGTCTCCCCGCTCGGCGGTCACGATTGTCGTGACGCCTTTATCCTTGAGCCAATCGAAGAGCCTGTGGAGTTCAGATCGCAGAATGCCGCGATCGTTGAACGCACCGAACAATACGTCGATCGTATCGATCACGACGCGCTTCGCTTTGACTTCGTCGATTGCGCAGCCAAGTCGGATAAAGAGTCCTTCCAGGTCATACTCGCCGGTTTCCATGTTCTCGCTGTCAACGGAGAACTGATCGATCACCAGCCTGTTCTGCGCAACGAGATCGCCAACACCGAGTCCGAGGGAGTCAGTGTTTAATGCCAGATCCGACGGCCGTTCCTCGAATGCGATGAAGACGCCGTTCTCGCCAAATTGGCTGGCGCCGCGGGCGAGGAATTCCATTCCGAGCAGTGTCTTCCCGGATCCTGCGCCACCACAGACAAGCGTAGCTCGACCGCGGGGAAGTCCGCCGAAGGTGAGATCGTCAAGCCCGCGGATTCCCGTGGGGCATTTTGGAAAAGTTGATTTGGTGGATTTCGCCGTCCGTGGCGCCGACTTAGACGTGCCACGCCTTTTGGAATTGGCGGTCGGGCGACGGGTAGTGGAGTGGGCCATGACGCGATTTTTGGGCATCATACGGCCGTGGCCCGCCCCTCGCAGCGGTATGACCCCCAGAGACTGTGGTGTTTGCTAGGGTTTCGAATAGGCACGATGTCGCCTCCTCGGTTGGTGTCAGGATGCTGCAAAGCCTTTAATTTTTACTTGTGAGACCATCGATGTGTCTCCAGTTTGCTAAGGTTACGTTAGCACTAGGCGCCGAGGTTTTTGAGAGGCGAATTCAAGGACGCGAATGATGAGACGGCCGCCTCTGAGGCAATGTCAGGTCTATTCCCGGAGAAAACTGATCAATCGGCTTGCCTGAAGACTTGGCGCCAAGGCGGTTTTGGGGATGCCGGAACAGCATACGCAGGTGCCTAGACCACCGAGCAGGAAATGCCCGCTTCTGTCCATAGCGGACAGGGACTATTCGGCCGGCGAACGCGCTTCCCGCGTCCCCGGAACGATAGTGGCCGCCAGCGGCTTCGGCACGAACCACTTGTAGACAGCGGGTATTACGAGGAGCGTCAGGATCGTGGAACTGACGAGCCCTCCGACCACTACCGTGGCGAGCGGAGCTTGCACTTCGCTGCCAGCGCCGGTCGCGTAGAGCAGGGGAATCAGCCCCAGCGCCGTCGTCAGAGCGGTCATCAGCACCGGCCGCAAGCGCATGCAGGCACCCTGAACGCTCGCTTCGTCCACTGACTTTCCTTCTGCCACGAGCCAGCTGAGATAGGTGACGAGAACCATGCCGTTCTCGAGCGCGATACCGAACAGGGCGATGAAGCCCACCGAAGCAGGTACGGACAGATTGAGATCCGCCAGCCATAGCGCTACCACGCCGCCGACCAGCGCCAGTGGGATGTTGAGCATGATCAGCATCGAGGCGCGCAGCGAGCCGAAGTTCATGAACAGGAGCAGGAACACGAGCCCCAGTGTTATCGGCACGACGATAGCCAGCCGCCGGTTCGCTTCCTGCTGAAGCTCGAACTGGCCGCCCCATTCAACGAAGTAGCCGGATGGCAGGTCGACGGCTTCCGCGATGCGCTCCTGGCCTTCTACGACGAACGAGCCGATATCGCGACCGCGCACGTTGGTTTGGATGGTGATGAAGCGTTGTGTGTTTTCCCGAGTGATTTGCCGTGGGCCAACAATCTCCGTCACCTCGGCCACTTGGCGCAGCGGGATGAGCAATCCCGCCGGAGTGCGGATAACGAGCTCGCGGATAGCCTCTGGCGTCGCGCGCGCGCCTTCGTGGTAGCGCACGAGGATGTCGAAGCGTCTCACGCCCTCGAAGACTTGCCCCGCCGTCTCGCCGCCGATGGCCGTATGTACGGCCGACTGAACGTCCTCGATGTTGAGGCCGTACCGGGAGATTTGCCCGCGATCGACCCGGATCTGGAGTTGCGGCGTGCCGGTGACTTGGTCCTTCTGCACATCCGCCGCGCCCGGAATATCCCTCACGACCCGCTCGATCTCGCCAGCCTTGTCCAACAACACGTCCTGGTTCTCGCCGAACAGCTTGATGGCGAGTTCGGCCTTGGTGCCTGTGAGGAGCTCGTCGACGGCGGCGGCAATCGGCTGTGTGAAATTGAACTTTGCACCGGGGAAGTCCTCAAAGGCTTCACTCATGGCCACGAACAGCTCCTCGGGCGTACGGTCGCTAGGCCACTCCTCTTGCGGCTTCAAGCCGACAAAGGCTTCCGCGTTGTTCACCGGGTCCGCGTGGGCGCCCACCTCGCCGCGTCCGACACGCGTGACCACGCGTTCTACTTCCGGGAACGTCTCAAGCAACTGCCGCTCGAAATGCGTGACCGTGTCGCGGGCTTCCTCTAGCGCAATGGATGGCGCCATTGTCACGCGTACCAGGAGGTCGCCCTCGTTCAGTCTCGGTACGAACTCGGAACCGAGCCGGGGAAAAATTACGAGCCCCACCGCGAGAATCCCAACGGCGAGAGCGATAGCGAGAACTCTTGCGCGCACAAACAATTCTATCAGAGGCCGGTACACGCCAATCAAACCGTTCAAGAGCCGGTCCGCGAGACGGACCTTGTCGCGGTCTTCGGAGCTCGGGCGCCTCATCACCAACTCAGACAGGACGGGCGCCACGAAGATGGCGAAGACGAGCGATCCCAGCATCGCGAGCGAGACTGTAAAGGCTAGGGGCCGGAAGGTCTTGCCCTCATAGCCCTGCAGCGTGAACAGCGGCAGGAAGACGACGATGATTATCACGATGGCAAAAGAGATTGGCCGTACGACCTCGGCGCAAGCCCTTGCGACGATCTGGTGCTTGGAAAGCGCCGTATGCTTCTCCCGGAGATAACGGTCGACGTTTTCGACGATGACGATGGCGCCGTCGACCATGATGCCGATGGCGATGGCGATGCCGCCGAGCGACATGAGATTGGCCGACAGGCCCGTGGCGCGCATGACAATGAAGGCGACGCAAACCGAGAAGGGGATGGCGAAGGCCACAACCAGGCTCGGCCTTAACCCGCCCATGAAGGCGAGGAGCACTAGAACCACGAGGACGATACCTTGCGCCAACGCCCCGTTCACGGTCTCCACGCTGCGCAGCACTAGCTTGGATTGGTCGTAATAGGGCACAACGCCAACCCCTTCGGGGAGCGCATCATTGATCTTCCCAAGACGCGCCTTAACGTCGGCGATGACCTTTGAGGTATTGGTTCCGATGAGCTTGAGCACGAGTCCAGCGACGATCTCGCCTTCGCCGTCCTTGGTCGCCAAGCCTTGGCGCACCTCGCCCCCGATCTCGACCGCGCCGATGTCGCGGACCTTCACCGGCACGCCGTCGATCACTTTCAGGATCGTTTCCTCGATATCGGCGATGCCGCCCGCCAAGCCAATCGAGCGCACGAGGTATTGCTCGGAGTTCTTGACGATGTACTGCGCGCCGGCGTTGCCGTTGTTAGCTTTTATCGCGTCGACTACGTCGCCGATGCCGAGCCGATAGCGCAGCAGAGCTTGCGGATCGACCTGGACCTGGAACTGCTTGACCTCGCCACCCAGCGACAACACCTCGGTGACGCCCGGGACGGTCTGCAAGTTGAACTTGACGATCCAGTCTTGGATCTCGCGCATCTCCTCCGGTGTGCGCCCGTTGGTGGTGTCCTCGACGTAGTAAAACAGAATCTGTCCGAGGCCGGTGCTGATGGGCCCCATCTCCGGTTCGCCAAAACCGTCGGGAATTTCTTCGCGCGCAGTCTGAAGGCGTTCGCCCACGAGCTGACGCGCGAAATAGATGTCCGTGGAGTCCGAGAAATAGACGTTCACGACCGACAAGCCGAAATTCGAGACCGAGCGAATGGTCTTCAGACCTGGAAGTCCGTTCATGGCGACTTCGATGGGATAGGTGACGTAGCGCTCGACCTCCTCCGGCGCGAGCCCCTCCGTTTCTGTGAAGACCTGCACGAGGGTCGGCGACACGTCTGGAAATGCGTCCACGGGAAGGCTACGGTAGCTCTGGAAGCCTGCCACGAGAACGCCGGCCGCCAGAATGCAGATCAGAAGGCGCTGTCGCAGGATGGCTTCGAGGAAAGTATGCATGTGCGCTGCGATGCTAGTGGTTGTGGCCGTCGTCGAAACCCGACTTGGCGAGTTGCGACTTGACAATGAAGGCGCCGTTGGTGACGACCGCGTCTCCGGTCCTTAGCCCGGCCAGCACTTCGACATAATGGATGTTACGCCGCCCGAGAGTGACGGGCTGAGGTCTCAGCTTTCCGTCCTTGTTCTTCACGAACACGACGTCTTGTCCTTCATGCGTTTGCAGGGCCGTAGCTGGAACGCGGACATCGGCAGGCTCCTCGCCCACCGCGATGCGAGCGGTCACGAACATTCCGGGCCTCAGCCGCATAGGCGTGTTCTCGAGCACAACACGGGCATGCGCGGTGCGGGTTTCCTCCGAGACATTGGGCGTGACGAAGGCGATCCTTCCCTCCACCTCGAGCCCGCCGTCTGTGACGATGGTTGCCGTCTGCCCGGCCTCGACCCGCTCCAGATCGTGCGCGTAGATGCTGACGTCGACCCATACGGTAGAGACATCGGCGATGACGAAAGCCTCGCGCTCGGTCGACACAGATTCGCCTCGCGTCAAATGACGGGCAACAATGGTGCCGCCCAAGGGCGCATGCATGACATACTCGGTGAGATCCGACTCGGCCTCCTCGGAAATCTCCTTGAGGCGGTCCTGGCCGATACCAAGAGCGAACAGCTTTTGCCTTGCATTGCGTAGATTGATGCGCGCCTCGGCGTAGTCGGCTCTGGCTTCGAGATGGGCCTTCTCGGACACGATCCGCCTGTCGATCAGGGCGTCGGCCCGGGCGAAGTTTTCCTTGGCCAGCGATAGCCGCTCAAGGCTCGCCAAATATGCCGCTTTGGCGTCGGCGAGTTCCCTGCTTTCCAGTACGGCAAGGACGTCGCCCTCGGCGACTTGGTCGCCTTCCGCGGCGTTGATTGTCCGGGCGATGCCGGGTACGCGCGGGACGACATGCGCCAAGGCATTCTCGTCATAGACGACCTCCGCCGGCCGGTCGATCGTCACTGAAACCGGTCCGCCCGAAACGGTCGCCGTGCGGACTTCGAAGGTCTCCATCTGATCAGGCGTCAGATCCACGCTGCCATGATCGTCATGGCCTTCGTGATCTTCCGTCTCTGGGGCGCTCAATTCGCCGTCGTGGCCCCCTGCAACGTGGTCCTGTTCCTCGTGGTCGCCATGCGCACCCTCGGCATGGTCATGGGCGTCGATTGAGCCTTTCTCCTCCGCCGGGCTGCCGTCGTGGGCGTGGCCAGTGTGGTCGTGGTCAGTGTGGTCCTCATGGGTCTCCGCAGGTGACAGGAGATCGGAACCCCAGTCCCTGAGGAGAAAGATCGTAGGAGGCGCGGCTACCAGCGTCGCTCCGCAGAGCATCCACAAAAGGATCGAGTTGCTTTTCACTGCCCGGGCTCCTGCTTCTTACTGTCTGTCTGTGAGAGCCTCTTGACCCCGACCTGAGCCTCTCTAAGCCGGGGACGCAAGGAAAGCGCATCGCGAAAGTCGCTGAGGGCTTTGTCTGCCTCGCCTAGCCGCTCGTATGCGGCGGCACGGTGCGCCAATGCTTCGGCGGTGGGCTTGAAATTGATGCCGCGAGTAAGGTCGTCGATCGCTTCGCGATACTCTCCGACAGACAGCTCGATTTCGCCTCTGCCAGAGTAGCAGAGAGGCATGTCGACCTGGAGCGAGAGGCCCATTTCAAAGTCGGCCAAGGCTTCTTTCGATTGGTCTTTGCGAAGAAAGCTCAAACCTCGATTGCAATAGGCGCGAGCAAGATCCGGCTTCAGCTTGATCGCCTCGGTCAGGTCGGAAATCGCCTCATCGTATTTGCCTGCCGCGAGCCGCGTGGACCCTCTGTTGTACCAACCCTCGAAATGGGTGGGCTCAAGCTCAATGACGCGGGTGTAGTCCCTGAGCCCAGTATCTAACTGACCCATGCGGACAAAGAGGTTTCCGCGATTGAGATAGGCCTTTGCACTGTTCGGTGCGACGCCGATAAGTTCGCTGAACAAAGCAATTGATTGGAGTAGTTTGTCCTGCTTTAGGCAGGACAAGGCCCGGTTGCCGAGCTGCTCGGCACGCTTAGCATCGGGTAAGGACGAGTTGGCGGGGAGACTATCGCATGGTGGCGACGCCGCGAGTGTCGGTAGCGGGATCGATAGCAATAGCAGCAGCAAGAAATTTTTGCGCATTGTTCGTGCACCCAGACTGAGAGGACGGGATGAGCAGCAGGTGGTGACGAGAATTCGCCTTGTCAGGCGAGTTTCAACGCAAACGAGTGACGCGTTCACCGAGTTTGCCGCCCAGTCAGGCAGACGGCGCCAGCATCAAAGCCTGACGCCAGATCAGGCGATTGCGCGGGGAGGTCTCAGGAGCGAGCCGGCAATGGAGAGCGTATAGTCCGGCGAAGCCCCAATGACGAGCCTGCCACGCTCCAACGATTGCCGGAGGCCGTTTTGGGGAGCCACGTGAACGGCGGGCGTACAACAATGCGCGTCGATGCAGAATCCAAGCGCATGGGAGGGGTCGCTTTCGTCGGACTTGGCGAGATTTGTCACGTCTGACGTCTCCGCGTGACCCGAATGTGCGTGGGATACGCCAAAGCTAGAGGTTGCGTGAGCGGCCGAGCCCATATGAACAAAGATGCCGCCGACAACGATAGTGGCTCCTAGAAAAAGGCGGATCAGGTACGGAAAAAATCGTCCCATATCGTGAACCGAGCCCGAAGAAGATGGGATGTCAAGTTACATCTCGCAGGACTCTAGGGAGACTCTCGCTATTTTGGTGCTGCCCTGCCCTATCCATTGGTAGCCTGTCCGCTCATGGCACCAACCGGACCTCAGATACGAGGCAGCGGATGTCGGCTTGCAGGCGTAAAGCGGGTATCACCGACTACGATGCGGTGGCCAGCGAGCCGCAGCAGATGTTGACGAGGGGGCGCTGTAGCTGCCCGGATGGTAATGAAGAGGTCCTCAGTTCAATCCTGAGCAACAAAAACATCGGTCCACTCATTAGTTCGCGGTGGCAAGGAACGTGTTGACCACCTCTCCCATTTGAGTGGGAAACTGATACATCATGCCGTGGCCGCCGCCGCGGAAGCGTACCAGCCAGGATGCGCGTATCCCCTGAGCAAGAATCAGCGCGTTACCGGGCGGGATCACTTCGTCGTCTGTTCCTGCCATAATCAGGGTTGGCGTGCTGATGGATTGGAGCTGTTGATCGATACCAGCCCAGTGGGCGACAGCCGCATTTTGCTTGGCTCGCACCTCTGGCGTGATGCTTTCAGTCACTGGCGGGAAGTAGGTAGCCGGGTCAGGGTGTGCAGTTTGCCATTGCGCGGGGATGAGCACGCTAAACATCCGCTGCTTTTTCTGTTCCGGTGTGCCGGACGTATCGGCGAAGATCTTCTGCACGGCGGGACTGCGCTTGATCTCGGCGGGGCCGCCCGGAGCGCAGCCGTAGAGCACGACCTTCTTGATCAGTGCGGGTTGGTTGATGGTGAGCTGGGCGGCGATGCGCGAGCCCATGGAGAAGCCAAGTAGATCGGTCTTCTCGTAGCCCATGGTTCGGATGAAGCCGGCGGTGTCTTTGGCGAACTGCTCGATGGTGAAGGGCTTCGTGCCACTCGTGGTCAGTCCCGCGCCGCGATTATCGAAAATGTAAACCTTGCGATCCTGCGCCAACCGCTGAATGAAGAGCGGGCTCCAGAGGTCCATGGTATCGCCGTTGCCGGTGATCGCGAACAGCGGATCACCTTTGCCGTAGGTCTTGTAGGCGATGTTGATGTCGCCGACGGTGGCGTGCCGGACCGCGCCTGCCTGCAGTTGTTTTAGGGCAGCTTTGTAGGCCACTTCGTTGATAGGCTGTGCTTGCCCCCGAACAGGGAGTCCGATGAGGACAGCGACTACAAACACACCAATAAAGAGGTACTTCATCTCACTCTCCTTCCCACGCTGGCTCACCGATCTAGCCGATTTTAGTTGATCGTTAGTTCACGCAACGCATTGGGGCGTGGACTGGAGCGAAGCCAATACGGTTCTTGAGACAGGTCTGGCGCGTAACCACTATCGTGGCGCGAGCACAATCCCGATGCATGTCCCCTCGAGTTTCCGTCAGTTCATCTCTTTCTGTGCTGTGATGCAGATGAGGACCAAAGGCTGCTTTTCGCGCCGGAGTGCTTAGTTTAGCGGCATGATCGTGAAAGTCTGATATTGGCACGAATGAGACGTTAGAGGTGAAGCGGAACATGTCCGCTTCACCCTAGCTTTCAGACGTCTACCTTCTCCGCAATCTCAAGGGCGTCGTCGACCTCAATTCCCAGGTATCGAACGGTGCTCTCGATCTTGGTGTGACCCAGGAGCAGCTGGACGGCCCTCAAGTTCCCCGTTTTTCGATAGATCAAGGTCGCCTTGGTTCTTCTGAGCGAGTGTGTTCCGAATAGCGACGGATCGAGACCGATCAAAGCCAGCCAATTGTTGAGCAGGCGGGCGTACTGCCGTGTGCTGAGGTGAGATCCATCCGCTTTTCCTGGAAAGAGGAATCTATCCCCGCTGCTAGGCAGCGCAGCCAGATGAGCATCAATGGCCAGCTTGGTCTGCTCGGTGATCTCGAACTTGACCGGTTGACAGGTCTTCCGCTGCCGGATCGAGGCCCGGTCGATCGCGTAACCGTTGGGTGCAACATCCAGGATCCGAAGTCGAACAAGATCGCACCCGCGTAGTTTGCTATCGATCGCCAGGTTGAAGAGCGCGAGATCCCGCTTCTTGTCCAGCAACTGCAGTCGCGTTCGGGTCGCCCAAACATGCTTGGGCAGGAGCGGTGGCTTGCTTCCAGTCAGCTTTCCCTTGTTCCATGGCTGGCGACGAGCCGATTGGTAGCTTGAAGCGAGCTGTGTGGTGTCCATGATGAACCTCCTGTTTGCAGGAGGTCAGAACATTGGGCGCTGATGTCCCTTATCGGAATGAATCGGTCCTCTTGGCTGGGTGCTGTGGCAGTTAATGACCCGATGCTGTCGATAAAAGATTTTCGACCCGCGAGTCAGCAACATTGAATCAAAACAGCAGTCTGTCGCGCAACATTAATTCAACGCGCATTGCGCTCGTCAATGTCCCAGAACCCCGCCTCACCTCACCTCACATCGATCCTCTCCGCGCAAATCAATGCGCCGAGTGAATCAAAATCCGCCGAACAGCGCGAGGTTTTTCGAGGTGTCCAACTGCCACCCGATGACCTAAAGGCGGATCGGCTGGATGGTCGTGCCCGAAGCACTGGTTCGCCCGATCGAGCGGTTCGGCCAGAATATCTATAGCGAATTTCTGATCAGAGCGAGCAACAAGCCTACGGCGCCACTTTGATTTCCGGCGCGACCCCAGCTGCCTTGGCCGATGGGCAGAGAAGTAATTGTGCCGGGTCACTCCATCAGTTCGAGTTCCCCTGGCCGCCAGGTCTTATCAATCCACGCCTGCTCCGGGCCGTACATGCGGAGCAATATCAACCAGCTCTTGCCGGGGATCGTCTGTAGCCAGTTGCCCTCTTTACCCTTGGGTGGCTTGGGCGCGAAGTAGATATCGTAGGAGCCGTCGGCATTCTTCTGCATGCCCTTCGTCTGGCTGCCGACGGTGGGAAACTGCTGATCGGTCTGCAGCTGCGAGCGGGTCTGGGTGTCGTAGATGGTCACTGCCCAGAAGTCCTTGACCGGCACATTGGGCGGCAGGGTCAGGCGGTAGGTTTTAGAGCCATCCAGCGCGCGCTTTTTAGAGTCGGTACCGAGGAGGCCGTAGTCGGAGCCAACGCCGGGGCGGGTGAGCGCCATCGCCGGGGTGACACCGATGGCGTTGTAATAGAACAGGGTCGCGGCGGATATATCGTAGGCGCCGTTGTAGGTAAATGTGGTGTTCTTGTCCGCATAACCCATCAGCCAGCCGCTGTCCGCGCCGTAGATGTAGTTGCCCGGGTTACGGGGGTAGAAGGTGATGGCGCGGGCGGTGGCGTTGCCGATGGCGACGGCTTCGGTGAGCAGTTTCTTCATGCGCGCGTCTGGATTGAACGGCTTGTCCGTGATGATGCCGACCGAAGCGAAAAGGCCGCGGGTCACCGGATCCAGGGATTCGATGGGTTCGTACTGGACCACAGCGTTCAGCTGCTCGAAGAAATTGAAATCATTGGCGGGAATGAAATTTGCCAGCTTGCCGGATGCGTTGATAAATTCGGTCGCGGGCGGATTGCCGGCCTTGGCCAGTGGGTAGACCTTGAGGTTTTTTTCGATATTCTCGACCGCCGGTTCCACACCGCTGGCGATGGAGCCGCGCAGAAACACCCAGTTGCGGTAGGTGGGGGCTTCCAGCACGAAGTAGCCGTCCGGCACGGTGCCGCTGTACCCGGGCGGCACAACCAGATATTTTCCGCCCTTGCCTTTGTCCTGCCCGGCGGCACCGAAGTTGCCGATAAACTTGAACCAGGCGCTGTCGAGCATGCCGAGCATGCCCGGCGGCAATTCGATTACGGTGGCGCCGTCTGTCTTCAGATCCAGAGTGGTGACCGCATAGAGAGTCGACGTATTGCCCGTCAGTAACAATGATTTCGAATCCATCAGCTGTTTCCAGATCTGGATTTTGTTGGGTCCGTCGGCGCCTATCGCCTTTGGACCATAGTACAGGGCATACATGGAGACGGCCGGGAGGCCGGCGAGAAAAGTCTGCACGCCGCGCATGCGATCCAAGTTGTCGTACAGAGTTTGCACCGTCTGCTGCGAGGGCACGCCGTCGAAGAACTCGAGGTTACCGATGGAAGTCTCCACCTTGTCCGGCGTGGTGATCGACTGCGGAATTTCCGTGGTCATTTTGAACTTGGGAGGCTCGGCCACTGCCGGTACGGCGGCCGCGGCAAGTGCAACTACGCAGAGCATTGCAGATTTCATGGGGTTGTCCTTGTGCGGAGTATTCTGATCCTTCTGATTTAGCCCGATGCAAATCAAGTCGTTTGGCCGGCACATACCCGGCTGTGCCAGCAGGGCACACCAACAGATCGACTATTATCGCAAGGGCTGTGGCACTTTCATGACGGCCATTACCACCCCTGCCTAGTGTTGCCAGCTTGCAACTCAGAACCCGGGAACAACTGGTAAGACGCTCAATTTGAAGGCCAGCGGAGGCCCGAGACGCTAGTCTCACGGCTATGCCACGGCCCCGTCAGGGAGAAGCGCCGTAGGCGTGAGCGGCGGGAGGGTCAGTAAGATGAGGTACCGAAGTGCGTTGCGGGGAGCTGCTCTGAGCGTGGCGATGCTGATCGCGATGTCCTCAGCGGCATATGCTCAACAGGGGGAGGACTTGCGTCAGGCGGCGCAGAACCCCGTCGCGGATTTGATCAGCCTGCCGTTCCAGAACAACACGAACTTCAACGTCGGCACGCTCGACAACACGCAGAACGTCCTCAACATCCAGCCCGTGGTTCCGTTCAGCCTCAATCAAGATTGGAACCTAATCACCCGCACGATCATGCCCGTCATCTATCAGCCGCCGTTCTTCGAGGGTGACAGTACCGATTTCGGATTGGGCGATTTGACACCTGCCTTCTTCTTTTCACCGAAGAAGCCCATACCGATTAAGCCGGGCGTCGGCTTGGTGTGGGGTGCCGGTCCAGTCTTTGCGCTCCCAACTTCGACCGATCCCCGATTGGGAACTGAGAAGTGGTCTGCCGGACCGACGTTTGTGGCTCTGCTGCTAACAAAGAAGGTCGTTACTGGCTTCTTGATCAATAACCTCTGGTCGTATGCGGGAGAGAGCGACCGGGCCGACGTCAATGCGATGACGCTACAGCCCTTCTTCAACTACAACCTGCCCAAAGGCTGGTATCTGACGACGAGCCCCATCATCACGGCAAACTGGGACGCACCCAGCGATGAGCGCTGGACGATACCCATCGGTGGTGGTGTCGGGCGCGTCTTCAAGCTCGGTAGCCAGCCGATCAATGCCCAGATCAGCTACTACTACAATGTCGAGAGACCAGACCTCACCGGTGGTGACTCGCAGCTGCGCGCCCAGTGGACGTTCCTCTTCCCGACAAAATGACTCGTAGTTTTGCGTGGCCTCGTCGTGGACGTCTGCTTATGGCACTTAGCGGACCTCATTTACCGAGGCCGAGGATGTCGGCTGAGGGTGCAAACCGGACCTTGTGATCCTACGGCAGGATAACCGCTAATGACCCAAAGCTGACATGAGCTCAGCCTAGCGCTAATTCACGACCTCGATCTCTCCGGGCCGCCAAGTCTTGTCGAACCAGGGTTGGAGGGGGCCGTAAAGCCGGAGGATCGGATACCATCCCTTGCCGGGGACGGTCTGAATCCAGTTCGACTCCTTTCCCTCCGGCGCTTTCGGCGCAAAGTAGAGATCGACTGAGCCGTCGGAATTTTCCACCAGCTTGTCGCGCGTATTGTTCTTACTCGGGAAGGGCTGACCCGTCTGAAGTTCCGAGCGGGTCTGCGGGTCGTAGACGACCACGGACCAGAAATCCTTGGCCGGAACATTGGCCGGAATATGCAGACGGTAGGTCTTCGAGCCATCCAGATACTCGCCGTCCTTGTCGACCGTCGCGATGGCGTATTGGGAGCCTTTGCCTACCATCTTCAACACCATCGCCGGCGTGTTGACCGTGGCCTGATAAAAGAAAAGCGTACGGGCATCCATGTTGCGCCCCCCCAGGCCCTCGTCCTTCAGCCACTGATAGCTGCCGCCGACGAAGCCGGTGCCCCAGGCGCTGTCGGGGTAATAGGCGAAGCCCTCAAGTCGGGGCCGGAAAACGATGGCCCGGGCCGTGGCATTGCCGATGGCAACTGCCTCGGTCAATAGCTTCTTCATGCGCTCATCGGGTGCAAACGGTTTGCCCTTCTCGATACCAATCGAGGCGAAGATGCCGCGCAGGTGTGGTTCGAGCATTTCGACGGGCTCGCGTTCGATGACAGTATGAAGCTCCTCGTAGAACTCAAAATTGTTGGCATGGATCGTATTGAAGGGGACGCCCGATCCGTTGATGAACTCCATCTTCGGCGGATTGTCCCGCTGGCTGAGGGGATAGATTTTCAATCCGCTCTCGAACATCGCCGTGGCGGCGTCTGGTTTTCCATCGACGAGAAAGCCCCGCAGGATGAGCAAGTTCACATAGCTGGTGGACTTGGCAACGAAGTATTTTTCGCCGTCCACCTCGGCTTCCATGCCGCCGATTGGCGGGTCGAGATCGCCTTCGTAGTCTGGCGGGAGAATTAGATATTTGCCGCCTTTGCCGCGATCGGGGCCAGGGAAGCCCATGTCAATCACGAAGCGGAAGTAAGCGTCGTCGACAGTGCCGGGACCGGAGCCCGGCGGAATCACGACGACCGTCGCGCCGTCGCGCTTCAAGTTCAGCATCGTCACGGCATACACGGTGTCCGTATTGCCGGTGAGGAAAAGCGGGGCTGAATCCAACAGCTCTTCCATGACAATAACTTTATGTGGGGCGTCCGCCCCCATATCCATGAAGCCGCGTCGTAATCCTTCGATTGATGTTGCCGGAATGCCGTTCAGAAAGGTCTCCACGCCGCGCATGATGTCGAGATTGTCGTACAGCGTATCCACGGTCTCCTTGTGCGGCATGCCGTCGAAGAACTTCAGCGTGCCGAGTCGGGTATCCACCGTGTCAGGCGTCATGATGCTTTCAGGAATATGGTGATTGTAGCCAGGCGTCTTTGTTTCGGCGCTGGCAGCCATAGTGCTGGCCAGAAAACCAACGGCAGCGAGCAAATACGCTTTGGGTTTCACGGTTCTCTCCTCCACATCCCATTGCCGCTCATTAATTCAAGGGTTGTGGCACTTTCATGACGGCCATTACCGGATGTCTGCTGTTGGCACTTAGCGGACGTGGGAAAGCCAAGGCACCGAGTCTGCTTACTGGCTCGTATCGGGCATTCTGCCGACACGTGATTCTCTCACTGCACCTCAAGTGAAGTCCGACTGAGAGCGCTATCATGTAGTTGTGGGCTTCCTGATTCGGACGAGCCACGAGCCCGATCCTTCAACAAGCCCAGCCACAAAAATGGTTCAAGGACAGCAGCAATGCCACGCAAATCATCGCGAGCTCCGCGTCCCTTCGAGGTCGTCATGGACGAATTTGCCAAAGAACGATTTCCCTGGGATTTGGATGAACACTTGAATGGCTGCCTTTCCGGTTACCAGACCGCCCCGAGTTATGGGGCCGCGGTGTTTTTTGCCCTCGAGGCTCTGTCGGGCGTCGCGCGTGACGTGGAGATCCGCGCGCGCGCTGGAGAATTCGATCCAGATCAGCTGGATAAAGACTGGGTAGTGTCCCCTAGGACCAATCTCGAAGTGCCGTGGATTTGGATTTGCTCTTTGGCCACGGCCTTTGAGAAATACAAGAGTGAGGGCGGGCCACTCGGCCAGACGTTTGGTCTCGAGGGCGGACAGGGCAAGCCGCCCGTTATCGATAAGCTGATGCAGGCGCTTGATGAACGGGCGATCGCTCGCTGGATCTGGTCGCGCGTTCAGACTGCACGCGTGGCGGAAGACGCGATCCGGATCGAAGACGCCGTGCAGGAGGCCGCAGTAAAATTTGGAAAGAGCGACGTCACGATCAGACGGGCCTGGCAGCGGTTCCATCAGCTTGAGCAGCTGAGAAGCGATGAATGATCATGACTTCCCCGAAGCGATGACGTAGCGGCCGTAACTGCTGAATTCGTAAATAGCTCTTGATGCCGCATCACGCGGCGCTTCGAGAGCGTCCAATGGCCACGCAGTTGACCAAATATCGGCTCTTGCCGAAGAGACCAGCGGTCACCGAACCCGCTGCGGCGCCTCCTTTGGCTCGTCTCGTGTCGATCTTGGCAGCGCAAGCCGCCCATGAACTCCTGAGTTCTGGCTTGGCGGTTTCAGACAGCGGCGATACCCCGGCAACGACCCCAGGAACGGCCGTGGTGTCCCTCAAAGACAATGAGGGGTGATGCCATGAAAAGGGTCGTGATTGCCGAAGCAGACGAGAAATCTGACCAGCCGGGTTTCCTCACGGTGAAGGAGACCGCTCGGCATCTACGGCTCTGCGAGAAACAAGTCCGACGGCTCATCTCGCGCGGCGCGCTCCCTGTCTATCGATTTGGGACGGCGCTCAGGATCAAGCGGGAAGACATCGTCAGCTACGTCAACGCGCAGCTAGTTCGCCGCACTTAGAAAGCATGACTATCAGCAACTATATCGTTGGATTCAGTAATGACGCATATAATTGGGAAAATTACTCAGCGTATTGATACCCTGTATAGGTATTGAGGTTTCCTAAGTTTGACTAATATTCCACTCTAGTCCATCCTAGTCCACACAGGACCGTGTCCCGAGGCTCCCAATGACGGAAAATAGCCATTCTCAAACCGTGGACGGCCCGATCAAACCTGTTGAGCCGACCCTCGCCGATGTCATCGCCGCAATTTTGGATGATGGCTCGCTGCCCCAGTCCACCCGGGACGGCTGGCGCTGCAGCATCCGGCGCATCTCGGCGTTCCTCGAACGAGACCCCGCCCAACTGCCGGCTCGGCTTGGCGCTTTGCGCTATGGGCTCGCCCGGCTGCACCACGCTCAGCTAGGTATTAGCCGCAAGACTCTTCAGAATCACGTCGCCAACCTCAAGACCGCGGTTCGGCACTTTGCGGGCCTGAAGCGCCTGAGCGGCTGTGGCATCCCCTTCACGCCCGGTTGGGAGGCCCTCTATGACCAGATAAGTGAGCGACGCCTCCGCCTCGGCCTTTCGGGCTTTCTCAGATACTGCTCGGCCTGCGGTATTGATCCCGCCTCGGTCTCCGACGCAACCGTCGACGCCTTCATTCACTACGCCAGCGAGGTGCAGTTCACTGTTAAGCCCAAGGATCTCCACAAGCAGGTCACCCGCTGCTGGAATAGGGCGAAGGAGCTGACCCCCAGCTGGCCGGAAGTGGTCCTGACAGTGCCAGACTTCCGCCCACCGGCGGCATCCCTCCCATGGTCCGCCTTCCCCGCTAGCTTCGTCGAGGATGTGGAGCGCTACCTTGCCCTGTTAGGTGGAGATGACTTGCTCGACGAGGACGCGCCCGATCGAGCCTGCAAGCCAAGCACCATTGAGAACCGGAGGGCCTGCCTGAGGCTGGCCGCCTCGGCCGCGGTGAGGCGAGGCGCGGCGCCGGAAGAACTGCGGTCTCTGGCTGACCTAGTGTCACCCCATACCGTGCGGCTGATTCTCGATGACTATCTGGCGAAGAAAAACGGTGAGGTCGTCAACTTCACTATCGACCTGGCGGAGCGGCTTTATGCCATCGCCCGCCAGTACGTGAAGGCTCCACCGGCGGAGATCCAGCCACTGGAAAAATTCTGCGTCAAGCTGCGGAAGAAGCGCCGTAAGGGCATGACCCGAAAGAATGTGGATGTGGTTCGATATTTCAAAGACGCCAGAAACCGGGAACGGCTCAAGGCGCTACCAGGCCACCTCTTCGACGAGGCCTTGGCCGAACAGGACGCGCCGATCCAGGCCGCGGTGAAGGCCGAGATTGCTCTGGCCATTCAAATCCTGCTGGTCGCACCGATGCGGCTCGCAAACCTGGCGGCGCTGAACCTCGAGAAGAACGTGGTTAGGGTCGGTGGACTCGATCCGACCTACCACCTCGTGATCCCGCCCGAGGAGGTCAAGAACGGCGAGCCGCTGGAATATCCCTTGCCCAAGCCGGTGAATGAGATGCTCCGACGCTATCTCATGGTCTTCCAACCTCGTCTATGTCGCCAGAAAAACATCTGGCTCTTCCCCGGCGAACTCGACAGCTACAAAACCAAGGGGACGCTGAGCGGCCAGATCATCGAGAGCATCATCAAGGCCCTTGGAATTAGAGTAACACCCCATCAGTTCCGCCACCTCGCCGCGGCGTTCATCTTGGAGATGGATCCGGCCAACTACGAGTTCGTGCGGCGGGTTCTGGGCCACAAGAACCTGCAGACCACGATCAATTTTTATGTTGGCTTAGAGACTGCAGATGCCCTGCGCAAGTTCTCGGCCATGGCGTTGGAGGAGGTCACCTGGAAGCTAGCGTCATGACTGGGAGGCTCAGGAACCCGCCGAGCCAAAGACCCCTTCCCTCCGGCGATTGGCCGAGGGCGGACCGCGAGGCGTGGCATGCCGCTCAAGCGTCCGGGTACATCTTGGACGACGATGCCGGCATCATAAGCCACCTGCATGTTCAGACCCGAGACGACCTGACCAGACGCTACGCCTACTTTCTTTTCTTCCTCGCTCGTCAAGGTCGACTTGAGCGTGACGGCGCGGCAGCCACCTCGGTGACCCCCGAGAACATCCTGGACTATGTCGACTACCTCATGCCACGGGTCAGTTCAGTGACGCTGTCTCAAAGCCTATACAAGATCAGTCGGGTCGCGGGCTGCCTGGCCCCTGAACAAGATCGGGGCTGGCTACTGCGACTTTGCAAACAACTCGACATGCGGGCCAAGCCGCGCGATCGACGCGGCGATGTTGTGGAGATCGAGGCGTTGTACCAGCTCGGGCTAACGCTGATGCACCGGGCCGACAACGCCGACCTGGCCACAAAGATTTCAAGAGCCCTGCTGTACCGTGACGGCCTGATCATCGCCCTGCTCGCCACCGATCCGATCCGCCTGGCAAACCTCACATCCCTGGAAATTGGCAGGACCCTGATCAAGGACGGCGAGACGTGGAGCTTCAATATCCCGGCGGAGGAGACCAAGGCCGGCCGCCCACACTTCGCCGTCCTCCCCGACTGGAGTGTGGCTCGCATCGACCTGTATGTTGACCGTTACCGCCCAATGTTCCGTAACGCCGAGGCTACCAGCCGGCTCTGGCTGAGCCGAATTGGCCGGCCCCTGCACTACAACTCGCTCTACCGTCTAGTTTGCAACCGGACCCGCGAGGCCTTCGGCAAGGCGATCAACCCCCACCTGTTCAGGTCGTGCCTTGCTACCAGCACCGCCGTGCACCATGGGGCAAGCATGGGGCTAGCCATGACAGTTCTTGGGCACCAGAGTTCGGAAGTCACAACTCGGCACTACAATCAGGCCAAGATGATCGACGCCGTGAGGGCTTACCAAGAGGTCCTGCTGGCCGAGCCGCAGAACTGAGGACCAAAACATGACCCGCGCAGCCATCTACGCCCGCTACTCGTCCGACAACCAAAGAGATGCCTCGATCGAGGATCAGGTCCGCCAGTGTCGGGCCCGAATCGAACAGCAGAATTGGCAGCTCGGTGAGGTCTATTCCGACCATGCCATCAGCGGCGCCACCACTCTTCGGCCTGGGTACCAGAAGATGCTCGAGGACGCTCGCGGTGGTCGCTTTGATGTCCTAGTGGCCGAGGCTCTCGACCGCCTCTCGCGTGACCAGGAGAATATCGCGGGTCTGTTCAAGCAGCTCTGCTTCGCAGACGTGCGATTGGTCACTCTGTCGGAGGGCGAGATTGGTGAACTACATGTCGGCCTCAAAGGGACAATGAACGCCCTATTCCTGAAGGACCTCGCTCATAAAACGCGGCGCGGTCTAGAAGGCCGGATCCGTCAGGGAAAATCAGGCGGCGGTCTGTGCTTCGGCTATGAGGTGGTGCGGAAGATCAACGCTTCTGGCGAAGCCCTGCGCGGCGAACGCTGCATCAACGAGGCCGAAGCCGCAATCGTCTGCCGCATCTTCCAAGAGTTTGCACAGGGCTGCTCCCCAAGAGCCATCGCCCAATCCCTGAACAAGGAGGGCGTGCCTGGTCCCGCCGGCAGGAGCTGGGGACCTTCGACGCTCTATGGCAATTGGCAGCGCGGCACGGGAATCCTCAACAACGAGCTCTATGTCGGCCGACTGGTCTGGAACCGGCAGCATTTCATCAAGGATCCAAATACCGGAAGGCGTCAGGCGCGACTCAACGCAGAAAGCAAATGGATCATCGAGGAGGTGCCACACCTACGGATTGTTGACGACGCGCTATGGACATCAGTCAAAGAGCGGCAGCGGGACTCGCGGGCCAAGGTGATGACGATGGACAAAGGAATCCGGTCCGAACGTGTCCGCCGACCGAGTTACCTTCTCTCAGGTCTTCTCAAGTGTGGAGCATGTGGTGGCGGGTTCTCGAAGATCAGCCAATCCCATTACGGCTGCTCCACCGCCCGCAACAAAGGAACCTGTGACAACCTGTTGACGGTGCGGCGGGACGAGCTGGAAACCACGGTGCTGCATGGGCTCAAAAGCCAGCTGATGCAACCAGAGCTTGTGACGGCATTCATCGGCGAGTTCCACCGAGAAGTAAATCGGCAGAGAGCCGCAGAAGATGGACACCGCGACCGCGCCGCGCGTGATCTCGAGAAGACCCAACGCGAGATCCGGAAACTAATTGATGCCATCAAAGCAGGCGTGCCTGGCGCCGCCGTAAAGGACGAAATGACGGTCCTGGAGGCCAGGCGCGTCGAACTCCTTGCTCAGAAGCAAGCAGCGCCGCCTCCCATGCCGCGGCTGCACCCAAACCTTGCCGAACTCTACCGCCAGAAGGTCATCAGCCTCGCCGAAGGCCTCAATGACGATGATAGCCGCCATGAGGCCGCCAAATGCATCCGTGAGCTCATCGAAGAAATCCGTCTCGTGCCGGAGGATGGGAAGCTCAGAGTGGAACTCTACGGCGAGCTAGCAGCCCTCATAAGCCTTGCAAACCAACACCCCCGCTCCAAAGGAACGGGGGTGCAAGTAACGCTGGTTGCGGGGGCAGGATTTGAACCTGCGACCTTCAGGTTATGAGCCTGACGAGCTACCGGGCTGCTCCACCCCGCGCCAATTCGATGGGCCTTCGATGGCCAAGCCCTTACGGGCCAACACCCCTCAAGCAGCGCCGCTTCTTGCGTACACGGCCAGCCGCGAGGGGGGGAACCTATAGCAGGTTCGAAGAAGAAGTGAAGCGCGACGTCAGAGGCTAACGGGCACCCTGCGCGCTTGCCTCTATATGGGGATTTCCCTTGAGTTTGTAAAGCGCCAGCGTGCCTCCAGCGGCGGAGTTCGTTCGCATGGCCGCGAAGATCAGTCCCCGGCGATGTTCCCTGAAGTGCGGCTGCCTTTGCCGAGCAGCATCGGGCCATGGAGCGCACTGCGCACCGGCTCCGGCCATCCGAGCCAGGCCTGGGTCCTTGGTCCGCGGATCCGGTAGCTGCCGTCGGCCGTGCGCACGAACAGCCACCGCCGCGCCGCGAACCGGTCGCGCACGAGATAGGGGAATGCCGTGCCGAGCGCGGCGCCGAGCACCACGTCGGTGAAGTAATGGGCGCCGATCAACACGCGGCTGGCCGCGATCCACGCCGCGGCCGTATAGAGCAGCACGCGTCC
>CAVSXL010000005.1:0-602800 GCA_963731875.1 uncultured Alphaproteobacteria bacterium | reverse complement strand
GCGCGTAATAGCGCGCAATGGCCGCCGTGCCGCCTGGTTGCTTGGCGAGCACCTCGTCCCGGAAGCGACGCAGGCTGCGCAGCTCGAAGCAATCGTCGTCGAGGCCGAGCACCTCGCAGCAGGCGGTGGTGATGAAGCAGCCTTCGGGCGACACGCATTTGTCGTCTTCGAGTTCTTTGGCCAATGCCTCGCGGCGCGAGTCCGCCCAATCGAGCGCTTTGCGCAAGGTGACGGTGTCGACCTTGAAGCGGCAATCCGCGTCCTTGCCGGAGAGCCTGAGGGCGAGCTCGACGCTGGTCTCGTCGCGGAACAGCGGTGCCGTGGCCAGCGGGAGCACGATGCTCACCTGGTCGTCGTAGATGTCGGTGCAATTGCCGCAGAGTTGCTCGTCCACCGCCACCGCGCCGTCCGCGGTCTTGGCGATCAGGCGGTTCTCCGGCTTGATCAGGAACTCCTCGGGCAGTTCGTCGGGATTGCCGGTGATGAAGATCTTCGCCTCGAAGTCGGTATTGACCTGGAGCTCCATGGTCAGGTCGCAGGTCTTTGGGTTCAGGAGGGGAACTTCGCTCAGGCGCGCCCCGGCGCTGCGGTCGCTGGCCTGCGCCTTCCAGGGCCCGAAGTCCTTGGAGTCGTAGCACTCCACCTCATCGGTCTCTGTCTCGTCCGTTCCCTCCGTGTCCTCGGCCTCGTCGGCGGCGAGGGCGCGGGAGGCGCCCGGGACGAGGCGGATGCCGATGCCGGCGGCGATCAGGAGACCGAGCGCGCGGCGGCGCGAATGTTTGAGCATGAACCGACCTTATTGAGTTGGCGGGGATTTTTTATGGCGCGACACTAGCAAAGCGCGCCAGCTTGCGGGAGCCTCAAGGCGGGGCAAATTAGCAGGCAATCGAGAATCTGCTAGGCTTGGGACTCCCGTTTCCGGGGCTGACCTCGTTGCGGGAGGGGTCGGAGGCTATGGCTGGGTGGATGAGGGGCAGGGCGGGTCGTGCTGCCCTTGGCCTTGCCCTCATGGCGGCCAGCTTGGCGGCCGGCGCCGGACTCTCGCCGCGTGCGCTCGCCCAAGGCGCCACCGATTATCCCATCCCGTCCAGCGCCGAAGAAGCCTTCAGCCCGATCGATGAGGGGTTTGCAACGCCCATCGATCCGCGGAGCGGTTTACGGGGACCGAAATCCTATGTCGATTCGCGCGAAGCGCGCCTCAAGGCCATGCGGCACGAGCGCATGCCGAACACCCCCGCCTTCTTCCGCGACACGCAACTTAGGGCTAACAGCCGGTCCTACTGGTTCGACGAGCATGACTTCGGCTATGACGAGCCCAAGTCGCTGACCACCGGCGGCTCCTTGTCCTATGAGTTAGGCTATATCGCCGATGTCTTCCAGCTTCGCAGCGTGCTCTACACCTCCCAGCCGCTCTACGCGAATGCGTTTGCCGGCGACTCGGTCAATCTCACGACCGATGGCGACCAGATCACGACGCTCGGGCAGATCAACGGGAATTTCAATTTCGCGGGGCAGCAACTCGCCGTGGGCCGGCAGCTGGTGCGGACGCCTTATATCAATCCCTACGACGTCAGGATGATCCCTCTGACCTTCGAGGGGATCGTCCTCGTGCCGGAGAGCAAGGACGGGCAGACGCTCGACTATATTGCGTCCTATCTGACGCAATATAAGCCGCGCAATACCGCCGGGTTCGAGTCATTCAGCAATGGCCTCGGTGTCAAGCAGGACGAGGGCGTGCTCGTCAGCGGCGTCAGCTATCACGGATCGGCGTGGAATGTCGGCGTCGCGAACTACTGGATCAAGGACACGCTCAACACCGCCTATGGCGAAATCGACTACCTGCTGCCATTCGGCGGCGGCGAGGGCGAGCCGGCCTTCCGCGTCGGCGTCAACACTCTCGACCAAAGGACGGTGGGCGCGGATCTGATCGCGGGTGGGCCCTACAATACCTATCAAGCCTCGGCGCGGCTTGTCGCCAGCTATGCAGGCTTTGTATTCACCGGCGCGGTTTCTCAGGTCGGCGATGAAGCGAACATCCAGAAGCCGTTCGGCTACTCGACGTCATATACGGGCATGGTCGTCACGAGTTTCCATCAGGCCAGTGTGCAGGCCTATCTCCTTTCGCTGTCCTACGATCTGGAGAAGATCGGGCTTGAAGGGGTCAAGCTGCATGCCGCATGGGGCCAGGGAACCGGGACGCCCGATCTTGCCAATGGCGGCTTCGCCAATCAGGACGAGCTCGATCTGCGCTTCGTCTATGAGCCCCATCGCGGCCGCCTCGAAGGACTTCGTGTGGAGCTGGAATATATCGACTGGCAGGTGTTCGACGCGGGCCTGCCGAGCGACGACCTCACGCAGTTCCGCGCCATCGTCAATTACGCGGTGCCGCTTCTTTGACCGGCGCCTGCCAGCCGGCTCCTACCAGCCACCTAGCAGGCCTGACGAGCGATGACCTGACGCAGTTCCGAGCAATCGTCGATGACTCGGTACCGCTCTTGTAACCATAGAAAGCGGTGACTGTTCTACAGCCCCTTTTCTGCCTGGTTTGCGCGCCCAACTAGAGCAAAGGGACACGGCCCTTGGTGTAGTTCGTTAGGCATGAAAGAGGGTTGCGGGGAACCACTGTCGAGCCCTGGCTGTTCTCCTCTGAAAGCCTCAATCGTCAGCCGCGAGCTAATGGTGGATTCACCAACCCGAGGCGTCATGCTCGCCCTTTGTGAACTTGGAGCGCAATTATGTATCGGGAGTTTGTTCGCGAGCCGCAAGCGGGGCAACTATCGGCTGGCCATTCGGCAAGGGAATCCGAGTTCGTGACATCGCTACAGGTCTTGCAGGTCGAGGACCAGGACGACATCCGGGATATCGTGACGATTTCGCTGAGCGTAGATCCCGACATCGCACTGAAAACCGCAGCCTCCGGAATGGAAGCGCTCGACCTTCTGTCGGGAGGCTTCAAGCCGGACGTAATCCTGCTCGACGTCATGATGCCCGAGATCGACGGTATCGAGACGCTGTCCCGCCTTCGCGGCCTGCCGGGTCACGCTGAGACCCCCGTCATCTTCATGACGGCACGCACCATGGAGCACGAGCGGTCTCTCTATATGGGGCTCGGTGCTATGGGGGTCATCGCCAAACCGTTCGACCCGATGACCTTGGCGAAGAACGTGCGCGATATTCTTGCGGGATCTGCCTGATCGCGGTCCCCGCCGCGGCACATCGATTCGAATTTTATCTTATTTGAGAATGGAGGCTCGCTGGCGAGTCGGCGTGTAGTCCAGCACGGGCGTTAGCTGGCAATGCGCGCTTGGGCCGGCGCCTCCGAGTCCTCACGCAATATCAGCGTGAAGGTACTGCCCTGGCCATAGAGGCTGCGGAATGTCACGTCGCCACCGAGCGAGCGGGCGAGGCTGCGGCTCAAATGGAGCCCGAGGCCGGTGCCGGAATGATTGACATCCGGGTTCAACTGGATGAACGGCTGAAAGAGCTTTTCTTGATCTTCCGGTCTGATGCCGATGCCGGTATCGACGACGTGAATGCGCGTGAGCGTCTGCTTATTCTGCAGGGCCCCCTCGACCACAATCCGCACCGACCCGCTGTCGGTGAACTTGATGCTGTTATTGGCTAGGTTCAGCAAAATCTGAAGAAGGGTGCGGCGGCTGCTGCGGTTGAGGCCGTATTTCGCCGGGCAATTGATTTCAAGCGCAAGGCTCTTTTTATCGGCGAGGGGCCGCAACGAGGTCTCGACCTCCTCCAGGACGGACCGGAGATCCACGGGCTCGAGGCTGATGTCCTCAGTGCCGGACTGCACCTTCGCCAGATCGAGGAGGTCGTTGAGCAAAGTCAAGAGATGAGTGGCGTTTGCTTCGATCTTTAGGACCTGGCGTTCTTGCTCTGTCGTCAGGGGCCCGGACAATTTCATCATCAGGGTTTTGACGAAGCCGATGATGACCGTCAGCGGCGTGCGCAGCTCATGGGACATGTTGGCCAGGAAATGATCCTTGGCCTTCGCGGCCCGCTCCAGCTCGACATTTTTGTGATGCAGCGCCTCGAAAAAGCGCACACGCTCACTGATGTCGCGAATACTGCTAATGACAAAATCGCCTTCCTCCGTTTGTACGGGGCTGAGGGCGATTTCGATCGGAATCTCGCTACCGTCCTTACGGAGGCCGGCAAGTTTCGATCCCTGGCCCATCGGTCGCCTGCTCGGGTTGCTCCAAAAGGACCCGCGATAGTTCTTATGCAAATGCTGGTGGCGCATTGGCACCAGCATGTCGACCGGCTGGCCCATGATCTCAGCGTGTGAATAGCCGAAGAGCTTTTCGATCTCGCCATTGGCCATAACAATCTCGCCCGCGCGGTTGACGACGAGCATTCCGTCGGGCGCGGCGTTCAACACATTCCGAAATGTGTTCTCGGCCCGCTTGCTGGCAACGACCGCCGCCCCAAGCTTTTCCCGTTCGACTTCGCCCCGTGCGAGCGCCTCGATCGGCAACAAGATAAAGGACAGGACGATAACCAGCGTAATGGAGATGAGGAGGGCGACGCCCATCTCGGTGGTGATGATCCCCGCCAACTCGGCCTTGACCCTCAGCCAGCCAAGCAGGGGAAAGAGCAGAACGCTGATGAGAACGAGCCGGCGCGCGAGGCGACTGCCCGCACTCTTGCTGACCAGCAGCCGGGTAATGCCCGTCTCCGGCGAAGAGGCCATGGTCCCGACGCTCAGCAGCAACTGACCTACCGCCGTATGGAACGCCACCGAAATGAAGCCCGGGATCTGATAGAGCGAGCTGGAGGAAAGGGCGTAGCCAAGCAGAGCAACATAGGAAAGCGCGATGACCGGCACTGCAACCATCTGCGCGGCCGCTCGCAGAGCGCTCTTCCTGGTGCAAAGCAGCATCAAGGCGATGCCGAGCAGGGTGAAGTTGAGCGCGGTGATGGGGGCAGGCCGTCCAGGCTCGAACGGGGCGTGCCGGGTCGCGAACAGCGCGTCATCGATGCCGAGGTCGACTGCCGTGGAATACTGAAACAGGGTGAGCGCGCCGAGTGCCGTTGTGGCTGTTGCCAAGAAGATCACGGCGGGAACGATCCACGGCGAGGCCGAGCGGCGCTCGAGGAGCCAAAGAGCGGCGCCTGCGAGGATGAATCCTATCGCCGTATTTGGCTGCATGTCCGCCCAGCTGGGGCGGATCGACTTGATGGCCTGCGCGTCGAAGAGCCAAGCTGCGAGGACGACAACCCCGAGCACAATCGCGCCGATGCCGATCGCTGCGGCTGTAGCCAGCGACAGCTTCAGCCGCCGGGCAGATAGGGCGGCGCCGCCGATGCTCATTGACTGTATGAATTCCAGCATTTCTTTGGGGGCGAGCGTGCTGTTGTGCCTCCGTCGCCGGAAGCAATTTACAACCTAGTAGTCGCCAAACTGCCCCAGAGTACTGAACACACCGAAAAGCTTCTTTGGCACAGTGAACAAAAGATAAATCTTGAGTGGTTAGAGGCAGCCCCTGCCGTGTTCGGCCTGCGTGCCTTGCACCGCTTACGGTGCGCGGCACTGTCCTTCGAGGCGCCAAGCCGGTGCCTCGGCGCCCGTCAGTTCTCCTCGACCAAGGCTCTGAGATCGAGATCGACGGGCGGAATGAGATGGAGGTCTCGCTGCGGGTAGGGGATCTCAATGCCGTGCTCGTGGAATTTGTCCCAAACTCTCAGAAGGATGGCGCTCTTGATGTTCGAGACGCCGTTGCGCGGATCGCGAATCCACACCCGCATCTCGATGTCGACCGAACTGTCGCCAAAGCCTTTCAGCAGCACGTTGGGCGCCGGCAGCTTCAGAATTCGGCTTTCCTCGCGGGCGGCGTCGAAACACAGCGCGATCGCCTGACGCGGATCGGACTTGTAGGAGATCCCGATCGGAATTTTGAGCCGCACGGCGTCGTTGCTGTAGGACCAGTTCACGACCTGTTGGGTGATCAGGTCCTCGTTCGGGATCAGATATTCGGTCCCGTCGCGGGTTACGACCGAGGCGTAGCGGGCACCGAGCGAGTTGATCCAGCCAAAGGTCTCGCCGACCGAGATGACGTCGCCGGGCTTGATCGACTTGTCGAGCAGGATGATGACGCCGGCGATCAGGTTGGACACGATCTTCTGGAGGCCGAAGCCGATGCCGAGGCCGATGGCGCCGCCGAGAACGGCAAACGCGGTGAGATCGATGCCCACGGTCGATAGGGCAAGCGCGATGGCGATGCCGACAAGCACCACCTTGAGCAGCTTGATCAGCAGCACCTGAAATGTGGGGGTGAGCTGCACGCTCTGGGTGATGCGCCGCTCCAGCACGCGAGAGGCCATGACGGCGACCCACAACAGGATGGCGAGCGATAGGACCGCGTTGAGCACGAGCAAGGCGGAGATCCGCACACCGCCGACGGTCAGCGCCACCCCGTCGAGAACGGCGATGGCGTCGTCCAACAACCCGACAATGCTCAGGGCCGCGATCGCCCAGGCGATGACGGTGATGGCTTTGGCCCAGCCCGGGTCGCGCACGAGCGTCGAGGTGAGGCGGATCGCGAGCCATACCGCCAGCAGCACCGCGGCAATGCGCAAAAGTTCCGCCGGCTGCTCATAATAGTCGTACGCCACCAGGGTAATCCAAAGCAGCAACAGCCAAGTCGCCGGCAGGGTCAGAGCGGTGAGCTTGGCCGCGTTCTTGAGAAGGATGGAGGAGACGCGGCGGCGGGTCTCGCGCGCAAACAAGGTGTCGAGCCTCGCCCGCACTAGCTTGGCGATTGGCCGGGCAGCGGCAAACAGGATCGCGATGATGAGCAGTTGGGCGAGATTGGACCAGACGAAGACATCGCTTCGGACCCAGTGCTCGAACAGCTCGCGGGCCTTCGTCAGAGTGTCGCCGTTTAGAATGTGGTCCACCCGAACCTCCAATGATGAGACGGCAAGGTGCGCGCTAGATCCATTTCATCCAACGCAGGAACAGGTACTCAAGGAGAGCCAGCCCGGGGATCAGGATCGCAACGGCCAAAAATGCCCAGTCGGACTCGACGCCGGGTATGCCGCCGACATTGACCCCGAGCAGTCCGGTGAGCAGGCTCGCCGGCAGAAGCAGGGTGGCGACGACGGTCAGCAGATACATGGTGCGGTTCATCTGGTCGTTGACGCGGTTGTTGAGCTCGTCTTGAGCGATGGCCGCGCGCTCGCGGATCGAATCGAGGTCCTCGACGAAGCGCAGCGTGCGGTCGGCGGTCTCGCGCAGATAGGCGCGATCGAGATCGTTCAGCCAGGTCACTGTCTCGGTCTGCAGGCGGGACATGGCGTCGCGCTGGGGCGCGAGATAGCGGCGCAAGGCAATCGCTTCCTGACGGATGCTGTGCAGCCGGTGACGCATCGGCCTGTCGGTCGAGACGAGAAGCTCGGTTTGCATCTCATCCACCGCATCGTCGAGATCGTTGATGATCGGCACGATTGGCTGCAGAAGCTGCTCCGCGACCGTGGCCAGAAATTCGCTGGGGCCGCGCGGCCCGAGCCCCTTGAGCAGAAGGTCGCGGATGGCTTGCCCCGCCATCAGGCGGCGGCGGCGCAAAGTGATGATCCGGCCCGGATCGATCCACATATGCAGGCCGACCATGTCGTCATGCTCTTCGCCCAGATTCTGGTTGATGCCGCGGAGCACGACGAAGAGCCCGTCGCCGATGCGCTGCACCCGTGGGCGCGTGGCGGCCGGCAAAAGCAGGGTCTCGGAGGTTGCCTTGTCGATGCCGGTCTCGTCCGAGACCCACGACCGGGCCTTGTCACCCGTCCGGTCGAGATGGACCCACAAGACCCCATCGGCCGGTGACCAGGCGCGAATGCCCTGCCAGTCGAGCTCCCGCCCGCCGCCTTGTCCGTCCAGGACGTAGGCGAAGAGCAAGCCATCACTCTGGTCCATGCAAAGACCCTCTCAGCGAGCTGTCCCTGGCCCCGATATAGTCGACCCGTCAACAATAGCAAAAAAAAATTTCTATAGACAAATTCTTTTTGGCTTTTTATGGATGAGTGGCATGAGTTATCAACTCGACTATATCCGGGTCGCGGACAAGCTCGCGGCGCTCTATGCCAAGCCCTTCGGCGGCAAGAAGAGCGGCCGCTATCGCGTTTCTGCGCGGCTGTTGCGGGAGCTTTTCGGCTGCCGCCGCCTCTATGAGGACGACGTGCGGATGCTGACGCGGGCGCTCGCGCAGCAGGGCTATGTCCTCGTCGACATGGACAATTTCTACGTGGTGATGGCCGCCAATACGTTCGTCAACTATCGGCGCGCCAATGAGGACAGCCTGGCATGAAGCACCGGAGCCTTGCCAAGCCCGAGGGCAAGCGCCGCGCCCGCGAGATTGGCTGGCGCGAGCTTGTCGGCCTTCCGGATCTCGGCATCGTCTCCATGCGGGCGAAGATCGACACCGGCGCCAGAACCTCCGCCCTGCATGCGGCTGAGATCGAGAGATTTGAACGCGACGGGGTCGACTGGGTCAGATTCGCGCCGCTCACAGGGCGGAAAAAGGAACTGCGCTTCGAGGCGCCGATCGTCCACCATCGCCATATCAAGAACACGGGAGGCAGCTCAGAAGAGCGCCCGATCATCGAGACCACGCTCGTGCTCGGCCGGTTCCGGTGGGTCATCGAAGTCTCGCTCACCAACCGGGACAATATGGAGTTCGACCTCATCGTCGGCCGTACGGCGGTTCGCCGCTATCGCATGGTCGTCAATCCTGGACGATCCTATATCGCCGGCCTGCCGCTGGGCCCCAAAGCCCCGGCGGCAAACGCCGAGACGGCGCGCCGGACTTAGAAGAAACGGAGATTTTCATGAAGATCTTAATGTTGGCCCGCAACCCCAAGCTTTACTCGCACCAACGTCTCAAAGAGACGGCGGAAGAGCGCGGCCACGAACTCGACATTATCAACACGCTGCGCTGCTACATGAATATCGCGTCCCGGCGGCCGGAGATTTTCTACAACGGTGAAAAATTGCCGGTGTATGACGCGGTGATCCCACGCATCGGCGCGTCGGTGACATTTTACGGCCTCGCCGTGTTGCGTCAGTTCGAGATGATGGGGGTGTACCCCCTCAACGAGTCCGTCGCCATCGGCCGGTCCCGCGATAAACTGCGCTCCATGCAAATTCTCGCCCGCGACGGCATCGGCCTGCCGGTCACGACCTTCGCCCACGACCCCTCGCAGACCGAAGAGGTGGTGAAGCTTGCCGGGGGCGCGCCCCTCGTGGTCAAGCTTCTGGAGGGTACGCAAGGCATCGGTGTGGTTCTCGCCGACACCGATCGGTCCGCAAAGTCTGTGATCGAAGCCTTTCGCGGCGCCAACGTGAACATCCTCGTGCAGGAATTCATCAAGGAGGCCGGCGGCAGCGATATCCGTGCCTTCGTGGTCGGCGGCAAGGTCGTGGCGGCAATGAAGCGCCAGGGAGCCGACGGTGAGTTCAGGTCCAACCTGCATCGCGGCGGCAGCGCGGCACCGGTCAAGATTTCTCCGGAAGAACGCTCGACGGCAGTTCGCGCGGCAAAGTCGCTCGGGCTCAATGCTTGTGGCGTGGATATGCTGCGCACAAATCACGGTGCCGTGGTCATGGAGGTCAATTCCTCGCCGGGTCTTGAAGGCGTGGAGAAAGCTACGGGTATCGACATCGCCGGCAAGATCATCGAGTTTCTGGAAAAAGAAGCGAAGCCCGGCAAGACGGGGACGCGCGGTAAAGGTTGATGGCGGCACAAACCGCATTCGAGATCGGCGGCCAAAGCGTCGCCCCGGGCACGCGCCGGACAGTCGACTTGCCGGTCAGTGTTATGTCCGATCATACGCCGATCACCATGTCGGTGCATGTGGTGCACGGTAAGCGCCCTGGGCCGACATTGTTCGTCAGCGCCGCGATCCACGGCGACGAGGTGATGGGCGTGGAGGTTGTGCGCCGGCTTCTGCGGACGCCCAATATCGACGAGCTCAGGGGCACATTGCTCGCGGTGCCGATCGTCAATACCTTCGGTTTCCTCCACCATTCGCGCTATTTGCCGGATCGCCGCGACCTCAATCGCACCTTCCCCGGCAGTGCGGCAGGATCGCTGGCCGCGCGGCTGGCGCATCAGTTCATGACACAGATTGTGTCGCGCTCGGATGTCGGCATCGATCTGCATTCGGCGGCGATCCACCGGACCAATCTGCCGCAGATCCGTGTGTCGCCACGCAAGCCGGACACGATGTTGCTCGCCGAGGCTTTCGGCGCGCCCATCGTCATGACCTCCAAGATACGCGACGGGTCGTTGCGGCAGGCGGCCCAGCGGCACAACGTGGACATCCTGCTGTTCGAAGCGGGGGAGGGCTTGCGGTTCGACGAGCACGCGGTCAGAACCGGGATGATGGGGATCCTGCGCGTGATGCGGCAGCTCGGCATGGTCAAGGCCAAAGGCATCCCCAGGCCGCATGTCGCGCCGATGCGATCATCTTCTAGCTTTTGGCTGCGGGCGCCGGCCGGGGGGCTGTTGCGCACGCTGAAAGCGCCGGGTAGCCACGTGGAGGAGGGTGACATTCTCGGTCTGGTCTCCGACCCGTTCGGCGATGTGGAAACCGAGATTGTCGCCGAGGAAGGGGGCTTGATCGTCGGCCGCACGAATTTGCCCGTGGTGAACGAAGGGGACGGTCTTTTTCATGTCGCTAGAATTCGGCCACGCGACGATCCGGCCGCAACGATCGACCTGCTTGCCGGTCAGCTCGAAGAAGATCCCTTGTTCGACGAAGACGAGATTATCTAGGGCGCGCTCATCAACGCTTCGGCTTGCGCCGCCCCGGTGAAAATGCCGGCTGGGGTGCAAGCTTGATCCTCGTCGCCGATGCGAAGGTCGTCGCATCGGCGTAATGCGGGCTCGTGAAGGGGCCGACCGGCGCCTTGCCTCCGGTTCTCAAAAACTCGGCATGGCTAATGAGGCCCGCGAGTTGATTGGGACGCGCCTTGCGCTCGGCGGTGCGATACCGGTCGTATGCCGTACGGCTCAGAGACGGGGCCTTCGCCAACCGGGCGTCCTTGTAAAAGCCTTTGGCGATCAGGAGCAGCGTGTAAACCGGACTGCCGAAGAGATAGGCGCTGTCGAGATCCAGAGCCTCCGGGGTCGTGTGCCGCCACACTTTGAGATTTTCCTGGAGGCGGTCGGAGAGCTTCATGCCTTCGCGCGCCGTACGCCAATACTCGGAGTCCTGACGGTTATTCAGGTGATAGTGCGTCTGGATGAAATCGCGCACCTCTTCGTACACGCGGCTCACCTGGCGATTATAGGCGGCGGCGAGTTCGGGTTCGAAATCCCGCGTCGGCAGGTAATGCTGGAGCCAACGCGCGCCGAGATCGGTCATAAAAATGGCCGTCGCTTCCAGGGGTTCGATGAAGCCGCCGGAAAGGCCCAGTGCGACGCAGTTCTTCACCCAGGCATTGCGCACGCGGCCCGTCCGGATGGGGATGATGCGCGGCTCGCAACCCTTGGCCTGATCGCCGTAGAAGGCGAGAAGCTCCTCGATGGCTTTGTCGTCGGAGATGAACTGGCTCGAGAAGATATAGCCGGTGCCGACGCGCGTCGTGAGAGGAATGTTGAAATTCCAGCCGGATGAAAAGGCCGTCGCCCGTGTTGTGGTCGCGATGACGCGGGGATCCTTGTGCGGAATCTGCACGACAGCGGCGCGGTCATTCAGCAGATAGTCCCCATAGGGTTCGAACGGCTCACCCAAAGCCTGCTGAAGGATCGATCCACGAAAGCCGGTACAATCGATGACGAGATCGATCGGATGATCGCCTTGCCGGCGCAGGGTCAGTGACTTCACGAATCCGCGCTCATCGAGATTGACTTCGTCCACATCGTCCAGAACGTGCTTCACACCGCGACCCGTTGCGACGTCCTTTAGGAGCACGGCGAGCTTGGTGGCGTCGAAATGATAGGTGTAGCCAACCTCGCCGCTGAAATCGGGCTCACCAGGACGGCGCGGCGCGAGACTGCCACGCACGATCTCCGCAACCGGTGAAAAAGCGCGCACATAGGCCAGGCCCGCGTCCGGCGCGGCACGCGCTGGGTCGAAGGTGACGAAATAATCGGCGAGCTGGCGGCCGTCGATCGCGCCGGCTGCGTTGAGGATATTCAGGAACTCGATCGGCCGGCCTTTTTCGTCGCGGTTCCAGTCGATGAAATGCGCCGCGACTTTGAAGGTCGCATCCGTAAGCTTGAAGAATTCCGATTCCGAAATGCCGAGCTGATTAAGCAGCACGACCATGCCCGGCAGGCTCGCTTCGCCGACACCGACAATCGGTATCGTCGGCGACTCGATCAGCGTGATCTCGAGTTTGTGCTTTGGGTCTTTCGATTTGCAGAAACGATTGAGAACGCAAGCCGCGAGCCAGCCGGCGGTGCCGCCGCCGACGATCGTGATGCTGCGCAATGGTTGGCCCAATTAACGTCTCCCCCCGCTTTGCACAGCAAAGCTAGACGCCCCGCGCTTGGGTGCCAAGCCGGAATGCCCGGACCACGTTTAGGCGCCTTTCGTCCAACCAAGCCCAAAAACGGTCCCAAATCCATCCCTGGGCGTCGTTGGCTTCATGACCGCAAAACTCAATGCTCGGCTGCGGACAGTGCCGGCGTCTTCAACGCCCGCAAACGATTGTGGATGTCGGTGGCGGCAATCGCGCCTTCGCCCTGCGCGACACTGATCTGGTTCAAGCCACGGACGAGGTCCCCCGCCGCGTATAGTCCGTTCACGCTCGTCTGCTGATGGTCGTCAACATCGAGACAGCCGGAGTTGTTGACGGTAGCTCCTGCGGCGCGCGCTAAGTCGCTTTGCGGCGAGGTGCCGAGAGCCGAGTAGATCACGTCGAAGCGCCACTCGACACCGCCAAGATTGAAAGCCTCGATGACATCGTTTTCGATCACCACCCGACCGATGGAGGATTCGATGAGTTCGACATGCGCAGCGCGCAGTTCGCGTCTGTCCTCGGACGACAACGCCGCTTCCTCGCGAATGTGGATCAATGTCACGTCGTCAGAATAGGTCCTAAGGAACAGGGCCTCGCGCACGGAATGGCTGCCGCCGCCGATGACGCCGATCCGCTTCCCGATCACCTCATAGGCGTCGCAGATCGGGCAAATGCGCAGGAGGCCACGTTCGATCGCGTCGGCGACTCCTGGAAGTTCGGGATCGTGGTCGACGACACCGGTCGCCAGCAAGACGAAACGGGCGCGCAGCGTCGTCGCGTCTAGCGACAGGGTGAACACGCCGTCTTCATCGCGACGCAGATCGGTCACCACACCGGCGCGGAACACGGCCCCGTATTGCTGGGCCTGTGCTGTGATGCGCTCGAGAAGGTGCGGGCCTTCGATGCCGTCGGGAAAGCCGGGATGGTTGTGAGTCCGCGGAATTCGCCAGGCCCGGCTTTGGCCGCCGTCGATGACGAGCGCCTTGCGCCGGAAACGGCCGAGATAAATGGCCGCGGTAAGCCCGGCGGGGCCGGCGCCGACGACCACGGACTCCCAGATTTCCTCAGTGTGTGCCGCCATGACTGGAACATCTTTCACTGTCGTGTGACCCGATCAAGCGGGCATTTCGCTTCGGTCTGAACACTGGAAGGCGAGCGCGTCATCGGAAAGGTAGAAACGGAAACAGATTTTCCCAAACCGCTCCCGAAACGAGAGAGACGTTCAGCGGACAAAGAAGGCGCAGAAATCGGGTGGCTGGGGGACTAGGATTCGAACCTAGACTGGCGGAGTCAGAGTCCGCTGTCCTACCATTAGACGATCCCCCACCAGAGGCCGCCAATTCTTCTAGCCGCAGCCGCGCTCGCTTGGCAAGGCTGCGGACGAAGATTGGGGTGGGGCGGGTTGCGGCGCGCTAGGATCTAACGGCTTGTTTACCCTGTAGGCCCCGGTCAGCGGCCGGAAAAAGCCCTCGGGCAGTAACCAATTCTGCAAGCCTTCCGGCTAACCTGACCGGATGGAGACATTTTCGCCATCGGCGGATCGCATCGGCGCGGCGCTTCGCGCGCTGCGTGACACGCACGCGACCGAGGACGGGGATGTCGCCGCCCTTGGCGCCAAGTGCTTGCGCGCGGTGATCACCCAGCTTGCTGCGGACGGGGTGTCCGCGGACGATCTGCGGCCTCTTGTCGACCTCCAGATTCATCTCGGCGACATGCGGAAGTCGCCGCAGCCGATCCCGGCCGCAAAGACACGCGAACGCCGGCACAGCTCGGCGCCGAGCCCGGTGCTCCTGGCGCGCGCCGCCGCCGTGCTCGATCTTCTGGTTAAGTCTGGCCAAGACGAGAGCGAGGCGGCACAGGCTGTCATGCGGCGGCTGGTTGTCGCAGGGGTGCCGCCGCCCACGAAGGGCGGCGATGCGCGCGGCTGGCGGCGTCTCTTGGAATGGCGCAACAGCCTGCTCCAGGGCTTCGGCCCGGAAGACGCGCTGCACGAATACCGCACCTTCACCCGCGAGCTCGAGGAGATTCCTCCGGGGGAGCGGGTCCAGAAAGTCCTCGAAGGAAAATTGTGGGACCGCCGGCGGACGCCTCGGTAAGCGACCCTATCGCGCCGCGGGCCGGCCGAAGCGGCCAGGGCCCCGGTTAACGCAAATTGCGGGGGCGGGACCACGCCCGAGGGTTCCCCTGTTAGTCTTGCCGCCGTGCCGCGGCCATCTGGGCCAAGGCCAAAGGGGAGCGGTTTGCCCGAGCAAAGAGTCATAACGCCCATCTTGCCGGCGTCGTCGCCGGCAGCGTCAGTCACCGGCGGCGATACGGCTGGGGTCAGGCGCGCGGCCCTGTTTCGCGAAACGCCACTGCAGACCTGCGAGCGGATCGTTCTCGGCACGGCGTGGGCGCTGAAGCCGAGCCGTCTCGGCGCGCTGGGACCGCTGGCGCAGATGTGGCTCGCCGGCCTCGTGACCCCAAGACGTGGCTTGCCGGATGGGCGCGCGCTCAGCGAGAGAACCGAACTCGCCGGGATAGCGTCGGATCTCTCGGTGCCGACTCTGCTTGCCGCCTATCGTCAGGGGCTGTTTCCGCATGGCCATGTCGGCGCCCCCAAATGGTTGTCGCCGGCCATGCGTGGTGTGCTTGAGCTCGACAATTTCCGCATTTCGACGCGGCTGCGCGGCATGATGCGCCAGGGCCGCTACACAATCACCTTCGACCGCGATTTCGAGGGCGTGATCAAGGCCTGCGCCGGCCGCCGGCCGGGCCAATGGCACCTGACGTGGATCACGCCGCGCATCATGCACGCCTATGCGCAAGCTCACGACGCCGGACATGTGCATTCCTTCGAGGTTTGGAACGACCAAGGCGAACTTGCCGGCGGCGGTTACGGCGTGGCCGTCGGTCGTGTCTTCGTCGTCGAGTCGCAGTTCTTCCGCGAGTTGAATGCCTCCAAGATCGGCTTCTCGGTGCTTGCCTGGCATCTCACTCAATGGGGCTTCGTTCTCGCCGACAATAAATGGCTGACGCCCACCACGGCGCAGATGGGGTTTCACGAGATACCGCGCGCGGACTATTTGCGGCGGCTCGACGCGCTGGCCGACGCGCCACCCGAAGCGCCCTGGCAGGGCGGTCGCTGGGCGGCGGAGCAGGACTCCAGGGCCGTCGCCGATTGGCGGCCCGGCGCGCGCGCCGATATGTCATCGCAGCCTTGAGGGGGCCATCGTTCGGCGTGTCCGCCTAGATCGAAACGCCGGGGCATGCCATGATCAGGCATGGACCTTGGATCCCCACAGAAAAGCCCGTCCAAGCTGGGTGGAGTCATATCCAAGAAGCACGCGTTCCTTGCCGTCGCGGGCCTGGTTCTGGTGGTGGGGATCGGCCTTCGCGCGAGCCATTATTTCGGCGAGCCGGCCGGAGAGGCGAAAGCGCCGGTCGCCGTTGAGGCCCCGCCGCCCGAAGGTGACGCTTCGCCCGAGGCCGCCACGGCACCAGAGGCCGCAACGGCACCAGAGTCTGCCGCGATCCCCGAGGCTCCCGCGCTTCCCGAGGCAGGCGCGCCGTCAGAGACCGCCACAGAACCAGAGGCCGCGCCACCGCGCCTTATCGATACGACGTCCGAGCCTGTTCCCGAAACGCCGCCCACAGCCAGCGACGCCGAGGCGCCTCCGGTCCAACCACCCGGCGATGCCGCTGGGCCGGCCGATGCGCCGATGCCGGGCGCCGGCCTGATCCTCGTCGCTAGAAGGCCCGTCGAATTGCTGGCAAGTCCGTCACCCTCTGGGGCGGTCATGTTCGGCTTCCCAGCAGGGAGGCCGTTCCGCGTGATCGGTCAGGAGGGAGGCTTTGCCCATATCCGGGACTTGAAAAGCGGTGCGACCGGCTGGATCGACAAAGAGGCACTTGCGCCACCGGCCCCGCTTGCGACCGCGCCACCGCCGCGTGCCGCGCCGGCTGCCGGAGGGCAGAAGCCCTCAACGGCGTCGGCCCCGAATGTGACGCGGAAGGAAACTCCGGTCGCCGAGGAGTCCGCGCCGGTTCCCGAGCCGCGCAAGCGTGGCCTGTTCGGCGGAGACGGCCTCTTCGGCGGTCTGTTCGGCAAAAGCAACTAGCGCCGCGCCGCTCTTGCCTATTTTGACACGCGCTGAATGCCGGGCGGCTGCCAGTCGCCATTCAGCGCCGCTTCCTTAGGCCAATATAGACGCATCACCATGTAGATCGGGCCGTCCGGCGCCGGCAGCCAGTTTGCCTTATGCTCCGGGTCTGTGGGTTCGTCGCTTTGGATGTAAAGCGTCAGGGAGCCGTCTTCGTTCTTTTTCAGCTCGGGCAGCATCGGTGAGTTGATCAGATAGCGATCTATCGGGTTCTTGATGAGGAGCTGCGTCTTGCCGTCATACATCGTCACCGACCAGAAGGCGTTGACGGGAGGGAGCGAGCCTTTCGGGAAGGTCAGTGTGTAATTCGCCTTGGACCCGTCCAGTGGCTTACCGTCGCCGTCATGGCGCGTGATCGGGTAGACTGCTTCCGCCGGATCGTTGGCCAGGATGCCGGCCACCGCCACGGCCGCCCGCTGCGTAAAGTCGCCGTCATAGACGGCGCGGTCGCCGATTCCCGAGTTCACGACGGTCCAGCCGTTCACCAGCTTTCCCATCTTCTCGATCTTGAGCTTGATCGCCTCTTCGGCGGATTTGCTGGCCTCGGCGAGCGCCGCCTTGTCGCGCGTCGGTCAGGGCCACGGTCGGGAATGGCTTGCCGGCCTCGATGCCAATCGAGGCGAACGTCTCCCGGAGCGGGACTTCAACCGCAGCAGCTCCGGTCGCCGGTGCGAACTGGAGCAGGAAGGGGAGGTAGCCGAGGACGTCTTTCTTCTCCGTGGCCTTGTCGATCTTCGGCCAGTCGACGGCCGGCGCGGCGGTCGGCGCTGGTTCGCCGAGAAACGCCGACAACGGCTTGACCTCATATTTGGCTTGGATCGCCTTCACATTGTCGATGTCGGCCGCGTTGAAGAGCTGGGTGCGATAGGTGGCGAGGGCGAAATCCGTCTCCGAGGTGAAAACCTTCTTGATCCCTTTAGGGGTGTCGCCCTTCCAGGCGGGGCCGGCGACGGCATAGCAGCCGGCGCCATTGCCAGTGGCGCGGCTGCCGATATAGCCGAAGTTGAAGGTGTACTGCGAGGTCAGCATGACCGAGTAGTAGCGATCCTTCTCGATCTCCGGCACGCAAAGGACCATCGGCTCTGCGCGCAGGTCCATGAACGCAAACGAATAGGGCGTGTCGCTGTTGGGCGTAACGATTGCGGTGTCCGCCGGCGTGTACACTTTGGGCTCGTTGGCGATCGTGTTGAAGGGCGCCTTAAATTGACCGGAGTCCTTGTCGACGGCGTAGGCATTCATGATGCTGTAAAACATCGACATCGGCAGGCCGTAGATGATGGCCTCTTCTCCGATCTTTTCCACGTCCGCCGCACCTGGGGTGGCGTCCCGCTCGGCCAAAGCCGGGCTGGTCGCCGTCAAGGTTTGCAGACACAGGGCCAGCACGGCGGCCGGCATAAGTTTGGTCATTGGAAGTATCCTCGCGCCAAATTGTGCAAAGCCAAACGTCGGAAAGGCTACTTGGCCTCGACGATGCCCGGCGGCTGCCAAGAGCCTTCACCGGGCGGAAGCACGGACGGCGCTTCGGTCTTGGGCCAGTAGAGCCGCATGACAAGATAGATGGGGCCATCAGGGGCAGGGAGCCAGTTCGCCTTCTGGGCCGGATCGGTGGGCGCGTCCTTTTGGATGTAGAGGGCGAGCGAGCCGTCTTCGTTCTTTTTCAACTCCGGAAGCATGGGTGAGTTGATGAGATACCGGTTGATCGGGTTCTCGATCAGAAGCTGCGTCTTGCCGTCATACATGGTCACCGACCAGAAAGCGTTGACGGGCGGCAGTTCGCCTTTCGGAAAGGTCAGCGTGTAATTGGCCTTGCTGCCGTCGAGTTGTTGGCCGTCTCCGTCGACGCGGGTCAGCGGATATGTCGCTTCCACCGAGTCGTTGCCGTAAATGCCGCCCCTGGCCCCGGCGGCGCGCAATAACCAATTGCCGTTGAAGAAGGCGCGGTCACCGAACCACGAGGCGAGCTTCCAGCCGTTGACGTCTTTCGGATGCGAGACGAGGTATTCGTCGACCTTCTTGTCGCCTTGCTTCATGCCCAGGCCGACCTCGAGTCTGTGTCCGAGCGGCAGCTCATGAAAGTCGAAGCTCTTGCCTGCGCCGACGCCGATTTGCGCAAGCTTGGCGCGGATCGCCTTCTCGTCCTCTCCAGCTGGCGCGAACTGAAGCGCGAAGTCGAGATATTCAAAGAAGTGGGCCTTCACGAGGTCCTTGTCGATCTTGGGAAAATCGATTTCAGGTGCCGGCGGTGGGGCGGCCGTTCCGAGATACGATGAGAGGGGCTGCACCTTATAGCCGGCCTGCACCTTCTTCACGTTGTCGATGTCGTCTGGGCCGAAGAGCTGCGTGCGATAGCCGGCCAGCGAGAACTGCGTCGAGGACCGGAACACTTTCTTGATGCCCTTCGGTGCCTCGCCCTGCCAGTCGGGGCCCACGACCATGTAGTCGCCAGCCTCGTTGCCGGTCGCGCGGCTGCCGATATAGCCGTAGTTGAACGTGTTGCCGTCCTCGAGCTGCACCGCGTAGTAGCGGTCCTTCTCGACCTCCGGCACCGACAAGACGATGGGCTCGGCCCGCAGGTCGAGCCAGGCGAAGGAATAGGGCGTATCGCTGTTCGGCGTGACGATCGCCGTGTCCTTGTAGGTGAACACGCGCGCCTCGTTCTTGATCTCATTGAACGGCGCCTTGAACTGGCCGGAGTCCTTGTCGACGGCGTATGCGTACATCACCGCGTAGTTCATCACGATGGGCAAGCCGTAGATGAAGCCTTGCTCGGCGATATCCTTGGCTTCGACGATGCCGGGCCATTCGGCCGCCTTTGCCGCCGGGCCGGAAAAGGCGAACAAGGCGCCGGCGAGCGCCATCGCCGTCGCTGTCGAGGTCGCATGTGTCACGCGTTTCATCATCAGATAATCAATCCTTTTCGCGAGCTGTGGACGCGCAAGAGGCAACAGCCAAGACGCCACCGATTGTCGATAGCCTTAGTGCCGCGCGTCGTGGTCGTCTGCGTTCTCGGTGGGGCGCGCGGGAGCCGAGACAATTTCGGCCCAGTTCATCAAAAACAGCGCCCGGAGAGCCGGGCGCTGTTTTGAAATGCTGCTAGCAGTAATAAACGCCGACCGCGCAGCGGCGCACCGTGCGCCGCGCGACCCCGGCATAGCTGAGTGGCGTCAGGGGCCGTCCGATGATCGCCTGAGCCTCTGTTACGAATCCCGACTTTGAGGTCTTCGTGACGTCTCCATTCCAGAGGTAGGCCGTGGCGCCGACAGCGACGGCTGCGGCGACAAGCATGAGAGACTTCGCTGACTTCTTCATGACTATTGTCCTTTCGCGGGTGCTGCTGGGGGAAGCTCGTCGAGCTTGGCGAGAGCGTCCAGATCGAGCTTTGTTGCGCCATCGGGAGGCGTGAATTCAAACATCGCCTGATCCGCCGTTACGTCGGTCTTGAAGTCTTTTACAACGAGCGTGTATTGCGGCGCGCCGCCAATAGCTTTGCTCGTAATCACAAGTTTCCGGGGGATCGGTTTGTCGCCAACCTCGACCCACAGCTGCCAGTCGACGTCCTGGTTCCGAAAGGCCAGATGATTACATTCGACGCCACCCACAACGCCAAGGCCGATATGCTTGGAGGAGATCACATCCGACATGAGGGTGCCGGAGATATCACCGAGGAGCAGGTCCGCCCCAGGCAGGGCCCAGCCGCGCCCACGCAAAGTGTCGATCAGCTGGTCCACCGATCCGGGCGCATCGAGTTGCGTATAGCCGTTGATGTTCTTGCCATACACCGTGAGCGTCTTGCCGTCGAAGAACAGCTCCACGTCTGCATATCCGCCGGTGCGCGTCGCCTTGAGCTCGTTGGGGCGATGCATGAGTAGGGTGCCGGAACTGGCGAACTGAATCTTCTCCATTTCCGGTGTGATCACCTCGAGACTGGAATCGAAGGTGAGAGATATGGTTTTCTGCGCTGCCAAATAGTCCGACATCGACTTGAGGATCTGGCCGGCGTCATCGTCCGCCGCCTGCGCCTGTCCGATCGACACAACAGCTAATCCGCAGAGCGAAACAGCAAAGGCAAGCCCAGCTAAAGTCAGTCTTCTCGGCCACAACATTCGATGGTCTCCCTTAGGTGGATTTTTGAAACGGTTACGGAAGCTGCACGTCGACGGCGACGGCTTGTGTGACCTGGATCGTCACGCCGTCACCGGCTTTCAGCTGTTCGATGGCGACCTCGGGGCCGACCTTCACCCGTCGGGACAATCCGTTTTGGCCGGCCAAGGTGACGATGCGGGTGTCGTATTCGACAGCCTCGATGGTCGTGTTGATGGTCACGACATCGCCGACCGCGGCGCCGGGCTCGGCGCCTTTGGCCGCGACCGCTGCTCCAGCTTCGACGTCCACGGTGGCAGGAGGAGGCGCGTCCATGCCGCCCTCGGCATCTTCTTCAAGACCTTCCTCCTTGGTCATCGGGGGGCCGTCCGACGGAGCATCGGTCACGACGACGGAAATATCCTCGTAGTAGCTGGCGACGACATCGTCCCCGGCCTTGATCCGATCGAAGTTCCTCACCTTGGGCCCCGCCTTAAGCACGACGGTGTTGCCCTCCGGGCCCGTCATGGTGATCAGGCGGTCCTTCTTGTCGACGGCATCGACTGTCGCGGTGACTTGGATCAAGTCCGCCGTCGAGCCGTCAAACGCGATCGACTGCGCCACACTCGGGGTGGCGACCATTGCAGCGACCGCGAACGCGAGAGCACCGGGTTTGACTGTGAACAGAGCTTGCATGATTGGGTGTTCCTTTATTTCCATGAACCTGAGTGGCATTCGCGCTGACACGCTGAAACTCGCAGAAGGCACGCGCTATTCGGCCTTCTCATCCATCCGTTCCTCGATCTTCTTTTCAATCTTCTCGATCATCGTACCGCTGGCCTTCTCGCCGCCGGCTTCGACCAGTTCGACTTCGCTCGGCCGCCAGGTCTTGTCGAAGAAGGACGGCAGCGGGCTGTAGAGGCGAAGAATCGTGAACCAGCCCTTCTTGGGGTCGGTTTGGATCCAGTTGCCGCGCTTTACGCCGTCGGGCTGCTCGGGACCGAAATAGACGGTCGTCGATCCGTCGGCGGCGACCTCGGCAGCGGGCGAGGGGTAGCTTTGGCTGCCGGCGCGCGGATATTTCTGTGGCGTCTGCAGCATCGAGCGGGTCTGGTTGTCGTAGAGGGTGAAGGACCAGAACGCTTTGGCTGGAATGCCCTTCGGCAACCTCACTTTGTACGTCTTGGCGCCGTCAAACGGGTTCCCGTCCGCGTCGAGAAAGCCCATCAGATACTGTGAGCCCACGCCCGGAATGCGCATGATCATCCCCGGCGAGTCGAGTGTGTAGCCGTAGTAGAAGGCCGCGCGCGAATCGAGGGTGCGCGCGCCCGTCGGCGGATACGGCTTGAACATGCCGTCCTTGAAGGCGGGTGGTGGCGTTTCGAAAAAGGCGCCACCCTCCCAGAGCATGCTGCCCCAGTGCGAACCCTCGTAATACGCCCAGTCTGGGTGCTGCATCGCGTAGCGCCAGTTGAGGGCCCGGCCCGTTGCCTGGCCGAACGCCGCCGCGTCCGACAAGATCTTCTTCATCCGGTCGTCGGGCTTGAAGTCCTTGCCGTGAACAATGCCGATGGCGGCAAGCTGACCGGCGAGCTCGACGTCGTAGCTCGTGGCCGGCTCGTTCTGGACGTTCTCGTTGATCATCTCGAAGAAGCCGAAATCGCTCGGCGGGATCGTGTTGAACGACAGGTGGCTCGCCTCGATGAACTTCGTTTCGGCGATCTTCGGCTCGCCTTCGATGCGCACGGTCCCTTCGAGGGCCTGCGCAATGCTCGAGCCGAAGGAGCCCGGCTTGTAGGGATAGATCTTGAGGTTCTGCTTGACGTTGTCGACGGCCGGCTTGGGGTCGTTGTCAACGAGATAGGCGCGCGCGGCATAGAGGGCGAAATTGGTCTTCGAATGGGCGATGAAGTAGCCGCCCTCGGGCAGCGGGCCGTCATAGCCGGGCCCTACGATCAGATACTTGCCGCCGAGCCCGCGATCCGGTCCGGGACCGCCGATGTCGATGATCCAGGAGAACCACATGTCGTTGATCGTGCCGACGGCGTTCGACGGCTGTTCGATCACCACCGGCCCTTTGCTCAGATCGAGCGCTGTGAGGTAGTAGACCGTGTCGGCGTTGGGCGTCAGGAACAGCGAATTGGAGTCCATCAACTCGGAGAAGATGGCGACGTCGCCGGGCTTGACGCCGATGCCTTCGAAACCCTTGACGATCGCCAGCGCGGAGGCGCCTCGGAAGCTGTTATTGTAGACGTTGAGCGCGCGGGTAAAATCGAGCGTGTCATAGACATTCTCGGCCGTATCCACGGTCGGCACACCGTCCTTGAACTCCAGCGTGCCTCTGCTCGTGTCGATCTTGTCCGGCGCGGAGATGGAGTCGACTGTCTCTTGAGAGACCTCGGCGAGGGCGGGGCCGAAGCTTGTAAGGGCGGCCGCCAAGGTCAAGGCAGTCGTGAGCGCGGCGGATTGTACAGGCTTCATCCGTCTCCTCCAGTTTGGGGATTGGAACGCAGGCTCTCGCCTAGCATCGCGACGATCTAGGCGAGGCGGCCCGGATGGCCCGAGCGAGTTGCATAATGCCCTAACAGGGAAATGCGACAACCTTAGGTCGTCTCGGGCCATCCGTTTGGTCGGCTTTAGCGAGCGGCGAAGCTTTGCGGGCTTCGCTTATTCGCCTTTCTTCTCGAGCTCCGCTTCCTCTTGCGGCGTCACTTCGCCCGCGTCTTCCAGGGCTTTGATGCACTGGGCGGAGAGTTCCTTGCCGTGCTGCCGCATGCAGAGTGCGAGGAGTTGGCTACCGAGCCCGTCCTCGTTGCAGTACTGCCGATAATCATGCGCGCAGTACTGGGTTTCCTCCTGCGTGGGTTGGCCCGCGAAAGCCGCGGTGGAAACCATTCCGGCAAGCAGGGCGACCGCAAAAACCGATTTCGTCATTTGTTTCCCCCTAGGGTTGATGGTGGCCGACAACTGGCCATCCGATAATTAGCGGTCTTATTCGCCGCGCTGGCAACAAGTCTTGCCATTTGGCGCCAAACGGACCGCAAGAGGAGTTGATTTCAAAGGCGCCCGCTGTCCTCGACCTCGAGCGTCACCAGCCGCGCCAGAAGCGTTGCCGGGTAAAGCTGCCCGATCATGGCCTCCACGATCGTCAGGCTTCGCGCGATTGGGTGCAGCGCCGCGATGTCGCCCGAGCCGATGCCGGTCAGCGCGCCAAAGCTGAAATAGATCATGGTGTCGGCGAGGTTCGCGCTGTCCCGGACGACGAAGTCCGAGAATGCCGCGTCGTTCGCCAAGCCGATGAATGTATAGAGCGCCGCGAAGGCTAAGCCCATGGCGAGGTACAACAGAATGGCGCCCATGACGCGGTGATAGGTGACGCGCCCGGGACCGAAAACCGCGCGGCCGACTTCCAAAATCAGAGCCACACTGATCAGCAGCCATGCCGTGGCGTCGAGATACACGTCCAAAGCCGATGGCTGGTAAAGCCGGTGGATGGCGGCGATAGCAGCAAGGAAAATGGCAACCAGCAGAGCCCAGATGGCGAACCGTTTGCCGGAGAGGATCAAGACCGCGCCCGTGACCAAGGCCACGAGCGCGAATCCCAGTTCCTGAGCCCCTGGAATTTGCTCCGCCCGAAGGGGGGCGAGGACGAACATCAGCAGAGCAAGCAGCGCCGTGAGTGCCGTCAGAAGCGGATCACTCCAACGCTCTCGCAGATTACTGAGTTTCGTCTCCGTCATTCGGTGAGCATACGATTTTTAGTAGATAGCGGCCCGCCGAAATGAGCGGCGCGCCACACCTGCGTAGGAGAGCGGCGTCAACGGCATGCCGATGATGTCGATGAACACGGCCACGTCTTCGCCCTTGGCCGGCATATCGCCCTCGAGCACCTTGATCGTGTAGCTGAGGTTGTCGCCCTCGAGCACCGGGTCCTTCAACTCGACCACGATCTGCTTCAGGGTTTTCCCGTCGATGATGGAAATGTCTGCGTTGGGCGGATCGGACAGGAAGCTGTCCTTGCCCGTGCTCCAGTGCGGCACGAAAGCGGCCGTCTTCATGTTGCCGGCAATGCGCTCCGGTCGGTCGGAGAAGAACACCGTGACCGGGCTGACATTCTCCAGGGTCAGCTTGTTCGTCGCTGAATCGAAACTCATGCTCTTGGCATTCTGCACGAAGAGGAAATCGGCCTGCTTTTCCTCCGCCGCGGTGGCGAAGGTGACGGCCGCAAGAAGGCAAGCGCACAAAGTAAGTGCGGTGGCCGCAACACTGAGTCGTGTCGGCATGGTTGATAAACTCCAGGTTGTGGGAGGCAGGCGAAGAATTTACGCGCAAGACGTTAGTGCCGTACATGGCTATAAGTCTTGCCATTTGGCGCCAAAGGAGCGTTGACGATGCCGGACGAGACTTTCGCGCATAACCCTCGGACGTTGCTCCATATCGCGCCGTATCTGCGAAGCCGGTCCGTCAACCCGATCGAGATCTTCCAGCGCGCCGGCGTTGCGCCGTCGGCTCTGCTGGACTCGAATGGCTGGGTGCCGCGCGATCTGTGCTTCAGTCTCGGTAACGAGATGTATGCGGCCACCGGTGAGCGCTTCCCGGGAGCTTCAATCGGACGCTTGTTCAAGCTTTCCGACTTGGGCAGTTGGGGCACGGCTGTGTCCGGGGCGGCCACTCTTCGCCAGGCGTGCGAGGTCGCCGCAAGCGGCATCGGTCTCGTTCATCAAGGCACGGAGATGCGACTGGTGGAGTCCAACGGCCGAGCGATCCTCAGCTTTGCTTTTGCCGGTCGATCGAACTTTGATCCCCGGCAACACATTCTCGGTGCGCTCGCCGTCCTGCGCAGCGTGGCCCTCCGGGCAGGCGTGCCGGAAGCTGTCGGTGCACAATTCACCCAGCCCTACGAGCGTGCGGGCGAACATCTCGAGGAGACATTCGGTTCCTCGTTGGCATTCGGACGCGATTGCGACGGCATCGTCATCGATCGCGCGATTCTGGACTTCGGGATCGCCTCCGCCACCACCCCCTATGCGGCAAACGGCACGGACCCGTGGAGACCGCAACGTCGCTCGGGGCGCTGCTAAGAGAGCAACTGCCCTACGGCAATGTGACGGTAGAGCGAGTGGCGGCGCTGTTGCGCATGAGCACGCGGACGCTGCAAAGGCGGCTCCGCGATTTCGGCTTCGCATTCGAGGAGATCGTCGACGATGTCAGGCGCGTTGAGGCGACCCGCAGAGTCGTGATCGGCGACGGCTCGTCGATGGAAATCGCCTTCATGCTCGGATATTCGGATCAATCGCATTTCATCCGCGCCTTCCGGCGCTGGACGGGCATGCCGCCGCGCGACTACGCCCGCCGGGCATAAGCGCCGCGGGCACGCTGGATCCATTGGCTTTGAGTCGTCTCGTGTCCCCGCGCCTGAAAGACGACGCCCTCTCGGCCTCCGCTCGCTCTTTGACCGCATGCAGAGGTGGGGCCTGGCAAGGCTTTCGGCCTGTCCGCGGCGGCTTTCCGAAAACCCGCTTTACCTGCCTCCTCAGCTTGTTAGATTAGTCACATAGGATCAATGCCGTAGCCGCTGGCTGGGCTTAAGAGACGCTGGCGGCTCTCGGCGAACGAGGTTTGACCATTGTGATAGGGCCGAGCGGCGATCCCCGCACGGCTGCCATAGTTTCGCGTGACGCCGACCCCATGCGAAGCGAGACAGGCGACAGCGGCGCCCCGGTCAAGGCTGGGGCAAAGTTGCTTGCCAGCGCGCCGGTCAACGGGCCGGTCAGTGCGCCGGACGAGAGCCTCGCGAGGGCAGCCGAGGGTACGGAAGCGACGGGCGAACTCGCGCGAGTCCCGGCTGACTCGGTATACGGCGCGCTCGACCTCGGCACCAACAACTGCCGGCTGCTCGTGGCCAAGCCGTCGCGCCGCGGCTTCGTCGTTATCGACGCCTTCTCCCGCATCATCCGGCTCGGCGAGGGCGTCCTCAGTTCCGGCAAGCTTTCCGACGCCGCTATGAAGCGCACGGTCGACGCGCTCAGGGTCTGTGCCGACAAGATGCGCCGGCGCGGGGTGACGCGGTCGCGGCTCATCGCCACCGAGGCCTGCCGGGTCGCCACCAACAGCGCCGAATTCATGGACCGGGTGCAGAACGAGACCGGGCTCAAGCTCGAGATCGTCGGCCGCGAGACGGAAGCCAAGCTCGCGGTGTCGGGCTGCGCCTCGCTGCTCGACCGCAATTGCGATTGGGCGCTGGTGTTCGATATCGGCGGCGGCAGCTCCGAGCTGATCTGGCTCGATCTCAAGCGGCTCGGACGCGGGCGGCGGACGCTGAATGACCGCGCCGACGTGCAGAACTGTATCGCCGCGTGGACTTCGCTGCCGATTGGCGTCGTCAGCCTCGCCGAGCGTCACGGCGGCCGCGAGGTGACGCCGGCGAATTACGAGGCCATGGTGGAAGACGTCATGCTGGCGCTGAGGGGCTTCGAGTCGCAGCATCACTTCAGCGAGCGGGTCGCGAAAGGCAGCGTGCATTTTCTCGGAACCTCCGGCACGGTGACCACGATCTCCGGCATTCACCTGAAGCTGCCGGCCTACGAGCGCTCCCGCGTCGACGGCTGCTGGCTCTCCGAGCGCGACGTGCGCACCGTCTCCAACGACCTGATCGCCATGAGCTATGCCGAGCGGGTGGCTCAGCCATGCATCGGCCATGAGCGCGCCGATCTCGTGCTGGCCGGCTGCGCTATTCTCGAGGCGCTGCTCCGCATCTGGCCCTGCCAACGCCTGCGCGTGGCCGACCGCGGCTTGCGCGAGGGCATCCTCACAACGCTGATGGCCGAGGACGGTCACGAGCGCCGGGCCGCGCCGCATCCCCACCGGCGGCGGCGTGGCGGCGGGGGGAAACCCCGTCCCGCCCGCTTCTAGCACCTCACCGATCACACCGTCTCGACAGTCTCCGCCGGCTCGCCGACCGCGTGCGCGCGCCGCGAGAGGCTCGATCCCGCCGTCTTCGGCAGGCGCATGAAGATGAGCGAGGAGCTTGCCGCCAGGGTTGCCACCAGGAGGAAGGCGGCGGGGAAGTCGCTCGCCAGCACTTGATGGGAGTCGCGGCCCATGCGCTCGAACTCCAGCACGAGGGCGCCGGTGGCGACGCCGGCCGACATGGAGAGTTGCTGGGCGACGCTGGCGAAGCTCGTGGCCCGGCTCATCGCCTTCTCGTCGATGTCGGCATAGGCGATCGAGTTGATGGCGGTGAATTGCAGCGACTTGAAGAAGCCGCCGACCAGGAGCACGGCCAGGATCGCCGCACTCGGGGTCACCGGCGTGAACAGGGCCGTCGCGCCGATGAAGGCGGCGGAGATCACGGCGTTCCACACCAAGATGCGCTTGAAGCCGAGCCGGCGCAGGATGGGCGCCGCCGTGGTCTTCATGGCGATGGCGCCGACGGCAGTGGCGAAGGTAAGCAACCCCGACTGGAGCGCGGTCATGCCGAAGCCGAGCTGGAAGAACAGCGGCAGCAGAAAAGGCGCGGCGCCGACGCCGATGCGGAACAGGAAGCCGCCGACCACGCTGGCATAGAAAGTATCAATCTTCAGCAGATTGAGATCGAGCAGGGCATTCGGGGTCACGCGCGCATGGCGCACGTAGAGAAACACGCTGGTGACGCCAACGGCCAATAAGCCGACCACGACGGCGGGCGGGAACAAGCCCTGACCCATGGTGGTGAAGCCGAAGGCGATGCCCGCCAAGCCGATGCCCGATAAGAAGAAGCCTTTGATGTCCAGCGGCGGCACCGTCTCCTCGCGAAAGTTCTCGACGTAGCGCGTGGCCAGCACGACGCCGAGCAGGCCGATGGGAATGTTGATCCAGAAGATCCAGCGCCACTCGAACACGGTGGTGATGAAGCCGCCGAGCGGGGGACCGAGCACCGGGCCCATCAAGGCCGGCACGGTGAGCCAGGCCAGCGCCGAGATCAGCTCCGCCTTGGGGATGCTGCGCAGGATGACGAGCCGTCCGACCGGCACCATCATGGCGCCGCCCATGCCCTGGAGGATGCGGAACAGGACGAAGTCGCCAAGACCTTGGGCAAAGCCGCAAGCGGCAGAGCCGATGGTGAACACGACGATGGCGGCGCGGAACACCGTGCGGGCGCCGAAACGATCGGCCATCCAGCCGCTGATCGGAATGAAGACGGCGAGCGACAGGAGATAAGATGTCAGCGCCAGCTTGAGTGCGATCGGATCCTCACCTAAATCGGCGGCGATCGCTGGCAGCGACGTGGCGATGACGGTCGAGTCCATGGTTTCCATGAACAAGGCGACCGCGACGATGAGGGTGACGAAATAGCGGGGCATGTGGCAGGTGTTAGAGGGCGAACAAGGTGGACATGGGGCGGGGCGGTCCGCCCGGTCAAGGCGGTGCGGCGATGGGACGTGATTAACACATGGTGAAATCTACGAAAGGCGGCGGTGCCACCAGCGGTCCTGCCAGCGGCAGCGGACGGCGCGGGCTCACGGTCCGGGTCAAGACCGCCAAGGGACGCAAGATCGCCTCGACGCGGTGGCTCCAGCGCCAGCTCAACGATCCTTATGTGGACGAGGCCAAGCGCCAGGGCTATCGCAGCCGTGCCGCCTTCAAGCTGCTCGAGATCGACGACAAATATCATCTGCTCAAGCCCGGCAAGACGGTGATCGATCTTGGCGCCGCGCCCGGCGGTTGGAGCCAGGTGGCCGCGGCACGGGTCAAATCAACCCAAGGCAAGGGCAAGGTGATCGCCGCCGACCTCAACGAGATCGAGCCGGTGTCCGGCGTCGACTTCATGGTGCTTGACGTGACCGATGCGGACGCGGGCGAGAAGATCAGGGCGGCGCTCGACGGCGCCCGCGCCGATATGGTGCTGTCCGACATGGCGTCGTCGGCCACGGGCCATCGCTCGACCGACCATTTGCGCGTCATCGGGCTCGCCGAGGCGGCACTGGATATCGCCGAGGACACGCTCAATCCCGGCGGCGCCTATCTCGCCAAGGTGCTGCAAGGCGGCGCCGGGCAGGAGCTGGTGGCGCGGCTGCGCCAAGGCTTCACCAAGGTGGCCCATGTGAAGCCCAAGGCGAGCCGCGCGGATTCCTCGGAAGTCTATGTGCTGGCGACAGGGTTTCGCGGCGCGCCAGGGTGACAGTCCGGCGACGGGCGGTTCACGGGACTGTGCTTGCGCGTGTGCTGCTGCAGCCGCACAACTCTTGCTAAAGTGGCCGTTAGAGCGGTACGGCGAACAGGGAGCGCGCCATGAATGTCGAGGTGGTGAAGGAATATTACGGCAAGATCCTGAAAGGCTCGCAGGACCTCAAGACCTCGGCCTGCTGCGACGGCGGCGGGGTGCCCGGTTATCTCGAGGCGGCCATCGCCAACGTGCATGACGAGGTGCGGTCGAAATATTACGGCTGCGGCATCGTTATCCCGCCGGCCCTGCAAGACTGCCGCGTGCTCGATCTTGGCTCGGGCTCCGGCCGCGATGTCTATCTGATCTCGCAGCTCGTGGGCGAGGGCGGCGAGGTGGTCGGCGTCGACATGACCGACGAGCAGCTGGCCACGGCCGAGACCCATAAAGACTGGCATATGGAGCGGTTCGGCTACGCGCGGCCCAATGTGCGCTTCCTCAAAGGCTATCTGGAAAAGCTCGACGCGCTCGATCTCGAGCACGGGACATTCGACGTGGTGGTGTCGAACTGCGTCATCAATCTCTGCGTGGACAAGCTCGCGGTGTTGCGCGGGGCGCATCGGCTGCTGAAGCCGGGCGGCGAGATCTATTTCGCCGACGTGTATTGCGACCGGCGGCTGCCGGACGAAGTGCGCGCCGATCCGCTGCTCTATGGCGAGTGTCTCGGCGGCGCGCTCTACTGGAACGACTTCCTGCCGATGGCCAAGCAGGCCGGCTTTCTCGATCCGCGTCTCGTCACCTCACGGCCGATCACCATTGAGAACGAGGCGATGCGGCAGAAGCTCGGCCAAGCCAAGTTCTTCTCCGCCACCTACCGGCTGTTCAAGCTCGATGGGCTGGAGCCGGCCTGCGAGGATTACGGCCAGGCGGTGGTCTATCGCGGCGGCGTGCCTGAGCAGGGACAGGCCTTCGCGTTGGACGGCCATCATCTGATCGAGCGTGGCAAGGCGTTCCCGGTCTGCGGCAACTCCTGGCGCATGCTCGCCGAGACGCGGTTCCAGCCCTATTTCGATTTCATCGGCGACTTCTCGACCCATTACGGGATATTCGCCGGCTGCGGCACGTCGCTTCCCTTCGACACGGCGGCGCCGGCGCAAGGCGGCGAGGCGAACTGCTGCTAGACATCGGTTGCCGAAAATTGTCGTGAAATTGTCATGCCCGGAGAGGCGCGTCATCGGGTAGACACATCAGCGTGACGGCGACATGGGGGCAGGCGACGATGACTTTCGATCTGACGCGGCGGCTGGTGGCCGAGGCGCTCGGCACGTTCTTCCTGGTCATGGCCGTGGTAGGCTCCGGCATCATGGCGCAGAACCTGGCCGACGGAAACATGGCGCTGGCGCTCCTATGCAACACGATTGCGACCGGCGCCGTACTGTTCGTCATCATCACCATCTTCGTGTCGGTGTCGGGCGCGCATTTCAATCCGGCGGTGAGCCTCGTCATGTGGGTGAGGGGCGATCTCGGACGCGGCGACGCACTTATTTATATCGCCGTGCAAATCGTCGGCGGCTGCCTCGGCGCCATCGTCGCGCATCTGATGTTCAGCTTGGAGCCGCTGCAGTTCTCGCAAACCACGCGGACCGGGTTCGGCCAATGGGTCGGTGAGTTCGTGGCCACGTTCGGCCTGATCGCGACCATTCTCGGTTGCGTGCGCTTCCGCATCGATGCGATCGCGCCGGCGGTCGGCCTCTACATTACCGCGGCTTATTGGTTCACCTCCTCGACGTCCTTCGCCAATCCGGCCGTCACCATCGCGCGAGCGCTCAGCAACACCTTCTCCGGCATTGCGCCGCATGATGTGCCCGCCTTCCTGGTGGCGCAAATTCTGGGCGCGCTCGTCGCCGCGGCGCTGTTCGGCTGGCTGCTGAAGGTCGGAAATACCGACAAGACCTAGTGAACTTTCGCGCCGGCTAAGCGTGCTCGGCGACGAGGGCGCGCAGCCGCGCGTTGTCGGCTTCGAGGAATTGCACGCGTTCGGCAAGGCCCGCCACATCCTCGGCGAAGAGCATTTGCGGAATGTGCTGCGGACAGTTGGTGTCCCAGGCGGCGACGGTGAACAGGATCGCCGCTTCGCCGCGGGCGGCGTAATCCTCGGGTAGCAGGCTGGCGATCAGGTCGGGATCGTCCTCCACCACGCGGGCCGTGCCCCAGATCTTCACCCGATGGCGGGTGGCGTAGTCCATGAGGAAGAGCATCGCCTTCGAATTCTCGGCGAGATTGCCGGTCGAGATATATTGGCGGTTGCCGCTGAAGTCGGCGAAGGCGAGCGTGGTCTCATCGAGAACGCGCAAAAAACCGGGCGGTCCGCCGCGATGCTGGATATAGGGCTGACCGTCGCGGCTCGCGGTGGCGAGGTAGCAGGACCGCATGCTTGCGATGAAGCCGGCGAGGCTGGCGTCGATAGAGGTCCGCTCGGAACCCTTCGCCTCCATGCGGGCATAGCCTTGGCGGGAGCCGCGGCGGGATTGCACGGCCTTGACCGCGGGCGAGAAGGCGATGTCCATCCAAGTCGGCATGCGAAGGACTCCTAGAGCGCCGGCATGGTGATGAAACCGGGCAGCGCCTTGATGCGGCCGATCCACGCTTGAATCGCTGGGTAGGGCTCCAACGACACGCCGCCTTCGTGGCCGAGCCCGACATAGGGCATGCAGGCAATGTCGGCGATGGTCGGGCGGTTGCGCGTGAGCCAGTCGTTCTTCTTGAGGTGGGCTTCAAGCAGGCCTTGAATGCGGGCGGCGTTCTCGCGGGCGCGCGCGACATCGATGGCGTAACCGAATTTGTCGTGCAGCCGCGCGTCTCCCGGTCCGCGCGCGATCTCGTTCTCGGCGACCATGAGCCAGCCCACGACCTCCGCCATGGCCACCGGATTGGTCGGCAGCCAGTCCTCGCCACCGAATTTCCTGGCCAGGTAGACGAGGATGGTCTGGGAATCGCGCAAGACCACGTCGCCGTCCTCGAGGATGGGGACGTCGCCGAACGGGTTCATATCGATGAGCGGACTCTTCTTGTGGGCGCCGGCCATGAAGTCGACCGGAACGAGGTCGAGCTCCTGTCCGAGCAGCGCGCAGAACAGGCGAACTTTGTAGCAATTCCCCGACGGCTCCAGGTCGTACAGCTTGAGCTTGGCCACGTGATCCTCCGTTGCGGTTGTGAGCCGGCATCCGGCTCTCGCGACGCCTGTTATGCCGTGTTCCGTTTTGTGGCGATATCCTCTAATCTCTCAACTCATTGTCCCGTTAATTGGAAGAATAGAATGGACCGGCTCGCTGCCATGCGGGTGTTCGTCGCCGTGGCCGACTCGGGCGGCCTCTCGGCGGCAGGGCGCCGACTCACCATGCCGCTGACCACGGTCAGCCGGCATTTGAAGGCCCTCGAGGAGGCGCTGGATGTCCGCCTTGTCACCCGCACCACGCGGCGGCTCTCCTTGACGGAGCCAGGCCGCGCCTATCTCGAGACCTGCCGCCGGGTGCTCGGCGATCTCGACGCGGCGGAGCGGCGGCTGACGGGCGAGCAGGCGGAACCGCAAGGCATGCTGGCGCTCACGGCGCCGGTGGTGTTCGGGCGGCGACACGTCCTGCCGGTGGTGGCCGCGTATCTGGATGCCTTCCCGCGTATGGCGGCACGCATGCTGCTGGTGGACCGGGTGGTCGATCTGGTGGAGGAGGGGCTCGATCTCGGCATCCGTATCGGGCATCTGCCGGATTCGTCCATGCGGGCCACGCAGCTCGGCACCGTGCGCTATGTCACCTGCGCGAGCCCGGCTTATCTGGCGCAGGCAGGGGTGCCGGAAACGCCAAAGGCTCTGGCGGGTCATCGCTGCATCAGCTTCAACACCTTCTCCAATGCGGAGCGCTGGGCCTTTTCCGGGCGCAAAGCCGAGATCGTGGCGGTCGAGCCCCGGCTCATCGTCAATGCCGCGGATGCGGCCATCGACGCGGCCAAGGCCGGGCTCGGTGTCGTCCGCGTGCTGTCCTATCAGGCCGATCCCAGCCTGGCGGACGGGTCGCTCCGCCTGCTCTTGGAGGATTTCGAGCCGGCGGCGATCCCGGTCAGCCTCATCCATCGGGAGGACCGCTTGCCGCAGGTGAAGGTCCAAAGCTTTGCGCAGCTTGCCGTGCCCCGCCTGCGCAAGCGGCTCAAGGGGGTCGAAGCGGTGGACAGCGAGGGTTAAAGGGACCGGGCAGCTTTCCAAGCCTAAGACAAGCTGCTAAAGGAAGCCGCCAACCGGCCACCGCAGATTGCACCGCGCAAGACCGCGAGAGGCCCGACGAAAAGAGGTTGGCCAATGCCCAACGGGCAGTCTTCGAACGACAATTCCCGATTTCCCGACAGCGCCATGGCGCTGACCTTCGACGACGTCTTGATCCGCCCAGGTCCGTCGGAAGTCCTGCCCAACGAGGTCCAGGTGGCCTCCCGCGTCACCCGGTCGATCTCCGTCAATATTCCCATCCTGTCCTCGGCCATGGACACGGTCACCGAGGCGCGGCTCGCCATCGCCATGGCTCAGGCCGGCGGCATCGGCGTCATTCACCGCAATCTCGAGCCCGAGGAACAGGCCGCCGAAGTGGCCCAGGTGAAGAAATTCGAGTCCGGCATGGTGGTGAATCCGGTCACCATCAACCCGGAGCAGACCCTGGCCGATGCGTTGAAGCTGATGGCCGACTATCAGATCTCCGGCATTCCGGTGGTCGAGCCCGGAAGCAATGGCGGGGTGAGCGGTAAGCTCGTCGGCATCCTCACCAACCGCGACGTGCGCTTCGCCACCAATCCGACCCAGCGGGTGGCCGAGCTGATGACCAAGGAGAGGCTCGTCACCGTCGACGACAATGTCGACATGGAAGAGGCCAAGCGGCTGCTCCACCAGCACCGCATCGAGAAGCTGCTCGTGGTCGACAACGACTATCGCTGCGTCGGGCTCATCACCGTGAAGGATATCGAGAAGGCCCGCGCCTATCCTCATGCGTGCAAGGACGAGCAAGGACGCTTGCGCGTCGCCGCGGCCACGTCGGTCGGCGATGCGGGCTTCGCCCGGGCCGAGCATCTGATCGATGCCGGGGTCGATCTGGTGGTGGTCGACACCGCCCATGGTCATTCGCAGCTCGTGCTCGATCAGGTGAGCCGCATCAAGCGTCTGTCGAACGCTGTGCAAGTGGTCGCCGGCAATGTTGCGACCGGCGACGGTACGCGCGCGCTGATCGATGCGGGCGCCGACGCCATCAAGGTCGGCATCGGTCCCGGCTCCATCTGCACCACGCGCATCGTGGCCGGGGTCGGCGTGCCGCAATTCACCGCGCTGCTGGAATTGGTCGAGGTGGCGAAGAAGGCGAACGTGCCGGTGATCTCCGATGGCGGCATCCGCTATTCGGGCGATCTCGCCAAGGCGCTCGCCGCGGGCGCAGACTGCGTCATGCTCGGCTCGCTGCTCGCCGGCACCGACGAGAGCCCCGGCGAGGTGTTCCTGTACCAAGGCCGCTCATACAAATCCTATCGCGGCATGGGCTCGATCAGCGCCATGGCGCGTGGCTCCGCCGACCGCTATTTCCAGCAGGAGATCAAGGACACGCTGAAGCTCGTGCCTGAAGGGATCGAGGGGCAGGTGCCTTACAAGGGGCCCGCCGGCAGCGTGCTGCACCAATTGATCGGCGGCTTGCGCGCCTCCATGGGCTATACCGGCGCGCGCACGATCCCCGACTTCCAGACGCGTGCCGAGTTCATCCGCATCTCGACGGCGAGCTTCCGCGAGAGCCACGTGCATGACGTGACCATCACCCGGGAATCGCCCAACTATCCGCGCGAGGGGTAGTTCGGGACGGCTACTTGACGCCGAGCTTTCGGACCTCGTCGAAGATGCCGGGCTCGAGCCGCTGCGCCAGCCGGAGATCGGCGTTGCCGTCGGTGGGCTTGCCCTTGCGGCTCTTGACCACGCCGCGGCCGACCAGCGCCAGGGCGTTGTTCTCTTGCAGCTTCAATGCGGTGTCGAAATCGGTGCCGGCATTGTCGAGGTCGTCGTTGAGCACGTAGACCCAGCCGCGGTCGATATAGCCCTTGGTGCCTTTCGGGTCGATCTTGATGACTTCGGAATAGTCGGCGATCGACAGGTCGTATTCTTTCCGCTTGCGGTAGAGCGCGCCGCGGGCCGAATAGCCGTTGGTCGCCTTGGGATCGAGCTCGACCTTCTTGTTCATGTCGACAAGCGCTTTGTCGAAATCGTTCTTGTGGCCGTAGACCGTGCCGCGCAGCAGATAATAGTCGGCGTCCTTGTCGTTGATGCCGATGGCCGTATCGAGATCGGCGAGCGCCTTGTCATAATCCTTCTTGGCGTCGTAGCCGGCCGCCCGCATGAAGTAGCTATTGGCGCGTTTGGGGTCGAGCTCGACGGCGGCGGTCATCTCGTCCATTGCCTGATCGAGGCTGCCGGTCGCCGAGAACCCCATGGCGCGGATGCTGTGCGCTCGGATCAGGAGCGTCGTGTCCGCGTTGCCCTTGGCGATGAAAGCCTGGCAGGCGTCGAGCACCTCCTTGACCGTACCTTGAGCGTCGAAGCAGGGGTCTATCACCTCCTCGACGGCGGACGCCGGGGCGGCAGCAGCGAGAAGCGCGGCGGCGGCGGCGGAAATGAGCATGGAAGCGCGAAAGCGCATGGAAATCCTCCTTGGAAACGCTTGGACTTTTTCTTTGGGGCTAGGTTTAGAAGAGGGCGCGGCCCCGCGTCAATTGAACATCCGTCCATGTTTACCAAGCAATTTGGCAATCAATTGCGCTCGACCCGATATCGGATCTCGTAGCCGTCTTCCTTTGTTCCTTGGCGCAGCGCGCCGTCCGGCCCCTCGGCGACATGATCGACAGACTGCCAGTCCCCGAATTCTGCGGATCCGGAAGGGTTGGTTGCAAGCTTCAGGAGAAACAACCTGTCTGGCTCGCCCTTGACGCGCAGCACGACGATGCGGTGGCTGGTGCGGAAATAGAGGTCCACCGCGCCTGAGAGCACCGTGCGCGCGCCGTCGGTGCCAGCCCGTAAATTGGCGGCGGGCATGGTGTTCTTGTCCGTGTCGAGATCGACCCCCACACCCTCGAGTTTGGGCGGGAGCACGGCATCGGGTGGAAATCGGATCTCGAACAGGAGCTGCGGAGGCGGTCCGTTCCTGGCCAGGATGTCGTCTTCGGCCGCCACATACGCCCATACGCCCAAGCCGACGATCCCGGCGAGTGCGGCCGCCACCAGCACGGTCCGCGCTCCGAGCGTGGCAAGACCACGGTAGCCGCCGTGATAGCGGAGGACGAGGGCGCTGCCAGCAAACAGCCCGGCGACCGCACCGAAGGGCGCAAAGTCGATGAAGGACACCATGGCCCGGTATCCCTCGTGGTCAGACATGCCCTGCAAGCCGAGGACGAAGTCGGCGAGCAGTCCGACGGCGACGAATCCGCCGACGGCGCCCGCAAGGCCGGCGAAGAAGGCGAACAGGTAGGTGAGGAGCGGCTTCGCCGGAGAGGTGGACATACTATCTTCTTGCCCGGCTCTACAGAAAGCCGCTGAGAGAGTATAAGGCTGGCGCGCCGGGTTGTCTCGGCAGTGAAGTCCGAAAGATGTGAAGGGGCCCCATGTCGACCGAAGCTATCCTCTTGCCGATGTTCGTTCAGGTCGCGCTGACCTTCGTGCTCCTGTTCTGGACCATCATCCTCAGGCTCCGGGCCGTGCGGCGGCGCGAGGTGGACCCGCAGCAGATCGCGCTGCGCGAGCCGAACTGGCCGCCCCGGGTGCTGCAGATCAGCAATGCCTTCCATAATTCGATGGAGATGCCGACGCTGTTCTACGTGGTGGTGCTGCTCGGACTGGTCACGCGGACGCTCGATGTCACTCTCTATGTGCTGATGTGGATGTTCGTGGTGTCGCGCATCGTGCACGCCACGATCCACGTAACCACCAACCGGCTCAGCCACCGCACGCCGGTGTTCCTGATCGGCGCCATCGCGCTGGCGCTGATGTGGGTGATCGTCATCGCGCGCGTCATCCTGTTCCAGGCGGCCTGATGACGCCAGCGGCGCGGGCGAGCGCGGCCATCGAGGTTCTCGCCGATATCGCGCAACGGAAACGCCCTGCATCCGAGGCGTTGAAGGATTGGGGGCTCGGCCACAGATTTGCCGGCTCAGGCGACCGCGCCGCGATCGGCAATCTGGTGTTCGATTGTCTGCGCAAGCGTGGATCCTGTGCCGCCGCCATGGGGGAGGAGACCCCGCGCGCGCTGGTGCTGCGGACCCTTGTTACGGGTTGGGGCATGACGCCCGACGCGGTCGCGGCTCTGTGCGATGGCAGCCGCTTTGCCCCACCGCCACTGTCCGAGGCCGAGCTCGCGGGCCTGAAGCGCGGGATTCCCGACGATGCGCCGGCCCATATCAAGGGCGACTATCCGGACTGGCTCGGCCCGGTCTTCGCGCAAGCGTTCGGCGCACGTGCGGCGGCGGAAGGTGCGGCGCTCGCGGCGCGCGCGCCGGTCGATCTCCGGGTGAACACGCTGAAGGCCACGCGGGAGAAGGTGCTGAAGGCGCTTCACCGCCTCGAACCCGCGCCGACCTCCCATTCGCCGCTCGGCGTGCGGATCGTGCAGGCGCCGGGTCCCGGACGCAGTCCCAATGTGGAGGCGGAGGCGGCGCACGGCAAAGGCTGGTTCGAGGTGCAGGATCAGGGCTCGCAGGTCGCCGCGCTGATGACCGGCGCCGGGCCCCGCCAGCAGATCATCGATTTATGCGCAGGCGCCGGTGGCAAGACGCTGGCGCTCGCGGCTCTCATGCAAAACACCGGGCAGCTTTATGCCTACGACTCCGACCGGGTTCGCCTCAGGCCGATCTTCGAGCGGCTGAAGCGGGCGGGCGCGCGCAATATCCAGGTGCTGCCCGCGGGCGAGGGGGAGGCTTTGCGCCCGCTCGACGGCAAAATGGATCTGGTGGTCATCGACGCGCCGTGCACCGGGTCAGGGGTATGGCGGCGGCGGCCCGACGCCAAATGGCGGCTGTCGCCGGAGATGCTCGACGCACGTCTTGGCGAGCAGCGCGCCGTGCTCGATTCGGGCGCGCCGCTGGTCAAGCCGGGGGGCCGGCTCGTCTATGTCACGTGTTCGGTGCTGCCGCCGGAGAATCGCGGCCAGGTCGACGACTTTCTCGCCCGCCATGCCGAGTTCACGCTCGTCCCATGGCGTGTGGCCTGGGAGGCGGCCCTGCCGTCCGCGCCGCTGCCCTCGGCCGACGGGTCCGACGAGACGCTGTTGATGACGCCGCTCAGCCACGGGACCGACGGGTTTTTCGTCGCCGTGTTGGAGCGGGCGCCGGCTTAGCCGCCGCTGCCGATTTCACGATTCCTTTGAATCTGTTCGCGGATTTTGTTGCCGCCGGGGTGGAGGCGTTTCCTGCCCGGGGGACGGCCCGAACGTCCGCCGCAATTGCAGCGGCAAAGCGTACGACCACCGCCGCAGTTCGGACTTGACGTTGTCAAAATCCGCCCCTAAGCGTCGAGTTGGCCGGTTTCCGGCGGTCTTCATCTAGGATAAACGTCAATGAAAGTTCTGGTTGCGATGCTTCTGGCATTGGGCCTGGCGGCTCCGTTTGCTTCGTCTCCCGCTTTTGCGCAGGACACGCCCACGGATCAAGCGAGCTGCGAGGACGCTGGCATGGTTTGGGACGAAGCTTCCGAGACCTGCGCGCCCGCAGACTAGCCGCTGAGACAAGCTGCGACGACTGAAAGCCCCGGCCCCAAGCCGGGGCTTTTTGCATTAGGGGCACAGCGCGTGGATGAGCGAGAGGCCGCCATCGATGAGAGCGATGCCGGCGGCTCTTAAGCCAGCATCCGCCAGCAGTGCCTTCATCTCGGCCTCGGTGCGGGTCTTGCCGCCGGTGATGGCCATCATATGCAGGTCGAGCATGACCGCGGCGGGATCGTCCAGAGCGCGCTCCGGCAATAACCGCTCGATGATGACGAGCCTGGCGCCTGGCTTCATGGCCTTGCGGCAATTCTCCAGGATGGCGCGGGCCGCCGCATCGTCATGCTGCTGGAGCACGGACTTCAACAGATAGAGGTCCGCCTCGACCGGAATCTCGACCGTCGCGGTGCCGCCCACGAGGCCGACGCGCCCCGCCAGCCCGTCGGACTGGAGATAGACCCGGGCGCCGGCGAGCTTGTGGGGGACGTCCATCAGCACGCCGCGCATGTCCGGATGCGCCAAAAGCACGGCGGCAAGCAACGCCCCATGACCGCCGCCGATCTCCGCGATGGTCTTGACGCCGGTGAGGTCGAGCGCCGCCACGATCGGCGCGGCCTGCGCGAAGGTCTCGCCTTCCACATAGGCCTCGAACACGGCGCCGGCGTCCGGGTGGGTCTGCCGCCAGGCGCCGATAGGCTCACCGAAGACCTGCTCGAAGGCCGGCGTTCCGGTCTTCACGCAAGCGGCGAGATCGGCCCAGGGCCGCCAATATTGCTCGACCACGATCAGCAGCTTCTCGCGCAAGGTGGAGTGGGCGTCGGGCGCCAGGGCGCGGCCTGTTTTCGTCAGCGCGAAACGCCCGCCCGGCTGCTCTTCGCAGAGGCCGATGGTGACGAGGCCGCGCAAGGTGCGGAAGAGATGGGGTGGGGACAGATCCAAGGCCTTGGCCAGATCCTCGGCCGTCCAGGCCTCCGCCCCCATGGTCTCGGGCAGGCCGAGCTTTACGCAGGCATAGGCCAGCGCCGCGTCGTGATAGGCCTCGATCTGGGCCCGCAGGCGCGCCTCAGCGTCTGGCTCGGACTGGCTCATGGATGCGGAAATCGCATGAGGCCGTTTCCGGCACAAGCGGCAGTTGCCTGTTCGCCGATGCTGCTATAACCACCGGCCATGACGGAAGCCGACGAAATCCTTTCGGAAGACCCCCAAGACACCGCCCATGACGGCGCCCAGGACCGGGTGCTGATCGTCGATTTCGGCAGCCAGGTGACCCAGCTCATCGCACGCCGGGTGCGCGAGGCGGGCGTCTATTCCGAGATCGTGCCCTTCGACAAGGCGGAAGCGGCCCTCGGTCCCGTTCTGCCACGCGCCATCATCCTATCGGGCGGGCCAGCATCGGTGCACGAGACCGGCACGCCGCGCGCGCCGCAGAGCTTGTTCACCGCCGGCGTGCCCGTGCTCGGCATCTGCTATGGCGAGCAGGCCATGGTGGCGGCGCTCGGCGGTCAGGTGGAAGCGGGGCGCGACCGCGAGTTCGGCCGCGCCGAATTACAGATCATCGACGAGACGCCGCTCTTCGCCGGCGTGTTCGACGAGGGCGAGCGGGCGCAAGTGTGGATGAGCCATGGCGACCGGGTCACCAGGCTGCCGCCGGGCTTCCGCGCCGTCGGCATCTCGACCGGCGCGCCGTTCGCGGCCATCGCCGACGACAGTCGCAAGCTGTTCGGCGTCCAGTTCCATCCCGAGGTGGTACACACGCCGAAAGGCGCGGCACTCATTGCGAACTTCGTACGCGAGATCGCCGGCTGCGATGGCGACTGGAGCATGGCGCAATTCCGCGAGGCGGAAGTTCAGCGCATTCGCGACCAGGTGAACGAGGGCCGTGTGGTGTGCGGGCTGTCGGGCGGCGTGGATTCAGCGGTCGCCGCGCTCCTCATCCACGAGGCCATCGGCGATCAGCTCACCTGCATCTTCGTCGATCACGGGTTGTTGCGCCAGGACGAGGCCAAGCAAGTCGTCGATCTGTTCCGCGGCGCCTACAACATTCCGCTGATCCATGTGGACGCGAGCGAGCGTTTCTTGCGCGCGCTGGACGGCATCTCCGATCCCGAAGCCAAGCGCAAGATCATCGGGCGCCTGTTCGTCGAGGTGTTCGAGGAGCAATCCGAGCAGCTCGAGGACGCCGAGTTCCTGGCGCAAGGCACGCTTTATCCGGACGTGATCGAGAGCGTGTCGGCGACGGGTGGCCCAAGCGTCACCATCAAGTCCCATCATAATGTCGGCGGCCTCCCCGAAACCATGAAGCTGAAACTGGTCGAGCCGTTGCGCGCGCTGTTCAAGGACGAGGTGCGCAAGCTCGGCCGCGAGCTCGGATTGCCGGAAGCCTTCGTCGGACGTCACCCGTTCCCGGGACCGGGGCTCGCCATCCGCATTCCCGGCGAGATCACGCCGGAGAAGCTGGAGATCCTGCGCCAGGCCGACGCCATCTATCTCGACGAGATCCGCAAAGCCGGCCTGTACGACACGATCTGGCAGGCCTTCGCCGTGCTGCTGCCCGTGCGCACCGTCGGCGTCATGGGGGACGCGCGCACCTACGACTTCGTCTGCGCGCTGCGCGCCGTCACCTCGACCGACGGCATGACGGCGGATTATTACGACTTCTCCCACGAGTTCCTGGGACATGCGGCGCGGCGCATCATCAACGAGGTGCGCGGCATCAATCGCGTGGTCTACGACATCACCTCAAAACCCCCCGGCACCATCGAGTGGGAGTAGGGAGGGAATGGGTCGTTGCGCCGCGTGCTGATCGTCGTTGGTGTATGCGGGCTTGCGCTCGCCGCATTCGTCTTCCTCAACAACACGAACCTTCTCGTATCGCGTCCGCCGGGTGAGCCGGTTCTCCTCGCTCATCGCGGGCTGGCGCAGAATTTCGACCGTACGAATCTGACGGGCGATACCTGCACGGCGGAGCGGATGTTGCCTACCGATCACGATTATTTGGAGAACACGATTCCTTCGATGGTGGCGGCGTTCGATCTCGGTGCCGATGTGATTGAGATCGACCTGCATCCGACCACCGACGGCCACTTCGTTGTGTTTCATGACTGGACGCTCGATTGCCGAACCGAAGGGCACGGGCCTACGCGCGATCACACCATGGCCGAACTCAAGGCGCTCGACGTCGGCTACGGTTATACGGCCGACGGGGGCAAGACCTACCCGTTTCGTGGCAAGGGTGAAGGTATGATGCCGAGCTTTGGTGAGGTTCTGGCGCAGTTTCCAAACCGCGATTTCCTTATCAATGTAAAAAGTGCCGACCCCGAAGAGGGGGCGTTACTCGCCGCGCGGCTCGCGGAGCTATCGCCTGCCGAGCGCGATCACCTGATGATTTATGGCGACGATAGGCCAATTTCCGTCTTGCGCGAACGCCTCCCGGATGTGCGAACGCTTTCGAAGACATCGATCAAGACGTGTCTCTTCCGCTACATCGCCTATGGCTGGACGGGCTACGTGCCCGAAGCTTGCAGACACACCTTCATCGCCGTACCCCTCAATGTTGCGCCGTTCTTATGGGGCTGGCCGAGCAAGTTCCTCAACCGCATGGAAGGCGAGGGTTCGCGCGTTTTTGTGCAAGGCGACTATCACGGCGGTTGGTCGACCGGCATTGACACGCCGGAGGACTTAGCGCGATTGCCGGAAGACTATTCCGGCGGCATCCTTACCGATAGGATCGAGGTGATCGCGCCGGCCGTGGGACGCGAGCCGGTTGGTCACTAAAGCAAACGGCGGGCGGCGCGGCATTAGCGACGAGGTCTGCGACATCACCTCCAAGTCCCCCGGGACGATCGAGTGGGAGTGATTCCTCTTAGCGGCCCGCATCACGCGCTCGCCTGATCCGTGGGGTGACCCTCACGCTTCAGACGCACGATTGCCGCATCGAGCGCCTGAAGGAAGGCCGAGCGGTCAGCCTTCGAGAACGGGCGCGGGCCGCCCGTGATCTCGCCCGCCGAGCGCAAATCGGTCATCAGATCGCGCACGGCGAGGGTCATGCCGATGGAAGCGTCGGTGAAGGCTTTGCCGTTCGGCGCGATGGCCGCGGCCTTCGCAGTGACGGCGCGATGGGCGAGGGGCACATCGTTTGTCACCACGATCACGCCGGGGCGGGCCCGCTCCGCGATCCAATCATCGGCAACGTCGAGGCCCTGATCGACGATCACGCGCTCGATGTTCGCGTCCTTCGGCAGCATCATATAGGCGTTGGAAACGACGATGGTCTTGACCGCGTATCTTGCGGCGACCCGAAAAACCTCGTCTTTTACAGGACAGGCATCGGCATCGACGAGGATCAGGATGGGTTCGAGCATGGCCGGATGTTTAGCAGCCGCGCCCCTGCAACAGCAACGAGGTGCGCGGCATCAACGCAAAGACCCCCGGCGCCGTCGCGCGGGGGTGATGGGCGGATGGCCGGCAAACCGTGCCATTTTGCTCGTGGCGTTTCTGGCGACTCCCTCTCTCGGGCAAGGCATCGTCGTTCCCCCGTCTTTCGCGCCGCGCGCGCGCCCCTTGCGGCGGACTACTCGCTCGGATTGCCGCCATCACCCTCTGCGGCGACAAAGGTAACAGGCATGCCCTGTTCGACCGCGCGGGCAAGCGACAGGGCATCCCAGTTGGTCAGCCTGACGCAGCCATGGGACTGCTGGCGCCTGATCTTGGCCGGGGCGGGAGAGCCGTGAATGCCGTAGCCCGGCGCATCCAAAGCGATCCACACGATGCCGACAGGGTTGTTCGGCCCCGGCGGAATCGTGAACGCCTTGTCGGAGACGCCCTTGAAGTCGAGCTTTTCGGGGCTGTAGGTGTAGGTCGGATTCTCCGCGATGCCGGTGATCGTGTGCTCCCCTTCCGGAGAGGGCGTGTCGTCGCTGCCGATCGTCGCGGGGTAGACCGCCACAAGCTTCTCCGAGGAGTCATATGCATCGACCGTGTGAGCGGTCTTATCGATCTTAAGCCGCTTGACCGGCTTATCCAACGACAGGCCCGCAAGGTCCGTGACTTTGATGGCGGTCCCGGCCTTATCGAAGTCCTTTCCGGAATTGAGGCTTTGAAGCAGGTCTTGGTCCATGTGGAACTTCTCGGCGAGAAGTTCGAGGGAACTCGTGTAGTAGAGACCGTCAAGCTTCGCCATATCGATCATCTTGGAAGGGATCCCATCGAGATACGGTCCTTTGACGTCGTCCTCCGTGATCTCGTAGTCGAGCATGGTGGCCTCGTCGCCAAGCGCTGCAAGCTTCTGTTGCGTCTCCTCGTCCATCGTTCCGGTCGGCTGAAGGCCCTGAATGCGCTGAAACGCCTTGATGGCGTTCTCGGTGTTCTTGCCCATGAGGCCGTCGACGGGACCGGGCGAGGCATGCGCTCGCGCGAGTCGCACTTGCAGATCGATGATGTCTTGAGACTCGGCGTGTGCCGGGACGGTCAGGACGCCAGCCACCATGACATTGATTGCAAGAAACGCGATTGCAAGAAACGTCGTTGCAAGAAACGTGGTTGCAGGACTTGGCCGAAGGCGCGGCGTCGTTCTCATCGAGGTTCCTTTGGATCGGCCTAAAGATCAGCCCACGGTCTCGCTGCACCGATTGTCCGGCGCGCATGAATTCCGGTTCCATTCCGTAACGTGTCAAAACTGTGGCAGTTCCATCAGCGGCGAACTGAATGACAACAGTGCGATCCGCCGCGGCAAGGACTAGGCTTGCCCGGTCCGTAACCGGCGACATGCGGAAGACGAGGATCGAGGATGGACTGGGAGCTCGTACGATTTCTTGCCGAAGAGGCCGGCCTGTTTGTCGCCGGCTACGTGCTTGGAGCGGTGTCGTTCCACACCATCGCCCTGCCGCTTCTCTATGCGCTGCCCCGCGCGGTCTTATGGGCCGTGCACGGGCGCTTGCGCTGGCGCGCGGTTCCCGGATTTTTGGTTTCCCCGATTTTGTGGGGCATGGTCTTTGTGGTTGCCGCCTATCTCCTGGCGCGCACCGCACCAGTCGTCTGGGAGCGTCTCTATTCGAGCCCGCCGTTCTACTTAGGCGTTTGGCTCGGGATCAGCATGCGCGCTTACCGCGCCTTCGGCTCCAAGGCGGGGCAGTTGAAATTGCGGGACCGTTTTATCGACCGCGTCCGGTCGCACTTGAAGGCGCGAGCGCCCACCGAGGACGAGCGTATGGGCGAAGACATCTTTGAGCGCGTCTGGCATGTGTCGCGCGGGGGCGCGCGCTCCGGTCCCTTCACCTATGAGGAGTTGCGGCGCCAAGCGAAGCGCGGCGAGCTTCGGGGCGACGACCTGCTGTGGCGGCCGGGCGTCACCGGTTATATGGAGGCGTCTTCGGTTTTGGGGCCGGTCGAGAAGCGATCCCCCGCGACGTAAGCAACGCGGTGCGCGGCATCAACCGCGTGGTCACCGACATCCCCTCGAAGCCACCTCGACACTATTGAGTGGGAGTGGGGGGCGGTCCCTGGGTAGGCGCTAGCGCACCGCGGGCATTTGAGGTTTCTTCAACTGAAGTTTCGGGGTAGTTTGGGGTCACGGCAAAGGGAGTCGGGAACGGGGGTTCCATGCTGCCTGAATGCCATTCCAAGGCTGCGATCTCAGCGTTGCTGATCGCATCTGGCCTGGTCGTTCTCCTGCTTCCGCAGGCGAGGGCCGAGGACGCTACTCCTGTCTGCGAAGAGTTCGGGCTCGCGCTCCTTTCCTCGCCGATGGCCCCCTGGAAGGGGGCTCCCTTGCGCGTCATCTTCGCCACCGAGAAGCCGCTTGCCGGCGAGCTTGCGCTGGTCGCCCCATCAGGAAAGATCGCGGCTCACGCTTCGGACATGCAGGGTGGGCCGCCATATTTCTGGTTCGCCGAGATCGCCTCGCCGCAGGCCGGCACCTGGCAAGCGAAGCTCACGCGGGCAGGGGCCGCGCCCGGCTGCCGAGACGTCACGCGTGAGATCGTGGTCGAGCCCAAAAAGCCGAAAGGACCGCGAGGCGGCAAGGATGTCTGGCCCATACGCCGCGAGTGGAATCGCGCGACCGAGAACCTTTACTCGGCCTGGATCGAGACACTGTTCGACGCGCCGATCGCCGAGGAATTGTCGTGGAAGGCGATGGGCGATGTTCTGCACGACCAATCGCGCAATGTCTTGTTCGACCATCTCGGTCTGCGCGAGGACCAGAAGAGCGCGATCATTCAACCGGACTGCGCCGACGTTCCCTATTTCTTGCGCGCCTATTTCGCTTTCAAGATGGGACTGCCGTTCGGCTACGCGAAGTGCACGCGCGGTGACGGCGGCGTGGCGCCGAGATGCCCACAATGGTGGAACATTGCGAACGAAGAGCCCGCGGAGACCACGGTTGTTGAGACCCGTGGCCGCCGGACGGTCAGGACCGGCGGCCTCTTCGGGGGCGTTGTGTCGGTGCCGGCGCCGGTGGTACGGCGCACGGTTGTTTCCAAGAGGCCGAAAGGTCTCGTGCCGGGGTTCCACTATTATTTGAAGGCGACTCTTGCGGACGCCGTGCATTCCGGCAACGGACGAACGGCGTTCGATGACGGCAAAACCGATTTCTATCCCGTACCGCTGACGCAAGACGCGTTGCGTCCTGGTACGATCTACGCTGATCCTTACGGGCACGTCCTCGTCCTCGTGAAGCGCGTGGCGCAGACCGACAAGGGCGCCGGCGTGTTCCTTGCGGTCGATGGGCAGCCCGACGGGACGGTCGCGCGCAAGCGGTTTTGGCGCGGCAACTTCTTGTTTGCGCAAGATCCCGCGCTTGGTGGTCCTGGATTCAAGCGCTTCCGCCCCATCGTGCAGGAGAAAAACGGTACTTTGCGGCGGCTGACCAACGCGGAGATCGCCAAGAGTCCCGACTACGGCGATTTCTCACTCGAGCAATCCACGCTCAGCGTCGAAGAGTTTTACGACCGCATGGATGACGTGATGTCGCCGGCGCCGCTCGATCCCGTGCAGGCGATGACGGAGGTCGTCACCTCACTCGAGGAGCAAGTGAGGGCGCGCGTGAACTCGGTCGAGAATGGGCGCAAATTCCTCGCCGACGGTCCCCCGACCGTGAATATGCCGGACGGCGCGGAGATTTTCGAGACGAGCGGCGCCTGGGAGGATTTCGCCACGCCCTCCCGTGATCTGCGCTTGTTGATCGCCATCGATGTGGTGCGTCGCTTTCCCGACCGCGTCGCGCGGCGCCCGGAGCGTTACAAGATGCCTGCGGGCAAGACCCCCGCGGAGGTCAAGGCGGAGCTGGAGAACGTGCTGAATGCGGAGCTTGCGAAGCGGAAGTTCTCCTATACGCGCTCCGACGGCTCTTCGTGGACTTTGACGCTCGATGACGTACTCGTCCGCATCGGAGATCTCGAGATGGCTTACAACATCAACGATTGCGTTGAGATGCGGTGGGGGGCGCTGGAAGGCAGCGAGGAGATATTGACCTGCAAGCGGAAAGCGCCGGCGGCACAGCGCAAGAAGATGGCGTCGGAATACCGTCCGTGGTTCAGCGAACGCCGGCGTCCGCCGCGCGGCTAGGTCGGATTCGATCCTCCACGACGTGAGTGACGAGGCGGGGTCGCAGCCGCGCGAGCGCTGAAGGTGCTGTTCTGCGTGAGATGCAGGTTCTCTAAAGCTCGCACGCGAAGCTCGTCGGGGTCGGTCACGCCTCGCGCCATCAATGCGCGGAGCTCTTCGGCAAGCGTGGCTCTCAATTCGTCATCCTTGTTCCAATCGCGAAAAGGATCGTCGACCTTTAGCGTCGCCAAGGTGTCGTTGAACGCGCCCTCCAAAGCCGAGAGGCTCTCTTCATCATGAGTCGTGGGCGGGTACCAAGGCTGCATTTTAACGCGCTCCGTGTTGCCAGGCGGGAGCACTAAACAAACTCTCTCAGCCATCGGCGCCTGGGGGCGGGACCCTTTACCGATGATCGAACCAGCGTAGCAGGCCGCCATAGCGCCGGATGAGCAATGCGATACACCGCGACATGACGGCCGACTATGACGACGTTCTGGGGCCTGCGGCGCATCAACAATCGGATGGCGCGAAATTGGCCCTTGGACGGAACCAAGAGTTGAAGCGCGGGTTGTGCATTCAGTTGGACGTTGGCCCCACGGTGAGTTGCCGAGTCCAGGTGCCGTGTAAAGTCTGGGCCTCGGATGGGCGCTTCCTGATCGGGGCCTTTTGCCCAACAAGGAGCAAGTCCATGGATACCACTACCCTTTTGATCATCATCGTTGTGTTGCTGTTGCTCGGCGGCGGCTGGTTTGGCCGTGGGCGCTGGTACTAGTCAGCGAAGAGGGTCCTCCTTCTTACGTTCGCTAGACTCTCCCGCTAGATGCGTCTCGTCTTTCCGATCCGCGCTCTCGGCCTGCGGCCGCTTGAGCGCGGAGCGGGGATGCCTCCGTTTAGGTCCGATTAAGCACTCCGGCCTAACGTCTAAGATTAGACACGAATTTTCCTGATGATCCGAGACGGGGGGCGTCCGCGTGGGGCTTAAGTCGGGCCGTTCGGATTTCGGGCCGATTGTAGCTGCGTTGATGAGGAACTTGCTCGTGAGGGCGACATCTTTCCTTCTGGCGATCGTTGGCCTCGCCCTGTTCGCCGCCTTGCCTGGCATATCCAGAGCCTTTGCGGAGGAGCTGCCTTGGCTCCTTTCGCCGGTTCCGCCGGCTCCGGCCATTCCAGCCGCGCCGGGTGTTCCGGCTTGGCTACAGGCCCATGTCGGCGACGGCGACGGTCAAATCTCGAGCCTGGTGCTGCAGCGGGCGCGCGGGTTCTACTTGCAAAAGGTGCGCGAAGGCGCGGTCGCAAATCCCTGCTATTTCGCGTTTGACGCGACGCGTCCCGCAGGGTCCGGGCGCCGGTTCTATGTGATCTGCGAAGCCAACAAGACATTCCGGGCGGTCCCGTCGGGCCACGGCAGCGGCCGCAACTTGAGCGGCATCGCGGATCTCTCGAACGGCTTGCGCTGCGCGAAGAACTTCAGCAATGCGGAAGACTCCAAGCTGACGACCGGCGGCGGCTATGTGACGGCCGAAACCAGGACGTCGTTCAAGGGCTATTATCGCGCGGGCCGGTCCTATGAGCCTCTCGTGCGCTCGTTCTTGCAGTTCGAGGGCGAGGGCGCCACTGCGAACGCCCGGAAGCGCGCCATCGGCGGTCATCCGGGCGTGATCGTATCGTGGATCTGCAGGATGAAATTTCCGAGCAGCCCCTACGCGGACAAGGACGGCTACGTCCCCTACGGCAAGCTGATCGATTACGGCGATGGGCGCAGCAATGGCTGCACCAGTTGGCCCGCGGCGGAGTCCGACAAGATTTTGGCGCTGGCGGAGAACCGGCCGACCACGGTCTACATCTATCCCGAAGCGCGTGACATCGTGGCCGTGGGGCGCGCGGTGAAGGCCGGCCAGTCGCCGGCGCGCGCGGGGCTGTATTGGAACGCGTCCTGCTTGAGTGAAATCGGCGCGCCGAACTTCTGGCCGAGGGAGACCGTCGAGCCGGCCCTGGTTCAATATAAAGAGGATCACCCGCCAGCGCGGCCGCAACCCTTGCCGATCTGCAAGAGTCCGTGAGGCGGAAGGCGGCCGAGCCTATGCCGGGACGCGCATCGCGCGTCCCGCTCATTCTCACGATCGGGCCAGGGCTATTGCTCGCCGCGACCGGCGTTGGCGCCGGCGATCTCGCCACCAGCAGCTTTGTCGGTGGGTTGCTCGGCACGACCGTGCTGTGGGCCGTCGTCGTCGGCGCCTTTTTCAAGTTTGTCGTGACCGAAGGGCTCGCGCGCTGGCAACTGGCGACGGGCGAGACGCTGATCGAGGGCGCTGTCAGCCGTCTCGGCCGAGGCGTCGTCTGGCTCTTTATGCCGTATCTCCTGCTTTGGTCCTTCTTCGTCGGCTCGGCGCTGATGAGCGCAACGGGCGTCACGCTGCACGCAATGCTGCCTCTGTTCGAGGATGCCGAGCGCGGCAAGGTCGTGTTCGGAATCGCGGCAAGCCTCGTCGGCCTCGTGCTTGTTTGGTTCGGAGGATATCGTCTGTTCGAGACGGTGATGGGCTTTTGCATTGTCATCATGCTTGTCACTGTCATCGTCGCGGCGGGGCTTCTATGGCCGGGCACGCTGCCCGTCCTCGAAGGCCTGTTCGTCCCTCGAATTCCGGATGCCGGCGGGCAGGGGCTTTCGTGGACTCTCGCCTTGATCGGCGGCGTCGGCGGCACGCTGACCGTGCTCTGCTACGGGTACTGGCTGCGGGAGGAGGGTCGGACGCACGAGGACGATCTGCGTGTGTGCCGCATCGATCTCGCCACGGGCTACATCTTGACCGCGGTCTTCGGCCTCGCGATGGTCATCGTCGGGTCGAGCATCAGCAGCGACGGCACGGGCGCCAGGCTGCTCGTCATGCTGTCGAGCAGGCTCGAGGAGGTCATGGGGCCGGCCGGCAAGTGGCTGTTTCTCGTCGGCGCGCTCGGCGCGGTCTTTTCGAGCCTCCTCGGCGTTTGGCAATCCGTCCCCTATCTTTTCTCCGACTGTTGGGGGTTGTTGAAACGCGACGGGGCCGACCGCGTTGCGCGCGTCGACACGCGGTCCGCGCCATACCGCGCCTATCTCATCCTGATCGCCACCGTTCCGATGCTCGGACTGTTTTGGAGCTTTCGTGAGATCCAACTGGCCTATGCGGTGACGGGCGCGCTCCTGTTCCCGGTCCTCGCGCTCGCGCTTCTGATCTTCAACGGGCGATCCCAATGGGTGGGGCCGAAATTCAGGAACAGGCCGTTGACGATCGTCGTGCTCATAGTCGTGCTGCTGTTCTTCAGTTGGATTGGTCTGCGGCCTTTCGTCTAAAAGGCGGCTGGCTTATCGCCAGCCGCCTTTGCAACGCGCCGGTGGGTCAAGTGCTAATTGGCTTTCTGACACTCCGGATCTTCCGGATTGTTCTGGCACGGACACCAGGAAGACTTGGCCTCCCGGCATGAGTTGCCGATGGCTTTCTTCATGCCTTCGGCAGCAGCCCATTCGTCCTCATCGATGCTGTTGTTGTTGTTGGTGTCCATCGTCTGAAGGGTCGGGTTCATCGCTGGATCACCCACCTTCGACGCGTTCGCGTTCCACTCCGACTGGCTGATCGTGCCGCTGCCATCGGTGTCGAGGGTTTTGAAATTGTCGGTCCAGCTGGCGGCGACGGCGACCGTTCCCGAAAGCAGCAGAACCGAAACGAAAGCGAAAGCGGTCCAAGTTTTGGTCATTGCATTCTCTCCCTAATCCGTCGTTCTTGATATCGTCGCCCATTGCGAGCAACGTTCCTCCGCCGCCTTTCGACGGCCTTACAACGGGGGCCTTCTTTCGAGGCCCAATCAAGGGCAAAGCTTCCAAATCCATCGCAACAGATTATCCGCGCGGGGCATGGCAGAGATCTGTCGCGCTCTGCTTTGGCACCTCGCGGACGTTGCTTAGGTATGACCGCTCATGGCGCGGATTCGTCCCGTCCTTATCCCCGCCGCTCTCTTTAGTGCGCACCCGCGTTCGCGCGACTTGAGCGCGATTTATCCCCGCCCCGAAAACCTGCGTACAATGCCATCACCTCGTCCGTATGAGGGGCGCGCTCATGAGGCGTCTTGATCGCGGGACGGGGCACGGCGCCCGAGGACGGCGCGGAACAGATGGGCTCATCGCGGACGGCATTCCCGCCCGGCCCTGACCCCGCGCCAGGAAGACGCGTTCCGGCCTCGGGGGTCCCCGCTTCGCCCACCTGCGCTGTAACGCGTAGGTCGTCGGGTGAGGCGCGCAACCGATCCGCGCGCCTGTGCCACTGGTGAGAAGCCGGCGGAAGGGGGCCATAAAATATCGCCGGATGTGGCGCGCCGTAACCGGCGCCCGCCGCGATCCCTCCAAAGGGTCGCGGATACCTAAAGGCTTTGCGCCGACGCGGCGCGCCACCCCCTCGGGGCTGTTGGGAGATGAGGGAGTCAAACCCGGGCGCGATTCGCGTCGCGGCAACGACAGCTTGCCTGCTCGCATGCCGAGGGTTGGGCGCCATGAAGAACGCAGGGGAATCGTCTAAGATATGTCAATAAGATGGGTTGACGTTCAGTCGGACGGGGGCGCCTGCCTTGCTCAAGGCGGCCTTCCAATGTCGAACCAAGGTGCCTATCGACAGGAGACGTGATCCGGTGCGATTGACATCTCTCCTTCTGGCCGCCATCGGCCTCGCCATGATTGCGGCCTTGCCGGGGTCGTCCCCATCGCTTGCCGAGGAGCCGCCGCCGCCGCCGGAGTTGCCGGCTTGGCTGAAGGCGCATGTCGGTTATGGAGACGGTCAGATTGCGCCCGTCGTGTTGCAGCGTGCGCGCGCGCTTTACCTGCAAACGCCGCGCGAAGGCGCGGTCAGCAATCCCTGCTACTTCGCCATGGACGCAACGCGGCCCGCCGGTCATGGGCGCCGGTTCTACATCATCTGCGAAGCCGACAAGACATTTCGCGCGATCCCGTCCGGCCACGGCAATGGCCGCAGTTTGAAGGGCGCGAATTTCGCCAACGGAATCCGCTGCGCCAAGAATTTCAGCAATGCGGAGGGGTCCAAGCTGACGACCGGCGGTCCCTATGTGACGGCGGAAACGCGACCGTCGTTCAAAGGCTATTATCGCGTTTCGGGGAAAAGCGTGCCGCTGGTCCGATCCTTCCTGCAGTTCGAAGGCGAGGGCGACACGGCGAACGCCAGAGAGCGCGCCATCGGCGGGCATCCGGCCGTGTTGTTGCGGGGAATGTGCCGTCGGAAGGATCCGGAGAGCCCTTACGCGGACAAGGAGGGCTATGTTCCCTATGGCAACCTGGTGGACTACAGCGCCGGGCGCAGCAATGGCTGCACCAGTTGGACGCGGCCGGACTCCGAGAAAATCTTCGCGATCGTGAAGGACAGGCCGACCACGCTCTACATCTATCCTGAATCCCACGATATCGACGCCATCGTACAGGCGTTGAAGGCGGGCAAGTCGTTGTCGCGCGTAGGACTCTATTGGAACGCGTCGTGCTTGCGGGAAATCCGCGCGCCGAAATTCTGGCCCAAGGAAACGCTTCGGCCCATCATCGACGCGTATCGGAAGGCGCATCCGCCAGCGCCGCCCCGGCCGTTGCCGCTGTGCAAGGGTCAGTGAGGTTCGAGCTGCACGGCCGTCAGCGCAACGCGTCGCCGACAGCCGACATCATGGGGCAGCCGAGCGTCTTCTCGAACGCCTCGATCAAATCCTGCCGGTTCTCCGCCGTGATGTAGAGGCCGCCGGTTTCCTCGGCGAGGCATTGCGCCTCGAGGTAGCTCTGGGCGCCGGTCCACCGGTAGCCCCGCAGCTGATAGCCGATGACGTGCACGGTGAGCGGCCGGCCGGTCTCCTTGATCACTTTGCCCAGGTCGCAAGGCGCGCCGCCGCAGGTTTCCTCGCCGTCGGTCAGCAAGACGATGATGCCCGGCTTCGACTTGGAATCCAGGGCCGCTGCGGCCACCTTCACCGCCGCCACGAGCGGGGTCTTGCCGGCTGGATTGAGGGCGTTGACCGCGTGCATGATCGGGTCGGTCGCATTCCAGATCGGCTCGAAGTCCAACTGGACATTGCATTGCTGGTAGGGCCCAGGACCGTAGGTGATGAGTCCGATCTTGCGGTACTTCGCGGCGTGCGGCAGCACCTGGGCCAGGGCCTTGCGGACCTCGTCGATGCGCGTGATGGCGCTGAACAGGCCTTGGACCGTGTTGCCGGCCATGGACCCCGATGCATCGAAGACGATCATCGCATCCTCGGTGCAGTGCGCCCGCACGTCATCCGCCGGCTCCGCAGTTGCCGGTCCGGCAAGGAGTGTGACCAACGCGAATGCCATAGGGCAAGCGTAGTGTGTCAGCAGGTTCATACCCGGACTGTAGCCCAAAGCGGTCGAGCCGTAACCATGACCGACGGCCCCTGGCGCGTCTCGCAGGTTTTCGCCAAGTTTGACGTGACGCTCGGCGACCCACGTTTCTGGCTGGCACGCCGGCGAACGGGGTGATCTTGCAAAAGCCCGAACTCCCAGCGGTGAATGGCGGACAGGGTGTCTGGGTGCCCATCCTTGCCGGCAGGACGGTCGCCCCACGGACCAGCCCGTTTAGGGCTTCTTTACGGCGTTTCCCTAGAGTTCCTGTCAGAGAATCAACGGGCGCCCGGGGAGCAGGTCTTTGAGTCTTTCAGCGGAAACGATCGTCATCGGAGCCGGGCCCGCGGGCCTGACCACGGCTTATCGGCTGGCCCATGACGGCCATGGTGTCCTCGTCCTCGAGCAAGACCCTAAATATGTCGGCGGTATCAGCCGCACGGTGAACCACAAGGGCTTCCTGTTCGACATCGGCGGCCATCGTTTCTTTTCCAAGTCGAAGGAGATCGTCGATCTGTGGGACGAGATCCTGCCGGACGATTTCATCGAGCGACCGCGGCTGTCGCGCATCTACTACCGGGGCAAGTTCTTCTCCTATCCGTTGAAGGCCTTCGAGGCGTTCCGCAAACTTGGTCCCATCGAGAGTCTCGCTTGCGTCCTGTCCTACGCAAAAGCGCGCGTCTCGCCCATCGCCGAGCCCAGGACGTTCCATGACTGGGTGCGCAACCAGTTCGGCGAGCGCCTGTTCTCGATCTTCTTCAAGACCTACACCGAGAAGGTGTGGGGCATGTCCTGCGACGAGATTTCCGCCGACTGGGCCGCTCAGCGCATCAAGGGGCTCGATCTCACCTCCGCGGTATTGGACGGTGTGCGCCGCTCGCTCGGCCGCTCCGCCAAAGGCAAGGCGACCGCGAAGACGCTGATCGAATTGTTCCGTTATCCGCGCCGCGGCCCCGGGATGATGTGGGACGCCGCCGCGCGCAAGATCGCCGAGAATGGCGGACGCATCGCCATGGATCGCAAGGTGGAGAAGCTGCATTGGGACGAGGCGTCCCGCCTGTGGACCGTCGAGGTGGTCAAGGGTAACGGCACACGCGAGAGCTACACGGCGCGGCACGTGGTGTCGTCGGCGCCGGTGCGCGATCTCGTCCGCTCGATCACGCCGGCGCCGATCTCGACGCTGCATGCGCGCGCACTGCGCTACCGGGATTTCCTCACCGTGGTGTTGATGGGGAAATCGAGCGTCGCGCTCGACGACAACTGGGTCTATATCCACGATCCCGCGGTCAAGGTTGGCCGAGTGCAGAATTTTCGCTCCTGGTCGCCGGAGCTCATTCCCGACGAGACGTCCACGAGCCTCGGTCTCGAATATTTCTGCTTCGAGGGCGACGGGCTCTGGACCGCGAGCGACGACCATCTCATTGCGCTCGCCAAGGAGGAGATCGGCAAGATCGGGCTGATGCGTCCCGAGGATGTCGCCGATGCCTGTGTCGTGCGGCAGCCTAAAGCCTATCCCGTTTACGACGACGCCTATGCCGACAACATGGCCATGGTGCGCCGGGACCTGGCAACGCACTTCCCGACTTTGCATCTCGTCGGCCGCAACGGCATGCACAAATACAACAACCAGGACCACGCCATGATGACCGGCCTGCTGACCGCGCTGAACATCGAGGCGGGCAGGGCGGTCTATGACGTGTGGCAGGTGAACGAAGACGCCGAGTATGGCGAGGAAGGGCTCTCCGGTGTCGAGGAGGCGTTGAAGAGCGAACGCCTGGTGCCGAGAAAAGTGGCATGAGCACCGACGGCAAGCAGTCGGGTGCATTGCTCGGGCTTTCACGCTCGAGTTGGACGTTCGACGAATTGTGGGGCGGACAAATCCGGCAGTTCGTACTCTATGGCGCCATCAGTGTAGCGGCGCTGGCGCTGGACTATGGCCTGCTGATCTTCCTCACCGAGTATGTCGGCATCTACTATCTGGTCTCCGCCTCGATCAGCTTCGGGGCGGGCATGATGCTGGTCTACGTGACCAGCATCTCGTTCATCTTCAATGAGCGGCGCCTCGCCAGCAAATCTCTTGAGTTCACCAGCTTCGCGGCAATCGGTATTGCCGGTCTCGTGCTCAACGGGGTGTTGTTGTGGTGCATCACGACGGGCACGCCGCTGAGCTATCAGCTGGCCAAGGTGCCGACGGCCGGCATCGTGTTCCTGTTCAACTATTTCGCCCGCCGCAACCTTCTCTTCAGCGCGCGGTCATGGCTCTGAGCGAGCCTGGCGTGGCTTCAGGCGAAGGCCCTCAGCTAAACGGGTGGACCGCCTTGCCCATGACGTGGCGCAGGATGGCGTGCTGTGCCGTGGCTGCGCTGGGCGTGCTCGCGTTGTTCCTGTTGGCCCGGCCCTACAGTGGCATCCTTCACGACGCGCGGCTCTATGTCGGTTATGCCTTGGCGGCGCTTCATCCGGGGTATCTCGCTGAGGACATGGTGCTGGCCGAAAAGGGCCAGTCAGGCTTCACCGTGTTCCCGGCGCTTCTCGTCTTCGTGGTCGAGATGTTTGGCTCCTCGCTTGGGGCCAAGCTCGTGAGCCTCGCGGCCCTCGTTCTGTGGTTGGGCGCGGCAGCGGCGCTGGTGATGACGCTGTCGCAAGGCCGCACGCGCTGGGTCATGTTGATCTTCGTCGCGGTGCTGCCGGCGCACTATGCGTGCTACGAGGTGTTCAGCTACGCCGAGGCGATGGCGGTGCCGCGCCCCTTCGCCGAGGCCTTCGTGCTTCTGGCGCTGGCGCTTCTGGTCGCGGGCCGGAAGCTCGCCGCGCTGGCGCCGCTCGCGGTTGCAGTCCTGTTTCATCCCATCATGGCGCTGCCGGGGCTCGCGGTTTGGTACTGGCTGACATTCTTCGATGCGCAAGAGCGCGTGGCGCGTCCGGTCGTCGGTGCGGTCGTTGGCCTCGTTGCGCTAGCGGGCCTGACGCTAGCCGCTTTGCTTGGGGTCGCCGTCGCCGACCGGCTGTTCACCGTTGTCGACCCCATTTGGCGCGACATTCTCATGACGCGCAGTCCGTATCTCTTCATGAGTGCTTGGCCGCTGACCGATTGGAGCCGGTTGATCGTGCAGGCGGTCACCTTGGCGATTGCCGCCTCGCTCGTCACCGGGCGGGCCCGGTCTATGTTCATTGCGGTCGCCGCCGTCGCTCTCGGCGGCGTGCTGGTCTCGCTTCTCTTCGGCGACGTCCTCGGATCACTTCTCGTTTTGCAGGTGCAGCCTTGGCGCGCGACATGGTTGCTTGCCGTTTTCGCGGCCGCGGGGCTTGGCTTGTGCGCGGTCGGTCTATGGCGCCAGGGCGCGCCCGCGCGGACGACATTAGCCGTTTTGGTGCTTGCTTGGATCGAGAGCGACGTGCCGCTGCCGGCTCTGGCTGCCGCAGCACTTGCGCTTACGCTGACCTATCTGCCGCGTCGGCCCGCGACCGATTATCGCCATGTGGCGCTGGTCGCATGGGGTGTCGCCGGGGCCTGCGCCGTCCTTTATCTCGGAATGCATCTCTACGCCTTCGCGCTCCTAGTCTCCGATTTACCTGGCCGCGGCGGCGGCCTCGAATTGGCCGGAGATCTGAACCTGCTCGCCATCCCGGCCTGCTTGCTGGCCGTCTTGTGGGCCAATGCGCGATCGGACAGTTGGATCTTTGCCGCTGTCGCCGGCCTGTCGCTGGCGCTCATGTTTGCGGCGATGCTGGTCTGGGACGACCGTACCAACTGGGCTGTCGCCACGGATCGATTTGGGCCCGACCCAGCGCTTGCGGAGATCGTGGCGGCGCGCCCCGGCGAGGTGCTGTGGATCGGAGGCGGATTCGCCACCTGGAGCCAGGCGGCGCGGCCGAACTGGGCAAGCCGGCTGCAAGGCGCCAGCAATGTCTTCTCGCGCCCGCTCGCTCTCGTTTGGGATGAACGTTCGCGGCGACTTGCCGGTCTGGGCATGGTCAATCAGCGACTGCTCGCGCCGTTCAATGGGCAAGAGCGAATGAGCAACGAAGAGCTGAGCTTGCGCAATCTTACCGATGCATCCTTGGAGCGGCTCTGCGCGGCCAAGGACGCGCCCGCATGGGTTGTCGTGCCGGCGAGCGCGGTGGGAGACGGTCAGATCACCACGACGCGCTGGAGCCCGTCCTCTTGGACGGCGCCGGGCCGCAACCCGTCATTCGCGTGGGACGGCGAGAACATCACCTGGACGGAGACGCAAGACTACGCCGTCATTCCTTGCGCCTCGTGATCCCGTTCCCAAGAAACCCTTGTTGACCGGGTCAAACCCTTGAGGTCTGCTCTCTCCGGCAGAAACGTGGGGCAGGGAATGCGGGGATTCGAGCCATGACGTTACTCATTATCGGCATCGTCGTTTTTCTCGGCATTCACCTGCTGCCGACCTTCCCGCAATTTCGCGCGGCACTGGTCGAGCGCATCGGCGAGACCGGTTACAAGGTCTTGTTCTCCGTCCTCTCCATTGCCGGCTTCGTGCTGCTCGTCTGGGGCTTCGCGCAGGCACCGTTCATCCAGGTCTGGTCGCCGCCGCCATGGACCCGCTGGGTGGCCATCGTTCTCATGCTGCCGGCTTTCATCTTTCTGGTGGCGGCCTATGTGCCGTGTCGGCTCAAGGCGAAGCTGAAGCATCCTTTTCTCGCCGCGATCAAGACCTGGGCGCTCGCGCATTTGATCGCCAACGGGGATCTGGCTTCCATCATCCTGTTCGGCGCCTTCCTGGCCTATGCCGTGTATGACCGCATCGTGCTCAAGGGACGGAAACCTACGGCGCTCATTGAAACGCCGGGCCCAGGGTCGGCCCGCAACGACCTGATCGCGGTAGTGCTCGGCGTGCTCTTCTACGTGGTGTTCCTGGTCTGGCTCCATCCGTTGCTCATCGGTCGGGCGGTGATTCAGCACTAAGGCCGTCTCGCGGGCCTTTTTTGCACTGCACAAAACACCATATTTCTGTCATAAGAACCCTTGAGGTCCCAATCGCGAGGCTTGAGCCGTGTCGCAGACTTTTGACGCAAAGCGGGTTACCGCGCCCGATATCGCCAGGCGCAAAGGTGGCACCCCCATCGTGGCGCTGACCGCCTATCACGCCCATACGGCGCGGATCATCGATCCTCACGTCGATATGCTGCTGGTGGGCGACTCGCTCGGCATGGTGATGCACGGCTACGAGACGACCGTGCCGGTGCCGCTCGAGCTCATGATCATGCACGCGCAGGCCGTGGTGCGCGGTTCCGCACGAGCGCTGGTGGTGGTCGACATGCCGTTCGGCTCTTATGAGGAGAGCCCGGCGATCGCCTTCCGCAACGCTGCACGGGTGCTGAAAGAGACCGGTTGCGGCGCCATCAAGCTCGAAGGCGGCGTGCATATGGCGGAGACCATCCGCTATCTCACCAGCCGCGGCGTTCCGGTGATGAGCCATATCGGGCTCACCCCGCAGGCGGTCAACACCATCGGCAGCTTCAAGCCTCAGGGACGGCACCGCTCGGAATGGGCGGCATTCGAGGAAGATGCCAAGGCCGTCGCCGACGCCGGGGCCTTCGCGGTCGTTATCGAGGCCATGGCCGAGCTGCTCGCGGCGCGCATCACCAAGCAGATTTCCATCCCGACCATCGGGATCGGCGCTTCGGCGGAGTGCGACGGGCAAATTCTCGTGCTCGAGGACATGCTCGGTCTGTCCCCCCGCGTCCCCAAATTCGTCAAGGAATTCGCCCAGCTCGGCGGCGCCATCGAAGGTGCCGTCAAGGCCTATTCCAACGAGGTGCGCTCCCGTGCCTTCCCGTCCGACGCGTACACCTATCCGATGTTCGAGGACGGTGACGGAGTCACGAAAAAGACCAAAATGACAGGCAGTTAGCCCCTGAGGGTTAACGTGTTCGCCAAATTTGTCAGCCGCCGCCGGGGCTTCCAGCCTTGCGCGAGCAAGTGGCCTTCACTATACGGCGTGGGGGCAGGGGCTGACGCTAAGGCTTCCGCCGCCATCATTGTTTTCAGCCTGTCACAAGAGCCGCAGCCCGATGAGCGACAATAGTTTTTTTCGCGAGGTGGACGAGGCCGTCCGCCACGACCAATACAAAAAGCTCTGGGATAGATACGGGATCGCGGTCCTCGTCCTGGGCGCGCTCTTGATCGCCGGTGTGGCGGCCTACAAGGGCTGGGTGTTCTGGCAGGAGCGGCAGTCGCAAGAGGCGGGTGCCGAGTTCACCCAGGCTTTGGCGCTGGAGGCCGGCGCCGACAAAGACAAGGCGCGCGAAGCCTTTGCCTCGCTCGCCAAGGACGGCCCGCAGGGCTATCAGGTGCTGTCGCGCTTTCAGCTCGCGTCCAACGAAGCCAAGGCCGGCGAGACCGACAAGGCCGTGGCCGCCTACGATGCGCTCGCCACGGACGCCAGCGTCGATCCAATTCTGCAAGGCCTCGCCACGGTGCAAGCCGCGACGCTGCGCCTGGACAACGCCGACTATGCGGAGATGGAGCGCCGGCTGAAGGGTCTCGTCGACTCGGAGTCCGCGTGGCGGTTTTCGGCCCGCGAGTTGCTCGGCCTTTCCGCCTATCGCCATGACGACATGCGCGTGGCCGAGGAGCAGTTCAGCGCGATCCTGAGCAATCAGCGGACGCCTCCGAATTTGCGGGAACGCGCCAACATGATGCTGACGCTGATCGCGAGCAGCCCGTCAGCGCTGAGCAGCAGCAGCACGACGAATTAGCGTTTTGAGATCGAAGGGCTCTGAACATGGGCCGAGATAGTAGACGCAGAACAGGCGGCCGCATTCTCGGTGCGTGGCGCGCGGCTACCGTCGCCACGCTCGTTGCCATGACCCTTGGTGGCTGCGGTCCTCTCGCCGGCATCAAGAATCCGTTCGAAAAGGAAGAACCTAAGCTGCCGGGCGAGCGTATCGCGGTCATTACCGAACCGGGGCAGATCGGCGCCCAGCAAGCCACGTACAAGCCGGTCTCCTTGCCGCCGGCACAGGTCAATGCGTCCTGGTCGCAGCCGGGCGGCGTGGCCTCCAACAATCTCGGCCATCTCGCGCTCAGCGGCTCCTTGCGCAAGGCCTGGTCGGCCGATGCCGGGACCGGCTCCTCGTCAAGCGGGCGCTTGAGCGCCGTGCCGCTCGTCTCTGGGGGCAAGGTTTTCACCCTGGACGCGGCCGGCACCGTCTCGGCCTTCTCCGCCACGAGCGGCGCCCAGGTGTGGCGCGCGAGCGTAACGCCGAAGAACGAGAGCGGTCGCGAAGGATTTGGCGGTGGGCTCGCGCTCGACGGCGGAACGCTCTATGCCACGACCGGTTACGGCACGGTCGTCGCCCTCGATGCGGGCAGCGGCACCGTGCAGTGGACCAAGGCGATGGGCGAGCCGGTCCGCAACTCACCCACGGCGTCCGGTGGTAAAGTCTATTTCGTCGCCAGCGACAACACGCTGTATGCGCTGAATGGTTCGAACGGTGAAGAGCTCTGGCGGGCTCGTGGATTGCCGCAGGCCGCGACGCTGCTCAGTAACGCCAGTCCGGCAGTCGCCAGCGGCGTCGTGGTGGCGCCGTTCCCGGCCGGCGACATCGCCGCGTTTCAGTCCGGCACCGGCAATGCTGCGTGGAAGGATTCGCTGAGCCGCACCTCGGACACCAATGCCGGGGGCATTCTCGGCGATCCGGCGCGGCCGGTGATCGACCGCAACGTGGTGTTCGCCGTCAGCCATGGCGGCAGGATGATCGCGACCTCTGCCTCCACGGGCGCGCGTGTTTGGACCCGCAATGTCGCCAGCACGCAAATGCCGTGGGTCGCCGGCAATGCGGTTTATGTGGTCGACGTGGCCGGCCGGCTCACGGCGCTTGGCCGTAATGACGGGCAGGTGCTGTGGACGAGCGAGCTCCCCAAAAGCGCCCGCTGGAGCGGGCCGGTATTGGCGGGCAACCGGGTCTGGGTGGTTTCCGGTGACGGGCTTTTGGTCGGAGCCGACGCGCTGACCGGCCAGGTGGCGGATCAACTCGATCTCAACACGGACGTCTTCGTCACGCCCGTTGTGGCCGGCGGCCGGATGTATATCCTGGACGACGACGCCGACTTGATCGCTCTTAACTGATTGCGTGCTAGAGCGGTGCCAGGTGTCGCCCGCAGAGACCCGCAAACACGTTCCGCTACCCAGTTCCATTCCGAAGCGCCGCCCCGAACGGATCCATGCCCTTTACTGTCGCCATCGTCGGACGGCCCAATGTCGGCAAGTCCACCCTGTTCAACCGGCTTGCGGGCCGGCGGCTGGCGCTTGTCGACGACCAGCCGGGCCTGACGCGGGACCGGCGCGAGGCGGAGACGGAGCTTGGGACGTACGACGTCACGCTCGTCGATACCGCGGGGCTCGAGCCCGGCGATACGGGGCTGACCGCGCGCATGCGCGAGCAGACCGAAGAGGCCATCGCGCAAGCCGATGTCGTACTGTTTCTCATCGATGCCCGCGCGGGCGTGATTGCCTCGGACGAGATCTTCGCCGAGCTGGTGCGCAGCTCCGGCAAGCCGGTCGTGCTGGCGGTCAATAAATGCGAGGGCCGGGCGGCGGAAGCGGGCCTCTACGAGGCCTACGCGTTGGGGCTCGGCGAGCCCTTTCCGATCTCCGCCGAGCATGGCCTCGGTATCGGCGAAATTTCCGAGGCCGTCCAAGCGGCGTTCGAGGCGCAAGATCAGGGGGCCGACCCTGAGACCGGGAAGGCCGAAGCCGAAATCGCCGAGGATGACGATGCTCCGCATGCGCTACGGATCGCTATTGTCGGCCGGCCGAATGTGGGCAAGTCCACCCTGGTCAACGCGCTTCTCGGCGAGGAACGCATGATCACCGGGCCGGAAGCCGGGATCACGCGGGACGCCATCGCCTCGGAGATCGACTGGGACGGGCGCCCGTTACGCGTGTTCGATACCGCGGGCCTGCGCAAGAAGGCGCGGGTCGAGGGCAAGGCGGAGGAACTCTCGGTCGGCGACACGCTCAAAGCCATTCGTTTCGCCGAGGTGGTGGTGTTGCTGCTCGACGCGGAACAGCCGTTCGAGAAGCAGGACCTACAGATCGCCGCGCTGATCGCGCAAGAAGGCCGCGGGCTCGTCATCGCCGTCAACAAATGGGATCTCGTCCGCGAGCGGGACAAGCGCCTCTTGGAATTGCGTGAGGCCTGTCAGCGGCTGCTGCCCCAGGTCAAAGGCGTGGCGTTGGTGCCGGTGTCGGCCATGAGCGGCAAGGGGATCGACAAGCTCATGAACGCGGTGCTCACGGCGGACGAGGTGTGGAACCGGCGGATACCGACCCATGCCTTGAACCAATGGCTCGCCGCCACGGTGGATGCGCATCCGCCGCCGGCACCGTCGGGGCGCCGCATCAAGCTCCGCTACATGACCCAAGCCAATGCGCGGCCGCCGACCTTCGTGGTGTTCTGCTCGCTGCCGAAGGCGCTGCCCGATTCCTATTCGCGCTATCTGGTGAACGGCCTGCGCGAGAGCTTCGACTTGCCCGGCGTGCCCATCCGGCTCAACTTGCGCAAAGGCAAGAACCCTTACGCCAAGGACTCTTGAGCCGAGGGGTTGTGAGCATGAGCGGCGAGACGGAAGTCTATTTCTATCATTTGGAGCATCGCACTCTCGATCAGGTGCTGCCGGGGCTGCTGGAGCGGTCGCTCGCGCGCGGCTGGCGCGCCGTCGTGCAGGCCTCGAGCAAGGAGCGGGTCGAGGCGCTGAACACACTGCTATGGACCTATCGCGAGGACAGCTTCCTGCCGCACGGCACGGCAAGCGACGGCACGCCGGCAGCGCAGCCCATCTATCTCACCGACGAGGAAGACAATCCGAACGCGGCGGCGGTGCGCTTCCTGGTCGACGGGGCCGCGCTTGCCGACGCCTCGCCCTATACGCGCGTCGTTCATCTGTTGGACGGCCGCGACCCGGACGCGGTCGCCCAGGCGCGAGGGGTGTGGACCACGGCCAAGGAGCAGGGCTACGCCGTGAGCTATTGGCAGCAGGATGACGAGGGGCGCTGGCAGCAAAAGGCCTGACGCCGCTTAGATCTCGATGCCGGCCAGCTTCAAGCCATAGAGCATGGCGAAATAGGCCCCGACGGTGAGCGCGATGGAGGCGGCGAGGCTCGCATAGAAATCGACGCCATAGCGCAGCAGCACGGGCAGGCTCACGAACAGCACCAGCGAGGGCAGCACGAGCCAGAAGATGCCATTGGCCAGGCGCGCCACCTTCTCCGTATCGCCGGTGTCGACATAGAGCCAGATCATGGCAAGCACCGAGGTGAGGGGGATCGAGGCAAGGACCGCCCCGAAAAGGGCGCTGCGCTTCGCCGTTTCGGACACTGCGACCACGAGGACGCTCGTCAGCAGCACCTTGAGCGTGGCATAGAGCATCGGCTTTTCCTCCCATGCGCCGAGGCGGGCTCGCCTCGGCATCCCAACCCATTGGCTGTTTACCCTGATCGCCTTGTGGCTGTCATGCCTGGCAGCTATAAGCCCCGCAAAGATTCTAAAGACTAGAAGGACTTAGGAATGGCTTCCGAACGCACGCTCTCAATCATCAAGCCCGATGCGACCGAGCGCAATATCACCGGTCTGATCGTTGCCAGGCTTGAGGGCGCCGGCTTGCGCGTGATCGCGCAAAAGCGTGTGTGGTGGAAGAAGAAGGACGCCACGAAGTTCTACGAGATGCACAAGGGCCAAGACTTCTACAAAGGCCTGATCGCCTTCATGACCTCGGGCCCGATCGTGCTCCAGGTGCTGGAAGGCGAGGACGCCATCGCCAAGAACCGCGCGGTGATGGGCAAGACCAATCCGGTCGATGCCGAGCCCGGCACCATCCGCAAGGACTTCGCCGTCAACATGCAGCGGAACTCCGTGCATGGCTCCGACAGCCCCGAAAGCGCCAAGCGCGAGATCGGGCTGTGCTTCAAGAAGGCCGAGATCGTCGGCTAGGGCGCGGCCTCCCGCCAGGATATTGATCTGCGAGACGTTGATCTGCCACAAGGCATGTTTTTGCCTTTGCTGGGAGGTATGAAGCTTGCGCCGACCTCTCAGCGGTAAGGATCTTGCCGATGCCTCGCACACTCTCCCTCGCGCTTGTTGTCGCCGGGTTGCTTTTAGCGCCCGTGACCGCCTCGTTCGCGGAAGACGTCCCGCCAAAGGCCAATGACGTGCCGAAGGTTACTCCCAAGACCAAGGAGCCGGCGATCGGCTGGAGCCTGCAGAATCTCGATCCCGAACAGCAGCAGCGCATGCTGCGCTTTTCCACCTTCACGAACCGGGGCATCCCGGACGCCTATCTGAAGGCGGAAAACGACGTCGGGTATACGGTGCGCGCCATCGCCGAAGGCGGGCCGCTCTACTGGGCCAATTGCCAGAAATGTCATGGGGATACAGGTCTCGGCAACGGCGACCTCGCATATGCGCTGACCCCGTCGCCGGCGCTGCTTGCCTATATGGTGCAGCAGCCCATCGCCGTAGACCAGTATCTGCTGTGGAGCATCTCGGAAGGCGGCAAGCAATTCGGCACGGCCATGCCGGCGTTCAAGGACACGCTATCGCAAGAGCAGATTTGGCAGATCGTCGCTTATCTGCGCGCCGGCTTCCCGGACATCGAGGCGGACGATGCGCCGGCCAAGAATGGCGGCGCGGCCAAGACCGACGAGCCGGACTCCAAGACACACACGATCGATTGAGTGCCGGCTAGCGGGGACGGATGCGGAAGGGCAGGCCGCCCTTGGGGCAGAACGTCACCGTGGCGTGGATCTTCGCCGGCACCGGGCCGACATATTCGGGGGTGAAGCGGCGGAGCAGCTGCACCAGGGCCAAAGTGTTCTCGATCTGCGATAGCGCCCCGCCGATGCAGGCGCGTTTGCCCGCGGCGAAGGGCAGGTAGGAGTATTTCACCCGCTTCTTGGCCCGCTCGGGGGCAAAACGCTCCGGATCGAATTTCTCCGGATCGTCCCAATATTTCGGGCTGTGATGGGCGATGTAGGTGAGGATCACCACCTTATCGCCGGCCTTGATCTTGTGACCCTGGATGTCGTCGTCGCCGGCGGCGATGCGGATCAGCGCCCAGATCGGCGGGAACAGACGCATCGTCTCCTGGATCACCTGCCGCGTGTAGGCGAGCTGCTGCACCTGGTTCCATTCGGGATCGGCGTCGCCGCACACGGCATGCGCTTCGGCGCGGATGCGCTCCATCGCCTCGGGGTGCTGCGACAGCAGGTAAAGCGACCAAGCGAGCGTCAGCGCCGTGGTCTCGGTGCCGGCCCACAGATATTGCTTCATCTCGTCGATGACCTGGCGGTGGTCGAACTCCGGGAAATCCGGATCGGCCTCGGCGGCCTCCAGCATCTTGAGCAGCGTCTTCTCGCGATGCTCCAGGACGTTGGCGCCCATCACCGTGTCGGGGATCGAGTGCCACACTTCCATGGCCTTGGCGGTTTCCTCGCCGGTCATCTCGATCAACTCGCCGCGCTGGTTCTTCAGACGGATCGACTTGTGGTTCATCACGTCGGTGTAGGTCTTCACCTGCTGGAACACGAAATGCGGGTTGAACGGCATCTCGCGGTCGAACAGCGCCTTGCACACCATCTCGGCGGCCAGCGTCCAAGTCTCCTCGACCATCTCGACGGTCTCGCCGGTCTCGGCGATCTCCGCCCAGCGCGCCATCTTGGAGTCGATCGCCGACATCAGATAGGGGAAATACTCTTCGAACATATTCGGATGGAACGCGGCCTGCTGCGGCGTGCGGATCTTCTGCCACAGCGCGCCGTCGATCGTGATCATGCTGTTGCCGAAGATCGGGCGCAGACCATCGAAATATTTCGTGTAGTTGTCGGCGTTCGACACCAGCACGCGCTCGGCATGCGCTGGCTCGCTCAGCAGCACGATGCGCTGGTTCTTCAGATTGATCGGGATCACGCCGCCGTATTTGTCGCTGAGCGCCATGAGAACCTGCATAGGGTTCTCCTGGTTCAAAAGCGGCGTGAGCTTGAACCAGATGCTCTGCTCTTCGCCGAGCCCGTGCGACGGTGAATAGGCGACCGTCATGTCCGCCATCTACGCCTTCCCCCTAAGCTCCTGGTCATCGCTGTGCCTTGGTGCCGGGTTGTGGACCCGGGGATCACGCCGCCAGGCCAGGATAACGATCTTGCGCGCTGCTCGAGAGCACGTGGCCCCGGCCTTCGAAAAGCAGCCGTGAAGATTGTGCGAGTATGGCCAGTTCCTAACATCCGGCCGTCGGCATTGTCCATGGTCGGCAGCGCCGCATCTTGAGCTGAATCAACAAGTCCGGCTAACCCCTGAGCTTACGGCCGTTGGCTGTCTGGTCAAAGCGTGTGGCCCGGCGACGGCGAAAAGAGGGCAGTTTTAGCCGTTTTGCTGTGTCATTCCGACCACATGTTCACCCTCGACCCGGACCGCGCCCGAGGCGACCAGTTGAAGCGCGTGGGGATAGAGCTTGTGCTCGGCCTCCAGGACGCGCGCGGCCAGGCTTTCGGCGGTATCGCCAGGGTTAACCGGCACGGCGGCCTGGGCAATGATGGGACCGTCATCCATGGCCGCGCGGACGAAATGGACCGTTGCGCCGGTGACCTTGGCGCCCGATTCGAGGACCCGCTCATGGGTCTTCAGGCCCTTGAAGGCGGGCAATAGCGAAGGGTGGATATTGAGATGGCGGTCGTGCCAGCGCGCCACGAAGCTCTCCGTGAGCAGGCGCATGAAGCCGGCGTTGCAGAGGATCTCCACCCCCGCATCGTTCAGCACGGCATCGAGCGCCGCCTCGAAGGGCTCGCGCCCGGCGAAGTCCTTGTGGCTGACGACCCGGGTGGCAATGCCGGCGGCCTCGGCGCGGGCGAGGCCTTGGACGTCCGCCACGTTGGAGATCACGACGACGAGCTCCGCCGGATAATCGGGGGCCTTGGCCGCGTCGATCAGGGCCTGAAGATTGCTGCCGCGGCCTGAGATGAGGACGCCGACGCGCTTCTTCTCCGTCATGATGCCGACCAGGGCTTGCCTTCGAGACGCACGGGTTCGCCGCCCTCGCGCGGCGCAAGCGCGCCGAAGACAACGGCCTCGTCCTTGAGCGACCCGAGGCCGGCGATCACGCGGTCGACGTCTTCCCCGCCCACGACCAGGGCCATGCCGATCCCGCAATTGAAGGTGCGCAGCATTTCGTGGGCGTCGAGGCGCGCTTCTACCTGAAGCCACTCGAACACCGGCGGCAGGTGCAGCGCGTCCAGGTCGATCACGGCGGCAAGGCTGTCGGGCAGGACGCGGGGAAGATTGTCGATCAGGCCGCCGCCAGTGATGTGGGCGAGCGCTTTGACGGCGGAGGTTGTGCGAATCGTTTCAAGGAGCTGGCGCACATAGATGCGGGTGGGAGTGAGCAGCGCCGCGCCGAGGCTCGTGTCCGGTGCGAAGGGCGCGGGGTCGTCCCAGCCAAGCCCGCTTTCGGCGACCACGCGACGCACCAGCGAGAAGCCGTTGGCGTGAACGCCGGAGGAGGGGATGCCGATGAGTACGTCGCCGGCGGCGAGATCGGTGCGCGGCAACAGCCGGTCGCGCTCCACCGCGCCCACGGTGAACCCGGCGAGGTCGTAGTCGCCTTCGTCATAGAGCCCGGGCATCTCGGCGGTCTCGCCGCCGATCAGGGCGCAGCCGGCTTCCTGGCAACCGGCGGCAATGCTGGCCACGACGGCCGAGGCCACGCCCAGCTCGAGCTTGCCGGTGGCGAAGTAGTCGAGAAAGAACAGCGGCTCGGCCCCCTGGACGACGAGGTCGTTCACGTTCATGGCGACGAGGTCGATGCCGATGCCGTCATGCAGCCCGGTCTCGATGGCGAGCTTCAGCTTGGTGCCGACGCCGTCGGTGGCGGCGACCAGCAGCGGGTCGGCGTAGCCGCAGGCCTTGAGGTCGAACAGGCCGCCGAAGCCGCCAATGCCGCCCAGCACGCCGGCGCGCATCGTCTTGGCCGCGAGTGGGCCGATCGCCTTGACCAGAGCATTGCCGGCATCGACGTCGACGCCCGCGTCGCGATAGGTCAGAGGCGCATGGTCTTTGGATCGGGATTTCGGGGGCACCTGGCCACTCGGGGTGCAAGTTCAGAAGAATTGGCATAACAATCGTGCCGGACGAGGCCCGTCAAGGCGGAAAGGCCGTGGGCCTGCCATATTCCAAGGGTTTAGGGGTTACCGGCGCAGCTTCGCGCCGGAAGTGGTCACGGCGGGTGAGTTCAAAATGAGTTTCAGGCGATTAGAGCGGCTTGCTCGCAGATTGAGTCTCTTTGCCCTTCTCGGGCTAGCGGGGCTCGCCTTGAGCGCGGATGGGGCGGCGGCTGCGGATAGTCTTTACGACGTCGCCAAGGTCACCGTGGACACCAGCGCCAAGGACGCCGTCGCCGCCAGGAAGACGGGCATGGCCCAGGCCGAGATGCGGGCCATGAATATCCTGCTCGAGCGGCTCGTATCCCAGAGCGTGCGCGAGCAACTGCCCGCCTTCTCCCACGAAGAGATCGAAGACCTGGTCAGCGGCGTCGCCGTGCGCAAGGAGCAGACCTCGACCACGCGCTACATCGCCACGCTCGATGTGCGCTTCAACGAATATGCGGTGAAGCAATTCCTGGCGGATAACGCCATTCCCTTTAGCGAGGAGCGGGCGCCGTCGATCTCCATCCTGCCGCTCATGCTCGCCGGCGACAGCGTGACGGGCGAAGGGCAGGTGGGGTGGCGTCAGGCGTGGGAGGGGCTCGATCTCTCTCATAGCGTGACCCCGGGCACGATCCTGCGGCCGCGACCCGACCTCGCTGCGGCGACCGTCAAGGCGGCGCTCGCGGGCGATGCCGAAGCGCTTGCCGCGCTGCAGAGTGCGTACGGCTATGGCGGCCTGGTTGTCGCCGTGGGCGAGGTGAAGGGGGACAGCTTGACGACCCAGCTCGTCGGCGAGGACGGCGCGGGCGCCATCAATGTCCGTCTGTCCGAAGCGGTCGGCGGCAATGCCAAGCTGGCGGCGGAGAAGGCGGCGGCGGCATCCCTGGCGACGCTGGAGAACCGCTGGAAGATGACGCGGTCGGGCGGCGAGGTTCCGGGCGTTCCGGCGGAAGCCACCTATGAGGAGGCCCCGGTTCCGGGCGCAGAGGAGGCCCCGGGCGCGCCGGCCGAAGTGCCGCGCAATGTTGTCGCACTGGTTGAGTTCACCGGCCTAAGGGATTGGCAACAGATTCGAAGCCGGCTGACCCAGATCGCGGGCCTCCAGACGCTCGAGGTGAACTCGCTTTCGGCCCGGGGGGCCTCGGTCACCTTCGATTTCGCCGGTTCCCTAGACCGTCTCCAGGCGGCCCTCGGCCAGAATGGATTTGCGCTGGAGGACCGGAACGGGACGTTCGTCGTCCGCTCCCAATAGGCGGCGAGGTGCCGAAATGGGCCGTTTTCTTGCGCGCGATCTGCTAGAATCAATGCCTGAAGGCGCCGCCAAGACGGGCCTCGATGGGAGACGGCTGGAAACGCGGTGGTGAACATCCCCAACACGCTGACTTTGGGCCGGATCCTGCTGGTGCCGCTTCTGGTGTGGCTGATCATCGACCAGAAGATGTTCGCGGCCTTTCTGTTGTTCATGGCCGCCGGCCTCTCCGACGCGGCGGACGGCTATCTCGCCAAGCGCTACGGCTGGCACACCGAGCTCGGCGCCTATCTCGACCCGATTGCCGACAAGGCGTTGCTGGTCACGATCTATGTGACCCTCGGCTTGGCCGGACATTTGCCGGTGTGGCTGGTGCTCGCCGTGGTCAGCCGGGACATCCTCATCGTCGGTGCGGTCATGCTCGCCTGGATGATGTCGCGTCCCGTCATCGTCAAGCCGCTGCTCATCAGCAAGACGAACACCCTCGCCCAGATCCTGCTGGCGGGCGTCGTCCTCGCCAAGCTCGGGCTCGGTCTCAGTCTCGATACGCTCGTCTGGGTCTTGATCTGGGTGACGGGCACGCTGACCATCCTCTCGGCCTGCGTCTATTTCTGGCAATGGCTCCGGCACATGGCGAGCTACGAGCCGGTGCAGGCGCCGCGGCCTCCGCGCAGGAAGTCGACCCGGTCCGGCGCCGAGCGCTCCCCGCGGGTCCGGGCTTCGTGACGTTGGGACAGCTCACCTTCGATCTGCCGCACCGCGCCGCCCTCGGCGCGGAAGATTTTCTCGTCAGCGATTGCAATATCGCGGCGGTCAGGCTGATCGATGCGTGGCCCCAGTGGACGGATCGCGTACAGCTCCTGATTGGCCCGGCGGCAAGCGGCAAAACCCATCTCGTACGGGTGTGGCAGGGGCGTTCCGGCGCCGTGGCCCTCGACCCGGCGCATCTCGGGATCGCCTTGCTCGACCGCCTGATCGTCGGCTCGACCCTTGTCGTTGAAGACGCCGACCGCGTCGCCTACGACGAAAAGACGCTGTTTCATTTGCTGAACCTTGCGCGCGAGAAGCATTTCTTCGTGCTGCTTACCGCACGCCTCGGTCCGAACCGCTGGGACACGGGGCTGCCCGACCTCGCTTCGCGCCTGAGCGCAGTGCCGGTGACGGAGATCGGCGTGCCGGACGAGGCCTTGCTGCGCACGGTGATGTTGAAGCACTTCGCCGACCGGCAACTCGCCATCGATCCGAAAATGCTCGAATTCATGGCGATGCGGATCGACCGGTCGCTGGCGGCGGCGGCGGCGGCGGTCGACGCGGTGGACCGGGCGGCGCTCGCCTCCGGGCGCAAGATCAACCGTCAGCTCGTAATCGAGGCGCTACAGGCCACCGCCTCGGTGGAGTAAGGGACGCCAGCAAATTGGCGTTTTCCGTAACGCTAGTGATACATTTGGGCGGCTAGACTGGCGCGGGAGGCGAAAAGCGCCGGATTTCACGAGGTTACTGATGAACTTGCCAGAAACGGTCGAGCCGAACGGCGCGCAGGCCCGCATCGCCGCATTCGGGCCTGGCCGCTACTTCAATCGCGAGCTGTCTTGGCTGAACTTCAACAAGAGGGTGCTTGAGGAGGCCGAGAACGAGCGCCATCCGCTGCTCGAGCGCCTCCGCTTCCTGTCCATCTCGGCCACCAATCTCGACGAGTTCTACATGGTCCGGGTGGCGGGCTTGCGCGCCCAGGTCGTCGCCGGCATCGAGACGCCGAGCCAGGATGGGTTGACCCCCGCCGAACAGCTCGACCGCATCAACCAGTTCGTCGCCGAGCTGACGGCGCAGCAGCAGGAAAATTGGGTCACGCTGGAGGCCTTGCTCGGCGAGGCCGGCATTCATGTCCTCCATGCCGATCAGCTGTCCGAGGAAGAACGCGCCTGGCTCGAGGATCATTTCTTAAATCTCATCTTCCCCGTGCTCACGCCGATCGCCGTCGATCCGGCTCACCCCTTTCCGTTCATCCCGAATTTCGGCTTCACGCTTGGCCTCGAGCTTGTGCGCGAGGGCTCGCTCCGCACCATGCACGCGCTATTGCCGATCCCCTCGCAGCTCGACCGCTTCATCCGCTTGCCGAGCGAAGAGGGCTCGAAGGACATTCGCTTCATTCGGCTGGAGACCGTGGTCGGCATCTTCGTGTCGCGGCTCTTCCCCGGCTACCGGGTGAGGAGCCAAGGTGCGTTCCGGGTGGTGCGCGACAGCGATATCGAGGTCCAGGAAGAGGCCGAGGATCTCGTGCGCCTGTTCGAATCGGCGTTGAAGCGGCGCAAGCGCGGATCGGTCATCCGGCTGGAAATGGAAGCGACGATGCCGTCGCGGCTGCAACGCTTCGTCATGCAGGAGGTCAAGGTCTCCGAGCGCGAGAGCTTCGTGCAGAAGGGCCTGATCGGGCTCGCCGACGTCAACCAAGTCATCGTCGCCGAACGGTCCGATCTCAAGTTTCAGCCCTATGTCAGCCGGTTTCCGGAGCGCATCCGCGAGCACCATGGCGATTGCTTCGCGGCCATCGCCGCGAAGGATATCGTCGTCCATCACCCCTACGAGTCGTTCGATGTGGTGCTGCAATTTCTGAAGCAGGCGGCGGCCGATCCCGATGTGGTGGCGATCAAGTGGACCATGTACCGCACGGGCAAGACCTCGCCGATCATCGAGGCGTTGAAGGACGCCGCCGAGGCCGGCAAGTCGGTGACCGCCGTGGTCGAGCTAAAAGCCCGCTTCGACGAGGAGGCCAATATCAAATGGGCCCGCGATCTCGAAAGCGCGGGCGTGCAGGTGGTCTACGGCTTCATCGAGCTCAAGACCCACGCCAAGCTCAGCCTCATCGTGCGGCGTGAGCGCGGCGGTCTCGCAACATACTGTCATGCGGGCACGGGCAACTATCATGCGGTGACCGCCAAGATTTATACCGACCTGTCGTTCTTCACCGCCGACCGCACCATCGGCAACGACCTGTCGCGCATCTTCAATTATGTCACGGGCTACGCGGAGCCGGCCGAGCTCGAGGCTTTGGCGGTGTCGCCCCACGGCATCAGGGCGCGCATCCTCGACCACATTCGTGAGGAGATATACCACGCCAAGGCGGGACGACCGGCGGCCATCTGGATGAAGATGAACTCCCTCGTCGATATGGAGATCATCGACTCGCTGTACGAGGCGAGCCAGGCGGGGGTCGAGATCGACCTCGTGGTGCGCGGCATTTGCTGCCTGCGCCCGGGCGTTGCGGGGCTTTCGGAGAATATCCACGTGAAGAGCATCGTGGGCCGCTTCCTTGAGCATTCACGCATCTATTGCTTCGGCGCCGGTCATGGGCTTCCGCATCGCAAGGCAGTGGTCTATATCAGCTCCGCCGACATGATGCCGAGGAACCTGGACCGCCGCGTGGAGGGTATGGTGCCGATCAAGAACCCAACGGTGCATGAGCAGATCCTCGACCAGATCATGGTGGCGAATCTGAAGGACAATCTGCAGAGTTGGCGGGTCCTGCCCGACGGCAGCTCCGAGCGGCTGCATCCGACGGAAGATCATGAGCCGTTCAGCGCTCAGGATTATTTCATGACCAACCCAAGCCTGTCCGGCCGCGGCACGTCTCTCACCGGGAACATGCCGCCGCGCTTCGCGCGCCTGGTCGAGACGGGCTGAGCCCGAGAGCGTAATGGCCCTCAGCGACGATCGAACCCCCGTTGCAGTTGTCGATATCGGCTCAAACTCAGTGCGGCTCATCGTCTACGAAAACGCCAGCCGGGCGCCGGCGCCGGTCTTCAACGAGAAGGTGCTGTGCGGGCTGGGGCGGACCATCGCGACCACGGGCAGGCTCGACGCCGACGGCGTATCCCGGGCCTTGCGGGCGCTGCGCCGATTCCGGGCACTCATGGATCAGCTCGAGGTCACGCGCGTGGAGGTCATCGCCACGGCGGCGGCGCGCGAGGCCGAAAACGGTCCTGAGTTCATCGCCCAGGTCGAGCGTGTGCTCGGGCGCAAGGTCGCGCTGCTGTCGGGCACCATGGAGGCGGAACTTGCCGCGCTCGGCGTGGTCTCCGGCATCTTTGCGGCGGACGGCTTCGCCGGCGATCTCGGCGGCGGCAGTCTCGAGCTCATCGACGTGCGTGGCGGCCGATTGTCCGACGCCGTCACAATGCCGCTTGGCGGCTTGCGGCTGATCGATTCGTCCTCGGGCAATCTGAAAAAGGCGCGCGAAATCGTCGACGCCGAATTCGACAAGGTGGATTGGCTGGAGAAGGGCAGGGGCCGCGACTTCTATGCCATCGGCGGCACGTGGCGGGCGCTGGCGCGCCTGCATATGACCCAGACCAGCTATCCCTTGAGCGTGATGCACAACTACCGGATCCCCGCCGAGGACGCGCTGAAATTCGCCTCGCTGCTCGATCACCAGTCGCAGAGCTCGCTGGCCGGCATCCGCGATATTTCGAGCTCGCGGCGCGAAACCGTGCCTTACGGCGCCCTGGTGCTCGAACGGCTGATCAAGCAGATGAAGCCGCGGGCCATCGTGGTGTCGGTCATGGGCATCCGCGAAGGGCTGCTCTACAGCCTTCTGGACGATGAGGAGCGGGAGAAGGATCCCTTGCTCGAGGCTTGCGCCAACCTCGCCAAGCAGCGTTCGCGATCGCTGGAAAACGCATACGAACTGTGCGCGTGGACCGATGCGCTATTTCAAGCCCCCGGGCCCGTGGAAACGCCGGAGCAGAAGCGGCTGCGCCACGCCGCGTGCCTACTGTCCGATATCGGCTGGCGGGCGCATCCAGATTATCGTGGCGTCCAGAGTCTGAACCTCGTGGCCCATGGGGACTTCGTCGGCGTCGATCATCCGGGCCGCGCCTTCCTCGCGCTCACGGCCTATTACCGCAACGAGGGGAAAGACGACCTAAGTCAGCGGCTGGTGGAGCTTGTGGACAAGGATACGCTTAAGCGGGCGCGCATCCTGGGAGCTGCCTTCCGCGCGGCCCACATGATTTCAGCGGCCATGCCTGGGGTGCTGCCAAACACGCCGCTCACCTACGAAGGCAATCGCCTCATCTGGACCCTGCCAGAGCCATACGCCAATCTCGAGGGCGAACGGGTCGAGCGCCGCTTCAAGACGCTGGCCAGTCTGCTGGAGCGGGAGCCGGAGATCCGCGTCGGCACCCAATTTCAGCTCGCCGCAGGCTAAAATCCGTGCCCTGACTTGCTGGACGCGGGGGGCATTCCCAAATCATTATGGCTTAAGGGAATCGTAGCGCCTCCGGCGCAAGACCATGGCCTTGAAGGCCATAGGTTCAATTTCAACTCCAGCCGTTAGATTGGTCGATGGCAGAGGATCTTTATTCCATTCTTGGCGTGGCGAAGACCGCCAGCGCCGCCGACATTACCAAGGCCTACCGCAAGCTCGCCAAGAAGCTGCACCCCGATCTCAATCCGGGAGACAAGGAGGCCGAGGAGAAGTTCAAGCAGGCCTCCCAGGCTTATTCGATCCTCAACGACACGGACAAGCGCGGCCAATATGACCGCGGCGAGATCGACGCGAGCGGCCAGGAGCGGCCGCAGGAGCGCTATTACCGCGAATATGCCGGCGGCCCTCAAGGCGCGCGCTATCACTCGACGGCGGGCTACGAGGATATCGGCGCGTTCAGCGACCTGTTCGGCGACATGTTTTCAGGTGGAGCCGGCATGCGCGGGGCGCGCGGCGGCGGAGGGCGATTCGCCATGCGCGGCCAGGACGCACAATACCGGTTGGACATTAGTTTTCTCGATGCGGTGAACGGCACCAAGCAGCGCATCACGCTGCCCGACGGCGGTACGCTCGACGTGACCATCCCGGCCGGCGTCAGCGAAGGCCAGGTCCTGCGGCTCAAGGGCAAAGGCATGCCCGGCATGGGCGAGGGCGGTCCGGGCGATGCGCTGGTGGAGATCAGCGTCAAGCCGCATCCGGTGTTCACCCGCGAGGGCAAGGACATTGTCGTTGAGGTGCCGATCAGTCTCGACGAGGCGGTGCTCGGCGGCAAGGTCGAGGTGCCCACGATTGGCGGCCGGGTGATGGCGACGGTGCCGCCGGGCTCCAATACCGGGCAGACGCTGCGCCTGAAGGGGCGCGGGGTGAAATTGAAAGCCGGCGCCGGTGACCAGCTCGTGCGCTTGAGCATCACCTTGCCCGAGACCATCGACGATGATCTCAAGAGCTTCGCGGAGGAATGGCGCAAGAGCCATGGTTACGATCCGCGGCGCAAGCTTAAGGAGCAGGCGTGATGGCGAGCGAACAGGACGTCGTCGCCCGAGTCCAGCACCTCACCGTGACGCGGCTTCGGGTATGGGTCTCCCAAGGGCTCATCAAGCCGGCCGATGAGGCCGCGCCAGATTTCTCCGAGGCCGATATCGCCCGGGCGGCGCTGATCTCCGATCTGGAGGACGACCTCGGCTTCGCCGAGGAGGACGTTCCGGTCCTGCTCAACCTGATCGACCAGATCCACGGGCTACGCTCGGAGCTGCGCGGCCTGCTCGAAGCGCTCGACGATTTGCCGCCTGACGTGCGGACCACGGTGCGCATGCGGATCGAGCGGCGGCGGCAGGGCTGAGGCCGTGCGTCCGGGCACCGTCGTCTTCTTCGTTTTGTTGGTCATTCTGCTGACGGCCGCCAGCGTGCAGTACGGTCTCGGCCGGTTGCCGGGCGATATCGTGGTCGATACCGGCGGCTTTTATTTCTATCTGCCGTTCACCACCGCGCTGATCGTCAGCGTCTTGCTAGGCGCCGCCTTCTGGCTGTTCCGCCGCTGAGCCGTCGGGCGCGAGCACGGTGACTTCGCCTTCGCGGATGACCAATGCCAGTTGGCCGTGCTTCAGCGCCAGCGCATCCTCGCCGAACAGCTTTCTCCGCCAGCCGCGCAACACGGCTGCATCCGCATCGTCGGAGCGGGCGATCTGCTCCAGCTCGTCGGATGTGGCGATCAGCTTCGGCGCCACGCCATGGCGCCCGGCGGTCGCCTTCAGTAGTACGCGCAAGAGATCGACCACCGCTTGCGCCTCGGGGGGCATGGGCTCGCCACGCTGCAGCGGGGGCACCGTCTTAGGGTCGCGCTCAAGCCCCTTGGTGACGGCCTCGAGCACGGCGCGGCCGCGCTGCGAACGGGCAAAGCCGTTATGCAAGGAGCGGAGCGAGCCGAGATCCTCGACAGTGCGCGGCGCCTGACCGGCAATGTCGTAAAGCGCCTCGTCCTTGAGGATGCGGTTCCGCGGCACGTCCTGGCTCTGCGCCTCACGCTCCCGCCAGGCGGCAAGCTCCATGAGCACGGCCAGCGCCTTCGGCGTCTTGATGCGCATTTTGAGACGCTTCCAGGCCTTCTCGGGATGGAGCTCATAGGTGGCGGGGTCGGTCAGCACCCCCATCTCCTCGTTGAGCCAGCTGGCGCGCTCGGATTTGTCGAGCTGGGCGCGCAGCAGCGGGTAGAGGTCGCGCAGATAAGTGACGTCGCCGATGGCATAGACGAGCTGGCGTTCGGACAGGGGGCGTCGGCTCCAGTCGGTGAAGCGCGAGGTCTTGTCCAGGTTGCGGCCCAGCAGGCGCTTGACCAGCATGGAATAGCTGACCGCCTCGCCGAAGCCGCAAACCATGGCCGCCACTTGCGTGTCGAAGATGGGGTGGGGGATGACGCCTGCCAGATGATGAACGATCTCAACGTCCTGCCGCGCCGAATGAAAGACCTTCAACACGCTCTCGTCGACCATCAGGTCGAACAGTGGCTTGAGGTCGATGTCCGGCGCCATGCTGTCGATGAGCACTTCGGTGTCCGCCGAGGCGATCTGCACGAGACACAGGCGCGGCCAGAAGGTCTGCTCGCGCATGAACTCGGTGTCGACGGCAATGAAGGAGGCCTCGGCCAGCTTGGCGCAGGCCGCGGCGAGGTCCTCGGTACGGGTAATGAGATCCATGGTGGGCGGGATATAGCCTACCGCCGGGCTCGTGGCCAAGAGCGCGAACGCCGCAAGAGTCGATTCAAAGGGGAATAATTGCCGTCGGAGCGGCGAACCGGCGCGCTTGGCGCGAGTTTATGGGCGGCCGCGGAGGGGCGGCAGCGCCACCGGAACGGCCTGTTTTGGCCGCCGAAGCGCTTGGCCGGATACGCAAAACTGGTAGCCGGTCATCATTCGGTCAGCGGATGGCGGAGGTGAACAGGGGGCTGCTGGCCAGCCTGGCATGCTCAACGGACAGCGTGGCCGCGTTCGGAGCAGGCATATGAGAGACGGACGACAGCAGCGAGAACAACGTGACAATCGCGGCCACAGTCCACGCCTCGATAGGCAAGCGCGTCTTGATCGGAATCTTTGTCATTTGAAGTCTCCCTCAGTAAGTCCCGTATGACTAAAAACGTCCGGACCGTGCTCGGGTTCCTGGGAGCCTTGAAAATTTCAATCAAATGCCCAAGACCCGGAAAACTGCTTTTGTTTTCTTTTACTTGGGCTGGACGTTCGGGTTGCCGCCTTCCGTCCCGGGCGGCGGAATCACGGGCGTCGTGCCGGGTGTGGGATCGGGGGCGGGCACGTGAATCGCCTCATCTCCCACCGGCGGGGGGACGATCACGCCTTTGTCCTCGTCGAGCTGCTCGCTCAGGGTCTTATCCGGGTCGACGCCCGGCACCGGCTCGCTTGCTTCCTCGCTCACGGCATAGCTGGGGGTCAAAAGGATAGAGGCCAGGAAAACCGCGGCGCTTAGCGCGACGGCCGCAGCGGGCATTTTCACCGTCTTCGGCATGATTGTCCTCCCTGTCGTCGGGTTCGAGCAGGAAAAAACCCGCGGGAAGCACTCTTCGTTCCCCCTAAGGCGCGCGCGGGGCCGCTTGCCTTGACAAGAGCGCGCTTCCTATGCGGTGTTCCGGCACCTTTAGATTCCGACGTTCCCACCAGAGCCATTACGCCATGCACGCTTATCGCACCCACACTTGCGGCGAGCTCCGCGCCGACGATGTCGGCAAGTCCGTCCGCCTGTCAGGCTGGGTTCACCGCCTGCGCGATCATGGCGGGCTCCTGTTCATCGACCTGCGCGACCATTACGGCATCACCCAGATCGTGGCCGACCCGGACTCGCCCGTGTTCGCGGCGGCCGAGAAACTGAAGCCCGAATGGGTGGTGCGCGTCGACGGCGAAGTGGTGGCCCGCACGGACGAGACCATCAATCCCAATCTGCCGACCGGCAAGGTCGAGATTCGGGTCAAGGACCTAGAGGTGCTGTCGGAATCCGCCGAGTTGCCTTTGCCGGTGTTCGGCGAGCCGGACTATCCGGAAGAGACGCGGCTGAAATATCGCTTCCTCGATCTCAGGCGAGAGACGCTGCACAACAACATCATGAAGCGCCAGGCGATCATCGGATCGCTGCGCGACCGCATGCGCGGCGCAGGCTTCTTCGAGTTCCAGACGCCGATCCTCACGGCGTCGTCCCCGGAAGGCGCGCGCGACTATCTGGTGCCGTCCCGCGTGCATCCGGGCAAGTTCTACGCCTTGCCGCAGGCGCCGCAGCAGTTCAAGCAGCTCATCATGATGGCGGGCTTCGATCGCTACTTCCAGATCGCGCCATGCTTCCGCGACGAAGACGCCCGCGCCGACCGCTCGCCTGGCGAGTTCTATCAGCTCGATATCGAGATGAGCTTCGTCACCCAGGACGACGTGTTCGACACGGTCGAGCCGATCCTGCGCGGTCTGTTCGAGGAATTCGGCGGCGGCAAGCCGGTGACGCAGAAATTCCCGCGCATCCCGTATGCCGAGGCCATGCGCAAATACGGCACCGACAAGCCTGATCTGCGCAACCCGATCGAGATGGAAGACGTGACCGAGCATTTCCGTGGCTCGGGCTTCAAGGTCTTCGCCGGCATGATCGACATGGACGTCAACACCCGCATCTGGGCGATCCCCGGCAAGGGCGGCGGCTCACGCGCGGTCTGCGACCGCATGAATGCCTGGGCGCAGAGCGAAGGCCAGCCGGGCATGGCTTACATCTTCTTCCGTGACGGCGAGGGTGCCGGTCCGGTCGCCAAGAATATCGGGGCGGAGCGCACCGACGCGATCCGCAAACAGCTCGGGCTCGGCGACGGCGATGCGGTGTTCTTCGTGGCCGGTCTGCCGTCGGCGTTCGCCGATTTCGCCGCTCGGGCACGCGTGAAGGTCGGTGACGAGCTCAAGCTCTCCGCCACCGACCGCTACGACTTCTGCTGGATCGTCGACTTCCCCATGTTCGAGTGGAACGAGGACGAGAAGAAGATCGATTTCTCGCACAACCCGTTCTCCATGCCGCAAGGCGGTCTCGAGGCGCTCGATACCATGGAGCCGGAAGAGATCCTCGCTTACCAGTATGACGTGGTGTGCAACGGCGTGGAGTTGTCTTCAGGCGCCATCCGGAACCACAAGCCCGAGATCATGGAGAAAGCCTTCGCCATCGCCGGCTATCCCAAGGCGGTGCTGGAGGAGCGGTTCGGCGGCATGTTGCGCGCGCTGCAATTTGGCGCCCCGCCTCATGGCGGCATTGCGCCGGGCATCGACCGCATGGTGATGCTGCTCTGCGACGAGGAGAATCTGCGCCAGGTGGTCATGTTCCCCATGAACCAGCAGGCGGAGGATTTGCTCATGGGTGCGCCGAGCGAGGTCTCGCCCAAGCAACTCCAGGAGCTCAATATCCGTCTCGCGCTGCCAAAGGCGAAGCCGAAAGGCTAGGCGGCTTCTTCCAGCGCGAGCTTGGCGCGCTCTTCGAGCACCGCCAGATCCTCTTTCTGACCGATGGCCTTGCGTCCGGTGTCCAGCACGATCTCGATCTCTTTATTCAGTACCGGCTGCTGTGCCTTGTCGGCCTGAGCCAGCAACTGACCGAGACTCTCGATGAGCCGGATGAGAACGGCGGGCTGGTCCTGGCTGTGTTGGCGGATCTGGCGGAAAGCTTCCTCCACCGTGTCGGCGAAGGTCGAGCCCGGCGCGAGCAATCGAACTTTTCCGTCGTCGTCCGCCCAGACGCATCGCGGCTGACCGCGCCGCATGATCTTGGCGAGCGAAGTGGTGAGCCGGTCAATCACCGCCATGGCGGTGAAGGGATCGCTGATGCTGGGTGACAGCGCGCGCAAGGCTACCTCCACGAGTTGGCGGATCGAGGTCTCAACATCTTGAATGGATGCCCGCTCGCCGCCCAGTACAACGCAGTTCTCTATATTTCCGTGGGTGTCGTCCGCCGCCTTCTTGGGCGTGATCCAAGCGAAGATGCCGCCCTCGATGACATGCCGGCCAGGCTTGAAGGCGAGCTCGATCATCGCGTCGGAGTCCTTCGCGATTTCGATCAGTCCGGAATAGTTGATCGCCTGCACGTAGCCACTGTGATGAAGAGCCAGCGGCGCGCCGGTCTCGCGCGGACGCTTCGCCGGGGCTTCGGGCTCATCGCCCTTCGACTCCGGCAACAGCCGGGTGATGTCCGCGTCGAGCGCGTCGCCCACGCGGTCAATGGTGTTGTCGGCGATGATGGAGCGGGCGAGATGATGGACGAATATGAGCAGCGCGATGAGACAGAGTAGGACCAGCGCGGTGCCGCCGGTGACAGCAAGATTGGGAACGCGGTCGGTGCCGTCATAGGCCGTGCGCAGCACGAGGAGCAGATAGACCACGGTAGACACGAACAGGCCGAGGGTGGCTTGCGTCCTGCGGTCGGCCATGAAGCTGCGAATGAGGCGGGGCCCGAGCTGTTGGGCGGCGAGCGTCAGCACGACCATGGTGATGGAGACGACGAGCGTTGCCATGGTGATCATCGCGGTGACAAGATTGGAGAGGAATTGCGGGGCTTCGTCCGCATCGCCGCTATAGAGGAACCAGACCGGATCGTCGCCGGGGCGCACCGGTATGTGCACCGCGAGGATCGCCGCGGCGCCGGCGACGACGACCATGAGCATGGGCAGAGCCCAAAGGCTCGACCTCGCGCTGTGCCATAGGGTCAGGAGCCGGGTAAACATTCAAAAGCCTCTTGGATTTGAATAGCCGCGCAAAATTGGTCGCGTGTCCCGTCACGGCAGCGTCACCGGGGCATCGTAGCGCCGCCAGAAGTCGACCGTGGCGTTGCGGAGCGTGTGATAGCAGTTGATGCCGCACCAAACCCAGGTGCCCCCGGGAAGTCTCACCTGATCGCCTTTCGGCAATCGCCGGACCGGGGCCGAGACCGACTGCGTGGGGTCGTATTGGCTGGTGACGGTGATGTGCGGGTAGGCGCCGGTATCGGCAAGCGACCGCTTGCCGGCATGGGCCACCGAAACGCCGATCGACGCGACGATCATCGCGGTCACGAGTGCCGTGCAACGAATTCGCATCATTTTCATGTCAGCGGTGCCCTTCGAACCGTTTCGCGTTTAACATATGCGCAGGGTATGGACGGTGGGAAGTTGCAAATCACAAAATTCAAAATGCCCGGCAGGTCAACTGCCGGGAGGGGGAGGGCTCTTTCCGTGACGGGTCGAAAGGACAGGGACCATGACATTTGGCGAGCACGTCTTCCTTTATTGCGAGCGGGGTACTAACGCCGCACTGTGGGCGGAGCCAATCAACGCGATTTCCAATGCTGCATTCTTCCTAGCAGCGCTTGTGGCGTGGCAACTCTTGCTGTGGCGGCCTCGCGAGGAGCGAAGCTCCGACCATTTCCTGCTGATAGGGCTCGCCTTCCTGATCGGCTTCGGCAGTCTCGCCTTCCATCTCTATGCCGACGAGGGGACGGCGTTGGCCGATGTCATCCCCATCGTCCTGTTCATGCTGATCTATCTCGGCTTCGCGCTCAACCGCTTCCTCGGTGTGCCGCCCGGCTGGACGGTGATGCTGGCAATCGGCTTCGCGGTGCTTGTGGGCGCCGCCATGCATGTGCAGTGCTGGGACGGCGGAATCGGCTTTCCGGGGCCGGACGTGACCGACGCCAAGCCGTGCCTCAACGGCAGCGTGGCCTATCTCCCGGCGCTCGGCGCTCTGATCGTCATCGGCATGCTGCTCGCCGAACGCGGTCATCGCGCGGCGCCCTATATTGTCTGGGCTGCGGTCATTTTCACCGTGTCGATCATTCTCAGGTCGCTCGATATGGCGTTCTGCGATCAAGTGATGATCGACGGGCGCAAGGTCGGCACCCATTTCATCTGGCACCTGCTGAATGCGGTCGTGCTGTTCCTGCTGCTCAGGGGCAGTCTCGAAGCCGGTCCGATGCTTGCGGCACCAGCCGAGCCGGAATCCGCCGAGCCAGAAGAGATGCCCACGCCACCGGTGGCGATGCCCGTCGAAGCCGTGCCCCTCAAGGATGAGCCGGTGGAAACGCCGGAAGTGGCCTCGGCCGGCGAGGAAGCGGTGGTGACGGAGGCCGCGGCCGAAGAGGCCGAGGAGGAGGCCGAAGAGGTGTCCAAGCTCGAGGCCGAGGCTGACAAGTCCAAAGAGGATGAGCCCAAAGAAGCTCAGCCGAAGGAGCCCGAGTCCGAGAAGCCGGCCCCCGAAAAGCCTGCGCCAAAGAGCCGGTCTAAGAAGAAGCCGTCCTCTCACGCCTAAGAGGCTCGGAAAGAGTTCGCCTCAACACAATCCTAGGGCGTTACCGCTAGATCTTCTGGCAGTAGCGCCCCGGTGGCGCGTGCTCTACGCCATCGGCTAGCATGACGGCTTGGATTCGAGCCGGGCTGCTCCGGCCTTGCGCGCGGCCCCAAAGCGGACGTGGTGGAACTGGTAGACACACAGGACTTAAAATCCTGAGGGGGGCAACCCCCGTGCGGGTTCGACTCCCGCCGTCCGCACCATTTCTCAAAATGCGCAACATAAAGAGCTGGCGTGCTCCGAGGGCCGAATAGGGCCGCCCGGCACGCCCCATTCCATCTTCACGCGTATAATCCGCTTGACACACTTATAGGTTGGGTGATGAAATCTGTACGTCTTAAGGTTGTAGGATTGTGGCAATGGGTTGTGGTTGTGCAAAAGGTTCCACTCCTCAGGGATTTCAGGCTCAGCCCTCCGTAATGATTGGCACTCGGCTGGGAGCGGACTCATTGTCGCCGAGTCTGTTCCCGTCTCGGCCATGGTGTCCTGTCCCGGTGACTTGGCCTCAAGCAACGACCTCTTCCACGCCTTCTCTAAAAGGAGCCGTTCCAATGGTGGAGTTATGCGTTCGTCTCGACAATGGTCAGATTGTTCCTCTCGCCTCGACGCCTCAGCAAGGTGGAACCTCACCGATGTCCTCACCAATGAGTGTGGGCTCTTCCGGGGCGTCTCCCATGGTGGGAATATGCATCCGTCTGAGCAACGGCCAGATCGTTCGGCTTGCACCGGGCGCCCAAGGCGGGACATCGCCTATGTCATCGCCCATACCCGGTCCTCTCTCGTCCGGGGCGTCACCCATGGCGGAGATATGCATCGAGCTCAGTAACGGTCAGCTCGTTCCGCTTACGCCGGCAACTCAGACCTCGCCGATGTCGTTCGGCCCGTTCTCTTCGGGCCCTTCGCTCTTAGGTGGCGGATCGTGCGGCTCGATGAGTCTCAGTCTCAATGGGCAGGCTATCCCACTTTGCATATGACGGATGGTCTCTGGCGTGCTGACTTAGGGCGGTCAAATTGGCCCCCAGTCGGTAGGTTGAGAATGTCAAATCCGGAAGAGGCTGACTTCATCGTTTTTGTCACGTCAGCCGCGGCATCCAGAGAGGCGCTACGAGCGGTGCGGGTCAGGATCGAAAAGAGTGGCGGTCAGGCCGACCTCCTGGACGCGAGTGCGGACGCGTTGTTGGTGCGAAGCTCGGAACCGGTTTTGCGTGAGTTGATCGGCGAGTTCGAGCCCCTCATCAAGCTGGAGCGCAACGTGCCGGGTGCATTAAAGCCTTTGTAGGAGTTTCTGTCGCTGCAGAAGCTTGACCATCAATCGAGGTCTAAAGTGAACGAGATCGAATCCTCACCTCAGCAGTTCGTGATTGCGGCAAAGAGCGCCGCCAAGCAGACGGCGTTGAACATGCTCGCCGATGGCGGCGGGGCTCTTGTTCAGCAATTGCGCGACTACTCCGGAGTCGAGATTGAAGTTGTCGACGCGTATAGCACGTCACGTGTCAGTCAGATGGGTGGAGCTGCTCTTGGGAGCGCCCCGGTCGATACCCTGCTGGTCCGAATGGATGGTCAGAAGGGCGCTGTGTTGCAGCAGCAATCCGCACAGCCTACGAGTCCGGTTTGGATAGAACCCAATCTCAGATGTGACCATTTCTTTGGTCTGCCGCCGATCATTACAAGCCCATTCAACAGCTATCCAGGCTTGTTCTCCAACGCCGCCAGCAACCGCATCGAAGTGCAAGTTTTCGGGGAGGGGAACCGTCCGCTCCAAGGTGCGGTCGTTACGCTCTACGCGGGAATCCCCCTTTCGGCTCTCACGGACAATAACGGCATTGCCGCCTTCGACCTGGTCGAGTCCGCTCTTCTTTCCGTCCGCGCGATCGTCGCGGACCCCCGCACGCTCCATTGGAGCAAAGTCATTCGGGATCCAATCTTGCAGAAGGATACGGCCAACGTCGTTCGGGTGAAGAGCTTCAAGGAGTTTGATCCTCGATTTGAAATGGCCTCTTCGCTCAGCTGGGGTGGCGAGCGTCTGGGCTTGCGACCCGGGCGGGAGGTCAACGGCGGCGGCATCAGAATTGGGATCGTGGACAGCGGCTGTGACGCCACCCATGCCCTACTTCAGCACGTCAAGCGCGGCACCAATCTCAATCCCTCGGCGGACCCCGGTCAGTGGGGCGACGATGAGATCGGCCACGGCACCCACTGCGCCGGAATTATCGGCGCAAGATCCGACGGCGTCATGCCTGCTTCCGGGATCGCTCCGGAAAGTGAGATCTACGCCTACAAAGTGTTCCCTGATGGGTCCTTCTTTACCCTGGGTAAGGCCATAGACTCCGCTATCAACGACGGAGTCGACATCCTCAACCTGAGTTTGGGCTGTGCTCAGGCGTCTCCTTTTCTCACCGAGAAGCTGGAACGGGCGCGCCAAGCGGGCATTGCCAGCATCGTGGCGGCAGGGAACTCCGGCGCCGATGTGATGTTTCCAGCAAGTCTTTCATCGGTGGTCGCCGTCAGTGCACTTGGATATTCACCCGTGGTTCCGTCGGACAGCATCTCGGCTCAAAGCTTCAGCCCCGCTCTTGCAACTCCCGACGGCTTCTTCTCGCCCTTGTTCACCTGTTTCGGTCCCAGCATCGATCTCATCGCTCCAGGCGTCGGCATTATCTCAACCGTGCCACAAGGCGGCTTGAAGGTCATGGATGGGACTTCGATGGCGGCGCCTCACGTCACGGGGTTAGGAGCTCTCCTGTTGGCGCATGATCCCGCGTTGAAGAGTCTCCCACGCAGTGCTGGTCGCGTGGATGCGCTGGTGTCTAAGCTAAAAGAACACACGGTCGCGCTTCCCTTCGGTCCCGCCAGAGTCGGTGCTGGGCTGCCTACATTCGAGATTGCTATGCCGAGCCACTTTGCGTCGCCGCGTGACAGTGCCAGCTACGCGGCAGGCCTCTTCTAGGCTGCTGCCATCATTTGTGCAGATCCGCCTTGTCAGGCGATTTGCTTTTGCTGATCCATGTCCGGCGCGAAGAACATCAGCGCGCTGCGCCGTTCCTTGGCGCAGTACATGGCCAGGTCCGCATTGCGGAGAGCTTCGTCAGCGGTGGCGCCATCGTCGGGAATGAGCGCGATGCCGATGGAGAGGCTGACCTTGTGCGCCTGTCCGCCGGCCCCGATCGTGCGGGTCAGGCTTTCCAGAAAGCGCGAACCGATCTTGCGCGCGGTCTCCTTGTCGACGTTGTAGGCGAGAACGGCAAATTCGTCGCCGCCGATGCGCGCCACGAGATCGCTCGGCCGCGCTGCCGCCTTGAAGCGGTCGGCAACGACTTCCAGGACCTGATCGCCCACCGCGTGGCCATGCAGGTCGTTGACGGACTTGAAGTGGTCCAGGTCGATCATGAATAGAGCGTATTGGCTGCCGTTGGCGGGCGGGGAGGCCGTCGCCGTATCCAGCGCGGCGATGAGCGCGCGGCGATTGAGCAACCCCGTCAGCGGATCTTGCAAGGCCATCGACGTCAATTCGCGCAACTCCCTCTCGGCGGCAACCTTCAGCGCGATGTCGCGTCTCTGGTCGTTCAGCCTACGGATGATGAAGATGACAATGCCTGTCGCCAATAGCGCAGTGAGGAAGATCATCTCGGCCAAGGAGATTTCGCGCTCGGCGGCGCTGAGCTCGTTGATGAAGTAGAAGAGATCGTATTGCAGCGAGAGGAGCAGCGCGGAAATCATCGCACAGAAGACGAGCAGGGCGTCCTGCAGGCTCGACTGCGGGTGAGCGGCGATCGCCTCCCTCAGCATTCTGGGTGTGATGATGGTGTCCACGATCGCTCCCGTTCATGACGCGAGGGCAAATTAGGGCGAGAGCCTCTAAAAAATGTAAATTGAACCAAAGAGTCTAACGGTCCGAACTCGCGGAAATCGCGAGCGGTCTCGGCCTTGCAACTAGCGTTGATGGACGTAGATGCCCGGCGCCGGCCACAGCGGCGCATAGCCTCGTTCGGGGGCGCCCAGGCGGGGCGGGGTGACCTGTCCGGCGCTGCCGTGCTGTTCGAGCCATTCGGTCCAGATCGGCCACCATGAGCCTTCGCCCGGCGTGGCGAGCGCCAGCCAGTTGTCGGGACTGACATAGGCGTCGCCGTTGCGGCGCGTTGCCATGTGGTAGCGGCGCCCTTGATGGCCGGGCTCGGAGACCACCCCGGCATTGTGCCCGCCATTGGTGAGGAGAAAAGTCAGCTCGTTGTCGGTAAACAGATGCAGCTTGTAGACCGAGCGCCACGGCGCGATGTGATCGGTTTCGGTGCCGACGGCGAAGATTGGCGTGCGAATGTCTTTCAGCGCGATGACCCGGCCTTCCACGGCGTAGCGGCCAGCGGTCAACCGGTTCTCCAGGAACAGCGCGCGCAAATATTGCGAATGCATGCGGTAGGGCAGGCGAGTCTGGTCGGCGGCCCAGCTGGTGAGGTCGATCGCTTGGTCTCGTTCGCCGAGCAGATATTCGCGCGTCATCTTATATCATATGAGCTCGTTCTTCTAGAGCACCTTGAAGGCGGGCCATCTGCTTGGTATCGAGCCGCCCTGATCCCACATCATGTCCTCTCAGGCGATTTGCTTTTGCTGATCCATGTCCGGCGCGAAGAACATCAGCGCGCTGCGCCGTTCCTTGGCGCAGTACATGGCCAGGTCCGCATTGCGGAGAGCTTCGTCAGCGGTGGCGCCATCGTCGGGAATGAGCGCGATGCCGATGGACAGGCTGACCTTGTGCGCCTGTCCGCCGGCCCCGATCGTGCGGGTCAGGCTTTCCAGAAAGCGCGAACCGATCTTGCGCGCGGTCTCCTTGTCGACGTTGTAGGCGAGAACGGCAAATTCGTCGCCGCCGATGCGCGCCACGAGATCGCTCGGCCGCGCTGCCGCCTTGAAGCGGTCGGCAACGACTTCCAGGACCTGATCGCCCACCGCGTGGCCATGCAGGTCGTTGACGGACTTGAAGTGGTCCAGGTCGATCATGAATAGAGCGTATTGGCTGCCGTTGGCGGGCGGGGAGGCCGTCGCCGTATCCAGCGCGGCGATGAGCGCGCGGCGATTGAGCAACCCCGTCAGCGGGTCTTGCAAGGCCATCGACGTCAATTCGCGCAACTCCCTCTCGGCGGCAACCTTCAGCGCGATGTCGCGTCTCTGGTCGTTCAGCCTACGGATGATGAAGATGACAATGCCTGTCGCCAATAGCGCAGTGAGGAAGATCATCTCGGCCAAGGAGATTTCGCGCTCGGCGGCGCTGAGCTCGTTGATGAAGTAGAAGAGATCGTATTGCAGCGAGAGGAGCAGCGCGGAAATCATCGCACAGAAGACGAGCAGGGCGTCCTGCAGGCTCGACTGCGGGTGAGCGGCGATCGCCTCCCTCAGCATTCTGGGTGTGATGATGGTGTCCACGATCGCTCCCGTTCATGACGCGAGGGCAAATTAGGGCGAGAGCCTCTAAAAAATGTAAATTGAACCAAAGAGTCTAACGGTCCGAACTCGCGGAAATCGCGAGCGGTCTCGGCCTTGCAACTAGCGTTGATGGACGTAGATGCCCGGCGCCGGCCACAGCGGCGCATAGCCTCGTTCGGGGGCGCCCAGGCGGGGCGGGGTGACCTGTCCGGCGCTGCCGTGCTGTTCGAGCCATTCGGTCCAGATCGGCCACCATGAGCCTTCGCCCGGCGTGGCGAGCGCCAGCCAGTTGTCGGGACTGACATAGGCGTCGCCGTTGCGGCGCGTTGCCATGTGGTAGCGGCGCCCTTGATGGCCGGGCTCGGAGACCACCCCGGCATTGTGCCCGCCATTGGTGAGGAGAAAAGTCAGCTCGTTGTCGGTAAACAGATGCAGCTTGTAGACCGAGCGCCACGGCGCGATGTGATCGGTTTCGGTGCCGACGGCGAAGATTGGCGTGCGAATGTCTTTCAGCGCGATGACCCGGCCTTCCACGGCGTAGCGGCCAGCGGTCAACCGGTTCTCCAGGAACAGCGCGCGCAAATATTGCGAATGCATGCGGTAGGGCAGGCGGGTCTGGTCGGCGGCCCAGCTGGTGAGGTCGATCGCTTGGTCGCGTTCGCCGAGCAGATATTCGCGCGTCATCTTGGACCAGATGAGCTCGTTTGGCCGGAGCGCCTTGAAGGCGGAGGCCATCTGCTTGGTATCGAGCACGCCCTGATCCCACATCATGTCCTCGAGGAAGGCGATCTGGCTTTCGTCCACGAACAGCATGAGGTCGCCTGCCTCGCTGAAATCGGTCTGGGCGGCAAGCATGGTGATGCTCGCAAGACGATCGCCGTCGTCGCGCTCCATGGTCGCCGCGGCAATGGCAAGCAGGGTGCCGCCGATGCAGTAGCCGCAGGCATGGACCTTGCGCTTCGGCACGATGGCGTTGATTGCTTCGAGCGCGGCCATGATGCCTTCGGTGCGGTAGGCGTCGAAGGTGATGTCGCGGTCCGAGGCGGTCGGGTTGCGCCAGGAGATCATGAAGACGGTGAAGCCCTGCGCCACGAGAAAACGGACGAGCGAGTTCTCAGGCCGCAGGTCGAGCACGTAATATTTCATGATCCAGGCCGGCACGATCAGGATGGGCTCGGCGTACACGCTCTCCGTGGTCGGCGTGTATTGGATCAGCTCCATGAGATCGTTGCGATAGACGACCTCGCCTGGCGTGATGGCGACCTCCTCGCCGACGGTGAAGCCGCCATCGAGCGGCGGCGGCTCCATGGCCAGGCTGCCGAGCACGTCCTCGGCGAGGTTCGCGGCGCCGCGTATGAGATTGGCGCCGGACTCCTCGCGTGTGCGTTCGACGATCGCAGGATTCAGCCACGGGACGTTTGACGGCGAGACAACGTCGAGCGCCTGGCGGGCCATGAAGGCCACGCGTGCGGAATCCTTAGGCGACATGCCGCGGACCTCGCGGGTGGCGCTGCGCCACCACGCCTCCTGGGCGAGGAACGCCTGCTGCCAAAGCGCATAGGGAAAGGCTTTCCACGCCGGATCGTCGAAGCGGTGGTCCTTGGCTTGCGGCGCGAAGGGTGGTTCGGGCGTCTTTTGGGCCCCGGCTTCAAGCGCAAAGCGGCCAAGCCGCGCCATGGACCCCACGGCCTCGAGCCAAAGCTCCATCTGGCGGCCAGGAGAGCGGCCGAGATGGGAGGCCCAATCGAACCAGGCAGACAACTGCGAATGGGGCGACACGCCTTGCGTGAAGCGCGCGATGGTGGCGCGCGCCAGTCGGTCGGCGGCCTCGAAGGAGGGCGTGGTGCGGGCTCCGCCGTCCACCGCGTCAGCAGGCTGAGCGGGCGGGCGGGAGCGCGTGGGAACGGGGGGAGACGTTATCTGGTCCATGGTTTGGTCGGGGGACAATGACGAGACATCGTTGGCTCAAAACGCATTTCTTTGTGAAAGAGATATGACCGATACCGTGTGACGTCGTCGCATACGACCGTTGAGCTTGGCGCGATAAAGCCCCGCATCGGCGCGGGCGGCAAGGCCCTCCGCCGACTCGCCGGGGGCTCATCCTTACGCCGGTGCGCGGGGGCCTTGCGCCAGGTCAAGGGTTGCTTCCCGCCATCTTTGCATCCTCGTGCCGCACCATGATGACACCGGGATTGCCGGGGCACGGAAGCGGGTGATGACAATTGCGTCCGACCCTCGTACCTTGACCTAAATCAGTGGCCGTCAAGAGCCGCTGGAAAGCCTTTTGGGAGGGTCTGGGTATGAACGAGCAGCCAGTACGTGAGATGTTTTTCGGTGCCTGTCCGCATGATTGTCCGGACACCTGCGCCATGGTCTACGAGGTCGCCGACGGGCGGCTGGTCGAGGTCAAGGGCAACAAAGAGCACCCGATGACCCGCGGCGGGCTGTGCGTGAAGCTCAAGGACTTTCACGATCACCACCATAATCCCGATCGGCTGCTCTATCCCTTGCGCCGCACGGGCCCAAAAGGCTCCAAGCAGTTCGAGCGCATCACCTGGGACGAGGCGATCGCGGAGATCGGCAGGCGCTGGCGCGACATCATCGCCGAGTACGGCGCGCAAGCCATCATGCCGCAAAGCTATCTCGGCAATATGGGGCTGGTGCAGGGCATCAACTCCGGCGACCCGTTCTTCAATCGCCTCGGCACGACGGTGAACGAGAAGACCTTCTGCGCGTCGGGCTCGTCGACCGCCTGGTTGATGACGGTAGGGCCGACGGGTGGCGTCGATCCCGAGAGCTTCGTCCATGCGAAATTCATCGTCATCTGGGCGTGCAACTCGATCTCGACCAATCTGCATCACTGGCCGTTCGTGCTGGAGGCGCAGAAGCGCGGCGCCAAGGTGGTGGTGATCGATTGCTACCGTTCGCGCACGGCGAAGCAGGCCGATTGGCATATCGCGCCCAAGCCCGGCACCGACGGCGCCCTCGCCATGGGCATCATCAACTCGCTCATCGCACAGGGGCTGATCGACCAGGACTATGTCGATCAGCACACTTATGGCTATGAGGAACTCAAAGAGCGCGCGTCCGAGTTCACGCCGGACTATGTGGAGGCGATCACCGGCGTCAAAGCCGCCGACATCGCTCAATTCGCCAAGGAATTCGCCACCGATCAGCCGAGCGTGATCCGCATCGGCGTGGCGCTGGAGCGGTCCGCCGGGGGTGGTCAGGCGATCCGCGCGGTGGCTTCTCTCCCGGCCCTCGTGGGCTCGTGGAAGCATGTGGGCGGCGGCCTGTTGCAAATGCCGCTCTGGGACTTCCCCGTCGATTGGATGAAAGTATCGCGCGGCGACTGGATCAAGCCCGGCACGCGCGCCATCAACAATCTCCAGCTTGGCCGGGCGCTCACCGGCGAGATGAAGCTCGATCCGCCGATCAAGAGCATGTTCGTCTATTGCACCAACCCGGTGTCGCAGGCGCCGGAGACGAACAAGATCGTGCAAGGCCTCCAGCGCGAGGACCTGTTCACGGTCGTCGCCGAGCACTTCCTGACCGACACGGCGAAATATGCCGACATCGTGCTGCCCGCCGCCATGGCGGGCGAGGCGGAAGACATGATGTGGTCGTGGGGTCATTTCTACTTCACCTATAATCAGAAGGCGGTGGAGCCGCCGGGCGAATGCCTGCCGACGAGCGAGATGTGGCGGCGGTTGGCGAAGGAGATGGGCTTCGACGATCCGGTGTTCAAAATGACGGACAGCGAGCTTGCCGCCTATTACATCAATTGGGACGACCCAAAGATGGCCGGCGTCGACATGGATTATTTCAAGGCGCACGGCTACTTCAAGATCGATGTCGGCGCGGCCGATACGCGGACGCCACATAAGGACGGCAACTTCCCGACGCCGTCCGGCAAGGTCGAGTTCCTGCTGCATGACGCCAAGAACTTCGTCGCCGGCCCGTTCCGCATGATGTATGACGGCGACCAATGCGGCGATCCGGTCGATCCGCTACCCGGCTTCGTGCCGCCGCGCGAGACGCCCGAGACCAACGGTGCTCGGGCGGAGCTTTACCCGCTCAACATCCTCTCGCCGAAGAGCCACGGCTTCCTCAACTCCTGCTACGCCAATGAGCCGCATAAGATCAAAGGCCAGGGCGAGCAGTTCGTGCTGATCAGTCCAAAGGACGCGGAGGCGCGCAGCATCCGCGAAGGCGATCCGGTGCGGGTGTTCAACGACCGCGGCGATTTCGAAGGTGTGGCGCGCGTCACCGACGACGTGGGTGATGGTATCGTGGTGGCGACGCTCGGCTATTGGCGGAGCCTCAACCGCTCCGATGGCTCGGTCAACTCGATCTCGTCGGATGCACATTCCGGCCTGGGACGGGCGCCGACTTACTCGGACAATCTCGTCCAGGTGACGCGGGTGAATTAGCAGCGGTGGCGCTTCGCTCCATTGCGTGGAGATGTTTCTGCCGCGTGAGGGCGTGTCGATATTCAACATCAGCAAGAAGTCGACCGGGGCCGGCGGCGACTAACCGTCCGCTATTCGGCGGCGGTGGATGCCGCCTTGGCCGAGATGTCCTGCAAGGTGGTGAAGCCCTCGAATTCGGGATGGCCGAGATAGAGCGGCTTGCCACTGCCGGCATTCGCGTGGGCCTTACGGAAAGCCTCCGACTTGGTCCAAGCCTCGAAGGCGGCTTGCGAGCGCCATAGACTATGCGAGGCGTAGAGCACGTGGTCCTCGCGCTCAGGCCCTTTCAGCAATTGAAATTCGACAAAGCCAGGCACCTCCTCGAGATGGGTTTCTCGGGTGAGCCACAATTGCTCGAAGTCGTGCTCCGACCCCTTGTTCACTTTGAACCGGTTCATGGCGATGAACATGATGCACTCCGTGGACTGAATATGATGCACTTGATCTCGCGGCGCCGCTAGGAACCCTAAGGGCGTGGAGGCGGTTTGTCTCGTTTTTCGGGACAGGGCTTAGGTGGTCGCAAATTGTGACCGCGATCAAGGCGTGACAAGGCGTCTCAGGCTACTCAGGGTCCTCAGCGCTGGCGCAGGTGTTGTCCACTCACCATCTAAAGACTCCCGGCATAACGCTTCCGCCAAACCCCCAAGGGAGGCCTCCTATGAACAAGCAATTGACCCCGAAAGAACGTCAGAAAGTGAAACTCGATACGCCGACTGACCTTGGCTCTAACGCCACACGCGACATCTCCGGCGCGCTGAACGCGCTCCTCGCCGATGTGTTCGCGCTCTACATGAAGACCAAGAATTTCCATTGGCATGTGAGCGGCCCGCATTTCCGCGGCTACCACCTCATGTTCGACGAGCAGGGAGCCGAGCTCTTCGCCATGACCGACGAGATCGCCGAGCGCGCGCGAAAGATCGGCGGCATGACGCTGCACTCCATTGGCAATATCGCCCGGCTGCAACGCATCCCCGATAACGACGCCGACTATGTGGACCCGGGCGACATGCTGGCCGAGCTGCGCGAGGACAATCAGTCGCTGATCGCCAGCATGCGCGAGGTGCACAACCTAACCTCCGAGGAGAACGACGTGGCGACCACGAGCAAGCTCGAAGAGTGGATCGATCAGGCCGAGAAGCGGGTCTGGTTCCTATTCGAGTCGGGCCGCAAGGCCGACGGGACCGGCCACTGATTGGTCGACCTTCGATCGACAAAATGACGCGTGCCGCCGCTCAAGCCTGAGGGGCGGCACGTTTTCGTTGCGGTCCGGACCCGGCAGGAGCGCGCTCTATTTGCCTTGGCCGCGCGGTCTGTATAGGAACATGGTCCGCAAATGTCCGAGCCCATCATGCCCCTCCGCAAAGTTCGTTCCGTCTTCCAGCGTTTCGCCGACTCCGAGGCCTCCGGCGGCTTGGTGCTCATGGCATCCGCCGCGCTCGGCATGATTGTGGCCAACTCATACTTCGCGGAAAACTACGACCATATCCTGCACACCAAGCTCGGCGGCCTGTCGATCCTGCATTGGATCAATGACGGGCTGATGGCGCTGTTTTTCCTGCTGGTCGGCCTCGAAATCAAACGCGAGATGCTGGTGGGCGAGCTCAACAGCTGGCCGCGCCGCTCACTGCCGCTGATCGCGGCGGCCGGCGGCATGCTTGCGCCGGCGCTCATCTATTTCGCGATCAACTATGAAACGCCCGAGACCTGGCGAGGATGGGCGGTGCCCACGGCCACCGATATCGCCTTCGCGCTCGGCGTCCTGTCGCTGTTCGGATCGAGAATTCCAAACTCTCTCAAGGTGTTCTTGACTTCTCTTGCGATCATGGACGACCTCGGGGCAATTCTGATTATCGCGGTCTTCTATGCGTCCGATCTGTCCATGCAGGCGCTGGGACTTGCCGGGCTCGCCACGCTGGTGCTGTTCGCTTTCAACTGGTTCGGGGTGAAACAGCTTACGCCCTATCTGGTCGTCGGCGTGTTGCTGTGGGCCGCCACGTTGTTCTCCGGTGTCCATGCCACGCTTGCCGGCGTCATGCTGGCGCTGACCATTCCGCTCGGCGATGTCAGTGGCGGTCACGACGACACCAGCGGCTCGCCGCTCTACCGGCTCGAGAATGCGCTCGGCGCCGGTGTCGCGTTCATCGTCGTGCCGATCTTCGGCTTCGCCAATGCCGGCGTATCGCTTGAGGGCGTGACCTTCGACATGCTGCTCGCGCCGCTGTCGCTCGGCATCATGCTTGGTCTCTTCGTCGGCAAGCAGCTCGGCATCATGATGTTCGTCGTTGCCGCGCATCGCACCGGGATGGTGCAACTGCCGGCGGAGGCGTCATGGCGCCAGATTTACGGCGTCGCCATCCTGTGCGGCATTGGCTTCACCATGAGTTTTTTCATCGGCTTGTTGGCGTTTACCGATCCAGCACAGATCGCCGAAACCAAGCTCGCCGTGCTCTGCGGCTCGATCTTGTCGGCGCTTGTCGGCGCGGTCGTGCTGCTGTGGCCGAAGCGCGGCCAGGACGTCACGACGAACTGAGCGTCGTATCACCGTAGAGCCAATCGAATTTTGCCAGCGCCGTCTCTTCGCTGCGGCGTCGAAGCGCGAAGTTCCGGGCAAGCCGCGCCGGCCCGCGCAAATGATACAGCCAGCCAAAGCGCTTCGATTGCTGCTGGAGCCGTGTCGTCCGCGGCCGCCGCAAAAGCTCGTAACGGTGAAAGGCTGCGGCCGGCTCGTCCGGCTCTGTGGCAAGCGTCGCCGCCAACGTGACGGCGTCCTCGATTGCAAGGCCCGCGCCTTGCGCCAGGAAGGGCAGCACGGGATGGGCCGCGTCGCCGAGAAGCGTGACGGCGCCGCTGCTCCAATAGGGCAGCGGGGGCAGGCGGTAGAGCGACCAACGGCGCCACGCCTCCACCCGTTCGAGCAATGATTTCGACTCCTTGCACCAACGGGTGAATCCGGAAAGCAAAGACGCGGCGTCGCCTGACTGGTTCCAGCCTTGGACCTCCTGTCCGCCCTCGGTGACGGCAACGAGGTTCAAGGCCTTGCCGCCGCGGACCGGGTAATGGACGAGATGCGCCTTCGGACCGAGCCACAGCCCCACCACCGGATCGGCGAAGGGGCTGGGGAGGTCGCCCAAGGGAAGCAGCCCGCGGTAGGCGGTCGCGCCGGAGAAGCGCAAGCGCGCGCCAGGGACGACAGTCTTGCGCACGGCCGACCACAGTCCGTCGGCGCCGATCAGGGCAGATCCTTCCGCGCCGGGACCGCCGATGCGCCGCGCGGCCACGGTCTTTGGACCCGGCTCGACCTGGGCGAGATCGAAGCCGTCGCGCAATTCGACCGGCGCAAGGGTCTTGGCGACCGACAGCAGGGCGGCATGGAGGTCCGCGCGGTGGAGCGTGAGGTAGGGCGCGCCGTAGCGCCTCTCGGCCTCGGACTTCAGCGGGACGGTGGCGAGGCGGCGCCCCGAGACGCCGTCGAACAAGCAGATGGCGTCCGGCCTGAAGGCGGCGGGCTCGACCGCTTCCAGGACGCCGAGGGTACGGAGCAGGCGCGTGGCGTTCGGGCCGAGCTGAATGCCGGCGCCGCTTTCCTCGGTGAAACTCGATCGTTCGAGGATGCAGCTAGCGATGCCGTGCTTGGCGAGCGCGATGGATGCGGACAGTCCGCCGATGCCGCCGCCGGCGATGAGAACGGGGCGCGCCTGCTTTGTCATCAAGCGGCTTCAGGCAGCCGGCGCGCCTGGCGGGAAGGTCGCCACGTAGACGCAACCGCCGGGCTCGGTCTCGGTCGCCGCGAGGTCGCCGTCAAACTCATAGAGCGTGGAGCAGTAGGGACAGACGATCTGGGTTTCGTGGCCCATGTCCAGATAGACGTGCGGATGATCGTCAGGCGGCAGGGTCCCCATGCATTGGAACTCCTTGACGCCGATCTTGATCCGGTCGACGCCTACGTCATTCACGAAATGGGGTACGAGCGTTTGAGCCATAAGTATCGGTTCGCAAAGTCTGTGTTGGGATTTCGCGGCCAGCATAGTGACCCTTGAGGCAAAACGGTAGGGAGAGAATGCAGAGCTTCAATTCCGACGGTGTAAGGATCGCCTATCTGGACGAGGGAGAGGGGGAGCCCATCCTCCTGATCCATGGTTTTGCCTCCAATATCGCGGCGAATTGGATCGATCCGGGCTGGGTGAAGACGCTGACGCAAGGCGGACGGCGGGTTATCGCCTATGACAACCGGGGCCACGGGCAGAGCGACAAGCTTTACGATCCCGCGTTGTACGGCGCGCCGGCCATGGCGGAGGACGCCAGGCGCCTGCTCGATCATCTCGGGGTCGAGCGCACGGACGTGCTCGGCTACTCCATGGGCGCGCGGATCGCGGCCTTCCTCACTTTCGCCCATCCGGAGCGGGTGCGCAGCGTGATCTTCGGCGGCCTCGGCATCCACATGGTGCGCGGAATGGTGGGGGCTGGTCCTTTGGCGGCCGCGCTCGAAGCGGCCCGGCTCGAAGACGTCACGAATGCCACGGCGCGGAGCTTCCGGGTCTTCGCCGAGCAGACGAAGAGCGATCTGAAGGCGCTGGCGGCTTGCATGCGGGGGCCGCGCGAGAAGGTTCCGGCCGAGCGGCTTGGCGAGATCGCCGTGCCGGCGCTAGTGGCGGTCGGTAGCAAGGATGTGATTGGCGGGTCGGGAGCGGCGCTTGCAGAGCTCATCCCGGGTTCCCAATTCCTGGAGATCACCGGACGCGATCACATGAGGGCCGTTGGCGACGCAGGTTTCAAGCAGGGTGTGCTCGACTTTTTAACTTCACGAGCTTAGGTCCTTGATTTCGAGTGGTAGACTAAGCTCCCCGAGCCTGCTAGGGGGGCGAAGTGAGGAAATCCCATGCATAAATCCATGGTGGCGGCAGAGCTGCAGATCAAACTGCACGATCCGGTGTGGAGCCGGGTGCGGCGCGAGGCCGAGGAGATCAGCGCGGCGGAGCCGGCGCTCGGCGGCTTCATCTATGCGTCGGTGCTGAGCCATTCGCGTCTCGAGGACGCCATTTGCCATCGTCTGGCGCGCCGGCTGCAACACGCGGCGCTCGACGTGGGCCTGATGCATCAGACATTTCACGAGGTGCTCGAGGCGGATCCCTCGCTGGGGGAGGAGTTTCGCGCCGATCTCATGGCATGGGCGCAGCGCGATCCAGCTTGCGACCGCTTCATCGAGCCGCTCCTCTATTTTAAGGGCTTTCACGCGCTTCAGACCCATCGCATCGCCCATCGGCTCTGGAATGCGGGCCGCAAGGATTTGGCGCTCTATCTGCAGAGCCTGGTCTCGCGCTTCCTCCAGGTCGATATTCACCCGGCGGCGCGGATCGGCCGCGGCATCATGATCGACCACGCGACCGGCATCGTCATCGGCGAGACGGCCGTGGTCGGCGACAATTGCTCGCTGCTACATGGGGTTACCCTCGGCGGCTCCGGCAACGAGACGGGCGACCGCCATCCCAAGATCGGGCGTGGCGTGATGATCGGCGCGGGCGCCAAGATTCTCGGCAATATCTCGGTCGGAGATTGCGCCCGGATCGCGGCGGGCAGCGTGGTGCTCAAGGACGTGGCGCCAAAGCGCACCGTGGCCGGCGTGCCGGCCCGGGACATTGGTGCCAATACGTGCGACGAGCCGGCGCTGACCATGGATCAAATGTTCACAGGTGACGACGCAAGCCGCCGCTAGGGCTGGCAGCAGCTCGGAAGGGGGCTTTAAGCGTGACACGAGACGAAATTCTCAAGCTCGAGAACTACCTGAAGAAGGTCTTCCGCCTGCCGGAGATCCAGGTGCGGCAGCGCCCGCAGAAGGACGATTCCGCCGAGGTCTATATCGGCGAGGAGTTCATCGGTGTGCTGTTCCGCGACGACGATGACGAGGACGAGACGGCCTATCAGTTCCAGATGGCGATCCTCGACTTCGACCTGCAATAGCGCCTCGTGCCGGCCCGGCACTAGCGTTAACCAGTCCTTAAGATTTGCGGCAAATGGGCCCGCGCCGCTCGCTAAAGTGCTTTTGGGAAAGCACGGGCGAGGGGCATCAATGGGACCTGCAATCGTTTACCTTTACGTGATGGCTTGCGGCTTCGTCTTGGCGGGCGTGCTGGCGAGCTTTGTGCAGCTCGTCTCGGGCGAGCCGATGCGCTTCGGCGTCGAGCCAAAATCCACTCTGTCCTCGATTGGCGGGGTTATCCTGCGGGTGTTCGCAGGGCCCGCCATTCTCATGCGCAATGCGTGGCGGGGGATGCTGTTAGAGGCGCGGCCTAGAGTCTGGTTCGGCGCGTCACTGGCGGTCGCGGCGCTGTGGAGCCTGTTTTCGGGCGCCTTGTTGCTCGACCTGGTTCTGACGCTGTACGCCTAATCCACTGAAAAAAAGAGCCGGTCTCTTGCGAGACCGGCTCTAGTATAGGCCCGATGGGGTCGGGGATGGGTGGGGGATGATCACCGGGCCTCAAAGCGTGCCCCCTCGGAGCAGGGGGGTCGAAAGTCTCCTTACTGGCGATTCGAAGCCGAAACCGCGGGCTGCGGCTCGAGGTTCGGCGGCAGCAGCGAGATCCACACCAGCGGATTGCGCGCGGACTGCTGCTTGACGAAGGTGTAGGGCGTGTCGGCCCAGGCCACGATGTCGTGCTGCTTATTGTCGAGCACCAGGTCGCCACGGTCGGTGCGGACCGTCAGCACGGCGTGGCCTTCATTATTCTCGTCGCGGACGACGGTGATCAGCAGGGCGCTTTCAGGCCAGCCGCGCTCGATTAGGATGCGGCGCTTGAGCAGGACATAGTCCTCGCAGTCGCCTTGCTTCACCGGATAGGTCCACACTTCAATCTTGCCATAGAGCTCCAGGTCGGTGATCGGCGCCACGGCCTCGTTGACGCTCGTGTTGACCTCGGCGAGCTCGCGGGACTTGGCGGCGGTCAGCTGGATACGGTCGGCGAAGCGGCCCGACGGACGGCACTCGGTCTCTCGCTCGCGGCAGAAATTCACGTAGCCGATCGGCGGCAAGGTGTCGCCAAAGGACTGCAGGAAGGCCACCTTCTGCGTCGCAAGCTGAGGCTTGAGGCTGATCGCATGATTGTTGGTGGCATCCGCCGGCAAAGACGAGATGAACATCAAGAACGCAGTACCTAGAACAAAGTGTTTCATTACACCCCCCGTTTGTTGAGGAGCACTATGTCAGAGAGGTTTTGAGATCCCGATAAAAGAAGCCAGTGTTTTGGAGTAGTATTGGTAGTTCTTTTTTAGTGAGACCTACTCAAACCTGAATGTTCTTGGATTAGCTAAAATTTTAGATATTTTGGAACAAAACGCGTCTAAGCGCTGTTTTCTGCGATTTTTTGGGTGGCGCGGGCAGGGGCGGGCGCTCTCCGCCGATAGCATTGAAAGAATTGGGAAAGGTTAGCCAAACGTGCGTGCGAGACTATCCGGATCCTGAAGCTCGGCAAATTGAATCGCCACGCCCCGGTCGTGGTGGCGCACGACGCGGCCCCGCACGCGGCCCAGCACGACGACAGTCTCCAAGTCCGGCGTCACGGCGGTCGCAATCGAGGCGCCGCTCAAGGAGACGTCGAGCACCCGGCAATCGTGGACGTCACCGTTGGGCAGGATGAGCTTCTGGGCGGCGATGCGCGGCGTGACGCGCTCGTGCTGGCGCTCTTCCGCCCCGATCTCGAGGTTGGCGTACCAGGTGAGAAGATTGGCGATGCGTTCGCGCTTCTGAGCGCTCGCCTGAAGCTCAACGGCAAAGCCGCCCTCGATGGTCCGCGCGACGATGCCCTCGAGACGGCCGAAATTGTCGAGATAAGCCACGACGCGCTCGCCCGGAGCGCAGGAGATCGGCGCCAGCAGCGCCATGCCTCCCGCCGACATGTTGATCACCTCGCACGGATAGTCGATCTTGTCCTCGGACATGAAGCGGCCCTGAAGGCTTACCGCCACCCGACGATATTTGCGCCGGTCCGGCACGATCTTGGGGATTGGCCGGCTGGACGTGCGCTTGCTGCTGCGCCGGCCGCGAATGGTCACGGGGCGCGCGGAAACCTGCTCCTCTACATTTGGGACGTTCATTAGCATTGCCGGCAGTTTGCTCAGGTCAGGGGGAATTGGGGGCTGAGCAAACCGAGCATCGAGGCTAGGAAGAGCGCATTAAGGAAAGTCTAAATGGCCAGGTTCAAGTGGAATTGTCCCGGCCTGGATTGTTTTTGGGTTTTTTATTCGTTGCCGCCGGCAAGTCCACCTTCCACGACGCGGAAGCGGCGGCGGGCAAGGCGCACCGCTTCGCCGCCCCCTTTGGCCATGAAGGCGGGGACACCGTCCGGCCAATGAAGATGGAGCTCGGAGAGCTCGAAGGCGGTGAGGGGTTCGGCGCCAAGCCAGTAGGGCGGCTCGATGGCGGTGATCGACCCGAGCAGGCGGTTGATCGTCTGGCCTGTGTGAATCAGCGGCATGAGCGCGTACTCGAAACGCGCTGGGCGCTTCGATTGGCTGAAGGCCTCGAAGACGCCGTGGCCCACGGCGCCATCATTCAGGACGTTGCGGACCTGGGAGGCGATGGCGAGGCGGTCTTCGTTGGGCCACAGGCTCAAGAAGTCGACGCCCCTCAACTCGCGGCCGAACTGATGGCAAATTTTCGTTCCGGCCAAGCGGAAGCGGAAGCCCAGCAGCCCCGTACACTCGGCGATGAACGTCTCACGCAGGAGGCCTGCAATCCTCGCCGGTTCGATCTCGAAGCGACGCGGCGCAATCCGCCCATTGCGTATGCCGTCCCAATACGCGTAAAGCTGCCTACTCGTTGGCTGCTGCATAACCTACCCGACGCAAAACGTTACTAACCCACGAGCCCGCACATCCTTGGGCCAAGACAGGGGTCGAATCCCGCTTTGGCACGGTTGAGCGAGCGTGCTCAGGGTTTGTTAAGCAGGGAGTGTGCCAGCGCTCGGCTTTCAGGGCCTGCGGCTTCGATTGGCGGCCATTAAGGTTGCCAGAGTGACGAGAAACAACGGTTTCTGAGTAGATCCTCGCATGGCGGCAAACGAACCTATGTTTAACGTCCCGCGGGCCGTCGTGGCGGCGTCGGTGGTGATGATCGCGGTGCAGGTCATCCGGGGACTCCTGCCGGACGAGATGGACCTCACCGTGCTCCTGACGCTCGCCTTCATTCCGGCCCGTTACAGCGGGTCGGCGCTGGAGCTGCCGGGGGGCTACGTCAGCGCCATCACCTCATTCGTGACCTATATGGTTGTGCATGGCGGCTGGATGCACTTGCTGGTGAATCTGCTGTGGATGCTCGCTTTCGGCACCGCCGTGGCCCGGCGCATCGGCGCCTGGGGCTTCTTCGAATTTTCGATCCTATGCGGCGTGGCCGGCGCGTTGACCCATCTGGCCCTCCATTGGGGCGCGATGGCACCCGTCGTGGGGGCCTCGGCGGCCATTTCGGGACAGATGGCCGGCGCCCTCCGATTTGTGTTCTTCGCCAAACGCGCTCCAGGCGAGCGGGCGCCCGACTTCGTCAACGCGCCGCTGGCCACCCTCGGCGCCACGTTGCGGGATCACCGCATCGTCGCTTTCCTCATTTTCTGGTTGGTTCTCAACGCCTATTTCGGGCTGACCTCGGTCTGGTCGGGCGGCTCGAGCGGCGGCATCGCTTGGGAAGCGCATATCGGCGGCTTCCTCTGCGGGCTCCTCACCTTCGGCTTCTTCGACAAACGGGATACCGCCGACGATCTCTCGCGGCTGGCCTAACCACCGGAGAAAGAGGCGATTTCCCGGGTCTTCTTGCGCCCTGTGCCACTCCGAGACATGATGTCGCAGCAACGGGGCCCAAGTTCCCGGGCTGGAGGAAACCCTAATGAACGTCGCTGCAATTCTTAAGCTGAAGGGTAGGGAGGTCTTCACGGCCGCCCCTGACACACCCTTAATGGAGATTGCCAAGCTCCTCGGCGTGCACCGTATCGGTTGCATCGTGATCGCCGCGGAAGATGGCCAGGTTATCGGCATCGTCTCCGAGCGGGACATCGTCCGCGAGATCGCCAGAGCTGGCGCTTCCGTGCTGGAGCAGCCAGTCGAGGTGTGCATGACCAAGGCGGTGGTCAGCTGCCGGGAATCGGACACGATGGACCAGCTGATGGGCGAGATGACCGTGCACCGGTTCCGGCACATGCCGGTGGTCGATCGTGGGCGCCTGACGGGCTTGGTGTCGATCGGTGATGTGGTGAGAATGCGGATCGCGGAGGCAGAACTGGAAGCGGCGGCGATGCGCGAATATATCGCCACGGGCTGACAGCCGACCGGATTCGCTGTCTCGGTCTTCGCCGCGCTACGCGGCGAGCCCCCGCATGAGCATTCTGATCTCGTCGATCTGGGACTCGGCAGCTTTGCTGCCGAGTTCGATCGCCTCGTTCGCCCGATGAAAGTCGAACAGGCCGATGCGCGACGTTTTGGGACCGATGGTGATATCGGGCGGGTCGCCGGCGAGACGCGACCGAGCAATGCGGTCCTGGGTGATGTTGATGGCGTCCATCATCACCGCGGACATGCCCGGCGCGCCGTTGCGGCGCCCGAAGATCTGCCGGTGAAGGAGATGCACGGCGGCGCGCCCGTTGGTGCCCGGGAGATGGTTGTCCTCCAACGGGGACGGCTCGTTCGTGCCATGGTCGTGAATAACCCCGCCCTTGCTGAATAGGTCGTTGTTGAGATTGACGGCGATGACGATGCGGGCGCCGAGTGCGCGGCAGACTGACACCGGGATCGGGTTCACGAGGGCGCCGTCAATCAGCCAGCGCCCGTTGATTTGGACCGGACGGAAAATGCCGGGCAGGGCGATTGATGCCTGCAGGGCATTCACCAGACTGCCTTTGTTGAGCCAGACCTCATGGCCCGTGCCGAGTTCGGTCGCGACGGCCACGAATTTGCGGTCGAGGTTCTCGATGGAGAATTCCTTGAGGTGGTGGTCTAGGCGCGCGCTGAGACGCTGGCCGGTCAGGAGTCCCGAGCCGGCGAAATTGAAATCGAGAAAGCCGAAGACCCGGCGGCGGGTGAGGGCGGTGGCAAAGTCCTCGAGGGCATCCAGCTTGCCGGTGACGTAGCAGGCGCCCGCCACGGCGCCGATCGAGGTGCCGGCGATGATATCCGGCTGGAGACCGGCGGCGACCAGGCTCCGCAGGACCCCGATATGGGCCCAGCCCCGGGCTGCTCCGCCTCCAAGCGCCAAACCCAGCGTTGGTCTTTCCATCACACGAGCCTCACGCCGGACGCGTCTCCGGCATCGCCAAAATCGCAGCTGGCCGTGCTTGGTTTTCCCAGAGGCTGGCCGAGTGCGAGCCTAAAGCCATTTCGATTAGTACTATGAACTCTTTAAGGTTCCCTTTGCGGCGGCGCCGTGGCCGTAAACCGCCTCTGGGTCGAACTGCCGCGCCGCGTCGACCCAGACGAGGGAAAGGGCCGCGCCTGGGGCTTTGCCCACGGGGACCGCGCGATAGAAGCAGGATTTGCGGCCGGTGTGGCAGCACGCCTCGGCGCCCGTCATCTCGACTTTCAGCCAGATGACGTCCTGGTCACAGTCGGTGCGCATCTCGACGATGCGCTGACCGTTGCCGGATGTCTCGCCCTTGCGCCACAGGCTTTTGCGCGAGCGCGACCAGTAATGAGCCTCGCCGGTCTTGATCGACAGGGCGAGCGCTTCGGCATTCATGAAGGCGAACATCAGCACCTCGCCGGAGTGGGCGGAGGTGACGATGACGGGCAGGAGACCGTGCGCGTCGAAATTCGGCGCGAAGACGGTTCCCTCCTCGCGCTCGGTCTTGTCTTCGATCTTGGGGAAGACGTCGGTCTTGGTCACCGCGATCACTTCCTTCGCGGCCGGACGCGCGTTACGAGCGACCGCGCTCGGTCGCCAGCATCATGAAGCGCGCCTGCTGCGCCGGATCCTCTTTGAAGATGCCGGTGAACTGGGTGGTGATAGTGGCCACGTCGGGCTTCCGCACACCACGGATCGACATGCACTGGTGCACCGCCTCGATCATCACCGCCACGCCCTTGGGCTTCAGCACCGTGTCGATGGTCTCGGCGATCTGGGCGGTCATGGTCTCTTGCGTCTGCAAGCGGCGGGCGAACACCTCGACCACGCGGGCGAGCTTCGACAGGCCGACCACGCGATCGGTCGGGAAGTACGCGATATGCGCCTTGCCGATGAAGGGGATCATATGGTGCTCGCAATGCGAGTGAAGCTCGATGTCACGCAGCATGACGATGTCGTCGTAGCCTGCGACCTCGTCGAAAGTGCGAGACAGAACCTCGATCGGATCCTCATTGTAGCCGGCGAAGAACTCGTCATAGGCAGATGTCACGCGGCGGGGCGTGTCGCGCAAGCCTTCGCGCTGGGGATCGTCCCCGGCATAGGCGATCAGCGTGCGCACGGCCTCCTCGGCCTTCTCGCGCGACGGGCGAGTGATCTGGGGGCCACGGCCGATTTCCATACCGGCATAGAGCCGTGTGGTCCGCGGATCCTTGGTGGTTGCGTCCATATGACGAGACTTTCCTTAAGCTGACAAAATCCGCGATCTGGCTATATCCGCGCAGGCGCGTGGCCGTGCGGCCCAATGCAGCATATATAATGCGTGAAATCAGCCTGCAAGGCGAGCCCGGCCAGCTAGGATGGCAAGATGACCCTGCCCGACGATATTTATAGCCAGCAATTGCTCGAACTGGCTGCGGCCATGCCGCGCACAGAACGGCTGATTTCGCCGCAAGTTACGGCCAAAGCCCACTCGAAACTCTGCGGTAGCCGGGTAGAAATCGACCTCGTCATGGAGGGCGATGTGGTCACCGATTATGGGCAAACGGTGCGGGCCTGCCTCCTGGGGCAGACCGCCGCGTCCATCATGGGGCGGGAGATCGTGGGCTCCCGGGCGGATGAGCTGCGTCAAGTCGGCGCCGCCATGCGCAAGATGCTCAAAGAGGGCGGGCCGCCGCCCACCGGCAAATGGGCCGACCTGGCGCTGTTGGCACCGGTCCGCGACTACAAGGCGCGGCACGCCTCGACCTTGCTCGTGTTCGATGCGGTGGAGGACGCCATGGCGCAGATCGAGGCCAAGCGCGCGGGCACACCCGCGGACGCTGAATTGTCCGTCTGAGAGCGCCATGAGCGAAGACAACAAGCCGTGCTGGCTCGAGGCCATGGCCGTGACCGCGCGGACCGGCAGCGGTTATCCCAAACCGTTCGACGAGGACGTGTCGGGCAGGGCAAAGCGTGCGCTCGGGGATGCGTTTGGTCTCACCCAGTTCGGCGTCAATCTCGTGACCTTGGCGCCAGGTGCTTGGTCGTCGCACCGCCATTGGCACGTCCATGAGGATGAGTTCGTTTACATCCTCGCCGGGGAGGTGGCGCTCGTCACCGACGCGGGCGAGACGATGCTCAAGCCGGGCATGGTGGCCGGTTTCCCCGCAGGCCGCGCCGATGGCCATCATCTGATCAATCGTGGCGAGCAGCCGGCGCTTTATCTCGAAGTCGGCACGCGCGCCGACCATGAGGAGGCGCATTACAGCGACATCGACATGATGGCGCGAAAGGAGGGTGGACGCTTCGTCTTTACGCGGAAGACTGGCGAGCCCTATCCATGAGCGCCGTCTCGGACTTAGGCCGGCGCGCGGCCAAGATGCTGATGCTGGCGCCCATTATGGCCTATCGCTACACACTGTCGCCGCTCGTGGGCGCGAATTGCCGGCACCTGCCGACCTGCTCGGACTATGCGCGCGAGGCGATCGAGACGAACGGCGCGTGGAAAGGGGGCTGGCTTACGCTTGCCCGGCTTTGCCGCTGCCATCCATGGGGCAGCCACGGCTTTGATCCCGTGCCCGACCTGAGCCAGGAGCATCACCCGCTCTCCCCTTGGCGTTACGGGCGCTGGCGCCTAAATACGGATGACGCGGCGACCGATTCCCGCTAAAAGCGGCGCCGCAACCGACAGTCCATCTTACCTGCGCTGGTACGCAGGAGTGAGAGGAGAGACAAGATGATTTCCCTAAAGTTTCCCGATGGTTCCGCGCGCGACTTCGAATCTGGAGTCACGGGTCGCGATGTGGCCGAGTCCATTGCCAAGTCGCTCGCCAAGAAAGCGGTGGCGGTCGAGCTCGACGGCAAGCTCCGCGACCTCGCCGCGCCGATCAAAGGCGACGCCGAGATCCGCATCATCACGCGCGACGATCCGCAAGCGCTCGAGCTCATCCGCCACGACGCGGCCCATGTCATGGCCGAGGCGGTGCAGGAGCTCTATCCCGGCACGCAGGTCACCATCGGCCCGGTGATCGACAACGGCTTTTATTACGACTTCGCCCGCGACGAACCGTTCACGCCCGAGGATCTGCCGAAGATCGAGGCGAAGATGCGCGAGATCATCTCCCGCGATTCCCCGTTTTCCTGCGAGGTGATGGAGCGCGCGGCCGCGAAGAAGCTGTTTGCCGGCATGGGCGAGGACTACAAGATCGAGCTCATCGACGCGATCCCCGAAGGCGACGACATCAAGATCTACTCGCAACGGGAATGGTTCGACCTGTGCCGCGGTCCGCACATGACGTCGACGGGCAAGGTGGGCAAGGGCTTCAAGCTGTTGAAGATCGCCGGCGCTTATTGGCGCGGCGATAGCAACAACCCCATGCTCCAACGCATCTACGGCACGGCTTGGGCCAGCGAGGATGACCTCAAGGCCTACCTCCATCAGCTCGAAGAGGCGGAGAAGCGCGACCATCGCCGCTTGGGCCGCGAGATGGACCTGTTCCATTTTCAGGAAGAGGCGCCGGGCGCCGTCTTCTGGCACGCCAAGGGCTGGTCCCTGTTCCAGGCGCTGATCGGCTATATGCGCCGGCGCCAGAACAACTGGGGCTATGTCGAGGTGAACTCGCCGGACATGATGGAGCGCACGCTGTGGGAGCAGTCGGGCCATTGGGAGAAGTTCGCCGAGAATATGTATATCGCCGAGACGCCCGATGACCGCGTGTTCTGCTGCAAGCCGATGAATTGTCCGGGCCATGTGCAGATCTTCAAGAACGGTCTGAAGAGCTATCGCGATCTGCCTCTGCGCATTGCCGAGTTCGGTAAGGTGCACCGCTACGAGCCGTCAGGCGCCCTGCACGGCCTGTTGCGCGTGCGCCACTTCACGCAAGACGACGCGCATATCTTCTGCACCGAGGATCAGATCACCGAGGAATGCGTCAAGCTCAACGAGCAGATGCTGTCGATCTACCGCGACTTCGGTTTCACGGACGTGCGCATCAAGTTCTCCGACCGGCCGGCCAAGCGCGTGGGTTCCGACACGGTGTGGGACAAGGCGGAAGCCGCGCTCAAGCGCGCGGTGGAGGCAGCGGGTCTCTCCTACGAGCTCAATCCGGGCGAGGGCGCGTTCTACGGGCCGAAGCTCGAATATGTCCTGCGCGACGCCATCGGCCGCGAATGGCAATGCGGCACGATCCAGGTCGACCTCAATATGCCGGAACGGCTCGGCGCCTTCTATATCGGCTCCGACGGCGAGAAGACGGTGCCTGTGATGATCCATCGCGCCATGTTCGGCTCTCTGGAGCGCTTCACCGGCATTCTCATCGAGCATCATGCGGGCCACCTGCCGCTGTGGCTCGCGCCGACGCAAGCGATCGTCGCGACCATCGTCTCGGATGCCGACGCCTATGCGGAGACGGTGCTCGAGAAGCTGCGTGCGGCGGGCTTGCGCGCCGCGGCCGATGTCCGCAACGAGAAGATCAACTACAAGGTGCGTGAGCACTCCGTGGCCAAGATCCCCGTCCTGCTGGTGGTGGGGAAACGCGAGGCGGAGGAGGGCACCGTGTCGGTGCGCCGGCTCGGCTCGCAAGGCCAAGAGGTGATGTCGCTCGATGCCGCGGTGAAGATGCTCGTCGACGAGGCGGTGCCGCCGGATCTCCGCCAGGGCACCACGGCCGCGGCCGCGTAACGCTCATTGGGCGGAGGGACGGAACAGCGTGCCGGGGTTGATCAGCGGCGCGTTGGGATCGGCGGGCCTCGCCGAGAAGCCGTCGAAGGACGCAGCCCCGCCGGGGCCGTCACCGGATAGTGCGCCGGTCCCCGGCGTCGGCGCATCCGGTGGATCGAGCAGAGCCTGCAGCGCTTCCGGTGACGTCGGCCCATCCTCGATCGCGACCTCGATCTGCTTGTCTTCGCCGGGTTCGACGGAGAATTTGCGCGTGTAGCTTAAGCCGCCATGATCGGCCACCACGGCGTAGCTACCGGCGGCAAGGATATGGGTGGGCAGCGCGCCGGCATTCGATTTCACCGTGTCGCCGGCGGAGGTGAGGATCGTCCATTTCGTGTTGGCGAGCGCCTCGCCGCCCAGGCTCTGCACCAGGCGGAAGGTGATCTTGGCGCCGGTATGCTTGATAGTGGCTTCGGTGATCCGGCCCGGCTCGACCGTCACATCGACGCCGACATTGGCGTTGGCGTCGCCGAGGAGACTGGCGACGTGATAAGCGCCGGCGTTGAGCCTGATGACGGATTGGGGCTTGGCGTCGGCGAGGATCGTGGCCCTGTTGCCGAACTGGTCCTCCTCGTCGGACATGATGTCGAAGCGGATATTGCCTTCGGGGCAGGGCTGGCCATTGGCCAGCACCGCGCGCAAGGCGAGGCCACCGGTATTGAGGACGAAGGTTTCCTCGACCGATTTGCCGCCCTCAACCTTGATCTTCTTGGTGAGATTGGACAGCCCGTAGGCGGCGTTGACGAGATACTCGCCCGGCATCAAGGCCGCTGTCGGGCTTGCCTCGCGATGGGTGCTGATGAGCTCGTACTTGCCCTCGGCGGCGGGCGTCAAATTGTAGATGCGCCAAGTGAGGCCCCCTTGCAGCTTGGGACCGACCTCGGTGATCTGCGCCTTGAACGTCACCGGCACGGGGCGCACCGGCTCCGGCGTTGGCGGGGGAAGCGCACGCTGCACCAAGGTCTCGGCCGTGCTTTGCACAGGCGCGCCGGATTTCAGCACGGCCGTTTCGCCAGGGCCGGTCTCCGCAGGGCCGGCGTCACCGCCGTCACCGGGGTCCGCCTCCATGGGCGGGGCCGTCATCGGGGTGGCGCCGCTTTCTTCATTGGTGGTGGCCGTGGCGACGGGGGCGGGAGGGCTGGCGATGGCCGCGAACACCCCCTCGAGGCGCTCCTTCAGCTCCGTCTCATTGGCGGCCAGGGAAAACGAGCCGCCGGTTGCAGCAGCGACACAAGCGAGCGGCTTCAGCTCTTCCGGCTTGTCGCCGAAGCCGATGACGTTGATGCGCAACCCCTTCGTCTTTTGCTTGAGGGCGTCCGCCGTGACGCAGAGATCCGCGTCGCAGGTATCGCCGCCGTCGGCGATCAGGATCACGTCCAGGGTTTTGCCGGAAGGGTCCGCCAGGGTCGCTGCGTCGCTGATGGCGGCGGCGACGGGGGCTTGCCCCTTGGCCTTCTTGATGCCGTCCAGGAGCGCCTCGTAGCTCTCCCCGTTGAGGGCGCCGGGCTTGGCCAGGATCTGGCTATCGGCGCAGTTGGACGCTTTGCGATGGCCGAAGGCGACGAGCCCGAAAGAGAATTGATCGCCATATTGGGTCACGACCTTGCCGAGTGCGTCGCGGGCGGCGTCGAGCTTGATCGTGCCGCCGGCCTTGTCATCCATGCTGCGCGAGGCATCGAGAACGAGCACCGCGGCCGGAAGCCCAGGGCTTGGGTTGGGCAGGGGCGCATCCTCGGCGGCGGCCATGCCGGCGCCAAGGAAACAGGCGGGCAAAAGCAATAGCTTCAGCGCCGCGAAGTGTTTCCCCCGCATAGCGTTTTTTGCTCCGATGCAGTCGACTGCCGAACCCTTATACAAGCTTCCGCCACGCGTAATGGTCGGAAATTCAGCCGTGATTAAGGCCGATTTGGGGTTTGCGGGAGCCAATTGGACGCAAGGATTGCGCATTGTTCGCCAGCTTGTTTCACGATAGGGAGCATGGTCTTAGCCAAATCCCGTGAGCCCATGTCTAACCCTACGCTCGACCATCTTCTGAGCCGCCGCTCCGTTTCGGCCAACAGTCTCACCGAACCTGGTCCGAGTGCCGCCGAGCTCGAGTTGATCTTGACGGCGGCGGCGCGCGTGCCCGACCACAAGAAGCTCGTGCCGTGGCGCTTCGTGCTGTTCCAAGGATCGGCGCGGGAGTTCTTTGGCCAGGTGCTGGCCGAAGTTTGCCGTGCGGAGGAGACCGACCCGGGCGCGTTCCGACTGCAGAACGAGGCCAAGCGCTTCTTGCGGGCGCCCCTTGTCATCGCTGTCATCTCCCGCATCACCGATAATCCGGCCGCCCCGGAGTGGGAACAGATCCTGTCGGCGGGCGCGGCATGCCAAAATCTCATCGTAGCGGCCACGGCGCTCGGTTTCGGCGCGCAGTGGATCACCGAATGGTATTCTTATAGCCCTGGAGTGCGGCGCGCGCTTGGGCTCGCGGACAACGAGCGGGTCGCCGGTTTCGTCTATATTGGCACGCCTAAGGAGAAGCCCGAGGATCGGGAGAGGCCTCGGCTCGCCGACATCGTCACGTCGTGGCGGTCCTAGCGCGCCGCGTCCCCTGAAGGATCGACGTCATGTTCTACGATGCGGTTGCCAACGCGCACGGCCTCGAATGGGACCCGTTCAAGGCCCTGATCGCGCCGCGCCCCATCGGTTGGATCTCCACCCTCGGCAAGAACGGCGTGGTCAATCTCGCGCCCTACAGCTTCTTCAATGCCGTCTCCACCAATCCGCATTTCGTGATGTTTTCCTCGGGCGGGCGCAAGGACAGCCAGCGCAATGCCGAGGAGACGGGTGAGTTCGTGTGCTCGCTTGCCACTTATGATTTGCGCGATGCCATGAACCGCACCTCGCAGCATGTGGGCCCCGATGTGGACGAGATGGTGCTTGCCGGACTCAACCCGGCGCCGTCGAAGCTCGTGGCGCCGCCGCGGGTGAGGGAATCGCCTGTTGCCTTCGAGTGCCGCTATTGGCGCACGATCGATCTGCCCGGACCCAAAGGCGGTCCAGGCACACACGCGATCGTGCTCGGCCAGGTGGTCGGCGTGCATATCGATGACGCTGTGATCACCGGGGGCAAGGTGGACGTGACCAAGCTCAAGCCCATCGCGCGGCTCGGTTATGGCGATTATGCGGTGATCGACGAGGTGTTCGAGCTGTCGCGGCCGTAGAGCCTAGTAGCCGAACTGCTCCGCTAGGATGCGCTCGGCCAGGGTGTGACCGGGATCGAACATCATGAAGATGTCGATGCCGCTTTCCTCCTGCACCTCTACCGCGGTGACATTGCGGAATTCGGTGTGGTCGGCCACGGCGCTAACGGGGCGCTTCGTTGGCTCCAGCACCTCGAATAAGACCCTGGCTGCGTTGGGAAGCAGCGCGCCCCGCCAGCGGCGCGGGCGGAAGGGGCTGATCGGCGTCAGTGCCAGCAGCGGTGCGGTGATGGGCAGGATCGGTCCGTGAGCCGAAAGATTGTAAGCGGTGCTACCGGCGGGCGTAGAGACGAGAACGCCGTCGCAGATGAGCTCGTTGAGGCGGGTCGTGCCGTCAACGGCGATCTTGAACTTGGCGGCCTGGTGAATCTGGCGGAACAGCGAGACCTCGTTGATGGCGAGCGCCTGGTGGGTCGCGCCGTGCACGTCGCGGGCGGTCATGCGCAAGGGGTGAATCACCGTGATCTCGGCCTGCTCCAGCCGCGCCTTCAAGTTGTTCTCCTGGTAGTCGTTGAGCAGGAAGCCCACCGAGCCGCGGTTCATGCCGTAGATGGGAATGCGGCTATTCAGGTGGTTATGCATGGTCTGAAGCATCAGACCGTCACCGCCAAGCGCGACGATGGCGTCGGCGTCTTCGGGCGCGACGTTGCTGTAACGCGCGCTGAGCGCCGTCAGCGCGTCTTCCGCCTCCTTGGTCTCGCTGGCGACGAAAGCAATTTTTTCGAAGCGTGCCATTGATCCGTTCGCTGCACTTGGTCCGGCCTAGAGAAGGGGGCACTATAAGGCTGCGGCGGCCACGGAATGCAAGTCTCTCGGAATGCAAGTCTCTCAGAGCTAATGGCGAAATGGTGAATCCATGGGGAACGCGGAACGGCCAGTCTTGATCTACACCACCTTCGCCAGTCTTGAGGACGCCAAGTCGGTCGGCGCGGCGCTGGTCGCTTCCAGGCTCGCGGCCTGCGTCAACATGTTTCCCGGCATGATCTCGCTCTACCAGTGGGAAGGCGCCCGCGAGGAGGCGAACGAGGTCGCCATGATCATCAAGACGCGGTCTGGGCTGACCGAAGAGGTTCTGGCCGAGGTGAAGCGGCTGCACCCTTACGAGGTGCCGGCGCTGCTCGTGTTGCCGACCGAAGGCGGCAGCTCCGACTATTGCGCGTGGATCGTGAGCGAGACCGGAGGCGCGGGCGCGGGATGACCAAGCGCTACGTTCTTGCCATCGACCAGGGGACGACGAGCACGCGCGCCATCCTGTTCGATGAGGCCGGACATCCTTGCGCAAGCGCGCAACTACCGCTGACACAGATCTATCCGGCGCCGGGACAGGTCGAGCACGACCCGGAAGAGATCTGGCGCGCCGTGCTTCAAGCCTGCCGCACGGTCTTGGGCGAGGCGGGGGCGGCTTCGATCGTCGCCATCGGCATCACCAATCAGCGCGAGACGACGGTGGTGTGGGAGCGGGCACACGGGCAAGCCGGTCGCCAACGCCATCGTGTGGCAGGACCGGCGCACCGCGCCGCTCTGCGCCACGCTCGAAGAAGAAGGCTGGACCGCGCATGTGGCCGAGACCACCGGGCTCGTCATCGATCCTTATTTCTCTGCCACGAAGCTCGCTTGGCTACTCGATAACGTGCCCGGCTTGCGCGCGCGAGCGGCGTGCGGCGAGGTGTGTTTCGGCACCGTCGACAGTTTTCTGTTGTTCAGGCTCACGGGCGGGACATTGCACGCCACCGATGCGACCAACGCGGCTCGCACCCAGCTGTTCGACATCCGCTCCGGGACGTGGGATGCGCGATTGCTCGAGCGGCTCGGGATTCCGCGCGCGATGTTGCCGGAGGTGCGCGACAGCCAGGGCGACTTCGGGGTCACGGCGGAGGAGCATTTCGGTACAGCTCTGCCCATTCGCGGCGTCGCCGGCGACCAGCAGGCAGCCGCCTTCGGTCAGGCCTGCTTCCACCCCGGCATGGTGAAGGCGACCTATGGCACCGGCTGCTTCGTGGTCGCCAATACCGGCCAAGACAAAGTGGCGTCGGCCACGCGCATGCTGTCGACCATCCTGCATCAGCGCGACGGCGCGCGCGTCTATGCGCTCGAGGGGGCGATCTTCATGGCGGGCGCCACCATCCAGTGGCTGCGCGACAGTCTCGGCCTCATCGAGACGGCCGGTGAGAGCGAGGCGCTGGCGCACCGGTCCGATCCCAACTCCGGCGTTTATCTCGTGCCGGCGTTCCAGGGGCTTGGCGCGCCGTTCTGGGATGCGGATGCGAAGGCCGCCATCGTCGGCTTGAGCCGGGCCGCCTCGAAGGCCGACATCGTGGCGGCCGGGCTCGAAGCGGTGGCGTTCCAGACGCGCGATCTTCTCACCGCCATGCGGAAGGACATGATCGTCGACGGCATCGAGCCGGCGCGCACGTTGCGGGTGGACGGCGGCATGACGGCGAACGCCTGGGCGATGCAGCGCCTGGCCGATATTCTGGGCGAGCGTGTCGAGGTCGCCGCGATCCCGGAGACGACGGCGCTCGGCGCCGCCTATCACGCCGGCCAAGCGATAGGCTTTTACGGCGGTGACGACAGTCTCGCCGCCGGTTGGGCTCCCGCAAGAATGTTCGAGCCAGCGATGGGGGAGGCCGAGCGCGAGGCCCGCTACGCCGGCTGGCACGAGGCCGTGGCGCGGGTGCGCAGCCGCCAAGACGGCCCTTAAGGCCCGCCGGAAAGCCCTAATCGCCCGGATCCGAGACCCCAGAATCCCGCGGCTTTTGGCGTTAACCCGTTGGGAATCCTTTTCCCGGCAAGCTCCCCCAAGTTCGCAACCTTGTATTCGCGTTGGTGTTGCCGGTGTCCTTGCTCAGCCATCTTCCGCGCGACGCAGGAGGAAAGAGTTTGTTGGGTCAAGTTTCGCGTCGTCCCGCATCGCCGGGCCAACTCAAATCGCCGGGGCATGTGTCGTCTGCTTTGGCCACGCTTGCGCGCCTCTACGCCGAGTGGAGCTCGAAGCCGGGCGCGCTGCCCGACCCGGAAAAAGCCCTGCGTCATCCAGAAGGGCTCGCCGGTCCATGCACCGATATGCGAGTCCCCACGCTGCTCGCCGCCTATGCCAAAGGACTCTATCCGGCCGAGGGCAAATGGTGGGCGCCGGCCGAGCGCATGGTCTCCTTCCCGGAGAATGCCTATGTCTCGAAGACGGTGTGGCGGCTGATGCAGACCCGGGCCTATCGGGTCACGTTCGACGAGGATTTTGCCGCGGTCATTCGTGCGTGCGCGGCGTCGCCGGAGATGGTCGACAGCTTCACGGCGCTGCACGAGGCGGGCCATGCCCATTCGGTCGAGGTCCGTGACCGTTCGGGACGTCTGGCCGGGGGACTCTACGGGGTCTCGGTTGGCCGCGCCTTCTTCACCGAGAAGATGTTTTCGCGGGAACGCGACGCCGCGGCCGTGGGCTTCGTGACGCTGAGCTGCCATCTCCAGCATTGGGGCTTCGCCGTCAACGACGGCAAGCGCATGAGCGGTCAATTGAGCCAGCTCGGCTTCATGTTGATTCCGCGCTTTGCCTTCAACGGTCTCTTGTCGAAGGCGGCCCGCGAGACCGGTCGCGAGGGACAATGGGCGGTGGACGATAGCCTCGACGCCGCGCGTTGGAACCCGAAAGTGCCGGGCACCGGCAGGTCTGCGCCGGGCGCGCGGGGGCGCGCCGACGCTTTCACGCTAACGTCTTAGCCCCGGCCTAGGGTAGCATTGGTCCGCTTGCCGAAAGCCACGGTGGGAGGACGCTCATGACCCTCGCAGGGATCGATCTCAATTTGCTCGCCAATGCGGGGTTTCCGCTGGCCACATTCGAGCCGGGCGAGGTGGTGTTCGCCGAAGGCGATAAGGGCGACAAGATGTATGTTGTTCGCTCGGGCGAGATCGACATCGAGCGCGATGGAGTCGTGGCGGAAACGCTGTCCAAAGGCGGCATTTTTGGCGAAATGGCGCTGATCGACGGGTCGCCGCGCAGTGCCACTGCGCGCGCCAAGACAGCTTGCGAGATCGCGCCCATCAACGAGAAGAGCTTTCTGTTCCTGGTGCATGAGACACCGTTCTTCGCCATCGCAGTCATGCGTACGCTGGCCGAACGGCTTAGGCGTTCCGTACCGCGCGGATAAGGGGGTAAGGGCATCGCATCCATGCATTGCCATTTTTGCCTTGCATTGTCGCGACCCCCGGCCATGATCGGCCCAACCTTAACCCTCAAAGATTCCGCATAACACCCTTGTCACTGCTCGCGAATTTGGCGCTCAAGCGCCCACGCAACGTCGACGTGCCGAGGCTGGGTCGTGACGCCGTTGCTGGCGTCATCTCCGCCGTGGTGCAGATTGCCTATTGCATCTCCTTCGCTGCACTCATCTTCACAGGCGATATCGCTGGCGGCTTTCCGCTGGGACTTGCCGGGCTGATCATGGGGACGGTGGTGACCTGCGTGGTCATTGCTCTGACTTCGACCTTCTCGCCAGTCATCGGCGGACCGGACTCGCCAGCGGTCGCCGTCATGAGTGTGCTGGCAGCCTCGATTGCCGCGGCTCTCGCCTCCAAGGGCGCGAGCAATGCTCAAGTCATCATCAACGTCCTGATCGCGCTTTCGGTCAGCACGTTCTTGACCGGCGTCTTCCTGTACGGCATCGGCGCGCTCAAGCTCGGTCAATGGCTCCGCTTCATCCCTTATCCGGTCATCGGCGGCTTCCTCGCGGCCTCGGCCTGGCTCCTGATGACCGGCGGCGTCGAGGTGGTCACCCAGGCCAACTTGACGTTGTCGCCGGCGAGCTGGGAGGCCCTGTACTCATGGCTTTATGGGCCGCAGATTGTTGTCGGGGCCTTGTTTGCCATATCCATTCCGGTGTTGGGCCGGTTTGTGCCGAGCTACCTCGCCCTGCCGCTCGCGTTTTTCGGCTTCCTCATCATTGCCGACGTGGCGCTGTTCGGATTCGTCGAGGACGAGGCCGTGCGCAGTGCCTGGTTCCTGCCGAGCCTCGGCGAGCTCAGCATGTGGTGGCCGATCAGTGCTATGGTGGGCCAACAAGTCGATTGGGGCGTGATTGCCCAGAGCAGCGCTGAGATCGGCTCATTCTGCGGCGTTATGGCCATCGCGCTTCTGCTCGATGTGTCGAGTCTTGAAGTGGCGCGCCAAAAGACCGGCGACCTCGATCGGGAATTTCGCTCCAACGGCCTTGCCAATATGCTCGCCTCCGTGTTCGGCGGATTTGGCGGGTCGCTCTCCATGAACGCCTGCTTGCTGCTCGACGAGTTGGGCGCCACGACGCGATGGGCCGGGGCAATCGTCGGCATCGTCTGCGCCATCATCCTGTTCTCCGGCGTCGACGTCGGCAGCTTCGTGCCGAAGGCCATTCTCGGTGGCATGCTGGCCTATCTCGGTGTGGTCATTTTCGCTGAGCTTACCGTCTCCCCGGCGCAGCGCTCCTGGGCGGACGGGGTGCTGGCGCTGGCCATGATGCTCACCATCATTAATTTCGGCTACTTCATGGGTGTGGTGCTCGGTGTTGTCGGTGCCTGCCTTCTGTTTGCTCTGAGCTATAGCCGGATCGGCGTGATCCGCCGCCATCTGACGCGCTACGAGTTCTCAAGCAATGTCGAACGCTCACCCGAGCAGACCCGGCTGCTCCACGAGGAGGGCAAGCGTGTCCATGTGTTCTGGCTCTCCGGCTTCATCTTTTTCGGCTCATCGAACGGCTTGTATGAGCGCATCAAACGGGTCATCGAGGAACAGAAGGACAAGCCGGTGGGCTTTGTGGTGCTCGACTTCGGCGCCGTGCAGGGCCTCGACTCGTCCGCCGTCTTGAGCCTGATCAAGCTTCGCAACTTCTGCGAGGAGCATAAGGTGGCGCTGGTGTTCTCCGGCTTGAGCGACGCCATGCGGGCGGCCTTCGAGGGCGCGGGCTTCTTCGGCGCCGCGCGGCCGCACCAGAGATTCGGCACCCGCAACGAGGCCATCGAATGGTGCGAGGACATGCTCCTCATGTATCACGAGGTCGGCGATGCCTCGACGCACAGCTTCGAGAGCTGGCTGCAGAAAGAGTTCGACGGTCTGGTGGACTTCGAACGCATCGCGCCCTTCATGGAGCATCAGGAGCTCGACAACGGCGAGTATCTGTTCAAGCAGGGCGAGCCGTCCGACTCGGTGGTGTTTCAGGCGTCGGGCTGCGTCGCGATCACCATCATCGACGAGCATGGCCGCCCGATCAGGCTGCGGCGCATGATCGGCCACACGGTCGTCGGCGAGATGGGCTTCTATCGGCACATGCCGCGCACGGCGAATGTGGTGGCCGAGGAACTGACCGTGGTCTACCGGCTGACGCGCGATGCATTCGATAGGATGCAGGAGGCGGATCCGGCGGCCGCGGCCGCCCTGCACAAGCTCATCATCCGGCTGCTTTCCGACCGGCTCGAATTCGCCAACCGCGAGATTTCCGCGTTGCTCTAGCTAGCTCGCGGCCCAGATCAGCACCGCGACGATGGCGAGATAGGTCAGCCCGTGCAGGCACTGATCGATGCCGAGCGCGTGCCAGAAGCCGGGCGTCTGGGGCGTGTAGCCGTTGCGGCTGGTGATCTGCTCCTTGGCCCAGTCCACATGGTAATGCACGGCGAACTCGCCGACCGCGATCCCCACCGCGAGCAGCAGCGAGACCGGCGCGAGCACCAGATAGACGAGCGGTGTCAGTGCGATGTGGATGAAGCTGTGCAGCAGCCCGCCGGGATGGCCGTAGGTTCCTTTGTTACAGTACTGATACGGCGTCTGCAGAAAGAAGTCGGCCGCCATGTGCTTCAACATGAGGACCGCCACGGCGGCGAGCATAAGGATTGCAAGCTTTGGCATGGCGCTACTTTGACAAGGCCTCGGCAGTGCCGTCCCAATTGGGCGGGGGAGGGGTTTTGCGGAAGAAGGCAATTCTCTCGCGGTAGAGCGCATAGAGCCTGTCGAGATTCGCGCCGTCCATCTTTTCACACTCATGGCTCAAGGCATCTGCGGCATCCCACTCCATGGCGCGGTAGCTGGCGAGAAAGGCCGCGTGCTTCGCGCTCAGGTCGATGAAAGGCTGGCTCTCCTTTAGCGCGGAATCGCCGAGCAGGGTAAAGACGCGCGTCGCGGACGTCTTGCCCTTCATTTTGAGGAGATCGATCTCGAGAAAGGCGAAGTCCGGCGCGCGCTCCTTCGTCGATTGGCCAACGATCGTCATCAGGTCGTAGGTCTTCGATTGGCCTTCGAGGCGCGAGGCGACGTTGACGTTGTCGCCGATCACCGAATAGTCGAAGCGCGTTTCAGAACCGAGATTGCCGACGCAGCAAACGCCCGTGTTGAGACCGATGCCGAGCTTGACCTCTTTATAGGGCCGGTCCTTGGCGGCTGCCTCGGCCCGCCAACGCTCGTTCAAGATCTCGATCTCCGACATGATGCGCAACGAGGCGCGACAGGCATGGCTCGGGTGATCCGGGTCGTCCAGCGGCGCGTTCCAGAAGGCCATCAGCGCGTCGCCCATGAATTTGTCGATGGTGCCTTGCTCATCGAGAACGATGTTGCTGAGCGGCGTGAACAACCCGTTCAGGAAGCGTGTGAGTTCTTCCGCGTCAAGGCCCTCGGAGATCGTGGTGAAGCCGCGCACGTCACTGAAGAGCAGCGTCATGTCGCGGGTTTCGCCGCCGAGCTTTAGTTGCTTGGGATCGTCGGCCAGGCGCTTGACCAGCGCCGGCGCCATGTAGTGGGAGAAGGCGTTGCGTACGCGGTTGCGTTCTCGCTCGGTGCGCAGGAACACGAAGGATGTGCCGGCGAGGTAGATGGCGGTGAGCGCGATCGCCGGATAGACAGGATCCACAAGCCAGCCGAGCGCATCATAGGCGTACCAGGAGATGCCGATCACGCCGGCGATGGCCACGGCGCCGAGCACGGCGCTGCCCATGGCGCCGGCGCTATAGATCAAAACCGCGATGAGCAGGCCGAGCACGAGAATATAAAGGAGCTCGGCCGGCGTGGCGAAGTCCGGTCTGAGCAGATAGGCCTCTTGCAGGATCTGCTCGACGGCCTGGGCGTGGAGTTCGACGCCCGGCACGGAGGCTTCGAGCGGGGTGGCTCTGAGATCGAGCAGGCCTGCCGCGCTCGTGCCGATGAGGATGATGCGGCCGGCGATCTCGTCGGCGCCGATGTCGCCGTTCAGCACCTTCCACGCCGGCAGATAGCGAGCCTCCGAATGAGGGGTGAACTTGATCCACATCTGGCCGTTCGCTTCGGTCGGCACCTCGTAGTCGCCGACGCGGACCTTGACGATACCCGTCTTCTCGCCGAAGGCCTGCTCGCTGCTGGCGCCGGAGGATTTGATCACGTAGGTCGAGGCGCCCTGGGCGAGCCGCAACACATCGCCGGCCAGCGAGGGGTAGAGCGTATCGCCGATGCGAACCACCATTGGCATACGGCGAATGATCTGGTCGTAGTCCGGGATCCAGTTGAGCGCGCCACTGCCTTGGGCCGGGTCTTGCAGAACCTTCAGGCTTGCCGCGGCGCCCGGATAATACGGCGCGAAGAGCCGCGGATCGTCGCCGCCATGGGCGAAGCCGGCCTTGGTCTCGGGCGTCGACTGCGCTTGGGGCGAGGCGATGAAGCCGAGCACGACGGGCGCCTTGGCAATGGCATCGGCGAAAACCTGATCGTTGGAGGGGAGCTTCTCCACCTCCTGCTTCAGGCTGTCGAGCACTGCCGATTTCGGCCAAAACTGCACGGCGTTGGCCGGCGACATGCGGTCGGGCTCGGGGAACACCATATCGAAGGCGATCGCCGCGGCGCCTTCATCGCCGAGCTTGGCGACGAGTTCGGCCAGCACCGTGCGTGGCCAGGGCCATTGACCGATCTTCTGCAGGGACTCCTCGTCGATGTCGACGATGCGCACCGGCAGCGCCGGGTCGAACTCGGCGGGGGCGACACGCTGATAGGCATCGAAGACGAGCGCTCTCATCCGCGCGATCGCGTTGGGGTCCCAAACCCGCAACGCCAGGGCTGCAACGATGACTGCCCCCACAATGAGGGCGTAGAGGAAGCGTGGACCCATCCCGTTGCTTTTCTTTGCCAATCCCGGGCCGCGTCGAGACACGCGGGCCGGCAGACCCTAGCGGCTGCGGCGGGCCCGCTCCAGTCTTGAATCGGCGCGAAAAATCAGGGCCGACAGGTCGATGGGAGCGCGGTTAGTTGCCCCAAGGGCCGGCGGGGAACCGGCGCTGCAGCTCGCGCTGGGCATCGCTGATGCCGTCGTCGCTCTTGGGCTTTGCTTGATATGTCGGGCGGGCGGCTGATTTCGACCGGTAGGTGGGTTTCACCGCCTGCTTCGTCTTCGGCGCGGTCTGCTTGGGGGCCGCCCGCTTCGTTGGCGTGGTCTTGGGCGTGACCTTGGTTGTGGCTTTGGGCACGACGGTGGGCTTCGGGGTCGGCGCCACCATTTGCGTCGCGGTGCAGCGCGCGCCGGTCCAGGCCTTCAGCGCGGCAAGGGTGGCGTCTTGCGGCGCGTCGTCCGGCAGGTCGAGTTTGGACACCGCGTTGAAGCGCTGAAGCGCGCTCTGCGTTTCCCCGTCCCATTCGCCCGTCGGCGTGCCGTCATAGCACTCGAGGTCTTTGAGCTCCGCGGCAATGTCGGCGGCAAGCTCGGCCTCGATCGGCTCCGGCGGCAACGGGGCAGGGCTTGCAGCGGGTGCGGCTTGCGGGGTGACAGCATCGTCGACGGAGGCGAGCTTGGTTTCGGCGGGGGCGGAACTCCCCGCCGGCTCGACGGCAATCTCGCGGGCCGCTTGGCTCGCGCCATCGGCCACCTTGGCGCCTTTGAGCCGCTCGATCTCCTCGCGTAAGGCGGCGATCTGCGCCGCCGTCTCGTTGGGCGCGCCGACGGTCGGCGGAAGGGGCGCGGGCTTGAAGAAGAACTGGCCGGTCAGCGAGGAGTTCTCCCATGGAACCTGCTTGCCGCCGGTCTGCTCCAGCACGTCCTTGCGCACCTCGATCATGGTGTCGTTGATGCTCCGTCCCTGGGTGGCGATATGACGAAGAAGGGCCGAGGTGTAAGGGCTGTTGCGGCCGTCGCCGTCGAGCGCCACGTTGCCGGGCTGGGTGGAGAACGCGATCATCATGCCCACGGCCTTCTCCACCTGGGCAAGGCCGCGCCCGATCCCAAGCGACCGGCTCGTCTGGGCAAGCTGCATGGCGAGCGGGTTGTCGCGGCAGGCGTCGAGGAAGACGAGCGACAGCCGGCTGCTGCGCTCCAGTTGCTTGAGCACGAGGTTGAGCTCGACCGCCTCGAAGTCGAGATCCACGTCGGAGCTGAGCTTGGCATCGACGGGGGCGAGGAAGTTCCGTCCATTCACCTGCAGGCCGTGGCCGGCATAATAGAAGAGACCGACATCGGCGCCGCGGACCTTGTCGGCGAAGGTCCTGATCCGCCCGACCATGTCGCGCTTGGTGAGATCGGTGCCGTCAATCACCTCGAAGTCGAGGTCCCGCAGGGTTCGAGCCATGTCGGTCGCGTCATTGCTGGGGTTCTTCAGCGTGGCGGTGTGCTGATAGGCGGAATTGCCGATGACCAGGGCTACGCGTTTCTCTGCGGACGCCGGGGCGGATGCCGCCATTAGGGCAGCGACGCCAAAGACGCATGCGGTCAGATGCCGGAGCATGAACACCTCCATCCGCCCGATCCCGCCACATTGTGCAGGAGACGGGATCGCGAGAGCCTCTTCGCCTAACCGCGAACCGTGAACGGCCGCTGAACGCAAGGCCTCAGTTTGACTCTAAGGCCTCGGTTTGAATGGTTGTGTATCTAGTGTCGCTGCGGGCTCATTCAACGGGGGCTGCAGATCCTGGTCGCCGGCGCACTCATGTGACCCCGGTCGCAGAGCCTAACCCACCGATAACGCAGTGTTTATCACCGGCCGGCGGCGGCTGGATTAATATGGCGACCATGGAAAAGGTTTATAGGTGGTTTTCGGGGCGCTGCCGGCCGGCGATCGCCTTCCATGTGACAGAGGCTTATCGAGGAGGGCTCGGTTTGCGTCTTCCGGTCGCGGCATTCGCGGCTATCGCGGGGCTGGGACTGTTTTGCGGCGACGCCGAGGCCGGCCGCTTTTTGCCGACCATCGAAAACCCCTATTGCTCCATCACCACCTATGCGTTGCGTGACGTGGAAGAGCAGGCCGCATCCATGACGGATTCGAACGGCCGGCCGGTGGTCGTCGTCAATTTGCAGACGCTGCGCCAATACCCCTCCTACGGCAAGTTCCTGCTGGCCCATGAATGCTGCCACCACACGCTTGGCCATGTGGGCAAGTTTCGCAACGGACTCGGCAGGGTCGGGCCGCAGCCCTTCTTCTATATCGCGCCGGCGCTGAGACAGATGGAGCTTGAGGCCGATTGCTGCGCGGTCAGGATGTTGCGGGAGCGGCATGAGGCCGACGGTATCGAGGCGGCGCGGAGCGCGATGGTGACTTTCGGCTCGCAGCCAACTGGGGCCTATTATCCGACCGGTGACGAGCGGGCCGCCAATATCGCGGTCTGTGCCACCACGGATGAATAGGACTGGCGAGGCTGGCCTCGAATCTCCATATCTCCCCTGTGTTTCCGCCGTAAGTCTGCCTGTCCGGGCATGCTATGGTGCCGGTTCCGAGATGATGAAGAGGCGGCCTTGATAGGCAGCGCAGCGATAATGCGCCGGGCAAGAATTTGGGCCCGGCCGGTCGGCATGGCGGTGGCCGTCCTGGCTGCGACCGTGGTGTGCTTGGACGGCGCCGGTCTGGCGGCAGCCGCTCCGATGCTGCGCGTCTGCGCCGATCCGGACAACATGCCGTTCTCCAATAGCGAGAAAGAGGGCTTCGAGAACAAGCTCGCCGAACTCATGGCCGAACGGCTCGGCGACGAGCTTGAATATTCGTGGTTCGCGGAGACCTCGGGCTATGTCCCGAACACGATAGGCAATGACGCCTGCGACCTGGTCATGGGCTACGCGCAAGGCACGGGGCTGATCGAGGACACCAACCCCTACTACAATACCTCCTATGTGCTGATCACGCGCGAGGAGGACGCCTCCCTCAAGGGCGTGGAGACGCTGTCCGACCCGCGCCTGAAACAGAAGCGCATCGGACTTTTCGCCAGAACGCCGCCGGCGAGCATTCTCGCCATGTATGGGCTCATATCGAATGCCAAGCCGTTCGAGACCCTCGCGGGCGAGAGCGCCTCGAAGGCGGCGGAGGCCATGATCGAGGAGATCGCCTCAGGCAAGCTCGATGCGGGCCTCCTATGGGGTCCGGTCGGCGGCTACTACGCGCAGCGATCGAATGTGCCGCTGTCGGTGGTGCCACTCGTCAAGGAGACCGCGGGGCCGAACACCGTTTATGGCATCACCATGGGCGTGCGCCCCGACGATCCTCAGTGGAAGCACCGGATCAACAAAGTGCTTGCCGAGAACCAGCACGAAATCAACGTGATCTTGCAGGGCTACAACGTGCCGCTCCTGAACCAAGAGGGCGAGCTGATCGCGTCCGGCACCGCCGACCGCTGAGCTACATTTTGCAGATGCTTTCCGGCTCGTCGATGCCGAGCGTGTCCATCTCGATCTCGGGATGGCTCGCATGGGGGAAGCCTCGTTGCGGCGAGACCGAGACCGGCACCTTGTCGGTGGCAATCAGGATCGGCTGGCGGAACTGACCGTCCCACGGGCGGAACTGCTGCTTGACGCCCTTGAACGGCGCGAGCTGAAGATCGGGTCCGTGTATGAACGCCGAGACGGTGGCGAAGTCGTTGTTCGGATTGCGGGTCACCGCCTCGCCGATGGTGCGCGTCGCCACATAGGCCTGATGATCGATGGGCAGCATCAGGCGGTGAAAGGTCTTCTCGAAATTGTTGTTGGCTTGGGTGGCGCCCCATTTCTCGTGCCCGGGGCTCCAGGTCGTTGCCGTGAGCCCCGTAGTGCCGGCCACGATCTGGGGAGCGCCGCCGCCGCGATAGGGAAGCAGCGGGCCGAAGACTTGGTTCTCGTCGGCGACGACGATGACGTCGTATTTTGGACTTGAGACCACCGTCTTGTCGGCGTTCGCCTGCTTGCCGGGGATGGCCGGTGGGATGACGCCAACATCGTCACGCCGGCCGCCGGAGACGTCCTGATATTTGCGCGTGTCGACAATGTTGGCGCCGAAACGGCCGGCGGCGCGCTCGATCGCTTGGGCGTAAGCGAGGTCGGCCGGCGTCGAACCATGCACCAGGAGCCAATCCTTCCAGTCCATGGCGACGAGATATTGGGCCAGGGCATCGGCCAGCATGTAGCGGTCCGGCACGATATGCATGACGTCGGCGCGGCAGTCGGCCTGCCGGAGCGACACGTCCGTGGCGCGGATGTTGAACAGGAGAATGTTCTTGTCCTTCGCCCAGTCGGCGAGCTTCAGCAGGGTGGGCGCGGAGGCATCGACAATGACGTAGTTGTGGCCGGAGGCGTGCAGCTTCTCCAGCGCGGCGAGGGCCTCTTCCGGCGAGGACGCGGTCTCGGTATGGAGGCTGTAAAGATGACCGGTGAACCGGCCGCCGGCATTATTCTCGTCGATCCCCATCTTGGCGCCGGCGACGCCCGCATCCTCGGGCTCGACGTCGAGCCGCGAAGCCGGGCGGGGGTGCTCCACCTCTTCGATAATATAGCCGATATCGAGCGGCACCATTTCCGGCGATTGCGGCATCTGCACGCTGACGCCACCTTCGCGCTCCTTGGAGGGGTGGCTGGTACCCGCGGCCTGGGCCGAGACGCCGAAGGATGAGATGGCCCACAGCGTGAGCGCGAAGACCAGAAGAGCGCGAGGAAGGGGCCTGGAGGCCCAGCGAAATTGCATGGGAGGACCGTTTCGCCGGTTATCGTGTTGCGCCAGAACCCGAAATGGCCCCCGCAGGCGGGTTCGAGAGGGCCAGCCGAGTGATTGGCCGCATGGTACCGATAAGAAATTAGGCAATGCAAGTTGGAAACCTAGGCATGGTTTTTTGCCACGCGGACGGAGCAGGGCGCAATTTTGTGGATTTGAGGCGATGCGCGTCCCCGAATCGCGAGGGTAGTGCTAGGCTCCGGCCATGGAACTCACGGTTGGATCGGCGGTTCGCTACGGGTGGGAGACGTTCAAAAGGCGCCCATGGTTCTTCGTGGGCGCGAGCGTCGTCATTTTCGTCGCCTATATGATTATCGGCGGGATCTCGAGCGGTATCGACGCTGTGGTCGGCGCCACGCCGGAAGATCCATCGCTGATCGGCGGCGTGGTGAATTTTGCGCTTTCCACCCTTATCGGCATGGGCGTGGTCGCCTTCTATCTCGCCGCCCACGACAATCCGGACACCGTTGAGTTATCGGCGCTGTGGCACCCGCAGCCGTTCTGGAAGTTTCTCGGGGCGTCGATCCTGGTGGGACTCACCATCGGCATCGGCTTCGTGTTGCTCATCGTGCCCGGGATCATTGCCACGCTGATGTTTATGTTCACGACCTTCATTGTGATTGACCGGGGGCTCGGTCCCATTGAAGCGATGAAAGAGAGCATGCGGATTGGCAAGGGCCATCTCTGGATGCTGCTTGGCCTCCTCGCCGTCCTTCTGCTCATCGTCTTGGCGGGCGCGGTCGCGTTATTTGTGGGACTTCTGGTCGCCATGCCAGTCGCGACATTGGCTTTCGTGCATGCCTACCGGGTTCTGTCGGACCGGGCCGGAGCCGCGCCGATCCCGCCCGATGCGCGGCTCGCCGCATAAGGCGGTAGCGCCTTAATCCCGCTCAGAGAGAACGATCGCGCTGCAAGCGCCGGCGCGTTCCTGCCTACTCGGCGGGGACCAGCGGCTCTTCCTTAGTCTTCAGCGCCTCGGTGGCATTGCGCGGATTGCGGTAGACGAACTCCGTCGCCGGCTTGGCGGCTTCCGACTTGGCCAACGCCACCATCTCGCCGTGATAGGGCGACAGCGCGCATGCCGGATCGGTGTTGCGCGGGTCGGCGGTCATGGCCATCGCCTGGCAGCGGCAGCCGCCGAAGTCGATTTCCTTGAAGGCGCAGGAGCGGCACGGCTCCTTCATCCACTCGGTGCCGCGGAAGGCGTTGAACGCATCCGAGTTCATCCAGATGTCGAGCAGCTTGCTGTCGCGCACATTGTCGAAGTGCAGCGATGGAATGCTCTCGGCGGCATGGCACGGGAGCACCTTGCCGGCCGGCGTGATGTTCATGAAGCCTTTGCCCCAGCCGCCCATGCAGGGCTTCGGGCGCTTGGCGTAGTAATCGGGAACGACCATGTCGATGGTGAGCACGCCCTTGAGCCGCTCGCGCGCATTCTCCACGAGATCGATCGACTGAATGGTCTGCTCGTAGGTGGGAATCAGCGCGGCGCGGTTGAGGAAGGCCCAGCCGTAATATTGCACATGAGCGATCTCGAGCCGCTGGGCGCCCAGCTTCACGGCGAGGTCGATATAGCGGCCGACATTGTGGATGTTCTGGCGATGGATTGGCGCGTTGACGGTGAGGGGAAGGCCCATCTCGACGACCCAGCGGGCGACGTCGAGCTTCTTCTGGGTGGCGCCGGGATAGGCGCCGATGCGCTCGGCGTTTTCGGCATCCACGTCCTGGAAAGAGATCTGGACGTGGTCGAGTCCGCGCTTGACGAGGTCTTCCAGCCGATCGCGCTTCAGGGTGACGGCGGCGGTGATCAGGTTCGAGTAGAGCCCGGCCTCCGAGGCGGCGGAGATGATCTCTTCCAGATCCTTGCGGGCGGTGGGCTCGCCACCTGACAGATGGACTTGCAAGATTCCCATCTCGCCGGCTTGGCGCATCACCGAGACCCACTCCTCGGTGGTGAGCTCATTATTGACGCGCTCGAGCTCGATTGGGTTGGAACAGTAGCCGCATTGCAGAGGGCAGCGATGGGTCAGCTCGGCGAGCATGCCAATGGGTGCGCGGGCGCACAACTCCGCGGTCATGTCCTCGCCGCCGACCACACCCGCGGTCGGCTCGTCGTCCACGCTGACGGTCTGACAATGCTCGTTCGCCTGAAGCTCCTCGGTCATGCTTTCACGTATCCCTTGTCTGCCAAGCCCTGGAGCAGGTCGAGAACGTCGGCGGTGATGACGTCGACGGGCGCCGAATACTCCTCGGCGAGCTTGGCGGCGATCTCCTCCACAGTTTTTGTTCCGTCGCAGAGTTGCAGAACCGCGACGGCAGTTTGGTCCGGCGTCAGAACACGCTCCGGCGCCAGAAGCACCCATCGCCCCCGCCCCGCGTCATGGCGGAGCTTCAGATAGGGCGGTAGTTTCGGCCGGGTCTCGCGGTCGACGATGAGCCGGCCGGGAGACGTCGTTGCGCCCGTCATGCCTCGTCCGGCACAAACGAACCGGGGGGAATCATCCCGGGCTCGACATAGGCCAGGTGAAGCGCATCGAGTTGCGCCCACAACACATGCGTCTTGAAGCGAAGCGCATCGAGCGCGCCCTGCTGTGCCTCGGGCGTGCGGGCATTCTGCTTCACATATTCAAGAGCGAAGTCGGCGTCGCGCGGCGCTTGCGTCAGGCGGCGCTTGAAATAGGCCATCACGTCGTCGCTGATGAAGTCGTAATTCTCCAGCATGCCGGAGATACGCGCCTTGTGGATGTTCGGCGCGAACAATTCGGTGAGCGAAGAGGCCACCGCCTCGACAAGCGTCTTCTCGCGCACGAAATTCACATAGGCTTCGACGGCGAAGATCGTCTCGGGCAGGGCGCCCTTGCGCGAGATGACGTAGTCGCGGTCGAGGCCGAGGCCGTCGGTCAGCACGAGCCAACGCTCGATGCCGCCTTCCTCCTCGCCATAGCCGTCATGGTCCATGATGCGATGCAGCCATTCGCGGCGAAGCTCGCGGTCATGGCAGCGGCTTATCAGGGCGGCGTCCTTGCGCGGCACGGCCGACTGATAGCAATAGCGGTTCAAGGCCCAAGCCTGGACTTGGCCCTTGTTCAGCTTGCCGCCATGCAGCAGCGCATGAAAGGGATGCTTATCGTGATACTGAGCGGCGCCGATGGCGCGCAGCTCCTGCTCCAGTTCGTCAGGGCTCATTATCTTCGTCACGGCTATACCTCGATCTCAACCATTGGTCTGAGAGGAAAAACTAGCTCAGCGCCGCTGCCGCCTTCTTGATGCGCGTCAATCCTCAAATATTGTCGACTAATGGCGCTTCTTCGTGAGCGCCTTTGGAACGGTTTATACCATGTAGAAACATGGTGAGGCCGAATGAGAGTTTCATGACTCGTTCATGAACACTGCGTTGATGCCGGATTAAGAACGTCTGAACGGAGTCACCGGCTTGCCCGCACGGTTATCGTAACCGAAAGGCCGATACGGCGCCATTGGGGGCCTTCTGGCCTTGCCCCGATGTGCGAAACGGCGACCTGGCTCCCGCCGGATCGCCGCTTCGCGATTTCCGAGATGAGGAAAGCCGGACTAAGCGCGGTCCAGCTCGGCCGGCAGGTAGCTCGTCACTTCCATGCCGGACTCCGTCTCCTCAACCGTCGGCTTGTGCCACTCACGCATATTGGTTTCTCCTTTCGCGAGTTTAAGACCAAGCAATGGTCGGGACGGTCCCTTGAAAGCTTTGCGAACCCGAATCCAACGGATCGCCCGACTCTGCCATTGGAATGTGCGATCGTGTCATGATAATTTCCAATCGTATTTCCTTATAGAAAGCATAAGCCCTCCTTATCGCCATGGTTTCGCTCAGGCAGCTGCGCTATCTCGAATCGCTTGCCGAAACGCGGCACTTCCGCCACGCGGCGGAGGCGTGCGCCGTGAGCCAGCCGGCGCTCAGCATGCAGATCAAGGAGCTTGAGGACGAGCTCCAGCTCAGCCTGGTGGAGCGGCGCAAGTCCGGTGTGGAACTCACCGAGAAGGGGGCGGAGGTGGCCCGCCGGGCGCGCAGTATCCTCGCCTCGGTGCGGGATCTCGTCGACTACGCCAGGCAGCAGGAAGGCTTGCTTGCCGGCGTGCTCAAGCTCGGCGCCATCCCCTCAATCGCGCCCTATCTCCTGCCGGCCGCCTTGCCCGCGCTACAGAAGCGCTTTCCGGCGCTCAAGCTCCAACTGCGGGAGACGGTGACCGAAAATCTCGTGCATGAGCTTGTGACCGGCGATCTCGACGTTATTCTCGTCGCCTTGCCGATCGACGATCCCGAGGTGGAGACGCAATTTCTGTTCGCCGACAGCTTCATCCTGGCGACGCAGGCGACGCCTGAGAATGCAAAGACGCGGTGCGCCACGCCGGACATGCTTGCCGACGAGCGGCTGTTGCTGTTGGAGGAGGGCCACTGCTTGCGCGACCAGGCGCTGTCCTACTGTCACATGATGACGCGCGAGGCGCGCGAGAGCTTCGGTGCGTCGAGCCTCGCCACGATCGTGCAGATGGTTGCCAATGGCTATGGCGTCACGCTGCTGCCGGAAATGGCCGTCGAAAGCGAGATCCATCGCGGCGGCGACATTCGCCTGTTGCGCTTCCAGGCGCCGGAGCCCAAACGCGAGATCGGGCTCGCCTGGCGCAAGACCTCGCCGCGCAAGGCCGAGTTTGAGCAGTTCGGCAAGCTGCTTTGCGATATCCTGCCGAAACCCGCCAAGAAGCCCAAAAAGAATGGAGGCCGAAAACGTTAAGCACCCAGATCTCGATCCTCTTGGCGGTGTTGTTATTCGCCAGGGCGGGTCTCGTGCGCATCGCGCGTCCGGTCTCCGACTTCTACGTGGCGGCGCGGCTGATGCCCGCCATTTTCAATGGCATGGCGATTGCGACCTCCTTCATGGGGGTCCTTGTCTTCGTCGGCTTGGCCGGTGGACTTGGCCCCGACTGGCAGGGCATCGGCGCGTTGTTGTTGGGCGGTGGCTTGGGTCTCGCGGCGAGCGGGATCCTGCTCGCGCCGTATTTGCGCGCCTATGGGGGCTACACGCTGCCCGACTTTCTTTCCGAGCGTTTCGGCGGCGATAAAATGCGACCGCTCGCGGTGATGGCGCTCATCCTCTGCTCGTTCCCGGCGCTCGCCGCCGTGCTCCTCGGGTTCGGCCTGCTCAGCACCGCGCTCTTCGCCCTGCCTGCCTTTGCCGGCATCGGCTTCGGCGTGGCGCTGATCCTAGTCTGCACCCTGATCGGCGGCATGCGCTCGCTGAGCCTATCCCAGATCGCCCAATTTGCCGTGTTGCTGGCCGTCTCGCTGGCGGCGGTCATGGTCGTGCTCTGGCAGGCGGAGACGCTGCTCGACGAAAGCCAGATGCTGATCGATGAGGTGATCCCAAGCCTCGGCCTGCAAGATCTCGCGCAAGGCGATGCCGTCAACCGCTTCGCCCTGATCTTCTGCCTAGCGGCCGGGACCGCATCGCTGCCGTTTCTGTTGATGCGAAGCTTCACCACCCCCACGCCCGGCGGCGCACGGAGATCGTTTCTCGCAAGCGTGGGCTTTGTCGGCGTGCTCTGTCTGGCGGCGCCGGCGTTCGCCGCGCTGTTCGAGGCGGCCTGGGTCAAGAGCGGGGATAGCCTGTCTATGATCGCCGAGGGGATCCTGACACTGGCGGCGCTCGCCGGCCTGCTCGCCGTCGGCAGTGCGCTCGCCCTCTCCATGGCCAATGCGCTCTCCTACGACCTCTACTTCAAGAGCATGCACCCCACGGCCTCGACCCGGCGGCGCCTGCTCGCGGCGCGCTTGTCGGTCATCCTTGTGGCGGGCCTCGCCGCGATTGCCGCGGTGGCCGAGCCACAAGCAATTTTGACGGCCACGGCGGCGGCGTTGTCCTTGGCGGCCAGCGCCTTTCTGCCGGCACTGGTGCTGGGCGTGTGGTGGAAGCGGGCCAGCGCGGACGCGGCACTCGCGGGCATGATCGCCGGGCTGATCGTGTGCCTCTATTACATGATCGCGCCGCACACGATCCCCTTCGCCTTCTACGAGTTGTCGAGCTTCTTCTCCAACGCGACGGACGCGCAGCGCGCGGCCTATGAGTCGCTCCAGCAGAGCTACTATGTCGCCGACGGGGAAGCGCAAGCGGCGGTGCTTGGGCAATGGGATTTGGCGGCGCGTCCGATCGCCAATTGGTGGGGCGTGCGCGGGGCCTTCGCGGGACTGTTCGCGGTGCCCGTCGGCTTCCTCGTGGTGATCGGCGTCAGCCTGTTCACGGCGGCGCCGTCCGAAGACGTGCAGCGCTTCGTGAGGGGCTTGCGCGAGCGGACCGTCTAGAGAAGCGATCGCTACTCGACCGAGGCGCTCGCGGCGCCGGGCGGGGGCGGTCCACCGAGCAGGCGGAAACTGTCGCGGAAGCGCTCGGCCCCGTCGCTCTTGGCGTGCCCCTTCGGCCCCGCGGACACCAGCATGTAGACGCGGTCGCCGTTGGCCACCAGGTCGACGAGATGATTGAGCTTGCCCCTGCCGTCCTCGGCCATGGCCTCGTAACCGGGGCGTTCGTCGATGGTCCTGGCGCCCTTCTTGCGCACCTGCGTGCCACTGCCTTTGGCATAGGCGGAGACGACCTTGGCGAAATAGTCGGGCCTGGGGGGGCTCGGCGCCCGGCCTTCCGGATATTCGAAGACCACCACGCTATAGACCGTGTCGTCGTCGAGATTCACTTGATAGTCATGCTGAAGCAGGGGGTTCTGGCCCGAAACGGGGGTGCTCCTGGCTTTGGGCTTGGCCGTCGCGCCGGGAAACGAGGCGACGAAACCGCGCTCAGCGAAGTGAAATTCGCGCCACTTCGGCGGTTCGGGCGCGGGCGCATCGTCCGCAGCGACGCACGGGGCGGCAAGCGCCAGGAGCGCTATCGAGGCGAGAGCAATGCGTGGAATAGGCATGCCGGTCCCTTCGTCGCGTGCATGTAGAATCGCAAGTCTACCCGATCGGGCAGAGCCGTTGCAGAGGAACCTTATCGGCCGCTTGTCGTTCATAAAGCACCCCTCTCTTTCCCCTCGCAGTCCCGATTTCTCATATGTCATGCCCTGACAAGTTCGAGCTTCCGCCCACGCAGACGAATGCCGACGGAAAGGTCAGAACCGTCGGTGTGGAGATTGAATTTGGCAGCCTCGGCGCGGAGAGCGCGGCCGGGCTCGTCCAGTCTCTGTTCGGCGGCACGATCGTCAAACACAATCCCAACGCCTTCGATGTCGAGCGATCGGATCTCGGCGACTTCACGATCCAGCTCGACACGCGCTTTGCCGATTACGACGAGACATCGGATGGATTTCTCGACGAGGTGAAGGCCGAGCTTGCCAATCTGTTCGGCGCCGCGGCGAGCCTCGTGGTGCCACTCGAGATCGAAGCGCCGCCGGTTACTCTTCATCAGCTGCCCAAGATTGAGTTGCTGCTGTCCGGCTTGCGTGCGGCGGGCGCTAGTGGAACGGAGGCGAGCCCCTTCTTTGCCTTCGGTCTGCAACTCAACCCGGAGTCGCCGCGGCTCGATGCGCGGACCATAACCGCCATCGTCAAGGGGTACGGTGTAGCCAGCCCGTGGTTCTGGCGTGCAATCGATCCCGATCCCACGCGGCGCCTGTTGAGCTTCGCGGAGCCCTATCCCGACGATTATGTCCGGTTGCTCGCGCGTGACGACTACTGGCCCGACATGGCGACCTTGATCGACGACTACATCGCATTCAATCCGACGCGAAACCGCGATCTGGATCTCTTGCCCCTGCTGGCTTTCATCGACGAGGCCGAGGTGCGCCGGCAATTGCCCGATGAGAAGATCAATCCGCGGCCGACCTTCCACTACCGCCTGCCCGACATGCAGCTGGGCGATCCCGATTGGGGTCTTGCGAGTGAGTGGAACCGCTGGGTGTGGGTGGAGCGGCTGGCGGAGGACGGCGAGCGGCTCGCGGCGTTGTGCCGGGACTATCTTGATCACCGAGGCGACAGGGACGAATGGGCGACGCACCTGGCAGATTTGGATCGCGCATGAAGCCGCGGATCGGCGTCACCACTTCGCGCCGCGGCGGTTGGCGCAGCCTCATGTTGAACCGACTGGCCTTGATGCGCGCCGGCGCGAAAGCGGTCGGGTTCCGGCCCGGCGATGCCCTGACAGTCGACGGGCTGGCCGGCCTCATCATCGGCGGCGGCGACGACATCGGCGCCGAGCTTTACGGCGGCGTCCCGACACCCGACATTCGTATCGATCCGGCGCGCGACCAGATGGAGCTTACGCTGCTCGAGAAAGCGTCGGCCGTGAAGATGCCCATCCTGGGAATTTGCCGCGGCGCTCAGATCATGAACGTCCAACGGGGCGGGACGCTCCACGCCGACATTCACGAGATCTACGAGGACGCGGAGAAAATGCGCACCGTGCTGCCGCGCAAGACCGTGAGCTTCGCAGAGGACAGTCATCTCGCCCGCATCTTGTCGTGCAATCCATGCCGGGTGAACGCGCTGCACCATCAATCGATCGATGTGCTCGGCAAGGGCTTGCGGGTGGTAGGCCATGACGAGGCCGGTGTGATCCAGGCGGTGGAGGCGGCTGGTGACGATTTCCTGATCGGGGTGCAATGGCATCCCGAGATGCTTGTATTCTCCCGTTCGCAGCAGCGGCTGTTCGCCGCCCTTGCCGCGGCGGCGCGGGATTGGGCCCAATCGGGCCACGCCTCGCTCGCGGCGGCCGATCGCGCGGCAACGAGGGAAGGGGCCTGAAATGAGACGGTTGCTGGTGCTGCTGGCCGTCGCGGCGAGCCTCGCGGTGTTCATCGCCTCCGATGCCACAGCCTTGGAGATTGCCGGTTTCGACGTCGAGCGGGATCTGCCGGAGCTCGGCCTGTGGGGACCGGCCGCCATCATTCTGCTCCGGCTTGCAGCAGCGCTGTCCGGGGTGGTGCCGAGCTCCCCCGTGCTCCTGGCAGCCGGTGCCACGCAAGGTATTCTCCTCGGCAGCATTTATGTCCTGATCGGCGCGCAACTCGGCGCCTTGATCGCCTTCTTGATCGGGCGGCATCTCGGCCGCGGATTCGTCGAGCGCAAAGGGTGGTTGGACGCGCTCGGCAAGACCAAGTTCGGCGGTTGGCTGCTTGACGACAAAACTTCGCAGAGGCGGTTGATGGCGGCGGTATTCTACTGCCGGCTTATCCCCGGCATCAATCTCGATGCCTTGAGCTATGTCGCCGGGGTGACGCCCATTGCGACGTGGCGCTTTTGCCTCGCGACCTTTGGAGCCTTGCTCCCCTACACGGTGCTGCTCGTGGCGATCGGGCGCCAATTGGTGACGCTTGGGCCAACGGAATTCGTGATCGTTCTGCTCGCGATACTGGCGATCAGTGCCGTGCCCGTGCTGTGGCGAATCATCCGCGCACGTTCGGTCGAGTCATAAAGGCGGCTATCCTTGCGATGCCGCCGACAGCGCCCGGCGGTACATCGCTTCCACATCGTCCCTGAGATCGCGCCGGGAGTCGGGGCGCAAATACAGCATGTGCCCGCCGGCATAGTCCTCGATGGTGACGGGCGTGGCGCCTTTAAGCGGCGGCAACTGCCCCACGAGATAGGTCGGCACCATGTAGGGCGTGATCAGGTCCGTGTAGCCGGTGGCGATGAGCACTTCCAGCGTGCGGTTGGCGGCGCGGGCTTCCTGGATATCGTCGAGCACCCCGGCATAGCCTTGCTGGGTCGGGCTGGTGCCAAAATCCCACTTGTTGCGCACCTCGCGATTGAGCAAGTGGTAGGCCTCGTCGGTCTTATAGGCGAGGTCGGACTGGGCATATTGCACGAAGGCCGAGGTCCATAACGGCACCGTGACGTCGAGCACGGGATCGGGTCCGCGCGGCCACGCGCTCGAGGGATGAGGGTCGGGGCCGCTGACGCTGCCATCGTAGCGGCTCAAGAGCTGCCCGCCGTCGCGGTCGAACTCTTTGATGAACAGCGACGGCGAGACGCGCGCCAAATGCTGTTCCACCTTCTCGAGGGGCAGGCCGGTCAATTCCGCCACGCGCGCGCTTGCCGCCTTGCCGCCTTGCTCGGCGCCCGAGGCCAGCGCCACGAGGTAATCGGTGAGCGCGTAATGCTCGGCGCCCTTGAGCGCGCTGGCCAGCGCCGCGCGCCCCGTGACGCCGTCGCTCTCGAGCTTGACGGCCGCGTAAGAGGGCAGTGCCAGCGCCCAAAGCATGGGGTCGTAGTCCTCGCCCTGGATCATGGCGAATTCGAGCGCCGGCGAGACGAGCACCATGCCGCTCGGCGAGATGCCGGTGCTCTTCTGCAGCTTGCGGGTAATGGTCGCCGCGCGGAAGCCGCCATAGCTCTCGCCGGTGAGGAAGACGGGCGAGGCCATGCGGTTTGTCTCGATGAGATAGAGCCGGATGAACTCGGCAAGGGACTCGGTGTCCTGCTCCACGCCCCAGAAGTCGGACTCCTTCTTGCCGTCGGCGGCATGGCTATAGCCGGTGCCCACGGGATCGACGAAGACGAGGTCGGTGAAGGAAAGCCAGCTCGCGTCGTTGTCGACGAGGCGCGGCGGGGGTCCGAGCAGCTCGCCGTTATCCGTGGCCTCGACGATCCTCGGGCCGATGGCGCCGAGATGGAGATAGGCGGAGGCGGCGCCCGGGCCGCCGTTGAACACGAAGGTCACGGGGCGGTCGGCGTCGGCGGGAGTCTTGGTATAGGCGACGTAGAAGATCTCCGCCGTGGTCTTGCCTTTCTCGTGGAGCGGCAGGGCGCCGGCGACGGCGCTGTAGCGCAAGGCCTCGCCGCCGACTTGCAGCGTATGAGAGGTGGTCACGGCAGGTGGCAGAAGCGGAGCCGCCGCCTCTTTGCTTTCGTCCTTACTCTGGTCTTTGCTCTCTGCCCCCTCCGCTTGGCTGTCCGGCGCGGACTGCTCGGTGGCCTGCTCGGGCTTGGGCGCGTGGACGTCCTCGGCACGCGCAGCTGAGAACAGGGCGGAGACGGCCAGGAAGCCGGCCAGGCATGCGATGCCGGCGAGGGGGCGTCGATAAACGTCTGTCACGATGGGTTGGTGCTCTCTGGCTGGAAACTGCGATGCCTCTTGTGAGGACCTGGCCACAGACTTATGCAAGCAAGCGGGCAGTCTCAAGGCGCGGAAAAGTGAGAGCATCCCTTGCCCGCAGTCACCATCACCGCGCCATCATTGTAGAGCAGCAACGGGTCCATGGTCAGAAAAGCCTTCATCTTGACCTTGCTTGTGCCGCTGGCCAGCGGGTTTTCCGGCTGCGCCGACCGCGAGCAGATCCAAGCCGATCGTGTGGCTCAGCAGGTGGCTAAGGACGCGGAGGAAGAGGCGGCCTGCCGCCCGAAAGGCGACCCGGGAAGCGCAGAATATGATGCCTGCCGCCAAGAATTGTCGAATAAGCGCGCCCAGCAGGCCGAGATCGATTATCAGAAGCGCCGGGATTTCGACCGGGTGCTTGGCGGCCTCGACGATCTGTGAGGCTCCAGCGCGTTTCCCGCCACACCTCCTCACTAAATGATTGCATCCCGAGTTTGGCCGTTGGCCGCAAAGGGTTTGACCGCTAAGCTATGGCGAGCGGAGATCTGACGGCCAACAGCCCTGCCGTTTCTTGAGTGCCCCGACTTTATGGGGCGGCGCAAGAGCGCCTTGTTCGGGCGGGGGCAATCTACGGCAGGCCGTCGCGGCCAAAGACTCCGGCAGTGCGGGGCGGGGAGCCCCGACCCAGCACCTGTTGTTTAGCGTTCCCTGGGGATGAGTGGTGATGAGTCTTGTAATCCATGAGGCTCGACCTGGATTCGGGTTCTAGCGGAGCCTCTCTGCATGGCCAGTCCGATGCGCAAAAAACGTGCCTGGTCGACGCGGGAAGACGACGCTGAGTCGAGGGAAACCGCCGCGCTCGATGCGTCGGTCGCCGCCGCCAAGGATACCGCCGCAAAGTCCGGCGCGTTCCTCTCCAACGCCAAAGAGGATCTGACCGACCACAAGCGCTGGTTGCAGGCGCAGAGCGCCGCTGTCGACCGCGACCGCGCGCGGCACGAACGCTGGCTGCAGCGCCAGCGCGAGCATCGGCTCGCCGCAGCCCGCCGGGAGCGTACGAAGCGTCGCCGGCAACTCATGCGTCAACGCGCGACGCGCGCGGTGCAGCAGGCGACGTGGGCCGCGCTGCTCTTCATCCGCTCGATCTTCCTTCTCGCCACCGCCAAGATTGTCGCGGGGTTCAAATATGCCGGTGGGATGATCGCGTGGAGCGTGGCCTGGACCGGGGCGAAGATCCGCGCTTTCGCCATCTATGTCGCGCGGCTCATCGTGGCGGGTGCCCGATGGACGGGAGCGCAGCTGGCGGCCGCCGCGCGGTGGCTCGGCAGGACGGTTTCGGCGGGATTCGCGTGGAGCGGGGCCAAGGCGCAGGCGACCGCCCGCGCGGGCGGTTCGACATTGGCCGCGGGCTCGTCGCTGGTGGCGTCGAAGGCCGGGGTCGCGGGCCGTTCGGCGGGCCGCTCGTTCGGCAGCGCGCTTTCTTTGGCCTCGGCCAAAGGCGTGGCATTTGCCGGCGCCACGGGCCGATCCGCATCGCGCGGAGCCGCCGTCGCCTCCGACAAGGCGGCAGCAGTTTCAGCCGCGGGCAAGCGCCAGCTCGCGGCCGGGTATCGGTGGAGCAAGGCTCGCGCGGCGGCGCTGGCGCCGGCGCTCTATGTGCGCGTTGCCAAGTATGGGCGTCAGGCGGAGCGCTACGCCAAGGCCGGCGCGGCGCGGGCCGATGGCATGTTCGCCAGCGCGCGGTTGCCCCGGTCCACAGGTGGCCCAGCGCCAACCGCCGTCATCGAGATTTACGGACCGCACGCCGACGGCGCCGAAATCGGCGGCCGGCCGGCGAACGAGCCCTGGATCCCAATCGCCGCACCTCAGGTTCAGGCCGAGGCAGTGCCTGCGCCTGTCGTTGAAGTCCCGGAAGTCTATGGGCCATTCTACGAAGGATTCTGGGTCGAGGGCATTTCGCCCAACGAGCCCAGAATGCCCGAACCCGCGATGGTCGCGCCGCAGGCCCTTGAGTCTCGGGAGCGCGCGAAAAACACGATACCCTTATGGGCGCGGGATGCATGGTCTAAGACTGCATGGGTCAGCGCAGGGGCCAAGAAAGCATGGTCTAAGGCTGTATCGTCGGGAAGCGCCTTGGCGCAGACCGCTTGGGGCCGAACGAGGGACGCCGAACTTAGTCAGATGATGATCGTTGCAGGGGCAGTGTTGTTGGTCTGTGGCGGGCTTTTGCTCGGCGGGGGCCTCATATTGCGTACCGGGGCAGGCGCCGGGACGACGCAGCAGGCTGCCGAGGATGCACCGGGCGGCATCGCCTGGACGTTCGACGACCTCGACCGGCCGTTGCCGGAGCGCGCCGTGTTCACGCTGTCGGGCACGCCGGAATCGTTCCGCATCAACGGGCTGTCGGTCGGCGGGGTGAATGCGTCTGATCAGCCTTTGACGGCCATCGAAGGCGTCCTCAAGCCGGACGTCCAGCGGCCCGAGCTCAAGCTTACCCTCAAAGTCGACAAGCCGGCGGCGGTGGCCGGCGAGGGGAACACGGCCGCACAAGCCCTCGACATCGCGCCGCAGAATACGGTGCCGCCGCACGCGCCGTTCCGGCTCGTGTTCGCCTTCCCGCCGGAGGCGATGGACGGGGCGGACGGACTGACGGTGGAAGAGTTCTTCGAGTCTTACGGCGGCTTGCTGCTCAAGCTCCGCTACGTGACCGACGGCGCGCAGAAGGCGGTCATCCAATATCTGCCGCCTGAGCTGCTCAAGGCGCAGCTCGACGAGGTGGCTGCCCAAGCGGGCGGCTCCTAGGCGCGCTAATTACATTGAATGACGCGCGAGCCGCAGCCACGCAGCCTGAGGCACACATTATATTGGGTGCAGCAGCGGGTGGCGCAGCCGGCAACAACCGCACTCGGGTCCAGGGCGCGCGCCTCGCACACGCTGTTGCAGGAGCGGAGGTCGTTCTCGCACACGCGGATACTCTGACTGCCGATGCCGCAAGCCGACGGGCGGGTCTGCAACGACTGCTTCGGTTGGACATTTTGCGCATGAGCCATGGTGGGCACTACGAGCAGCCCGAGCCCAAGAACCAGCAGAACGATCCTGATCATTGTCGTTGCGCCACCCCGCCGCCGTTTCTTGCCGTCCGCCATCCGAACTGCTCCATAGCATGGTGCGCCTCGATGGAACACGTCCAACGAAATTCTCAACGCGCAGCGGTCTAGCCGATAGGAGACTGGCCGTCTCGCGATCATACTTACATATTAGGAAGACGGCGAAGTCGTCTTAGACCAGAAGGGCGAACGCGTTGTCTGATCTCGATCTCAGCCTCCCCAATATCCGCACGGATGCATTTCCGCGCCCCGATACGGAGCCGCTGCAAAATCCGCTGCGCTCGACGCACAAGCCCCGCATCCTGATGCTCTACGGATCGGTGCGGCCGCGATCCTATAGCCGGTTCTTGACCCAGGAAGGCGCGCGGCTCCTCCATCATTTGGGCGCCGAGCCGCGCATCTTCGATCCGAGCGGGTTGCCTTTGCCGGATGACGCGCCCGAGGATCATCCGAAGGTGCGTGAGCTCCGGGATCTCGCGGCGTGGTCGGAAGGGCAGGTCTGGACCTCGCCGGAGCGGCACGGGTCGATGAGCGGGATCATGAAGGCGCAGATCGACTGGATCCCGCTCAACACCGGCGCGATCAGGCCGACGCAAGGGAAGACGCTCGCCGTCATGCAAGTCAGCGGCGGCTCGCAGTCCTTCAATGCCGTCAACCAGATGCGCGTCCTCGGCCGCTGGATGCGGATGCTGACCATCCCCAACCAATCCTCGGTGGCGAAGGCGTTTCAGGAATTTGACGAGGCGGGGCGCATGAAGCCCTCGGCGTTCTACGACCGCGTCGTCGACGTGATGGAGGAACTCGTCAAGTTCACATTGCTGACGCGCGATGTTTCTCCGCACCTCACCGACCGCTACAGCGAGCGGGTCGAAACGGCGGATGAGCTATCAGCGCGGGTGAACCTCAGTCGGGCTGCCGCTACGAACAAGTGAGAAGCGATTTCTTACAAGGTCAGCTATTTGACGCCGCGGAGCTTGTCGCCGGACTTCCTGGCAGCCGGGTTGATCGGCGTGTTCGCGCACCGTTGCACGAAGGTGGCGGCCGCATTCTCCGCGAGCTTTTGACTCTGCGCTTGCGACTTACAGGCGCGACGGAGGTCCGAGTTAGTGTCGCCGCCGCCGCCTTGACCATCTGCCGCCTGCGCAGTTCCAGCAGACTGAGCCAAAGCCATAACCATTATCAAAGCCAGAGCGCTCAGGATCGACCGAGGGTACATTTTCCGTCTCCTTTGGCCTATGGTTGGGTCCCCACAGGTAACACAAGCGACGACCAAAGGGCTAGGAGGTGATCCGATGAAAATGAAATGGCTTGCCGCTTCACTGATTATAGCTGGCATTGTGGCGCTGACGCCAGTTCAGGCCATGGCTTATTACTGTGTGGCTCGAAGCGCTACTGGATCGTCGGGCTGGGGCCTATCTGGGTCGCTGTCGAACGCAAAGGGCATTGCCTTATATCAATGTTCGATCCGCACGCCGAAACGCTATTATTGCTACATCACCTATTGTTCGTAAGCGTCGCGCTGGTCAGTCGCTCATCGCGCCGAAAAGTTCGGGCAGGTACGCCACGTCAGAAGCAATGTGAAGCGGACCGAACTTGCTACCGGGTTAGGGGATGCGCGGATCCTCAACGCTAGATTTGGTCGCCCCAGTTTGGTAGCAAGAGCTTCACCACCGATGGAGGAATCAAGTGCACAAGCTAATTCTTACGGCGGTTGCGGCCGGTTTCGTCTTCACGGTCTCCCTTCAGACCGCTCCCGCTGAGGCTGCTGCCCATATGATGAACGGAATGACGTGCAAGGATGCCGCCAAGAAGCATTTTCCGAATGATCGCAAGCTGCGTCATGACTGGGTGAAGAGCTGCAAGAAAATCTGGAAGGCTCACAACGACAAGTAGTCTGCCCGAAGTCAGAACGCCGTGTTGTCATCGGGACTCTGATGGCGCCGTTTAGCGTTTGGCTTTTTTCTTCTTCGGATTTTTTGCCTCTTTGGATGAGGCCGGAAAATATTTCAGCCTCAAGGTTCCGGTGTTTCCTTCAGCTACCTCTCTCAGCACCATGGAGGCGTTGGATCCCGCGGCTACGACGACGAAGTCCGAACCATGTAGAATGAATTGGGCCCCGCTTGGTGAGAGCGTGACGCTGACGCCGTCTTGTAGAGGGTCTGTCCCTACGCACTTGATCACGCCCCCGCTCAAAAAGCCCCTAATTGCTGACGGTCGCGTATTGTCGAGGCGCAAGTCTTCGGAACGCGGCATTGTTCCCTCCCGGATTTAGAAGTGCACGTTGGTTCGCGCCTTCTATCTTGCGGCAAGCAGGTATCGGATTGGATAAAGAAAAGCCCCGGACACGGGGGGATGCCGGGGCTTTGGGTTCCGTTTGGGGGGAACCATGACGGGGGAGGGAACCCCGCCGGTGACTGAAACTATCACCGTTGGCCACACCCAATAATTACAAATCGTTCAGTTTCTGGGCATTTCTGTCGCAGGCTTAACGGGAACTGTGACCCATCGGTAACAGCCCCACTTTATTGTGGAAGATCGAAAATCAGCCCGACATTTGCCGTCTTTGGACTGCCCTAATGGCAAATCGCGTTCGGGGGAACACGAGGGAACGGGGGAGGCCTTGCCTTTAGGGGTGAGGCTTCTTCTGTTTGGCGCAGCCAGGGGCCTGGCGATGAATTCAGCACAAGCCTTTGATTTTATTGGTGCCGGCTGGAGGATTCGAACCCCCGACCTACTGATTACAAATCAGCCGCTCTACCAACTGAGCTAAGCCGGCTTTTTGGCGATCCCGGAACGGGACGGCCACGCTGGATCCCGCGCCCGGCGATCCTGCGCCCTTTATCCCCGCTTTCCCGCAAGCACTCAAGCGGCGGGTGAGGTGGGCTTAAAAGGTAGAGAAGCGGTAGGAAACGTTGCCGAAGACGCCGAAGCGCTCGGATGTGAAATCCTCGAGCTGCGAGGTGACGTCGAGATTGACGAAGTCGGAGTCGCCGTTGGTCTGCGCATACCAGTAGCGGACGCCGGCGCCGACCGCCCAATAACGGGTAAGATCGAGTCGCACCTCGCCTTCGAGCTGATAGCCCCAGCCGGTGCCGCTATCGATGATGTTGGGGGTGGGGCCGAGATCGCCGCGCAGATGGTGGCTGTCCTCGTTCCACAAATAGGCCGCCGGCACGATGGCCGCGTCGCCGCGCAAGGTCAGCCGGTCCCAGAGCTTCGCCTTGAGCTCGGCGCCGAGCCGGAGCGAGGCCCAGCTCTGCTTGTTGGTGATCACCTTCGTATTGAAGGGGACGACGTTCGAGCCGGCCGGTCCGCAGAAGGCGCCGTCCACATCGTCGGGGTTGCAGCGGGCGCCGTAGCCCTGCACCGTCTCTTCCCAATAGTTGAAGCCGACGAAAGGACTGAAGACGACCCTGGCCTTGTTGTCGATCAGGGTGAAGTCCTGGCCGACGTCAATGGTGCCGTAGACGAGGCCGTTGCCGTCGAGCTTGCTGTAGGTGTCGGAGAATTTGATCTGGCCGGCGAAGAAATCCTCGTCGTCGAGGCTGCCGCCGTCGAGCCAGCCGCCGCCGACAAAGCCTTTGGCGAAGGTATCGGTCTCGTTGCGGGCGCTCCACACGAATTCGAGCGCGTTGGCGCTGATGTCGTCATAGGTGAGGGTCGAGGTGGGATCGCCGTAGATGGCGCCGAGCCGGCTCGAATTGAGATCGAAGCGCGTCGAGCCCTCGCTATACCAATAGCGCATCCCCAGTTCCCATTGCGGCTGATCGTTGGCCATTGGGGGCAGGGGAATGGCGTAGGGGCGCGGCACCTCGACGACTTGCGCCTGTGCGCCGTCTGCGATGCAGGCGGTGGCCAGCAACATCAGACACAAGCCTCGCAGCATGAATGGCCGCCTTGCCCTTGGGTTGGAAGAATGAGCTCTTCGCGTTCCCCAAGGGTGCAAGGCTTGTGGTTAAGACAGCATTAAGATGCGTCCCGGAATGAGACGCATGGCCGGGAAGTCACCGGCGCCGGCTAGCGAGAAGACCGGCGGCGAAGGCGACAGCCAGCAGGGTGAGTGGGCCTACCTGCTGCATGGCCTTGCCGACGCCCTGGTCGATCATGGCCATGCCTTCGGCTGGCGCGTTGACGAGAGACTGAGTCTGGGTCTTCTGCGGCCGATTGACGAGGGGCAGGAAGGCAAGGACGACGAGACCGAGCGCGACCAGCGCGCCGGCCACGATGCCCGCGGCCTCCAGCGACGTGAAGTCGTACACGATCAGCGCTTGATAGGCGGCGACCAGGCCGAAGGCGATGGCGAACAGGAACACCACGGCGGCGATGGCAATGACGGCTGCCTTCTTCGCCGAGCGTTCGATCGCATCCTTAATGCGCGCCCCGATCTGAAGAGACGAGACGAGCGACAGGACGATGCGGAGCATGGATCTATCCTAGCGGCGGGTGAAGACGCCGAACAGGAAGCCGAGACCCGCGGCGATGGCGACGGCTTGCAGGGGATTGCGCTTGATGGCGTCTTCGGCATCCTGCGCAGCATCCATCGCCTTGCCTTGCGCCCGGTTGATCTGGGTGTTGGCAATACGGCTGACCGTCGAGGTCAGGTTCTGCATGTCGGCGCGGATCGCATTGATCTGATCGGCGAGGGCTTCGGCCTCGGCGTTGGTGCTACGCTTGCCGGCGGTATCGGCCATGGGGGAGGTCTCCTTCCTGAGATACGTTTATTGGGCGGGATGCAGAAACAACCAATACTGAGTAGTTTCGTTCCGCACACTGGTTGTGACGCTTGCGGCTCTGCCCGGTTTCCGAGTTGAGGGACCAGGGCGCGGCGCTGTCAAGATATGTCGCGCGAACTTCACAATGCGGGACCATTCGTTGCCGGAGCCTTGCGTTGCGGGGGGTCCTCTTTTTGTTTAGAGTCTGATTGCTTAACAGAGGTGCCCGAGGGGGAATCGGCATGAGCGACTTGAGGCTTTGGCTCGCTGCCAGCGCGGCCGTGTGCCTGTTTGCGGCCTTTCCGCTGGGATCGGCACAGGCGACGATGGCGGCGCGACCTTTGCCGCTCGCCGGCGCTGATTCGCAGCTGGTTGTCGATGCCGCCCAGGATGGCGCGCGCTTCCACGGCAAGCGGGCGCAAGCCATGTATTGCTTGAAGCGGAATTATTGGTGGTTCTATCGGCCCTACACCACGGCGCCGGAGGACTTTCCGCGGTGCGAGCCCTATTTCCATTATCTCGAGCCGGTCGACGGCCGGCGCGGCGCCCAGTCCGAGCGATATATCAAATAGATCGGACACTGGGGCCAGCTGAAGACTCTCCACAGTCTATCGACCAGTATTACTCCAGCTATGCGTGAATTGTCCCATTTTGGGCCAGTCGTTAGGGGCTTTGTAATCTCTGGGCGTGCGGAAACAGGCCTTCATTAACTTCGCCGATACTTGCGCTCCCTTAGTGTCGGGGAAGCCTTCGCTGGCCGGACAAGCGCCAGGAGGGGTACCCTAGCCCGAGTGGAGTCCCAAGATGAAAGTCCTGTTGAGTATTGCTGCCGTCCTGGCGCTGGCGGTTGGCTTCAACCTCACGGCGGTCGATGACGCCGACGCATGGTGCGGCGGCGGTTGGCGCTGCAACAGCGCCGTCATGGTCCCGGCGCCGAATCCGATTCCGTTGCGCCGCGCGCGCCGCGCCGTTGTCGTCGCCCCGGCACCTTGCGTGTCGCCCTGCGGCGCCGTCGCGGTAGCCCCGCCGCCTTGCGTCTCGCCGTGCGGCTTGCCGCCGGGCCCGACCGCCTATCGCTATCGGTCGCCGAACTATTACGCCTATTACAAGCAGCCGGCCTATGCGGGCGAGTGCGGTCTGAGCACCTGCAACACCTATTGGCGCCGGAACTGCTGGTACAATTCGTTCGGCCGCCGCTTCTGCAACTGATCGTCCGGCGCGAGCCGGCTGATTCCCGGGATCGAGGGGGAAGGGGCTTCGCGCCGCTTTCCCCTCGCTTTCGTTCGGCGCTTCAGATCATTGCGCCTTGAGGCTCGCCCAATGCATGGCGATGGCGGCGGCATTCGACACGTTGAGGCTCGCGAGCGCACTGGTGGTCGAGATGCGGCAGATCCGGTCGCAGCGCTCCCGCGTGAGATGCCGCAAACCCTTGCCTTCGGCGCCGAGCACGAGCGCCAGCGGACGGGTGAGGGGCGTCGACTCGATCGGCTCCTCGCCATCCTCCGCCAGGCCGATGCGTAAGACGCCGCGTTCGCCGAGCTCGGCGAGGGCTTGGCTCAAATTCTTGACCAGCACGATGGGCACGAGGTCCAGGGCGCCGCTGGCGGCCTTGGCCAGCACGCCCATGAGCGGCGGGCTATGCCGCTCGGTGAGAACGAGACCCGACGCGCCGAAGGCGGCGGCCGAGCGGAGCGCGGCGCCCACGTTATGCGGGTCGGTCACCTGATCGAGCACGAGCAGCGTGCCGTTGGGATCCACATCGTCGAGGCCGATGGGCTCGAGCGGTCCGGCCTCCAGCGCCACGCCTTGATGCACGGTGTCGGGTCCGAGCAGCTTGTCGAGATCCTTCGGGGTGGAGGGCTCCGGGTTGAGCCCGCGCTTGGCGATGAGGGGGGCCAGCCGGTGGGCGGCATTGTCGGTGGCGAGCAGGCGCAAGACGGGCCGATCCGGATTGGCGAGAGCGGCTTCGACGGCGTGGAGGCCGAAGATGAAGATGCGGTCGGAATTGGCACCCCGGCCCGAATGCCGCGGCTTACCCCGCGGCGCTTGGCTGAAGGGTTTGGAATGGCTCGGTTTTTGGCGCCGCATGAGGGTTGTGGCCTTTTGGCAGGGGGTGATGGTCAAAGCGCCGGAGGTAGGATAAAACCAAGGAATTCCAGACGGCTCGCCCTGATTTACAGTTGACAGGGACCGAATGGCTACTCATAAACGCGGCTATTGCGGACCCTGCCGGCCGACGGCGGGGTGTTTTTGCTTGGTTACAATCACCAGTCAATCCATCTGAGCTCTCAAGGAGGGGTGCCCGAGTGGCTAAAGGGGACGGGCTGTAAACCCGTTGGCTATGCCTACGTTGGTTCGAATCCAACCCCCTCCACCACCACTCTTTTGAGCCAGGATGGATGCGGGTGTAGCTCAATGGTAGAGCAGCAGCCTTCCAAGCTGAGGACGAGGGTTCGATTCCCTTCACCCGCTCCAGCAAGTTAGGCCGTTAGGCGATTGATTTGGAATTGAAATTTTATTTTGAAGGTAAACTGGAGCAAGCCTTAGGAGTGTAGCTCAACTGGCTAGAGCACCGGTCTCCAAAACCGGGGGTTGGGGGTTCGAGTCCCTCCACTCCTGCCACGGTCGGGGGTCAGGAGTGCAGCGGTTACGGGCTCAAGACTAAAGAAGAAGTGGGGCCGAAAGTGCCCGCGGCAAGGACAGAGATGGCGAGAACGAATCCCTTTGTGTTTCTCCAGCAAGTGCGCACCGAGGTGTCCAAAGTCACCTGGCCGACGCGCCGGGAGACGGTAATCACCACGATCATGGTGCTCATCATGTCGGTCGCCGCCGCACTGTTCTTCCTCGGCGTCGATTGGCTGTTGAGCGCGGTCGTCCAGCTCATCTTGGGCATGGGCCGCTAGGAGGTCGAAACTTCAATCCGATGGCTATGCGCTGGTACATTGTTCACGCTTACTCGAACTTCGAGCGGAAGGTCGCCGAATCCATCAAGGAGCGCGCCGTCGCTGCGGGTCTCGGCGAGCAGTTCGAGGATGTCCTCGTGCCGATGGAGGAAGTCGTGGAGATGCGGCGCGGCCGGAAGGTCGCCTCCGAGCGGAAGTTCTTTCCGGGCTATGTGCTCGCCAAGATGGAGCTCAATGACGAGACCTACCATCTGATCAAGAACACGCCGAAGGTCACGGGCTTTCTCGGGACGGACAACAAGCCGATCCCGATCACCGAGGAGGAGGCGGGCCGCATCCTCCAGCAGGTGCAGGAAGGTGTGGAGCGGCCGAAGCCGTCGGTCACCTTCGAGATCGGCGAGCAGGTTCGCGTCGCCGACGGGCCGTTCGCTTCGTTCAACGGCCTCGTGGAAGAGGTCGACGAGGAGCGGGCGCGGCTCAAGGTGGCGGTTTCGATTTTCGGCCGGGCAACGCCGGTCGAGCTTGAATATGCACAGGTGGAGAAGCTCTGAGGTTTGAGCTTCCCGGGATTTAGCGGAACACGCAGGACGAGTAGGCATGGCGAAGAAAATTGACGGTTACATCAAGCTGCAGGTGCCGGCGGGGCAGGCAAACCCCTCGCCGCCGATCGGGCCTGCGCTCGGCCAGCGCGGGGTGAACATCCCGGAGTTCTGCAAGCAGTTCAACGCGGCGACGCAGAAGCTCGAGGCGGGCTCGCCCATTCCGACCGTGATCACGGTCTTTGCTGATCGCTCGTTCACCTTCGAGATGAAGACGCCGCCGGCGTCCTTCCTCCTGAAGAAGGCGGCAAGCATCGGCAAGGGCTCCAAGGAGCCGGGCCGCGGCGTCGCCGGGCGTGTGTCGCAGGATCAGCTGCGCGAGATCGCCGAGGTCAAGATGCAGGATTTGAATGCGAATTCCATCGAGCAAGCGATGAAGATCATCGCCGGCTCCGCCCGCTCGATGGGTCTTGAGGTTCAGGAGTAGACGATGAGCAAGCCCGGCAAGAGATTCCGTGCCGCATCCGAGACGGTGGAGCCGAACAAGCTCTACGACATCGTGGACGCGGTGAAGCTGGTTAAGGACGCGGCGAAGTCCAAGTTCGACGAGACCATCGAGGTCGCCATGAATTTGGGCGTCGATCCGCGCCACGCCGATCAGATGGTTCGTGGCGTCTGCGCGCTGCCGCATGGTTCGGGGCGCAAGCTGCGCGTCGGCGTGTTCGCCAAGGGCGACAAGGCCGAAGAGGCGAAGAAGGCCGGTGCCGATGTGGTGGGCGCGGAGGATCTCGTCGAGCAGGTGCAGAAGGGCGTGATCGAGTTCGACCGCTGCATCGCCACGCCGGACATGATGCCGCTCGTCGGCCGTCTCGGTAAGGTGCTCGGCCCCCGTGGCCTGATGCCGAACCCGAAAGTCGGCACCGTCACCAACGATATCGCTCCCGCCGTCGCGGCGGCCAAGGGCGGCGCCGTGGAGTTCCGCGTCGAGAAGGCCGGCGTCATCCATGCCGGCGTCGGTAAGGCGAGCTTCACCGCGGACGCGCTGGTGGCCAACATCCGCGCCTTCGCCGACGCGGTGATGAAGGCCAAGCCGACCGGCGCCAAGGGCACGTTTGTGAAACGCATCGCCGTGACCTCGACCATGGGGCCTGGCGTCAAGGTTGAGCCTGCCAGTCTCGGCAGCGCTTGAGTTGAAAGAGTTTCGGGACCGGCGTTCGGTCCCGGAGGATCGCTTGGCAATCCGAGCGGTCCAAACCTGTCCGAGATTGCAGGTGCGGGAAACCGCTTAAGCCTTTTGGGCCTGCATGAGACGGGAGACGAACGGTTCGATGGTAGCGGGAACACCGCCGCAACCTGGAGATCGGTTTGAACCTCGTATGTGGCTCTAGCGTATTTCGCGCGCGAGCGGGACAGGCAACAGAGCGCCGCGCGAAAGCGCGGGGTGGCTTTTTGCTTCGCCCCGCACCTTCCGTGGCTCGTGTGGCCTAAGGCTGCAAGCGTTGCTTGCGGCTTATTGAGAGACGGAGTGAGCATGGAAAGAGCTGAGAAGCGCGAAGTTGTGACGGCGCTTCACGATGTCTTCGCCAAGACCGGCGTGGTCGTCGTGGCTCACTATGCGGGCCTTTCGGTTGCCGACATGACCAAGCTGCGCAGCGACATGAGAGACGCTGGCGGGCAGGTCAAGGTGGCGAAGAACAAGCTCGTGAAGCTCGCGCTCGATGGTACCGACGCCAAGGGAATTTCGGATCTTATGACGGGGCCGACATGCCTCGCTTATTCCGACGATCCCGTGGCGGCCCCCAGGGTGCTCGTCAAGTTCGCCAAGACCAAGGACAAGTTCATCATCCTTGGTGGCACGATGGGCGCCACGGTACTCGACGCAAAAGCGGTGAGTTCGCTCGCCGAACTGCCTTCGCTCGACGAACTCCGCGGCACGCTGATCGGTCTTCTTCAGGCGCCGGCGACGAAGATCGCCCGCACCGTGAAAGAGCCCGCCGCTCAGCTGGCCCGTGTGTTCGCAGCCTATGGCAGCAAGGAAGCAGCGTAACGCTGGAAACCCAATACGAGAGTTGAACGTACAAGGATAAGACAATGGCAGATCTTCAGAAAATCGTAGACGACCTTTCGGGCCTGACGGTGCTCGAGGCGGCCGAGCTCGCCAAAATGCTCGAAGAGAAGTGGGGCGTTTCGGCCGCCGCGCCGGTGGCCATGATGGCCGCAGCCGGTGGTGGTGGCGAAGCCGCAGCCGAAGAGAAGGACGAATTCGACGTTGTCCTGACCGCGGTTGGTGCCCAAAAGATCAACGTCATCAAGGAAGTGCGGGCGGTGACGAGCCTCGGACTCAAGGAAGCCAAGGATCTGGTCGAGGCCGCGCCCAAGGCCGTGAAGGAAGGCGTTCCGAAGGAAGAGGCCGAGAAAATCAAGAAGCAGCTCGAGGCCGCCGGCGCGACCGTCGAGTTGAAGTAGCCTGGGTTGAAAGAGGCCTGGGCGGACCCCATATGCCGGTGTTCGCCCGGGCCACAACCCATCTAAATCGATGACGTGACTGTTCACCAGAGGCTCCGCGCCCAAGCGGAGTTTCCGGCGAGCCGTCGCGACGAGCCTTTGAGAGGACCATATGGCGCAGCAGACTAACGGTCACAAGCGATATCGTAAGTTTTTCGGGCACATCCACGAAGTTGCGGAGATGCCGAACCTCATCGAGGTTCAGAAGCAGTCCTACGATCAATTCCTGATGGTCGACGAGCCGGAAGGCGGGCGCCTCGACGAGGGTCTGCAGTCCGTGTTCCGCTCCGTGTTCCCGATCCGGGACTTCGGCGAGCGCGCCCAGCTCGAATTCGTCCGCTATGCCTTCGAGCAGCCGAAATACGACGTCGAGGAGTGCCAGCAGCGCGGCATGACCTTCGCCGCGCCGCTCAAGGTGACGCTTCGTCTGATCGTGTTCGATGTCAACGAGGAGACCGGCGCCCGTTCGGTCAAGGACATCAAGGAGCAGGACGTCTACATGGGCGACATGCCGCTCATGACGATGAACGGCACCTTCGTCATCAACGGCACCGAGCGCGTCATCGTCTCGCAGATGCATCGCTCGCCCGGCGTGTTCTTCGACCATGACCGCGGCAAGACGCACTCGTCCGGCAAGCTGCTGTTCGCCGCGCGTATCATTCCCTATCGCGGCTCGTGGCTCGACTTCGAGTTCGACGCCAAGGACGTCGTCTATGTGCGTATCGACCGTCGGCGCAAGCTGCCGGTGACGACGCTGCTCTATGCGCTCGGCCTCGACGACGAAGAGATTCTGTCGACCTTCTACGACCGCATCGTTCTCAAGGCGAGCAAGGACGGATGGCGCATGCCGTTCCGTCCCGACCGCATGCGCGGCATCAAGCCGACCACCGATCTGATCGACGCCAAGACCGGCAAGGTGGCGATCGAGGCCGGCCGCAAGGTGACGGCGCGTCTCGCCAACAAGCTCGCCGAGGAGGGCTTGAAGGAGCTGCTCATCAGCGATGAGGACCTTTACGGCCGCTATCTGGCGCAGGACATCGTCAATCTGGAGTCCGGCGAGATCTATGGCGAGGCCGGCGAGGAGATCGAGGAGAAGCTGCTCGAGACGCTGAAGGGGCTCGGGCTCAAGGAGATCCCGATCCTCGACATCGACCACGTCAATGTCGGCGCCTTCATTCGCAACACGCTCGCCGTCGACAAGAACTCGAACACCGACGAGGCGCTGCTCGACGTTTACCGGGTGATGCGCCCGGGCGAGCCGCCGACGCCGGAGGCGTCGCAGACGCTGTTCAACGGCATCTTCTTCGATTCGGAGCGCTACGACCTGTCGGCCGTGGGCCGGGTCAAGATGAACATGCGCCTCGATCTCGACGCGCCGGACACCATGCGCACGCTGCGCCGCGAGGACATCCTCGCCGTCATCAAGACGCTGGTGGGCTTGCGCGACGGGCGGGGCGAGATCGACGACATCGACCATCTCGGCAATCGCCGGGTGCGTTCGGTCGGCGAGCTCATGGAGAACCAGTATCGCGTCGGCCTGTTGCGCATGGAGCGCGCCATCAAGGAGCGCATGAGCTCGGTCGACATCGACACGGTGATGCCGCAGGACCTGATCAACGCCAAGCCCGCGGCCGCCGCGGTGCGCGAGTTCTTCGGTTCCTCGCAGCTGTCGCAGTTCATGGATCAGACCAACCCGCTGTCGGAGATCACCCATAAGCGGCGCCTGTCGGCGCTCGGGCCGGGCGGCCTGACGCGGGAGCGCGCCGGATTCGAGGTGCGCGACGTGCATCCGACCCATTACGGCCGCATCTGCCCGATCGAGACGCCGGAAGGTCCGAATATCGGCCTCATCAACTCGCTGGCGACCTTCGCGCGCGTCAACAAGTACGGCTTCATCGAGAGCCCGTATCGCCGCGTGGTGAAGTCCAAGGTGACGGACGAGGTGGTCTATCTGTCGGCCATGGAGGAGGCGCGCTACATCATCGCGCAAGCGAATGCGCAGCTGAACCCGAACGGCACCTTCGTCGAGGACCTCATCGTTTGCCGTCATGCCGGCGACGTGGAGCTGTATCCCCGCGAGCGGGTGGATCTTATCGACGTGTCGCCGAAGCAGCTCGTGTCGGTGGCCGCGGCGCTCATTCCGTTCCTCGAGAACGACGACGCCAACCGCGCCCTCATGGGTTCGAACATGCAGCGTCAGGCCGTGCCGCTGATCACGGCGGAAGCGCCGTTTGTCGGGACCGGCATGGAAGAGGTCGTGGCGCGCGATTCGGGTGCCGCCATCGGCGCACGCCGCACCGGCGTGGTCGATCAGGTGGACGCGACCCGTATCGTCATCCGGGCCACGGAGGAGACCGATCCTTCGAAGTCCGGCGTCGACATCTATAACCTGCGCAAGTTCCAGCGCTCGAACCAGAACACCTGCATCAACCAGCGTCCGCTGGTGCGTGTGGGCGATAACGTCCAGGCCGGCGAGATCATCGCCGACGGCCCGTCGACCGATCTCGGCGAGCTCGCGCTCGGCCGCAACGTGCTCGTCGCGTTCATGCCGTGGATGGGCTACAACTTCGAGGACTCCATCCTCATCTCCGAGCGCGTCGTGCGCGATGACGTGTTCACCTCGATCCATCTCGAGGAGTTCGAGGTCATGGCCCGCGACACCAAGCTCGGGCCGGAGGAGATCACCCGCGACATCCCGAACGTCTCGGAAGAGGCGCTCAAGAATCTCGACGAGGCGGGCATCGTCTATATCGGCGCCGAGGTGCAGCCGGGCGACATCCTGGTGGGCAAGATCACGCCCAAGGGCGAGAGCCCGATGACGCCCGAGGAGAAGCTGCTGCGCGCCATCTTTGGCGAGAAGGCCTCCGACGTGCGCGATACGTCGCTGAAGCTGCCGCCCGGCGTCGCCGGCACGGTGGTCGAGGTGCGCGTGTTCAACCGCCACGGTGTGGAGAAGGACGAGCGCGCCATGGCGATCGAGCGCGAGGAGATCGAGCGGCTCGCCAAGGACCGCGACGACGAACTCGCGATCCTCGACCGCAACGTCTATGGCCGTCTCCGCGACGTGCTGATGCACAAGGTCGTGGCCAAGGGTCCGCGGAACCTCAAGAAGGACGCCAAGATCACCGAGGCCATCCTCGACGACATCCCGCGCGGCCAATGGTGGGAGATCGCGCTCAAGAACGATAAGGCGATGGGCGAGGTCGAGGCGATTGGCCGCCAGTACGACGAGGCCAAGAAGCGGCTTGAGCAGCGCTTCGTCGACAAGGTCGACAAGCTGCAGCGCGGCGACGAGCTGCCGCCAGGCGTGATGAAGATGGTCAAGGTCTTCGTCGCGGTGAAGCGCAAGATCCAGCCCGGCGACAAGATGGCCGGCCGCCACGGCAACAAGGGCGTGATCAGTCAGATCGTGCCGATCGAGGACATGCCTTATCTGGAAGACGGCACCCCGGTCGACATCGTGCTCAATCCGCTCGGCGTGCCGAGCCGCATGAATGTGGGTCAGATTCTCGAGACGCATCTCGGCTGGGCCTGCCGCGGCCTTGGCGTGAAGGTCGGCGAGGCGCTGCACGCCTACCAGGAGTTGAACAAGCCGAAGCCGTTGAAGGATCTGCTCAAGAGCATCTACGGCGACGACAAGGCGATCGCGGCGCTCCGGGACGATCAGCTCATCGAGGTGAGCCAGAGTTTGTCGGCAGGCGTGCCGGTGGCGACGCCGGTGTTCGACGGTGCGCACGAAGGTGACGTGTCGGAGTTGCTCGCGCTCGCGGGTCTCGATACGTCGGGCCAGGTGACCCTGTTCGACGGCCGCTCGGGCGAGGAGTTCGAGCGCAAGGTGACCGTGGGCTACATCTATATGCTGAAGCTCCACCATCTCGTGGACGACAAGATCCATGCGCGTTCGATCGGACCGTACAGCCTGGTCACCCAGCAGCCGTTGGGCGGCAAGGCGCAGTTCGGCGGTCAGCGTTTCGGCGAGATGGAGGTGTGGGCGCTCGAAGCCTACGGCGCCGCTTACACGCTGCAGGAAATGCTGACGGTCAAGTCCGACGACGTTGCCGGCCGTACCAAGGTGTACGAGGCGATCGTCCGCGGCGACGACACGTTCGAGGCGGGTATCCCCGAGTTGTTCAACGTTCTCGTCAAGGAGATGCGGGCGTTGGGACTGAATGTCGAGTTGGTGCAGCCGAAACCTGAGGAGCAGCAGCCGCAACGGGCGCGGCTGCCGCGACCCGCGGCCGAATGAGCCCAGGCTTTATCGGCTCACGTTAAAGACGAATACGATCAACCGAAGGGCGGTTTAGCCGCCCGGTGGGAGACACCAGAATGAACCAAGAACTGACCAATCTCTTCAGTCCTCAGGTGCAGCAGCAGAATTTCGACCAGATCCGCATCGGCATCGCCAGCCCCGAGAAGATCCTGTCGTGGTCGTTCGGCGAGATCAAGAAGCCGGAGACGATCAACTACCGGACCTTCAAGCCCGAGCGCGACGGTCTGTTCTGCGCGCGCATCTTCGGACCGGTGAAGGACTATGAGTGCTTGTGCGGCAAGTACAAGCGCATGAAGTACAAGGGCGTCATCTGCGAGAAGTGCGGCGTCGAAGTCACTCTCGCCAAGGTGCGGCGCGAGCGCATGGGCCATATCGAGCTCGCCGCGCCGGTCGCCCATATTTGGTTCCTGAAGTCGCTGCCGTCGCGTATCGGCCTTCTGCTCGACATGACGCTGAAGGATCTCGAGCGCGTTCTGTATTTCGAGAACTACATCGTGCTCGAGCCGGGCCTGACCTCGCTGAAGCCGCTGCAGCTCCTCTCCGAGGACGAGTATATGCAGGCGCAGGAGGATTTCGGCGAGGACAGCTTCACGGCTGCCATCGGCGCCGAGGCCATCCGCGAGCTGCTCAAGGGGCTCGATCTGGAGAAGATCGCCGCCGACCTGCGCGTGGAGATTGCCGAGTCGACCACGGAACTCAAGCCCAAGAAGCTCGCCAAGCGTCTGAAGGTGGTCGAGGCCTTCATCATGTCCGGCAACAAGCCGGAGTGGATGATCCTCACCGTGGTTCCGGTCATTCCGCCGGAGCTTCGGCCGCTGGTGCCGCTCGACGGCGGCCGCTTCGCCACGTCGGACCTCAACGATCTGTATCGCCGCGTCATCAACCGGAACAACCGGCTGAAGCGGCTGATGGAGCTGCGCGCGCCGGACATCATCATCCGGAACGAGAAGCGCATGCTGCAGGAGTTGGTCGATGCGCTGTTCGACAACGGCCGCCGCGGCCGCGTCATCACCGGCGCCAACAAGCGTCCGCTGAAGTCGCTCGCCGACATGCTCAAGGGCAAGCAGGGCCGGTTCCGTCAGAACCTGCTCGGCAAGCGCGTCGATTACTCGGGCCGTTCGGTCATCGTGGTCGGCCCGGAGCTCAAGCTGCATCAGTGCGGCCTGCCGAAGAAGATGGCGCTCGAGCTGTTCAAGCCGTTCATCTATTCACGGCTCGACGCCAAGGGTCATGCCGCCACGGTGAAGCAGGCGAAGAAGTTGGTCGAGAAAGAGAAGCCGGAAGTTTGGGATATCCTCGATGAGGTGATCCGCGAGCATCCGGTGATGCTCAACCGCGCGCCGACGCTCCATCGCTTGGGCATTCAGGCGTTCGAGCCGGTGCTGATCGAGGGCAAGGCCATTCAGCTGCATCCGCTCGTCTGCGCGGCGTTCAACGCCGACTTCGACGGCGATCAGATGGCCGTGCATGTGCCGCTGTCGCTGGAAGCGCAGCTCGAGGCGCGCGTGCTGATGATGTCGACCAACAACATCCTGCATCCGGCCAACGGTTCGCCGATCATCGTGCCGTCGCAGGATATCGTGCTCGGCCTCTATTACCTGTCGCTGATCATGGACAATGAGCCGGGCGAGGGGATGATCTTCGGCAACGTGGCTGAGATCCATCATGCGCTCGATTCCAAGGCCGTGACGCTGCACGCCAAGATCAAGGGCCGCTACATCACCCGGGACGCGGACGGCAACTGGGTGTCGTATATCTACGACACGACGCCGGGCCGCATGCTCCTCGGCGAGCTGTTGCCGCGGAAGGCCGAGGTCAGCTTCGACCTGGTCAACCGGCTGCTCACGAAGAAGGACATCTCCAACATGATCGACGTGGTCTATCGCCACTGCGGTCAGAAGGAGACGGTCATCTTCTGCGACAAGATCATGGGCCTCGGCTTCGCTTATGCCTGCCGCGCCGGCATCTCGTTCGGCAAGGACGACATGGTGATCCCGGAGACCAAGGACGAGATCATCCACAAGACGACCGAGCTCGTGCGCGAGTATGAGCAGCAGTACAATGACGGCCTCATCACTCGGGGCGAGAAGTACAACAAGGTGGTCGATACCTGGACCGAGTGCACGGAGCTCGTGGCCAAGGAGATGATGAAGCGCATCTCCTCGGTGCAGATCGACGAGGAGACCGGCCGCGAGAAGCCGATCAACTCGATCTTCATGATGTCCCATTCGGGCGCGCGTGGTTCGCCCGCCCAGATGAAGCAGCTTGCCGGCATGCGCGGTCTTATGACCAAGCCGTCGGGCGAGATCATCGAGACGCCGATCATCTCGAACTTTAAAGAGGGGCTGTCGGTGCTCGAGTACTTCAACTCGACCCATGGTGCTCGTAAAGGCTTGGCCGATACGGCGCTCAAGACGGCGAACTCGGGCTACCTCACGCGGCGTCTCGTTGACGTGGCGCAGGACTGCATCGTCACCGAAGAGGATTGCGGCACCAAAGAAGGCATTACCGCCCGCGCCATGCTCGAGGCAGGCGAGGTGACGGTATCGCTGGGCATGCGTGTGCTTGGCCGGACGCCTTGCGACGACGTCAGGGATCCGTCCACCGGCAACGTGATCGTCAAGGCCGGCGATCTGATCGCCGAGGAAGAGGTCGAGGCGATCGAGAATGCGCGCGTCCAGGAGATCCGCATCCGATCGGCGCTCACCTGCGACACCCGCACCGGCATTTGCGGCAAGTGCTACGGGCGCGATCTTGCCCGCGGCACGCCCGTCAACATGGGCGAGGCCGTCGGTGTCATCGCGGCGCAGTCGATCGGCGAGCCGGGGACCCAGCTCACCATGCGTACCTTCCATCTGGGTGGCGTGGCGAGTTCCAAGGTCGTCGATCAGTCGTCGCTGGAGTCGAACTTCGAAGGCGTTGTGAAGATCAAGCAGCGCAACGTCGTTGAGGACTCCCAGGGCCGTCTGATGGTCATGGGCCGCAACACGGCGATCGTCGTCGCCGACGAAGACGGCACGGAGCGTGCGGTCCATCGGGTGCCTTACGGCACGCATCTGCGGGTCGACGAGGGTGCCCTTGTCAAACGCGGCGATCGTCTCGCCGAGTGGGACCCGTATACGCGCCCCGTGTTGACCGAGATCGAGGGCATCGTCGAGTTCGAGGATCTGGTCGAAGGCGTGTCGGTCTCCGAGCAGCGCGACGAGTCCACCGGCATCACCAACAGCGTGATCATCGACTGGCGTGCTTCGCCGCGCGGTGCCGATCTCAGGCCGGCCATGGTGATCAAGGACAAGAAGGGCGAAATTCTGAAGCTCAGCCGAGGCGGCGAGGCGCGTTATCTGCTTCCCGTCGACGCGGTCCTGTCGGTCGAGCCCGGCAATGAGGTGAAGGCCGGCGACGTGTTGGCCCGTATCCCGATGGAGAGCGCCAAGACGCGCGACATCACGGGCGGTCTGCCGCGCGTGGCCGAGCTGTTCGAGGCGCGGCGTCCGAAGGATCACGCCATCATCGCCGAGATCTCGGGCGTGGTGACGCTTGGCCGCGACTACAAGAACAAGCGGCGCATCACCATTACGCCGGACGAGGACGGCCAGGAGCCGGCGGAATTCCTTATTCCCAAGGGCCGGCATCTGACCGTGCAAGAGGGCGACCGGATCGAGAAGGGCGAGTACCTGCTCGACGGCCATCCCGCGCCGCACGACATCCTGGCCATTAAGGGCGTGGAAGAGCTGGCCAACTACCTGGTCAACGAGATCCAGGAGGTCTACCGGCTGCAGGGCGTGACCATCAACGATAAGCATATCGAGGTGATCGTCCGGCAGATGCTCCAGAAGACCGAAGTGGGCGATCCGGGCGACACCGAGTTCCTCAAGGGCGAGCAGGTCGACCGCATCGACTTCGAGGACGCCAACATCGCCGCCGCGGCCAAAGGCGGGAAGAAGGCTGAAGGCCAGCCGGTTCTGCTTGGCATCACCAAGGCGAGCCTGCAGACCAAGTCCTTCATCTCGGCGGCTTCGTTCCAGGAGACGACCAGGGTGCTCACCGACGCCGCCGTGAACGGCAAGTCGGATGCCCTGGAGGGTCTGAAGGAGAACGTCATCGTCGGCCGGCTGATCCCGGCAGGCACCGGCGGCATGCTCACCAGGCTCAACCGGATCGCCACCCATCGTGATGAGCTGATCCTCGAGGAGCGGCAGCGCGCCAACGACGAGGCGCTCGCGCACGAGGAAGCCGAAGCCGCCGCTGAGGCCGGAGATGACGAATTGACGGCGGAAGAGGGGGCCTCGGCCTAAGAGGCTGGATCAAAAACGGGGCTGGGCGCCTCTGGGATGCCCAATCTGGCGCTCAGCCCCTGAAATCCGGCACTTCTACCCTTGACGTTATGAGAAGCCGGCTGGTAAAACGCGCCAGCTTTCTCGGCAGGCGGTAGCCCAACTTTTTGGTTGCCCTACGGGCGCGGGTTAGACGCTGCTGGACTAACCGGGATTACATCGGGGTCAAGATCTTGGGGGTGAAACCCCTCCAAGATCCTCTGTATTGAGGCGCTGAAGGACGCGGGGGTCACCTTGCACACTTCGGCTCTAGTGATGTGGGCACTCGCCCACAAACAAAGATGATTGGACGTAAGGGCTAACATGCCGACGATTCAGCAATTGATCCGCAAGCCGCGCAAACAGCCGGTGAAGCGCAACAAAGTTCCCGCCATGCAGGCCTGTCCGCAGAAGCGGGGGGTTTGCACGCGCGTCTACACCACGACCCCGAAGAAGCCGAACTCGGCGCTTCGTAAGGTTGCTCGCGTGCGGCTGACCAATCAGCTTGAAGTCACGAGCTACATCCCCGGCGAGGGTCACAACCTGCAAGAGCATTCGGTGGTGATGATCAGGGGCGGCCGCGTCAAGGACCTTCCGGGCGTGCGCTACCACATCATCCGCGGCGTGCTCGACACCCAAGGCGTCAGCGCCCGTCGGCAGCGGCGTTCGAAATACGGAGCCAAGCGGCCCAAATAGTTGGGTCGTTTTTGCGTTTTTACAGAGACGGATAGGACGATATGTCGAGGCGGCACAAAGCGGAAAAGCGCGAGATCATTCCCGATCCCAAGTTCGGCGATATGGTGCTTACCAAATTCATGAACAGCATCATGAAGGAAGGCAAGAAGTCCGCCGCCGAGCGGATCGTTTATGGCGCGCTCGACCAGATGGAGAGCAAGGCCAAGCAGAACCCGATCGAGATGTTCCACCAGGCGTTGCAGAACGTCATGCCGGCGCTCGAGGTTCGCTCGCGCCGCGTCGGTGGCGCTACCTATCAGGTGCCGGTCGAGGTCAGGCTGGACCGCCGTCAGGCGCTCGCCATTCGCTGGATCATCTCCGCGGCGCGTGGGCGGAACGAGAACACTATGGTCGAGCGGCTCTCGGGTGAGCTGCTGGACGCCGTTAACAATCGCGGGACTGCGGTTAAGAAGCGTGAAGACACGCACCGCATGGCGGAGGCGAACCGCGCCTTCTCGCATTACCGCTGGTAAGCAGTTCAAGGATTTCTACGATGGCCCGAGTCACACCCCTCGAGGACTACCGCAATATCGGGATCATGGCGCATATCGACGCCGGCAAGACCACGACCACCGAGCGTGTGCTCTACTACACGGGTAAGAGCCACAAGATCGGTGAGGTCCACGACGGCGCCGCGACCATGGACTGGATGGAGCAGGAGCAGGAGCGCGGCATCACGATCACGTCCGCCGCGACCACGGCGTACTGGAAAGACAAGCGCGTCAACATCATCGACACGCCTGGCCACGTGGACTTCACTATCGAGGTCGAGCGGTCTCTTCGTGTGCTCGATGGTGCGGTTGCGTTGCTCGACGCCAACCAGGGCGTAGAGCCGCAGACCGAGACTGTATGGCGTCAGGCCGACAAATATCACGTGCCACGCATGATCTTCGTCAACAAGATGGACAAGATCGGCGCCGATTTTTATGTCTCCGTGCAGATGGTCAAGGACCGGCTCGGCGCTAAGCCGTTGGTCATTCAGCTTCCCATCGGCTCCGAGAATAATTTCCCGGGCATCATCGACCTCGTTCGCATGAAGGCCGTCATCTGGGACGATGAGTTTCTTGGCGCGGACTTCCATGACGAGGAGATTCCGGCGGACCTCCTCGACAAGGCGAAAGAGTATCGCGAGACGCTCGTGGAATTGGCCGTTGAGGTCGACGAGACCGCGATGGAGGCCTATCTCGAGGGCAACTATCCCGATGAGGAGACGCTGAAAAAGCTGATCCGCAAGGGCACCATTTCGCTCGCCTTCGTGCCGGTTCTGTGCGGCTCCGCCTTCAAGAACAAGGGCGTGCAGCCGATGCTGGACGCCGTTGTCGACTACCTGCCGTCGCCGCTCGACGTGCCGCCGATCAAGGCCATCGACGTCAAGACCGAGGAAGAAGTGGCCCGGCCGCCATCCGACGACGCGCCGCTCTCCATGCTCGCCTTCAAGATCATGAACGACCCCTTTGTGGGCTCGCTCACCTTCTGCCGCATTTATTCGGGCAAGGTCGAATCCGGCCAGACGCTGTCCAATACGGTGAAGGACAAGAAGGAGCGGATTGGCCGCATGCTGTTGATGCACGCCAATCACCGCGAGGACATCAAGGAAGCCTTCACGGGCGACATCGTGGCCATCGCCGGCCTCAAGGACGTGACCACCGGCGATACGCTTTGCGATCCGAACAAGCCGGTGATCCTGGAGCGCATGGAGTTCCCGGAGCCCGTCATCGAGGTCGCCGTCGAACCCAAGACCAAGAGCGACCAGGAGAAGCTCGGCGTGGCGCTGAATCGTCTCGCCCAGGAAGATCCGTCGTTCCGCGTCTCGGTCGATCACGAATCCGGCCAGACCATCATTAAAGGCATGGGCGAGCTGCATCTCGACATCATCGTCGACCGCATGCGCCGCGAGTTCAAGGTGGAGGCCAATGTCGGCGCGCCGCAGGTCGCTTATCGCGAGTCTGTGTCCAAGAAGGCGGAGATCGACTACACCCACAAGAAGCAGACCGGCGGTTCTGGCCAGTTCGCCCGCGTCAAGCTCACCATCGAGCCGAACGAGCAGGGCGCCGGCTATGAGTTCGTCAACAAGGTCGTCGGCGGCAACGTGCCCAAGGAATATGTCCCGGGCGTGCAGAAGGGCGTGCAGAGCGTCATCGATGCAGGCGTGCTGGCCGGCTTCCCGATCCTCGATGTGAAGGTGACGCTTACGGACGGCGCCTATCACGACGTGGATTCGAGCGTCATGGCGTTCGAGATCGCGTCCCGCGCGGCCTTCCGCGAGGGCGCATTGAAGGCCGGGCCGAGGCTGCTCGAGCCGATGATGAAGGTCGAAGTGGTGACGCCGGAAGACTATGTCGGCGGCGTCATCGGTGACCTGACGAGCCGTCGCGGTCAGGTGCGGGGCCAAGAGAGCCGTGGCAATGCCGCGGTGATCAACGCCATGGTGCCGCTCGCCAATATGTTCGGTTACGTGAACACACTGCGTTCAATGAGCCAGGGCCGCGCCCAGTTCACGATGCAGTTCGATCATTACGCACAGGTGCCCCAGGCGGTCGCCGAAGAGGTGCAAGCTAAGTTTGCCTGAGGCGTCAGGTTTCTAGAGACAGCTTTTGGTTAGAAGGATGGAGAGCCAACATGGCTAAGGCAAAATTCGAGCGGAACAAGCCGCACTGTAACATCGGAACCATTGGTCACGTCGATCACGGCAAAACGACCCTGACGGCCGCGATCACCAAGACCCTGGCCGAGACGGGCGGCGCGACGTTCACCGCCTATGACCAGATCGACAAGGCGCCGGAAGAGAAGGCGCGCGGCATCACGATCTCCACGGCTCATGTGGAGTACGAGACGCCGAACCGGCATTACGCCCATGTCGACTGCCCCGGCCATGCTGACTATGTGAAGAACATGATCACGGGCGCGGCGCAGATGGACGGCGCCATCCTCGTGGTTTCGGCCGCGGACGGCCCGATGCCGCAGACCCGCGAGCATATCCTGCTCGCCCGTCAGGTCGGCGTGCCGGCGCTGGTGGTTTACATGAACAAGGTCGACCAGGTCGACGATCCGGAGCTGCTCGACCTCGTCGAGCTCGAGGTTCGTGAGCTGCTGTCCAAGTACGAGTTCCCCGGCGACGACATTCCGATCGTCAAGGGCTCGGCCCTGGCCGCTCTGGAAGGCAAGGACGACGAGATCGGTCAGAAGTCGATTCTGGCGCTGATGGAAGCCGTGGACTCCTATATTCCGCAGCCCGAGCGTCCGAAGGATCAGCCCTTCCTGATGCCGATCGAGGACGTGTTCTCGATTTCCGGTCGCGGCACCGTGGTCACCGGCCGTATCGAGCGTGGCGTGGTCAAGGTCGGCGAGGAAGTCGAGATCGTGGGCATCAAGCCGACGATCAAGTCCGTCGTGACCGGCGTCGAGATGTTCCGCAAGCTGCTCGATCAGGGCGAGGCGGGCGACAATGTCGGCTGTCTGCTGCGCGGTATCGATCGCGAGGGCGTGGAGCGCGGCCAGGTGCTGTGCAAGCCCGGCTCGATCAAGCCGCACACCAAGTTCAAGGCCGAGGCCTATATCCTGACCAAGGAAGAGGGCGGCCGTCATACGCCGTTCTTCGGCAACTATCGTCCGCAGTTCTACTTCCGCACCACCGATGTGACCGGCGTGGTTCAGCTGCCGGAAGGCACCGAGATGGTGATGCCTGGCGACAACATCGCCATGGAAGTGACGCTGATCGTGCCGATCGCCATGGAAGAGAAACTCCGTTTCGCCATTCGCGAAGGTGGCCGCACCGTCGGCGCCGGCGTGGTGTCGTCGATCATCGAGTAACGAAAGACCCAGGGGCGCGTCGCGGATAGCGGCGCGCTCCTTAATTTGAGGCCGTTGAGATGCAAAGCCAGACGATCAGAATCAGGCTGAAAGCCTTCGATCATCGAATTCTCGATGCGTCGACCAAGGAAATTGTCAACACGGCCAAACGCACGGGTGCGGAGGTGCGCGGGCCTATTCCGCTGCCGACCCGCATCGAGAAATTCACCGTGAACCGCTCGCCTCACATCGACAAGAAAAGTCGCGAGCAGTTCGAAATGCGTACGCACAAGCGGCTGCTCGACATTGTCGACCCCACGCCGCAGACCGTCGATGCGCTGATGAAGCTCGATCTCGCCGCCGGCGTAGACGTCGAAATTAAGCTCTAGTCGGGCACGGGACGAGGCAAGGAACAAGTTTGATGCGATCAGGTGTCATCGCGCAAAAGGTCGGCATGACCAGGATCTTCACCGATGCAGGGGAGCACATCCCCGTGACGGTGTTGCGTCTGGACAAGTGTCAGGTCGTCGGCCAGCGCACCGCCGAAAAGAATGGCTATACGGCCGTGCAGCTCGGCGCCGGTCACCGCAAGGTGAAGCGGCTCACGCGCTCCGAGCGCGGCAGCTTTGCCGTGGCTAATGTGGAGCCGAAGCGGAAGGTCGCCGAGTTCCGCGTGAGCCCGGAGAATCTCATCGACGTGGGCGCGGAAATCACCGCCGACCATTTCGTCGAGGGCCAATTCGTGGACGTGTCGGGCACGTCGATCGGCAAGGGTTTTGCCGGCGCCATGAAGCGGCATGGTTTTGGCGGCTTGCGGGCTTCGCACGGTGTGTCTGTCAGTCACCGCAGCCATGGCTCGACCGGTAACAGCCAGGACCCCGGCAAGGTGTTCAAGGGCAAGAAGATGGCCGGCCATATGGGCGATGTCAGCGTCACCACGCAAAATCTGCGGGTGGTGAAGACGGACCCGGAGCGCGGCTTGATCATGATCCGCGGCGCGGTGCCAGGCTCGAAGGGTGGTTGGGTGCTGTTGCGGGATGCCGTGAAGCGCGCGCTTCCCGACGAGGCGCCGAAGCCCGGTGCATTCCGCAAGGGTGCGGGCGAAGAGTCGAAGCCTGCGACCGAGGCGCAAGACCAGGTGGCCGACGATACGGCGGCCGAGGCGCAAAACGCCGAGGTTCAGAGCGCCGAGCCGACAGAGGGCGGGGATAAAGAGTGATGAAGGCGGACGTAACAACCCTCGACGCCAAGAAGGCGGGCACGGTGGATCTGTCGGACGAGGTGTTCGGCCTGGAGCCGCGCGCCGACCTGCTCCATCGCATGGTGCGCTATCAGCTCGCCAAGCGCCGGGGCGGCACTGTCTCGGTTCAGGACCGTTCGCAGGTGAACGCGACCACTGCCAAGATGTATCGGCAGAAGGGAACGGGCCGGGCGCGTCACGGTAGCAAGAAGGCGCCGATCTTCCGCGGCGGCGGCAAGTCTTTTGGGCCGAAGCCTCGCAGCTATGCGATCGATCTGCCGAAGAAGGTTCGGGCGCTGGCGCTGAAGCATGCGCTGTCGTCCAAGGTGAAGACCGACATGCTGGTCGTGCTCGACAACTGCGAGATGAAAGAGGGCAAGACCAAGGAGCTCAAGTCGCGCTTCGCCAAGCTTGGCTTCCAGTCGGTGCTGATCATCGACGGCGCAGCGGTGCATGACGAGTTCGCCCGCGCGGCGCGCAACATTCCCCGCGTCGATGTGCTGCCGGTGCAGGGCATCAACGTGTACGACATTCTCCGGCACGATAAGCTCGTGCTGACAAAGGCGGCGCTCGAGGCGCTGGAGGCACGGTTCAAATGAGCTCTCTTGCTGCATATGACGTGATCCTCTCGCCGGTCATCACCGAGAAATCGAGTGAGGCGTCGGAGGCGAACCAGGTGGTCTTCAAGGTGCGCCGCAACGCCACCAAGCCTGAGATCAAGAAGGCGATCGAGACGCTGTTCGGCGTCAAGGTGCTGGCGGTGAACACGCTGATTCGCAAGGGCAAGACCAAGCGCTTCCGCGGCATCAAGGGACGCCAGCAGGACGTGAAGAAAGCCGTCGTCAGGCTCGCCGAAGGCGACAAGATCGACGTGACGACGAGGATTTGACGACATGGCGCTGAAAAAATTCAAACCCACGACGCCGAGCCAGCGGTCGCTGGTGCTCGTCGACCGCAGTCATCTGTGGAAGGGCAAACCCGTCAAGGCGCTCACCGAAGGCTTGAGCAAGTCCGGCGGACGCAACAACACGGGCCGCGTGTCGGTGTGGCATCGCGGCGGCGGCCACAAGCGCACCTATCGCATGGTGGACTTCAAGCGCCGTAGCAAGTTCGGCATGCCGGCGACCGTGGAGCGGCTGGAATACGATCCGAACCGGACCGCGTTCATCGCCCTGATCAAATACGCCGACGGCGAGCTGTCCTACATCCTGGCGCCGCAGCGTTTGGCTGCCGGCGACACGGTGATCGCCGACGAGAAGGTAGATGTGAAGCCCGGCAACGCGATGCCGCTGGCCAGCATGCCGATCGGCTCCATCGTCCACAATGTGGAGATGAAGACCGGTAAGGGCGGCCAGATCGCGCGCGCGGCGGGTGCCTATGTTCAACTCGTGGGCCGCGATGCTGGCTATGCCATCTTGCGGCTGAATTCCGGCGAGACGCGCATGGTGCAGGCGGACTGCATGGCGACCATTGGTGCGGTCTCCAATCCTGACAATTCCAACGTGTCGTTCGGCAAAGCCGGCCGCATGCGGTGGAAAGGGCGGAAGCCCGTGGTTCGTGGCGTGGTCATGAACCCGGTCGACCATCCGCATGGTGGTGGTGAGGGTCGCACGTCCGGCGGCCGGCATCCGGTCACCCCGTGGGGCAAGTCGACCAAGGGCAAGAAGACGCGCACGAACAAGGCGAGTGACAAGTTCATCCTGCGCAGCCGCCATCAGAAGAAGAAGAAGGGATAACGCACGTGGCACGCTCTACCTGGAAAGGCCCGTTCGTCGACGGTTATCTCTTGAAGAAGGCGGAGAAGGCGCGCGGCAGCGGGTCCAACGCCATCATCAAGATGTGGTCACGCCGCTCGACCATCCTGCCGCAATTCGTAGGCATCACCTTCGGTGTCCATAACGGCCAGAAGCACATTCCGGTGCTCGTGACCGAGGACATGGTGGGTCACAAGTTCGGAGAGTTTTCGCCGACGCGGACGTTCCACGGCCATGTCGCGGATCGCAAGGCGAAGAGGACCAAGTAATGAGCAAGCCGCAGCGCGAGCGCGCGCTCAAAGACACCGAGGCGAAGGCCGTGACGCGGCTCATTCGCGTGAGCCCGCAGAAGCTCAACCTGCTTGCCCAGCTGATCCGTGGCAAGAAGGTCGACCGTGCGCTCGCCGATCTGACCTTTTCGCGGAAGCGCATCGCTCACGACGTGAAGAAGACACTGGAGTCGGCGATCGCCAACGCAGAGAACAACCACGACCTCGATGTGGACGCGCTCGTCGTCTCCGAGGCCTATGTGGGCAAGAACATGGTGATGAAGCGGCTTCGCGCGCGGGCGCGCGGACGGGGCGCTCGCATCGATAAGCCTTTTGCGCAGTTGACGGTAATCGTGCGCCAAGCTGAGGAGTCCGCCTGATGGGACATAAGGTCAATCCGATCGGGCTTAGGCTCGGTGTGAACCGCACCTGGGACTCTCGTTGGTTCGCGAGCGGCGCCGAATACGCGCAGCTCCTGCACGAGGACCTGAAGATGCGCGAGCATATTCTGACCTCGCGCAAGCAGGCTGGCATTTCCAAGGTGGTCATCGAGCGTCCGCACAAGAAGTGCCGGGTGACGGTGTACACCGCGCGTCCCGGCATCCTGATCGGCAAGAAGGGCGCGGACATCGAGAAGCTGCGCCGCGAGCTTGCCGCGCTGACGGATTCCGACGTGCATCTGAATATCGTCGAGGTGCGCAAGCCCGAGGTCGACGCCACGCTGGTGGCCGAAGGCATCGCGCAGCAGTTGGAGCGCCGCATCGCGTTCCGCCGCGCCATGAAGCGCGCCGTGCAGTCGGCCATTCGCATGGGCGCGCTCGGCATTCGCATCAACTGCGCGGGCCGGCTCGGCGGCGCGGAGATCGCGCGCATGGAGTGGTACCGCGAGGGCCGTGTGCCGCTGCACACGCTGCGCGCCAATATCGACTACGGCACGGCGCTGGGACGTACGGCGTACGGCATCATCGGCATCAAGGTTTGGATCTTCAAGGGCGAGATCATGGAGCACGATCCCATGGGCCAGGAGAACAAGGCCCTTGAGGCGCAAGAAGGCGGCCGTTCGACCGGACGCCGCGAACCCGCTCAGGCGCAGGGCTAAGGGCGAGGGCAAGGCTTAAAGTTATGCTGCAACCGAAAAGAACAAAGTTCCGGAAAGCCCATAAGGGCCGGATCAAGGGCACCGCCAAGGGCGCGACGGACCTCGCGTTCGGCACGTTCGGGCTGAAGGCTCAGGCGCCGGCGCGCATCACCGCGCGGCAGATCGAGGCCGCACGCCGCGCCATGACCCGCCAGATGAAGCGCGCGGGCCGTGTGTGGATCCGGCTGTTTCCCGATGTGCCGGTGTCGAAGAAACCGACCGAAGTGCGCATGGGTAAGGGTAAGGGTACGCCGGAGTTCTGGGTGGCCAGGGTCAAGCCGGGCCGCATCATGTTCGAGATCGACGGTGTCAACGAGGTAACGGCGCGCGAGTCGCTGCGACTTGCCGCCGCCAAGCTGCCGATCAAGACGCGCGTTGTCGCGCGCATCGAGGGCTAAGCGATGAAGGGAAGCCAGGTGCACGACATGACGCCGGATCAGCTCAACGACGAGTTGGTCAAGCTGAAGAAAGAGCAGTTCAATCTGCGCTTCCAGGCGGCTTCCGGCCAGCTTGAGAACACGGCGCGGGTGAGACAGATCAGGCGCGATATTGCGCGCATCAAGACAGTCGCGCGGGCGAAACCTCCCGCAGCGAAGGCATAAGGGTCAGTTCGATGCCGAAAAGAATTCTGCTTGGGGTCGTGGTCAGCGACAAGAACGACAAGACCGTCGTGGTCAAAGTCGAGCGCCGCTTCACGCATCCCCTGTTCCGCAAGACGGTGCGCCGCACGAAGAACTATCACGCCCATGACGAGATGAACGAGTTCAAGGTGGGTGAGAAGGTTCGGATCGAGGAATGCGCGCCGATCTCGCGACAGAAGAAATGGAAAGTGCTGCCGCGCGAGCAGGCAGCTGTTTAGGACATAAAGGTGCTGGCCCAATAGCGGGCCTGAGCAAGGGCAAATGCCATGATTCAGATGCAGACCAATCTCGATGTTGCCGACAATTCGGGTGCAAAGCGCGTGCAGTGCATCAAGGTGCTCGGCGGCTCGAAGCGGAAATATGCTTCGATCGGCGATACCATCGTGGTCAGCGTCAAGGAGGCGATCCCGCGCGGCCGCGTCAAGAAGGGCCAAGTGATGAAGGCCGTGATCGTGCGCACCGCCGTCGGCGTGCGCCGTCAGGACGGCTCGGTCATTCGCTTCGACCGCAACGCGGCGGTGCTGGTCAATCCGCAGGGCGAGCCGGTCGGCACGCGTATCTTCGGACCCGTCACCCGCGAGCTCAGAGCCAAGAAGCACATGAAGATCGTGTCTCTCGCGCCGGAGGTGCTGTAGATGCCCAAGCTTAAGATCAAAAAGGGCGACCACGTCGTGATGCTCACCGGCAAGGACAAGGGCAAGAAGGGCGAGGTGCTGAAGGTAATGCCGTCGGAGAACCGCGCCATCGTCAAGGGCGTGGCCATGGTGCGCCGCCATCAGCGCCAGACCGCGAGCCAAGAGGGGGGCATCATTAACAAGGAAGCCCCGGTTCATATCTCCAACATCGCGCTCGAGGATCCCAAAGACGGGAGCCCGACGCGCGTGGGTTACAAATTTCTAAAGGACGGACGCAAGGTGCGTTTCGCCAGGCGTTCGGGTGAGGTCATCGATGTCTGAGCAAGCTTACATTCCGCGGCTCAAGACGCAGTACCTGGAGACGATCAAGGACGAGCTCACCAAGGAGTTCGGCTACAAGAACGTCATGCAGGTGCCGCGCCTCGACAAAGTGGTGCTCAACATGGGCGTGGGCGAGGGTGTCGCCGATTCCAAGAAGGTCACGGCCGCCGCCGCCCATCTCGGGCTGATCGCCGGCCAGCGTCCGGTCATCACCAAGGCGCGCAAATCCGTCGCCACGTTCAAGCTGCGTGAGGGCATGCCGATTGGCGCCAAGGTCACGCTGCGAAAGGATCGCATGTACGAGTTTATCGATCGGCTGGTGAATATCGCCCTGCCGCGGGTTCGGGACTTCCGAGGGCTAAATCCAAAAAGCTTCGACGGAAGAGGCAATTACACGATGGGCTTAAAAGAGCACATCATCTTCCCCGAGATCGATTACGACAAGGTTGAGGACGTGCTGGGCATGGACATCATTGTCTGCACCACCGCGCGCACCGACGACGAGGCACGCGCCTTGTTGAAGAGTTTGAACTTTCCGTTCCGCAGCGAAGGCAAGTGATTGCCCGAGCGGCGACAGGAGGACTGAATGGCTAAGACGAGCATGATTGAGCGGAACAAGAAGCGGCAACGCCTCGCCAAGAAGTTTAACTTCCGGCGGACGCGGCTGAAGGAGCTTTCCGCCGACCGCTCAATTCCGGCCGAGGAGCGCTTTGCGGCGAGATTGAAGCTCGCCGAGCTGCCGCGCAACTCTTCGCCGACGCGCATTCGCAATCGCTGCGATCTCTCGGGGCGGCCCCGCGGTTATTACCGCAAGCTTCGCATGTCGCGCATTGCTTTGCGCGATCTGGCGAGCAACGGGCTGATTCCTGGCATGGTTAAGTCGAGCTGGTAAGGACGACGATGAGCATCAACGATCCACTAGGCGACATGCTGACCCGTATCCGCAATGCGCAGATGCGGCATAAGGCCAAGGTGACGACGCCTGCCTCCAAACTGCGCGAGCACGTTCTCGAAGTGCTGGCGGAGGAGGGCTATATCCGCGGCTATGCGCGTGTCGAATATAACGGCGGCAAGTCCGAGTTCGAAATCGAGCTGAAATATTTCGATGGCGAGCCCGTGATCAAGGACATCAAGCGGGTGTCGACCCCGGGCCGGCGGGTGTATTCCTCGGTGAGGAATCTGCCGACGGTCGCCAACGGTCTCGGCGTCGCCATACTCTCGACGCCCAAGGGCGTCATGTCGGATTCCCGCGCACGCAACGAGAATGTCGGCGGCGAGATTCTCTGTAACGTGTTTTAGCGGCGGCTACTGAAGCGAAGGTTGATCAATGTCGCGCATCGGCAAGAAACCAGTGGCCATTCCCGGCGGTGTTACCGCCGCGGTTGATGGCCAAGAGATCAAGGTGAAGGGCCCCAAGGGCGAGCTTCGGCACGTGCTCGTCGATGAGGTCATCGCCAAGGCGGACAAGGACGGCATCGAAGTCACCATGCGCGAGGACACGAAAGAGGCGCGCGCCATGTGGGGCATGTCGCGCACTCTCGTCGCCAACCTCGTCACCGGCGTGACGGACGGCTTTTCGAAGACGCTGGAGATTACCGGCGTCGGCTATCGCGCCGCGGTGCAGGGCCAGGCCCTGCAGCTGCAGCTCGGTCACAGCCACGACATCGCTTATGTCGCGCCGGAAGGCATTCAGATTGCGTGCCCCAAGCCGACGGAAATCGTGATCAGCGGCATCGACAAGCAGAAGGTCGGCCAGGTCGCCGCCGAGATCAGACGGTATAGGCCGCCGGAGCCTTACAAGGGCAAAGGCGTGCGGTATGCGGGCGAGTACATCCTCCGCAAAGAAGGCAAGAAGAAGTAGCGAGATAAGAGATGAGCGCGTTGAATACATTTATGCGGCGCACGCGCCGGGTCCGCCATTCGCTGAAGCGCATGGCCAATGGACGTGCGCGCCTGTCGGTGTTTCGCTCTTCGAAGCACATTTATGCGCAGGTGATCGACGACCGTGACGGCAAGACCGTGGCGGCGGCTTCGAGCCTGGACAAGGACCTCAAGGGCGCATTGCCCAAGGGCACCGATCTGGCGGCGGCGCAGGCCGTGGGCAAGCTCGTTGCCGAGCGCGCGGTGAAGGCCGGTGTTAAGGACGTCGTGTTCGACCGCGGCGGCTATATCTATCATGGGCGCGTCAAGGCGCTAGCAGACGCGGCCCGCGAGGCCGGTCTGAACTTCTAGGTTTCGAAGGAAAGGGTCTGACACGTGGCACGAGGTCACCAATCACGCGGCGGTCCGCAAGGCAGAGACCGGGACTCCGACAGCGAGTTCATCGACAAGCTCGTCCACATCAATCGCGTGGCCAAGGTGGTCAAGGGCGGCCGTCGGTTCGGATTCGCCGCGCTTGTCGTGGTGGGCGATCAGAAGGGCCGGGTCGGTTTCGGTCACGGCAAGGCGCGCGAGGTGCCGGAGGCCATTCGCAAGGCGACCGAGGCGGCCAAGCGCGGCCTGGTCAAGGTGCCGTTGCGCGAAGGCCGCACGCTGCATCATGACGTGCGCGGTCAGCACGGCGCGGGCAAGGTGATCCTGCGGGCGGCGCCGGCCGGTACCGGCATCATCGCCGGCGGTCCGATGCGCGCGGTGTTCGAGACGCTCGGCATCCAGGACGTGGTGGCGAAGTCGCTCGGCAGCTCCAATCCCTACAACATGGTGCGCGCCACGTTCGATGCGCTGCGCCATGAAGACAGCCCGCGGGGCGTTGCCGCCCGTCGCGGCAAGAAGGTCAGCGAGATCGTGTCCCGCCGCCGGGATCAGGCCGGCGAAGGCGCCGAGGCGCAGGCTTAAGGCCTAAGCCCGAAGAACAAGGTTGAGAAGAGATGGCCGACAACAGAAAGACGATCGTCGTGGAGCAGATCGGTAGCCCGATCCGTCGTCCCGGCGTGCAGCGCGCGACCCTGATAGGGCTCGGCCTGAACAAGATGCACAAGCGGCGGACGCTGGTCGACAGTCCCCAGGTGCGCGGCATGGTGGCGAAGATCGCCCACCTGGTGCGCATTGTTGAGGACGAGGCCGGAGCCTAAGGAAGAATATTATGCGACTGAACGAGATCAGGGATCTGCCCGGCGCGACCAAAGCCCGGAAGCGGGTCGGGCGCGGCCCGGGCTCAGGCCTCGGCAAGACGTCGGGCCATGGCGTGAAGGGCCAGAAGGCCCGGTCCGGCGTGGCCATCAAGGGGTTCGAGGGCGGTCAGATGCCGCTGCATCGGCGTCTGCCGAAGCGTGGCTTCAACAACATCTTCGCCAAGGACCTGAACGAGGTGAATATCGGGCGGGTGCAGACGGCGATCGACGCCAAGAAGCTGGACGGCAAGAACCCGGTCACGGTCGAGGCGATGCTTGCCGCCGGTATCATCCGGCGGGTGCGCGACGGCGTGCGCCTGCTGGGACACGGCGAGCTCAAGACCAAGCTTGCCTTCGAGGTCACTGGCGCGTCGAGCGGCGCGGTGAAGGCGGTCGAGGCTGCCGGTGGCAGTGTGACCTTGACGCCGATGCCGCAGCGGGCCGCCAAGCCCGAGGGCGAGGGCAAGCCCAAGAAGGCGCCCAGCGTCAAGCACGCCGCCAAGTCGGCGTCTGAAAAGACCGCGCCGAAAAAGGCCGCGGGGGCGGCTAAGAAGGCCGCGGCCAAGTCGCCCCGGGCCAAGAAGGAAAAGTCCGAGTAGTGAGGTGAGGCGGCCGGTTTCGCGGCCGTCTGATCGTCTCGGGGAAGGGAAGAGCGCCTATGGTCTCCGCCGCAGAACAGCTCGTCTCCAATTTGAACTTTGCGGCCTTCGCCAAGGCCGACGAGCTGAAGAAGCGTATCTGGTTCACGCTGGGCGCGCTCATCATCTATCGGCTCGGCACCTATATCCCGATTCCGGGCATCAACCCGGAGGCGCTCGCCGACGTGTTCCGTCAGCAGCAGTCCGGTATCCTCGGCATGTTCAACATGTTCTCGGGCGGTGCGGTCGGGCGCATGGCGATCTTCGCGCTGAACATCATGCCGTATATCTCGGCGTCGATTATCATTCAGCTGCTGACCACCGTCTCGCCGCATCTTGAGCAGCTCAAGAAAGAAGGCGAGCAGGGCCGGCGGCAGATCAACCAATATACGCGCTACGGCACCGTGCTCCTGGCCTCACTTCAGGGCTATGGCATTGCCGTGGGTCTGGAAGGCGCCGGCAACGTGGTCGTGGATCCGGGTTGGTTCTTCCGCATCACCACGGTCATCACGCTGGTCGGCGGCACCGTGTTCCTCATGTGGCTCGGCGAGCAGATCACCGCGCGGGGCGTCGGCAACGGCATCTCGCTGATCATCTTCGCCGGCATCGTGGCGCAGCTGCCGCATGCCTTGGTCGGCACGCTCGAGCTCGGCCGTCAGGGCGCGCTGTCCGCCGGCCTGATCATCGGGCTCCTCGTCATGGCGGTCGGCGTGATCGCCGTCATCGTGTTCATGGAGCGGGCCCAGCGGCGGCTGCTTGTGCAATATCCAAAGCGACAAGTCGGCAACAAGATGTTCCAGGGCGATGCCTCGCATCTGCCGCTGAAGCTCAACAGCGCCGGCGTGATCCCGCCGATCTTCGCCTCGTCGCTGCTGCTGCTGCCCATCACGGCGGCCAATTTCTCCGCCGGGCAAGGACCGGAATGGCTCAACACCATCACCGCCATGCTCGGACGCGGTCAGCCGCTGCACATCCTCATCTACGTGTCGCTGATCATCTTCTTCGCCTTCTTCTATACGGCCGTGGTGTTCAATCCGAAGGACACGGCCGAGAATCTGAAGAAATATGGCGGCTTCCTGCCCGGCATCCGGCCCGGCGAGCGCACGGCCGAATATATCGACTATGTGCTGACGCGGATCACCGTGCTCGGCGCGCTCTATTTGGCGGCGGTCTGCGTGCTGCCGGAGATCCTCATCTCTTATGCCGGCGTGCCATTCTATTTCGGCGGTACGTCGCTCCTCATCGTGGTCAGCGTCACCATGGATACGGTGGCGCAGATTCAGAGCCATTTGCTTGCCCATCAATACGAAGGGCTGATCAAGAAGGCCAAACTCAGAGGAGCGCGGCGGCGATGAACCTGGTCCTGCTCGGTCCGCCGGGCGCCGGTAAGGGGACGCAGGCAAAGCGGCTGGAGGACCGGCACGCCCTGGTCCAGCTTTCCACCGGAGACATGCTGCGGGCGGCGGTCGCCGCCGGCACCGACCTCGGCCGCCAGGCGGGCGACATCATGGAGCGGGGCGCCTTGGTGCCCGACGCGCTCGTGATCGGGCTGATCGCCGAGAGCATGGATACCCATGGGGGCGGCAGCGGCTTCATTCTCGACGGCTTCCCGCGCACCATCGGCCAGGCCGAGGCGCTGGACCGGCTGCTGGATGGCCGCGGCGAGAAGGTCGACCGGGTGATTGTGATGGCGGTGAACGATGATGCGCTGGTGGAGCGCATCACCGGACGCTTCACCTGCGCCGCCTGCGGCGAGGGCTATCACGAGATGTATAAGATGCCGAAGGTCGCAGGGGTCTGCGACCGCTGCGGCGGCACCGAGTTCAAGCGCCGGGCCGACGACACCGAAGAGGTGGTGCGGTCCAGGCTCAAGGCTTATCACAGCCAGACCGAGCCCCTGATCGGCTATTACGAGGGGCAAGGGAAGGTCAGATCGGTCGACGGCATGGCCGATATTGAGACGGTACAAAAGGAGATCGACGCGGCGCTGGAGGAGGCGTGAGGCTTGACTCAAGGCGTTTGGGCCATACGGCCAGTTGACCTTGTCAAGCGGAATCGCTACATAACGGCGTCACATTGCTTGACGGACTGACCGGTCCCGGGGGTAGAGCCTGTCCGCGGTCGGTCTCGTCGTGTTTCAATTTGGTAATATGGCTTTAATTTCAGCACGTTAGCACGTGCTACGCGAGGAGACGACTACGTGGCCCGAATTGCAGGCGTAAACATCCCGACGAATAAGCGGGTCGAGATCGCGCTGACCTATATCCATGGTATCGGCGATACCTTCGCCAAACACATCTGCGCCAAGGTTTCTATCCCTTCGGAGCGGCGTGTGAGCCAGCTGACCGAGTCCGAGGTCATTCAGATCCGTGAGGTCATCGACCGGGATTATGTGGTCGAGGGCGATCTCAGGCGCGATGTTTCCATGAATATCAAGCGGTTGATGGACCTCGGTTGCTACCGTGGTTTACGTCACCGCCGCGGCCTTCCGGTCCACGGTCAGCGCACGCATACCAATGCGCGCACGCGTAAGGGCCCGGCGAAGCCGATCGCCGGTAAGAAGAAGTAGACAGCTCAACGCGCGGCCAGGCTGTTCCAAGCTTTCGCCGACGCCAATTTTTGAAGTGCGGGAATAGAGCATGGCCAAAGAAAAAACGCGCGTCCGTCGCCGCGAAAAGAAGAACATCACCTCAGGCGTCGCCCATGTACAGGCGAGCTTCAACAACACGATGATCACCATCACCGACGCGCAAGGCAACACCATTTCCTGGTCGTCGGCCGGTACCATGGGCTTCAAGGGTTCGCGCAAGTCGACGCCCTATGCCGCGCAGGTCGCGGCCGAGGATGCCGGCAAGAAGGCGGCGGAGCATGGCATGAAGAATCTCGAGATCGAGGTGAGGGGACCCGGGTCGGGCCGGGAGTCCGCGCTGCGGGCGCTCCAGGCCTCCGGTTTCAACATCATCTCGATCCGCGACGTCACGCCGATCCCCCATAACGGTTGCCGGCCGCGCAAGCGCCGGCGCGTGTAACGAAAAGCAAGGCCACTCCTAAATGTTGGACGAGGACATTCGGACGCCGGGGCAGGCTGCCCCGCTCCACGATCAAGAAAGGGCTCACCCGGTGCTGCAAAAGAACTGGCAAGATCTCATCAAGCCCACCAAGCTCAATATCATTCCTGGCCGCGATCCGGCCAGGTTCGCCACGGTCGTCGCCGAGCCGCTCGAGCGCGGCTTTGGTTTGACCCTCGGCAACGCGCTGCGGCGCGTGCTGCTGTCCTCGCTGCAGGGCTCGGCCATCACTTCGGTGCATATCGACGGCGTGCTGCACGAGTTTTCGTCGATCCCCGGCGTGCGTGAGGACGTGACCAATATCGTCCTCAACATCAAAGAGATCGCGATCAGCCAGCATTCGGAAGGCGTCAAGCGCATGGTCCTCCAGAAGGAGGGCCCGGGCGTGGCCACCGCCGGCGACATCCAGGGCGGCGCCGAAGTCGACATTCTCAATCCCGAGCATGTGATTTGCACGCTCGACGAGGGTGCGGCGATCCACATGGAGTTCACCTCCTCTTCGGGCAAGGGCTATGTGCCGGCCGAGCGCAACCGTCCCGACGACGCGCCGATCGGCTTCATCCCGGTCGACTCGCTGTTCAGCCCGGTGCGCAAGGTCTCCTATCGCGTGGAGAACACCCGCGAAGGCCAGATCCTCGATTTCGACAAGCTCACCATGGAGATCGAGACGGACGGGTCCGTGCGTCCCGACGATACGATCGCGCTCGCGGCTCGCATCGTCCAGGATCAGCTGTCGGTGTTCGTCAATTTCGAAGAGCCGAAGAAGGAGCAGACCTACGAGCGTCAGCCGGAGCTGGTGTTCAACGCGGCGCTGCTCAAGAAGGTCGACGAGCTCGAGCTTTCGGTGCGTTCGGCCAACTGCTTGAAGAACGACAACATCGTCTATATCGGCGACCTCATTCAGAAGACGGAAGCCGAGATGCTTCGCACGCCGAATTTCGGCCGCAAGTCGCTGAACGAGATCAAGGAGGTGCTTGCCTCCATGGGTCTGCATCTCGGCATGGAAGTGCCGGACTGGCCGCCGGAAAATATCGAAGAGCTGGCCAAGCGGTTCGAGGACCATTACTAGGCTGGGCAATTATCCGGCGCCGATAGTGCGGCGCGCGTTGCACCCTGGGAGGGGGCGGTAAATGAGACATCGTAAAGCCGGGCGGAAGCTGAACCGCACCGCAACCCATCGCCGGGCACTGTTCGCAGCCCTTGCCAATGCGCTCATCAAGCATGAGCAGATCGCCACGACCCTGCCCAAGGCGAAAGAGCTTCGCCGGGTGGCGGATCGTCTGATCACGCTGGCCAAGCGCGGCGACCTGCATGCCCGCCGCCAGGCCTTTGCCCGCATCCGGGACGAGGCCACGGTGTCGAAGCTGTTCGAGACGCTGGGTCCGCGCTACGCGGCCCGTCCCGGTGGCTATACGCGCGTGATGAAGGCGGGCTTCCGCTATGGCGACAGCGCGCCGATGGCGGTGATCGAACTGGTGGACCGCGACGAGGATGCCAAGGGCCTCGATTCAGGCCCGGTGCAGGAGCATGGCGAGGCCGAGCACGCCGCCGCGTAACGCCTCACACCCATCCGGACAAAATTAAAGGCGCGCCGCTCATCAGCGACGCGCCTTTACGATTTTATCGAGGTGTGTCGGGCGATCAGGACTAGTTCTTGTCCTTCTCCAGGTCTTCGCGACCTTTCATCACCGGGTTGCCGGCTGCCGCCTCGCGCTTGTCGTAAGCCTCGATGGCCGCCGTCTTGATGCCGCTCACGCCGTCGTTGAAGATGCCGACGATGGTCTTCTCGGCTTCGGCGTCCTCGACGCCGTCGGCGTCGAACTCAGCCTCCCATTCGATCTCCACGCGGTCCGGCTCGTCGTCCTCGCCCACCTCGAGCGTCGCCGTGTAGTTCTTCACCGGCAGCGGACCCTCGACGATCTCGTAGCTGTAGCTCGTGTCGTCGGTCGCGGTCAGCTTCTCCTTGATCTTGCCGCCGTCCCCGAGGGTGAGGATGCGGAAGGTGTCGCCGCCTTCTTCGATTTGCTCGCACTCTTCAACTGCCGGATGCCAGTTCTTGATGGCGCAGAAATCGCCGACCACGGCCCAAACATCGGCGGGCTTGCCGGGGGCCTCACGTCTCTTCTTGACCTCGATGGCCTCGGCTGCTGCGCTCCAGGCGAAGGTCGCCGTCACAGCAATCAGGGTCAGCTTGATGGCATGCATGCGTTTCTCTCCATTTTTTTACCGTTATGACGGGGCAAAGACGCCGTTGGCCCGGCATCTTAGTTGAACAAGGTAGTGCGGCAACCGCGTTTCCCTTGAATCCCGCCGCAAGAAGGCCAGTTTTCTTTGGGAAACCGCCTCCCAAGGCTGGTATATCGAGGGTGCCTTTCGGCCCTCATGTCGATCCCTAACAGGACGAGCGATGACGCTTTTGGAAAATTTCTCAGGGAAAAGTGGCAGGTCTTGGGTGGTGGGGGCGGCCCTGTCGTGCGCCTGCCTATTGGGCCTCCTGCCTGCCACGCATGCGGGTGCCGAGCCACGGGTCGTTCCCGAGAGCCAGGCGGCCATCAAGCAGTCCTTCGCGCCCGTGGTGAAGCAGGCGGCGCCGGCCGTGGTGAACGTCTATGTGCGTCACCGGGTCAAGCAGGTGGTGTCGCCCTTCGCCGACGACCCGTTCTTTCGGCGCTTCTTCGGCGAGAATTTCGGCGTGCCGCGGGAGCGCATCCAGAACTCGCTCGGCTCCGGCGTCCTTGTCGCCGAGGAAGGCGTGGTGGTCACCAATTATCACGTGATCCGCGGCAGCAGCGATTCCGAGATCACCGTCGCGCTGAATGACGGCCGCGAGTTCCCGGCTACGCTCATCCTCAAGGACGAGCAGACGGATCTGGCGGTGCTGAGGCTCGATAGCGACGGCGCGCGCTTTCCCTCGATCAAGTTTGCCGATTCCGACGATCTCGAGGTTGGCGATCTGGTGCTCGCCATCGGCGATCCGTTTGGCGTCGGACAGACGGTGACGAGCGGCATCGTCTCGGCGCTCGCACGCACCAAGGTCGGCATCTCCGACTATCAGTTCTTCATTCAGACCGACGCCGCGATCAATCCCGGTAATTCCGGCGGCGCGCTCATCGATATGGACGGGCGGCTCGCCGGCATCAACACGGCGATCTTCTCCAAGAGCGGCGGTTCGCACGGCATCGGATTCGCGATTCCTTCCAACATGGTGCGGCTGGTGGTTCAGTCGGCGCTCAAGGGCGGCAAGGTGCAGCGGCCGTGGTTCGGCGCGTCCTTGCAGCCTCTGACTTCCGACATCGCCGAGTCGCTTGGGCTGGACCGCCCCTCGGGCGCGCTGGTCACCGGCCTGCGCGAGAAAGGTCCGGCGCAGCGCGCCGGTTTGCAAGTGGGCGACGTGGTGGTCAGCGTCGACGACAAGGCCGTACAGGACCCGGAGGCCCTGCAGTATCGTTTCGTGACCAAAGGCGTCGGCGGCACGGTCGAGCTCGGCGTGTTCCGCAAGGGCAAGACCTTGCGCGCCACCATCTCCTTGCGCGCGCCGCTGGAGGACCCGCCCCGCGATCTGCGCGAGCTTGCCGGGCGGCATCCGCTCGCCGGCGCCACGGTTGCCAATCTGTCGCCCGCCGTGGCTCAGGAGCTCGGCATGGACGACGACAGCAAGGCCGGCGTGGTGGTGTTCGGGGTGGAGCGTGGTTCGAATGCCGCGCGGCTCGGTGTGCGGCGTGGCGACATCATCGTCGGCGTCAACAACGAGGACGTCACCTCGGTCAAGGTGCTTGCCACGATGCTGGAAAGCGGCGGCGGCGCCTGGCGGCTGGCGCTTCAGCGCGGCGGCAAGGTCTTCAATCTCGCCATTCAGGGCTAATCCATGAAAAAAGGCGCGGCCACGCTGTTCGACGCCGCGGGGCTCTCCGATAACGCGCCGCGGCCTTTGGCCGACCGCTTGCGGCCCAAGACCCTCGATGAGGTGATCGGCCAGGACCATCTCCTGAGCGACGGGATGCTGGGCCGCATGGTGCGGGCCGGGCGCCTCGGCTCGGTGGTGTTTTGGGGGCCTCCGGGGACCGGCAAGACCACCGTGGCCCGCCTCTTAGCCGAAGTCACCGATCTTCATTTCGAGCAGCTCTCGGCCATCCAGTCCGGCGTGGCGGACTTGCGCAAGGTGTTCGAGCAGGCCAAGGCGCGGCGGGAGGAGGGACGCGGCACGCTGCTCTTCATCGACGAGATCCACCGCTTCAACCGCTCGCAGCAGGACGCCTTCCTGCCGCATATGGAGGACGGCACCATCGTGCTGGTGGGCGCGACCACGGAGAACCCGTCCTTCGAGCTCAACTCCGCGCTCCTGTCCCGGGCGGGCGTGCTTACCTTCAAGCGGCTCGACGATACCGCGCTCGAAGCCTTGCTGCAGCGCGCCGAAAGTCACGAAGGGCGCAAGCTGCCGTTGACCGGCGATGCCCGTAACGCGCTGATCGGCATGGCCGACGGCGACGGGCGCGGCCTGATCAATCTGGCCGAGGACGTGTTCCTCACCCAAGGGCCGAATGCCGAACCGCTCGACCGCGAGGCGCTGGCCACCCTGGTGCAACGCCGCGCGCCGCTTTACGACAAGGGCCAGGACGGCCATTACAATCTCATCAGCGCCCTGCATAAATCGGTGCGCGGCTCCGACCCGGACGCGGCGCTCTATTGGCTGGCGCGCATGCTGGCCGGGGGCGAGGACCCGCTCTATATCGCGCGCCGGCTGGTGCGCATGGCGATCGAGGATATCGGCCTCGCCGACCCGGCGGCGCTGCTCCAGGCCAATGCGGCCAAGGAGGTCTACGACTTCCTCGGCAGTCCCGAAGGCGAGCTGGCGCTGGCGCAAGCCACGGTCTATCTGGCCTCCGCGCCGAAATCGAACGCCGCCTATGTGGCCTTCAACGCCGCCATGCGTGTGGCGAAAGAGGGGGGATCGCTCCTGCCGCCGAAGCACATCCTCAACGCGCCAACCAAGCTGATGAAGCAAGAGGGCTATGGCAGCGACTACGCCTATGATCACAACGAGCGGGAGGCCTTTTCGGGCCAGAACTATTTCCCGGACGGCATGGAGCGGCAGCATTTCTATTCGCCCACCGGGCGCGGCTTCGAGCGCGACATCAAGGAGCGGCTCGACCGCTGGGCCGAGATCAGGGCGAAGAAAGGCGCCGGCAAGTGAGGCTTGTGGCGGACAGGACTGTGGGGGACATGACTGTGGGGGATTTGGCCGTGGGGGATTCGGCATGAAGACATTGCTGTTCGTCGCCGCGGGCGGGGCGCTGGGGGCGAGCGCCCGCTATCTCGTCGGCGTCGCCTCCGGCCGCCTGCTGGGCTTCGGCTTCCCGTGGGGCACCCTCACGGTGAACGTGCTCGGCTGCTTCATCATGGGCCTTCTGATCGAGGCCATGGCTTTGCGCTGGACGGTGGGCAACGAGCTGCGGGCCTTTCTCACCGTGGGCGTCCTCGGCGGCTTCACCACTTTCTCGGCCTTCTCGGCCGACGTCGCGCTGCTGGTGGACCGCGACGCCTATGTCAGCGCCGGCGTCTATCTTCTGGCGTCGGTTGGCTTGGCCATTGCGGCCCTGTTCGCCGGTCTCGCCATCGTGCGTGCGCTGTAAGATGCCACCCGTCGAGACCCTCAATGTCAGCGACGACGAGGACAACATGCGCCTCGACCGCTGGTTCAAGACCCATTACGCGGGCCTGCCCCATAGCCGGCTGGAGAAGCTGTTGCGCACGGGCCAGATCCGGGTCGACGGCGGCAGGGCCAAGGCGAGCACCAGGCTCGCGGCCGGGCAGGCCGTGCGCGTGCCGCCGCTGCCCGACGTGGCGCCGCCGCCGGGACCGAAACAGAGCCTGTCCAAGGCCGACCGCGCGTTTCTCGAAGACATCACGCTCTATGAGGACGACGACCTGCTCATCCTCAATAAGCCGCCCGGCATCGCCGTGCAGGGGGGCACCAAGACCACGCGCCATATCGACCGGCTGCTCGAAGGCTTGGGCGACAGTCCGGAGACGCGGCCCAGGCTGGTGCATCGGCTCGACCGCGATACCTCGGGGGTGCTCGTGGTGGCCAAGCGGCGCGCCGTGGCGGCAAAGCTCGGCCGCGCCTTCCAAACCCGGTCGGTGCGCAAGATCTATTGGGCGATCACGCAAGGCGTGCCGAAGCCGCCGCAAGGGAAGATCGAGGCGGCTCTGGTGAAGGCGGCGACGCCCGCGGGCGACCGGGTGCGCAAAGCCCGTCCCGGCGAGCAGGACCGGGCGCAAAGCGCCGTGACCTATTACGCGATGGTCGACCGGGCCGGCCAGACCGCGGCTTTCGTATCGCTGAAGCCGGTCACCGGGCGCCAGCACCAGCTCAGAGCTCACATGGCGATTCTCGGCTATCCCATTCTGGGGGATGAGAAATATCCGAGCGGGACGGAGATCCCCGAAGGCATCGATCAGATGCTGCATCTGCATGCGCGGCGGATCTGCTTTCCTCATCCGAGCGGTGAGGGCGTGGTCGACGTGACGGCGCCGCTGCCGCCGCATATGGAGAAGGCGTTCGCCGCCTTCGGCTTCGCGCTCAGGGACGGCGAGGCGGACGCGCTCGACTGATCGTGCTCAGCCCGGCGATCTCGGGGGAGCCAACGGTTGAAGCGATTGTTCATTCTCCCGCTGTTAAATGGTCTGACAGAGCAAGCGGCATCGGCGATGACGCGACAACGAGGACGTCCCATGGCTCCGAAAACGAGTTGGTTCACGCATTTCGCGCAAGTTGCTTCGCATATCACCGGCCGGCCGCTGAGCTTCATGGTGGCCGTCGGCGTGATCGTGCTTTGGGCGGTCACCGGCCCGCTGTTCGGCTATAGCGACACCTGGCAGCTGGTCATCAACACGGGCACGACGATCGTGACCTTCCTGATGGTGTTCGTCATCCAGAACACCCAGAACCGCGACACCGCCGCCATGCACATCAAGCTCGACGAATTGATCCGCGTGTCGCGGGGCGCGCGCAATGTCCTGCTCGATCTCGAGGAATTGGAAGACAAGGATTTGGAAGGGCTCAGGCGGGAGTATGAGCTCCTGGCGGAGCAAGACCGGAGCAAGAAGCCTCGCCAATCGCCGCGCGCGGCGGCGACGCCGCGCAAGACCGCAAGGGCGGGGGCAAAGAAGAAGACGTGAGCGAGACCGATCACAGCAAGGGCGCGAACGGCGGCGCCGCGCCGCGAAAGCGGAGTCTTCCCAAGCGCTTCTACAAGGACGTCGCCGTCAAGGATGAGGCGGGCCGGGCGGCGCTCCTGCTCGACGGCAAGCCGGTCAAGACGCCGGGCAAGGCGCCGTTATCGGTGCCGAGCAAAAAATTGGCGGACGCGATCGCCGATGAATGGCGGGCGCAAGGCGATCATATCGACCCCGGAAGCATGCCGCTCACCAAGCTCGCCAATACGGCCATCGACGGCATCGAGGGGCGATCGCAAGCGGTCGTGGATGACATCGTCTCCCACGCGCGCTCCGATCTCCTGTGCTACCGGGCGAGCGGGCCGGACGGGCTCGTGGCGGCGCAAACCGCCCATTGGGACCCCGTGATCGCCTGGGCCAAGGACGCGCTTCACGCGCCGCTCACCCTGGCGGAAGGCATCGTCCATGTGGCCCAGGCCGACGCCGCCATGGACGCGATCCGGCAACGGGTCGCAGCGCTCGACGCCTTCGGGCTGGCGGCGCTTCATGTGATGACGTCGCTCACCGGCTCGGCGCTGCTGGCGCTGGCGGTGGCCTTGAAGCGTCTGACGCCGGACGAGGCCTGGGACGCGGCCCATGTGGACGAAGATTGGCAGGCCGGTAAATGGGGCGAGGACGCCGAAGCCAAGGACCGCCGCAAAGCCCGCCGGGCGGAGTTCGATGCCGCGGCCAGGGCGCTCGAACTTTCCGAATCCTGAGAGTCGGTTACGGCTTCGGCTTGCGACGCTGGTCTAGGCCTGAAGCCATGTCGGCGATCTTCTCGCAATGGGCCCACATGCCCCTGATCTCGTCCCCGCGCAGGCGCCTGGCGATCGGGTTGGCGCGCAGATCGTAGACCCGGGCGCATTGAATGGGGGCGAGCCTGATGCCGGAGGTGGTGGCCGGATCGTCGGGCTGTTCGAGCTGAGCTTCGGTGACGAGACGCCCGCGGATGTCCTCGAGCTCCCGTCCGACCCAATAATAATAGGCGCCGAGACCAGCCAGGGCGGCGGCGGCCAGCAGCACGGCGGCGGCGATAGCCAGTCTCATGGGCGGGCCCCTCCCGAGGGCCAAAGCCACGCAAGGATGCCCCGTTTGGCGCCCCCCGGCAATCGCGCTCGGGAGCCTGAAAATCCCCGCCAGAAGGCAAGGCTGGCGGACGAGGCTACTTGCCTCTTTTTCGCCCCATGCTATTCACCTTCACGGCAGCGTCACCTCGGGGAGCGGTTATGAAGGAAGTCGTGGAAGAGCTTGAAATTCGCCGGGCAAAGGCCCGCGACGGCGGCGGTCAGCGGCGCATCGAGGCGCAGCATAAGCGCGGCAAGCTCACGGCCAGGGAGCGCTTGGCGCTTCTGCTCGACGACGGCTCCTTCGAGGAGTTCGACATGTATGTCGAGCACCGCTGCATCGATTTCGGCATGGAGAAGAACAAGTTTCCCGGCGACGGCGTCGTCACCGGCTGGGGCACCATCAACGGCCGCGTGGTCTATGTCTTTGCCAAGGACTTCACCGTGTTCGGCGGGTCGCTGTCGGAAGCCCACGCCAACAAGATGATCAAGATCCAGGACATGGCGCTCCGGAGCCGCGCGCCCGTCATCGGGCTGTTCGACGCGGGCGGCGCGCGCATCCAGGAAGGCGTGGCGGCGCTCGGCGGCTATGGCGAGGTGTTCCTGCGCAACGTGCTGGCGTCGGGCGTCATCCCGCAGATCAGCGTGATCATGGGCCCGTGCGCCGGCGGCGACGTCTATTCGCCGGCCATGACCGACTTCATCTTCATGGTCAAAGACACCTCCTACATGTTCGTCACCGGACCCGACGTGGTGAAGACGGTGACCAAGGAGGAGGTGACGGCGGAGGAGCTCGGCGGCGCCGTGGTCCACACCACCAAATCCTCCATCGCCGACGGCGCCTACGACAACGACGTCGAGACGCTGCTGCAGATGCGCAGGCTGATGGACTTTTTGCCATCCAGCAATCTCTCCGGCGTGCCGGAGCTGCCGACGCGGGATCCGTGGAACCGGATCGAGCCGTCGCTCGACACGCTGATCCCCGACAATCCGAACAAGCCCTACGACATCAAGGAGCTGATCCACAAGGTCGTGGACGAGGGCGACTTCTTCGAGATCCAGGAGACCTTCGCCCGCAACATCGTGGTGGGCTTCGCCCGCATGGAAGGGCGCACCATCGGCATCGTCGCCAATCAGCCGATGTTCCTCGCCGGCGTGCTCGACAGCGACGCCTCGCGCAAGGCCGCGCGCTTCGTCCGGTTTTGCGATTGCTTCTCGATCCCGATCGTCACCTTCGTCGACGTGCCGGGCTTCCTGCCCGGAACCGACCAGGAATATGGCGGGCTCATCAAGCACGGCGCCAAGCTGCTCTTCGCCTTCACCGAGGCCACCGTGCCGAAAGTGACGGTCATCACCCGGAAGGCCTATGGCGGCGCCTACGACGTCATGAGCTCAAAGCATATCCGCGGCGACGTGAACTATGCCTGGCCCACGGCCGAGATCGCGGTGATGGGCGCCAAGGGCGCGGTCGAGATCCTGTATCGCGCCGACCTCGGCGACCCGGAAAAGGTCAAGAAGCACATCGACGACTATACCGAGCGCTTCGCCAATCCTTTCGTGGCGGCGGAGCGGGGCTATATCGACGAGGTGATCGCCCCGCGCGGCACGCGCATGCGGGTCGCCCGCGCGCTGCAGATGCTGCGCAACAAGCATGTCGAGAACCCCTGGAAGAAGCACGACAACATTCCTTTGTAGATCGTCTTGGCAGTCGGCCGATGTTTCACGGTACGGACGACATTGGCGCTCATGACGAGGCGAAGCCGCGACGCTATTGCGCGGGCGGCTCGGACGGCGTGAGGAAGCGGTCGTAGATCCAGCCGGTCGTCGACGTCGCGGGATCGGTCACCTGAATCCACCGCTTGTCCCGCGCCGCCACGCGGAGCTTCATGCCGCCGTCGGCGACCTTCACCGTCTCCGACGACTGCTCTGCCTTCGCGTGCATGTCGACCGCTGTCTTGGTCTCCATCCACTCGTCATTTGCCTCCGGCTCGTCGCGGCCGAGCCGAGCGCGTACGCGCCGTCATGCGGGACCGTTTGGGCAGGCGGCTTGATGGCGACGACCTTGACGGTGTTGACCGGGACCTCCGCCTTTGGCGGCGAGACGGGTTCCGGTTGCGGCGCCGGCGCCGGATCGGCGATGGAGCCGGTCTGCTCGGCTTGTGCGATTTCCGCCGCGGGCACGCTCTCGGGTGCGTCGACCGTGGCGGCCGGGGCAAAAGAGGGCGCAATCTCGGGGTCGTCGACCGTGGCGACCTGGGGCGGCCCGGGCATGAGGTTCGGCCGCGCCGCTGCATCGGGCTCGATGGCGTCCGAGACGGCGCGAGCGACCTTCGGTGCGGTCATGGTTCGGGACGGCGGCTCCAGGGCGTTCGCAGTTGGCACGCTCGCAACGGTCACGACCTCGGAGGGACCCTCATCCTGGGACGGGTCTTGCCACCACAGGAAGAACAGAAAGGATATCGGCACGAGCGCGACGCCGACCAGCACCGAGACCACGGGACCGAGGGTCAGGCGGCTCTCGGGCGCGGGCGCCGCCGCGGCGGCTGCCGCCACCGGCATTTGCGGGCGCCGCGTGCCGTCATGCCGCGCCGGAACAACGCCACGGGCCGGGGCGGCGGGCGGGTTCGCTGCGGATGGTGCCGCGCCGGACGACAGCTCGGCCGGGGTCTCGCTGAAGCGCTCAAGCAGTGTCGCAAGATCCGGCCTCGAGGGCGCTGATCGGCCGGCCGAAAACTCCGGCGCGAGCTTGGCGGCCTCGTCGCGGAGGGGCGGCAATTTGCGCGCGGACGCCGGCTGCATGTCTGTCTCCTGGCGTGCCCCTGAGGGCGTGCCAATTCGATCACTGTCAAGCCACTCAATTACCCCTGAAAATGGACCGGAATGTGGGGGCTCCGACATATCCCCCCTAATCCCGCGCTCCAAACCTCGCGTACCATGCCGCCATCCCCGAAGTCCTCGCCCGCCCAAGCGGGCGCTCCACAAGACTCGCGCGCGTCGCGCGACGAGACGATGAAGCACGACAACATCCCGCTTTAGGGGGTACGTTTTGCGGCCAATCGACAGCAGGGGGAAACGATGAGTCTCGTCACGATCTATCTGTGTCTGGCCGGGGCGATTATCGCCGAGACGGTGGCCACCATCACGCTCGCGGCGTCGGAAAGCCTGACCAAGCTGGTGCCCAGCATCATCTCGGTCATCGGCTTCGTCGCCGCCTTCTGGCTTCTGTCCTTTCCGCTTCGGGTGCTGCCGGCGGGGCTCGTCTATGCCATCTGGTCGGGATTAGGCATCGTCCTGATCACGGCGGTCGCCTGGGTCTGGTCCAAACAGGTGATCGACGCCCCGGCGCTTGTTGGGCTCGCCTTCATCACCGTGGGTGTGGTGATCATCAATGTGTTCTCGAAGTCGATGGTCCAATAGGCCTCGCCAACATTCTCCAGGAGTGTTGCCCGGGTGCCATTGCTGCGGTGCACTGGTTCGTATAATAAAGCGCCACTGCAATCTTCAAACGAGGGGAATGAGATGCGTCTTGGCGCCGGTAGGTGGAGTTCTGGCCTGTTGCCTGGTGATGATGTCGGGAAGCGCGCTTGCCGTCAGCCTCTCGCACTCGCTCAAGAACTACTACGCCGAGTATGAGATCGTCCTGCACTGCCAGACGCTGTCGCAGCTCAACGCCGACGACGCCGAGGCGGCCAAAGCCGCGATCGCCAAGATCGAGGCCTATTACATGAACAAGGACTCCTCGATCGACAAAACCCCTCTGCTGAAAGCGGCGATTGCCGACAAGAACGAGGGCTTCAGGATCCTGGCGCGGAGCGGGCCGTCGGGCTTGCGGCCCTATTGCCGCCAGTCGCTGCACGAGCTGCTCACCAAGGTCGAGGAGATCGGCCCGGTCGCCAGCGGCCAATAGGCGCCTGCGCGCCGCGACGGAGATTTCCCCCTCCCCGCCCTTGCCGTTTTATGCGACCAATGAGGCTTGGCGCGGCACCCGAACCGGCGGTGACAGTATGAGACCTCAAGCCTTCACGCTCCTCGCGGCATTGTTGATCGCAGCCGCCCTCCCGTCGCGCGCTTGGACCTATCAAGCCGGATGGCGGGCCACGGGCCTCTATGAGGAGATCGTGGCCGCCGATTGCAGCGATTGCGAGGAAGAGCTCGGCATCATCATCGCCTGCAAGGGAAACGGCCTGCCGGCCGAGGTGACCGTCAACGCCGCGGCCAGTCAGTCCGGCCAGGACGGCGCCGAGGCGCCCGTCACCTTCACCATCGACGGCGAGGATTTCACCCGCACGGCGCGGACCGTGGAGTTCGGCATGATCGGCTTTACCCCGGTGTTCAGCCTGCCGCCGGACGATCCGATCCTTCCCGCGCTACAGGGCGGGGCCCGCGCCTTCGTCACGTTCAACGGCGCGCGGGCGAAACTTAGCCTCAAAGGGTCGCGCGAGGCGCTCGACATCTTCAAGGCGCATTGCGGCTGGACCCCGGCCGGGTTCCGGCAAAATCAGGAGCGCGCCGCGGCGCAAGCCGCCAGTGCGCCGCCGACAGCGGCGAGCGATGGCCAGACGGCCACGGCCAAAGCTGAGCCGATCGCCACGGCGATCTATCGGTGCGAAGGCAATAAGGGGATCGACGCGACTTACTACCCGGACTCCGTCGACCTGACGCTGACGGACGGGCGGAGCCTGGAGCTGCCGCAGGTCATCTCCGGCTCCGGCGCGCGCTATGCCAATGGGGATGAGAGCTTCGTGTTCTGGAACAAGGGCGACACCGCCTTCGTCACCGAAGCGCCGGACGACACCATGACCTTCAAGGATTGCGTCGCCCAGTGAAGCCTCGACCGGGCGCGAGACCGCCGCCGCGCTTATCCCCGGCGCTCTCTATGTTGCCCTACCGGCCTTCGGCCTGCTTGAGGGCACACTTATTGGCCCTACCGCTTCGCTGCTTGAGCGCGGTTATCCCCGCCCTCGGAAGCTGCGGTAGAATCCTCCCATCCCTCGTCCATGAGGACGCGAGCTGCAGACCGTCTGCTTCTCGGGGTGAGGGGTGCGGCGCCCGAGGTGGCGCGGTAAAGATGGGCTGATCTCGGATGCGGAATTCCCGATAGGCCCGGACCGCCGCGCCATGGCTGACGGACCAGCCTCGGGGGTCTCTACTCCGCCCGCCTGCGCTGTAACGCGTGGGCCTTCGGGTGAGGCATGCGATCTCCATGCGGATGCCTGTGCCACTGGCGATAAGCGGCGGTATGAGGCTTTAAAATGATGCCGTGAGCGGGGCACCGAAAGGTCGCCCATTTTGCGCAACGGACGCGGCCGATCGGTGCCCCGCAGTCCTTTAGGCGCTCAAGTAGGCCGAAGGCCGGTAGCGCAACAAACAACAGTCCTCGCGCGAACTGTCGCGGCGAGACGGCGAAGCATGCCTAGCCGGACAGGCGGGCATCCCCTAAAACCCAGCCAACAAGCCTTCCAAAAGAGACCGACCCTGATCCATGGCCCCGCCGCCTCTTCTTCTTCTCAAGGACATCACGCTCAGCTTCGGCAGCACGCCGCTGCTGGACGGCGCGACGCTGTCGATCGGGCCGGGGGAGCGGCTCTGTCTGGTGGGCCGCAACGGCTCGGGCAAGTCGACCCTGCTCAAGATCGCCGCGGGCCTCATCGAGCCGGACGGCGGCAGCCGCTTCCTCCAGCCGGGCGTCACCGTGCGTTATCTGGCGCAAGACCCGGACCTTAAGGGCTTCGCCAGCACGGGCGCCTTCGTCGAGGCCGGCCTGGCGCCGGGCGATGATCCGCATCGGGCGCGGTATCTGCTGGAAAATCTCGGCCTGACCGGCGAGGAGGATCCCAAGCGCCTGTCCGGCGGCGAGGCGCGCCGCGCGGCGCTGGCGCAGGTGCTCGCGCCCGATCCGGACATTCTGCTGCTGGACGAGCCCACCAACCATCTCGACGTGGTGGCCATCGAGGGGCTGGAATTGGTGCTCAAGGCCTCGCGCTCGGCGCTCGTGCTCATCAGCCATGACCGGCGCTTTCTGGAAAATCTGTCGCAAGCGACCGTGTGGCTCGACCGCGGCATCACCCGGCGGCTCGAGCAAAGCTTCGGTTCCTTCGAGGCGTGGCGTGACGGCATTCTCGAGGAGGAGGAAATCGCGCATCACAAGCTCGGCCGCCAGATCGTCCGCGAGGAGCACTGGCTGCGCTACGGCGTCAGCGCCCGGCGCAAGCGCAATCAGCGCCGTCTCGAAGGGCTGCTGTCCATGCGTGGCGAGCGCACCCAAGCCAAGCGCAACCGCGTTCAGAATGACGTGAAGCTCGAAGTGCAGGAGGCGGGCGAGACCGGCCGCAAGGTGATCGAGGCGCGCGGCATCGCCAAGAGCTATGGCGACCTTCATCTGGTGCGCGACTTCAGCATCAGAATCGCCCGCGGCGACCGGGTCGGCATTGTCGGCCCCAACGGCGCCGGCAAGACCACGCTCATCAACATGCTGACCGGGGCGCTGGCGCCCGACACGGGCCAGATCAAGCTCGGCACCAATCTGGAGGTGGCGACGCTCGATCAGCGCCGCGAACGGCTCGATCCGGAGCGCAGTGTTTCGGCGACGCTCACCGACGGCAGCGGCGACACGGTGATCATCAACGGCGAGGCGCGCCACATCATCAGCTACATGAAGGATTTTCTGTTCGCCCCCGAGCAGGCGCGCACGCCGGTGAAGGCGCTGTCGGGCGGCGAGCGCGGGCGGCTGATGCTGGCGGTGGCGCTGGCGCATCCCTCCAACGTGCTGGTGCTGGACGAGCCCACCAACGATCTCGACCTGGAGACGCTGGACGTGCTGCAGGAGATGCTGGCGAGCTATCCGGGGACCGTGCTGCTCGTCAGCCATGACCGCGACTTTCTCGACCGCACCGTCACCTCGGTGGTGGCCTTCGAGGGTGACGGGCAATGGGTCGAATATGCGGGTGGCTATTCGGACATGGTGGCGCAGCGTGGCCACGGCGTGGTTGCGTCCGAACCGGGAGAGCCCGTGTCCAAGCGGGCTTCGCGGGACGGGGCGGCGGCGAAGTCTGCTCCGCCGCAACGCAGGCGTTTGAGCCCGACCGACCAGCATGTGTTGAAGACGGCGCCAAAGCGTATCGCCGCGCTCACCGACGAAATTGCGCGGCTGGAGCGTGTGCTGGCCGACCCGGCTCTTTATGTCCGCGACCGCGAGGCCTTCACGGCGGCGAGCGATGCGCTGTCGAAGGCTCAGGCCGATCGCGCTGCGGCGGAGGAAGCCTGGCTGCGCGTGGAGATGCTGCGCGAGGAGATCGAAGCGGAGAGGGTGCCCGCTCCGGTGCGGTAGGCTAGCGCTCTCGCCCGTCGATGAGGAAATTGTCGGCGGAGTCGGGGCCGGCCGTAGGCAGGGCGGCGGCTTCGTCCTTGAGGTTGACGCCCGACAGGCCTCTGCGCCGCGCCTCGGTCATCAGATAGAGCAGGCGATGGGCGGCATGCTCGTAGCCGAGGCCGCCGGGACGAATGTTGGAGATGCAGTTGCGCGATTCATCGGTCAGGCCAACGCGCGGGTTGAGCGTCATATAGATGCCCATGCTGTCGGGCGAGCTGAGGCCCGGCCGCTCGCCGATGAGGATGACGACCATCTTGGCGCCCAGGACTTCGCCGACCTCGTCGCCGACCGCCACGCGCGCCTCCTTGACGATGCAGAGCGGCGCCATGCGCCAGCCGTCCTTGACCAGGGACGGCATTATGGCGTCGAGAAACTTGGCGGCGTTCTCCTCGATGGCGAGAGCGGAGAGGCCGTCGCCGATGACGAAGGCCACGTCATAGGGGTCCGCCGGGCGCGCGGCGTCTCGAGCGTGGCGCGGGAGTCCGCATCGAGGCGGCGGCCCTTGTCGGGGCGCTGCAAATAGTGCGGGCGGCTCTCCGCCCCCGAATGGAGCAGGATCGCGTCCATCCCGCGCGACTGCAGGGCCGCCTGCAAAGCCGGAATGTCGAGCTCGTGATGCACCGCGTCGCGGGCGCGGGCATGGGCCAGCTGGAACTCCAAATGCGGCTTGGTCGGCATGCTGGTGCCTGCATGGCCAAGCGCGATGCGCGCAGGTGTGTATTGGCGCAGCTTGTTCCAGGGATCGCCGGCGACGATGACGCGCTTGTCGTTGGTCACGGATGGTCCTCAGTGAAGATGCGCCAGAGCGCGCTGGAACGGCTTGGGCAGGCTGTCGCCCAGGCGCACGCTTTCGTCCTGCTCGAAGATACCCATCGTCTTGAGCCAGTCCTCGAACTCCGGCGCTGGCCGCAGGCCCAGTATCTTGCGGGCATAGAGCGCGTCGTGGAACGACGTGGTCTGGTAATTGAGCATGATGTCGTCGGAGCCGGGAATGCCCATGATGAAGGTGACGCCGGCGGCGCCGAGCAATGTCAGCAGCACGTCCATGTCGTTCTGATCGGCTTCGGCGTGGTTGGTGTAGCAGATGTCGACGCCCATCGGCACGCCGAGCAGCTTGCCGCAGAAATGGTCCTCCAGGCCGGCGCGCACGATCTGGCGGCCGTCATAGAGATATTCGGGACCGATGAAGCCGACGACGGTGTTGACCAGCAGCGGCTTGAATTTGCGGGCGACGGCGTAGGCGCGCGCTTCGAGGGTTTGCTGATCGACGCCATGGTGGGCGTTAGCCGACAGCGCGCTGCCTTGGCCGGTCTCGAAATACATCACGTTGTTGCCGACGGTGCCGCGCTGGAGACCGAGGGCGGCCTCGCGGCCTTCCTGCAGAATAGCGAGGTTCACGCCGAAACTTGCATTCGCAGCTTCGGTCCCAGCGATCGACTGGAAGACCAAATCGATCGGCGCGCCGCGATTGATCGCCTCGATGCTGGTCGTGACATGGGTGAGAATGCAGGACTGGGTCGGGATGGCGTAGCGCCGGATGATCTCGTCCAGCATCTCGATCAGGGTGGTGACGGCGGCGATGGAATCGGTCGCCGGATTGATGCCGATGACCGCGTCGCCGCTGCCATACATCAAGCCGTCGACGATGCTGGCGGCGATCCCGGTCGGGTCGTCCGTCGGGTGGTTCGGCTGCAGGCGCGTGGACAGGCGCTTCGCCAGGCCGATCGTGTTGCGGAACTTCGTCACCACGCGGCATTTCTGGGCGATGAGGATCAGGTCCTGCACGCGGCAGATCTTGGAGACGGCGGCGACGATCTCCGGAGTGAGGCCGGGCGCCAGCGCGCGGAGCGACAACTCGTCGGCTGCGTCCGACAGCAGCCAGTCGCGAAAGGCGCCAACCGTGAGATGGGCGATAGGGGCGAAGGCCTTGGCGTCGTGATCGTCGACGATGAGGCGTGTCACCTCGTCGCTTTCGTAAGGCACGACGGCATCGGTCAAGAATGTGGTGAGCGGCGTGTCGGCGAGGGCCATTTGCGCCGCCACGCGCTCTTCGTCGTCACCCGCCGCGACCCCGGCCAGATAGTCGCCGGAGCGCGCCGGGCTGGCCTTGGCGAGCAACTCCTTGAGGGAGTCGAAGTTGTATGTGTGTCCGCCGACAGAGTGGGAATACCGCATGAAGCTGTCCCTCTCGAAGTGAACCTCAGACTGGAATGTCTTCGGGATCTTCGCCCGGTGCGTGAGCCACCAGATGATGGCGACTATAGAGGGCGAAATAGGCCACGAAAACCGCGTAGACGATAGCCACGCCCACCAGGACGCGCGGATCGACGAGGAAGCCCGCGACTAACGCGACGCTGGCCAGAATCAAGGCGATGCCCGAGGTGGCGATGCCTCCGGGCGTGCGGTAGACGCGGTTCAGATGCGGCTCCTTGAGACGAAGGGAGATGTGGGCAGCCATCATCATGATGTAGGACACCGTGGCGCCGAACACGGCCACCAGGATCAGGAGGTCGCCCTGACCGGTCAGCGACAGAAGGAAGCCGACAATGCCGGGTACGATCAGCGCCACGTAAGGCGTCTTGCGCTCACTGGTGAGCGACAGGACGCGCGGTAGATAGCCTGCGCGCGACATGGCGAAGGTGAGCCGCGAATAGCCAAAGATGATCGAGAAGAAGCTGGCGACGAGTCCGGCTAGGCCCACGAAGTTCACGAACCGGCTGACGAGCGTCGGTCCGCCATAGACATTGGCCGACTCCAAGGCTTCGACGAGCGGGTTGCCGGACGCCATCAAGGCGGACGATCCGGCGCCGCCTGGGCCCAGCGTGAGAATGAGCGCGGCAAAGAGCAGGAGAACCGCCATGCCGCCGATCAAGCCACGTGGCAGGTCGCGTTTGGGATCCTGTGTCTCCTCGGCCGCGAGCGGCACACCCTCGATGGCGAGGAAGAACCACATGGCGTAGGGAATTGCCGCCCAGATGCCGATATAGCCGAAGGGCAGAAAGCTGCTCGCCCCGGCAGCGTCGGTGGCTGCAATGTCGAACAGATTGTCGACGCTGAAGTGGGGCACCATGGACACGCAGAAGACGACGAGCGCCACGACGGCCACGGCGGTTATCACGAAGATTAGACGGAGTGCTTCGCCAGCGCCGTAAATATGGATGCCGAGAAACACGGCGTAGAAGCCGAGATAGACGGGCCAGCCGTCGATGCCGAAGAGCGAACCGCAATAGGCGCCGATGAACACGGCGATGGCCGCGGGGGCGATGGCGTATTCAATGAGGATGGCGACGCCGCATAAGAAGCCGCCCCACGGTCCGAAAGCGCGTCGGGCGAAGCCATACCCTCCGCCGGCGGTGGGGGCGATGGTGGAGAGCTCCGCGAGAGCGAAGCACATGCAGGTGTACATCGTCGCCGTGAGCAGCGTCGCGATGAACAGTCCGCCCCACCCACCTTGCGCCAGACCGAAGTTCCAACCCGCGAAGTCGCCAGAGATGACATAGGCCACGCCCAGGCCGACAAGCAGCATCCAGCCAGCCACCCCTCGCTTCAATTGCCGGTGCTCGAAATATCCTTTGCCGACCTTCTCGTACTCGACTCCGCTCGATGGATGCTGTTCCACGGGGACCCCCTGACTGCGCCAGGGTTGCAAGGCGCAACTTAAAGTAGTCCCGGGGTGGTCTGGGACAAAGCGGTATTGACAGGCACCAGCGCATTAAATGTGAATGGCTTGGGCATGGCCGAGAAATTAAAGGGGCATCAGCGGGTTTGGCCGGTCATCGGAGCAACAAAATGTAATATTATCCCCCTGTAAGCGCCGGGCTGGTCTTGCTAGTCTCCGGTTAGCCGCCGAGGGGTTGGCGCAGGGGTGGAGGTGCTGCCGCCCGCGCCATCAAGCAAGGAACTTTGGAGAGTGCCCACAATGCCTACGAAAATTTTATCCGCGTTTGTCGTCACTGCCGCGCTGACCGCGATGTCCTATCCCGCCGCGGCGGAGATCACGTCTGCGGTCAAGGGGGCCTGCAAGACCGATTATAAGAGATTTTGCGGCGCCTACGCGCTCAACGATCCCGGCTTGCGCAAGTGCATGGACCAGGTCGGACAGAGTCTCTCACAGCGGTGTGTGAAAACGCTTGTCGATTCGGGCGAGGTCACCAAGGCGCGCGCGACGCAGCGCTGGAAGCACACTTTAGATTAAGGGCCGCAGATCCCCTATGACGCGCCCAGATGGGGCGCGACCGGACCGCTAAACCTGTCCGCTCCCGACCGGGGAGCGGACATCGTCTACTTGCGGTGAGCGCGCCTAGCCGTCGTCATCATCACCGTCGTCATCATCGTCATCTTCACTCGCGGTCTTGTCGGTCGCGGGAGTTGCTTCAGCCGCGTCGTCTTCGTCGGTTGACGCAACGATGATCTTGCCGATAACGCCGCGTTCCATCAGACCCTTCGAGCCATACTCGTAGGTGCCCGGCCGGATGGCGACGAAGAACAATTCGGCTTCACCGCCATTCTCGAACTCCAGCTCATCGATGGTCACGGCCTTGATCTCGACTTCGCCGACTTCGACTTTCCGGATCCAGATGTTGCGGATGAACGCGGGGGCAATGAAGGCGTATTCCGTGAGGTCGGAAGCCTTGATCTTCCAGCGATAACCTTGGCCGACTTTCAAATGGTATTCCATCGGCGCCATCCGGGAGCTGTCGTTGTCGACCCCGAAAACCAGCGGCTCGAGGCGCTTCAGGCCATGAACGGCCGGATCCAGGACCTGCGCTTGGGCCGGAGCCACCGCGCCGGAGAGCGTGACGGCGCATGCGGCCAGCGCGGCGAGAATTATGAATCTGGGCATTGGCATTTCTTCCCTTTTTTCGAACTCTGTTACGGGCGGGATGGTAGGGGGTCTTCCGGCCAGAGCCTAAGTGACTACTGGCACAGATGTTTGCCACATTGACCCGTCGGCATTGCCATTTGGGCAGTATAGCCGAGCGAAATTTTTCATTATAGGGCAGCGCATTCGAGTGGTCCTTCGCCACGGTTTCGAGGATGGGCTCAGGGAACGGCAAATCTCGAATCGCGGGCAAATCGAACCGCTTACCGGTGAAGCCTGGCCTGCTAGCCCGCCTGCCATTAGCAGGACACAAACCCCCGCCATGAGAGATTAACGGTTTTTAAGACTGATGCGTGGACCCTCAGGGTGCTGCGATTCGTGCCGGCGGGGGAGCCGTGACCGACCTTTATGAGATTCTGGGCGTGAAGCGGACGGCGGCCCGCAAGGACATCCACAAAGCCTATCGGCGCAAGGCCAAGACCGCGCACCCGGACAGCGGCGGGACAGTCGGGGCCTTCAACGAACTGGTCACGGCCTATGGCGTCCTTTCCGACGCCGAGCGCCGGATGAAATATGATGAGACGGGCGAGATCGATCCGCCTCGGCCCAACAATTTCGACGGTGGCGCCATCGAGATCATCGCCGAGAAGCTCGGCCTCGTGATCCATGCGGAGCATGACCTGGAGGCCATGGACGTGGGTGCTCTGATCGAGCAGGCGATCCGCCAGGATATCGCCGACCGGAAGGGCAGCATCACCCATCAGAAGCGCGCCGGTGAGCGGTTGGCGGCTTTGCGAGCCCGCACCAAGCGAAAAGCCCAAGGCGAAGGCAATCTGGTGGCAGGGGTGCTGGACTGGCACGAGCTTGCCATCAAGAACCACATCAAGAAGCACGAGGAGGCGGTCCGCTTCCTAGAGCGCGCGCTGGAAATCTTGAAAGATTATTCGTTTGGCGACGATCTGGTCGCGGTCCAGGCCGAGGAAGTGTCCGGGGCGCTGAACGACATCCTGGTGGCGCTCGACGAGCTCGCCGCCATCCTCAACACCAGCCCGGCCCGGGCCGACGCCATGCCGCAAGGGGCCGGTCCGACCGCGTTCGGCTAGCGCCGCCCGCCCATCAGGGGTGGCCGAAGGGGGCGGTATCGCGGTAAATTCCCGGCGGTCTCTAAGGGGTAGGGGATGCGCCGGAGCTTTCTCATCGCCGGACTGTGCTGCATGGCCCAAGCGGTGAGCTTGGTGGCCGTCGGGTCTGCCTGTGCCGAGACAGAGGCCAGCGCCAGCGCCGAGGCGGCATCGCCTGCCGACCAACCCGGCACTGCACCTGATACCATTGCCGCGCCGGAGGCGGCCGCGACAAGCGAGACGCCTGCGATCGAGCCCCCGCCTGTTGCGGTCGCGGATGCTCCCCCGCCGCATCCGCTCGTGACAATTATCCGCAAGACCCTTGCCGGCTCCGACATTCGCAAGGATGCGGCGGCGGAGGACGTGGCCGCGCTCGAGGATTTCTACGGCACTTGGAGTGGCGAGCCCTTGTGGATCACCGAGATGGGCTTTACGGCCCGGGCGCAAAGTGCGCTGTTCGAGATCGCCAAGGCGGACGATTGGGGCCTCGACGCCGAGGCCTTCGCGCTGCCCGCCGCCGGCGCACTGCCGAAGGACGAGGACGCGCAGGCGCAGGCCGAGATCGCGCTCGATCTCGCCATTCTGAAATATGCGCGGTTCGCACGGGGCGGGCGGTATGACCCGTCCGCCATCAGCGATCTGCTCGATCAGGCGCCGCCATTGCGCGACCCGGAGACGGTCATCGCCGAGATCGGCATGACAAGCGCGCCTGATGCCTATCTCCGCTCGCTGCATCCAAGCCACGAGCAGTTCGTGCGCTTGCGTGAGGCTCTGCTCGAAGCTCGCGACAAAGAGAAGGAAGACACGAAGGCGAGCGCCACCGACATCAAGCGCATCGTCATGAATATGGAGCGCTGGCGTTACATGCCCGAGGACTTGGGGCCGCTTTATGTGTGGCTCAACACGCCGGAGTTCATGCTCTACGTGGTCAAGGACGGCGAGACTGTCTTCCGGGATAAGACGCTGGTCGGCACGATCGGCTATCCGACGCCGATCTTCTCAGCCGACATGAAGACCGTCGTGTTCAATCCCGACTGGGTCGCGCCGCCATCCGTGCTCCAGGACAAGCTGCTGCCGGCGCTGCGCCGCAAATACTTCAACATCCTCAGCGCCAACAAGCTGCGGGTGAGCTACCAAGGTAAGCCGGTCGACCCGACCAAGATCGATTGGAACCGGGTGAACATTCACAGCTTCACCTTCTCGCAGAAATCCGGGCCCAAGAACGTGCTCGGCAAGGCCAAGTTTCTCTATCCCAACAAGCACATCGTCTACATGCACGACACGCTGTCTTACCGGCAGAAAGTGTTCAAGGAGAAGCGGCGCGACATCGGCTATGGCTGCGTGCGGATGCAGAACCCGCGGCGTTTCGCCGAGGTGCTCCTGGCCGAGGACCAGGACTGGGAAGCGAGCAAGGTCAAGGATCTGTGGGACAATGGCGTCAACAGAGCCGTGTCCATCGAGCAGAAACTGCCGGTGCACACCACCTATTTTACCGCGGTGGTGGACAAGGACGGCAAGGTGTCGACGTTCGGCGACCTCTACGGCATCGACCGTAAGATGGCGGTGGCGATGTTCGGCAACGCCGATGGCTTCCCGGTGCCGCCGCCGGAGCCTAAGCGCTCCTCGGGGGCGGTGGCGTCCTCGGCGCCGGCCCGGCAAACGGGCGGGGGCACAGGCATTTCCAGCTCGCTGGGCTTCCTCGGCGACTAGACTGCTCCCCAATAGGGTTTGCTCCGGAGGCGGTCGAGCCAGTCGCCGATATTCTCGTAGGGCCCCATGTCGATTTTGAGAATGCCGGGCCCCCGATCGAGACGTGCGCCGATGGCAAAGTCGACGATGCTAAGCGGGCCGACGATGTAGTCGTGATGCTCGAGTTGATGGTCAAGCACGGGAAGGAAGCGGCCAAGCCGGGCATATGCATCGGCGATGATGGCAGGGTCGTTGCCGCCTTGCTGCAGGACCTTGGGCTTGATGTAAAGCTCCCAGCCCAGGGCGTCCATGGCGGCTTCGCCTCCCCCAGCCCACCAAAACAGCCACTGATCGATGAGCGCGCTTTCGTGCGCGTTTGAGCCGCCGAGACCGCGCTCGGGCTGCTTCGCTGCGAGATATTTCAGAATTGCGAGCGACTCCCAGAGGACGAAGTCGCCATCGACGAGCGTCGGGACGCGTCCGTTGGGATTCATCGCCAGAAAATCGGGCTCGCGAGTCTCCCCCGCCCGGGGGTCGCACGGCACTAGTTCAAGTGGGACGCCGAGTTCGGCGGCAAGCAGGCGGACTTTGCGTGCGTGGGGCGAGTCTTTCATGTCGTAGAGGGTGAGGGTCATGGCGTTCTGCCCTTGTTGAGGAAGCCTAGCACGATGTCGTTGAAGCGCTCGGGCTGCTCGAGATGGACCAGGTGCCCCGTGCCTTGGAAGACCTCAACCTGTCCGTCCTTCATCTTCGCTGCCAAGGCTTTGGCGAGATCCGCGTTGTGGCCCATTTGCGCGCGGACCGCTTCCGGCGCGAAATTCTTTCCGGGGGCGAGATGATCGTTCTCGCCCATGACGAACAGGACCGGCTGGGTGAGTAGCGGGATTTCGTGCACCACCGGCTCGCGCCAGATCATCTGGAACGTGTTGGCGAAGGTGCGAAGCCAGCGCGGATAGTCGGCGGCGCCTTTCACGCGCGTGCGCGCCGCCACATAGGGGTCTAGGGCTTCAGGCGGCAAGGTCAGCGAATAGGCGGTGATGAGCTGCTTGCGGTAGCTCTCGGCGGTGACCTTGTCTTCCATCGCCATCAATTGCTCCAGCGGCACCGGCGGCACGTAGAAGCGGTAGTCCTCGAGGCCGATGGGAGCGGCGAGCACGATGCGCTCCACGCGCTCCGGCGCGCTGCGCGCGAGCCGCACCGAAAGCATGCCGCCGGTCGAATGGCCGATGACGTCGACCTTGTCGATGCCGAGGTGATCGAGCAGGGCCACGGTATTGGCGGCCAGTTGGTCGAAATGGAGGTCGTGGGTGGGTTTCGACGATTTGTTGAAGCCGATTTGGTCCGGCACCACAACGCGATAGCCGTCCCGGCTCAAGCCTTCGATCACGCCTTGCCAATAGCTGGAGGGGAAGTTCCGACCGTGGAGGAGCAGCGCCGTACGTCCATTCGGCGCTCCACTGGTCGCCACGTCCATATAGGCCATGCGGAGATGCTCGCCGCCATAGTCGAGGTCGAGCAGGCTGACCGGATAGGGGTAGTCGAATCCTTCCAGGCCAATGCCCAGGGGTTCCGTCTGCGCGCTGCTTTCAGCCGCGTGGACCGCCGTCAGCGGGCTCGTGGCAAGCAGGATTGCGAGGCAAAGGGCTTGGCTCAAATACGTCATTCTTCCCCTGACGGTGGTTCGTGTTGCGCGGCTTACGCAAGCCTAGAGGCCGGTCACGACCCAAACATGGCATTGGCGCCGGTTTCCAAGGGTCTGCGCGCCCGGCAGCGGCGGAATAGGGCGGCCACAGCCGTCTCGCTGGTTTACTCGCCCCTGGCTTGCCTCTAGAAAGCCTGAGCAAAACTGGGCCGGGGATCAATGATCAAAAAGCTTCTCATTGCCAATCGGGGGGAAATCGCCTGCCGGATTATCCGGACCGCGAAGCGGCTCGGGATCGCCACCGTTGCCGTCTATTCCGACGCCGACCGGGACGCGCTGCATGTGGATATGGCCGACGAGGCCGTGGGGATCGGCCCGGCCGCGGCGGCGCAATCCTATCTCGTGATGGACAAGATCATCGCCGCCGCCAAGGAGACTGGCGCGGACGCCATCCATCCCGGCTATGGCTTCCTGTCGGAGAATGCCGGCTTCGCCAAGGCGCTGAAAGAGGCCGGCATCGTGTTTGTCGGGCCAAACCCCAAAGCCATCGAGGCGATGGGCGACAAGATCGAATCCAAGAAGCTCGCGGCCAAGGCCAAGGTGTCGACGGTGCCGGGCCATCTCGGCGTCATCAAGGATGCCAAGGAAGCCACCAAGATCGCCGACGAGATCGGGTATCCGGTGATGATCAAGGCCTCGGCGGGCGGCGGCGGCAAGGGCATGCGCATCGCCTATAGCCAAAAGGAGGTGGCCGAGGGCTTCGCCTCGTCCCAGTCGGAAGCCAAGTCGAGCTTCGGCGACGACCGCGTGTTCATCGAGAAATATATCGAGGAGCCGCGCCACATCGAGATCCAGGTGCTTGGCGACAAGCACGGCAATGTCATCCATCTCGGCGAGCGCGAGTGCTCGATCCAGCGGCGCAATCAAAAGGTCATCGAGGAGGCGCCGAGCCCATTCATCGACACCAAGACGCGCGAGGCAATGGGCGCGGAGGCCGTCGCGCTGGCCAAGGCCGTGGATTACGACTCCGCCGGCACGGTCGAGTTTATCGTCGACAAGGACCGCAACTTCTACTTCCTGGAGATGAACACGCGCCTTCAGGTGGAGCATCCGGTGACCGAGCTGGTCACCGGGCTCGATCTCGTCGAGCAGATGCTGAAGGTCGCGTCCGGCGAGAAGCTCGCCATAAAGCAGAAGGACGTCAAGCTCACGGGTTCGGCCATCGAGTCGCGCATTTATGCCGAGGACCCGGTGCGCAATTTCATGCCGTCGACCGGGCGTCTCGTGCGCTTCCGGCCGCCGGAGCTCGGCACCGTGGAGGGCGTCACGACGCGGCTCGACACGGGCGTGGAGGAGGGCGGCGAGATTTCGGTCTATTACGACCCGATGATCGCCAAGCTCGTCACCCACGCGCCGAAGCGAATCGAGGCCATCAAGCAGATGGGCCGGGCGCTCGACGCCTTCGCCATCGACGGCTTCCGCCACAACATCCCGTTCCTCGCCGTGATCATGCGGAACCAGCGCTGGCGGGACGGGAATATCTCCACCAAGTTTATCGCCGAGGAGTTTCCCGACGGCTTCCACCCGCCCGTGCCCGAAGGCAAGGTGCGCGACGCTTTGGTGGCCGTCGCAGGGAGCATCGATCATCTTTCCAATAAGCGGCGGCGCCTGATCACCCAGCAGATGCACGGCGAGCCGGTGCAATTCTGCGAGGTGCGTCTGGTGGAGCTCGGCGACGAGCTGATCCGAGTGAGCGTCGAGGGACGCGACTATCCCATGACCGTCACGCTGGGCGGCGAGGGGACGGGCGAGAAGATTCGGCACATCGAAGTCAATTCCTCCTGGTGGTTCGGCGAGCCCGTTTGGGAAGGCACGATTGACGGCGAGGAGTCCGCGGTGCAGGTGCGCCCGATTCTCAACGGCGTGATGCTCACCTCGCGGGGCGTCGAGGCGGCGGCACGGGTCCTGACCGAGCGCGAAGGCGAGCTCATGGCGCTGATGCCGGTCAAGGAGAAGCCCGATACCTCGAAGCTGCTGCTCTGCCCGATGCCGGGTCTCGTGGTCTCGCTTGCCGTGGAAGTGGGCCAGGAGGTGGCGGCGGGTGACACGCTATGCGTCGTCGAGGCGATGAAGATGGAGAACGTGCTCAAGGCCGAGCGCGACGGCAAGGTCTCCAAGATTCTCGCCGAGCCCGGCGACAGCCTTAATGTCGATGCGGTGATCCTCGAATTCGAATAGATCTCCTCCCGGCGTCTCACGCGGTTGGAATTCGCCATGCGATTGGGCATGCTTGCCACATGGCGGATGCGCAGCGCACGGTGACGGTGAGGATCGAAGGCCGGGTGCAGGGCGTCTATTACCGGGCCTGGACCGAACGAACCGCCACATCGCTCGGTCTCGACGGCTGGGTGCGCAACCGCGCGGACGGCAGCGTCGAGGCGGTGTTCGCGGGGCCCGCCGATCAAGTCGATTCGATGCTGCGGGCCTGCGCGGACGGTCCGCCCGACGCCAAGGTCTCGAGCGTGACCATCACCGACGAAGGGGGCGCGCCTCCATCTGGCTTCAAGGTGATCGCGACGGACGACTGGTAGCGCCGTCAGAAGGTCTCCAAGAAGCTTGCGCGCAGCGCCTCGTCGACGCGGGTCCCATCGGTCTCGGCGCCCAGCGCGGCCAAGCTCGTCACCGGCGTGTCGTGGAGGCCGCAGGGCACGATGCCGGCGAAATGCGAAAGATCCGGGTCGACGTTCAGGCTGACGCCGTGGAGCGTCACCCAGCGGCGCACGCGCACGCCGATGGATGCGATCTTCGCGCCGTCGACGAAAATGCCGACCGCGTCGGCCTGCCGTTCGCCTTCGACGCCGAGCCGCGCCAGCGCGGCGATCAGCCAAGTTTCAAGGAAGTCGACATAAGCTCTGACGTCGCGGCCACGCGAGGTGAGATCGACCATGACATAGGCGATGCGCTGGCCGGGCCCGTGATAGGTGTAGCGCCCGCCGCGGCCGGTCTTGAACACGGGGAACCGCCCGGGCTCCAGCAGCTCGTCGTCGGTGGCGCTGGTGCCGGCGGTATAGAGGGGCGGGTGCTCCAGCAGCCAGACGCAAGGGGATGCCGCGCCTTCGGCGATCCCGGCTGCGCGGGCGTCCATGGCTTCGAGCGCGGCCGGGTAGGGCACGGGCTCGTCGGCGGCCAGCCACTCCACGGCGGCGGGGTCGAGCGGGATTTGCGGCTTCGGCACCGATTTCAGCATGGGACCCAATTTGACGGTCATCCTAGTGGGCCACACCTTGCACCCTTGTGACAGGTTTGGTAAGGCAGCGGGCCTCGCGCTTGCCGCCGGGGCGGCCTATAGCCATATCCGGGGCAGGCGCTTCGGACTTAAATTTGCGGTCGTGGCGGAATTGGTAGACGCGCAGCGTTGAGGTCGCTGTGGGGTAACTCCCGTGGAAGTTCGAGTCTTCTCGACCGCACCACTCTCTTCGGTTCCCGTCAGGGGACCGGCGGGGCGAGCGTCCCCCGGCTTGGGGGCCGAACTCCCTCCTTTATTCGCGCCCATAGGCATGACGCGGCTGGCCTGATATCACAGGCCGAGCGGGGCTTCGCGAGTCGATCACGCGCGGGTGCCGCTCGCAGAGAGCCGTCTCTTTCCAGCTCGAAGCTTACAACCCAGCGATTGGACGGGCGATGCAGGACGCCGCAAGCGAGGTTCAACTGCGCGACGAGGACGGAGACATCCGTTCCGATTTCCTGCATGCCGTCGCGTCCGCGATCGAGGACGGCGATGCGCCGCGAGTACGGGCGCTCACCCTCGATCTCCATGCCGCCGATCTTGCCGACCTGATCCAGCTGCTTCGACCGGAGGAGCGCGGCGAGCTCATTTCGACACTCGGCGAGGACTTCAAGGCGGCGGCGCTGCCCGAACTCGACGAAGCGGTGCGCGACCAGGTCCTGGAGGACATGCCGCCCGAGCAGGTGGCCGAGGCGCTGCAACAGCTCGACTCGGATGAAGCCGTCTATCTGCTCGAGGATCTCGACAAGGAAGATCAAACCGACATCCTTGCCAAGCTGCCCTATTTCGAGCGGATCGCGCTGCAGCGGAGCCTGGAATACCCGGAAGACTCCGCCGGGCGCATCATGCAGACCGATCTCATCGCCGTGCCGCCGTTCTGGTCGGTCGGCCAGACTATCGACTATATGCGCGTGGCCCAGGATCTCCCGGACCGCTTCTATGAGATCTTCGTCGTCGATCCCGCCTATCACCTGATCGGTTCGGTGGCGCTGAACCGTTTGCTGCGGTCCAGACGGCCGACGACAATCGAATCCATCACCCGGGAGGATATCCGCCCGATCCCCGTCGATTCCGATCAGGAGGAGGTGGCGCGTCAGTTCGAGCGCTACAATCTCACCTCGGCGCCGGTGATCGACCAGGACAGGCGGCTGGTCGGGGTCATCACGGCCGACGACGTGGTCGAGGTCGTCCAGGAAGAGGCGTCCGAAGACATCCTGCGCATGGGTGGTGTCGGCGACGAGTCCGTCAGCGATACGGTGTGGGAGACCACCCGGCTCAGATTTACCTGGCTGCTCGCCAATCTCTTCACCGCCATTCTCGCGTCCTACGTCATCAGCCTGTTCGAGGCGACGATCGAGCAGATGGTGGCGCTGGCCGTGCTCATGCCCATCGTGGCGTCGATGGGCGGCAATGCCGGCACGCAGACTATGACCGTGGCGGTGCGGGCTTTGGCCACGCAGGATCTCGGTCCGGTCAACGCGGTGCGGATCATCCTGCGCGAATCGGCGGTGGGCCTGCTGAACGGGTGTGTGTTCGCCGTCATCATGGCGGCGATCGCCTATTTCTGGTTCGGCAGCGACACGCTTGGCCTCGTGATCGGGGTCGCCATGGTGGTCAATCTGTTTGCCGCGGCGCTCGCCGGCATCCTGATTCCGCTGGGTCTCGAGGAGCTCGATCTCGATCCCGCGATTGCGTCGGGCGTGTTTGTCACCACCGTCACCGATGTCGTCGGCTTCTTCGCCTTTCTCGGGTTGGCCGCTTTGTGGTTAGTTTAGGGGGGCGTAGGGGGGGCGATGTTCTTTTATCTCGCTAAGGCTGTGTGGTTCGTGCTGCAGCCGTCGACGCTGATCGCGCTGCTGATCGGCTACGGGGCCATTCTCATCTGGACCGGCTGGGCGCGCTGGGGGCGCCGTTTCGTCACCCTCGGCGCGATCCTGCTGCTTGTCGTCGGCCTGTCGCCGCTCGGCAATGCGCTGATCGTGCCGTTGGAGGATCGCTTCCCGCGCGCCGATCTCGACGTGCCACCACCGCCCACCGGTATCATCATTCTTGGCGGCGCCGAGGACCGTCTCGTGGGGAGCGCGCGGCAGGCGCCGACGCTAAACGAGGCGGGCGAGCGGCTGCTGGAAGGGGCGATCCTCGCCAACCGGTTCCCTGACGCCAAGATCGCTTTCTCCGGCGGCGATGCGGGCATCCTCTATAAGTCCGACAGCGAGGCGGAAGGGGCCGCAGCGCTTCTCACGCAGCTCGGCGTCGCCCGCGACCGGCTCATCCTCGAATCGGACGCGCGCGATACCTACGAGAATGCGGTGTTCCTCAAAAAGGAATTGACGGCGAAAGGCGAGCTCGATCCGTCCAAGCGCTGGCTGCTGATCACCTCCGCCTATCACATGCCGCGCTCCATGGGCGCGTTCCGCCAAGCGGGCTTCGCCGTTGAGCCGTGGCCGGTGGACTACCGCACTCGGGGCACCGCTGATCTCATGCGGCCGTTCGACAAGGTGTCGGAAGGGTTGCGGCGCGTCGATACGGCCGCGCGCGAATGGGTCGGGCTTGTCGCCTATTGGGCCACGGGACGGACGGACGCGCTGTTCCCGGGACCGGCCAACAACTAGGCGGACTGGCGGCCCGGCTCGCCCGTTTCGATCCGGCAGCCGGCTAGCAGGCCTAAGTCGATCCAACCTTTGAGATAGGTCGCGGCGCGAAGTTCGGCCTCGTCCTCGCCGGCGAAGGTCGCCACCATCTCGCAGAGCACGCCGAAGCGCACGCCCTTCACGGCTTCATTCCACATCATGGCCTCTTCCGCCTCCAAGGGCCGAAACCGCGCCATGAACGCCTGACGCCAGACGAGCAGGGCTTGCGGCTCGGGCAGACGCGCTGGCTTGGGCGGCTCGGTCTCAGCCTTGAGCGCCGACCAGATGGCGGCGGCGTTGGTGTCGAAGGTGAGGCGGATGGCTGTGGGGTGAGGTTGGAAGGTGAGGCGCGGCCAGTCCTCGGTGGGGACGGTCGCCAGCTCGGTGATCGATAGGGGTTCGGCGTCCGGACCGTCGAAGGCATCTGAAAGCGCCTTCTCGAGTGCTGCGATCTCGCCGACTTCGCGATGATTGGCGAACGGCATGACGTTGCGCGCGAATTCCGGAAGGTGCCGGCCAAACCAACGCGCGTTGCGCTGGTCCGACGGGTTCGCGTCGATATAGGTCCTCACCAGGCGCGCGAAGCCGGCGTCGCCGAGATAAGTATGGGTCAGCTCGTAATCGTTGCCGAGAATCTCGGCCAGACGCGCCACATAGGCGTTGCGATAAACGCCGAAAAGAACGGTGCGCCGCTCGCGGGCGCTGTCCTTGACCTCACCCAGAATGGCGTCGTCGCCGACGAGGATGCCGGCCTGAAAGCTCTCCTGAAGCTGTTTGAGGCTCGTCATTCCGCGGCCGTGCGTTGCGCGCATTCCTGCACTTCACGGGCGATCTTGCGCGCGACGTCGAGTTCCGCGACCACCTCGGCGAGCGGCGGGATGTTGTCGTCGCGCTCGATCATGGTCGACACGGGGCCGAAATGGGTGACGGCCTCGCGATAAAAATCCCACACCTCGGGACACACGGGATGGTCGTGGGTGTCGATGATGTGACTTTCCTCATGGCTATGGCCGGCGACATGGAACTGGACAATGCGGTCGCGGGGCACGCCGTGGAGAAAATCGTCGGTGGAAAAACCATGGTTGAAGGCGCTCACATAGACATTGTTGACGTCGAACAGGAGCCAGCAATCGGCGCGCGTGGCCACCTCGCTGACGAATTCCCATTCGGTCATCTCGGATTGGCCAAAGGAGACGTAGCTCGATACGTTTTCCAGCGTGAGGCGGCGGCCGAGGAAGTCCTGAACCTGGCCCACCCGGTCGACCACGTGGCCGAGAGCCTCTTCGGTGTAAGGGATCGGCAGGAGGTCATGCAGGTTCACGCCGTGCACCCCGGTCCAGCACAGATGATCGGAAATCCATTTCGGCTCGACCCGGTCGGCGAGCGTCTTCAACGCGCCAAGATACTCGGTGTCGAGGGGAGCGGTGGAGGCAATCGACAGCGACACGCCGTGCATCACCACCGGATAGCGCTCGCTGATCTGATCGAGGATGCGCAGCGGTTGGCCGCCCGGGATCATGTAGTTCTCCGAGATCACCTCGAACCAATCAACTTCGGGAGAGCCGCTTAGAATCTCCTCGTAGTGCTGAGGCCTGAGGCCCAAGCCGAAACCGAGATAAGGGGGCTTGTTGGTGGTCATGGCGCGCTCCTCACATTTGTTTGGAGAGACCGGCCGCCGAAAGCGGCCGGTCTCGAACCAAGCACAGCCTTACATGGCCGTGAAGCTGCCGCCCTGATTGGTGCAGTTCAGTTCGGTCATGGAAAGCCAGCCCTTGCCCTTGCAAGCGTTGTGGCCCTTGCAGTCGTTCTGGGCGCTCTTGCACGCGCCCTGGCCCTTGCAGCCATTGACGCCGAAGCACTGACCTTCGACCGTCTCGGCCATGGCGGCGCTTGCGAGCGTGCCGGTCACCAGCAGAGCAGCAGCGGTCATAGCAAGCTTGGCGCCTGATTTCTGATTGAGTTTCATAGTCCTCTCCTTGAGATAAGTTCGGGTTCGCGTGGCGCAGGGCCACGCAGAATCTATAGCCCCCATCCCCTGTGGCCTTGCGTCACGCCTGTTCAAAGCTCTGTGACAGTTCGTGCGGACACGTGACCGTGTGCCGAAAGCGGGAATTCGGCTTTGAATAACGTCTAATCGCCCATACCGGCTCGGGAGGCGGCGGTCTATGATCGCGCGGGGAGTCAGCGCATGAGTTTCAACGACATCATCGTTTATGTGGACGGCACGGAGGCGGCCAAGGCGCGCGTAATGTTCGCCGTTGCGCTGGCCAAGGAGCAGGATGCCCACCTCGTCGGGCTGGCCTTTGCCCCGAGGGCGCTACTGCCGCTCTATGGCGCCGACATCGGGCTCGCCGACATGAGTGGCGTGTTGCAGGACGTAAAGGCGCAAGGCGAGGCGGCACTCGAAAGTTTCAAGGCTTGTGCGGCGGCCGCGGGCGTCAGCGCCGAGGGGCGGCTGATGCAGGGCATGAGCGAGGAGTTTCCGCACGACTTCGCCTATTTCGCCCGTCAGGTCGACGCGACGATTCTCGGCCAGCCGCGCGACGGCGATCCCATGGTCGGCCAGTATGCGCTGGTCGAGCGGTGTCTGTTCGCCTCGGGCCGCCCCGTCATCATCGTGCCGGCGGCGATGACCGAGGTCGCGCTCGGAGGCACCATCGTGGCGGCTTGGGACGGAAGCGCCGAGGCCGCGCGCGCCTTCAACGATGCGCTCACCTTCCTCAAGCCGGCCCAACGCGTGGTGGTGCTGGTTGGGGTTGCCGACGGGGCAGCCGGAAAGGACGCGCCGCCGGTCGACGACATGGTGTGCCATTTGGAGCGTCACGGCGTGGCAGTGGAGGTGGCCCGTGTGCCGGCGACCGAAGGCGATATTGGTCGGCTGCTCCTGTCCCAAGCGAAGGCGCTCAACGCCGACATGATCGTCATGGGCGCGTTTCACCACTCCCGTTGGCGCGAGTTTATTTTGGGCGGCGTCACACTCACCATGCTCGAAGAAGCGACGATCCCATTGTTCATGGCGCACTGACATGACCGTGCATCTCGTCAAGCTCTGTGTGGGGGTCGAAACCGTCCAGGATTTGCGCGATTGGCAGGCCGAGCGCTTGCACCGGCTGTCGCGGGAAGGCAAAACGCCTGAACTCTGCCACCGCACCTTGCAGGCGCCGCGGCGGCGCGACGAGGTGCTCGACGGCGGCTCACTCTACTGGGTCGTGAAGGGCTTCGTCATCGTACGCCAGCGCATTGTCGCGCTCAGGGCCGATACCAAGGACGACGGCAGGGCGTGCTGCGGCATCGTGCTCGACCCGGCGCTCGTCGGGACGCGGCCGCATCCGCGACGCGCCTTCCAGGGCTGGCGCTATTTGGAGGAGGCCGATGCGCCGCCGGATATGCGCGCGCTTGAACCGGCCGAGCGCGACATGCCGCCAGGCATGCGGGAGGCTTTGCGCGAGCTTCGGCTGATCGACGGGTGAAGGCTAACGCGACGGCGCGGGGACATTGTCGATGAGACGGGTCTTGCCGAGATGGACGGCGGCGAGAACCCGCGCGGCCGTCACCGGCCCGTGCAAGGGTTTCAGCGTGTCGGGGTCGCGCACTGCCACATAGTCGACGCGGAAGCCTTCCGCCTCGAGTTTGAACCGCGCGGATTCAGCGGCATCGTCGGCGCCGCGGCCCTTGGCAAGATCGTCCGCGACAGTACAAATGGTGTGATAGAGCACGGGCGCGAGTTTGCGCTCCACCGGCGAGAGATAGGCGTTGCGCGAGGACAGCGCGAGCCCATCCGCCTCGCGCACGATGGCGCCGCCGATGATCTCCACCGGAATATTCAAATCACGGACAAGTTGCTTGATGACCAGAAGCTGCTGATAGTCCTTGTCGCCGAAGATGGCTTTGTCCGGGCCGCATTGCAGGAGCAGCTTGGTGACCACGGTGGCCACGCCGTCGAAATGGTTGGGCCGGGCCGCGCCGCATAGATCCTCGGTAAGATCGCCGACACTGACCTTGGTGGAGAAGCCCGGGGGATACATCTCGCCTGCTTCCGGCGCGTAAAGGAGATCGCTGCCCGCGTCCGTTAGCGCCGCCGCATCCCGTGCCTCGTCGCGCGGATAAGCGTGGAAATCCTCGCGGGGGCCGAATTGCAGCGGATTGACGAAGAGCGAGGTGACCACCCGGTCGGCGAGGCGGTTGGCAAGGGCCACCAAGGAGAGATGTCCGGCATGGATGGCGCCCATGGTCGGCACGAGCGCGACTGTCTCGCCGGCTTCGCGCCAGGCGCCGACGCGCGCCCGCAGGTCGTGGACGGTTCTCACGGTCTCGATGCTTTGTGTCATATGCGGGTCTCCAGCGGGCCGCGACCATAGCGTCTCGCAGGATGGGCCTGGAAGGTCTAAATTGGACGCATGGGCGAGCCCGTGGTCGACATCGCCGCCATGACCCAGTTGCCAAGCCGCGAGGCGATCGGCGAAGCTTTGCTGGCGGACGAAGACGCGCTGGTCGACGCGCTCATCGAGGCTGCGCGGTTCAGCGAAGCCGAGCGGGGCCGCATCGCGGCGGTCGCCACAAGGCTCGTCGCGGCGGCGCGGGCCGGGCGCCATGAGTCCGGCGGTGTCGATTCCTTTCTCCATGAATATGGGCTGTCGAGCGAGGAGGGCGTCCTGCTGCTTTGTCTCGCCGAGGCGCTGCTGCGCATTCCGGATGCTGCCACGGCCGACCGATTGATCGCCGGCACCATCGGTTCGGGCGACTGGGCGCGTCATCTCGGCCATTCGGAGTCCGTGCTGGTCAACGCCTCGACCTGGGGCCTGATGCTCACGGGCCATATGGTCGATTGGGGCGACGGCGACGGCAAAGACCTGGGCGGCCTGGTGCAGCGGCTGATCGGGCGGAGCGGCGAGCCGGTGATCCGCCAGGCGCTGCGGCACGCCATGCGTATTCTCGGAAACCAGTTCGTCCTGGGCGAGACCATCGGGGCGGCGCTTAAAAATGCCACGGACGAAGCGCGGCAGGGCTATCGCTTCTCCTTCGACATGCTTGGGGAGGCGGCCCGGACCGAAGATGACGCCCGGCGCTATGCGGCCCGCTATGACGCGGCGGTCAGGGCGATTGCGGCTTGGGCTGGCGAACCACAGGCGCGGACCGAGGAAGTCTTGCACCAGAGACCTGGGCTGTCGGTGAAGCTCTCGGCCCTCCACCCACGCTACCAACCATGGCAAGAGGCCCGCCTGCAGACGGAATTGGTTCCCCGCCTCACTAGGCTTGCCGCAGCTATGCGCGCGGCATGGCTACCGCTCACCATCGACGCGGAGGAGGCGGAGCGGCTCGACCTGTCCCTCGCCATGCTCGAACCGCTGTTCACCGACCCCGCGCTGGCCGGATGGAACGGCCTCGGTCTCGCGGTGCAGGCCTACTCGAAGCGGGCGCTGCCGCTGATCGATTGGCTCGCGGGCGTGGCGAACGCCACCGGCCGCCGCATTCCGGTGCGCCTGGTCAAGGGCGCCTATTGGGACAGCGAGATCAAATGGGCGCAGGAGGCGGGGCTCGCCGGCTATCCGGTATTCACGCGGAAAGTGAATACCGACGTTGCTTACCTGGCGGCGGCGAAAGCGCTGCTGGCGCGCCCCGACTGCTTCTATCCGCAATTCGCCACCCATAATGCCCACACCATCGCGGCAGTCGCCGAGCTTGCCGGGAACCGACCGTACGAGTTCCAGCGGCTCTACGGCATGGGCCAGGCGCTGCATCGCGAGGTGGTTCACCCGGAGGCGTTGGGGAAGCCCTGCCGCATCTATGCGCCGGTCGGTGGCCATCGGGATCTGCTCGCCTACCTCGTGCGGCGGCTTCTGGAGAACGGCGCCAACACGTCCTTCGTCAATCGCTTGGCCGACGACGAAGCGCCCATCGCGGCCATCGTCGCCGATCCGATCGAGAGGGCGGCCGCCATGCCGCAGAAAGCCAATCCGCTGATCCCGCCGCCGCCCAAGCTCTACGCGCCGGCCCGCAAGAACAGTCTCGGTCTCCCGTTATGGGAGCGGTCGATCCGGGCGCCGCTCCTCGATGCCATCGAGGAGGCTCTGAACGTGCCGGCCACGGCGAACCCCATCGTCTCAGGAAGGGAGATCGACACCGGCGGTGAGGTGGTCGAAGTCAGATCGCCACAGGATGACCGGGTGATCGCCGGCACCTGCCGCAGCGCCGCTCAGGGGACCATCGATGCCGCGCTCGAGGCGGCCAAGGCGGCTTGCGAGGCGTGGGACCGCCAGGGCGGCGTCAAGCGTGGAGAAGCCCTCGAGCGGGCGGCGGATCTGTTCGAGGCGGAGCGCGCGCAGCTGATGGCGCTCATGGTTCGCGAGGCCGGCAAAACGCTCGCCACCGCGCAAGCGGAGCTTCGCGAGGCCGTGGACTTCCTGCGCTATTACGCGGCGGAGGCGCGTGCCAAGTTCGAGATGCCGCGGGTGCTCGTCGGCCCCACCGGCGAGCGCAACGAGATCAGCCTGCACGGACGCGGCGTGTTCGCGGCCATCTCGCCGTGGAACTTCCCGCTCGCCATCTTCACCGGCCAGATCGCCGGGGCGCTCGCCGCCGGCAATGCGGTGGTGGCGAAACCGGCCGAGCAGACGCCGCTGGTGGCGGCCCATGCGGTGCGGCTTCTGCATCGGGCCGGTATCCCGGGAGAGGTGCTGCATCTGTTGCCCGGGCGCGGCGCGGTGGTCGGGGCGGCATTGGTGAGCGATCCCCGGGTCGACGGCGTGGTGTTCACCGGCGGCACCGACACCGGCATTGCCATCAACCGGGCGCTCGCGGCCCGCGACGGGCCGATCCCCAAGCTCATTGCCGAGACCGGCGGGCTCAATGCCATGATCGTGGACTCCTCGGCGCTGCCGGAGCAGGTGGTGGACGATGCGCTGACTTCAGCCTTCGACAGCGCCGGGCAACGCTGCTCGGCGCTCCGCGTGTTGTTACTCCAAAAGGACATTGCCGACGGCACCCTCGAAATGCTGATCGGCGCGGCGCGGGAGCTGAAGCTCGGCGACCCGCTCGACTACGCCACGGATATCGGGCCGGTGATCGACGCAGAGGCCAAGGCCCTGCTCGACGCCCATAAGGCCAAGATGCGGGAGCAATACAGGGAGCTGCTGGATTTGCCCTTAAGCGGGGACCATGCCCACGGCACTTTCGTGACGCCCGCCATCTACGAGATCCCCGAGATCGGCGTGCTCGAAAAGGAAGTGTTCGGGCCCATCCTGCATGTGGTCCGTTTCGACGGGCAGCGTCTGGGAGATGTCTGTGAAGCCATCAACCAGACCGGCTATGGCCTGACGCTCGGCCTGCATAGCCGCATCAAAGCGACGGCCGACTTCGTGGCGACGCGGGTCAAGGTCGGTAATTTCTATGTGAACCGAAACCAGATTGGCGCCGTGGTGGGCGTACAGCCCTTCGGGGGCGAAGGGCTGTCGGGCACCGGGCCCAAGGCCGGCGGTCCCCGCTACGTGGAGGCCTTCGCCGTGGAGCGCGTGCGCACGACCGACCTCACCGCCTCGGGCGGCAATGCCGGTCTGCTCGCGGCGGCCGGCGACGAGGCGTGAGCTTTGAACAAGGCGGCATTGTCGGCGGCCGGTTAAGGGTCCATCTATAGGGAGAGATTAGATTTGCCGTGGAGTTTGAGCGGCATGACGGAGACCGGTTCCGGTAGAGCTTAAAGATGTCCGAGCCCAAATCAGCGGAGCGAAAGGCTCCCGCGAAGACGGCGAGCGGCGAGGTGGCCCGCAAGCCTGCCTCCGGCGCCGAGGTCGATGCGTTCCTGAAACAAGTGCGCGGGCTTCAGCCGGCGGCGTCCGGCCGCGGACGGCTGATCTTCGCCATGGACGCGACCATGAGCCGGCAGCCGTCCTGGGATTTGGCACTCGAGCTCCAGGGCGACATGTTCCGGGCCGTCAAGGAGGTTGGCGGGCTCGACGTGCAACTCGTCTATTTCCGCGGCTTCAACGAATGCCAAGCCAGCCGCTGGGTCGGCGACCCGGATGCGCTTGCCCGCCTGATGCGCCAGGTCGCCTGCCAGGGCGGCCATACGCAAATCCGCAAGGTCCTCACCCATGCGCGCGGCGAGACCCAGAAGACCAAGGTCAACGCGCTCGTCTATGTGGGCGACTGCATGGAGGAGAATATCGACGATCTCAGCCAACTCGCCGGCGAGCTCGGGCTGATCGGCGTGCCGGTGTTCCTGTTCCAGGAAGGGCATGACCACCGGGCGACGCGCGCTTTCAAGGAGATCGCGCGGCTGTCGCGGGGCGCCTATTGCCGGTTCGACGCGGGCTCTTCCGCCCAGCTGCGCGAGCTGCTGACCGCGGTGGCTGTCTATGCCAGTGGCGGGCGCAAGGCCCTGCAACATCTCAGCGACGAGACGCGAAGCGGCGCGGCGGTGCGCCTGCTCGAGCAGCTCGGCTGATGGGCGTCTGACATGGTCTATTTCCTCGCCGGTTGCGCACTTCTCGTGCTGATCATTCTCGGTGCGCGGCTCGTGGCCAGCGCCGATGCCCGTAAGCTCGCCGTGGTCCTGCGCAAGGGCGGCGGCGGCGTCGCGCTTGCGGCCGCGGGCTTCCTGGCAATCCGCGGGGCACTGCCCTTGGCCATCCCCCTGGCCGCCTTCGGACTGGCCCTTGTCGGCGGCCGAGGTGCCCTAGGTGGCATTTTCGGATCGGCGCAGAAAACACCCGGGCAGACCTCGCAAGTGGGCACCGAGCGTCTGGAGATGCAGCTCGATCACGACAGCGGCCATATGGATGGCAAATGCCTGGTGGGACGGTTTGCCGGTCGCGCCCTGTCCTCGCTCAGCGACCGGGAAGCGGTCGAGCTCTACCAGGAGTTCGAGATGGACGGCCTGAAGGAGGCCGCCCTCATGGAGGCCTATCTCGACTGGCGCGTGGCCGGATGGCGCGATCGGGCCGAAGACGAGGACGGCGCCGCCAGGGCCAGACGGGGCCGCACGCGCGCCAAAGGAGGCATGACGGTGGAGGAAGCCCGAGCCGTGCTCGAGGTGGGTCCCGGTGCGTCCGAGGAAGATATCCGGCTGGCACATCGCCGGCTGATGATGAAGATGCACCCCGACCAAGGGGGCTCCACCTATCTCGCGGCGCGCATCAACGAAGCCAAGGAAGTGCTGCTCGGCGGTTAGACAGCGACGTTTCGGGTCTACTCGGCCGCCATGGCGATGCAGTCGAGCGACATACGCTTCAGGGCCGCGCAGGTCGATTGTGAATCGGTCTTGGAGAAGCCGGCGAAGCGTGCCCGGTACCACTCCGTATTGCCCTTCATGAAGGTCGCGACGAAGGGAATGTGCCCGTCGAGCACGGAGGGCGCCCGCTGACGGACCATGCCGAGCCGGTTTTGGGCGTCGGACAGGGAGGTGTAGGCACCGACCTGAACTTGAAACCGCCCCATGGACCCGGCGGGTTTGGTGGCGTTGCGCGGCGCGGGCCGGTTGGGCGACATGCTCGCCGGGACGCTGTCTCCGGGACTGCTGGTGTCACCTTCTTCCTGCGATGCGCCAAGCGTCATGGACGGAGCCGCCGCGGCAAGGGCGTAGGCCGGTTTCCTGGAGGGCGGGGGCGGGGAGGATGTGCCCAGCAGCGAGGCGATCAGCGAGCTTGCCGAGGATTTCCCGGTCGAGGCCTTGGACCAATATTGGTCGAAGAGGGCGCGCATGGCGGCGTCGCGCTGGGCGCCGGTGCGGCCGCCGAGGACCACGCCGACCAGATGCTTGTCGCCGCGCTTGACGGAGGCGGTCAGGTTGAAGCCGCTGGCCCGCGTGTAGCCGGTTTTGATGCCGTCCGTGCCCTTGTAGCCGAACAGCAGCCGGTTGTGGTTGCGGTATTTGCGGCCCTGATAAGTGAAGTAGCGCGTTTCGAAGTGCCCGTAATATTCGGGATAGTCCCTCATCACGTGGGTGGCGAGAATGGCCATGTCCCGCGCCGTGGTCAGCTGCTCGTCATTGGGCAGCCCCGAGGCGTTGCGGAAGGTCGTGTTCTTCATGCCGAGGTTGCGCGCCGTCTGGGTCATCATCCGGGCAAAGTTCTCCTCGGTGCCCCCGAGATTTTCAGCGATGGTCGCGGCGGCGTCGTTCGCCGATTTAGTCACCAGGGCCTTGATGGCGTCGATGACCTTGATGGTGGAGCCTGCCTTCAGGCCGAGCTTGGTCGGCGACTGGCTGGCGGCGTGGGCCGAGACTTTGAGCTGGGTTTCGTAGGTGATCTTGCCGGCGCGCAGATAGGCGAACACGATGTAGAGCGTCATGATCTTGGTGAGGGAGGCTGGCGATCGCGGGGCGTCGGCCGACTGGGAGTAGAGGACGCTCCCGCTATTCATGTCGACGATGATGGCGGCCTTCACGGCGCTTGCGGCGGTCGCCTGGTTTATAGGCGCTAGCGCCGCCCCCACGCTGAGAAGCAGCACAAGCTTAAGGCAGGCCAGCCGGCGCAACGGCGCCCAGACACGAACTCGAAGAACTTCCACGAACACTTGAAGGCGCGAGCCTTCCCCCGTTTAACAGCCTTCCCCCGCGCATTTCCAATGCGCGCCCCGACCTTCTGGCCCGCGCCGACCGCGCTGTCCGCGGGGAACCAGGGTGGTGAAGGGTCAGGCTAAAATCTGGCTATTGCCAAAGCGTTAAGCGAAGCTTTTGTGCAGTGCAAAAATTTGCCATTGACGTTTTTTGTGCAATGCATATATTTGGTTCGCGTTCGCAGCAATTCTCTATCCCAAAAGAGGGCCCCATGCTCAAAGGTTTCGAAGAGTTCCAAAAAGTAGGCAAAGACGGTTTCGATGCTTACGTCCGTTCGTTCGGTGAGATGAACAAGGGTTTCCAGGCCATTGCCGCTGAGATGACCGATTACTCCAAGAAGGCGTTCGAGGATTCCACTCGCGTCTTCGAGCAGCTGGTTGGCTGCAAGTCTGTCGAGCAGGCTGTCGAGATTCAGTCTCAGTTCGCCAAGAAGGCCTATGACACCTACATGGCCGAGATGTCCAAGATCGGCGAGATGTATGTCGGCCTGGCCAAGGACGCCTACAAGCCGGTCGAGGCTGCCATGACCAAGAAGGCTGCGTAGCGCGAATCACGCTCCACCTTTTCCCAGACGAAAAGACCCGGGGTTCGCGCCTCGGGTCTTTTTTTTTGCCGTTTTCCTGCCGGCAACTCTCTCTATGCTACTATGCATGAGGCAACCGGTCAGTTTGCCGGACGTTCTCCGATGACGTTAGAATGCATCAGGATGGTTTTCCTCCAACGAGCGATAGCTCTCCCTTGGCAGATGGCACACGCGACGCCACATAGAGGCTGACGATGGCGCGAAACGGCGACAATCGCCGGGACGACGACACCGGCACCCATATCATCACCAAGACGCGGCCGAAGACCAAACGGCCAAGCCTCTACAAGGTGATGCTTCTCAACGACGACTACACGCCGATGGATTTTGTCGTGTACGTGCTCGAGCGATTTTTCAACAAGCCTCCGGAAGAGGCGACCCGTATCATGCTCCACGTGCATCAAAAGGGCGTGGGTATCTGCGGGGTCTACACTTACGAGGTCGCCGAGACTAAGGTAGCGCAGGTGACGAGTTTCGCCCGTCAGAACGAACACCCTCTGCAGTGTACGATGGAGAAAGAGTAGGAATTCAGTGGCTTCGTTTTCGACCAGTCTTGAGCAGGCTTTGAGGCGCGCTCTGCAGTATGCAAACGAGCGCAGCCACGAATACGCCACCCTGGAACATCTGCTGCTGTCGCTGGTCGACGACCGCGACGCCGCCGCGGTCATGCGCGCCTGCGACGTTGACCTCGACCTCCTGCGCGACAAGCTGACCGGCTATATCGACAACGAGCTTTCGGGCCTGGTGCTCGACACCCATGGCGATGCCCAGCCGACGGCGGGCTTCCAGCGGGTGATCCACCGCGCGGTGGCGCATGTGCAGTCTAGCGGCCGTGAGGAGGTGACGGGAGCCAACGTGCTCGTCGCCATCTTCGCCGAACGGGAGAGCCATGCGGCGTTCTTCCTGCAAGAGCAGCACATGACCCGCTTCGACGCGGTCAACTATATCAGCCACGGCATCGCCAAGCGGGGCGGGGCGTCCGAGCCGCGCACGGTGCGGGGCGTCGAGGACGATGCGGCCACAGTCGAAGGCGGCGACGAGAAGAAGCGCGGCGCCGATGCGCTCGAGGTCTACTGCATCAACCTGAACCAGAAGGCGCGGTCGGGGCGCATCGATCCGTTGATCGGGCGCGGGCCTGAAATCCAGCGCACCATTCAGGTGCTGTGCCGCCGGCAGAAGAACAACCCGCTATTCGTGGGCGATCCCGGCGTGGGTAAGACCGCCATCGCCGAGGGTCTCGCGCGGCGCATCGTCATGGGCGACGTGCCGGAAGTCCTCATGGACGCCACCATCTTCCAGCTCGACATGGGCGCGCTGCTCGCCGGCACCCGCTATCGCGGCGATTTCGAGGAGCGGCTGAAGGCGGTGATGCGCGAGATCGAGGGCTACCCCGGCGCCATCATGTTCATCGACGAAATTCACACGGTCATCGGAGCCGGGGCAACCTCGGGCGGGGCCATGGATGCGTCGAACCTGCTGAAGCCGGCGCTGCAGTCGGGCACGCTGCGCTGCATGGGCTCGACCACCTACAAGGAATACCGCCAGCATTTCGAGAAGGATCGGGCGCTCGTCCGGCGCTTCCAGAAGATCGACGTCAACGAGCCGTCGGTGCCGGATGCTATCGAGATCCTGAAGGGGCTGAAGCCTTACTTCGAGGACTTCCATCGCGTTCGCTACACGAACCAGGCCATCAAGTCGGCGGTGGAGCTGTCGGCGAAATACATCCACGACCGTAAGCTGCCCGATAAGGCAATCGACGTCATCGACGAGAGTGGCGCCTCGCAGATGCTGTTGCCCGAGCGCCAGCGGCGCAAGACTATCGGTGTCAAGGAGGTGGAGTCGACCATCGCCACCATGGCGCGCATTCCGCCCAAGACGATCTCGAAGACCGACGCCGAGGTGCTGCGCGGCATCGACGAGGATCTGAAACGCGTGGTGTTCGGCCAGGACCAGGCCATCGAGGCGCTGGGCGCGGCGATCAAGCTGAGCCGGGCTGGCCTTCGCGAGCCGGGCAAGCCGATCGGCAACTACATGTTTTCCGGGCCGACGGGTGTCGGCAAGACCGAGGTCGCTCGCCAGCTGGCCTCGCTGCTCGGCGTCGAGCTGCTGCGCTTCGACATGAGCGAGTATATGGAGCGCCACACCGTGTCGCGGTTGATCGGCGCGCCTCCCGGCTATGTGGGCTTCGACCAGGGCGGACTTCTGACCGACGGCGTCGACCAGCATCCGCATTGCGTGCTGCTGCTCGATGAGATCGAGAAGGCGCATCCGGACCTGTTCAACATCCTGTTGCAGGTCATGGATCACGGCAAGCTGACCGACCACAACGGCAAGCATGTGGACTTCCAGAACGTGATCCTGATCATGACCACGAATGCCGGCGCCACCGACATGGCCAAGGCCGCTATCGGCTTCAATCGGTCCAAGCGCGAAGGCGACGACGAGGAGGCGATCAACCGCCTGTTCTCGCCGGAGTTTCGCAACCGGCTCGACGCGATTATCCCGTTCGGGGCGCTGCCGCCGGAGGTCATCTCGCAGGTGGTGGAGAAGTTCGTGTTCCAGCTGGAAGCCCAGCTCAGCGACCGCAACATCACCATCGAGCTCACGCCGGAATCGACCGAATGGCTCGCGGAGAAGGGCTACGACGACAAGTTCGGCGCCCGTCCGCTCGCCCGCGTCATCCAGGAGCACATCAAGAAGCCGCTGGCCGAGGAAATCTTGTTCGGCGCGCTGAAGGATGGCGGCACCGTGCGCGTGCTGGTCGAGGAGAAGGACGGCGAGAAGGGGCTGGGCTTCGAGTACATCAAGCCCGACACGCCCATTAAGCCGCGCGACCTCGAAGACGAGGACGAGGTCGAGGAGGCGGCTGCTTCGGCCAAGGCGGCCAAGCCCCGCGCCAAGAAGGCCCGCAAACCGCGCGGCGGCACCAAGGCCGGTTCCAGCTCGGTCCCGAAGGTCCCGCTCAGCGAGGACTAAGCCGACAGCGCCATCCGGATTTTCTCCGCCGTGGCGGCGAGGTCGGCCGGGTCGGCCATGGCGCCGGCATGCGGCTTGACCGGCACACCGTCCTTGATCGGCACGATGTGGACGTGGAGGTGGAACACGGTCTGTCCCGCCGCCGCTCCGTTGAACTGCTGGATCAGCACGCCGTCGGCGCCGACGGCCTGCTTGATCCGCGGCGCGAGCTTCTGCACCACCGCCATGAGCTTGGCGAGCCCCTCGGGCGACACCGCAAACAGGTCCGCTGCCGGTTCCTTGGTGATGACCAGGGCGTGGCCTTCGGTGCGCGGCATGATGTCGAGGAAGGCGAGGGTGTCCTCGTCCTCGTAGATCTTGTGGCAGGGAATCTCGCCCTTCAGCATCTTGGCGAAGATGTTGTCCGGGTCGTAAGTCGCCATCGCTTTTCCTCCGCTGCCCGCCGTTCGGCTTCTCGCATTTTTCGGAATCATTTCGATTCCTTAGCCGCGTGCGGTCAACCGGATAATGAGGATACTCTCCGATCGGCTGCCTCATTCCGCCGATTGATGCCTGTCAAGGCTAGGTGGCTGCCGCTTAGGTAGCTAAGATCAGGCAACAAAAAGAAGTTTGCCAAACCCCTGCACCCTAGGAGGAACCCCCATGTCCATGCTGAAAGTGATCGAAGTTCTGGCCGAGTCCGACAAGAGCTGGGAAGACGCCGCGCAATATGCGGTGAACAAGGCCAATGACAGCGTGCGCAATGTGCGCTCGATCTACATCAAGAATTTCGAGGCCCAGGTTGAGAAGGGCAAGATCAAGAAATACCGCATCAACGCCAAGATCTCGTTCACGCTCGACTAAGCCGACTAGGTTTTGTCCCGGCGGTAGGGCGACTCCTCGGTGAGGAGCGCCGCTTCGTGGGCGACGGCCTGCCGCTCGCGCGCCAGATAGTCGGCGACCGCGCGCCGCAAGCCCGGGTCCGCAATGTAGTGCGCGCTGTAGGTCTCGGCCGGCAGATAGCCGCGCGCGAGCTTGTGGCCGCCTTGGGCGCCGGCTTCGACGCGGGCGAGACCATGGGCGATGGCGTAGTCGATCGCCTGGTAGTAGCAGACCTCGAAATGCAGAAAGTCGTGCGTCTCGGTCGCCCCCCAATAGCGGCCGTAGAGCGTGTCGGCGCCGATGACGTTGAGGGCGCCGGCGATGTAGCGGCCGCCACGTTTGGCCATGACGAGCAGGAGTGCGTCGGCCATGGTCTCGCCCAGCAGGCTGAAGCATTCGCGCGTCAGATAGGGCGTTCCCCATTTGCGGTCGCCGGTGTCCGTGTAAAATTCGAAGAACGCGTCCCAATGGGCCTCGGTCAGATCTCCGCCCGTGATCCATTCGATCTCGATGTCGTCCTCGAGCGCCGCGCGCCGCTCTTTACGGATGGTCTTGCGCTTGCGGGATGACAGCGCGCCGAGAAAGTCGTCGAAAGTCTCGTAGCTTTCGTTCAGCCAATGGAACTGTTGGTCGGTTCGCCGCAAATAGCCGAGCGTGCCTGCCAGCTCCCACTCGGCGCGCGTCATGAACGTGATGTGAAGCGAGGACACGCCGAGCTCTCGGGTCAGAGTTTGTCCCGCTTCGAGCAGCACCGCGTCACGTTCGATCGGGCTCGCGCCGGCGCGCACCAATAATCTGGGGCCGGTCACCGGCGTGAACGGCACCGAGGCTTGAAGCTTGGGGTAGTAGCGGCCGCCGGCGCGCATATAGGCCTCCGCCCAGCCGTGATCGAAGACATACTCGCCTTGGCTATGGCTTTTCAGATAGCAGGGCATGCAGGCCTGCAAGCACCCGGCGCTGTCCTCGTAGAGGAGATGCTGCGGCAGCCAACCGGTCTCGCGCGTGGCCGAGCCGCTGTCCTCCAGGGCCTTGAGAAACGCATGGGAAATGAATGGGTTAGGCAGACGGGCTGACGGCGCTTGCAGTCCCGATGCGCCTGCGGCGCAGGCGTCCCAGTCGCTAGCCGGCACATCGGCGATGCGGCGGGTAACGCGCACCACCACGCCCGTATCGCGGCCTTGCGCGCTCGTGTCCGCCGGGTCTCTCTCAACGTCGCCCATAGCTCAGGGCTCGATCCCTTCGAAGATCATGGCGTCGGTATAGCGAAGCGCGCGCGCGCGATCGGCTTCGGTCCGTACGGTCCAGGTCAGCAGCGGCAGCCCGAACACATGCTTGGCGATGAGCGGCGCGACCGCCGGCAGCGCACCAATATCGTAAGCGATGAAGTGGGGCCGTGCGAAGGCGGATGTGAGGAGATGCCGCATGGCGAAGCGCTGCCCTCTCGAGAGGTCCGACCAATGATCGGTATCGGCGAATCTGCAGCCGACCAGGCCGCGGGGTAGGTCGGGGGCTACCTCCCGGAAGGCAGCCACCGAATAGGGATCGAACGACATGACGGCGACGGGGCCGTCATAGGACGCAAGCTGCCCGGCGATGTTCGCCTCGAATTCGCCGTCGCGTATCCAGGTGCTCTTCACCTCGAGCAGGATCGGCACATAGCCGCCCACGAGCGCCAGGAGATCGGGAAGCGAGAGAATGTGGTTGTTCGTGCCCCGTAAAGGGATGGCCCGCAGCGTGTCCACGTCGCGGGCGGCGACCGCGCCCGTCTCTCCGGTCAGCCGGTCGAGCGTGGCGTCGTGGAACACGACCGGCATGTGGCCGGCGGCGCATTGCAGATCGACCTCGATGGCATAGCCGTGCCCGAGAGCGGCCGTGACGGCGGCGGCGCTGTTCTCGACGACGCCGGTCGCGGCATCGTGCAGACCGCGATGGGCGATCGGCCGTTTTAGCCAGTAGAGCTCGGCCATATGCGGGGTCCCCGTTGGGGAGCTAGTCTATGGCAAAAACCGCATCGATCTCGACAGCGGCGTTCAAGGGCAGGCTGGAGCAGCCGACGGCGATGCGGGTATGGCGACCCTTGTCGCCCAGGATCTCGACCATGAGATCGGATGCGCCGTTGATCACCTTGGGATGGTCGGCGAAGCCTGGTGCTGAGCTGACGAAGCCGTTGAGGCGAAGAAGCTGCACGATACGATCGAGATCGCCGAGCGCGGCCTTGGCCTGGGCCAAGATGTGCAGGGCGCAGAGCTTGGCTGCCTCCTGGCCTTGCGCCACTTCGACGCCGTCGCCGAGGGCGCCGGCGACCGCGATCGCGCCGTCCTTCATCGGCAACTGCCCGGAAATGAGGAGCTGGCCGCCGAGATGGACAAAGGGGACATAGGTCCCGATGGCGCCCTTGGCCTCGGGCAACACGAGGTCGAGCGCCTTAAGCCTTGCTTCTATCTGCCCTGCCATGCTTCCTCTCGAGGGGTCGAAGGTCTTCCGACCATTGAGCAAATCGGCCCGGCTCGCAAGCGCCACCGAAGAGTGCAAGGCCTATCAGGCCCTTGTAGGGGGCGCGAGTTGGTGCCAAAAATCTAGGGTCCGACGTCGCTTACGGCGCAAGGCTTCAGGAAGTAACGAGGCAAAGAGCATGTTGGGTGTGAATCGGAAACTGGTGCTGGCGGCGGCTCTCGTGGCGGCTTGCGGGCTGGCTTGCGCGTTTCCCCAACAGGCGCGGGCGCTTGCGGCCAAGGCGACGAGCAAGCTTGTGCCTCATCGCGCCATCTATGAGATGACGCTAGACGGCGCGCGGTCCGCGTCCGGCATCACCGGAATCGATGGGCGCATGGTGTTCGAGTTCACCGGCTCGCCGTGTGACGGCTACTCGCTCAACATGCGCATGGTCACGCAGATGACCGACACTCAAGGCCAGACGAACCTGACGGATCTCCGGTCTTCGACCTGGGAGCAGGGCGACGGCAAGAAGTTCCGTTTCCAGTCGGCTCAGTATCTGAACGACAAACTCGGCGACGTCACCATGGGTCGGGCGGTGCGCGCGGATCCCAGCGAGACCGTCAAGGTCAATCTCAGTCAGCCGTCGCGCGCGGAGCTCGATCTCTCGGGCCAAGTCTTCTTTCCCACCGAGCACAGCATCGCGCTGATCGAAAAAGCCGTCTCCGGACAGTCCTTATTCCAAGCCCGGATCTACGACGGCTCGGAAAAGGGGCGGAAGGTGTATGAGACGACGGCGTTTATTGGCACGGAGATCAAGCCGGGCACCGACGATGCGAAGCTCGAAGCCCCCGCCAAGGAGAAGAAGCTCGGCGAGCTGCCCTCATGGCCAGTGTCGATCGGCTATTTCGAACCTAAGGATGGCGACCTGACCCCGAGCTATCAGATCGATTTCCGGCTCTATGAGAACGGCGTCAGCCGCGAGCTGTTGATCGACTACGGCGACTTTTCGATCCAAGGCACGCTCACCTCGCTCGAATATCTTCAGGCCAAAGATTGCCAGTAACCTCCTTAGGTTGCATGGTAATTTCGCCTGCGCGCATGAGTTGACGGCGCGCGCCGGGGACCACGCGGCGGTTTGGCCGCCTCCCTAGCAGACAAAAGACATGGTTTTCCGCCCGTTTTGCCAGGTCTCTAAAGGGTTTGGTTACGGGTTGGCGGCGACACTCCGCGCAACACGGGGGACGGACTTCAATGTTTTGGAAGGTCAGGTCGGCTCCAGCTGCCATGGCACATTATGACCAGATCGCCGATCATGGACGGACCGAATTGCCGGGGCCGATGCCAATGACCAAGACTGTCCTGATTGTCGAGGACAACGAGCTGAACATGAAGCTCTTCCACGACCTCCTCGACGCCCATGGCTATAAGACGCTCCAGACCCGCAATGGCATGGAAGCGCTGGAGCTCGCCCGCGAGCATCGGCCCGATCTCATTCTCATGGATATCCAGTTGCCTGAGGTGTCCGGCCTCGAAGTCACGAAGTGGCTGAAGGAAGACGATCACCTGCGGGAGATCCCCGTGATCGCCGTCACCGCCTTCGCCATGAAGGGCGACGAGGAGCGCATTCGCGAAGGCGGCTGCGAGGCCTACATATCGAAACCCATCTCCGTGTCGATGTTTCTCGAGACGGTCAGGCAGTTCATTGGTGAAGCACGGTAGGGGTCTATGACGGCGCGCGTTCTTGTAGTCGACGATGTCGACGCCAATGTAAAACTGCTCGAAGCCCGGCTCACGGCCGAGTATTTTGAGGTGCGTACCGCCCATAGCGGCCCGGAAGCCCTGCAGATCTGCACGCGCGAGGGAACCGACGTCGTCCTGCTCGACGTGATGATGCCTGGCATGGACGGTTTCGAGGTTTGCCGCCTCCTCAAGGCCGAACCCCGCACGCAGCATATCCCCGTCATCATGGTGACGGCGCTGGATCAGCCCGCCGACCGCGTGAAGGGTCTAGAAGCCGGCGCCGACGACTTTCTTACGAAGCCGGTCGACGATCTCGCGCTCATCACCCGGGTGAAGAATCTGGCACGGCTCAAGCTGCTCACCGACGAGATGCTGATGCGCGCCTCGACCGAAGAGCAGATGGGTTTCGCCGCCGTCATGGGCGCGCGGCTCGAGGAGGCCGGCCGCGACGGCCGCGTGATGCTGGTCGAGGACCGCGAGCGCGCAGCCGAGCGCATCATCAAGGCGCTCGAGCAAGAGCAATTTGTGGAGCGGGAAACCGATCCGGCGCGCGCTTTACTGGAAGTGCCCGACGGCAATTTCGATCTCATGATCGTCAGTCTTAATCTGGAAAACGCCGACGGTTTGCGGCTCTGCTCGCAGATGCGCTCGCTCGACCGAACGCGGCATTTGCCCATCATGATCGTTGTCGAGCCGGGGGAGGAGGCACGCCTGCTTCGCGGACTCGATATGGGCGTGAACGATTATATCGTGCGCCCGGTCGACCCGAACGAGCTGCTGTCGCGCGTGCGCACGCAGATCAAGCGCAAGCGGTATACCGATCATTTGCGCACGCGGCTTGAGGAGACCGTCGAGATGGCGATCCTCGATCCGCTGACGGCGCTTCATAATCGCCGCTACATGGCCAATCACTTGAAGACCTTGTTCGAGGAATTGGCGCAGCGCGGCAAACCGCTCTCAGTGCTGGTGCTCGACATCGACCACTTCAAGTTGATCAACGACAGTCACGGCCATGACGCGGGGGATTCGGTGCTGCGCGAATTCGCGGCGCGCTTGCGGCGTAATATTCGCGGGATCGATCTTGCCTGCAGGCTTGGCGGGGAGGAGTTCGTCGTGGTGATGCCGGATACGGATCTCGCCAAGGCCTATGTGGTGGGCGAGCGGCTCAGACAATGCATCGCCACCGCGCCATTCTTCGCCGGCGAGCGGATCGGCGGGCTCGATGTCACCGCAAGCGTCGGTGTGGCCGCGCTGGAATTCCCGGACGACACGCCCGACCTCATTCTCAAGCGGGCGGATCAGGCGCTCTACTGCGCCAAGCGCGACGGACGAAACCGGGTCGTCGCCGACGCGGCTTAGCGGACGCCTTTCAGGGGCGCCAGCGGTCCGATGCGGGGGCCGAGCCGAATCACTTTTGCGCCAAATTGCTCACAGTTACGCACGAAGCGATTGGCTCACTCTCGATTGCCACTTGACCTTGGAACTGAGGCTTTATGCTTAAGGCTTTACAGTCGCTCGTTTTTTGTCATATTAAGTACAAGGAGACGATTCATTTCGTTCCTCTGTCGATTGTTTTTATGATTTGACTTAGTTCGAAGGAATTGGTGCGGAGGTAAGAAATGGGCGAGGGGGCCAGCGCGGGAAACCGGCGCGCCTTCCCGAACGTTTCCTTCCAAGCCTCAGAATAACCCTACGGAGTGCTCAGGTCCGCCGCATCTCCTGGGTCCGTGGGGTTCGGCTGGCCGAAGCGCGGTTGAGTGGCCTCCTCGTAAGCGCCGCGTTTCGGCCGGCCACCCTTTGAGCCGGTCCTCCGGCTTCTTCTCGAAATTTTTGAGCTCTCGGCCGCGCCCCTTGCGAGGATCGCGACCCACGCGGCTCCATGGCCGCGAGCCGGGCGGACCTTTGGCGTGGCTTGCCGAACCGACCCCTGCGGGCCGGCCCTAACGGCAGGCGGACGGCCTTATTTGATCTTGGCTTCCTTGAATTCTACGTGCTTGCGCGCGACCGGATCGTACTTCTTGAAGACGAGCTTTTCGGTCTGATTGCGCGGGTTCTTCTTGGTAACGTAGAAATAGCCCGTGCCGGCGCTGCTCACGAGCTTGATCTTCTGGGTGACGGGCTTGGCCATGTCGTCCTCGGGTCATCGCTATAATGGATTTCGCCGGAACCTAATGGGTCGCGGCCGGAAGTCAAGACGAGGGTGGGGCGAGCTGGTCGCCGAGCTCCTCTTTCGCCTCGGGATCGAAGCCATGCATCAGGAGGGCCCATTGCAGGCCGATCAGCGATCCCTTGACCGGCGCCAGCACGACGAGCGCCAGGATCACCGTCAGGGGCAGCCATAGCGCCGCATGAAGCCACATGGGCGGCCGGTAGGCCATCTCCACGGCCAGGACCAGGCTGACCACCACATGGCCGACAATGACGATGGTGAAATAGGTCGGCGCGTCATCGGCCCTCTGATGATGCAGGGCCTCGCCGCAATGGGGACAGTCGTCCACCACCTTCAGATAGCGATAGAACATGGCGCCCGTGCCGCAGGCGGGGCATTTGAGCCGAGCGCCCCGAAGCAGCGACGGCCAGACCTGGCGGGGGCCCGTCGATCGGCCGTCATACGGGCGTGGCCGTGTGGACTCAACTGACTTCTGCATTGCGTCATCCCTTGTGGCAGCGTTCGCCGACTACCGGCGCTTGCGGGGGGCGCGGCCCTTTCCCTTCGTCTGTGACCGTCCCTTTGCCTGCGGACGGCCTTTGGCCTGGGGGCGGCCCTTAAAGCCCGTGTTTCTCGGGCGTCCAGGCTTGATACCGATCTTGCGCCCCTCGCTCAACATGTCAAAGCGTAGCGCCCCCGCGGTCGGGATCGCCTCCACCAAGCGAACATCAACGGGATCCCCAAGCTGATAGGCAAGCCCCGTATCCTCGCCCACCAGGGCCTGCCGCACCTCGTCATGATAGAAATATTCGTGGCCGATGCCCGACGCGGGCACGAAGCCATCCGCACCCGTCTCGGCCAGCCTTACGAACAGGCCGGTCCGCACCAGGCCGGACACGCGGGCGGGGAACTGGGCCCCGATCCGGTCGGCCAGGAAAGCGGCGATGAGGCGGTCGGTGGTGTCGCGCTCGGCCGCCATGGCCCGGCGCTCGGTGGCGGAGATGGCGGTGGCGATCTCCTCCAGCTCGCCGATCTCGGTATCGGTCAAGCCGCCGGCGCCGAGATCGAGCGCCCGGATCAGCGCGCGATGCACGATGAGATCGGCATAGCGGCGGATTGGCGAGGTGAAATGGGCGTAGCGGCGCAGGTTGAGCCCGAAATGCCCGTAATTGTTCGGGCTGTATTCGGCCTGAGACTGGCTGCGCAGCACCACCTCGGCGACGAGGTCCGCCGTCGGCGTGGCCCGCGTCTCCGCGAGAATCCGGTTGAACTGAGCCGGCCGCAGCGTGCCCGCCTTGGGAAGACTGAGACCGATCGTGGCCAGGAACTCTCCCAGGCTCGCGAGCTTCTCTTTCGACGGCTCGTCATGAACGCGATAGATGAGCGGCGTGCGCTTGGCCTCGAGGGTCTCGGCGGCGGCCACGTTGGCGGCGATCATGAATTCCTCGATCAGCCGATGGGCATCGAGGCGAGGCGGGGTGGTGACGGCACGGACCTTGCCCTTGTCGTCGAGCAGGATCTTGCGCTCGGGCAGATCGAGATCGAGCGGGCCGCGCTCGGTCCGTGCCAGCACGACACTCGCATAGGCGCCCCAGAGCGGCCGCAGCACGGTATCGAGCAGGGGGCCGGTCGTCTCGTCGGTACGGCCGTCGATGGCGGCTTGCGCCTGTTCGTAGCTGAGGCTCGCGGCGGAACGCATCAGCCCGCGCACGAAGCGGTGACTCAATTTCCGCCCGTCCTTGTCGAAGATCATGCGGACGGCGAGGCAGGGGCGCGACACGTCCTCTTTCAGGGAGCACAGATCGTTCGAGATGCGCTCGGGCAGCATCGGCACGACGCGATCGGGAAAGTAGACGGAGTTGCCGCGCTTGCGCGCCTCCTCGTCGAGCGCGTTGCCCGGCGTGACGTAATGGGAGACGTCGGCGATGGCGACGATGACGACCCAGCCGCCCCGGTTCTTCGGGTCGGGATCAGCTTCCGCCCAGACAGCGTCGTCATGATCGCGCGCGTCGGACGGATCGATGGTGACCAAGGGAATATCCCGCAGATCCTCGCGGCGGCCGAGCTCGGCCTCCTTGGCGGCCTCGGCGGCGGTGATCACCGCTTGTGGAAAGGTGTCGGGAATGCCGTGGACATGAATGGCGATGAGGCTCGTGGCCTGCTGCGCGTCCGGATTGCCGAGCCGCTGGACGACGCGTGCGGTCGGCACGCCAAATCGTGAGGAGCGTGCCATCTCGAAGCGGACAAGCTCACCGCTCTCGGCATCGCCTGTGGAGCCGTGCGGCACCGTCCACTCCTTTAGTTGCTTCTTGTCGACCGGATCGATGACGCCTCTGCCGTCCTTGAGGCTGCGGAAAATGCCGAGCAGGCTATTGGTGGTTCGCGGCAGGCGCTTGATGGTGCGGGCCTGGTAGGGATAGTCGGCGTGCGCGCCCAGCGCAGTGATGCGCGCCAGCACCCGGTCGCCGATTCCGGCGGCGGCGATCGCCCCATCGCGTTTGCTCTCGACCATGAGAATGCGGGGTGGCGCCCCATGCGCTTCATCCCAGGTCGCCGGCTTGGCGATGAACTCACCATCCGCATCGCGGGCCGTGATCTCGAGCACGGTGACCGGCGGCAGGCCGCCCGCCTGCGACAGCTTCCGCCTCGAACCTTCAATGAGGCCTTCATCGGCCATGTCGCGTAAGAGCGCCTTGAGAGCAATCCGCTCGGCGCCCTTGATGCCGAAGGCGCGGGCGATCTCGCGCTTGCCGGCCTGCGCCGTCGACTCTTTCAGAAAGTCGAGAATTTCTTGCTTGGACGGGAGCTTGCCCGCGGTCTTGCTCCCGCTCTTGGCGGGCGCCGCCTTCTTCTTGGGGGCAGGCTGCTTTGGTCTGGCCACGTGCGCCGCTTAGCTCGCCGCCTCTTCGGCGGCCTCCTTGCTCTTGCTGGTCTTGGCCTTCGCGGTCTTCGTCTTGGCAGTCTTGCGCGCGGCTTTCTTCTTGGCCGGCGCCTTTTTGGCCGCGGCTTTTTTAGCGACCTTCTTGGCGGGACCCTTGGCGGCTCTGGCGGCGATCAGCTCGACCGCTTCGGCCATGGTGATCTGCTCGGGATCGCGGTCCTTGGGCAGCGTGGCGTTGGTCTTGGCGTGCTTCACATAGGGTCCGTAGCGGCCGCTCAGCACCTGCACCTTGCCGCCGCCTTCCGGGTGCTCGCCCAGGTCCTTGATGACGGTAGCGCCCCGTGGACTGCGGTTCGCGGCCTTCTCGGCCAGCAGGCTGATGGCGCGATTGGCGCCGACTTCGAAGACCTCTTCTGGCGTGCTCAAGCTCGCATATTTCCCGTCATGGAGGACATAGGGTCCGTAGCGGCCATAGCCGGCCAGGATCGGCTTCCCGGTTTCGGGATGGATGCCAACCTCACGCGGCAGAGACAGAAGCTGCAATGCGCGCGCCAGATCGATCGCGTCGGGGTCGTTGCCTTTGGGGATCGACCCGCGCTTCGGCTTCTCGCCGTCCACGGCCTCGCCGAGCTGAACGTAGGGACCAAAGCGGCCGGTGCGGACGCTCACTTCGAGCCCGGTCTCGGGATCGGTGCCGAGCACCTTGCCGTCGGCGAGTGCCGCCTTGTCGCCGGTCTCGGCGAGTTGGCGCGTGTAGCGGCAATCGGGATAGTTGGAGCAGCCGACGAAGGCGCCGAACTTGCCGACCTTGAGGCTCAAGCGCCCTTCGCCGCAGGACGGGCAGGCCCTGGTATCGCCGCCTTGGCCCGTGTCGGGGAAGATGTGCGGCCCAAGCAGATCGTTGAGAGCATCGAGCACTTGGGTGATGCGCAGGTCGCCGATCTCGTCCACCGCGCCGATGAAGTCGCGCCAGAAGTCGCGCAGCACCTCTTTCCACTCGAGTTCGCCGGCGGAAATCAGATCGAGCTTCTCTTCCAGGTCGGCGGTGAAATCATATTCCACGTAACGCTTGAAAAAGCTTTCGAGGAAGGCCGTGACCAGGCGTCCCTTGTCCTCGGGATAAAGCCGCTTCTTGTCGATACGGACATAGTCGCGCTCGCGCAGCACGTTGAGGGTCGTGGCGTAGGTGGACGGCCGGCCGATGCCGAGCTCCTCCATCTTCTTGATGAGGGTCGCTTCGCTATAGCGCGGGGGCGGCTCGGTGAAATGCTGCTTGGCTTCGATGGCGCGTGGGTTGAGCGCGTCGCCTTGGGTCAAGGCAGGCAGCGAGCCGTCTTCGCCGACAACGTCGTCGACGCCTTCCTCGTAGATTTTGAGGAAGCCATCGAAGCGGATGACCGATCCGGTGGCGCGGACGCCATAAGGCTTGCCGTCCTTCCCGGCGACATCGATATCGGCGGAGGTTCGTTCGATCTCCGCGCTCGACGCCTGGCTTGCAAGGGTGCGCTGCCAGATGAGCTTGTAGAGCTTGGCTGCGTCGGGCTCGAGATAGCGGCTGATCTTCTCCGGCGCCTTGCTGAAATCGGTCGGCCTGATCGCCTCATGGGCCTCTTGCGCGTTCTTGGCCTTCGCCTCGTATTGGCGCGGGGAGGGCGGCACGTACCGATTGCCGTAGAGGCCGGTGACAAGCTTGCGGATGGCTGACACCGCCTCGGGCACGATCTGCACGCCGTCGGTCCGCATATATGTAATGAGGCCTTCGGCCTCGCCGCCGAGATCGACGCCCTCATAGAGGCGCTGCGCCAGTTGCATGGTCTGGCGCGGCGAGAAGCCGAGCTTGCGCGACGCCTCTTGTTGGAGGGTCGAGGTGGTGAAGGGCGCGGCCGGATTGCGGCGCTGCGATTTGCTCTCGATGTTGCCGACGGTGAAGCGGCCGCCTTCGAGCGCGGATTTGAGACGCTCGGCGGTCTCCTGGTCGGGGATGTCGAACTTTTCGAGCTTCTTGTCTTCGACCGAAACGAGGCGCGCCTGAAACGCCTCGGCCTTGCCGGTCGCAAGCTCGGCAATGATCGACCAATATTCCTGCGTCTTGAATTTCTCGATCTCGAGCTCGCGATCGCATACGAGCCTGAGCGCCACCGATTGAACCCGGCCGGCGGAGCGGGCGCCCGGCAGCTTTCGCCACAGGACGGGCGACAGGGTGAAGCCGACGAGATAGTCCAGTGCCCGGCGCGCGAGATAAGCGTTGACCAGAGGTCCGTCGATCTCGCGCGGATGGCGCATGGCCTCGAGCACCGCTTCCTTGGTGACGGCATTGAACACCACGCGTTCGACGGGGATCTTGCCGAGCACCTTCTTGCGGTCGAGCACTTGAAGCACATGCCAGGAGATTGCTTCGCCTTCGCGGTCCGGGTCAGTAGCGAGGATCAGCTTGTCGGCGCCCTTCACGGCTTGGGCGATCTCACTCAGACGCTTGGCGGCTTTCGGGTCGACATCCCACAGCATCTCGAAGTCGTTGTCGGGCAGCACCGAGCCGTTCTTCGAGGGCAGATCGCGCACGTGTCCGTACGAGGCGAACACACGGTATCCGGACCCGAGATACTTGTTGACGGTCTTTGCCTTGGCTGGCGATTCGACGATGACGATGTTCATTGAGACTTCCTAGCCGCGCGAAGTAGCGCCGGCTCAGGGCGAGGGGGTTCGGAATCGACCCTTGTATGCGGCGAAAATGGTGACTCGAAACGCCGCTGTCAAATTGGGCACGCGGACGATTGACAACTTCTAGATGTATATACTAACTAATAACAACCATGAGGTGTTAAACTGAAGTGTGCTCTTGATGCGGCAACTGCCGTTGAATACTGCGATTCGGGGGTCGGCGATGGGGGCCAATGAGCACGGAACACGGCAAAATGGAATGGTAGGGTCCGACACCCAGCCTCCGGGAAGCGCGGACCAGTTCGGCGGCGGATCCGCGCCAAAGCGCCAGGAGGCCGCGGAATATATCGCGTCTTTGCTCGAGGGCTTGCGGCTTGTGGCGCATCACGCCCAGCTGCCGTTCCTCGGTTATCTGATCGGTGTCGCCCTCGAAGAGGCCAAGGACGAAAAGTCGGAGCGGGACTAGGGCCTCAAGGGTCGAGCAGCGAGACGAGCTGCCGTCCATGGCGCTGCAGCCTGCCGGCCAGATCCAGTTCAAGCAGAATAATATGCACTTTCCGGGTCTCGACCCCGGTGGCGCGGATCAGTTCGTCGATATCGACCGGAGACGGTCCGAGGGCGCCGATCACGATGCTGCGCTCGGTCTGCTCCACATCGGGAAGAGGGGCGGGCGTGTCTTGCTCGTCCGAAGACGAGAGCTCGATGGTTGGCGGTATGGGCGCACGTCCGAGGATCGGCGCCAGGGTTTCGACGATGTCGGCCGCGTTCGTGACGAGGGTCGCCCCTTGCTTCAAGAGGTTGTTGGTGCCGGTTGCGCGTGGATCGAGCGGGCTGCCGGGCACGGCGAAGACTTCGCGCCCCTGTTCCCCGGCGAGCCGCGCGGTGATCAGAGAGCCGGAGCGCTCGGCGGCCTCGACCACCACGACGCCGAGCGAGATCCCCGAGATCAGCCGATTGCGGCGGGGGAAGTCCTTGCCGCGCGGCGAGAATCCGGGAGCGCGCTCGCTGACGAGGAGGCCTTGGGCGCCGATGGCCTGCTGCAATCGTTCGTTCTCCGGCGGATAGACGATGTCGATGCCGCCGGCGACCACGGCAATGGTGCCGTGATCGAGGGCGGCTATATGGGCAGCGGTGTCGATGCCGCGGGCGAGTCCCGAGGCGATGACGAAACCTTCAAGGCCGAGTTGGTTCGCGATCTGGCGGGTGAATTTCTGGCCGACGGCGGAGCCATTGCGGGCGCCGACGATGGCGACGATCGGCAGGTCCGCCAGGTCGAGACGACCCTTCACGTAGATGAGCGGCGGCGGCGCATCGACCTGTGCCAGCGCCGGCGGGTAGCCTGGCTCGCCGAGCGCCACAAGATGCGCGCCGAGCCGGTCCGCCGCCTCGAGCTCGGCCTCGGCTTCCGCCGCGCTGCACAGGCGGATGGCTTGCGCACGGCCGCCGCGCCGCGACAGCGCCGGCAAAGCCTCGATGGCGGCCTCGGCGCCACCGAATTGGTTGACCAGCGCGCGGAAGGTGGCGGGGCCGACATTCTCGCTGCGAATGAGCCTGAGCCAGGCGAGGCGCTGAGCTGCGTTGAGGCGCGCGCCGGGTTTAGCTTCCTTGCTTGCTCTGGCCAATACGCGTCTCCTGGCCCTTCATAAGCCGCTCGATGTTCGCGGCGTGGCGGACATAGAGAAGGACGGTGAGCACCAAGAACAGCACCGCCAGCCACCATTTGCCGGTGACGGTGAGCACACAGACCGTGGCGGCACTTGCCACCAGCGCCGAGAGGGAAGAATAGCGCGTGGTGACGGCGACCAAGAGCCAAACCACGCAGAAGGCGAGCGCCGCGGGCCAATACAGACCGAGCGCCACGCCGATAAAGGTGGCCACGCCTTTGCCGCCGCGAAAGCCGAGCCAGACCGGAAAGAGATGACCGAGAAAGGCGCCGAGGCCCGCGAAGATCGCGGGCCAGAGACCGAACTGCGCGCCGATCAACACCGCGGCGGTGCCCTTCAGCACATCGAGCAACAGGGTCAGCGCGGCCAGCGGCTTGTTGCCGGTGCGCAGCACATTGGTCGCGCCGATATTGCCGGAGCCGATCTGGCGCACGTCGCCGCCGCCGGAAAGCTTGGTGAGGATCAGGCCGAAGGGAATCGAGCCGAGCAGATAGCCGACGGCGAAGCTAAAGAAGCATAGCCCCAGCATGAACGGGAGAACGGCGCTCCAGTCCTCGGACGCGGGCATCGATCATCCTCTTTCAGTGCTGCGAGGCGGTTCAACCGTAGTGATAGACGGGACGTCCGGCAACGAATGTCACGAGCGCGCGGCCTTCGAGGCGCGCGCCGTCGAAGGGCGTGTTCTTGGATTTCGAGCACAGCCGCTCGGGCTCGACCGTCCAGGGGATTTCGAGATCCATGAGGACGAGGTCGGCGGGCGCGCCCTTGGCCAGACGGCCGCTGCCGAGGCCGAGCAGTTTGGCCGGATTGGCGGATAGCGCCTCGAGCAGGCGGTGCAAGGTGACCTCGCCGTTATGATAGAGGCGCAAGGCCGCACCGAGCATGGTCTCCAGGCCCACGGCGCCGTCGGCCGCCTCGGCGAAGGGCCGTCGTTTGCCCTCGGCGCCACGCGGATCGTGGGCGGAGACGATCACATCGATGTCGCCGCTCGCCACGCCTTCGACCATGGCGCGCCGGTCGTCCTCGGCGCGCAGCGGCGGCTTCATTTTGAAGAAGGTCCGGTAAGAGCCGATGTCGTTCTCGTTCAGCGTGAGGTGGTTGACGGACACGCCGCAGGTGACGGGGAGGCCGCGCGCCTTGGCGACGCGGATGACATCGAGCGAAGCGCGGCAGGAAATCTGGCCGGCGTGGTAGCGGCCCCCCGTCAGCTCGACGAGACGGATGTCGCGCTCGAGCACGATGGTCTCGGCCGCGGTTGGGATGCCGCGCAAGCCAAGCCGAGTCGCCACCTCGCCTTCGTTCATCACACCGTCCTGGGTGAGGGGCGCATCTTCCAAATGATGGACGATCAACGCGCCATAGTCTTTGGCGTAAGCGAGCACGTTGCGCATGACGCGCGCATTGGCGACGGATGTCTTGCCGTTGGTGAAGGCAATGGCGCCCGCCTCCTGGAGGAGACCGATCTCGGCCATCTCCTCGCCGCGCAGGTCTCGCGTCATGGCCGCCATGGGATGAACGTGGACGAGGGCCGTGTCGCGGGCGCGGCGTAGAATGAAGTCGACCAGCGCCACGTCGTCGATCACGGGATCGGTGTTGGGCATGCACAGAATGGTGGTGACGCCGCCGGCCGCGGCCGCCCGGCTCGCCGTCGCCAGCGTCTCGCGGTGCTCATGACCGGGCTCGCCGGCGAACACCATCATGTCGATGAGCCCCGGCGCCACGGTGCGGCCGCCGCAATCGAGAAATTCGGCCCCCTCGATCGACCCTTCGGTGATGTGCATGCCGAGATCGGCGATGACGCCATCGGCGATCAACAGCCCGCCGAAGGCATCGAGGCCGGTCGCCGGATCGATCAGCCGCGCGTTGACGAGCGAAAGCGGCCGGTGCGGGTTGCGGTGATCGTTGTCGTGGGCTTGCATGGCGATCATTCGTTCGGCAGATGGCGGGCAAGCGCCTGGAGCACGGCCATGCGGACGGCAACGCCCATCTCCACCTGCTCACGGATGACGCTGCGGGGATCGTCGGCCACGTTGGAGTCGATCTCCACGCCGCGGTTCATGGGGCCGGGATGCATGACGATCGCATCGGGCTTGGCGCAGGCGAGCTTGTCGTAGTCCAGGCCGTAGAAGTGGAAATACTCCCGCGTGCTCGGGATCAGGCTCGACACCATGCGCTCGCGCTGCAGCCGCAGCATCATGACCACATCCGCGTCTTTGAGCCCCTCGCGCATGGAGGTGAAGACCTCGACGCCGAGCCGTTCGATGCCGGCGCCGAGCAGGGTGGAGGGGGCGATTACGCGCACCCGGGCCCCGAGCGTATTGAGAAGAAGAATGTTCGACCGCGCGACCCGCGAGTGGAGGATGTCGCCGCAGATCGCCACGATCAGCCCTTGGATCCGGTCCTTGTGGCGGCGGATGGTCAGCGCATCGAGCAGGGCTTGGGTCGGATGCTCGTGGCTGCCGTCGCCGGCATTGATCACCGAGCAGTCGACCTTCTGGGAGAGCAGTTCGACGGCGCCGGCCGAATGATGGCGCACCACCAGGAGATCGGGGCGCATCGCATTCAGCGTGACCGCCGTGTCGATCAGGGTCTCCCCCTTTTGGATGGAGGAGGTCGGGATCGCCATGTTCATGACGTCGGCGCCGAGCCGCTTGCCCGCCAACTCGAACGAGCTCTGAGTGCGGGTCGAGGCCTCGAAAAAAAGATTGATCATGGTGCGGCCGCGCAGATCGTCACGTTTTTTGTGGATCTGGCGGCCGAGCTTGGCGGCGTCTTCGGACAGGTCGAGCAGCGCCGTAATCTCAGAGCGCGAAAGACCCTCGATTCCAAGAAGATGGCGATGAGGAAAAGAGGATGGGGAAGCTTCTGCCGCAATGCTCATTAAAGGGCACTGTATAAGCCTGCTCGATCCAAGCATCAAGCACGCGCTTGGATTTAGGGTAAGCTTGCCCTAACGGACCTTTGCGGAGCGCGCCTTCAACGCGGGACCGGCCCCCTAGGAGATTCCCTAGGGTCATGGGGCTTGTCAGCATGGCCGAATTCTCCATACCTTGCAGCTTGAACGAATCAACAAAACTTGATGGGCCAGTGGCGATAAGCGTTGGCCGGGGGACGAACGGGAGAGCCGCGCGATGATGAGCTTACCCTTCCTCTTCTTTGCCTGCGGGTTAGGTGCTGCGTGGTTGCGGCATCGTGGCGTGGCCATGGGCTTCTGGGTCGTTGGCGTCCTGGTGATGCTCGTGCTTTTCCGCGTCCATGCCACCGAAGTGTTGAATATCGGGCTCTGACGTTAGGAGGTAAGCGTGACCGCCGACCTTTCGAGGCTTCTCAATGCCTTGGCGCTGATCGCCCTCGATACGGTGCTGGTCCTCGCTTTCGTCGACCAGCTGTGGTTCGGCGACCTGCCGTGTCCCTTATGCATCCTGCAGCGGGCGGGCTTCTTCGCCGCCGGCTTCGGCATCGCGCTCAATCTCTTTTACGGCCCGAAGCCCAGCCATTACGGTCTCGCCATTCTCGGCGCGGTCGCCGGCGGCTGCATCTCGATGCGCCAGATCCTGCTCCACATCGTTCCCGGTACGGGCTCCTACGGCAACGCGATCTTCGGGCTGCATCTTTATACCTGGGCGTTCATCGCCTTCGGGCTGATGATCGTGGGCTGCGCCGTCATGCTGCTCGACGACCGGCAATTCTCCCGGGCTGAGCCCATGTCGATGCGCTTGAAGGTGTTGCCGCTCATGGCGGTTCTGCTGTTTCTGGTGCTGGCGATCACCAACGTCGCCTCGACCGTGGCCCTGTGCGGCGCCGGGTTCTGCCCCGACAGCCCAAAAGACTACACGCTGTTCGACGCCACGCCGATCTAGGCTAGCGGCGGGGCGAGGCGCTTCATGCGGTCGAGCGCGCCTTGCAGGATGTAGGCGGCCGCCATGCGGTCGACCACCTCGGCGCGGCGCTTGCGGGAGGCATCCGCCTCGATCAGGTGGCGCTGGACAGCCGCGGTCGATAGCCGCTCGTCCCAAAATGCCATCGGCACGGCGACATGGACGGCGAGGTTGCGGGCGAAGGCGCGCGTGGATTGAGCGCGCGGTCCCTCGGACCCGTCCAGGTTGAAGGGCATGCCGATGACGAGCCCGCCGACCCCTTCCTTCTCGACGATCGCGGCAATGATCTTGGCGTCGGCGGTGAACTTGGCGCGGCGCAGCGTCTCATAAGGCGTGGCGATCGTGCGGGTGACGTCGGAGAGCGCGAGCCCCACCGTCTTGGTGCCGACGTCGAGGCCGAGCAGCCGGGCCCCGGGCTGTAGCCTCGAAGCCAAGTCTTCGATAGGAAGGGGCGGTTCTGATGTCACGGGACGATATGAAGGGTGAGACGATGAAGATTACGTGGTTCGGCCATTCCTGCTTTCGTATCGACACGGGCGCAAGCCGTATCCTGATCGATCCGTTTCTGACCGGCAACGCCACCTTCGAGAAGGCGGGCATTCCTTTGGCCGAGGTGACGGCCGGGGTGACCCATGTGGCGCTGACCCATGGCCATGAGGACCATCTCGGCAATACGGTCGCCATTGCCAAGGAGACCGGCGCTCCGGTCATCGCGGTGCATGAGCTTGCCGGCTATCTCCAGGCCCAAGGTGTCGAGAAGGCCGATCCCGGAAATACCGGCGGCATGATCCCTCACGACGATTTCGACCTGATTTTCGTGCCGGCCCTTCATTCGTCGTCGAACATGGTGGATGGACGCCCGGTCTATCTGGGCAATCCGTGCGGGATCGTGATCGCTGCGCATAACGGCAAGACGGCCTATCACATGGGCGATACCGACATCTTCTCCGACATGGCTCTGATCAGCGAGCTATATCGGCCGCAAATCGGCTTCGTGCCGATCGGCGACCGCTACACCATGGGCGCCAAGACCGCGGCACTCGCCTGCAAGCGCTTCTTCAACTTCGAGACCGTGGTGCCGTGTCACTACGGGACCTTTCCGGTAATCGATCAGACGGCAGATAAATTTGTCGCCGAGATGGGCGGAAACCGCGTTTTGGTGCCGGAGGTTGGGGTCCCCTTCGAGGGGTGAGGCTTTAGGTCCTAAAGGCGCGGCGACAAGCCAAGTTGCCGGTTTTTCGGCCCGATGCTAGGAACGCCGCAACGCTAACCCCTCAAGAAACCTCTCAAAGCCATGTCAGTCGACCGCGCCACAGTCCGCCGCATTGCCCGTCTTGCCCGCATCGCCATCACCGATGAGGAGGCCGTGCGGCTGGAGACCGAGCTATCCGGCATTCTCGATTGGGTGGCCCAGCTCGATGAGCTCGACACATCCGCCGTGGAGCCCATGACGCGGGTGGCGGCCATGACCATGAAGAAGCGCAAGGACGAGGTGACCGACGGTTTCCGCGCCGACGACATCCTCAAGAACGCGCCGAAGGTCGACGATCATTATTTCGTCGTGCCCAAGATCGTCGAGTAGGAAGCCTGAACCCGTGACCGACCTGACAGACCTCACCATTGCCGAAGCGCGAGACGGCTTGCGCGACAAGTCGTTCACCGCGCGCGAGCTGACGCAGGCCCATCTCGATGCCATCGAGGCCGCCAACGCGGCGCTCAACGCCTATGTGTTGCCGACGCCCGAGCGCGCGTTGGAGATGGCGGCGGCGAGCGATGGTCGTCTCGCCAAAGGCGAGGGCGGGGCCTTGGAAGGCATTCCGCTCGGCATCAAGGATCTGTTCTGCACGAGGGGCGTCCGCACCACGGCCTGCTCGCATATTCTCGACGGCTTCACCCCGACCTATGAGTTGACGGTCACCGCCAATCTGTGGGCGGAAGGCGCGGTGATGCTGGGCAAGCTCAACAATGACGAATTCGCCATGGGGTCGTCCAACGAGACGAGCTTCTATGGTCCGGTGATCAATCCGTGGCGCCGGTCCGGCTCGGACGCCAAGCTGGTGCCGGGCGGGTCGTCCGGCGGCTCGTCGGCTGGGGTGGCGGCGCGGCTCTGCATGGGTGCCACGGCGACCGACACCGGTGGCTCCATCCGCCAGCCCGCGGCCTTTACCGGCACCGTGGGCATCAAGCCGACTTACGGGCGCTGCTCGCGCTGGGGCATCGTCGCCTTCGCTTCCTCGCTCGATCAGGCGGGGCCTGTCGCCCGTACGGTGCGCGATGCCGCTATTCTGCTCAAAGCCATGGCGAGCCACGATCCGAAGGACACGACATCCGTCGACGTGACGGTGCCGGATTTCGAGGGTGCGATCGGCAAGGGCGTCAAAGGCCTCACCATCGGCATCCCGAACGAATACCGCATGCCGGGCATGGCGCCGGAGATCGAGGCGCTATGGCACCAGGGGATTGGCTGGCTGAAAGACGCCGGCGCCGAGATCAAAGAGGTGAGCCTGCCGCACACCAAATACGCGCTGCCGTCTTATTATATTGTAGCGCCCGCTGAGGCGTCCTCGAACCTCGCCCGCTATGACGGGGTGCGCTACGGCCTGCGCGAGCCGGGCGCCGACGTGCTCTCTATGTATGAGAATACGCGAGAGGCCGGCTTCGGCGCCGAGGTCAAACGGCGTATCCTGATCGGCACCTATGTGCTGTCGGCGGGCTATTACGATGCGTATTACCTCAAGGCGCAAAAGGTGCGGACCTTGATCAAGCGCGATTTCGATCAGGCCTTCGAGGCGGTCGACGCGATCCTGACCCCGACCACGCCCGGGCCCGCCTTCGCGCTTGGCGAGAAGTCGGGCGATCCGGTCGAGATGTATCTAAACGACATCTTCACCGTGACGGTGAACATGGCGGGGTTGCCCGGCATCTCGGTGCCGGCGGGGCTGTCGTCGGAAGGCACGCCGCTCGGTCTTCAGCTCATCGGACGCGCTTTCGACGAGGAGACGCTTTTCCGCGCCGCCCAGGTGATCGAGGATGCGGCGGGGCCGTCGGCCAAGCCCGCAGATTGGTGGAGCAAGACAGCATGAGTCGGCAACTTGTGAGCTCCGGGAGCCCGTACGAGAAGACGATCGGCTTCAGCCGCGCCGTACGCGTCGGCAATATCGTGGCGGTCAGCGGCACGACAGCCGCGTCGGGCGGCAAGCCCGTGGCCGTCGGCGATGCCGCGGCGCAGACACGTGCGATCTTCGAGGTGATCGCCAAGGCGCTCGACGAAGCGGGCGCGAGCCTGAAAGATGTCGTGCGTACGCGCGTGTACCTTGTCGACATGGCGGATTTCGACGCGGTGGGACGGGTTCACGGCGAGGTTTTTGCCGACATTCGTCCCGCCAATACCACGCTTCAGGTCTCCGGCTTTGTGAGCCCCGATTGGCTGGTTGAGATCGAGGTCGAAGCCGTGATGCCTGAGGCGGCGATTTAACGAGAGATTTTGCTATGGCGACACGCGAAGCCGAGAAATGCACGAGCATGGACGAGGTGCGGACCGAGATCGACCGTATCGATCAGGCCATGGTGGATCTCATTTGCGAGCGCTTCTCCTATGTGGATCGTGCCTGGCAGCTCAAGAATGCGCCGGCCGATGCTCGGGTGCCGTGGCGCATCCAGCAGGTGATCGACAAGGTGAAGGCCCGCGCGGCCGAGAACGACCTGCCGCCGGAGCTGGTCGAGGCGCTATGGCGGCAGATGATCGGCTGGTTCATCCAGTATGAAGAGGAACGGCTCCGCAAGGCGGAGAATAAGGAGTAGCGGCGGCCCATGGACGCCAAGACGGAAAAATCGAATCTGATCGAAGGTGCCACCGGCGACTGGGAGATGGTGATCGGCATGGAGATCCATGCCCAGGTCACATCGAACGCCAAGCTGTTCTCGGGCGCGTCCACGGAGTTCGGCGGCGAGCCGAATTCCCATGTCAGCCTGGTCGATGCGGCCATGCCGGGCATGCTGCCGGTCATCAACGAGGGCTGTATCGCGCAAGCCATCCGAACCGGGCTAGGCCTCAAGGCCGAGATCAATCTCAATTCGGTGTTCGACCGGAAGAACTACTTCTATCCCGACCTGCCCCAGGGCTATCAGATCAGCCAGTACAAGAACCCGATCGTCGGCGAGGGCGAGGTCATTGTCGATCTCTTGAGCGGCGAGCGCGTCATCGTCGGCATCGAGAGGCTGCATTTGGAGCAGGACGCGGGCAAGAGCCTGCACGACCAGCATCCGCAGTTCTCCTATGTCGATCTCAACCGGTCCGGCGTGGCGCTCATGGAGATCGTGTCGAAACCCGATCTGCGCTCCTCCGAGCAGGCTCGCGCCTTCGTGAGCAAGGTCCGCACCATTCTGCGCTATCTCGGCACCTGCGACGGCAATATGGAGCAGGGGTCTTTGCGCGCCGACGTCAACGTGTCGGTGCGCCGTCCGGGCGACGCGCTCGGCACGCGCTGCGAGATCAAGAATGTGAACTCGATCCGCTTCATCGGCCAGGCCATCGAGTATGAGGCTCGCCGGCAGATCGAGATTCTCGAGGATGGCGGCGAGATCCATCAGGAGACGCGGCTGTTCGACGCCAAGACGGGCGAGACGCGGTCCATGCGCTCCAAGGAGGAGGCGCATGACTACCGTTACTTCCCCGATCCGGACCTGCTGCCGCTCGAGCTGACCCAGGATTATGTGGACAACCTCGCCGAGAACTTGCCCGAGCTGCCCGACGAGAAGCGTGCGCGCTTCATCGCCGCGTATGGGCTCAGCCCTTACGATGCCGATGTGCTCGTAGCCGAGCGCGAGAGCGTCGACTATTTCGAAGCGGTGGCGAAGGGCCGCGACGCCAAGCAGGCGGCGAACTGGGTGATCAACGAGCTGTTCGGCCGCCTCAACAAGGAAGGCGGTAATATCGTCGACAGCCCGGTCAGCGCGGATCAGCTCGGCGCCATCGTCGATTTGATCAAGGCCGGCACCATCTCCGGCAAGATCGCCAAGGACGTGTTCGACATCGTATGGACGCAAGGCGGTAATCCGGCCGAGATCGTCGAGGCGCGGGGCTTGAAGCAAGTCACCGACACCGGTGCCATCGAGAAGGCGGTCGACGAGGTTATCGCCGCCAACCCGGAAAAGGTGGAGCAGGCCAAGGAGAAGCCGGCGCTGATCGGCTGGTTCGTGGGTCAGGTGATGAAGGCGACCCAAGGCAAAGCGAGCCCGCAAGCCGTCAATGAGCTGCTCAAAGCCAAGCTCGGGATCGAATAGCTGCTTTTCCGGCCCAAAGCGCCCGTATGACCCATCGCAAAGGGGAGAGACGATGACGCAGGCGATCCGCGTCCACGATTATGGTGGGCCTGAAGTCCTCAAATGGGAGGAGGTCGAGGTCGGCGATCCAGGCCCCGGCGAGGTGCGGATCAAGCAGACCGCCATCGGGCTCAATTTCATCGATGTCTATGTGCGGACCGGGCTCTACCCGCAAAGCGCGCTGCCCTTCATCCCGGGCATGGAAGGCGCGGGCGTGGTCACCGCGATCGGCGAGGGCGTGCGCGATCTGAAAGTGGGGCGCCGCGTGGCCTATGCGGGGCCGGTCGGCGCCTATGCGCAGGAGCGCCTGATCGCGGCGGATCGCGTGGTGCGGATTCCCGAGGACGTGAGCGATGAGACCGCGGCCTCGATCATGCTCAAAGGCATGACCGCGCAATATCTCCTGCGCCGGACCTATAAGGTCGGCCCGGAGACGACGCTGTTGTTTCATGCGGCGGCCGGCGGGGTCGGGATGATCGCGTGCCAGTGGGCGGCATCGCTCGGCGCCACGGTGATCGGCACGGTCGGCTCGGCGGGCAAGGCGCTGATCGCCCGCAGCCACGGCTGCACTCACGTCATCAACTATCGCGAGGAGGACGTGGTCGCCAAGGTGAAGGACTACACCAAGGGCGAGGGTGTCGATGTGGTCTACGACTCGATCGGCAAGGATACGTTTCCGGCCTCGCTGGATTGCTTGAAGCGGCGCGGCATGTGGGTGAGCTTCGGTCAGGCGTCGGGGCCGGTCCCGGAATTCCGGATCAATCTTCTGGCGCAGAAGGGCTCGCTGTTCGCCACGCGGCCGGCGCTCGGCGACTACATCGCCACCCGCAAGGAACTGGTCTCCACCGCAAATGATCTGTTCGGCGTCATCGCCAAGGGCAAGGTGAAGATCGCCGTCAACCAGACCTATCCCTTGGCCGAGGCGGAGCGCGCCCATCGCGAGCTCGAAGGGCGGCTCACCACGGGGTCCACGCTGCTCATTCCGTAAGGCTCGTTTGCCGTATCGCGCGGCCTTGCGTGGGGAAGTAAACGTCAATGTCGGTGCAAGATCGCTTCGCGGCCGGTGCGGCAAGACCCTCCTGGGCGCCCCTCTTAGGCGTCATTTCGATCGGGCTCGTCTACGGCCTGGTCTTCGGCGGCATGCGGCTTGCGCTCTCCAGTAATCTGACCCTGGACGACGCGACCGCCAATGTGCTCGCCCAGACATTCGCGCTTGGCTATGTCGAACGGCAGCCGCCTCTCTACGAGTGGGTGCTGTGGTCGGTGCAGCAGTTCACCGGACCCAACCTCCTGAGCTTCCTTCTCATTAAATACGCGCTGCTCAGCGCGACCTTTGCCTTTCTCTATCTCAGCGCCACGCGGATCTTTGGTGACTGGCGCTGGCAGGTCGTCGCCGGCCTGTCGCCGCTTCTGCTGTTCCAGATAGGGTGGAATCTGCATGAAGGCGTGACGCACACCATGATGCTGACCTGCATGGTCGCGGCATCGTTCTGGTCCTTCATGCGTTTGGCGGAGCGGGGCGGTGCGCGCGACTATCTTCTGTTCGGCCTCTTCATCGGGCTCGGCCTGCTCAGCAAATATAATTTCGTCGGCTTTGTGCTTATTCTTTTGGGGTGCGCGCTCCTCCAGCCGGCCTTGCGGAGGCGGCTGCTCAACTGGCGGATGCTGCTGGTGCTCGCTATGGCCGCGGCCGTCACCGCACCGTTTGCGTATTGGCTGGTCAGCGAACGACACGACCTGGTGGCCGTCTTCGACGATGCCGTTGCGCCGAGAGCATCGGAATGGCTAAAGGCGAGGGCGATTGGCCTCGGGCTCGCGCTCTATGCGCCGTTCGGCTTCTTGTTTCCCCTTATCGTAATCTTGCTGGTCGCGTTTCCGCGGATCGTGCCGCAGGCGTGGGCGGCGCTCAAAACGAGCGTGCGGCCGCGCGATTGGGAGCGCGGCATACCGGACTGGCCGCTGCTTCTGCTGCATATGGCGATCGGCGGGTTCCTGTTTCTCGGTCTCGGGGCGTTGCTGACGGGAGCCACGCATTATCTCGAGCGCTACATGCACCCGTTCTTCCTGCTGACCCCGTTATGGCTGTTGACGCTCGTGCAGCGAAGCGGGAACGCCGACCGTAAGGTGAAGGTGCTGGCCGGGCTGATCCTCCTGGCCACCGTGCTGGTCGCGCCGCTCCGCGCTTACGATCTGATGGACTCGATGGGTCCCCATTGCGGCAAGTGCCGGCTGGCAATTCCCTATGACGGCTTGGCCGAGGCCCTGCGCGCGCGCGGATTTAGGTCGGGGACGGTGATCGCATCCAATCGCGATGACGCCGGCAATCTCCGCCGCCTGTTTCCGGAGGCCCGTGTCGTCTGCCTGCGGAACCCGCACTATGCGCCGCCAACTCGCCCCGTGGACCGCGCGGCGACAGGTGCCTTGGTATGGCGCGCGGCTGAGGGGGAGAAATTGCCCAAGGGGGCCGCGGCGGAGATCGATACGGAAATCGCCAAGACCGGAGCGAGCCTCAAAGGAGCGCCGTTAGAGGTCCGTATCCCCTGGTCGTCTTTTGGGTCGGCCAAGGCGGATCGGGACTGGACGTGGCGCGTCATCCTCACGGCGCCGTCCCGCGCCACGCCGCAATAGTTTTTTCGGCGCCCCGCCGGGGAACGTTTTGCGTGGTTACCGGCGCGTGACCTTAAATGGTCAAGAGAATCTTTCAAAATGCCGATCTTAATCAATACCCCGCGCAAACGCGCGCGGTGTAAACCAATATTACCAAGCATTTTACTTTTAGTTATTTTGCATTAATCACGCCTCTTCAGAAGTTGTTGAAAGTGCGTGGCCATGATCTCCCGTATTGAAGTTGAACAACACTCGATGAACCTTTGCGGGGGAAACGCAGGTTCTAAGACGAGTGAAAAGGGGGACGTAGAAAATGGCACGGATGGATATCTCGGCGGGGCATATGGAACTCGCGGCGCAGACCGGTGGAGCCGACGCCTTGTTCGAGCTGGGGATGCTTTACGCCACGGGCCGCGTCGTGGATGCCAACCTCGTGGTGGCCCACAAGTGGTTCAACCTCGCCGCCGCGCGGGGAAACACCACGGCTCGGACCTATCGCCTCGAGCTTGCCCAGGAGATGTCGGCGGATCAGGTCGCCGAGGCCCAGAAGCTCGCACGCGAGTGGCTGCAGACCAACTAGCTCTCAAAGATTCGACTGTTCTCAGGGGAGGGGCGCTGGAAGCTATTCCGGCGCTCCGTTCTCTGCTTCCTCGCTGCAATGGCGGAAGAGGGAGAGGACACAGTCATAGCTCTTGCGCGCAAAGCTGCTGACGGCCGAACCCGTGCTCTCAGTGGCCTGCTTGACGGGCGCCGCCGTGCTGACGCTCTCGGCCGGTTGTGGCGCCGGTGCCGCGGCCGGCAGCGAGGCGGTCGAGGGCGGGGCGGTAGGCTTCGGAGGGGCTGGCGTATCGGACGAGCCCCCGAGCGCCGAGCGGGCGTTGCGCAAACCTTTGGCCGATGCATCCACCGCGCGGCCGCCAAGCTGGAAAAGCGTTTTCGGCGCTTCGTCCTTGGCATTGGCTTTGGGCTCATCGAAGGTGCGCCGGTCTTGCTCGACCCTTTGCTTGAGTTCTCTCACGCGGGGGTCGGCGGCAACCTCCGGGGGCAGGGACGGGCCATCATAGTTATAAACCTTCGCCACCCCGTTACAGGCCGCGGAGACCGCTTTCGCCTTGCAAGAGGCGTGGTGGCCGTCCTTGGCGGTGCGGATGACGCAATAGAGCTTGAGCGCATCGCTCGGGCGCTTGCCGACGCCCGTGATCTTGCAGCGATAGGTTTGGTCGGGATTCTCGCAGATGACGCAATACTCGGCATCGGCCGCAAGGGCGGCGGAATTCGCGCACGCGACTGCGGCGGCAATAAGCACCGCGTGTAGAAGCGGTCTTGGGCAAGCACGCTGGCCCATGGTGATCCCGTCATCCCCGTGAAGAAGTGCTGAAAATCCTACCACATCCTAGGGCGCAGCAAAACATAAGGGCGGCTTCAGCCAGCGAGGGCCGTTTCCAGCCATTTCTCTCGGGCGCGGCCGCCGGTGATTTGGGGCAGGATCCAGGGCTCTGAGATTGCCGGCCCCGAGATCCGCTGCCGAGGTTCCAAGTTATCTCATCCGGCGGACGCGGTGTCGTGTTGACCGCCCATCGCCGGATCAGTAAGCCTTTGCGTCGAACGGAGACGTGGCCGAGAGGCTGAAGGCGGCGGTTTGCTAAACCGTTATACGGTCAAAAGCCGTATCGGGGGTTCGAATCCCCCCGTCTCCGCCAGCTGCGCACAAGGGCTACGCTCCCCATCGGCGCCGCCGGCCGGGACGATCATCAAAAAAGCGCTGTGGAGAAGCGGCTTAGGTAGGCCCAGTGATCTCACGGGTGAAATCGGCCCAGATGGCCTGGAGGCCCGAGGTCAGCTCGCTGACCCTCTCGCCGACCACATCCCAATTCACGAGGTGCCGCTGCTCCGTCCCATCGGCTCCGAGATCCACGATGTAGACGCCGATGACCGTGAGCAATGCGCCGAGAAGAATTCCAACCAAAAGTCGCATACAGCCCCTCTGAAAAGTTCCGCAATAATAGTGGGTCGGGATGACTAGAGGAAGTTAGATTAAGCGAGCCTCCCCCAGGGAACGGCTTGCCGACGCCATCCCCCGGGAGCCTCTGTCGCAGGCCTCTCTGACGAGAGTTTGATCTTGGTCAAGGTTCCGGGCTCCAGCCTAGAGCAATTCTCACCAAGATGAGGGGATGGGCTCATGGCTGCAATGCTTCAGCGTGACGAGTGGAAGGCATTTTCGGATTTCCTGGCGCTCGGCGCGGCGGGACTTCTGGTTATCGTCGGCCTGATTCTGGCGGTCGCCGGCGAAGACCGAGTGATGGCGTTTCACGGCTGCATACTGCTGGGCGCAGCAGGTCTCGCCTTCCTCTATATGCTCACGCAGATCGTCGAGAAGAAGGAGCCGCACGACGCCACGGGCTATGCGGACGGGGTCATCCGCGCCGGCGTCATCGCCACTGTCTTCTGGGGGCTCGCGGGCTTCCTGGTCGGCGACATCATCGCCTGGCAACTGGCGTTCCCGGTCCTCAACCTTGATCTGCCCTGGACCAATTTCGGCCGTCTACGGCCGGTGCACACCTCGGCCGTCATCTTCGCCTTTGGCGGTAACGCGCTGATCGCCACGTCACTTTATGTCGTGCAGCGTACGTGCCGCGCCAGGCTCGCCGGCAAATGGTCGCCGTGGTTCGTGTTCTGGGGCTATCAGCTCTTTATCGTGCTGGCGGCCACCGGCTACATCCTCGGGGTCACGCAATCGAAGGAATATGCCGAGCCCGAGTGGTACGTGGACCTGTGGCTCACCGCTGTGTGGGTGGTCTATTTCCTGGTCTTCATCGCCACGATCGCCAAGCGCCGCGAACCGCATATCTACGTCGCGAACTGGTTCTATCTCGCCTTCATCGTCACCGTCGCCATGTTGCATATCGTCAACAATCTGGCGGTGCCGATCTCGCTTCTCGGCACGAAGAGCTACATCATCTATTCCGGCGTTCAGGACGCCATGACCCAGTGGTGGTACGGCCACAATGCGGTCGGCTTCTTCCTCACCGCCGGTTTCCTCGGCATGATGTATTACTTCGTGCCGAAACGCGCCGAGCGGCCGATCTACTCCTACCGGCTCTCGGTGGTCCATTTCTGGTCGCTCATCTTCATCTATATCTGGGCCGGTCCGCACCATCTGCATTACACGGCGCTGCCCGACTGGGCGCAGACGCTGGGCATGACCTTCTCCATCATCCTGTGGATGCCGTCCTGGGGCGGTATGATCAACGGCCTGATGACGCTGTCCGGCGCGTGGGACAAGCTCAGAACCGATCCCGTCATCCGCATGCTCATCGTGGCGGTCGCCTTCTACGGCATGTCCACCTTCGAAGGGCCGCTGATGAGCATCAAGTCGGTGAACGCCCTGTCGCATTACACCGACTGGACCATCGGGCACGTGCATTCCGGCGCGCTCGGCTGGGTCGCCTACATCACCTTCGGGGCGCTGTATTGCCTCGTGCCCTGGCTGTGGCATCGCCGCGCGCTCTATTCACAGCGTCTGGTGGAGTGGCACTTCTGGATCTCGACGCTCGGCATCGTGCTCTACATCACCTCCATGTGGGTGTCGGGCATCCTGCAAGGGCTGATGTGGCGGGCCTACGATAGCCTCGGCTTCCTCGAATACTCCTTCGTCGAGACCGTTGAGGCCATGCATCCCTTCTATGTGATCCGGGCCACCGGTGGCTTGCTGTTCCTCATCGGCGCGCTGCTCATGACTTACAATCTGTGGCGCACGGCGCGGGGCGATGAGCCGGTCGACGAAACGGATCAGCCGAGAATTGCCGCGGCGCCCGAGTTCCGCCCTGGCGAATACACGGCACCGGCGGAGTAGGGGGATCGGATGGACTGGGCAAAGCATCAAATCCTCGAGAAAAGCTCGATCCTTCTTCTGATCGGGATTCTCATCGTCGTTGCCATCGGCGGGCTGGTGGAGATCGCGCCGCTCTTCTGGCTGAGTTCGACCATCGAGAAAGTGCAAGGCATGCGGCCTTACACGCCGCTCGAGCTCGCGGGGCGCGACATCTATGTGCGGGAGGGCTGCTATCTCTGTCACAGCCAGATGATCCGCTCGCTCAAGGACGAGGTCGAGCGCTATGGCCATTACAGCCTCGCCGCCGAGAGCATGTACGACCATCCGTTCCAATGGGGGTCGAAGCGCACGGGCCCCGATCTTGCGAGGGTCGGCGGCAAATATTCCGACGAGTGGCATCGAGTGCATATGGGCGATCCGCGCGCCGTGGTGCCGGAGTCGGTGATGCCGGGCTATCCTTTCCTCGCCCAGCGTGAGCTCGACTATGGCGACATCGACCAGAAGCTGAAGGTCAGCGCCATTGTCGGCGTGCCCTATACCGAAGAGATGATCGAGAGCGCCAAGGCCGACATCGAGTTGCAGGCCGGCGCCGATACCGAAGGGCTCAAAGAGTTCCTCGCGCGTTATCCCAAGGCGCAAGTGAGAGCGTTCGACGGTGAGCCGGGCTACGTCTCCGAGCTTGATGCGCTGATCGCCTATCTGCAGATGTTGGGCACCCTGGTCGACTTCGCCACGTTCGACGCCGCCGGACCCAACCTAAGGTGAGGATGTAACGATGACCTACGAGCAAGTGGCATCGATCAGCCAGGTGGCCGCGCTGCTGTTCTTCATCGCCTTGTTCGTCGGGGTTCTGGTCTATGCGTTCTGGCCGGGCAACAAGAAGAAATTCGAAGAGGCGGCACGACTGCCTCTGGAACAGGAACCGGACTCCGAGCCCGAGAACGAGAAAGACGACTGAGCCATGGCCAAGAAACAAGGCGACACGTCAGCGGACAAGGAAACCACCGGCCATGAGTGGGATGGCATCGCGGAGCTGAACAATCCGCTGCCCAAATGGTGGCTCTATACCTTCTATGCCTGCATCATCTGGGCGATCGGTTATTGGATCGTCTATCCGGCGTGGCCTCTCGTGTCGAGCTACAGCAAGGGGTATCTCGGCTATAGCCAGCGCGAGAAAGTGTCGGAGGATCTGGTCGCGGCGCAGGCGGAGAAGGCCGGATTCCGAGCGAAAATCGCCGCCAGTGACTTGGCGACGATCAGCGCTGATCCTGAGCTGATGAACTTCGCGATGGCTGGCGGCGCGGCCACTTTCGGTGATAACTGCGCGCCGTGCCATGGCCGTGGCGCGCAAGGCGCCTTCGGCTATCCGAACTTGCGCGACGATGCGTGGCTTTGGGGCGGTTCGCTCGACGCCATTCACCAGACGATTACCCATGGTATCCGCGCCGATGATCCCGAGACGCATAACACGCAGATGCCTGCCTTCGGCAAGCTCGGCATGTTGAAGCCCGACCAGGTGTCCGATGTCGCGGAATATGTCCTCTCGCTTTCCGGTAATGCCGACGACGATGCCGCGGCAGAGCGTGGCAAGGTGATTTTCGCCACCAACTGTGCCGCGTGTCACGGCCCGGAAGGCAAGGGCAATCAGGCGCTCGGTGCGCCGAACCTCTCGGACGAGCTTTGGCTCTATGGTGGAGACAAGGCGACCGTCGTGGAGACGATTACCAATAGCCGCGGCGGGATGATGCCCGCCTGGACGGGGCGCCTCGATCCTGCGACGATCAAGGAACTTGCTATTTACGTCCACTCGCTTGGCGGCGGTCAGTAGCCTTTAGGCTCTCGTAGTGACCATGACCGAAGTGCAAGAACGATCCAACGCGCCTGCTGGGCGCAATGGGGATTCCGCCCCTGTAGAAGCCGCGCCCGGCGTGACGCGGAGCGACACGCCAACGGTCACGGGCGAGGGCCAGTCGCTTTATGCCGGCCGCGTCAAGGTCTACTCGAAGGAGGCACACGGGACATTCCGGACGATCAAATGGATCGTCATGGCCGTGACGCTCGGCATCTACTATCTCGTGCCGTGGATTCGTTGGGACCGGGGCCCCTATCTTCCCGACCAGGCCGTGCTCATCGATTTGCCGGCGCGGCGCTTCTACTACTTCTTTCTCGAGATTTGGCCGCAGGAATTCTACTACGTCACCGGTCTGCTGGTACTGGCCGCGCTCGCCCTGTTTCTCGTCACCTCGGTGGCGGGGCGGGTGTGGTGCGGTTACACGTGCCCGCAGACGGTGTGGACCGATCTGATGATCGCGGTGGAGCGCTTCTGGCAAGGCGACCGCAACGCGCGGCTTCGCCTCGACAAGCATATGTGGTCGTTCGAGACGCTGTGGCGGAAGACCGCGACGCATCTGTCCTGGCTGTTGATCGCCATCGCCACCGGGGGCGCGTTCGTTTTCTATTTCGCCGATGCGCCGACGCTTGCGAAACAATTCTGGAATTTCGATGCGCCGACGACGGCTTATCTGTTCGTCGGTATCTTCACGGCGACGACCTACGTGCTCGGTGGCATCGCCCGCGAGCAGGTCTGTATTTATATGTGCCCGTGGCCGCGGATCCAGGGCGCCATGTTCGACCGCGATTCGCTGCTGATCTCCTACCGTACGTGGCGCGGTGAGCCTCACGGTCCTCATCGTAAGGGCGAATCCTGGGACGGGCGGGGCGATTGTGTCGATTGCCGCCAATGCGTGGCCGTATGCCCCACGGGCATCGATATCCGCAATGGACCGCAGCTTGAATGCATTCAGTGCGCGCTGTGCATCGACGCCTGCGACGAGATCATGACCAAGGTGAACCGGCCGACCGGCCTCATCGCCTACGATACGGTCCGCAATCTCGAGGCAGGCGAGGTGGGCGCAGACCCCATCAATCTGTTCCGGCCTCGGGTCATCCTCTATGCCGCCGCCATGGTTGTCGTCAGCCTGATCATGCTGGTCGCGCTCGTAATGCGGCCCGAGCTTGAGGTGAGCGTGTTGCATGACCGTAACCCGCTCTATGTGCGCCTGTCCGACGGTGGGGTGCGCAACGGTTACACGATCAAGCTGCTCAACAAGCTCTATCTGCCGAGGGCCTTCTCCATCGGCGTGGAAGGCCTGCCCGGGGCCACGCTCGACTTGATCGGCCATGAGGGCGGCGCCGTGGTTCCGGTGCCGCCGGACAATCTCCAGTCGGTCCGGATTTATCTGACGCTCGACAAGTCCGGCGTGAAAGCCCTGACCGCTTCGGCGACCCCGTTCTCCTTCGTCGTCACCGATATCGCCAATGGCGCGCGGACGGAGCACGCGGCGACATTCCAGGGACCGCCACGATGAGGACGCAAGGACGGTCCGCACAAGGTTGGTTCGCCAACGGCATCGAGGGGCGCCATGTGCTCATGGGGCTCATCGTATTTTTCGGGGTCATGCTCGCCGCCAATAGCGCGCTCGTCTACTACGCCCTCGACACGTTCAGCGGCGGGGACAGGCCAGACCCGTACCGCAGCGGATTGAACTACAACCAGACAATCGAGGCGGCGGAGCGCCAAGCGGCGCTCGGCTGGCAAACCGAGATCGCCTATGACGACAGCCAAGGCCGGTTGACCTCGAGCGTTCAGGACAAGGCCGAAGCGCCGGTGACCGGGCTGGCTCTGGGGGCCACGGTGAGCCGCCCGGCGACCGACCGGGAAGACCACGCGGTCGAATTCAACGAAGTGTCGCCCGGCGTCTACGCGGCGGATATCGCGCTGGCGCCTGGGATCTGGGTGATCGCACTTGCCTCACGCGCGGAGGCGGGGGGCGAGGTCAACTACCGCCTCAAGCGGCGTCTGTTCGTCGCTGACCGGCCATGACCGCGCATGTGCCTGCGGCGGCACTTGCCCCGCAGGCCGCGGACGTTTCGCCAACCACGCTCGTTCTCGCCGTCGACGACATGCATTGCGGTGCTTGCTTGCGCTCCGTGGAGCGGGCGGCCTTGCGGGTGCCGGGCGTCGACAGCGCGCGGGCATCGCTCGCGGCCAAGCGGGTCACCGTCACCTACGATCCGGGACGCGCCGGCGAAGTCGATGTGATCGCCGCGCTCGACCGCATCGGCTTCACCGCCGCGCCGATCGAGACGGCCAAGCAAGATCGGGGCGATGCGCGGCAGAAATATCTGCTGCGGCGCGTGGCGGTGGCGGGCTTCGCCGCCATGAACATCATGCTGCTGTCCATCGCCGTCTGGTCCGGGGAGGGGGGCGACATGGACCCGGCGCTGGCCGGGCTGTTCCGCTGGCTGTCAGCGCTAATCGCTTTGCCCACCGTGGTCTATGCCGGGCAGCCCTTCTTCACCTCCGCCATTGCCGCGCTCAAGGGCCGTCGCCTCAATATGGACGTGCCGATCTCGCTCGCCATTATTCTGGCGACGGGCATGAGCCTGTATCAGACCATGCTTGGCAACGAGCAGGTCTATTTCGACGCTGCCGTCACGCTGCTGTTCTTCCTCCTGGTCGGCCGGTATCTCGACGAATCCTTGCGGGTCCGCGCGCGCGGTGAGGCGCAGAACTTGCTCAGTCTGCAGGGCGGTGTCGCCACGGTGATCGACGCCGACGGAACGCAGCGTAAAGTGGCGGCCCATGCGCTGCGGCCCGGCGACCGTCTGCTGGTCGTGGCGGGTGAACGGGTCGCCGCCGACGGCGTCGTGGCGGCGGGCAAGGGGCAGGTCGACCAGAGTCTCATCACCGGCGAGACGGCGCCTGCTGCGGTTGCCGTCGGCAGCCAAGTTTACGCGGGAACCCTCAACCTGACGCAGGCTTTGCGGATCGATGTCACGGCCGCCGACACGGCGACGCTGCTGGCGGAGATCGGCCGGTTGATGATGGCGGCGGAGCAGGGCAAGGCGCGCTACCGGCGGCTCGCTGACCGTGCCGCGCAAATCTATGCGCCGGCCGTGCATGCCCTGGGATTGGCGACCTTCGTGGGTTGGCTGGCGTTCGGCGCCGGCTGGCAGACCGCGCTCACTTATGCCATCGCCGTGCTCATCATCACCTGCCCTTGTGCGCTGGCACTGGCGGTGCCTGCGGTGCAGATCGCCGCGGCGAGCCGTCTTTTCCGGCGGGGCATCATGGTCAAGGCGCCGGATGGGCTGGAGCGCATCGCCGAGATTGACATGGTGGTGTTCGACAAGACCGGAACGCTGACCTTGGGCAAGCCGCAACTCATTGAGGATGAAGAGCTTTCCGACGCCATCCTGGCGCGCGCGGCGGCGCTTGCCGCGGCCAGCCGGCATCCTTACGCCCGTGCCCTGGTCGCGGGCGCGGAGCGGCGGCTCGGGGCCGTCGTGCCGGCTGCGGATGTGGCGGAGACGCCCGGGGAAGGCTTGGCGACAATGACGCGGCATGGGGAAGACCGTCTCGGCTCGGCGGCGTGGTGCGGCGCTGACGGCGAGAGCGATGGCGCCGAAGTCTGGTACCGGCGAGGAGACGGCCGGCCCGTGCGCTTCCGCTTTATCGACACCATGCGGCCGGACGCGGCCGAGACGGTGGCGGCACTGAAACGGCGTGGCTTTCAGGTGGCGCTGCTGTCGGGTGATCGGACGGCTGCGGTCGAGCGGGCGGCGCGGGACGCGGGTATCGAGAGGTGGCAGGCAGAGCTCAAGCCCGCCGACAAGATCGCCTGGCTGGAGGCACGTGCGAAAGAGGGTCACAAGATTCTGATGGCAGGCGACGGCCTCAACGACGCCCCGGCGCTTGCCGCAGCCCATGCCTCCATCTCGCCGGCCACGGCCGCCGATCTCAGTCAGCGCGCCGCCGATTTCGTATTCCAAGGGGCCAAGCTCGCCCCCGTCGTCGAGGCGATCAGCACCGGGCGACGGGCGCACGCCATGGCCATGCAGAATTTCGGCGTGGCCGGGATTTACAACATGATCTGCGTGCCGCTCGCCATGGCCGGCTTCGTGACGCCGCTCATCGCGGCCATCGTCATGTCGAGTTCCTCGATTTTGGTGACCCTCAACGCGGCGCGATTGGCGGGGAGGGGGCGGGCATGACGGCGCTGGCTTGGCTGATCCCCGCCGCGCTCGTGCTCGGCGCGCTCGGCCTCGGTGCCTTTCTGTGGGCGCTGCGCTCAGGCCAGTTCGACGATATGGAGGGCGCGGCTTATCGCGCGCTCGAGGACGATCCCCCGGACGACGAGATCACGTGATGCGGTGGCTTCAGGGGACTGTGTCCTGAACAAGACTCGCGACCAGCGCCGTGCCTACTCGAAATGATAGAACTGGTCGTTCAAGTATTTGATGAGGCTCTGCGTCTCGCTCGCCGAGAACTCTTTCTTGGCCATATGCGTGCAGCCACTCACCTGCTCTTTAAGCCCATCCAACGACTGAACGCTTCTATCCTTGCGGGTGTAGATGTCGGTCTGGTGGCATGCCATGCAGTTCGCGTCGAGCAAGCGCTTTCCCTCGGCGCTGTCGCCCGGCAATGAGGCGGCATGAGCAGCTGGCATCAGCAGGATCGATAAAGACGCGCATAAAATGCTCTTCATGGTGTGCCTCCGTTTGGCCCGCCCGCCCCGACAGAGGACTATGATCCTCTTTCGCGGCCCCCACAATTGCGATGTCCGGTGTGGGCGTGGAGTTGGCCTGCACTTTGATCGGCGGCGATAAGCTATCCCTACAGATATTCGCGCAAGAGCGGCAGCGCGCGCTCGACACAGGCACGGCCTTCGTCGATCGCGTCTTTGGCGCGGTTGAACTCCAGCAGTCCGACATGGGCCAAGCGGGGCACGAGCAACACGTGCGGCGGTTCGCCGGCGAGGCGCGTGCGCGTGATGTGGTCCTGCATGATGTTGATGGCCGTGGCGATCACTTGGAAATACCCCGGGTTGCGGGCCTCCGGCTCCAGCAGCTTCGGCGCCAGCGCGTCGATCTGCTGCCGGATCGACGCCGGCATCTGACTGTGAAGCTGGGCGAGGAAGTCGTTGGACGGGCGTTTCGATGCTTCGTCGGCGTTGCGCGTCTTGCTCTTGAAGCGCCGGCCCAGGAGGTCGCCGTTCAGATTCACGGCAATGATGATTTCGGCGCCCAGAGCGCGGCAGGTCGAGACCGGCACGGGATTGACCAGGCCGCCGTCCAACAGCCATTTGTCGTCCATCTTATAGGGCCGGAAGATGCCGGGCAGCGTGATCGAGGCGCGCACCGCGTTCTCGATGGGACCGGTTTGCAGCCAGATTTCCCGGCCGGTCGCGAGATCCGTGGCGATCGCGGCAAATTTCTTCGGGTAGCTCTCGATGGGCGCGGAGATCTCCAGGCCGCGCAAGAATTCGACGATCTGCTTGCCGTCGACCACGCCGCCGCCGGAAAGCCGGATGTCCACGAGGCGCATGATCTCGCGCCAGCTGACGGTCTCCGCCCAGTCCCGCAAGTCCGGAAGGCGCCCGGCCACGTAGGCGGCGCCGACGAGCGCTCCCATGGAGGAGCCGCAGATCACGTCGGGTTTGAGACCGGCCTCCACGAGCGCATCGATGATGCCGATATGCGCCCAACCGCGCGCCGCGCCGCTGCCAAGCGCAAGACCGACTTTATGCGTTGACTTGGCAGGGCCGGGGGGCACGGACGATCAGCCGGCGGCCGCGATGCCGGCGGGCTCGGCCGCAGGCTCTAGCGCCGCGGCAATCGCGTCGTCTACCGTGGACATCCACACGAAGCGCACCGCCTCGCGCGCGGACTCGGGCACGTCCTCGTAGTCCTTCTCGTTACGCGCTGGCAGCATCACCGTGGTGATGCCGGCACGCACGGCCGCCAGGACCTTGTTCTTGACGCCGCCGATCGGCAGCACGAGGCCGCGCAGCGAGATTTCACCGGTCATGGCCGTGTCGCTCTTGACCGTGCGGCCGGTGAGCAGCGAGACGAGCGCGATGAACATGGCGACGCCGGCGCTCGGACCGTCCTTGGGGATGGCGCCGGCGGGCACATGTAAATGGATGTCCGACTTTTCGAACAGGCTCTGATCGATGCCGAGCGCGGACGCGCGCGCCTTCACCAAGGAGAGTGCCGCCTGGGCGCTTTCCTTCATGACGTCGCCGAGCTGGCCGGTGAGGATCAGCCCCCCTTTGCCGGGCACGCGGGCGCATTCGATAAAGAGAATGTCACCGCCGGTCGGCGTCCAGGCGAGCCCCGTCGCGACACCGGGCACGCTCGTGCGCATGGCCACCTCGTTCTCGAACCGGCGGGAGCCCAGAATGGCATGGAGGTCCTTCGCCTCGATCCGCATGCGCTCCTCTTTGCCCTCTGCCACGCGCATGGCGACGTGGTGGAGAATCGCGCCGATCTCGCGCTCGAGATTCCGCACGCCGGCTTCCCGCGTGTAATCCTCGATCAAGGCCCGGATGGCGTCCTCGGTGATCTCACACTGCTCGGAGGTGAGACCGGTATCTTCGAGCTGGCGCTTCACCAGATAGCGCTTGGCGATCTCGACCTTCTCCTCCTCGGTGTAGCCGGGGATCTCGATGACCTCCATGCGGTCGCGCAAAGGACCGGGAATCTGGTCGAGCACGTTCGCGGTGCCGACGAACATCACGCCGGACAGGTCGAAGGGCACGCCGAGATAATTATCGCGGAAGGTCGAGTTCTGCGCCGGATCAAGCACTTCCAGCAGCGCCGCGCTTGGGTCGCCCTGGAAGCTCTGGCCGAGCTTGTCCATCTCGTCCAGCATGAACACCGGATTGCGGGTCTCCGCCTTGCGCAGCGCTTGGATGATATTGCCAGGCAATGCGCCGATGTAAGTCCTTCTGTGGCCACGGATTTCGGCCTCGTCATGGACGCCGCCGAGGCTGATGCGGCCGAATTTGCGGCCCATGGCCCGGGCAATGGACTGGCCGAGCGAGGTCTTGCCCACGCCGGGCGGGCCGACGAAGCAGAGGATCGGGCTCTTGCCTTCCGGGTTCAGCTTGCGCACGGCGAGATGCTCGAGAATGCGCTGCTTCACCTTCGGCAGGCCGTAATGGTCCTCGTCCAGGATGCGGCGCGCCTCGGCGATGTCGATGCGGTCGTCCGACAGCTTCGACCAGGGCAGGTCGATCAGCCAATCGAGATAGGTGCGGATCATGCCGTACTCGGCGGATGCCTCGGGCATGCGCTCGAGCCGCTTCAGCTCCTTGTTGGCTTGCTTCTCGGCCTCTTCCGACATGGCGGCCTTGTCGATCGCCTCGCGCAGTTCGGCGATCTCGGCCTGGCCGTCCTCGCCCTCGCCAAGCTCCTTCTGAATCTGGCGAAGCTGCTCGCGCAGAATATGCTCGCGCTGACGGCCCGAGAGCGACTCCTGGGTCTGCTCGCCGATCTGCTTGGACAGGCGCAAGACCTCGATCTGCTGGGCGACCTCGCGCAACAGCAGATCGATGCGCTCCGAGACGTCGAGGGTCTCGAGCAGCTTCTGCTTCTCGGCCGGTGTGATGTCGATGACATTGGCGATGAAATCGGCCAGCGCCCCCGGCGACTGCAACTGCTCGACGGCGCCGGCGATCTCGGCCGGCACGTTCGGCAGCAGGGCAATCGCCTCGCGGGCGCGTTCGCGCAACTGATGCACGCGAGCGGAAAGCTCGGTCGAGCTGACCTCGCTCTCGCCGATTTCCTCCACGCGGGCGGCAAGGAACGGATAGCCGGAGAGGAACTCCAGCACCTTGAAGCGCCTGATGCCGCGCACGACCACATGATGGCTGCCGTCGGGCGCCGTCACATAGCGCATGATTTCGGTGACCGTGCCGACCCGATGAAGATCGCCGGGGGCCGGGTGGTCGGCGGACGGATCGCTCTGCAACAGAATGCCGAGCGGCTTGTCGTTCTGGGCCGCGGTCTGGGCCCCGGCGATGGATTGGGCCCGGCCGAGGGTGAGCGGCGCCACGATGCCCGGAAAGAGCACGGCGTTACGCGTCGGCAGCAGGATCATCGCGTCGTCCGGCAACTCCGGATGGGGCGCGGTGCCGCCCAAAGGCTCCGCCGCGCGCGCCGTAGCGCTCGCGTCGTCCTGCATCTTCAAGCTTTGTTCTTCGTCGTTCATGGTCCGGACTTCTGTCTTAAGGTTAGCCAGCCTTAGTGAAGGTGAGTATCAGGCAACCGTTTTTCAGTTCGCGGGCGGCCAGGCTGAGACGGCTCGACAGTGAGATGCGCCGCTCGAAATGGCCGTAGGGAATTTCGAGCCGCACGATATTGGCGCGTTGGCCGGCGGTCGGAAGCGGCCGGGTGCCGGTAATGATCAAGGTCTGGCCTTCGATCTCGGCGCGGACATTCTCGGGTGCGACACCGGGAAGCGCCGTGATGATCGTCAGCTCGTGCTCGGTCTCGAACACATCGACCGGCGGCTCCCAGCGCGCGGTGCGCGCGCCCTCGCGGGACGGTTCGAAGAATTGGCGGTGAAGCTGCTCGGCCTGCTTGATGAGGGCGCAGGCCTCGGCGAACATCAGATGCTTAGGGTCACGCATGGCGCCTCGCTGTGGTCTCCCGTCCGCTTTGCCCGACCGATCTTAACGTCAGGCAAAAGCCTTCGAGAATGAGGCAGGTCAAACTGGCAGGCCCCACGACCGGCCGCGCGGCGCGGCCCTCCTATTTGGGATCTGGAAGGCCGCGGTGCAAGACCCGCCGGCGCATGGGCGGCGGCGCCTTTCGGTCACGCGCTAAGGCTTGAAGCTGTCCGTCAGGTTTATCGTATGGGGGTTGGTCCCCGGGTTGGTAATCGGCGGCGGCGTGCGAGGTGTGACCTGAGGGGTTGGCACCATGTTATGCGTCTGCGGAACCGGCGGCACCGGCACGCGCGTCAGACGTCCCGTGAACGGCCCGTCGTAATAGAGCTCCCTGATGAAGGGCTGGTCGGGATAGCGGCCGGTGGGCTGGATTCCGTACCAGAACGGCCAGCCAGTGCCTTTGATCTTGTAGAGCTTGGTGCCGAAGCTCTGCCCCGAGACGGCGGCGAGAATGAGATTGGTATCGGCGGCGTTGGTCGGCCGCATGATCGGCGGTCCGCCATTGCCGATGGCGAAGAGATTGCCGGACTGGCGCAGCGTGTAGAGGCGGCCATGGCGGCTCAGCGACAGATGGTGGCCGAACACGAAGGCGAACACGGCCTGATTGGAACTGCGCACGATGCCCTGGAAGATGCCGCCGCGCACGGTCAGCGTGCCGGCGGGCGTCTTCACCTTCACGCCGGGCTCGGTCTTGGACAGCTTGCCGCCGACGAAGCGCAGCGCGCCCTTCGAGAAGCTGGCGGCCAACTCGCCCGTTCCGGTGCTGGGGTTATAGACGAATTTGTCGATCACGAGATCGGAGCCCGGTCCGACCGTGAAGGTCGAGCCGTCGAGCAGAAGCACCTGCACCACGCCGTTGGCGGAGGTGGCGATGCGCTCGTTATAGACGACGGACTTGCCGATCTTGAGGGTCTTGCTCGCGCCGCCCGGCGGCTGACTGGTGGCTTGCGGGGTGACCGCGGCGGCGACGCCGACTTTCTCGCCGGCTTTGGCTCGGCTCGGCGGCAAGGCATGAGAACAGGAGCGCCGCGAAAGCGGCGGATGTCGGCAGGATCACTGATGTTTGCATGGGTCCCCGTCCGATCGTGACCCGAGCTATATGGGGACGGGGTAGGGGACCGGCAACCCCCCAAAGTTAGACTCTAAGCGTTTGATTCTGTGTCATTTTTGTCGCAACTGACGAAAGTCGTGCGAGCGACGCCGGGTTGCTCGGCGGCAGGCTCTTAGGCATGGACCGCGACGTCTTGGACGCCCGATTCGTCGGCTGGCATACGCACGCGAGGAGAGGGCGCATGCGTTCCTATCAGTGTTCAGGATTGCGGGAGAGTGACCTTGAGCCGGGTCAAGGGTGGGCAAGCAGGCCGACGCAACATTACCGATCGGGACCACGCCACCGCCGAAGACGCCGTTGGCCTTCCAGTTGTTGTCGCCGATGCCGAAATTGCCCATGACGCCGGCTGGATTGCGTCCGTGCCGCGTGGAGCCGACAAACGAGCCTCTTGCGCCGCACCGTTGCCGTCGCTGCCGGAAATGACGCCGGCGAAGTCGATTGCTACCGGGCAGCATTCATCTGCCGCCGAAATCTTGTGCCGAGTTGCTCGTGCCGAAATTGTTGATGTCGAGATCGCCTTTACGCGTTCCGAAATCCCAGTCCATGGTCATCTCGCCGGTCGCAACGTCTCTGGTCCCACTGCTTGCCGTCGCTTTGTGGCGAAAGTGCCAACAGCAAGGCCTTCATATGTTGCCTCGCCCCTGAGTCGGCATGTCGCTACGTGGAAAGCGCTCGTCGTTCGTGCCGATCCACCAGCCGCCCATCTTGTCGGTGTTGTCTCGTCCGTACGTGACGTTCGGACGCCCAGAACCCGTATTTCAGGAAATCGCAGTTGCTGCAGAGTTCGTGCCGGTGGTAGCGCTTCGCTGAGAGTGCCCTGTGTGCTGAGAGACTCTGTCGTACGGAATGTACTCGTCGAAGCAGAGTCCATACCAGGGCCCGGTCATCACGACGTTGCTTCTGAACGACGCTCGTCGAGCCGTTGTCTTCGAGCGCGAGGAAGGTGTTGTCGTCGATATAGGCGCCGTTGCCTTCGCCGGAGAAGCCGAGACTGTAAGTAGTGGTCTTGTGGCAGATCGAATTGCGGTTCGACATCTGAGTCGACCTGTGATGTTCGCCGGTGACCGTGTTCGCCTTTCGGGGTCGAGAACTAACTTCAGATGTGCCGTCGACGAGGAATTCGAGGTTCGCCAATTGCCGTTGTCGCCGTGTCTGCAGAGAAGCCTGACGCATAGCCAGTGAACGTCGCCGCCAGTCCTTGACGACCGGGTTCGGTCTCTGGGCCAGCGGTACCGTGGTCGCCTGTGGTTCGGCGGCGGCGTGTTGTTCTTCAGATTATTGAGATTGATGAGCTGCTGCGCAATCGCCGTCTGCACGATGATGGTGTTGGCGTCGCTGATCGCCTCGTCGGCGCCTTCCTCCAGATTGTTCGCGTCCTGGAAGGCGCCGGGTCCGCCCGGATTGGTGGTGCTGCCGCCGGCGCTGCCGAACTGCGTGCTTTGGCTCGACAGGGCCTGCATGAAGACATTGGTGTCTTCCGGTGTGGTCGGCCGGATATTGCTGCTTCTGCCCGAGAAGTCGAACGAATAGCCGGGCTGGAAGATGGTCTGGGTTTGCCCGTTGCGGCCTCTGAAGGTGAGCGAGTTGCCGTACAGGAAGGAATAGACACCGCGGGATGTGCTGCCCTGGAACATGCCGCCGCGGATGGCGAGCGCGCCGGACGGCGTCTTCACCGTGACGCCGCCCTCGTTCTTGGAGAGCTTGCCGCCGATGAAGCGCATGGTGCCCTTGGAGAAGGTGGCGATCATCTCGCCGGTCTTCTTCTTCGGGTCGTAGACGAATTTGTCGATGACGAGATCGGAGTTCGGGCCGACCGTGAAGGTCGAGCCGTCGAGCAGCAGCACCTGCACCAGGCCGCTATTCGTGGTGTTGATGCGCTCGCTGTAGAAGATGTTCTTGCCGATGCTGAGCTGCTTGTTGGGCGTGCCGCTCAGGCTGGAGAAGGCGTCCGGATTGACGGCGGCGGCGACGCCGACCTTCTCGGCTTGGGCCGCGCCGATGAAGCCGGCGATGCCAAGCGAGAGGCTAAGCGCAAGACCAGCCACGCGCGTTGCGCGCAAGCCAGCCACGTCCGTAGACGAGTATGATGTCATCATCCCTCAGAACCTCTTCTGCACCCCGAGAAGAGTGGTCAGATCGTCGTATGTTCTTATATCATAATTAGAACTCTGATCGCGATATTCAACCTGTGGGACCAGGGCCCAGGTTTCGGCGATCGGCAGCACCAGCGCCGTGCGGGCCCACCAGATATCGTCCGTTTCGGCCTGGGTGAAGTCGATGGTCGGGTCCGGCGCGTCATAATCCCGGCGAATCAGGCCGGCGCCAAGCCTGCCAGGTCAAAGGATATTTGGCCTGCCATAGCGGGTTGGAGAAGGTCCAGGCGAAGCCGCCGGAAAAGGCCACTTCCCAATCGGAATAGAATTCCGCGTCCACATCCTCGCGCTGGGCATAGCCCTGCACGGTGCCGATGAAGCCCGGCGTGAAGTAATAGGAGTAGGTGGCGCCGAGCCGGGTCTGCGGGCCGTCGCGCAAGGAGTTGGTCGGAAGCTCGCTCGAATCGTTGAACTCGCGCCAGCGGGTCTCGAGCCGCGCATCGAGTACGCTGCGCTCGGCGGCGAAGCTCAGGAAGCGGATGCCGGCGCCGGGCGCGTTGAAATAGTTGTCGTAGCCGAGATAAGCGAGATCGCCGATGGCGTAGACATAGAGGCGGCTCGAGTTCATGCCCCAGCGCTTCAGGTTGAAGGAGGGGCCGAGCGTGACCTCGAAGAAATCGAGATCGATATCGGACAGGTCGTTGTCGAAATAGGCCGTCGAATACGCGAGGAAGTCGAACTCGATGCGGTCGCCCTGCTTCTTCATATCGTAGGAGTAGTGCAGGGTGCCGATGTTCAACGCGCTCCAGCCCGGCTGGCCGACCGCCTGATCGTCGAGGGTGAAGTTGATGCCGTTCAGCGTCACGCTATTGGTGCCAGGGCCCGCCGTGGCGTTGGTCTCGTAGCGGATGGCGCTGAAGATCGAGGCCGAGAAGGCGGGCGGATCGGCGGCGATCGAAAGCTGCTGGATGTAGAGGTCAACCTGCTTGGCGACGTCCGGCGGGACGCTCGGATTGGCGGAGACCTGCTCAAAATAGCTGCGCGCCACGTCATAGGCGCCGAGGCGATAATACAAAATGCCGAGCTCGAGCTGAATGCGCGGCGTGTTGGGCGCATAAATCAGCATGCGCTCCATGGTGGAGATGGCGCCTTCGTAGTCGCCGGCCTCCGAGGAGAGCTTGGCATATTCAAATGCGAGGTCGAGGTCGTTCGGGCGGGCGAGCATTTCCCGCAGCAGGGTCTCGCGGCGCGATTCCAGGCCGGCCTCCGCAGCAAAGGAAGGTACGGCCCCGCCCACAACGAGACAGGCAACCGCAACGGCGATTGCCAGTTTTCCCCATACCCTCATATTCCGCTCGGCCTTTCCGAGGAGCGTTGCGGTTGATCCCGCAAAATTCGCCCATGCAACAAAAACGTTAGACAGTTAACCCTTTGGCGGCAAGTGCGCCCTCGCGTTTTACGAGTGTTTTCAAGGCCTCTGTGTCTCTAGGGGCACGGGATTGTCATGCTATGGTTAACGCCGAGGGGAGGATGGTTTGCAACAGGAAAAGGTGTTGAGTTTCATGGGGCGGGCTGCGACGTACAGTCCCGAGCCTGCAACCGTCGAGTGTATCGAGACCCACGCTTCCTTCGTTTTTGTGGCCGGGGACTTCGCCTATAAGGTGAAGCGCGCGGTGACATACCCGTTCCTCGACTTTTCGACGCTGGAGAAGCGTCATGCGGCGTGCCTCAACGAGCTCCGCCTCAACACCCGAACCGCGCCTCAGCTCTATCTCGAAGTGGTGCCGATAACGGCCAATCCGGACGGGATTTTGCAGCTTCGCGGCGCGGGGACGGTGGTGGAATGGGTGCTGGTCATGCGCCGATTCGATCAAGCCCGCCTCTACGATCGCTTGGCGGCGCAAGGGCGGTTGCCGGTCGAGGCCATGGGCGAACTGGCCGGGGCCATCGCCGCCTTGCACGCCATCGCGAACCGGGATCTGACGGCCGATCAGGCCGTGCGGCCGCTGCGTGGTGTCATTGCCGATCACGAGACCGTCTTGGCCGAGCGGTCGCACGTCTTTGGCGCTGACGCGGCGCAAGACGTCGCGGACCGGACTCGCGAGACCTTCGAAGCCGTGACAGGTTTGCTGCGGGGGCGGGCGCAGGACGGCTATGTGCGTCACTGCCACGGCGATCTTCATTTGCGCAATATCGTGGAGATCGACGGCCGGCCTGTGCTGTTCGACGCGCTGGAGTTCGACGACAGCCTCGCCACCATCGACGTGCTCTACGACCTCGCCTTTCTTCTGATGGATCTCGGCAAGCGCGGGCTTTCCGTCCACGCCAACGCCGTGCTCAACGCCTATCTCGACGGTGGCGGCGTCGCGTCCGGCAATCTCCTGGGGCTTGCGGCTCTGCCGCTGTTCCTGTCGCTGCGGGCGATGATCCGGGCAAAAGTCGCGCTGTTGCGGAGCGACACGGCGGAGACCGGCGAGGCGGCGCTCGCGCGCGACGAGGCCCGTGCCTATTTCGATCTGGCCCGCGGCTTCCTCGCGCCGTCGCGCCCGCGGCTCGTCGCCATTGGCGGGTTGTCGGGCAGCGGCAAGTCGGTCGTGGCGCGGGCCATCGCACCGGACATAGGCTCGTTTCCGGGCGCGGTGCATGTGCGCAGCGACGTGGAGCGCAAGCGCCTGTTCGGCGTGGCGCCGGAGGCGAGGCTGCCCGAAAGCGCCTACGAGGAAAGCGTGTCGCCGCAGGTCTACGCCATGTGCCGCAAGCGCGCCGCCTGGGCGCTTTCCGCCGGACGTTCGGTGATCGTCGATGCGGTTCATGCCAAGCCCGAGGAGCGCGATGCGGTGGCGGCGGTCGCGGGGGCCCACGGCGCCGACTTCACCGGACTGTGGCTGGAGGCGCCGGTGGAGGTGTTGCGCGCGCGGGTCGCGGATCGCCGCGGAGATGTCTCCGATGCGACCCCGTCGGTGGTCGGCGAACAAGCGGCCTACGACATCGGCCCGCTCGGCTTCGATCGCATCGATGCGAGTCCGGGCGTCGACGCGGTCGCCGCAGCGTGCTTGGCGCGCATCGCGGCGAAGGCGTAACAACGCGCGCGTCATTCACCCTTTGCTAACGCGCTGTAGTCGACAGTGTGCTCGCGCTTAAGGAGGGACCCGGTTGGTTTTGCGTTCGAGGTCCCTCCGGCGCATCCTTTAAGTAGCCCTTCCGGGGGTCGGGAACGTTGCGTGGGGGTGGTCAACTCACGCCGGCACATCGTGCGGGCGGGGACGTGAGTTTCGTGGGCGTTCGCGCCCCGGCGCGCGTGGCGTTGGCCGCCGTTCTCATAGCAAGTCTCACATTGGCAATCTCGGCCTGCGGCCGCGACAAAAGCGCGGGTCTCGGCGAGCGTGTCATTCCGCTCGGCCAACCGGTGCCGAAAGGCGGCGGGCGCTACGTCGTGGGCGAGCCCTATCAAGTGGCCGGCGTCTGGTACCGCCCGCGCGAAGAGCCGAGCTACAACCAGGTGGGCAGGGCCTCGTGGTATGGCGAGCTGTTCCACGGCCGGCGCACGGCGAATGGCGAAATCTACGACATGGACCGATTGTCGGCCGCGCATCCGACGCTGCCTTTGCCGGTCTATGTGCAAGTCACCAATCTCAGCAACAACCGCTCCATCGTTGTGCGCGTCAACGATCGGGGGCCGTTCGCCAATGACCGGATCATCGACCTGTCGCGGCGCTCGGCGGATGCGCTCGGCTTCCGGCGCAACGGCACGGCGAATGTCCGGGTTCAATATCTGCGCCGCGCCCCGCTGAACGGCGACGACAGCTATGAACGCAAATATCTCGCGAGCCGGGGCCTGGGTCAGTATGCGTCCGTCGCCAAACCGAGCGCCGGCGCGTCGAAGCCTGGCGCGGCGCAAGACCCGATCGCCATGGCCAGCCTACCCGGCACGCCGCCGCTTCCCCGAAGGGCCGAACGTCCGGCCGCCACGGCGGCGCTGCCACCACCGCCCGAGACGCCGGACGACGTGGCGGCGCTCTGGCAGGCGCCGGTGAAGGCATCGCCGGAATCCACCGGCTCCATCGCCCCCCTGGTTCCGGCGCGGCCGCGCCTTGCGGCATCGCCCGGTGGGCCGGCGATCCAGGCGGGATCCTTCAAGAATAGAGACAATGCCGAACGGGCGCGGACCACGCTCGCGGCCATCGGGCCGGTGGACGTGGCCGAGATCGAGGTTGGCGGAGCGGTGTATTTCCGCGTCCGCGTCGGGCCGTTCAGCGATGAAATCGAGGCTGCGGCGGCGCTGCCGCGGGTGACGCAAGCCGGCTATCAGGGCGCCAGAATTGTCATGCGAAACTGAGCCTTGGGCCCGTGCCGGTTGATTTTTCGGTGTGGGCGTTCGATAGTGGTTAAAGGCCTGCCGCAGCCGATCGGCGGCGTTTGACCCCACTCTATCCGAACCGATTTGCCCGTGTGCGCTCCGCGTAGATTGATGACCATCATCGTGGCCGGCGCCGTCCTCGCCTTTGGCGTTGGCGGCATCGCCGGGGCCGTGGGGGCTGCCTCAAAGGCGCCGGACGGCTTCGAGACCAAAGCGCAACACGCCATCATCTTGGATTCCGGCGCCAATCTCGCGCTCTTCGAGAAGGACGCGGACACGCAGATCGTGCCGGCCAGCATGAGCAAGCTCATGACGCTCGCCGTGGTGTTTCGTGAGCTCAAGGCCGGGCGCATCAAGCTCGACGATGAGTTCGTCGTCTCGGAGCATGCATGGCGGACCGGCGGTGCCCCGTCCGGCACCGCGGCAATGTTCGCGCCGCTCGGCGACCCGATCACCGTCAACGATCTCATCCAAGGCATCACCGTGCAGTCGGGGAATGATGCCTGCATCATCTTGGCCGAGGGCATCGGCGGCACGGAGCCCGGCTTCGTGAAGATGATGAACGATTACGCCAAGGAGATCGGGCTCACCCAGTCGACCTTCGCGAATTCGAACGGGCTGCCGGCGGAAGGTCATCTGATGTCGGCGCGCGATCTGGCGACGCTGGCGAAATATATCATCGATACCTACCCGGAATATTATCACTACTTCGGTCAGAAGGAGTTCCGGTATCGCGACAAGTTCACCTTCCGCAACCGCAACCCGCTGGTGTGGGCCGACATCGGCGTGGACGGCTTGAAGACCGGCTACCTCAAAGAGTCCGGCTATGGGCTGGTGGCGAGCGCCCAGCGTGGCGATCAGCGCCTGATCCTCGTGGTCACCGGTCTGGAATCGAAGAACGACCGGGAGTCGGAAGCGCGCCGGCTTCTGGAATGGGGCTTCAAGAGTTTCAAGCCGTTCAGGCTGTTCAACGCGGGCGAGACCGTGAGCGATGCGCTGGTCTGGGGTGGTGAGAAGCATTACGTGTCGCTCGTCGGCGGCGGGGAGATCGATCTCCTTTTGCCGGTGACGTCGACCGGCGCCGTGTCGGCCTCCATCCTCTATGACGGCCCCCTCAAGGCGCCAATCCGCAAGGGCGATCAAGTGGCGACACTTCGGGTGAGCGCGGCCGAATCCACGGCCACGAATGAAATACCGCTTTATGCCGGTGAGGATATCGTCCAGAGCAACTTCGCCATGCGCGGGATCGACTCGTTGCTCGTCCTGGCCTTTGGCTGGCTCCTATAAGTCGCTCACATGCAGCACGGCGTTGACATCGGCAGGTTCATCACCTTCGAAGGCGGAGAGGGCTCGGGCAAATCCACCCAAGCCGGGATCCTCGCCAATCGGCTGTCGCGCGCTGGGCGGCCGGTGTTCGCCACGCGCGAGCCGGGCGGGTCGCCTGCGGCCGAGGAAATTCGCGAGGCGCTGCTCTCAGGGAAGGTTTGGCAGTTCGGGCCATTGGCCGAAGCGATCATGTTCTCCGTGGCGCGGGCCGATCACATCGACTACGCGATCAAGGATGCCTTGCAGCAAGGTCGGTGGGTCGTGTGTGACCGCTTCATCGATTCCACGCGCGCCTATCAGGGCGTGACGGCGGGCGTGCCGCGCGGGCTTATCAGCGCGCTCGAACGGCTGACCGTGGGCGCCTTGTCGCCGGACATCACCTTCATTCTCGATATTCCGGCCGAGGACGGACTGGCGCGGGCGCAAGAGCGCGCCGAGGGGGCCGAGCTCGACCGCTTCGAGGGGCAGCAGCTCATGCTGCATGAGCGGGTCCGCCGGGCCTTTCTCGATATCGCCGAGGAGGAACCGGCCCGTTGCGTCGTGGTCGATGCCAGTCAGCCCGAGGCCATGGTGGCCGAGGACGTGTGGGAAGCGGTGCTTCATCGTCTGAATCCATGAGCCGCGTGAAACCATGAGCGCCGTCGCCGACCGCGCCCGCGCGCCGGTCGCCGAGCCCGACCGGCTGGCGGCGTTCTCCAGCCCCCGCGAAGTGGATCGCCTGTTCGGTCACGATGAGGCCCTCGCCGAATTGACCGCCGCCTTGCGCAGCGGCCGCATGCACCACGCCTGGCTTCTGGTGGGCCCCGAAGGCGTCGGCAAGGCCACGCTCGCCTATCATTTCGCGCGCTCAGTGCTGGCGCACGGCGAGGCGGGGGACGATGCCGGCGCGGTCGATGCCGAGCATCCGGTGTTCCGCAAAGTGGCTGGGCTTCAGCATCCCAATCTTCTTCTCATTCGCCGCTCGTGGATCGAGAAGACGAAGCGCTACTCGCAGTGGATCGGCGTCGACGAGGTGCGGCGCCTGCGCGCGTTTCTCGGCAACACCGCGGGCGAGGGCGGCTGGCGGGTGGTGATCGTCGACCGGGCGGACGAGCTCAATCAGAATGCGGCCAACGCGCTGCTGAAGGCGCTGGAGGAGCCGCCGCCACAGACCTTGTTTCTTCTGATTTCGAGCGCGGAAGGGCGTCTGCCGATCACCATCCGGTCGCGGGCGCGCACGCTCCGCGTGCCGGCGCTCGATACGGACGATTTGCAGCGCGCCGTGGCCGCGGCGCTCGATCGCGACGGCCAGTCCGCCGATGACAAGACGCTCAAGTTGGCGCTGGCCCTGAGTGAGGGCAGCGTGCGCCGCGCGCTGGAGCTCGTCTCGGGTGAGGGCATCGGCCTCTATAAGGACATCACGGCGACCTTCGATGGGCTGCCCGAGCTCGACGGCGGGCGCTTGCACAAGCAGGTCGAGAAACTCGCGGGCGCCGGCGAGACGGAGCGGCTGGAGCTTTATCTGTCCCTCCTGCTCGGCCTGATCGAGCGGCTGATCCGCTGCGCCGCCACGGACGAGGGGGCTTTGGAGGCGGAGCGGAAGCTCGCCAAGCGTCTCGTTTCAAAGCGGAATCTCGCGGCGTGGGCGCAAGCTTGGGAGAGCCTGTCGGAAGCCAGGACCGAGGCCTTCGCGCTCAATCTCGACCGCAGCCTGTTGCTGCTGGACACGTGGTTCCGGCTCCAGCAGCTCGTGCGTGAGCATCCTGTTTAGGGCATTGCCCAAGCATGCTTGCCCGAGACCGCGCCCGAGGCTATGTCTCTCGCCATGGCTGAAAAGCGGCCCTATTACATCACGACTGCCATCTCTTATCCGAACGATGCGCCCCATATCGGCCACGCCTACGAGGCGGTCGCCACGGACGCGCTCGCCCGGTTCCGGCGCTTGCAAGGTCTGGACGTCTACTTCCTGACCGGCACCGACGAGCATGGCATCAAGATGCTGCAGACGGCGCGGGCCCAAGGCATCACCGCGGCGGAGCTTGCCGACCGCAACACGCCCAAGTTCCGAGAGATGGTGCGTGCGCTCAACTGCTCGAACGATGATTTCATCACCACGCGCGAGCCGCGTCATACGCGCTCGACGCAAGAGTTGTGGCGGCGCATGCAAGAGGCCGGCGACATCTATCTCGGTAAATATGCCGGCTGGTACTCGGTGCGCGACGAGGCCTATTACGACGAGAGCGAGCTGAAGGACGCCGCCGACGGCACCAAGCTGTCGCCGCAAGGCACGCCCGTGGAATGGGTCGAGGAGGAAAGCTATTTCTTCCGGCTGTCGTCATTTCAGGACCGGCTGCTCGCCCATTACGAGGCGCACCCGGACTTCATCGGGCCGGAGACGCGCGCGAACGAGGTGAAGAGCTTCGTGCGCGGCGGCTTGCAGGATCTTTCGGTGTCGCGCACCACCTTCGATTGGGGCGTGCCGGTGCCCGGCGACCCCAAGCACATCATGTATGTGTGGGTGGACGCGCTGACCAATTACATCACCGGCGTGGGCTTCCCCGACGAGGACTCCGAGAGCTTCAAGAAATACTGGCCGGCCGATGCCCATATCATCGGCAAGGACATCATCCGCTTTCACACGGTCTATTGGCCGGCTTTCCTGATGTCGGCGGGCGTGGCGCTGCCCCGCCAAGTGTTCGGCCACGGCTTCCTGTATAATCGCGGGGAGAAGATGTCGAAGTCGATCGGCAACGTGGTCGATCCCTTCGCGCTCGCCGAGGACTATGGCGTCGATCAGATCCGCTACTTCCTGCTGCGCGAGGTTCCGTTCGGGCAGGACGGTAATTACAGCCGCGAGGCTATCGTCAACCGCATCAACGCCGATCTTGCCAACGACCTCGGCAATCTCGCCCAGCGCTCGTTGTCGATGATCGCCAAGAATTGCGGAGGTACGGTGCCTGAACCGGGTGAGCTCACGGACGCCGACAAGACGATCCTGGCCGCGGCGGACGGCGTGCTCCCGCTGGTGGAGGAGGCCATCGATGCCTTTGCCATTCACCGGGCGCTGGAAGCGGTCTGGGCGCTGATCGCCGACACCAACCGCTATTTCGCGGGCGAGGAGCCTTGGGCCCATAAGAAGACGAACCCCGAGCGCATGGGGACGATCCTTTACGTCACGGCGGAGGTGACCCGCCAGATCGCCATTCTGGTTCAAGCGGTGATGCCGGAGAGCGGCGCCAAGCTGCTCGACCTGCTCGGCGTGGCCGAAGACGCGCGCGACTTTTCGCATCTGGGGTCGCATGGGCGGCTCAAGCCCGGGGCGGTGCTGCCAGCGCCGAGCGCCGTCTTTCCGCGCCATGTGGAGGCCGATAACGAGGCCGCGGCGTCGTAGTCAGCGGCAGAGTTGCTTAATCCGCGCTTCGTCGACGCCTTCGACCAGGACGCCGCCGACGAGCGTGCGTGGGACGGCCGTGTCCCCGAACTGCCTGATCATGGAAGCGCGGACGTTCGCGGTTGTCGCATCCATCACGATATAGCGGATATGGTTGCGTCCCAGAATGGCCCTCACCTGCTGGCAATAGGGGCACCACGACGCGTTGTAGAGGACCACGCTCTTGTTGCACCCAGCCTCGGCGGGAGGTGCGGCAAGACAGAGCAGCGAAGCCGCAATCGCGGCGATGAAGGTGAAGCGATTCATTGGTCTACCGTTTGGTCACCACGTCAATCCGACCGGTGGCGAATATTGTCTCCCCGGCCTATATGCTGCACATACGGGGCCGAGCGCTCAATATGCACCCGTCAACATAGCAGCCTGAACAAACTGGGTATTCCAATTTTCCGTGATGATTGTCGATAGCCACTGCCATCTGGATTTTCCCGAGCTCAACACTGAGCTCGACGCGGTGCTGGCGCGGGCGCGCGACGCCGGTGTCGGCCTCATGGTGACCATCTCGACGCGGGTCGCCCGCTTCCATGAGCTGAAGGCCATCGTCGAGGCCCACGACAACGTCTACTGCTCGATCGGCACCCACCCCCACAATGCGGCGGAGGAGCCCGACATCACCGTCGAGGAGTTGGTGGAGATTGCCCGCCATCCCAAAGTGGTGGCGATCGGTGAGGCGGGTCTCGATTATCACTACGACCACAGTCCCCGCGACATTCAGAAAAAGAGCTTTCGCACCCATATCGCCGCCGCGCGGGAGACCGGCCTGCCACTCGTCATCCATGCGCGCGAGGCGGACGCCGATGTCGCCCGCATCCTTGAGGAGGAAACGGCGGAGGGGGCCTTCCCCTTCGTGCTGCATTGCTTCACCAGCGGCGCGGACCTCGCCCATCGCGGGCTGGCACTTGGTGGCTATGTCTCCTTCTCCGGCGTGCTCACCTTCAAGAAGGCGGATGAGCTGCGCGACATCGCGCTGGCGCTGCCTTACGACCGGGTCCTGGTGGAGACGGACGCGCCCTATCTGGCGCCCGAACCCTACCGGGGCCGGACCAACGAGCCGTCCTTCGTGGTTCGTACCGCGGCGCGGCTGGCGAATTTGCGCGGCGTGAGCGAGGCCGAGATGGCCCGCCTCACCACGGATAATTTCCACCGCTTGTTCAGGAAGGTACCGCGGCCGGCGGCGAAACCGTCTTCAAGCGCCGCATGAGCTTGAAAGTCACCATTCTCGGCTGCGGAACCTCCGGCGGCGTGCCCCGTATTGGCAATGAGTGGGGGGCGTGCGATCCGGACAATCCCAAGAACCGGCGGCGGCGTTGCGCACTTCTCGTCGAGCAGGAGGGGCCCGACGGCATCACGCGGGTGTTGGTGGATACGCCGCCCGACCTGCGCGAGCAATTGCTCGACGCCGGAATTGGCCTGCTCGATGGCGTGCTCTACACCCATGACCACGCCGATCACGCGCACGGCATCGATGATCTGCGCATGGTCGCCTACAACGGCAAGCGGCGCGTCGATGTGTATTTCGACGAGACGACCGGCCGGTATCTCCGCACGCGGTTCGATTACTGCTTCGCCACGCCGCCGGGCAGCGAATACCCGGCCGTGCTCAGCGGCCATGAGATCAGCCCGGGACAGATGATCCCCATTGAGGGACCAGGCGGGGTGATCAAGGTGGTGCCGTTTCGCCAGCGCCATGGGGCCGGAGAGACGCTCGGCTTTCGCTTCGGCGATCTCGCCTATTCGCCCGATGTGAGCGATCTGCCGGAGGAGTCGCTGCCCTATCTCGCCGGCCTCGATGTGTGGATCGTGGATGCGTTGCGCTACACCGAGCATCCGAGCCATCTCTCGGTGGCGCAAGCGCTAGCCTGGATCGAGCGGGTCAAGCCGAAGCGGGCCGTGCTCACCCATATGCATGTTGATCTGGATTACGAGGCGCTTTCGCGCCAACTGCCGCAAGGCGTCGAGCCTGCCTATGACGGCATGGTGCTGACTCAACCCTGCCGGTCCTAGGCTTTGACGATCTGCCCTGTCTGTTTGACGCTGGGAAGCGCCATCCGGACGATGACGTCGGCCACCTCCTCGGGCGTTTGCAGCGTGGCCTGGTCCTCGCCGGGATAGGCCTCGGCGCGCATGCCCGTGGCCGTTGCTCCCGGATCGACGATGTTCACTTTGATGGGGCTGTCGGCGGTCTCATGGGCATAGGTCTTGGCCAGGGTCTCCAGCGCCGCCTTGGAAACCGAGTAGGGGGCCCAATAGGCGCGGCCGGAATAGGCCACGTTGGACGAGGTGACGAAGATCACGCGGCCCGCCTCAGAGCGGCGGAGCAGGGGATCGAGGGTGCGGATCAAGCGCCAGTTGGCGGTGACGTTGACGGCGAGCACCCGGTCCCAGGTCTCAGAAGCGATATGGGTCAGGGGACGCAAGCCGCCGAGAAGGGCGGCATTGCCCACGAGCACGTCGAGCCGGCCGAAGCGCTCGTAGAGGGCAGGACCCAGCGGGTCTATCTTCTTGCCGTCGGCGAGGTCGAGCGGAATGAGGGAGGCCGTGCCGCCGAGAGCCTTGATCTCGTCGTCGACGGGCTCGAGCGACTTCTTCTTGCGCGCAAGCAGCAGCACATGGGCGCCCTCGCGGGCGAAACGCAGGGCGGTGGCGCGCCCGATACCACGCGAGGCGCCGGTAATCAGCGCGATGCGATCCTTGAGACGGGCTTCTGTCATGCTTGCATCCATGTCATGCCTATGCGGTCGATCACAAGGGGGCGGGCCCTTCCGCACCACTACGAGGCGAATACTGGCGGGCGCTCTGTCCTATGCTACGCTTGGCCCGAGAGATCCTCGGGGGAATTGATGAGAGCTGCTCTCGTCGCTTATGCGATTTGGATCCTACTGGCTTCGGGGCCGGTCGTCGCCGCGGGCCAGGAATTTCGCTTTGATGACTTTCCGGCCGGCGATGTCTACGGCGGTCCAACGCACTTTCCGGATTTCGCGGGAAGAGACCGCGCGTTCGCCAATTACAAGACGCAGATAAGGAACGGAATGAAAGACGGTCCCAACTTCGCCGGGGCCTACAGCCTTGTCCAAATCGGATGCGGAACGGGCTGCAGCCGGGCTTACATCGCGGACAATCGGACCGGACGCGTCTTCAAGCTTCCCCGTGGCGGGGAAGACCATTTCATGTTGGAGCTGAGCTTCGAGCTCGGAAGCGCGCTTCTGATGGCCCGATGGGCCGACTTCGACAACGATGAATGCGTCCTCGAATTTTTCGAGTGGGACGGCTCCAACCCAACTCTCATTAGCAAGAAAACGTTGGGCAAAAGGGAAGCTTGCGCGTGATCGGCAGGTCGCTCGGCGCGTGATTAAACCGGCTAACCGACCTCGGCGAGGAAGGAAAGCTGCTTCTGCTGGGGTGGGCCTTCGCGGTCGCGGAGTCTCGTCGGATATTCGCCGGTAAAGCAGTGGTCGGTGAATTGGGGATGGTCGTCGTCGCGGCCCTCATAGCCCATCGCCTTGTAGATGCCGTCGACAGAGATGAAGGCGAGGGAGTCGGCGCCGATGAAGGTGCGCATTTCTTCGAGGGTACGGTGGGCGGCGAGCAGCTTGTCCTGATCCGGCGTGTCGATGCCGTAGAAATCGGGATGGGTGATCGGCGGGCTCGAGATGCGCATATGCACCTCCTTGGCGCCCGCCTCGCGCATCATCTGCACGATCTTCACCGAAGTGGTGCCGCGCACGACGCTGTCGTCGATGAGCACGATGCTCTTGCCCTTGACCTGCAGCTCATTGGCGCTGTGCTTGAGCTTCACGCCGAGCTGGCGAATGCGCTGCTCGGGCTCGATGAAGGTGCGCCCCACATAGTGGTTTCGGATGATGCCGAATTCGAAGGGCAGGCCGGACTCTTGTGCATAGCCGATGGCCGCGGGCACGCCGCTATCGGGAATCGGAACGACCATGTCGGCGTTGGCCGGCGCTTCGCGCGCCAATTGCCGTCCCATCTCCTTGCGCACGTCGTAGACAGAGCGGCCGCCGATGATGGAGTCGGGGCGGGCGAAATAGATATATTCGAAGATGCACGGCCGGGCCGGATATTTGGGGACGAATCGGTGGCTCTCCAGACCGTCGCGCGTGGCGACGACCACTTCGCCGTTCTCCACCTCGCGTACGAACTCGGCGCCGATGATGTCCAGCGCGCACGTCTCCGATGACAGCACCCAGGCCTCACCCAGCCTGCCGAGAACCAGCGGGCGGATGCCGTGCGGATCGCGGGCGCCGACAAGCTTCTTGTTGGTCATGCCGACCAGGGCGTAGGCGCCTTCGACCTGAAGCAGCGCCTCGATGTATTTCTCCACGAAGTGACGTTTCTCGCTGCGCGCCACGAGGTGAAGGATCACCTCGGTGTCGGTGGTGGACTGACAGATGGCGCCCTTCTTGATGAGCGATTCGCGCAAGGTCAGCGCGTTGGTGAGATTGCCGTTGTGGCAGAGGGCGAAGCCGCCGGATTCCAGATCGACGAAGAGGGGCTGAACGTTGCGCAAGACCGCGTCGCCGCAGGTGGAGTAGCGAACGTGGCCCACGGCCATGTCGCCTTTCAGGCGGTCGATCACCGGGCGGGAGGTGAAATGGTCGCCGACGAGCCCGAGGCGGCGTTCGGTGTGAAAATGCTCGCCATCGAAGCTGACGATGCCGGCGGCCTCCTGGCCGCGATGTTGAAGCGCATGCAGGCCGAGCGCCGTCAGGGCGGCGGCATCGGGATGATTGAAAATCCCGAAGACGCCACACTCCTCGTGCAGGCGGTCTTCCTCAAGCCAGGTCAAATCGGGTTTGCTCGCCTCAGCTTCGTCGGTCACGGGCATAGGCCTCCTTTATTAAATAGGCGCCCTGGCAAGGGCTTCAATGCCACGCAACTTTTCTTGTTACTCTTTACCTTACGCGCGCGCTTACTGCGGCTGATCGGACTGCGCCGGCGCGGCTTCCCCAGGGGTTCCTCCCTCGGGCTGGTCTTCGTCCTTCCCAGGCAGATATTGCTCGGGATTCATCGGCAACAGAGACTCGATGGCCACCTGCGTCCGCTGAAGAAGGGGATAGGAGCGCGCATTGCGGACCCATTCCGGCTGGTCGCGGGCAAGCGCGGTGAACAGGATGAAGACGATGGCCACGAGGAGAAATCCCCGCGCCAGGCCAAAAACGAAGCCCAGGGTCCGGTCGAGCGCGCCGACTCGGCTATCCAGCACCTTGTCGGAGATGCGGAAGGTGATCAGGCTCACGATGATCAAGGTGACGATAAAGACGGCGGCGGCAAAGACGATCTGAGCAACGCTCGGATTATCGATGTAAGGCGCCAGGACGTCGGAGTAACGGGGAGTGAAATACAGGGCCGCGACTGCGGCCATGGCCCAGGAGAAGATCGAGAGGACTTCACGGGTGAAGCCGCGAACCATCGCCAAGAAGCCCGAGATGAGCATGATGACGATCAAAATGATGTCGAGCCAGGAAATTGGCATGTCGCGTCGTTCCCTCGGGCAGGTCGTTAAAGACTATCACGATTCCCCGGGATGAAGCACAAATGGCCCCGGCGGGCAATGATCGAAGCGTTTTGGCCGGCGCATTGTCGCAGGCAAAGCGTTCAGTTCGATGGCAAAGCGAACCATGCGACAAGTTCGTCCAGTTGCGAGACAGGGTTCAGCGCGATGCCTTCCGTCATGCCGTCCCCGGCAACGGTGGTGGGCACGATGGCCCGTGCGAAGCCGAGTTTTGCGGCCTCTTTCAGCCTCTGGTCGGTATGGCCTACCGCGCGTACGGCGCCGGTCAGGCTGACCTCGCCGAAATACACCGTATCCTCCGGGGCGGGGCGCCCGGCAAAGGACGACAGCAGCGCCGCGGCGGCGGCGAGGTCGGCGGCAGGCTCGGTGAGGCGCAAGCCGCCTGCGACGTTGAGATAGACGTCGTGGCTGCCGAGGCGCACGCCACAGCGGGCCTCGAGCACGGCGAGCAGCATGGACAGACGGCTGGGGTCCCAGCCGACCACCGCGCGGCGCGGCGTGCCGAGCGAGGAGGGCGCCACCAGGGCCTGAATCTCCACCAGGATCGGCCGCGTGCCCTCCATGCCGGCGAGCACGGCGGTTCCCGGCGAGCCGCGGTCGGCGTCGTTGAGGAACAGGGCGGACGGATTCTCCACCTCCTTCAGTCCCTCCAGACGCATCTCGAACACGCCGATCTCGTCGGTGGGGCCAAAGCGGTTCTTCACCGCGCGCAGGATGCGGAACTGATGGCCGCTCAGGCTCTCGAAATAGAGAACCGTGTCGACCATGTGCTCGATCACCTTGGGACCGGCGATCTGGCCGTCTTTGGTGACATGGCCCACGAGCACGAGGGTCGAGCCGCTCGTCTTGGCGTAGCTGATGAGCGCCGCGGCGCAGCCGCGCAATTGCGAGATGGTGCCGGGCGCGGTGTCGATGCCCTCCGACCACAAGGTCTGCACCGAATCGATGATCACCAAGGCCGGCGCCGGCGCGCTGCCGAGGGTGGCGATGATGCTCGCGATATTGGTCTCGGTGCCGAGCGCTACGGGGGCTTGGCTGAGGCCGAGACGCGCGGCCCGCATGCGGACCTGAGCGGTGGCTTCCTCGCCCGAGAGATAGACAACGCGGGCCCCGTCCTGAGCGAGCTGAGCGGCGGCCTGGAGCAGAAGCGTCGACTTGCCGATGCCGGGATCGCCGCCGACCAGTACGGCGGAGCCGGGCACCAGCCCGCCGCCAAGAACGCGGTCGAGCTCGGCGATGCCGGTCTGATGCCGTGGGGCGTCGACGGTTTCCGAGGCCAGTGTCTCGAAAGAGGCCAAGCGTCCCTTGCCGCCTTTGATGGAGACGAGGGCCGGAGACGCCGTGGCCGTCGCCGCCTCCTCGATCATCGAGTTCCATTCGCCGCAGGTGGGACACTTGCCGGACCAGCGCGCGGTCGACGCACCGCAGGCCTGGCACACATAGGCTTTAGAGATCTTGGCCATGGATCGTGACGTTCCTATCAGCTGGTATGGCGCCTATCCGCCGATATAGCGCCGGACGGCGCGCCGGCCGAGATTGGTGAGGACCTCGTAGTCGATGGTGCCGGCGTGCATGGCGACGGTATGAGCGCTGACATTCGGTCCGATGAGTTCGACCCATGCCCCACGCTTGGCGTGGGTCTCGGGCAAGCCGGTCACGTCCACGGTGATCAGGTCCATGGAGACGCGGCCGAGGATGGGGGCGGCATGGGGGCCGAGATAGACGACGAGGCCGTCCTCGCCGTCCTTGGTGGAGAGCGCCCGGAAGATGCCATCCGCATAGCCGACAGAGACCACGGCGACCCGCGAGGGGCGCTGGAGTGTCCGCGTGGCACCATAGCCCACGGTCTCGCCCTCCGGGACGTCGCGAATCTGGAGGATGCGCCCCTTGAGATGCACTACGCCCCGGAACGGGTTGTCGCCGCTCCGCCGCGGGTGTCCGCCATAGAGCGCGATGCCGGGCCGGACCAGGTCATAGGCGTAGTCCGGGCCAAGCAGGACGCCGGCGGAGTTGGCGAGACTGGTGCGCGTTTGGGGAAGGCGGGAGCGCAAGGCCTCGAAGTGACGCCGCTGCTCGGCGTTCTTGCCGTGCGATGGATCGTCGGCGCAGGCGAGATGGCTCATCACCAAGGTCAGGGACAGGGCCGCCCACAGATCGGCTGCGCGGGCGACGGCGTCGACCTCCGCCTCCGACAGGCCGAGCCGGTTCATGCCGCTGTCGATGTGGATGGCGCAAGAGAGCGTCTCGCCGACGCCGGCACAATAGGCGGCCCACTCTCTGATCTCGTCGGCGCTGTTCAGCACAGGGGTGAGACGCGCGGCATGGAAGACTTCCGCCGTATCGGGCATCAGCCCGCCGAACACATAGATGGCGGCGTCGGGAAGCACCGCGCGCAAGTCCTCGGCCTCGTTGAGGGTGGCCACGAAGAATGTCTTGCAGCCGGCCTGCCACAGCACGGGGGCGGCTTGCGCCATGCCGAGCCCATAGGCGTCGGCCTTGACCACGGCGGCGCATTCGGCGGGCGCGGCGAGCTTGCGCAGAAGCTGGTAGTTGGCGGCGAGCGCACCGAGATCGATGGTGAGAACGGCGGTCTCTTCGGTGTCCGCCTGAGGTTCGTGCTGCGTGGCGTCGCGTGGGCTTGCGCCCGTCACTCCATCCTCTCCGGCAGGCGTTGCGACGCGGCGAGATTGGAGAACCGGGTGAACTCCGGCGTGAACTGCAGCGTCACCGTGCCGGTCGGGCCGTGCCGCTGCTTGCCGATGATCACGTCGGCCTTGCCGGTGACCGCCTCCATGTCGATTTGCCACTGTCTGTGCTCTTCGGTGTTCTCGCGGGGCTGGCTACGCTCAAGATAATATTCCTCGCGGAACACGAACATTACCACATCGGCATCCTGCTCGATGGAGCCGGATTCACGCAAATCCGCCAGTTGCGGCCGCTTGTCCTCTCGGTTCTCCACCTGGCGGGAGAGCTGGGAGAGGGCCAGGATGGGGACTTGCAGCTCCTTGGCAAGGGCCTTGAGGCCCGTGGTGATTTCCGTGACCTCCTGGACGCGGCCTTCTTGCGCGCGCCTGGAGGAGCCCGACAGAAGCTGGAGATAGTCGACGATCACGAAGCCGAGGCCACGCTGACGCTTCAGGCGGCGGGCCCGGGCGGCGAGCTGGGCCACGCTGATGCCGCCGGTCTGGTCGATGAACAGCGGCAGGTTCTGAAGCTCCTGAGAGACCTCGACGATACGATCGAACTCGTCGGAATCGATCCGGCCGCGGCGGATGCGCTCCGACGGAATGTAGGATTGCTCGGCGATGATGCGGGTGGCGAGCTGTTCCGCCGACATCTCGAGGGAGAAGAAGCCCACCACGGCGCCGTCGAGCGGCTTGTCGCTGTCGGGGTCGGCCGCATAGGCCTTGGCCACGTGATAGGCGATGTTGGTGGCGAGCGCCGTCTTTCCCATGGAGGGGCGGCCGGCGATGATGATGAGGTCGGAGGCTTGCAAGCCGCCCATGCGCTGGTCGAGGTCGGTAAAGCCAGTGGCCAACCCCGAGAGCCCGCCGTCGCGACGATAGGCGTTGGCCGCCATGTCGATGGCGTCGGTCAGCGCCGAGGAGAAGGGCTCGAAGCCGGTGCCGTATTTCCCGGTCTCCGCCAGCTCGTAGAGCTGCTGCTCGGCGCCTTCGATCTGGGCCGCGGGCGGCGCATCGATGGGCGAATCGAAAGCCGTGTTGACCATCGCCTCGCCGATCTCGATGAGCTGGCGGCGCACGGCGAGGTCGTAGACGGTGCGGCCATAGTCCTCGGCGTTGATGATGGTCGTGGCGTTGGCGGCGAGCCGTCCGAGATATTGCGGGACCGAAAGCTCGCCCACCGGCTCGTCGTTCTGGAAATAGGTCTTGAGCGTGATCGGCGTGGCGCGCTTGCCGCCCATGATCAGCTTGGAGGCCGTCTCGAAGATGCGGCCGTGCAGCGGATCGAAGAAATGCTGCGGCTTTAGAAAGCCCGACACCCGGTCCACGGCCTCGTTGTTGACGAGGATGGCGCCGAGCAGGGCCTGCTCGGCTTCGAGATTATGCGGTGCCTCGCGGAAGACAGGGGTTTCCGGGACGGCCCTAGGGAGAATCGCTGCGTTGCTCATGCCCCACAGTACCGAAAAGAGCAGGGGCTGGTAGATGTCAGGTCTGTGAACAACGGGGAGAAAAGCACATCACTGGTCTAATGGCCCACCGTCCCTTGCGCCGGGTGGTGTGCTGGCCGTGACCGGTGGTCCCGGTTCGCTCGAGGAGATAACGGAGCGAGCGAAACATCGTGTCACGCGCGCCAAGTCATGGCCCACGGCTCCATCGATGGGTGTTAGTCGAGCCCCTAGGCAACATAAGAAACGCAAGGCCGCGAGACAACAATCCGCCCGGCCTTGCGTTTCCAAATACTTTCCCTAGGACGTGGCGTCTTCGTCGGCTTCCGGCTCAGCGGCGTCTTCGCCGTCTTCGCCTGGCTCTGCTTCCTCGGGGGTCGAACCCTCCTCGAACAGAGCCTCGGCGGCGATCCGCGCCTCTTCGGCGTCCTCTTCTTCCTCGGTCAGGGTCTTGGTGACATCCTCGCCGCGCGCTTGGCGGGTGGCCTCCTCTGTCGAACGGGCGACATTCACCACAACCACCGGCTCCACTTCGCCGTGGAGCGAGATGCGCACGTCATGCAGGCCGAGGGCCTTGATCGGCCGGTCGAGCTGCACCTGCCGCCGTTCGACGGAGAAGCCGCCTTCGGTCACGGCAGCGGCGATGTCACGGGTCGAGACCGAGCCGTAGAGCTGGCCGTTGTCACCTGCCTGGCGGATGACGATGAAGCTCTCGCCGTTGAGCTTGCCGGCGACGCCTTCGGCCTCGCTCTTGAGCTCGAGGTCGCGCGCCTCGAGCTGGGCCCGCTCGCTTTCGAAGCGTTTGCGGTTGGCTTCCGTGGCGCGCAGCGCCTTGCCCTGGGGCAGCAGATAGTTGCGGGCGAAGCCGTCCTTGACGGTGACCAGGTCGCCCATTTGTCCGAGCCGCCCAATGCGCTCGAGCAGAATGACTTGCATGATTCAATACTCCTTCGTTGTCAGTCCGGTTTGTTGTCTTTCGGGGGCTGGCCGCTTTGGACGCTGCGCGCGCGCAAGCCGAACATCGGCTCGCCCAGTCCGAGAATGGCGACGAGAATGGCGACCCAGCCCAGAAGCAGAATTCCGAGATAGACCACCGTAAGTAGGAGAATGCGGAAAGGGCTGCCGCGGCTGTAGACGTGGATCACCGCCAAGCCCTGCAGCACATAGGCGAACAGCATCGCGCCGGCGAGACCGGTGGCGAGCAGGCCGAGGATGCCCGGAATGAAGGACGCCAGGATGGCGACGGCGAAGACGGCCACGAACGCATTGGGCAGTTCGAGGTCCTGAAGATGCGGCCAGGGACGCAAGCTGCGTTCGGATGCTGCCACAATGATTCCGGCGAGCCATAGATTGAACAGCACGATGGTGAGCCAGACGATGGCGAAGGCCGCCGGCAGCGCCTTGGCGAGGATCACCGAGAGGCTTTCGACCGTCTCCTTGGTGAAGATGGTGCCGTCGGGGTCGAGCTCCTTCAGCGCGCTGTGGTCGAGGATCTGGCGGATCGACTGCTGGTAGCTCTCCTGGTCATAGCCGAGGAGGAGAACGAGGAGGCCCGCGAGAAGTCCTGCGATCAGCGCGGCCCAACCCACCAGCCGGCCAGGAGGATACCATTCCAGGGCGCCTGCGGCGGCGTCGGGCCCTGCCGGCCGGGACAGAAGAAGCAAATGAACCAGCACCGCGATCGGCGCGGCGATGGTCAGCACGAAGGCCGCCGCCGTGCCCGGCCCGAGGCTCGCGGCGATGACAACCGTTCCGGTCAAGCCTGCGAGCAGGACGGCGGAACGGCCCCAGCCGAGACCGGCGAGGCAAAGGGGTAGCGGTGAAAGATAGAAGAGGATGCCGGCGAGCGCGGCCGCGGTGGCGGCCGACGCGAACAGTGCCGCAGCCACCAGGCCTGCGCCTGCGCCAATGATGAGATTTGTCGGCATCGGTTTCGCTGTCCCGGCTCTTCTTCAGAGCGGTTAGGGGAGGGCCGGAGCCCACCCCAACTTTCTGTCACAGGTCTGTATGCGAGCCGTCAGGCTCGGATCGTCACCTACTGGATGAGATACGGCAGCAGGCCGAGGAACCGCGCGCGCTTGATGGCGCGGGCGAGCTCGCGCTGCTTCTTTGCCGACACCGCCGTGATGCGGCTCGGCACCATCTTACCGCGCTCGGAGACATAGCGCAGAAGCAACTTCACATCCTTGTAGTCGATCTTCGGCGCTTTATCGCCGGAGAACGGGCAGGTCTTGCGCCGGCGATAGAACGGGCGGCGGGCCTGGCTCTGGGTCATGCTCATTATGATCTCTCCTCGGCGCCGTCATTAGAGGTGTCGGACTCGGTGCGCGCCTCGCGGGGCGCATGGTCGCGCCTGCCGCCCCGGCGGCCATCGCGATCGCCCCTGTCACCTCGATCACCCCTGTCGCCGCGGTCGTCACGGTCGGACCGGCGCATCATGGCCGACGGGCCTTCCTCATGCTCTTTGACCTTCACGGTCATGAAGCGGATGATGTCGGTCGACAGGCCCATCTGACGCTCCATCTCGGCGACAGCCTCGTGCGGCGCGTCGATGTCCATGAGCGTGTAGTGGGCCTTGCGGTTCTTCTTGATGCGGTAGGTGAGGGACTTGAGCCCCCAATACTCGGTCTTGCCGACCTTGCCGCCCTTCTCCTCAAGGAGCGTGCGGAAGGTCTGCAGCAGGCCTTCGACCTGCTGCTGCGAAACATCTTGGCGTGCCAAGAACACGTGCTCGTAGAGAGGCATGAACTGCCTTTCCTTCTATCTTTGCTCCGGCGCGAAGCCTCACATGGGCGCTTTAGAAGGAAAGGCCCAAGAGAAAGCCCTTGAGAGCGGAGACACGGGAGGCGGCCTTTTGAGCCTTGCCGCTGACATAGCGGTCCTCCGTTCAGCCTCCGACCGGAGCGATTGCTGGTGGCTGGGTTATAGAGTTTCGCGCAGGCTTTGCAAGGCTTTCGCGCGGGGTTACGGGGCCTGTTGCGACCCGGGGTTCATGGTGCATTCCACCTCGGTCTTATCCTTCAAGGAAAAGGCCTTGCAGTTGTCCTTGGCGTAGACCTCGACGATGCCGACAGACGCCAGCGGCGCGTCCGCATAGGCGACATCGATGGTGACGGGGGTCTCCACCTGGTTTGTGGAGCCCTGCGGCCGGCGTCCCCTGACATCGAAGGCGAAGATCAGGTCGTTCGGGTTGCCGAGGCGTGGCGTGAGTTTTACTTCCGTAAATCCGGGTGTTGGTGCCTTTGCTTCAACGGAAACGCTAAGACTCGGCGGCGTCAAGTCGGTAATCTCGACTTTGAGAGAGTTGACCTTTTCGAGCAGTGCCAGGGCGGGATCGACCGGCGCGGTATCCTTCCACGGCCAGGTCTGGGTCTCCGCCGCCAGGAGGGGCAAACTCGTGAAAACGCTAACGCAGGCAATCAAGGCGCCGATGGCGACCGGGCTTTTCATAGTCATCTCCGCTTAAGTTGGTGGGGCGCTCAAAACTTAAACGCCGTTCCAGGGCTTAGGGTTGCGCCTGCACGTTATCTTGCCGCTTAGCCTCAAGCGATGGCGCAGACGGGCCCGGCTTGACAGGCAAGATTGAAACGGTGTCTTTGGCCTCCTTCTGTCAACGCCGAAGCTTTTCCAACACATGACCATTGCTTTCATCTTCCCGGGCCAAGGAAGCCAAGCCGTCGGCATGGGGGCCGAGCTGGCCAAGGCATTTCCTGCCGCTCAGGCCGTGTTCTCCGAGGTGAACGAGGCACTTGGCCAGGATCTCTCCAAGCTGATGTGGGAGGGCCCTGAGGCGGATCTCACGCTCACGGAGAACGCCCAGCCCGCACTGATGGCGGTGTCCTTGGCGGCCATGCGGGCTTTGAGCGAGACCAAGGGCGTGCCGCTGGACGGTCGGGTCGCCTTCGTCGCGGGCCATTCGCTCGGCGAGTATTCCGCTCTTGCCGCCGCCGGAGCCATCAGCCTCGCCGACACGGCGCGGCTCCTGAAGACGCGCGGACGCGCCATGCAAGCGGCCGTGCCCGTGGGCCAGGGCGCCATGGCGGCGCTGCTCGGCGCCGATCTCGCCCAGGCCCAGGAGCTCGCCCAGGCGGCGAGCCAGGGCGAAGTGTGCGAAGCGGCCAACGACAATGCGCCCGGCCAAGTGGTGATCTCCGGCGCGCGGACCGCGATCGAGCGGGCCGTGGCCTTGGCCCCGAAATATGGCGCGAGACGTGCGGTGCTGCTCCCGGTGAGCGCGCCGTTCCATTGCGCCCTGATGCAGCCGGCCGCCGAGGCCATGCGCGAGGCGCTTGCCGGCGTCGAGATCAAGGCGCCGGTGGTGCCGCTCATCGCCAATGTGCTGGCCGAACCGATCTCCGATCCCGAGGCGATCAGAACCCGCCTCGTGGAGCAGGTGACCGGCATGGTGCGCTGGCGCGAGACCATGACCTATCTTGCCGGCAACGGCGTGGACACGGTGTACGAGGTCGGCGCCGGACGGGTGCTGACCGGGATCGCCAGGCGCTTCGACGGGATCGAGGCACGCAGCGTCGGAACACCGGAAGAGCTCGAGGCCGCGGCAGTGGCCCTGCAAGGCTAGAGCGCTTCAGGAAAGGAGCTTCAAATGTTCGACCTTAAAGGGAAGGGCGCCCTCGTGACCGGCGCCACCGGTGGTATCGGCGGCGAGATCGCCAAGGCCCTGCACGGGCAGGGTGCGACCGTGGCGATTTCCGGCACGCGGGCGGAGAAGCTGGAGGCGCTCGCCACGGAGCTCGGCGAGCGCGTGTTCGTGCTGCCATGCGACTTGCGCGACCGCCCCGCGGTGGCGCAGCTGCCGGAGAGCGCCGAGAAGGTGCTCGGCCAGGTCGACATTCTCGTCAACAATGCCGGCATCACCCACGACAATCTCTTCATGCGCATGAAGGACGAGGAGTGGGACGACGTGATCAACGTCAATCTGACATCGGTGTTCGTGCTGACCCGCGGCATATTGCGCGGCATGATGCGGCGCCGCGCCGGGCGCATCGTCAACATCGCGTCCATCTCCGGCGTGCTCGGAAATCCGGGGCAGGCCAACTACGCCGCGTCCAAGGCCGGCCTGGTGGGCATGACCAAATCTCTCGCCCGGGAAGTGGCGAGCCGGGGGATCACGGCCAACTGCATCGCGCCCGGGTTCATCTCGACCCCGATGACCGATGCCTTGACGCCGAAGCAAACCGAGGCTATTGCCGCCGCCATTCCGACGCAGACCTTCGGCAAGCCCAAAGATATTGCTGCGGCGGTGGTTTTTTTCGCGAGCGACGAGGCGGCCTACGTCACGGGCGAGACGATGCACGTGAACGGCGGCATGGTGATGGTTTAAGTGCTTATAGCACAATGGATTGGGGCGACGATTTCAGCAATGCTGGTAGGTCGTTTTCCTAGATGAGGGCGTCTGGCAAAGTCTCATATAGTATGCTACCCAATCGGCCGCTCAGTGGGGGCTTGACAAAGGCCAATCCCACCGCGATCAACCCTCCTAACTTACCGCTCGGGGGTGTGTTAGGCCAGGAGCCGCAGCTCGGGGGTACACGAGGCCTAAGGACTTATAAGTAAGGGACGGTGACGAGGACATGAGCGATATCTCGGAGCGCGTGAAGAAGATCGTGGTGGAGCATCTTGGTGTCGAGGCCGACAAGGTCACCGACAACGCAAGCTTCATCGATGACCTTGGAGCTGACAGCCTCGACACTGTCGAGTTGGTGATGGCGTTCGAGGAGGAGTTCGGCTGCGAAATCCCCGACGATGCGGCAGAGACCATTCTCACCGTCGGCGATGCGGTCAAATTCCTGGAGAAGAATACAGCCGCTTGACGCGACTTCGCGCGGGCGCCTCACGTCGTCCGCTCGTCGTGACAAACGAAGCCCCTAACGGCTCGAAAACTGATTCTCGTAAGGGTCACGGGAAGGCGCGATGCGACGTGTCGTCATCACAGGCTTGGGTCTTGTCTCGCCGCTCGGCTGCGGCCACGAGACCGTATGGCAGCGCCTGACCGGGGGCGAGAACGCGGCACGCCGCGTGGAAGACTTCGACGTCTCCGATCTCGCCTGCCAGATTGCCTGCCAAGTTCCGCGTGGCGACGGCAGCGACGGCACCTTCAATCCGAGCGATTGGATGGAGCACAAGGAGCAGCGGAAGGTCGACGACTTCATCATCTATGCCATGGGCGCCGCCACGCAGGCGTTGACCGATGCAGGATGGAAGCCGACCGCCTATGAGGACCAGATCCGCACCGGCGTGTTGATCGGTTCCGGCATTGGCGGCCTTCAGGGTATCGAGAAGACTTCGCTGCTGTTTGCCGAGAAGGGCCCCCGGCGGGTGAGCCCGTTCTTTATTCCGGGCCGCCTCATCAATCTCGCATCCGGCTATGTCTCCATCGAGCACGGGCTCAAAGGTCCGAACCATGCGGTGGTCACCGCCTGCTCGACCGGGGCGCATGCGATCGGCGATGCGTCGCGGCTCGTGGCGTTCGGCGATGCCGATGTGATGCTGGCGGGCGGCTCGGAGTCGCCGGTCTGCCGTTTGGCCATTGCTGGCTTCGCCGCATGCCGTGCGCTCTCCACCAATTTCAACGACGAGCCGCAGCGCGCGTCACGGCCCTACGACCGCGACCGGGACGGCTTCGTCATGGGCGAGGGCGCGGGCGTGGTGGTGGTCGAGGAACTCGAGCACGCCAAGGCCAGGGGCGCGAAAATCTATGCCGAGATCATCGGCTATGGACTGTCGGGCGATGCCTTCCACATCACCGCCCCCGCCGAGGACGGCGACGGCGCCTTCCGCTGCATGACGGCCGCGGTGAAGCGGGCCGGCATCGATCCCGCCGATATCGACTATATCAACGCGCACGGTACCTCGACGCCCATGGGCGACGAGATCGAGCTTGCAGCCGTGGAGCGCCTGTTCGGCAATGCCGCCGGCAAGGTCTCCATGTCGTCCACCAAGTCGGCAACCGGGCATCTGCTGGGCGCCGCCGGAGCGATCGAGGCGATCTTCTCAGTGCTGTCGATTCGCGACAACTTGGCGCCGCCGACGCTCAACCTGGACAATCCGTCCGTGGCGACGGCCATCGATCTAGTGCCGCATCAAGCACGGCGCCGCACCATCGATACGGTGTTGTCCAATTCATTCGGGTTCGGCGGGACCAACGCCTCGCTGATCATGCGCCGATACGCCGCTTGATCGGGCGCCGTTTGGCTTGCCAAGCGAACCTCCCTTTGGCCATATTTCGACGCAAAGTGCATAATGCTACCGGCGGCCGCGCGCGGTCGCATCTTGGCCACGACATCGGGCGCTGACTTTTGACCAGGGACATTCCCCCCAAGGTAGGTAACCCCGGCGGCCCCATGGCCGGCCATGTTGCTGGTCGTCCAGCTGTTGGCCAACCGGGTGCAGGACGCCCACCGATTGGACGTCCGGCTCCAGGCCAGGCGGGCCCTCAGGCCCCTGGCCGACCGATTGCTGGTCACCAGGCGGTAGGCCGTCCGGACGCGAATGTGCTGCCGCGAAGCCCGACCGAAGCCTTGCAGCCTTCGCGTCCGCCCGAGCCCCCGGACCGGGAGCCGCCGGAAGAGGACTCCCATCCCTTCCTCGGCATGCTGGACGGTCTTCTCAACTTCGTTTTCATCATGGCCTGCATGGCCGCGGCGGCGTTCTACTTTGTCCGCGTCGAGTTCGACCGGCCCGGACCGCTGCCGGTGTCCACCGTGCTGGTGGTGCCCAAAGGCGAGGGCGCGACGGCCATCGCCGAGCGGCTCGAGCGCAACGGCGTCATCGCCGACCGCCGTATCTTCATGACCAGCATTCTCTATTTCATGTACTTGAAGGGCGAGGGAACGCTGAAGGCAGGCGAGTATCAGTTCGACAAGCAAGCGACCATGCGCCAGGTCCTCGATACCTTGGTCGAAGGCAAGTCCATTCAGTACCGGGTGACCTTGCCGGAAGGCTGGACGAGCGCGCAGATCGTGAAACGCTTGGCGGCGCATCCGGAACTCAATGGCGAGGTTCCGGCGGTTCCGCCCGAGGGGTCGCTGCTGCCGGACACCTATAGCTTCGGCAGCAAGGATACGCGCACGGAGATCGTGCAGCGGATGCACCGCGCCCAGGAGAAGTTCCTTGCCAAGATGTGGGAAGAGCGCGACCCCGACATCATGGTGAGCACGCCGGAGGAGGCCCTGATTCTCGCGTCGATCGTGGAGAAGGAGACGGGGAAGGCCGAAGAGCGGCCGCATATCGCCAGCGTGTTTCACAACCGGCTCAAGAAGCGGATGCGGCTGCAATCGGATCCGACCATTATCTATGGCCTGTTCGGCGGCATCCGCGATCACCCCATCACCCAGTCGGATCTCGAGCGCGAGAATCCCTACAACACGTATAAGATCGACGGTCTGCCGCCGACGCCCATCGCCAATCCGGGCCGCGCCGCCATCGAGGCCGTGCTGAAGCCGGCCAAGACCAAAGACCTCTATTTCGTTGCCGACGGCACGGGCGGTCACGTGTTTTCCGCGACCCTTGCCGAGCACAACAGGAACGTCGTCAAGTGGCGGAAGATCGAGCGCGAGATCAGGGCCCGGCAGGCCGCGGAGGCCGCCGCCGCGGCTGAGGCCGCCGAGTTGAGCGAGCTCGGAGGCCTGATTCCGGAAGGCGAGGTCGCCGCGATCGTCGCCGATGGGCCGGTGCCACTGCCGAAGCGCAATCCTCAGCGCTAGGCGCGGGGCTGAAACGTCCATACCCTGTTCATCTCATTCTTGGCTTTGGTCGGCTTAGGGCCTGATTTGGCTCGCGACTCGGCTATAAAGCCGACCCAGCAGGATTCCACTCGCAAGGCACAAGCCAATGACCCTCAAGAGCATGACCGGCTTCGCCCGCAGCGACGGGGTGCATGGCGACACAAGCTGGTTCTGGGAGGTGAAGAGCGTCAATGGACGCTCGCTCGACCTTCGATTCAGGCTGCCTTCAGGCCTGGAGCGTCTCGAGGCGGCCGTGCGCGGCCTGTGCCAGGAGAAGCTGGCGCGCGGCAACTGCACCGTCAACCTGACGGTCAAGCGCGAGAGTGGCCAGACCGAGATCAGGCTGAACGAGGCGGCACTGGCGCAAGCGCGCGCGGTGGCGGAGCGGGCGAAGAGCCTGACCGATCTCAAATCGGCGCGCCTCGACACATTGCTCGCCATGCGCGGGGTGGTGGAGACGGTCGAGCCCGAGGAGACCGAGGAGCAGCAGGCCGCGCTCGGTCATGCGCTGCTGGCCGGCCTTGCGGTGGCGCTCGACGAATTGGTCGTGGCGCGGACGGGCGAGGGCGAACGCCTCCAGCGCGTCATCGAGCAACAGCTGGCCGACATTGACGGGTTTGTGGCGGGGGCCGTGGCCGCCGTGGCGCGCCAGCCGGAAGCGCTGACCGCACGGCTGCGCGAACAGATCGCGCGGCTCGGCGAGGCCGGTGCCACGCTCGAGCCCGACCGCCTTCACCAAGAAGCGTTGCTGCTCGCGGCCAAGGCGGACATCAAGGAGGAACTCGACCGTTTGCGCGCTCATGTAGCGGCCGCCAACGATTTGATCGCATCCGGCCAGCCGGCCGGACGCAAGCTCGAGTTCCTGGCGCAGGAATTCAATCGCGAGGCGAATACCATTTGCTCCAAGGCCGCCGATATCGAGCTCAGCCGGATCGGGCTCGAGCTCAAGACGGTCATCGACCAGTTGCGCGAGCAGGTTCAGAACATCGAATGAGGCCGGTCATGGACACGATCGCCCGCCGCGGGCTGATGCTGGTGCTGTCGTCCCCGTCGGGCGCGGGCAAGACGACGATTGCCAGGCGCATTCTCGATGACGACTCCGGCATCGCACCCTCGATCTCCCACACCACACGCTCCAAGCGCAAAGGCGAGACCGACGGCAAGGACTATCATTTCGTCGACAAGGAGACGTTCAGCCAGATGCGCGACGCGGGCGAGTTTCTGGAATGGGCCGTGGTGTTCGACAATTACTACGGCACCACGCGGGCGCCGGTGGAGCAGGCCTTGGGCGCAGGCCGCGATGTGCTGTTCGACGTGGACTGGCAAGGCGCCGCGGCGCTGCGCGAAGCCTCAGACGAGGACGTGGTGTCGGTGTTTGTGCTGCCGCCGTCGGCCGGCGCGCTCGAGGAGAGGTTGAAGACCCGGGCGGCGGACTCCGATGATGTCGTGGTTAGACGCATGCGCGGCGCGAGCAACGAGATCCAGCATTGGGACGAATACGATTACGTCCTGGTCAATTTCGACGTGGACCAATCGGTCGAGGCGGTGCGCGCCATCCTCGCCGCGGAGCGCTTGCGCCGGGCGCGGTTCACCGGACTGAAAGGCTTCGTGCAAGGCCTGCTGGCGCAGCTCTAGCCGCGTGTCCGCGTCCCATCGAGTGCGTTGGCGATGCGGCAGAAATCGCCGACCTGCAACTCCTCCGCCCGCGCTTTCGGATCGAGGCCCAGCCCTTCGAGCAGCGCTTCGGCGTCCGGTGTGATCTGACGCAAGGCGGCGCGCAGCATCTTGCGCCTTTGGCCGAAGGCGGCGGCGGTGACCCTCTCCAATTGCTTGACGTCGCATGCGGGCTCCGGCGCTTGCCGCGGCACCAGTTCGACTACGGCGGAATCGACTTTCGGCCGTGGCGTGAAAGCGTCGGCCGGCACGTTGAAGACGATCCGTGGTTTGGTCCGCCACTGGGACAGCACGGCAAGGCGGCCAAAGTCCTTGTTGCCCGGCACGGCGACGATCCGCTCGGCGACCTCGCGCTGAAACATGAGAACGAGCCGGTCGAACCACGGCGGCCAAGGATCGGTCTTGAGCCAGCCGATGAAGAGCGGCGTGCCGACGCTGTAAGGGAGATTGGCGACGATGCGTGCCGGGGAGGGGAGCGCCAGCGCTCCATAATCGATGGCGCGCGCGTCGCCGGCGACGATGTCGAGACGGCCGGGATAGAGCGCGGCGATGTCGTGCAAGGCGGCGAGACAGCGCTCGTCCCGCTCGATGGCGACGACCCGTTCCGCGCCTTCGAGAAACAGGGCGCGGGTCAGGCCGCCGGGGCCGGGGCCCACCTCGACGATGGTGACCCCTTCCAGGGGGCCGGCGGCCCGGGCGATGCGGCGGGTCAGATTGAAATCGAGCAGGAAGTTCTGACCGAGACTCTTCTTGGGCGTGAGGCCGCAGGCGCGGATCACCTCGCGCAGCGGCGGCAGGCCGTCGTCGGTGGCCATCTCTTAGTCCTCGGCCGACTGGCTCATGGCCTCGGCAAGGCGGAGCGCCTCGATGAGGCTCTGCGGGTTTGCCGTGCCGGTCCCGGCGATGTCGAAGGCGGTGCCGTGATCCGGCGAGGTGCGCACGAAGGGAAGCCCGAGGGTGACGTTGACGCCCTCCTCGAAGGCGAGCGTCTTGAACGGCACGAGCGCTTGATCGTGATACATGCACAGCGCCGCGTCGTAGGTCTCGCGCGCGGCGGTATGGAACATCGTGTCGGCAGGAAAGGGGCCTTTGACGTCGATCCCTTCGGCCTTTGCGGTCTCGATGGCCGGCGCGATGATGTCGATCTCCTCGCGACCGAGGCTCCCGTCTTCCCCGGCATGAGGGTTGAGCCCGCTCACGGCCAGGCGCGGCCGCAGGAAGCCGAAATAGCGGCGCAGGTCCTGGTCCGTCGTTCTGATGGTCGCCAGGAGAAGCTCCATGGTGAGCTTGGCCGGAACGTCCTTTAGCGGAATGTGGATGGTCACCGGCACGGCCTTGAACGGACCCGCCACCAGCATCATTACGGGCAGCGGCGCCTGCCCCCGATCCGCGGCGAGGTCGGCCAGAAATTCCGTGTGTCCGGGAAAGGTGAAGCCGGCCCGGTAGAGCAGAGACTTGGCGATCGGGTTGGTGACGACGGCGCATGCCTCGCCACGGCGCACCAGGTCCACGGCCAGCTCGATCGACTGCTTTACGGCAGGCGCGGCGGCCACGTCGGGGCGGCCGGCGACGACCGGTCCGGGGACCTCGACCGGCAGCACAGGCAAGGCCTCGGGGAAGACATCGAGCGCTTCGCGCGCGGAGGCGACGGTGGCGATGGGAATCGAGAGATCGAGCGCCTCGGCGCGGGCGGCGAGGACAGCGGCGTCGCCGAGCAGGACGAAAGGCGGAATGGGCTCACGGCTTCGCGCGGCATAGGCGAGAAGGGTGATGTCGGGCCCGATCCCGGCTGGGTCGCCAAGGGTGAGGGCAAGGGGTGTAGCGGCGCGAGCCATGGGGCACAGGGCCTAGCACGAACGGGGCGGAGCGCGAAACGCGAGCGTCAGCGGTATTCGATGAAGGCGTCCTGGCGGAGATCGCGCAAGAGCCGCTCGGCGCGGATCATCATCTCGTCATTCATCAGCTTGCGCTGCGTCGCCTCGCGCACTTTGGTGTCGCCTTTGGTGGAGACCTTGCCGCAGACTGCGTAGAGCTCGACACCGGACGGGGAGATCGAGGGCGGCGTCATCTGTCCCACCTTGGCATTCATGACTAGCAGCCGGGCCGGTTGGGGGAGGGTCGAGGTCTGCTGATCTTGCAGCGTCTTGATGGTCGCGCCCTCGGTGCCCTTGGCAAGCTCGGTAACGTTGGCGCAATTGTTGAACCGGGCGCGCAGCGCTTCGGCCGCCGCGATCTTTGCGGCTATGGTCCTTTGATCGGCATTGCTCGCCATCGAGAATTTGACCTGGCGGAGCTGCAGGGTGGTCTGGGACTCACCGGCGCCGGCTTCATCCGTATCCGAGAGCGCACGATCCACGTCGACGTCGCCGATCTGAATCTCGCGGCGGAATTTCTTTCGCACCACATCCTGCCATACGAGCTGCGCCCGGATGCGGTCTTTCAGGGTCTTGATATTGACGCCGGTGCGGCCCAACGCCGTGGTGAGGCCGGCGACATCGAGATTGTTCTTCCCCGCCATGTTTTCGAGGATCTTGGTGACCTCATCCTCATCGGGCGTGGAGCCGAGCTTTTGTCCCTCCAGAATCTGAAGGCGCTCGTCGATCAGCATGTCGGTCGCCTTCTTCTTCAGCTCGGGACCGGGCTTGTCCTGGGTCGTGATGGCAAGGAAGCGTTGGCGCTGATCGATGTCGTAATCGGATATCGGGTTGTCGTTGACCAGGACTTTGATCGACGTCTCCTCCTGGGTCAGGGCGAGACCCGAACCGAGAAGGACGACGAGGAGCGTGGCGAGCGCCCCAAAGCCGCGCATCAGGCGGAGGACTGTCCTAGTCATTGCTGTCAGACCCGCCGAAGTCGTTAACGGCGCTAGTCGACAGGGAGTAGGCGCCGAGATATTTCAGGGCGAAGTTCACGAGGAAGCGCTCATCCGGCTCGATGTCCTGATCCTGGATGAAGGACCGCTGGTAGGTCACGTCGAGCTTGAAGCAGTCGTCCTGATAGCGCAGGCCGAGACCGTCGGTGATCGTTTGATCGCCCTGGAGGTCGTAGCGCATATTGGCCAGCAGCGACCAATCCTCCGTGATGGCGAGCGCGCCTGCCGCCAAGATCTCTTCGCTGTCGGTCTGGGTGACAATACCCGGCAGGCGCGGCGGTGGGAAGATTGCCGGGAACGTCGGCATAGTTCACCCGCGCCTGCAGCGGTCCGTAGCGCACCCACGAGCCGAGATCCGTGCGCTGGACGGTGAGGTCGTCTTGGTCGAAGCGCTGCTGTGCGGAGAAGGAGATGTTGCGCGTGGCCTGGAAGTAGACGCCGGTCACGTAATCGGATGCATCATTGGCAAGGCCGCTCGTTTGGTAGAATGCGGTGTCGAACTCGTTCTGCCCGGCGATCTGGTAGCTTTGGCCGGCCACGGCGCGCAGGTAAGCGCCGGACACGAACTGCGCCGTGTAGCCGAAGCCGTAATTGGCGCGCGTGCCGGTCTCGATGCGGTCATAGCCCGAGAACTTGTCGATATCGAACAGCAGCGTGTCGTCGAACACGAGGCTCAAGGCGTCCTCGTTGGGGATGTCCTGCTGGTCGCCGAGCGTGTCGGGCCGGGCGATGATTTGCCCGATGGGCTCCACGGTATGCGTGACGGAGCCGGTCGTGGTGATGAACGGGTAGCGATAGTCGAGGCCGGCAACGGCGTTGCCGCGCCAGATGGCGCCGTCTTCCGGATCCTGGCTCATGATGTCGTCGCTGCCGGTCAGATCGAGCTCCGGCGGCTGGTTGATGCCGTAAACGTCGCCGCGCAGTCGGCCGAACGGCGTGAACACCTGACCGATGGGATCGATCAGCTTCCGCCGCCAATTCGCTTCCAGGATGAGGCGATTGGAGTCCGTGCCGTCCTCGCTCGAGAACACCATGGCGTTGGAATTGAAGCTCAGCTCGCCGCCGAGGACCGGCTGCCCAACGATGTAGTCGTAGTCGATGATCGGGTAGACAGTCCCCTCGGAGAAGTCCTCGTCGTTGAACAGCAGACTCTGCGTGTTGTAGAAGCGCGTCGAAATATAATTCCGATCATGCAGCCCCTCCAGGTAGACCTGGGACACACGGTCGGTCTTGAGCCGGGAGTCGAGATTGTAGTAGCGGCGGAAGGTCTCGTCGGTCTCGGCGAGAATGTCCCAACCCCAGGAATAATACGGATCGAGGGCAAACTTGCCTTGCGTCTTGATGCTGCCGCGGAAGTCGTCGCCTTCGGCCGGGCTGCTCGGATCGTTGGGATTGTCGAATACGCCGGCCAATTCGATGCGGTAGCCGCCGGATGCCGTGCGCTGCCGCCAGTCGCCGACCAGCAACGTCCCCGCTTTCTCGGTATACATCGGCGCGAAGGTGAAGTCGTAGTGATCGGACAGCGCGAAATAGTAGGGAACCTGAACCGTGCTGCCGAGCTGGTCGGAATGGCTGTAGCTCGGCATCAGGAAGCCTGACTTCCTTTTCACCGTTGGATCGGCCGTCTGGAAGTAGGGCAACCACAGGACCGGCACGCCGAACAAATCGAATTTCGCGTCTTGGAACGTAATGGTTGCCTCGTCGCGCTTGTTCGTGATCTTGCCCGCGCGAATGCGCCAGGTCGGCGGCTTGGTCGGGTCTTCCTTGCAGAGCTTACAAGGCGTGAACCAGCCTTTGCGGAACACGGTGACGTTGCCGGCCTCGCGGGAGGCGGACTGCGCGACGATGCGCGTTTCGTCCTTGGTGACGAGCTTCAGGGCGGCGACAAAGCCGTCGCGGAAGTCGTCGGTCAGGGTGAGCTGGTCGGCGGTGATGACCGCACCGTCGGGGTCCTTCATGCGGACATTGCCCTCGGCGGCCAGCGTATTGGTATTGCGGTTATAGACCACGCTGTCGCAAAGCAGGGTGTAGCTGCCGTAGTAGATCTCGACATTGCCCTTGGCGCGGATCGTGGCGTTGTCGTTCTCGTAGATCATCTCGTCGGCTTGCAGCAGCATGGGCTCGGCGGAGTCGACTTGCGGCGGTTGGATGATCTGCTCGAGGTCCGTCTGGGCTTGGGCGAAGGCCTCGTGCGAGGGCGCGAAGAGCACGGCAAAGGTGGCGAGAACACCCGCCAACACAGCTCCATGGTCGCGCGCGAGCGCACGCCCATAAGACGCGGCGAAGCCGGGCAGAGCCCGGCACATCGAAAGCAGGAATGTTGCCGCCCGCGCCATCACCCGTCCTCTTTGTACAAGAGCACAGTGAGCGCGAGCGAAGCCGCGACGATCACCGGAATCCAGGCTGCAGCAGCGGCGGAGGTCAGGCCGGCCATGGCGAAGTTGCGCGAGATCTCCGAGAACACGAAAAAGCCGAAGCCGGCCGCGAGTCCGAAGATCGCGTTGATCTGAACGTTGCCGAACCGGAAGCCCTTGAGGGAACAGGTCGCGGCGATGAGCACCATGGTGACGAGAAGGAACGGTCGCGACAGCAGGAGTTGGTACTGCACGCGGTATTGCGTCGCCGGCAAGCCGGCGCGCTCGGCGATCTGGATGAAGTTCGGCAGATCCCAGAACGAGATCGAGAACACGGTGCCGAGCGTGTCGCGCACCTGGGTCGGGGTCAGATAGGTGCTGAGCATATAGCGCGTGTAGAACGCGGGCTCTTGTCCCACGGCGCTCACCCAGGCGTCCTGCAGTTCCCAGCGGCCATCCTTGAGCACGGCGCGCTTGGCCTCGACCCGCTCGGTCAGGGCGTGCTTGGCGTCGTACTGGAAGACGGTCACGCCGTTCAGCTCGAGACCTTGGTTCAGCACCTCGAGCGCATGCACCACGGACGGACCGTCGGTGCCATCCTCGCGCAGCCAGGCGCCGGCCTTCTTGCTCGTCTTGAGCAAGGATTCGTCCTTGCCGAAGGCGGAGGCGTAGAGGCGCTCGGCCTCGCCGCGCGCCACCGCGGCGATCGGATTGTAGACGAGCACGAAGAGCACGCCGAGCACGAAGGCGACGATCATCGCCGGCAGCGTGAACTGCCACACCGAGACACCCGCGGCGCGCAACACGACCAGCTCCGAGGAGCGGCTCAACATCAGGAAGATCGCGATGGTGCCGATCAGCACCGCGAAGGGCAGGATGAGTTCCGAGAACGAGGGCAGCCGCAAGATCGTCATCCAAGCGAGAAGGAAGCCTGGAACGTCGCCGGAGAAATTGCCCGCGCGGCGCAGCATCTCGATGAAATCGACGAAGAAGATCAGCACGCAGCAAATGGCAAACATCGCCACCATCGCCACGAAAAATCGTGCCGAAAAATAGCGCGCAAGTGTTCCCCCTGCACTGATGCCACGCATCTGCGCTCTCACTCCGTCTGCATCCCTCTAGCGGTCCAAAACTTTATGTTTTTTGGCTGAAGCTTGAGCTCAAAGTTCAGCTTGGCCCGCAGTTCTGGCGACATTCTAACGTGCGCCGTCCATGCCGCAACGAGAATCGCCCCCACCGGAATAGCATACACCAGCAGTACGGCCCACGCACTCAAGGCGACCAGATTCCCGGCCGCAAGTCCTGCCATTCTAAGGCCTAGCGCGATGCCGAAGGCGGTCAGAATCTGACCCCAGCGGCTCTCTCTGGTGGTCCGCGCATGAGCCATCAGGGCAATGGCGATAAAGACGAAAACGATCGGATAGAGCGGTGTTGAGAGGCGCTCGTGTAACTCCGAGCGCAATTGCCCATAATTCTGGTTCGCCCTCTTGTCTTCTGGCTCCGGACTGAGAAGTTCTCCAATAGAACGCTCGCGGGCTCTCAGCTCTTTGCTTCCGCTCTCCTTTGAGCCGAACTCCGACAAATCGATCATGTTCTGGTCGAAGGCGACGATTTGTACAGCTTTGTTCTTATCTTCTGCGTTGAAGCGGTGGACGTAGCCATCGAACATGACGAGATAGGAGCCCTGCTCATTGCTGAGGATGCGGCCCCGCTCGGCCAGAAAGCTCATCACCTGCTTGGGGTCGCGCTCGTCATGAATGAGAAGCCCAAGGAGTTCGCCGGACGGGCTGCGGTCGCGGATATGAAAGGTCAGGCCGGCTTCGGCACTGGAAAATCGTCCTGGTTGAAGGACTTGGGAGATCAGGTCGGCGCGGACGTCGGTGATCAGCCCGCGCAGGGCGCGCATGCAGGCGGGGTTCAGGAACACGTTGGCAAGGAGGATCACCGCGCTAACGGTCGAGGCCAGGACCACGAGGGAGATGCCGATGCGCCAAACCGGCGCACCCGCGGCAGTCATGACGATCAGCTCGCTGTCGCCGTTCATGCGGTCGAGGGTGTAGAGCACGGCCATGAGCACGGCGTTGGGCGCGATCAGGGCGATGAGGCTCGGCAGGCTGAGCATGGTCATCTGCATGAACAGCCACAGACCCTGACCCTGCGAGGTAATAAGATCGAGCTCTTTCAAGGCCGTAGCGAGCCAGACCACGGAGGTCAAAGTCAGCAGAATGACCAGGAAGGCGTTTGTGACCTGCCGAAGCATGTAGCGGTTGAAGAGCGACATGACCGTTTCGACGTCCCCCGTGTGGCCCTTTTGCCGTCCGCCCGCGAGCGCTCCCGGAGAGAGGGCTCAAACGGCTGGTACCAAACATCATTCCCACCAGCCCAAGATGGCGGAATTTCGGCCATTTGGAATGACTTGCCTTTCCCTCACGCAAGACTTACGTAGGTCCACGATATTCCTTGCCGCTGTTGCAAAACTGCACCAGGAGGCGCGCGGGCGGCTCCTTGTCCGGCGTATTTTGGTCGGCCTTCCGGGGCCGGACGGCGCGACTCATCAATGGAGCTTGCCGTGACCGATCAGACCGCCTTGTCCTTTGCCAGTAAGAGTGCAACCGGCGATGGTGTCGCCGTGGTTTTTGCCGAGGAGGGGCCCAAGCTCACGCCTCAGGCCCTGGAACTCGACAAGACCACCAAGGGCCTTCTGACCAAGGTGGCGCGAATCTCCGACTTCAAAGGCAAGAAGGGGTCTTCGGTCGACGTGCTCGCGCCGCAAGGTCTCAAATTCTCGCGGGTCTGCGTGGTGGGGCTGGGCAAGCCCGCATCCTTCGGACACGAGGATTGGCTCAATCTCGGCGGCACCGTGCGCGGACTTCTCTCCGGCCGGGAAGGGGCCGCCGCCCATGTCTATCTCGAGACCGCGAAGGGCGATGTGACGACGGCGGATCTCGCGGCCTTTGCGCTCGGCGCGCAACTGCGCGGCTACAAGTTCGAAAAGTACAAATCCAATTCGGCGAAGAAGAACGGCAACGGCAACGACGATAGCGCCAAGACGCTGAAGAAGATCGTCCTGCACTGCGCCGACCCGCGTGCGGCGGGGCAGGCCTTCGCGCCGGACCGCGCCATCGTCGACGGCGTCAACCTGGCGCGCGACCTCGTCAACGAGCCGGCGAACGTTCTCGGCCCGGCCGAGTTCGCCGCGCGTGCAAAGGCGCTCACCAAGGCCGGCGTGCAGGTCGAGGTGCTGAGCGAGGCGGCGATGAAGAAGCTCGGCATGGGATCGTTGCTCGCCGTCGGGCAGGGCAGCGACAAGCCGAGCCACGTGGTGGTGATGCAATGGAAGGGGGCCGGGCCGAAGGGCGGGGCGCCCATCGCCATTGTCGGCAAGGGCGTGACCTTCGACACCGGCGGCATCTCGCTGAAGCCCGCCGGCGGCATGGAAGATATGAAGGGCGACATGGCGGGCGCGGCATGCGTCGTCGGCCTCATGCAGTCGCTCGCCGAACGCAAGGCCAAGGTGAACGCGGTGGGCGTCATCGGCCTCGTCGAGAATATGCCGGGCGGCGGCGCCACGCGCCCCGGCGATGTGGTCACCGCCATGTCGGGCACGACCATCGAGGTGCTCAACACCGACGCCGAGGGGCGCATGGTGCTGGCGGATTGCCTCTGGTACACGCAGGACCGGTTCAAGCCGAAGGCCGTGATCAATCTGGCCACGCTGACCGGCGCCGTCATGGTGGCGCTCGGCAAGGAGCACGCCGGTCTCTTCAGCAACAATGACGAGCTTTCCGACCGGCTCGTCACCGCGGGCAAGGAGACGGGGGAGCAGCTGTGGCGGCTGCCGCTCGGACCCAAATACGACAAGATGATCGAATCGAAGGTTGCCGACATCAAGAACACCGGCGGCAAGTGGGGCGGCTCGATTTCCGCCGCGCAGTTCCTGCAGCGCTTCATCAAGGAAGGCACGCCGTGGGCGCATCTCGACATCGCCGGCACGGCCATGTCATCGGTCGACAGCGACATCAATCGGAGCTGGGGCTCGGGCTTCGGCGTGCGGCTGCTGGACCGGCTGATCAAGGATCACTACGAGCGCCGTTAACCGCGGCGGCGCTGCCGTCCATGCTCTTTCACCCCATATCGTATATTTTCCATAATATACCTTATGCGAATCGAGGATGCGGGGCCGGATTATGCTGAGTTTCTGCTATCTCACTGATTTAGCGACAATTATCCGGTTTTTGCCGACGGGTTTCGACGGGCCTCTTCCCGGAGCCTCGCATGGCTGACGCACGGTCCAAGGCGCACGATCTCGACGATCTGCTAGCCGTCATGGCGCGCTTGCGCGATCCCGACGGCGGCTGTCCGTGGGACGTCCAGCAGACCTTCGCGACGATCGCCCCCTACACCATCGAAGAGGCTTACGAGGTCGCCGACGCGATCGCGCGCAACGATGTGGACGGGCTCAAGGACGAGCTCGGCGATCTGTTGCTGCAGGTCGTCTATCACGCGCAGATGGCGTCCGAGGACGACCGCTTCGGTTTCGCCGATGTGGTGGACGCCATCACGCGGAAGATGATCCGGCGGCACCCTCATGTGTTCGAGGATGTCTCGCGCCGCGATGAATTCATGTCGACGGATTTGTGGGACCGGATCAAGGCGGAAGAGAAAGCCGCGCGCGGTCACGGCGGCGGCGGAACGCTGGACGACGTGCCGGTAGGCCTGCCGGGTCTGACACGGGCGGTGAAGCTGCAGAAGCGTGCGGCAAAGGTCGGGTTCGATTGGCCGCATCTCGCGCCCGTGCTGGAGAAGGCCGAGGAAGAGATCGCCGAGCTGAAAGAGGCCATCGCCGAGGACGGCGACGGGCTGTCGAAAGAGCGTGTCGCGGAAGAGTTCGGCGACCTGCTCTTCGTCATGGCCAATCTGGCGCGGCATCTCGGCGTCGATCCGGAAGCCGCGCTGCGCGGCGCCAATGCGAAATTCGTGCGCCGGTTCGAAAGCATCGAGGCCGCACTGGCTGAAGACGGCCGCAAGCCCGAAGACGCCACGCTCGACGAGATGGATCAACTCTGGGATGCGGCGAAAGTGGCAGAGCGGAAAGAGTAGGCGGCCCCCTCCTCTGTCGCGGCGCTTGCTATTCGGGGGTGGCGTGGAGCCGTGCGGCCCCGGCAAGGCGCGTGAGCTTGTCGCGCTTCTCGGGCGCGACGCGAACGCGCAGCGAGGTCATGCCGTCGCCGAGATTGGCACGCGCGACCACCTCGCAATTTTCGTAGATCCAGTTCGACAGCGCGCCTTCTTGCGGTTGCAGCGTGATCTCCACCGTCTGGCGGCGGCGATTGAGCCTGTGCTCGATTTCGGCGAGCAGGACGTCGAGCCCCTCGCCGGTGATGGCGGACACGAGGATCGCGTCATGGCGCTCCGCCTCGTTGGCGGCGCTGCCCTGGCCGGCGGCGTCGAGAAGATCGGCCTTGTTCCACACTTCCAGCACCCGGTCGGGCTCGGCGTCGGCGTCGATGCCGAGATCGGCGAGCACGGCGTTTACGTCGGCGCGCTGGCTCGCGCTCGCCTCGTCGGCGATGTCGCGGACATGCAAGATCAAGTCGGCCTGCTGCACCTCTTCCAGGGTGGCGCGGAAGGCGGCGACGAGCGTGGTGGGTAGGTCGGAGATGAAGCCCACGGTGTCGGACAGCACGGCCTTCGAGCCGCCTGGCAGCCGGAGCGCGCGGATGGTGGGATCGAGGGTGGCGAACAGAATGTCCTCGGCGACCACGTCGGCGCCGGTCAGCGTATTGAACAGGGTCGACTTTCCGGCATTGGTGTAGCCCACGAGCGCCACGGCCGGATACGGCACGCGCTGGCGGGACTTGCGATGCAGCGTACGCGTGCGGCGCACCTGTTCGAGTTCTTTTTTGATGACGATGATGCGTTCGCTGAGCAACCGGCGGTCGGTCTCGATCTGCGTCTCGCCGGGACCGCCGAGAAAGCCGAAGCCGCCGCGTTGCCGCTCGAGATGCGTCCATGAGCGCACGAGCCGGCTCTTCTGATAGACGAGATGGGCGAGCTCGACCTGCAGGCGCCCTTCCCGCGTACGCGCCCGCTCGCCGAAGATCTCCAGAATGAGTCCGGTTCGGTCCAGCACCTTGGCGTCCCATGCGCGTTCGAGATTGCGCTGCTGCACGGGGGTCAACGGGTGGTCGACGATGACGAGCTCGGCGCCCTCGGCCCGTACGAGGCCGGCGAGCTCCTCGACCTTGCCGGACCCGAAAAGCGTGGCTGGCTTGGGATTCGGTACAGGTACGAGCCCGCTGGCCGCCACGTCGAGATGAATGGCGAAGGCGAGACCGACGGCCTCGTCCAGGCGGGCTTGCGGTGGGCGTGAGACGGGCTCGTGGCCGTGGCCCCGGGCGTCCCTGCTCGGTCTCTGGTCGAGAATGGGTACGAATACGACCGTGCTCACGCGTCCCTCGGGACGCATGTCTTCCGTATCGCGCGCCACCCGCCCCTTCTTACGCTTCAGCTCTTTGGGGTCGGTTGGACGCAATTACTCAGCGGCACCTTCCGCGTCGGTGATGTCGGCAAGCTGTATGGGCTGGCCTGGCATAATGGTCGAAATCGCATGCTTGTAGACGAGCTGCGAATGACCGTCCCGACGCAAGAGAACACAGAAATTGTCAAACCAGGTCACAACGCCTTGAAGTTTCACACCATTCACAAGAAAAATTGTCAGCGGCGTCTTGTTCTTACGAACATGATTGAGAAACGTGTCTTGAAGGCTTTGCGTGCGTTCTGTCGCCATGGGCTTCCCCGTCCCTTTGGTCACGCTTACGCTTGTTGGATGGCGCCGGAGATTCGCTCCAACCGGCCACCTCAGTGCATTAGACGCGATTGCAAGGCAAGTCCGCAAGTAGTCTGATGCGGATAGCTTTTGCCAGTGTGTCCCCCTCTAAGCGGAGCGAGTCGCCTTCATGCTAGCGTAAGGCGGAGCTTCTTTCATGCGAATTGACGCCTAGGGCGCGAAGTTTCCGGTGGAGGGCCGAGCGCTCCATGCCGACGAATTCGGCCGTGCGCGAGATATTGCCGCCGAAGCGGTTGACCTGAGCGAGGAGATATTCCCGCTCGAAAATCTCGCGCGCATCGCGCAGCGGCAGCGACATCAGGTGCTCGCCCCCGGCCCCGTTGGTCGAAAGCGGCACGGGTGAAACGATCTCATCGGGCAGCATTTCGGCGGTCACCAGGGTGTCCGCGTCACCACCGACCAGGATCATCAGGCGTTCGACGTTGTTGCGGAGCTGGCGGACATTGCCCGGCCATTCGTGGGACTGGAGCACGGCCATGGCGTCCTCGCCGATGCGGCGGGGCGGCAGGCCGGAGGCCACGGAAATGGTCTGGACGAAATAGCGGACGAGCTCGGGCACGTCCTCGCGCCGTTCGACGAGGCCCGGCACGCGGATCGGCACCACGTTCAGGCGGTGGTAGAGGTCCTCGCGTAAGCGCCCCGCGGCGATCTCCTTCTGGAGATCGTGGCTCGTGGACGAGACCACGCGCACATCGACGTGGACCTTGGGGCCGCCGCCGAGGCGCTGGAAGCGCTGCTCCACGAGGACGCGCAGGATCTTGGCCTGGGTCTCCATCGGCATGTCGGCCATCTCGTCGATATAGAGGGTGCCGCCATGGGCCTCCTCCAGGGCGCCGACCTTGCGGGGGCCGGAGCCGGTCCCCTCCTCGGTGCCAAACAGCTCCAGCTCCATGCGATCGGGCACCATGGCGGCGGCGTTCAGCACCACGAACGGTCCGTCGGCGCGGCCGGACTTTGCATGCATCACACGCGCCGCGAGTTCCTTGCCGCAGCCCGACGGCCCGGTGATCAGCACCCGGCTATTGGTCGGGGCGACCTTCTCGATATGCTGGCGCAGCTGATTGATGGACGCGGACTTGCCGACCATCTCGAAGGAGTAGGTGCTCCGTTCCCGCAGCTCTCGGTTCTCGCGGCGCAGGCGGGAAGCCTCCAGCGCGCGGGCGACGATGAGCACCAGGCGGTCCGCCTTGAACGGCTTCTCGATATAGTCGTAGGCGCCGCGTTGAATGGCGGCCACCGCGGTCTCGATATTGCCGTGACCGCTGATGATGATCACCGGCAAGTCCGGATGCGCCTGTTTGATGCAGTCAAGCAGGTCGAGCCCGTCGAGCTTCGAGCCTTGCAGCCAAATGTCGAGAATGACGAGCGAGGGCCGCCGCTCCTCGATCGTTTTCAATGTCTCGTCGCTGTCCTTGGCAAGCCGAGTGCCATGGCCCTCGTCTTCGAGAATGCCCGAGATCAACTCCCGAATATCGACCTCGTCATCGACGACTAGGATGTCAGACGCCATCGGTTACTCCCTCTTCCTCCTCGGCCGGCTCGGATCCGCTTGCACGGACGGATGAGGCAGGTAGCGGCTCGTCGCCCTCCTCCAGTTCCTCGCGTCCCATGATCGGCAGGTCCATTTGCACTGACGCCCCTTCTATCTTGCCGTTGCGCTTCGGCGCATCGGTGAGCAGTAGTTTGCCGCCGTGCTGCTCGGTAATGCGTTGCACGATGGCCAGTCCAAGTCCGGTGCCCTTGACCCGTGTGGTCATGTAGGGCTCGACAAGGCGCTCGCGGTTCTCCTCGGGCAGGCCGCAGCCATTGTCGATAATGGTGATATGGACATGGTCGCCCTTGGCCGCCACCTTTGCGGTGATATGGCCGGTGCCCGCCCGCGCGGGATCGGCTTCCACGGCGGTATCGATGCCTTCGCTGGCGTTCTTGACCAAATTGGTCACCGCCTGCGTGAGCAGGCGCTGGTCCGACATGGTCTTGACCGGCTTGTCTGGCAGATTGAGCTCGAACTCGATGTCGGGGCGGCTGACCTGGAACAGGAACACCGCCTCGCGCACGATCTCGCGCACGTCATGCATTTCCATGACCGGCTTGGGCATGCGCGCGAAGGCGGAGAACTCGTCGACCATGCGGCCGATATCTGACACTTGGCGGATGATGGTGTCGGTGCACTGCTCGAAAATCTCACGGTCCTTGATGATGACGTCGCCGTATTTGCGGCGGATGCGCTCGGCCGAGAGCTGGATCGGGGTCAGCGGGTTCTTGATCTCATGGGCAATGCGCCGGGCGATGTCGGCCCAAGCGGTCGAGCGCTGGGCGCTGACCAGTTCGGTGATGTCGTCGAAGGTCACCACATAGCCCTTGCCCGCGCCTTCGCTCGTGACGCGGACGGCAAAATTGCGCTCCGACCCGCCACGGCGCAGTGTGACCTGGTCGGTGGCCAGCCGCTTGCCCTGCTTCTTGGCGCGCTTCAGATGCGGTCCGAATTCCGGTACGGCGTCCGACAGCTTCTTGCCGGTGAGCTTCTCCTCCTTCACGCCGAGCAACGTCTTGGCGGAGCGATTGACGAGATTGACCGTGCCGTCGGCATCGACGCCGACAACGCCCGCGGTCACGCCCGAGAGAACCGCCTCCATGAAGCGGTTGCGCTCGTCGAGCGTCGAGTTGGCGCCAACCAGCTCATCGCGCTGGCTCTTGAGTTCGGAGGTCATGGTGTTGAAGGTCGTCCCGAGTGTCGCAAGGTCTCCGTCGGCCGGATCGACGTCCACCTCGACGTCGAGATTGCCCTCGCTGATCTCCTCGGCGGCGCCCATGAGCTGGCCGATCGGCGTCACCAGACGGTTGGCGAACCACATGCCGATCCAGATCGCCGACAACAGCAGCGTCAGCGCGATTGCCACATACATGAGGCCGAACGCCACCTGCACGCCGGCACGCCGCTGCTCGAGAAGCTGATACTCGGCGACGTTGGCGCGGGTCGCGCGCAGTTGCTGGAGCACCCGCGCGTTCACCGGTCGGATCACATACAGATAGGTGTCGTTGAAGTTCTCCAAGCTCTTGATGGCGCCGACCATGCTGGTCTGGCCGGGGGCGATGACGATCACCTGGCCTTTCTTGGCCAGCCCCATGGCCTCTTTGGGCGGTGCGCGGAACGGGAAATCGGGCACGGAGGCGGCCGTGGCCAGCATCTTGCCTTCGCCGTCGATCAAATAGGCGATGGGCAGCGCGCGGATGGCCGCCTGGGCGGTCAAGAAATTGCCGAAGCCTTGCGGGCGCGACTGCACCAGCTTGACCGCCTCGTCGATATCCTTGGCCATGCCCACGGTATCGGCGCGGATCACCTGGCCGTGCTCTTGGAGATAGGCCGTGGCGACGTCGATGGAGTTCTGGATAATCGATTTGGTGCGGACCGAGAACCAGTGGTCGAGGCCGCGGTCCAGCGACACGCTGGCAAAGACGGCGAGCAGGATCGCCGGGACCACGGCGATGACGCTGAACAGGCTCACGATGCGCACGTGAAGCTGCGCGCCAGCCACATGACGGCGTCGCGCGAGCCACAGTCCGGACACCTGCCAGGCGATGACCAGGACCATCGCCAGGACGAGCACCAGATTGATCAGGAGCACGCCCACCACCACGGTGTGGTTGGGAACGATGGGGGTCAGCCCGGTGAGAATGAGATAGGTGGCAAGCCCCGAGCAGAGCGAGAGCACCATGGTGATCAAGCCGAGCGTGAAGGGCAGCCGTCGGCGTGCGCGCGATGGGGTCGGCTGCTCGCCGTCTCCGATGGCTCCGGCGCGCGGACGCAAAATACCCTTGCTCTTTTTTGGGTTTTGCGAGGTTTGGAAGACGCTGCGCAACCGCTTTCCCCTGGCTTCCCCCATGGATGGGCCGGTTTCCGCCGGTTCCGTCCTACTGGAGCGTCTGCCTCAGCTATGGTGCAATAAAATCACAATGTGGCGCTTTGGCGACAGAAGCATTCGGCGCGGGAGCGCACACACATCCTCTGCCGCCTGAAGATCGTGAACAGGAATATGGGGGCTGGGAGCCGATTAACCAGTCAGGCGCTGGGCGTACGGATCACCTTGACGCCGAGATCCCGGATTTTCTTCCGCAACGTGTTGCGGTTGAGACCGAGGAGATCGGCGGCGCGGATCTGGTTGCCCCGCGTTGCCGCGAGTGCCGCGGTGATGAGGGGCAGCTCCACTTTCCGCAAGATGCGCGTGTAGAGCCCCGCCGGCGGCAGGTCTTGGCCGAAACCCATGAAATAATCGGCCAGATGGCGCTCGACGGATTCCGAGAGATCGCCGGTCGGTTCTGCCGCGCTCGGAAACGGCGCGCGCGAGGCGCTGGCGAGCTCGTTCTCCACCATCTCGACGGTGGCGATGTCCTGGGCGTAGATCGCCGACAGACGCCGCACCAGATTCTCGAGCTCACGGACGTTGCCCGGCCAATGATACCGCTTGAGCCGCTCGATGGCGCCAGGCTCGAAGCTCTTCGGCGGCAGCCCTTCCTTCTCGGCGATGGAGAGGAAGTGGCGCACGAGGTCGGGGATGTCCTCCAGGCGCTCGCGAAGCGGCGGCAGCCTGAGCGGCACAACGTTCAGCCGGTAGTATAGATCCTCGCGGAACATGCCCTGGTCGATCTGCTGCTGCAGCTCGCGATTGGTGGCGGCGATGATGCGGACATTGGTTCTGATCGGCGTGCGTCCGCCGACCGTCGTGTACTCGCCCTCCTGCAGCACGCGCAAAAGCCGGGTCTGCGCTTCCATCGGCATGTCGCCGATCTCGTCGAGGAACAGCGTGCCGCCTTCGGCCTGCTCGAAACGGCCGACATGACGGTTCTGCGCGCCGGTGAAGGCGCCCTTCTCGTGGCCGAACAATTCCGACTCGATGAGCTCGCGGGGGATGGCGGCCATGTTGATGGCGACAAACGGTCCGTTGCGGCGCTTGCCGTATTCATGCAGCGCGCGGGCGACGAGTTCCTTGCCGGTGCCCGACTCGCCCGTGATCATGACGGTGAGATCGGTCTGGGTCAGCCGGGCGAGGACGCGGTAGATGTCCTGCATGGCCGGGCAGCGGCCGATGAGCGGCATGCCGTCATGAGATTCGGCCGACAGGCGCTGCGCCTTCTTGCGCGGCTCGGCCAGCGCGCGGCCGACCACGGCGATCAGTTCGTTGAGGTCGAAGGGCTTCGGCAGATACTCGTAGGCGCCCCGCTCCGTCGCGGTGACGGCGGTCATGAAGGTGTTCTGCGCGCTCATCACGATGATGGGCAGGTCGGGCCTGAGCTTCTTCACGCGCGGAATGAGATCGAAGGCGCTTTCGTCGGGCATGACCACGTCGGTGATCACCAGGTCGCCCTCGCCTTGGCTGATCCAGCGCCACAGGGTCGCGGCGTTGCCGGTGGCGCGCGGCGCGTAGCCCGCTCTCGCCAGCGCCTGGTTGAGAACCGTTCGGATCGCCGCGTCGTCGTCGGCGATGAGGATATTGCCCTTGCCCATCCTGGTTACGCCTGCGCCCGCGCTATCGCTTGGGTCGCTTCGCTCTCGGCCATCGGCATCAGTGCTCGAAAGACCGTGAATCGGGGCCGTGAGTCGCATTCGATAATCCCACCATGGTCGCCGATGATCTTCGCCACCAACGCAAGCCCGAGCCCGGTGCCGGATGGCTTGGTGGAGACGAAGGGATCGAAGAGATGTTGCATGAGGTCTGCAGATACGCCGGCGCCGTTATCCTCGACCGCGATTTCGAGCGGCAGGCTGACCCGGGCTTGGCTGCCCGGCACCGAAAGCCGTACGCCCGGGCGGAACGAGGTGGTCAACGTGATCTGACCGTCGGAGCGGTCCTCGCCGATGGCTTCGGCGGCATTCTTGATGAGATTGAGGAACACCTGGATGAGCTTGTCGCGGCTGCCGGGCACCGACGGCAGAGACGGATCGTAGCTCTCGACGATTTTGATGTGGCGGGCGAAGCCGTTGCTGGCGATATGCTTCACGTGATCGAGGACATCGTGAATGTTCACCGGCTCACGCTGTAGCGGCCGCTCGTCGCCGAAGATCTCCATGCGGTCGACCAGCTTACAGATGCGGTCGGACTCGGTGCAGATGAGCTGCGTGAGCGTGCGGTCGGATGGATCGCGATCGCCCTCCAAGAGTTGGGCGGCGCCCCGAATGCCCGAAAGCGGGTTCTTGATTTCGTGAGCGAGCACCGCGGCGAGACCGGAGACCGAGCGTGCCGCGCCGCGATGGGTTAGCTGACGCTCGATCATCTGCGCCATGCTGCGTTGCTGCAGCAGTACCATGACCCTACCGGGGGCCTCCGACACCGGCCCGCCATAGAGATCGACGAGCTTGGGCGCCTCGAAGCGGAACGAGCCGAGCTCGACGCCATATTCATTGACGGTGGTGCCGTTGCGCTGCACCTGCTCGACAAGGGAAATGAGCGGGCAGCCGAACGCAACAACGTCGGGCAGAGCATGGCGGCGGAGAACGCCCACGCTCATTTGAAAGAAGTCCTCGGCGGCGGTGTTGGCATATTCGATGGCGAGGCCCTGACCAATGACGAGCAGCGGATGAGGCAAGGCCCCAAGCAATGCGTCACACGGGATCGCGGGCGGCTCGGCCTTGCGGCGAGCGGCAGGCTTTTTTGTCGTCACGCTCAAAACGGCTATATCCTCGCGGCCCGCAGCATGGTTCGTTGACCTATGTCTGCACAAAGTTTGTGCATGACCATCCTATGATCTATTATTGGGCACGATACGAGGGTTTTCGCGTGGGGGCAATACTCCTTTTGCCGCAGTGCAACATCAAATGGGTTCAGAGGCTTAACGGCGCCCGTTCGCGGATTTTCCACAGTTTTTCGGAGGGGTGGTGGTGAGCGTTTCGGCCCTCATCGTGGCAGCCGGCCGCGGCGCCCGGGCGCGAATCGATGCCCGGCTGCCGAAGCAATATTGCCAGCTTGGCGGCGAATCCATGCTGACCCGCACGATCGGCAATTTTGTGACACACCCGGGTATCGACGACGTTCTCGTGGCGATCCACCCCGACGACGCCGGCCTCTACGCGGCGGCGAGCGCGCGCTTCGGCGAGCGGGTCCTGCGGCCGGTCATGGGCGGCGCGCGGCGCCAAGATAGCGTTCGTGTCGGGCTCGAGGCGCTAGAACGGCATACCCCGGATGCGGTGCTGATCCATGACGCGGCGCGGCCCTTTGCCGATGCCGCGCTCATTACCCGCGTGATCGCCGGCCTGGAGAGAAGCGCCTGCGCCCTGCCCTGCCTGCCCGTGACCGATACGCTGAAGCGCGGTGACGCGGGGCGGGTCACCGGGACGATCGCGCGCGAGGGGCTGTGGCGGGCGCAGACTCCGCAAGGCTTCAAGTTCGCGGCAATTCTTGCCGCCCATCGCGCGGCGGCGCAGGACCCCACGCTCGAATTCACGGACGATACATCGGTCGCCGAATGGTTCGGTCTCGATGTGGCGCTGGTCGAAGGCTCCGAGCATAATCGCAAGCTGACGACGGCGGAGGATTTGGCAATCGCGGACGAGATGTTGCGAACGGAAGATGGGCGCGGCGCGGGAACGATCCGCGTCGGCACCGGCTATGACGTGCACGCGTTGGGGCCCGGCGATGCGGTCATCCTCTGCGGCGTCAGCATTCCGCATAACAAGAAGCTGGTCGGCCATAGCGACGCCGATGTGGGCTTGCATGCGCTGACCGACGCGCTGCTCGGCACCATCGCCGACGGCGATATCGGCGTGCATTTCCCGCCGTCGGATGAGCGCTGGCGCGGGGCCGCCTCGGATCTCTTCTTGAAGGTTGCCGGCGACAAGATCCGGGAGCGTGGCGGGAAGATCGTGCATGTGGACGTGACGCTGCTCTGCGAGAGCCCCCGCATCGGCCCTTATCGCGACGCCATGCGCGCCTTCATGGCCGAGACCCTTGGCATCGACGTCGGCCAAGTGAGCATCAAGGCGACAACCAATGAAGGGCTCGGCTTCGTCGGGCGCGGCGAAGGCATCGCCGCCATGGCGACGGCGACCGTGACGCTGCCATGACCGACACCGCGATGGATGCGATCGAACTCGACGCCCGGCTCATCGGCTATGCCGCCGACGTGCTTGCGGCTTGCCGTGACAAGGGCGAGCTCATTGCCACGGCGGAGTCGTGCACGGGCGGATTGGTGGCAGCCGCCCTCACCGCGGTTCCCGGATCATCCGACGTGTTCGAGCGCGGCTTCGTCACCTATTCCAACGCCGCCAAGAGCGAGATGCTCGGCGTGCCGTTTTGGCTGATCGAGAAGCATGGCGCGGTGAGCGAGGACGTGGCCCGGGCCATGGCCGGCGGCGCGCTGACCCATAGCCGCGCCAGTCTCGCGGTCGCAGTGACCGGCATCGCCGGACCGGGGGGCGGCAGCCCCGAGAAGCCGGTCGGACTCGTGCATTTCGCCGCCGGGCGTTCCGACGGTCCGATGCATCACGAGCGCCTGGTGTTCGGCGATCTCGGCCGGGCCGAAGTCAGGCGCCGCAGCGTCGAGCGGGCGCTGTCCTTGCTGCGCTCACTGCTGTGAGGCGACCGACATCGTCTTTCGTCCATAGACCGCATCGGCGCGGGCTTCGAACGCGTCGGTATATTTGCGCACGGCCTTGTCGAACAGCCCGCCCACCAACCGCTCGAACATCCAGGTGCGGAAGCTGTAGGCGATGTAGAAATCGATATCCGATCCGCCGTCGGCGCGCGGGATGAACCGCCAGCGATTCTCCAAATGCGAGAACGGGCCGTCGAGATATTCGACGAAGATCATGCGCGCGGGCTGATCGAGCGTGACCTTGGTGGTGAAGCTCTCGCGGATCAGCTTGTAGCCGACCTGCATGGTGGCGATGAGGATTTCCTTCGTTCCGGTCTCCTCGCGGCTCTTGACGTTCAGTGCCTCAATGAGCGGCAGGAATTGCGGATAGTCCTCGACGCGGGCGACCAGCGCATACATGTCGTCGGCGGAATGAGCGACGGGATGCCTGATCTCGTAAATATGCATGATGGACCAAGGGCCGTGCTCTACGCGCCGAGAGATGCGTGACGCGTGGCTTTTAGCACCGCAAAGTCCTCGGCCGCGTGATAGGAGGATCTGGTCAGCGGGCTCGCGGCCACGAGCAGGAACCCCTTCTCTTCCGCCTGGCGCTTATAGGATTGGAACTCGTCCGGAGTGACGAAACGGTCCACCGCCGCATGCTTGCGGGTCGGCTGAAGATATTGGCCGATGGTGAGGAAGTCGACATCGGCGGCTCTGAGATCGTCCATCAGCGCCAACACCTCGTCCTGTGTCTCGCCCAAACCCACCATGATGCCGGACTTGGTGAAGACGCGCGGGTCGAGCCTCTTGGCGTCCTTCAGCAGCGCCAGCGAATGACGATAGTCAGCCCCCGGACGAACTGTCCGGTAGAGCGACGGTACCGTCTCCACATTGTGGTTGAACACGTCGGGCCGCGCCCGGATGACGATCTCGAGCGCGCCGTGCTTGCGCAAGAAGTCGGGAGTCAGCACCTCGATACTGGTGCCGGGCGCCCCTGCGCGGACGGCCTCGATCGTCTCAGCGAAATGAGCGGCACCGCCGTCGGCGAGATCGTCTCGGTCGACCGAGGTGATGACGACATGGTTGAGTGCGAGTGCGGCGATGGCCCCGCCGACGCGCGCCGGCTCGCCCGCATCGAGAGGCGCGGGCTTTCCCGTCGCCACGTTGCAGAAGGCGCAGGCGCGCGTGCAGGTGTCGCCCATGATCATCACGGTGGCGTGGCGCTTCTCCCAGCACTCGCCGATATTGGGACAGGCCGCCTCCTCGCAGACCGTGTGGAGGCGATGCTCGCGCATGATTTCGCGCGTCTGATCGAAGGCATGCGCGCGTGGCGCCCGGACGCGGATCCAGGACGGCTTCCGCAGAACGGGGGTGTCGGGCAGCCGCGCCTTCTCGGGGTGGCGCGGCCGCGCCTTCGCCTCGCGCAAATTGTCGATCAGCGTGACCATCAATAGTTCAACTCGTTTCGGAACCTTGGAATTTTCGCCAAACCCATATCAGGAGAACGGCGCCGATCGAGGCGACGATCAAATTGCCGAGCCATCCGTAGAACTCGATGTTCAAGAGACCGGCAAGCGTGCCGCCGACAAACGAGCCGGCGATGCCGACAAGCAGATTGGTGAACAGTCCGTGGTCGCTGGCGGTGACCTTCTCGGCGATATATCCGGCAATCAAGCCGATGATCAGCATGCCGAAAAATCCGACCCCCGGCATCGAAAGCAATCCGTGGCCTTCCATCGAGACACCTCCTTCAGGTGTTGAGCGTAGGTCTGTCGTCCTACCGCATCCGACGCCAGAGCCACAGGCACAGAATCGCGCCGAGGGTGGCGATGATGATCTGGCCGATCAGGCCATAGGCGGCGATGCCGACCAGGCCGGCGAGCAGGCCGCCGACCACGGCGCCGATAATGCCGATCAACAGATTGACCAGCAAATCTTGCTGCCGCCCCATAATGTAAGAGGCCAGCGCGCCCGCGATTAGGCCGATAACCAGAAAAATAATCAGGCTCATAGTCTTCCTCCCATCGTTGGTCGGGCTCCCTGGCGCTCCATGACGATGGAACTAGATGTGGAGAGCGCGCCCGAAGGCGTCGAGCACCGATTCGTGCATCATCTCCGACAATGTGGGATGGGGAAAGATGGTAGCGATCAATTCGGCCTCGGTGGTTTCGAGGGTCTTGCCGATGGCGAAGCCCTGAATCAGCTCCGTCACCTCCGCCCCGATCATATGGGCGCCGAGCAACGCCCCTGTGTGCGCATCGAAAATCGTCTTCACCAGCCCTTCCGCTTCGCCCATGGCAATGGCCTTGCCGTTGGCGGAATAAGGGTAGTGGCCAACTTTCAGCGTGTGGCCCGCGTCGCGCGCGGCGGTTTCCGTCAGGCCGAGGCTCGCCACTTGCGGCCAGCTATAGGTGCAAGCCGGAATATTGGTCTTGTCCATGGGATGGACGGTTTCGACGCCGGCAATCTTCTCCACGCAGAGCACACCCTCATGCATGGCCTTATGGGCGAGCCAGGGCGGGCCCACCACATCGCCGATGGCGTACAGGCCGTCGACGTCGGTGCGGCACCACTCGTCAATAACGATATGGCCCTTGTCGATTGTGACGCCCTGCTCCTCGAGGCCGAGCCCTTCCACATTGCCGGTAATGCCGATGGCCAGGATCACCCGGTCGACCGTGCCGTCCAGCGTGTCGCCGTCGGGCGTGCGTAAGGTGACGGTGACGGTATCCTCGTTCTTGACCAGGCGTTCGACGGTCGTGCTGGTGCGGATGGCGATGCCTTGCTTGGCGAAGGCTTTCTGCGCCAGGCGTGAAATCTCCTCATCCTCCGCCGGCAGGATGCGGTCGAGCAGCTCGACCACGGTCACTTGCGCGCCGAGGGTGCGGTAGAAGCTGGCGAACTCGATGCCGATGGCGCCCGAGCCGACGATCAGCAGCGAGCGCGGAAACCGCTCCGGCACCATGGCCTCCTTATAGGTCCAGATCAGCTTGCCGTCGGGCTCGAGCCCGGGCAGCGTCTTCGCCCGCGCGCCCGTGGCGATGAGAATGTGCTCGGCCGTGACCTCTGGCAGCGCTTTGCCGTGTTTGCCCGTCACGGCGATGCGTCCCTCCCCTTCGAGCTTTGCCGTGCCGTCGATCACCGTGATGTCGTTCTTCTTCATGAGGAAGGCGACGCCGTTCGACAGTTTCTCCGCCACCTTGCGGCTGCGTTCGACAACCTTGGCGATGTCGAAGCCGATATTGTCGGCGGAGAGCCCGAACTCGTCGGCGCTCTGCATTAGGCGATAGATCTCCGACGTGCGCAGCAGCGCCTTGGTAGGGATGCAGCCCCAGTTGAGGCAGATGCCGCCGAGACGGTCGCGCTCGACGATTGCCACCTTCATGCCGAGCTGGGCGGCGCGGATAGCGGCGACATAGCCGCCGGGACCGGCGCCGATGACGGCGAGATCGAATTTGGTATTGCTCATCGTGGGCAGGCTAACCCATGGTTCGCGAGAAGGCTGTGAAAACTCATGGGGTGTGGACGGGGCGCGCGGCCGGGATCGCGAGGCGCAGGATCAGAGACTGAACCACGACCGCGAGCGCCGGGGGAAGGATCATCATCCAGCGAGACGCGCCATGAGAATGAGACGCAGGCGCGCCATCATCCTCTCCCAAGGGCGCTTCAGGTGAGCGACTTTACCATGAGGATCCAGTCGCCTTCGCGGGAAAACCCGGGCGGCAGGATGGCGCGTTCGAAGGCCGTCGCCGCATAGCCGGCCCGCGCGTATAGCGCCGCCGCAACCACATTCCAACTCCCGACGATGATGCTCATGGCCTTGGCCCCTGCCTCGCGCCCCTTGCTGTCGGCGATGTCGAGCAGCTTGGTACCGATCCCCTGGCGGCGGAACTCCGGGAAGGTGGCAAGCACGTTCACGTACCAAGTGCCGGGCGCTTGCGCTTCGAGGCGCACCAGAGGCTGGACATGAGCCGGCATCTCGTCGAGGTCGCTGAGGTCGTACGGGTCGTCGAGCGGGTAGACGATCAAGCAACCCGCGATCTCGTCCCCCACTTCCAGAATGGTAGCGCGGCGATAGGAGAAGCCGCCCTCCTCGCGGCGGGCACGGTCGCGGCCCACCTCCAGCGCCGAGGCGCCGGGGCCTGCCAGCCTGTGCCAGAGCCAATTGGGAATGCCTTCGCCGGCGATGTCCACGAGCACGGCGAGCGCGGACGCATCGGCAAGCGTGGCAGGACGGATGGTCGGCGTCATGGGCGGCTCCAAGGGGATTCAGGCTCGAAACGCTGGTGAATTCTATTCATACCACGCGGCTTCGACCGGCAAACCCCTCTCCGGTGGTTTAAGCTCGAAGCGACATGAGTCGCTCCGAGACAGATTGGCCGCGCGTCGTCGCCCATGCCGACATGGACTCCTTCTATGCGGCGGTGGAGCAGCTCGACGATCCGAATTTGCGGGGGAAACCGCTCCTGGTCGGGGGCAGGAGCGCTCGCGGCGTCGTGCTCACGGCGAGCTACGAGGCGCGCCCCTTCGGCGTCGGCAGCGCCATGCCGATGGCCAAGGCGCGGCGGCTGTGTCCGGACGCCGTCATCGTGCCGCCGCGCTTCGAGCGGTACCAACAGGTGTCCGCGGCCATCATGCGCGTGTTCGGGGATTTCTCCCCCGATGTCGAGGCCCTGAGTCTCGATGAGGCTTTCCTCGACATGACGGGCGCCGAGGGTCTGTTCGGCGATCCCGAAGCAATGGGGCGCCGGCTGAAGGCGTCGGTTTTCGAGGCGACCGGCGGCTTGACCGTATCGGTCGGGATTTCCGCCACCAAATATGTGGCGAAGGTTGCGAGTGCCCACCGGAAGCCCGACGGTCTCACAATCGTTCCGCCGGAGGCGGCCAAGGCGTGGCTCGCTCCCATGCCGGTGTCTCGCCTGTGGGGCGCGGGCGAGAAAACCGAACCCCGGCTCCTGGCGCTCGGCTTGCGGACCATCGGCGACGTCGCCGCCGCGGACCCCAAAGTCCTGGCCAAGGCGCTGGGCAGGCTCGGCATCCACTTCTATACGCTCGCCCAAGCGCAGGACCCGCGCCGCGTGGAGGGTCACAGAAAGTCGAAAAGCATCGGCTCGGAGAACACGCTGGAGCGCGATGTGCGCGACAAGGAGGAGATCAAGCTCCATATGCGCCGCTCGGCCGACAAGATCGCACGGCGCTTGCGCGCGAAGGGGCTCGTCGCCTATGGCATCGGCGTCAAGCTCAAGACGGCGGACTTCAAGAGCCTGACGCGGCAGCACCGCCTTGCCGAGCCGACCGATGTTGCCGAGCAGCTCTACCAAGTCGGCGTGGGGCTGCTCGATGCGTTCACCCACAAGGGCCCGTTCCGGCTCGTCGGCATGACCGCTTACGATCTCGCGCAAGCCGGCGGCATCGCGCAAGCCGGGCTATTCGACACGTTCGGGCGGAGGCGGCAACTCGAGGTCGCGCTCGACGCGCTTGCGGAACGTTTCGGCGGCAATGCGGTCCGCCGCGCCGACGATCTCGCGCGCCCACGCGGCACCACGCTCGCGGCCAATCTCGATTTCATCGACGATAAGGGGATCGAAGACAGCGACACCGCTGCGGACGGCGAGTTCCCGCTCGACTGAGCTTAGACGAGCATCGTGACCGGATCTTCAATGAAGGCCTTGAACGCGGCGAGCAGCTCGGCGCCGAGCGCCCCGTCGATGACCCGGTGATCGACCGACAGCGTGACGCTCATCATGGTGGCGATCTTGAGCGCGTCGTCCTTGACCACCGGACGCTTCTCGGCGCGGCCCACGGCCATGATCGAGGCTTGCGGCGGATTGATCACCGCATCGAAGCGGTCGATGCCGAACATGCCGAGATTGGAGATGGTGGTCGAGCCGCCTTGATATTCGTGCGGCGCCAAGCGCTTGGTGCGGGCGCGGGCGGCGAGGTCGCGCATTTCGTTGGAGATTTCCGAGAGGCTCTTCACCTCGGCGCTGCGGATCACCGGCGTGTGCAGTCCTCCGCCTTCGAGCGCCACGGCCACGGCGATGTCGGAGGCGCGGTGGCGCAAGATGCCCTCCTCCGTCCAGGTGGCGTTGGCGGCCGGCACGCTTTGCAAGGCCATGGCAAGCGCTTTGACGATGAAGTCGTTGAGGGACAGCTTGAAGCTGCGCGGACCGTCCTGGGGCGCCATGCCGTTCAGCCGCGTGCGGGCGGCGAGCAGCGCTTCGAGATCGCAGTCGATGGCGAGATAGAAATGCGGAATGGTCTGCTTCGACAGGGTCAGCCGCTCGGCGATATGCCGGCGCATGGTGTCGTGCGGCAGCAGCTCGTAGGTGCCGGGCTCGTAGAGCGCGAGGACTTGCCGGTCCGACAGGCCTTGCGGCTGTGCCCCACGCGATGTCGTGACGATCTCGCCGCGATGCGCCTCGCCTTTATAGGGTGCGGGTTCTTCTTCGGTGGTCTCCGCGAATTCAGGCTCGGGCGGCGCGGCTGAAGGCGCTTCGGCGCCTGCGTGCTCCACATCCGCCTTGACGATGCGGCCATGGGGGCCGGAGCCAGTGAGCGCGGCCAAGTCGATGTTTTTGTCGTGGGCCAGCCGCCGTGCCAAGGGTGACGCGAACACACGGCTTCCGTGACGCTCCCCCTGGCCCTTCGCGTGGCCGTTGCCGCGCGCTTTGCCATTTCCGTTGGCGCGGATCTGCTCGGCGATGCGGTTCATCACATGCTCGGGCGAAGTATCAGGGGCGACATCCTGCGCCTCGTTCTTCGCGACGGGCGCGCTGTCCTGCGCCGCAGCCGCCGGCGCCTCCGGGGGCGATGTCCCCTCGCCCTCCTCCAGCAGTACGGCGATGGGTTGGTTCACCGGCACGTTCTCGGCGCCCTCGGCCACAAGGATTTTGCCGATGGTGCCGTCGTCGATGGCCTCCACCTCCATGGTCGCCTTGTCGGTCTCGATTTCGGCGATGACGTCGCCGGTATGGACCTCGTCGCCCTCGCGCACATGCCATTTGGCGAGCTTGCCCACGTCCATGGTGGGCGACAGCGCGGGCATGAGGATCTGCGTGCTCATGGCGCCTCTCGCGCGGCTTCGAGCGCGGCAGCGGCGTCTTCCCAGTGTCGTCCGTCGAAGGCGTTGACGCGCGTGACACGAACGGCGCCCGGTTCCAGGCAGTGCACGTTGATGCTGTAGCCGTCAGGCATCACGCGCGGGACATAGAAGCTCTTGATGCCGCAGACTGAGCAGAAGCGATGCTTGGCGATGCCGGTATTGAATGTGTAGGTGGTGAGCTTGTCATGGCCGGTGAGCAGGCGGAAGCGGTCGCCGCTGATGTGATAATGCAGGTACCCGGCCTTCGCGCAGATCGAGCAGTTGCACTCCCGAGCTTCGATCTCGTCGGGAGCGAGCATCTCGAACGTCACCGCGCCGCAATGGCAGCCGCCGGTCTTCCAGCTCATGGGGGCGTCGGTCACGCGCGCTACTCCCGGTAACTGACGGCTTTCGCCGCCGCGACGATCGCCTCCACCGACGGCAGCGCCAGCGTCTCGAGATTGGCGGCATAGGGCATCGGCACGTCGGCGCCGGTGATCTTGGTGGGCGGCGCATCGAGATCGTCGAAGGCAAGTGCCGTCACCTGCGAACAGATCTCAGAGCCGATGGAGCAGACGGGCCAGCCCTCCTCGATGGTGACGATCCGGTTGGTCTTCTTCACCGAGGCGATGACGGTGCCGATGTCGAGCGGCCGCAAGGTGCGCAGGTCTATCACCTCCGCCTCGATGCCCTCGCCCGCAAGCTGCTCGGCGGCTTCAAGGGTGTAAGCGAGCCCGCGCGAATAAGAGACGAGCGTGACGTCGGCGCCGTCGCGGGCGATGCGCGCCTTGCCGATGGGCAGGACGAAGTCGTCCGCCTTCGGCACCTCGAAGCGCTGGCCGTAGAGGATCTCGTTTTCGAGAAAGATCACCGGACTGTCGGCGCGGATGGCGGCCTTCAGCAGACCTTTGGCGTCGGCGGCGGTGTAAGGCGCGATCACGATCAGCCCCGGCACATGGGCATACCATGAGGAATAATCCTGGCTGTGCTGCGCGGCGACGCGGGCGGCCGCGCCGTTGGGCCCGCGGAACACGATGGGGCAATGCATCTGCCCGCCCGACATATAGAGCGTCTTGGCGGCGGAGTTGACGATGTGGTCGATGGCCTGCATGGCGAAGTTCCAGGTCATGAACTCGACGATGGGCCGCAAGCCTGCGAAGGCCGCGCCGACGCCGACGCCGGCAAAGCCATATTCGGTGATGGGCGTATCGATGACCCGGCGTTCGCCGAACTCTTCCAGCAGGCCCTGGGTCACCTTGTAGGCGCCTTCATAGCGCGCGACCTCCTCGCCCATGACGAAGACGTCGCCGTCGCGCCGCATCTCCTCGGCCATGGCGTCGCGCAAGGCCTCGCGCACGGTCATGGCGACCGTCTCGGTCTCGGGCGGCAGTTCGGGCTCGGCGGCGGGCTCCTCGGGCGCGGCTTGCGGCCCGGCCGGCGCCTCCTCGACCTCGGGCGGCACTTCTCCCAGGTCCGGCGGCGGCTCCTTGTCCTGCAGCGGCGATTTGGCCTGGAACGGGTCTGCTTCGGCCTGCGCGCTTTCCTCGGGTTGAGAGACGGGCGCCGCGTTCGACGATGGGGATGCGGCGGTGGCCGCCGAAGCCTCCTCGCCGTTTGTCAGCAGCAGCGCGATGGGCCGGTTGACGGGAATATGCTCGGTGCCTTCCGCCACCAGGATCTTGCCGAGCCTGCCGTCGTCGATGGCCTCGACCTCCATGGTCGCCTTGTCGGTCTCGATCTCGGCGATGACGTCACCGGTGTGCACTTCATCGCCTTCGCGCACATGCCATTTGGCGAGCGTGCCCTCCTCCATGGTGGGAGACAAAGCGGGCATCAGGATTTCGGTGGGCATCGGTCGCGGGCCTGCTTTACGCCACCACGTCGGTGGTGAGCTCGGCCGGGTCCGGCTCGGGCTCGCTTTGCGCGAACTCGGCGGCCTCGGTCACACGCGCGCGAATATCGCGATCGATGGCCCGCAACTCGTCCTCGTCGCGCCCGGCTTGCAGAAGCCGCTGACGAATGAGCTCGATGGGATCGTGATGCTCGCGCATGTCCTTCACTTCCTCGCGCGTGCGGTATTTGGCGGGGTCCGACATGGAGTGGCCGCGATAGCGATAGGTCCGCAGCTCGAGGATCATCGGGCCCTTGCCGCTTCTGGCATGGGCCAGCGCGCGCGAGCCGGCGTCCTTCACCGCCGCCACGTCCATGCCGTCGGCCTGCTCGCCGGGAATGCCGAAGGCGAGGCCGCGATGATAGAGCTCTTCGGCATGGGCGCTGGCGCGTTCCACCGCGGTGCCGAGGGCGTAATGGTTGTTCTCGATGACGTAGACGATCGGCAGCTTCCACAGCGAGGCCATGTTGAAGCTTTCATAGACCTGGCCCTGGTTGGCCGCCCCCTCGCCGAAAAAGCTGACGCAGACATGATCGTTGCCGCGATATTTGTTGGCGAAGGCGATGCCGGTGCCGAGCGGGGCCGGCGTGCCGACGATGCCGTGGCCGCCATAGAAATTCTTCTCCACCGAGAACATGTGCATGGAGCCGCCCTTGCCTTTGGAGTAGCCGCTGCGGCGTCCGGTGAGCTCGGCCATCACGCCCTTGGGGTCCATGCCGGTGGCGAGCATGTGGCCGTGATCGCGATAGGCGGTGATGATCTGGTCGCCGTCGCTGAGCGCCATCATCATGCCGGTGACGACGGCTTCCTGGCCGATATAGAGGTGGCAGAAGCCGGCGATATGACCCATGCCGTAAAGCTGCCCCGCCTTCTCCTCGAAGCGACGGATGAGCAGCATCCTGCGATAGGCGGTGAGTTCCTCATCCGCGCTGAGATGCGGACTGGCGGCGGCGGCGAGTTGCCTCTCGCGCGCCTGATCCAGCCAGAAGTTGGCGGCTCCCGGTGTCAGGCTTGGACTGGTCACTCCTGGCCTCCTCGCGACTCAAAACTCCGCGCCGGGCAAAAGCTAGCACGAGTTCAAAGGCGGCTGGAAGGCGGCGGCCTGTCGTGGATCAGGGACTGTGTCGCCTAGCGGCGGGTCAGCGGCCCGGTGGGGTCCGGCTTGCGGCGCTTCATCATCACGAGATCGTCGGGATGGGCGAGGTTGAGGATAGCGCGGGCCCGCTCGTCGAGCATGTCGGGATCGAGGCTTTCGGGCCTCAGAAGCGCCACGTCGCGTTCGATGCGCTCTTTAACCTCGCGCAAGCCCGCAAGCTCGCCTTCGAGCACCTCTTTGCGGGCTTCGAGGTTGGCGCGGGCCTTCAGGCCGTGGTCGCCATTCTGCAGGTGATAGCCGAAATATCCCCCGGCGCTCAAGGCAAGCAATGGAAAGATAAACGCCCCGACCCGCATGTTTCCCCCCGTGCGCCGCGAATCACGAAGATGGGTTGAGAGCGGTTAAGCAGCGGTTACCTCGCGGGCAATTACGCGCGTTTCAGCACCGAGGCGCCGGCATAGCGGGCGCGCGGCCCCAGATCCTCCTCGATGCGGATGAGCTGGTTGTATTTGGCGACCCGGTCCGAGCGGGCGAGCGACCCGGTCTTGATCTGCCCGCAATTGGTCGCGACCGCCAGATCGGCGATGGTGGTGTCCTCGGTCTCGCCGGAGCGGTGCGACATCACCGCCGCGTAGCCCGCGTCATGGGCCATGCCCACGGCGTCCAGCGTCTCCGACAGGGTGCCGATCTGGTTCACCTTCACCAGGATGGCGTTGGCGATGTGCTGGTCGATGCCCTCTTTCAGGCGGGTGACGTTGGTGACGAAGAGATCGTCGCCCACGAGCTGGACGCGGTCGCCCAGCGCCTCGGTGAGCAGACGCCAGCCGTCCCAATCGTCCTCGGACATGCCGTCCTCGATGGAGAAGATGGGATAGTTGGAGACGAGCTCGCCGTAATAGGCGGTCATCTGCTCGGCGGTCAGGCTCCGCTTCTCGCCTTTGAGGAAATAGCGGTCCTCGCCGTAGAACTCGGTCGCCGCCGCATCGAGGGCGAGATAGATGTCCTTGCCCGGCTGATACCCGGCCGTCTTGATCGCGGCCATGACGAAATCGAGCGCCTCGCGGGTCGAGGCGATATTGGGGGCGAAGCCGCCTTCGTCGCCGACCGCGGTGCCGAGCCCTGCGCCATGCAGCGCGTGCTTCAGCGCATGGAACACCTCGGCGCCCATGCGCACGGCCTCGGCGATGGATGGCGCGCCGACCGGCACGATCATGAATTCCTGGAAGTCGATGGGATTGTCCGCATGCATGCCGCCATTGACGATGTTCATCATCGGCACCGGCAGCAGTGTCGCCTCCTCGCCGCCGAGATAGTGGTAGAGCGGCTGCTCATGGGAATCGGCGGCGGCCTTGGCATTGGCCAGGGACACGCCGAGAATGGCGTTGGCGCCGAGCCGCTTCTTGTTCTCGGTGCCGTCGAGATCGCACAGGAGCTTGTCGAGCCCGCGCTGGTCGTCGGCGTCGAAGCCGTCGAGCGCTTTGCGGATCTCGCCGTTGACCGCCTCCACCGCCTTCTGCACGCCCTTGCCGCCATAGCGGGTGCCGCCGTCGCGGAGCTCGTGCGCCTCATGCGCGCCGGTCGAGGCGCCGGATGGCACGGCGGCGCGGCCGTGATGGCCGTCTTCGAGAACCACATCGACCTCGACGGTCGGGTTGCCGCGGCTGTCGAGGATTTCCCGACCGATGATGGTGGCGATGGCAGTCATGATTGTGAGCCCCTTTGACGCGTTTGGAGCCGTCTTAGCCTAGGCGGCCCGGAAGCGGAAGGTGTATATCGGTCGTCAGTTCGACGGCAGCGAGGATCGCCAAATGACCGACAAACACACCGGTGGTTGCCATTGCGGCCGCGTCCGCTACGAGGTCGAGGCCGACATTGACGTGGTGATGTCGTGCAATTGCTCGATGTGCCAGAAGCGCGGTTCGCTCTTGACGTTCGTGCCGGAACAGCAATTCACCCTGCTTTCAGGCGGCGATGACCTCACCGATTACCAATTCAACAAGAAGGTGATCCATCACCTGTTCTGCAGCACTTGCGGGGTCGCCTCCTTCGCGCGCGGCGTGGCGCCGGACGGGTCCGAGATGGTCGCCATCAATGCGCGCTGCCTCGATGACGTCGACCTTGGCGCCCTGACGATCAAGCCGGTCGACGGCAAGAGCTTCTAAGGATGCCTGCCGACGGCGCGCTGGTGCTGTTCTCGGGCGGTCAGGATTCGACCGTCTGCCTGGCCCATGCGCTCGACCGCTACGCCCGCGTCGAGACCGTGGGCTTCGATTACGGCCAGCGTCACGGCATCGAGCTCGAATGCCGCCAGACGGTGCGTGAACAGATCACGAAGCGCTTTCCGCACTGGGCGGAGCGGCTCGGGCCCGACCATATGCTCGACCTCAAGAGCTTCGGAGCCATTGGCGATACGGCGCTGACCTCGGATGCCGAAATCGTCATGCTGGACTCAGGCCTGCCCTCCACTTTCGTGCCGGGGCGCAATCTTGCCTTCTTCGTCTACGCGGCAGCGCTCGGCGCCAGGCGCGGCCTGCATGCGCTGGTCGGCGGTATGTGCGAGACGGATTATTCCGGTTATCCGGATTGCCGCGACGCCACTTTGCACGCGCTAGCACAGGCGATCCGGCTCGGCACCGAGATCCCCTTCACCATCGACACGCCGTTGATGTGGCTGTCGAAGGCGGACACGTGGGTCTTGGCGGATGAGCTCGGCGGCGAGGCTCTCGTCGCCCTGATCATCGAAGACACCCACACTTGCTACAAGGGCGAGCGCGGCCTGCGCCATGATTGGGGCTATGGCTGCGGCATCTGCCCCGCGTGCGAGCTCCGCGCCAAGGGCTATGGGGAATGGGTCGCGAAGCGATAGGCCGGGTAATGACCTGCGCATCCCGGTCATTACCCGATCGCGTTGTTACAGGGACTGGACCGTGGGCCGCACGATGATGTCGTTGATCTCGACCTCGGCGGGTTGGCCGATCGCGTAAGCCGCTGCTTCGGCAATGGCCTCGGCGGGGATGGCGCTCGCGCGAAGACCGTCCACCATCTTCGCCGTTTCATCGTCGGTGATGGTGTCGGCGAGTTCCGACTCCGTCGCGCCGGGGGAGATGACGGTGACGCGGAGATCGCTGTTCTCCTGGCGGAGCCCCTCGGATAAGGCACTTACGGCGAACTTGGTGGCGCAATAGACGGCGCCGGTCGGGAAAATCACGTGGCCGGCAACGGACGAGATATTGACGAAATGCCCGAAGCCTTGGCGTTTCATGATCGGCAGACCGGCGGCGATCCCGTACAGCACGCCCTTGATATTGACGTCGACCATGCGGTCCCACTCGTCCACCTTGAGTGCCTGCATGGGCGATAGCGGCATCAGCCCGGCGTTGTTGACGATGACGTCGACCTTGCCGAAAGTCTTCTCGGTGAATTGCACGAACGCCTCGACAGCCTTGCGGTCGGTGACGTCGAGGGGCTGGGACTCGGCGGTCCCGCCTTGCGCGCGGATCTCCGCGACGATCTTTTCCAGCCGATCCGTGCGGCGCGCGCCGAGCACGACCTTGGCCCCGAGTTTCGCCAGGTGCCTCGCCGTCGCTTCGCCGATGCCGCTGCTCGCGCCGGTGATGGCGACCACTTTTCCTTCGATATTCGACATTGGGTCTCTCCTTTCGATCTGCCGGCGGGGGCGCCGGCCGCGTTGAGGGCAATTTGGTGTGTCCGTTGCAAATCACCAGTTTTCGGTGGCTCACGCTTTCTGAACCTCGGACAACCGCAGGTTCAAAACTCGTTCAGGCTGGTTGTGGGACACTTCATCCATCAACCGAGAAACAACGGACTTATCCGGGCTCGGGGATGCGTAAGACAGATGGAGAGACCCATGATGAAGCAGAACCGTATCGCCCTGATCGTTATCGCTGCCGCCCTGGGCATGGCAATCGCCCCCGCCGCGATGGCGGCGCCGAAAGATTTCTGTAAGAACTACGCCAGGTTAGCCGTCGGTCAGGCGACCGCGATGCAGGCACAAAATCGTGGCTGCACCGGTTTTCGCTGGCATAATTGGTATGACGGCCACTACCAATGGTGCCGTAACGCGTCTAAGGAGTTGGCCTGGATCGAGTCCCGCGTGCGCCGGCACGCAATCTTCAACAATGGCCCCTGCTAATTCTCCGGCCGGAATTGGACTTGCAGGACCGCCTGGCCTCAGCGCCGGGCGGTCGCGCTCCGGGAGCCATGCCACATGAGGCAAAGCGCCACGCATGCTGCTACAAACGGTCGCTAACCCGTCGTGCTAACGTGGTGCCGCTAAACTGAATTCCGGTCTGGAGCAACGCCGGTCAAGGGAGACCATTAGAATGAAGCAAGCTTATAAGCGTACGACGTGGATTATCGCGGGTGTTCTCGCAATTGGTGTTTTGGCTGCCCTTCCCTGGGTCTCCCATGCAGGCGACGAGCCGGCCTCCGAGCCAGCGGCGGCGGCAGCCGAGGGCGGTGACGCCGCAGAGTCGGACGCCGTGTGCTGCAAGGTCGACGATCAAACGCCACCTCTCGAGCTCATCAAACAAGTGCCGCCGGGTGGGCTGCACAATCCTTACGATTGGAAGAAGCTGAAGGAGGAATCGCCTGAGGATTACCTCGTCAAGCAATTCCGCCTGCCGGGTTGCAACGAATGCCACGGCGGCGGCGGCGGCGGCGGTTTCTGCCCGGCCTTGAGCCAGGGTGTCTGGTTCTGGGGCAATACCGACGACGTGCTGTTCCGCCTTATCGCGCTTGGCTCGGCGGATCTGGAGAAGCAGGGCTTCACGCGTATCCAGTGGGGCACTGTGAAGGCACCCATGCCGCAGATGGGTCACGTCATCAAGACGTCCGACCATCTTTGGAAGATCATCTCCTTCATCCGCTCGATCAATCCGCCCGGGACCAATCCTCCCGAGAAGGTGATCCCCGGCCGCTATACCCCGCCGGCGGATGCGCCCGCCGCGGACGCGCCGCCCGCAGAGTAGCCGTTCTTACAGAAGCTTTGAACGCATCGCCCGGCCTCAGCGCCGGGCGATTTGCTTTGGGGTGCCGTCCTCCTTATCCCCGCTTCCCAAACCTGCCGTAGAATGCCTCTACCTCGTCCGTTGAGGGGCGCGCTCATGAGGCGTCTTGATCGCGGGACGGGGTACGGCGCCCGAGGACGGCGCGGAACAGATGGGCTCATCGCGGATGGATTACCCGCCCGGCCCGGACCCCGCGCCAGGAAGACGCGTTCCGGCCTCGGGGGTCCCCGCTTCGCCCACCTGCGCTGTAACGCGTGGGTCGTCGGGTGAGCTTGCGTGGTCTTTGCACGCAGCTGTGCCACTGGTGAGAAGCCGGCGGAAGGGGGCCATAAAATATCGCCGGAGCGTTTTGAGGTGCGGGACGCTTTCGCACCTTGAGCGCGAGTGGCGCGCCGTTAAGGCGCCCGCCGCGGGTCTTCGCAAGGGACTCGCGGACACCATTAGGACTTTGCGCCAAGCGGCGCGCCACCCCCCTCGGGGCCGAGGGGTTTCATGGGAGATGAGGGAGGAGAGCAAGCCGGGTGAACGCCGCGGCAATGAGACCGCGCGCCTTGCGTCTGCCGCGCGAAAGGACCAATTTCCCGTTCATGTACGCGGTCAAGGAAATCTACTACACGCTGCAAGGCGAAGGCGCCCAGGCGGGGCGTCCGGCGGTGTTCTGCCGTTTCGCCGGCTGCAATCTATGGTCGGGCCGCGAGGCGGACCGCGCCGCGGCGGTGTGCAATTTCTGTGACACGGACTTCGTCGGCACGGATGGGCCCGGCGGCGGCAAATTCGCCGAGGCGGGCGCGCTGGCCCGCGCTTGCCGGGACGCGTGGCGCGGCAACTCCGGCACGCCGCCCTTCGTGGTGCTGACCGGGGGTGAGCCCATGCTGCAAGTCGACGCGGGCCTGGTCGACGCGCTGCACGCAGCCGGCTTCGAAGTCGCCATCGAGACCAACGGCACCCTGCCCGTGCTCGCCGCCATCGACTGGGTGTGCGTCAGCCCCAAGGCCGGCGCGCCTCTGCGGCAGCGCTCGGGCGATGAACTGAAGCTCGTCTATCCGCAATCCGCGCTTAGGCCCGACGAGGTCCAGGCGCTTGAATTCACCCATTTTCTGCTTCAGCCCATGGACGATGGGCCGCGCAGCCCCGAAAATGTGCGCGCCGCTATTGACTATTGCCTGGCCCACCCGAAATGGCGATTGAGCCTGCAGACCCACAAGCTCCTGGGCTTACCTTAAGCGTCGGATTCTGGGTCTAAGCCCTGGTCCGGCAACACGAAATCCCCTAAACAGCCCACATGCGTATCTACAAAGAATTCTTTTTCGAGGCCGCGCACTTCCTGCCGTCGGCGCCTCCCGGTCATCCCAATGCCCGGGTGCACGGACATTCCTTCCGCGCGCGCATCTCCGTGGATGGCGAGCCGGACGAGGATACGGGCATCATCGTGCATTTCGATGAGCTGGAGGCAGCCGTGGCCGACGCGCGGAACGCTCTCGATCATCGCATGCTCAACGACGTGGAAGGCCTCGCCTTCCCGACCCTGGAGCGCATCGCCATGTGGCTATGGGACCGGCTGCATAACCGGCTGCCCGGGCTGGTCGAGATCGTGGTCGCCCGCGATTCCTGCCATGAGGGCTGCATTTATCACGGGCCCCCCATGCGGCTCGCGGCGGAGTAGGCCATGACCCGTAAAATCACCGGCTTAAAGCAGCTGGGCCATGAGAGCCCCGTCCCCAATTCGCCCGATGAGGCCGAACTTGAGCGCGTGCCCAATCCGCATGCCGGCACCGCCTATGTGGCGCGCTTCACCGCAGCCGAGTTCACCTGCCTTTGCCCCGTCACGGGCCAGCCGGACTTCGCCCATCTCGTGGTCGACTACGCCCCTGGCGATTGGCTGCTGGAGTCGAAATCGTTCAAGCTGTTTCTCGCCAGCTTCCGCAATGCGAGCGCCTTCCACGAGGATGCGACCCTCACCATCGGCAAGCGGATCGTGGCGCTGGTCGAGCCGGCTTGGCTCAGGATCGGCGGCTATTGGTATCCGCGCGGCGGCATTCCCATCGACGTGTTCTGGCAGCATGGGACGCCGCCCGAAGGGGTATGGATTCCCGATCAAGGGGTGGCGCCTTATCGCGGCCGCGGATAAGTGACCGATCTCGTCATCACCAACGGCGATGCCGCCGGTGAATTGCTTCGCCGCACGCTTCCTGGGGCCGAAGTCCTGCCGTGGCGCGACGTGCTGCATGAAGGACCGGTGCCGCTCACCGCGACGCAAGAGGACCTGACCGCCGCCCGCGTTGAATATCTGGCCGGCGCCGGCGGCGGCGAGATCGGCGCCATCGAGTTCGAGCTCACATCGCGCGACCGGGGGCTCGCCATGAGCTCCAAATTCGACCGGGTGGTGCTGTGGTTCGAGCACGACCTCTACGACCAACTCCAGTTGCTTCAGGTGCTCGACTGGTTCGCCGCCAACCCGCGCGCGGACGGCGCCCTGTTTCTCGTCCAGGCTGAGGACTATCTTGGGCGCCAAGAGCCCGAGGCGATTGCCGGCCTGGCGGCAATGGCAAAGCCCGTCAGTCAGGCGCAGCTCGACCTCGCCAAGCACGCTTGGGCAGCATTCCGGCAGCCGACTCCGGAAGCCTGGGCCAAGCTTCTCGACGAGGACACATCCGCCCTTCCCTATTTGCGCCCCGCCGTGATCCGCATGTTGGAGGAGCTGCCGGGGACCGACGGGCTGTCGCGCACCGAGCGGCAGATGCTCGCCATCGTCGAATCCCAGTCCGTCACCGCGCTCGCGCTGTTCATCGCCGTGCAGAAGATGGAAGACGCCGAGTTCATGGGTGACTGGAGTTTCTGGCGCCTGCTCGATCAGCTGGCGCTCGCCGAGGAGCCGCTGATCGCCGGGCTCGAGGCGGCGCCCTTACAGCGCGCCGATCCGGAGCTGGCGAAGGCCTATCTCACGAGCCCGCTCAACCTCACATCGTTCGGCAGGGCGGTGCTGGCCGGGGGCGCCGATTGGGTGCGCCATCATGACGTCGATCGCTGGTGGGGCGGCACGCATCTGACCGAAGACGCGCTATGGCGCTGGGACCAGGCGGCCGAGAAACTAATCCCCGCCTTCGCCTGACGCGCGACAATGGCCGCTCGATGTTAGTCAGGGCGGCCGGAGCGCTTTATCAGACGATCGATTTCAATCAATTCGGCGAGCAGCGGCTCGAGCGCTTTCAGCGGCACCATGTTGGGACCGTCGGACGGCGCGTGATCGGGATCTTGATGGGTCTCTATGAAGACCCCGGCGACCCCTACAGCCACCGCGGCGCGGGCCAGCACCGGCACGAAGCGCCGCTCGCCGCCGCTCGTGGCCCCCTGCCCCCCGGGCTGCTGCACGGAGTGGGTGGCGTCGAAGATCACCGGTGCGCCGGTTTCCGCCAGAATGGGCAGCGCGCGCATATCGGAGACGAGCGTGTTGTAGCCGAAGGAGACGCCGCGCTCGGTGACGAGCACATTCGGATTGCCGGCGCCGACAACCTTGGCCACCACATGGCGCATGTCCCAGGGTGCGAGGAACTGTCCCTTCTTGACGTTGACCGCCTTGCCGGTCTTGCCGCCGCCACGAGAAGATCGGTCTGGCGGCAGAGGAAGGCCGGGATCTGGAGAACGTCCACCGCTTCGGCCACGGCGGCGCATTGGTCCGGCTCGTGCACGTCGGTGACGACGGGAAGCCCCGTGACCGCGCGGATCTCAGCGAAGATGGGCAGCGCGTCTTTCAGCCCCAGCCCCCGGGCACTCCCCGCACTCGTGCGATTGGCCTTGTCGAAGGACGATTTATAGACCAGCCCGATGCCCAGCCGCTCGGCGATCTCTTTGAGTGCGGCGGCCGTCTCGAGCGCATGGGAAAGGCTCTCCAGGGCGCACGGCCCGGCCATCAGCGCGAGCGGCAAGTCGTTGCCAAACTTGGCGTTTCCGATGGAGACGGCGGCGGCGGGTGCCGGTTTCATGGCTTCGTTCATGGCCGGACCATGGGCTTCCGTGTGAGCACCGTCAACAGGGCCAAACGGTCATTCGGGTTCGGTCCGACTCCAGCGGGGCCGGCTCTTCTCATAGCGCCGGACGACGCTCGGGAATTCGGGCAGCCAGGGCTCGCGCCGGATGGTCCAGAGCTCGTAGGTCGGCGCGAAGAGGCCGATCTCGTCGAACGAGCCGGGGTAGACATAGAACTCGTCGTCGCGGCCGTAGGTCGAATAGATCTGCGCCCCGCAATTGGCGCAGGCATGGCGCCGCACGTTCTCGGAGCTGGCGAAGGTGACGACCTCGCCGGTGACGGTCACGGCCTCGGGCGGGAACACCGCGTAGAAGTTGAACGGCGCGGCATGGGCTTTGCGGCAAGTGAGGCAGTGGCAGACGCCGACGCGATAGGGCTCTCCCCTCGCCTCGAAGCGAACCTGGCCGCAAGCGCAGCCGCCTGTATGGAGAGTGTCAGCGGTCACGATCCTCGAGCCTCATTTCAGCGCCAACGGGGCGCCGCCTTTGATGATGCCGGCAAGATTCGGGGCGTCCTTCGCCTCGGCGCTAGACGAGACGGCTCTGCTCCACGGCGGCGCCGATGAAGGACTTGAACAGCGGGTGCGGCGCGAAGGGCCGCGACTTCAATTCGGGGTGGAACTGAACGCCGATGAACCAGGGATGCTCGGGGATCTCGACGATCTCCGGCAGAAGCCCGTCCGGCGACAGGCCCGAGAAGCGCAAGCCCGCCGCTTCCAGCTTGTTGCGATAGCGCATGTTCACCTCGTAGCGGTGGCGGTGCCGCTCGGAGATGCGGGTATCGCCGTAAATCTCGGCGACCTCGCTGCCCTTGGCGAGCACGGCGTCGTAGGCGCCGAGACGCATGGTGCCACCAAGGTCGCCGTTCTGCTCGCGCCGCTCCAGCTCCTCGCCGCGCATCCACTCGGTCATGAGGCCGATGACCGGCTCGTCCGAGGGCCCGAACTCGGTGGAGCTGGCGCCCTCAATGCCGGCAAGGTCCCGAGCGACCTCGACCACCGCCATCTGCATGCCGAAGCAGATGCCGAAATAGGGAAGCCTGCGGGTGCGGGCATAGCGTGCCGCGTGAATCTTGCCCTCGGCGCCCCGCTCACCGAACCCGCCCGGCACGAGGATGCCGTTGACGTCCTCGAGATAGGCGGCGGGGTTCTCGTTCTCAAAAACCTGGGATTCGATCCATTCGAGGTTGACCTTGACCTTGTTGGCGATGCCGCCATGGACCAGGGCTTCGTTCAAGGATTTGTAGGCGTCCTTGAGCCCGGTGTATTTGCCGACGATGGCCACGGTCACCTCGCCGTCCGGCTCCGCGACCGTCTCGGAAATCTCCTGCCACATGCGGAGATCCGGCTCCGGTGCATTGGTGATGCCGAAGGCCGCCAGCAGTTCGCGGTCGAGCCCCTCCCGGTGATAGGCGATGGGCACGTCGTAGATGCTGGCGACGTCGAGCGCCTGGATCACGGCCTCGGGGCGCACATTGCAGAACAGCGCGATCTTGCGGCGCTCGTCGCTCGGCAGTGGACGGTCGGCGCGGCAGAGCAGCACGTCCGGCTGGATGCCGATGGAGCGCAGCTCCTTGACCGAATGTTGAGTGGGCTTGGTTTTCAGCTCGCCGGCGCTCGGAATGAAGGGCACCAGTGTCAAATGGATAAAGGCGGTGTCGCCCCGCGGGAGTTCGTTGCCGAGCTGGCGGATGGCCTCGAAGAAGGGCAGGCCTTCGATATCGCCAACGGTGCCGCCGATCTCGCACAGCACGAAGTCCACGTTCTCGTTGCCGGTGATGACGAAGGCCTTGATGGCGTCGGTGACGTGGGGAATGACCTGGACGGTCGCACCGAGAAAATCGCCGCGGCGCTCCTTGGCGATGATCTCCTGATAGATGCGACCGGTGGTGATGTTGTCGGCTTGGCTCGCCGGGCGTCCGGTAAAGCGCTCGTAGTGACCGAGATCGAGATCGGTCTCGGCGCCGTCATCGGTGACGAACACCTCGCCGTGCTGATAGGGGCTCATGGTTCCCGGGTCGACATTGAGATAGGGGTCTAGCTTGCACAGCCGGACACTAAAGCCCCGCGCCTGTAGCAGCGCGCCTAGCGCCGCTGAAGCAAGCCCCTTGCCGAGTGAGGAAACCACGCCGCCGGTGATGAAGACGTACCGCGCCATGGGCCTCGACCATATACCGAGTCCACGCCGAGGCGTACCCCCGAAACGCGCGCAGACGTCTTGCCGCAGGATTTCTTGTGAGAAACGCTACTCGGACTGGGGTGCTTGCGGTGTCGCAGGCGTCGCCGGAGCCGGAGTCGCGGGAATCTGTAGAGGTGCGAGCCCATCAGAGGAGCCTGCCGGCAGGATAGACGGCGTGCTGCGCGTGTGGGTCGCCAGAATCGACAGGCTCATGCTCGTTGCGAAGAAACAGGCAGCGAGGATCGCTGTCGCCTTGGTTAAGGCGTTACCGGCGCTACGGCCGGTCATGAAGCCGCCGCCACCGCCGCCGCCGCCGCCACCGATACCGAGCGCGCCGCCTTCGGAGCGCTGGAGGAGCACGACGCCCACGAGGGCCACGGCCACCATGATGTGAATCAGAAGAAGAACAGTACTCATTGTGTCGCCTTGGTCTTAGGAGGCGCTGTCTTATCCGAATCTGCCACCGTTTGGCTAGGGCCTGGATCAGGTTCTAAGGATGTTGTGATTTCTTTGCCCTCGGGGCTCGGATCGGGCTCGGCGGCCCCTTCGGCCAAGTCCTCGACGGACTCCTCATCAGGATCGGCATCGCCAGCCTCTTGGCCAGCCTCGGCATTGGCCGCGTCCTGATTGGTGTCCTGGTCTGTGTCCTCATCCGACAAGTCTTCGCCGGAATCGGCTGCCTCCGTCGATAAAGAGGGCTTGCGGAGCGGCAGGATCGAGTCCGCCGCGACTCCCGCAAGGACCTGGCTCGGTGTGCTCTCGGCCACTTGCACCTCGGGCACAGGCGGTTTGCGGTCGGGGAGCTCCATGGCTCTGGGCTTCGGCATCACCACGCCGTCGGTCCGGCAGCGGAAAGCGACCTTCGCTTCGACCTGGAGATATTGCCTGACTTGTTCGATCTGATCGGCGCTGTGCAGGTGATCTTTCACCCAGTCGGGACCGCGGGCGAGCGCCGCCTTGACCTCGCCGGTCAACAGGCTCTGGCGTTCGGATTTGAGGGTTTTGCACGCCTCAGGGTCGAGCGGCTCGGCGCGAGCGCCGGCACCCAGCAACATTGACACACACGCGGCAAGCAGCGCGGCGGCTTTGAGGCGCGAAAACAGCATCATGGTTTTGGGAAAAGTGTCCCCCCTGCCACGATCAATTGGCCACAATGGCCAAGATTGCCTGATTTGCCAAGCCCCGTCCCCATAAGAGTTTTTCGGGGCGGTCATGCGCCGCTCCCGGCCCGGTAGACATCGATTATGCCATAGAAATCATCGGCTTTCAGACTCGCGCCGCCGACCAGGGCGCCATTGACGTCAGGCACGAAGAGGAGCTCCGACGCGTTGGCCGGCTTCACCGAGCCGCCATAAAGGAGCCGCATGGCGCCGCTCTCGCTTTGCCCGAGCAATTGGCTGAGAACGCCGCGGATGAAGCCATGGACCTCTGCTACGTCGGTCGGCGTCGGCGTGAGGCCGGAGCCGATGGCCCAGACCGGCTCGTAGGCGATCACGGTGTTGGCGCCACGGGCCTCTTCCGGCACCGATCCGCGCAGCTGATGCTTGAGCACATCGAGGGTCTCGCCATCCCGGTGCTGCGCTTCCGTCTCGCCGATGCAGATGATGGCGGTGAGCCCGGCACGGTAGGCTGCCAGTGCCTTGGCATTGACGAGTGAGTCGGTCTCGCCGTGGTCGATGCGCCGCTCGGAATGGCCGACGATGACGGCGGTGGCGCCGGCATCGGCCAGCATTTCGGCGGAAATGTCGCCGGTATGGGCACCGGAGACCAAAGGATGGCAGTCTTGCGCGCCAAGTTCGATATCGGTGCCGGAGAGGATTTCAGCGGCGCGCGTCAGCAGCGTCGCCGGCGGGCACACCATGATTTCGGCCTCTGGAACAGGGGCTTGCGTCAACCGTTCACGCAAGGCGCCAAGCTCGGCCAGCGCGCTATCGAGGCCATTCATCTTCCAATTGCCCGCAACGAGCGGCCTGATCGCAGTCAAATCCCCCTCCGTTCCCGCCTTGTCCGACGCCCAGCGCCTGACGGTTTTTCCCGGCATTCTTGGTTATTTAGCAGGTCGAGCGCAGCTTGCCGCGCTGGCCCTTGCTACCTATGATGCGCGCGCCGCGCCGGACCGTCCTAGCATCGGACGCCAGCGCGGCTTTGGCAAATAGTGATGGAAGGTATTCGAGGCGTGGCACTCGACACATTGCGCAAAGGCGCCGGCCGGACTTTCGGCCTTATTCTAGTTGGCCTCCTGGTGGTGAGTTTTGGTATCTGGGGCATCGCCGACATTTTCACTGGCTACGGCAGCAAGACCCTGATCCGCGTCGGCGACACCGACATCAACTCGCAAGACTATCTGCGGGCGCAGCAGGACGTGCTGCGCTCGATGAGCCAACAGGCCGGCCGCAGCCTGAGCACGCAGGAAGCCCGGGCGCTCGGTCTCGAGACGCGGGTGCTGGAGCGACTTGTCGGTGGCGCGGCCGTCGATACCCACGCCAACCATCTCGGCCTCGGCATCAGCGACGATGCGCTGCTAGCGCAAATCATGAAGGATCCGACCTTTCAGGATCCGTCGGGGAATTTCAGCCCGCTCGCGTTTCAGCAGGCGTTGCGCACCATCGGCATGAGCGAGACGGCCTATCTCTATTCCTTGCGCGAGCAGAATCTGCGCCGCCAGCTGCTCACCACGGTCGGCGATACGTCGAGCAGTCCGCAAGTGCTGATCGATGCGCTGAACCGGTTCAATCAGGAGCGGCGCAGCTTGCGTTACGTGCTGGTGTCGGATGCCGCCGCCGGCGCGGTTGCCCCGCCCACCGAGGAAGCGCTGAAGACATACTATGACAATCACCCGGCGAAGTTCACCCAGCCGGAATATCGCAAGCTCGGCATCCTCGCGGTGACGCCGGACACGGTCAAAGACCAGGTCGGCATCAGCGAGGACGATCTCAAGGCGGCTTACGAGGCGCAGAAGGACAAGCTCGGCCAGCCGGAGCGCCGGCATTTGCAGCAGATCGCCCTCCCCGACATGGAGGCGGCCAAGGCGGCGTCCGACAAAATCAAAGGCGGCGCCGACTTCGTCCAGGTGGCCAAGGATCTCGGCTTGAGCGAAAGCGATATCGATCTCGGCAATGTCGCACGCAGCGAGCTCGCCGATCCCGCGATTGCCGAGGAAGCGTTCAAGCTCGACGCAAATACGGTGAGCGAGCCGATCACCGGCAAGCTCGGCAGCGTCGTGCTGATCCGCGTGACGGCGATCGAGCCGGGCAAGACCAAGACCTTCGAGGAGGCCAAACCCGATCTTGAGAAACAGATTCTCAAGGACCGTGCGTCCGGCGCCATCTTCGACATGCATGATCGCGTGGAGGACGAGTTGGCGGCAGGATCCACCCTGTCCGAAGCCGCGAGCAAGCTGTCGCTCAACTATGAGCTTGTCGACGAGGTGGACCGGGAAGGCCGCAAGCCGGATGGCTCGACCGTCACGCTGCCGGCGCAGAAGGAGGTGCTGATCGGCGCCTTCGCCACGGATACCGGGATCGAGAACGATCCCATCGATGCGCGGGATGAAGGTGTGGTTTGGTACGAGGTGTTGGGCGTGACGCCGGAGCAGCTCAAGCCGTTCGATCAGGTCCGCGACGAGGTCGCGAAGGATTGGCAGGCCGAGGAAACCCGGAAGCAGGTCGCCAAGTTCTCTCAGGATCTGGTCACCGCGCTCAGTAGCGGCAGCAAGACGCTGGAAGACGTGGCCAAGGAACTCGGTGTGGACGTTTTGCCGACCTCTCCCTTGAAGCGGGACGATCTCACGGTGAACGTGCTGCCGGCGGCGGTGGCGCAAGCCTTCACCCTGCCCAAGGGCGGTTATGGTTCGGCGCCGTCGGGTGTCGATGAAGGTCGCATCGTTTTCATGGTGGATGACGTGGTGGCGCCCGAGCCCTTGGACGAACGGGCCGACAAGCGCCTCAAGGCGCAGCTTGGGCTTCTCATGAGCGAAGACACGATCGCGGAATATTTCGGTGCGCTGGAAAGCCGCTACGGTGTCACCGTCAATCAGCAGGCGCTGGCCAGGCTGGTGGGAACTAGCGAGCAGCCATGAGTTCAGCGCCGGCCCCGGTCACGCCGCTACAGCAGACGGGTGGGGCCGCTCCGATCGAGCCGGACTTCACGACGTTCGCGCGCCTCTATGACGAGGGCGTGCCGCAGGTGGCGTGGACGCGGCTGGTCGCCGACCTGGAGACGCCGGTCTCGGCCATGCTGAAGGTCGCCCATGAGCGGCCCAACAGTTTTCTTTTGGAGTCGGTCGAAGGCGGCGCCACGCGCGGCCGCTATTCCATCATCGGTTGCGAGCCCGATCTCATCTGGCGCGCCGAGGGCAACAAGGCCGCGCTCAACCGCGCGCCGCAGTCCGACCCGGATGGCTTTGAGCCTTCGCCGTTGCCGGCGCTCGCCTCTCTGCGCGCGCTACTTGCCGAGTCGGTGATCACCCTGCCCCATGAACTGCCGCCCATGGCTGCCGGTATCTTCGGTTATATGGGTTATGACACGGTGCGGCTGATCGAGGACCTGCCGAGCGGCAAGTCCGATCCGCTGGATCTGCCGGACAGTATTTTGGTGCGGCCGACGCTGATCGTCATCTTCGACAGCGTCAAAGACGAGATGACCGTGGTCACACCGGCGCGGCCCGTTCCAGGCGTCAGCGCCAAGGCGGCTTATGCGCGGGCCGCCGAGCGGCTCAACGTCGTCCTGGAGCGGCTCGACCAGCCACTGCCCCATGTGGCCGAGCTCGACGCGGACGCGCCCCACCCCGAGCCCAAAGCGACCACGGCGCCCGAGGCCTACATGGCCAAGGTGGCGCGGGCCAAAGAGTATATTTCCGCCGGCGACATCTTCCAGGTGGTGTTGAGCCAGCGCTTCGAGGCGCCGTTCGAGCTCCCCTCCTTCGCGCTTTATCGAGCGCTGCGCCGGGTCAACCCTTCCCCGTTTCTCTATTACTTGAACTTCGGCACCTTCGCCGTGGTGGGCTCGAGCCCGGAGATTCTCGTGCGGGTGCGCAAGGGCGAGGTCACCATCCGGCCGATCGCCGGGACGCGGCCGCGCGGCGCCACGCCGGAAGACGACAAGGCGCTGGCCGAGGAGCTTCTCGCCGACACGAAAGAGCGCGCCGAGCATCTAATGCTGCTCGACCTCGGCCGCAACGATGTGGGCCGCGTATCGGAAGTGGGCAGCGTTCGCGTCACCGACAGCTTTTTCCTCGAATATTACAGCCAGGTCATGCATATCGTGTCCAATGTCGAGGGAAAGCTCGATGCGAACCACGACGCGGTCGATGCGCTCATGGCGGGCTTTCCGGCGGGCACCGTGTCGGGAGCGCCCAAAGTGCGCGCCATGGAGATCATCGATGAGCTCGAGGACGACGCGCGTGGCATCTATGCGGGCTGCGTCGGCTATTTCTCTGCGGACGGCGAGATGGACAGCTGCATCGTGCTCAGGACCTCGGTGGTGAAGGACGGCGTCATGTATGTGCAGGCGGGCGCTGGTCTCGTAGCCGATTCCGTGCCGGAGCGGGAGCAGGCTGAATGCGTGAGCAAGGCCGGCGCCTTGTTCAAGGCCGCCGACGAGGCCGTGCGCTTCGCCGCGCGCGCCAAGCGCGGCCAATAGTATCCGGAGCGGCGCACCGATGCTTACCCTCAGCCTTCTCCGCCATGCCAAGTCGAGCTGGAAGAATCCGTCCCTGCCTGACCGTGAGCGGCCGTTGGCCTCGCGTGGCATTGCCGATGCGCCGATGATGGGCCGCACCATGACCGAGCGCGGCATCGACCCGGAGCTTGTGCTGTGCTCCTCGGCGCGCCGCACGGTCGACACCTTGGCCCTGGTGTTGCCGGAGCTGAAGGTGGAGCCGAAGGTCGAGTATGAGGATGCGCTCTATCATGCGAGCCCGGCGGAAATGCTCGAGATGCTGCGCGCGATCCAACCGGGGGCCAGCCGGGTCATGATCGTGGGCCACAATCCCGAGATCCAGAGGCTGGCGCTCGACCTCATCGGCTCGGGCTCCAAGCACATGCGGGACCGGCTGCAGGAGAAATATCCGACCGCCGGCCTGGTCGTGATCAACTTTACCGCCGGGCTGTGGTCGAGCGTCGACGTCAACAGCGGCAGCTTGAACCTGTTTCTCGCGCCGAGAGATCTGCGGGCCGGCTGAGGCCTTGTGACAGTCTGACGAAGCTCCAGCGACCTTGACGGGCACTCGGCCCGAGGCGTAACACCAAGCCATGCTGACCCTGATCGATAACTACGACAGCTTCACCTACAATCTCGTTCATTTCCTTGGGGAATTGGGCGCGAGCACGCAGGTGTACCGCAACGACAAGATCACCGTTGACGAGGTGCTGGCGGAAGGCCCCGAGGCCATCGTGCTGTCGCCCGGCCCGTGCGATCCGGACCGTGCCGGCATTTGCCTGGACTTGATTGCCCGCGCCGGATCGGTCGTGCCGATCCTCGGCGTTTGTTTGGGTCATCAGGCGATCGGTCAGGTCTATGGCGGCAAGGTGGTGCGGGCGCCCTACCTGATGCACGGCAAGCTGTCCAAGGTGCATCATACCGGCAAGGGCCTGTTCGCCGGTCTGCCCCAGGACTTTTCCGCGACGCGCTATCATTCGCTGGTGGTCGATCGCGACACCCTCCCCGAGGAACTGGAGATTACGGCCGAGACGACAGACGGCATCATCATGGGCGTGCAGCACAAGCGCTATCCCGTCCATGGCGTCCAGTTTCATCCCGAGAGCATCGCCTCGGAGCATGGCCACCAGCTGTTGGCCAATTTCCTGGATCTCGCCCGTGTCGAGCGGCGCGCGCGCGGAACCTCGCAAAAAGAAGCGGTCGGTGCCCTCTAGTCCGGCGCCCGCCAGCACCGCAGCTCAGGTCGAAGCGGCGGCGCTCAGTCTGCGTTCCGCCATCGACAAGGTGGCGGCCGGCGAAACCCTGAGTCAACACGAGGCCGCCGAAGCTTTTGAGTTGATCATGTCCGGCGGCGCAACCGATGCGCAAGTCGGCGCGCTGCTCCTGGGCATGCGGGTGCGCGGTGAAACGGTGGACGAGATTGCCGGCGCCGCCCGCGTCTTGCGGGCAAAGGCGCTCGCCGTGCAAGCGCCCGTAGGCGCCATCGATACCTGCGGCACGGGCGGCGATGCCAAAGGCACCCACAATATCTCGACCTGCACGGCCTTCGTGGTCGCCGGCGCCGGAGTACCTGTGGCCAAGCACGGCAACCGGTCGATCTCCTCGCGCTCCGGCTCGGCGGATGTGCTGGCGGCGCTCGGCGTCAATATCGAGTGCGGGCCGAAGGTCATCGAGCATTGCCTGAAGGAATGTGGGCTCGGCTTCATGTTCGCGCCGGCGCATCATGCCGCCATGCGCCATGTGGCCAAGGTGCGGGCAGAGCTCGGCACGCGCACTATCTTCAATCTGTTGGGGCCGTTGGCTAATCCTGCCGCCACCAAATTTCAGGTGGTCGGCGTGTTCGACGAGAAATGGGTCGAGCCGATCGCCAGAGTTCTCGGCATGCTCGGCGTCGAGCGGGCCTGGGTGGTGCATGGCGCCGACGGGCTGGACGAACTCACCACCACGAATGTGAGCCATGTGGCCGTGATCGATCAGGGCAAGATTTCGACCTTCAGAATCTCGCCCCGCAACGCCGGCCTGCCCGACGCGAAGCCCGAGGATTTGGTCGGCGGCGACGCCACCGAAAATGCCGCCCATCTCCGCGCGGTGCTGCAAGGCAATCAAGGCCCCTTGCGCGACGTCGTGCTCCTGAACGCCGCGGCGGCGCTGCTCGTGGCCGGCAAGGCCAAGACCTTGCGTGACGGCGTGGCGCTGGCGGCGGCCTCCATCGACAGCGGCAAGGCGCTCGCCGTGCTCGAAGCGCTCATTAAGCTCAGCCATGATAAGGTCTGAGCATGGCGCAAGTGCTCGACCACATTCTCACTTATAAGCGCGAAGAGGTGGCCGCCGCCAAGGCGGCTGTGCCCGAGGCGGAGATGCGCGCCCGCGCCGAGGACGCCCCGGAGGTCAGGCCCTTCTTCAAGGCGTTGCGGTCGCGGATCGCCGATGGCGTCCTGGCGCTCATCGCCGAAGTTAAAAAGGCAAGTCCGTCCAAAGGCTTGATCCGGGCCGACTTCGACCCGGCGGCGCTGGCCCGCGCCTATGAGGACGGCGGCGCGGCGTGCGTGTCGGTGCTGACCGACACGCCGTCATTCCAGGGCCGGCCTGAGTATCTGATGGCGGCGCGAGCCGCCTGCGGTCTGCCGGTCTTGCGCAAGGATTTCATGATCGACCCTTATCAGGTGTTCGAGTCCCGCGCGCTCGGCGCCGACTGCATTCTCATCATCATGGCGGCCGTCGACGACGCCACGGCGCGCGCCCTGGAATCCGCTGCGCGGGCTTGCGGCATCGATGTGCTCGCCGAGGTGCATGACGAGGCCGAGCTCGACCGCGCGCTTCATCTGGGCACGAAGCTGATCGGCATCAACAACCGCGACCTGAAGACATTCGAAACGACGCTCGAGACCACGGAGCGCTTGGCGCCGCGCGTGCCCGCCGACCGCATGGTGGTGGCGGAGAGCGGTATCTCCACCCATGCGGACCTGGTCCGGCTTGCGGGCTCCGGCGTGAACAACTTCCTCGTCGGCGAGAGCTTGATGCGGCAAGCCGACGTGGCCGCGGCGACGCGTGCGCTGCTGTTCGGTGCCGATGCGTCGGCGGAGGCGGCACGATGAGTGCGCGCCTGTCTCATCTCAACGACAAGGGCGAGGCGCGCATGGTCGACGTCTCGGACAAAGCGGTCACGTCGCGCACGGCGATCGCCGAAGGCTTCGTCGCCATGGCGCCGGAAACTCTCGACCTCATTCTAGACGGCAAGGCCCCGAAGGGCGACGTGCTGGCGACCGCCCGCATCGCCGGCATCATGGGCGCCAAGCGGACCCATGAGCTCATTCCGCTTTGCCATCCCCTGCCCTTGACGCAAGTCGTGCTCGACTTCACGCCGTCGCGCGAGCCGTCCGGCATTAGGGTGGAAGCCACGGCAAAGGTCGAAGGCAAGACCGGCGTCGAGATGGAGGCGCTGACGGCGGTGTCCATTGCCTGTCTCACCATCTACGACATGTGCAAGGCGGTCGACCGGGCCATGACGTTCTCCGGTATTCGCCTGATCGAGAAGACCGGCGGCCGTTCCGGTCCCTTCCGCGCGCCGTAGAACCGATGGCGCTTCTTTCCGTCGATGAGGCTCTCGCCCGCGTGTTGAACGGGCTTATCCCGCTCGAGGCCGAGAAGGTCGCCATCGGCGAGGCCTATGGCCGGGTGCTGGCCGAGGGCCTTGCCGCAAGGCTGACCCAGCCCCCCTTCGCAGCCTCGGCCATGGACGGCTATGCGGTGCGTGGCATCGACGTGGGCACCTTGCCGGCAACGCTCGAGCTGATCGGCGAGGCCGCGGCCGGCGCCGGCTTCACCGGAACCCTCGGACCGGGTCAGGCCGTGCGTATCTTCACCGGCGCTCCGGTGCCGGACGGCGCCGACACCATCGCCATTCAAGAGAATACTGAAGAGCACGACGGCAAGGTCGTGGTGAAAGAGGTAGTGCCGGGCCGCCACGTCCGTCCACGCGGCCAAGACTTCGAGGATGGTCAAGTGCTCCTCAAGCGCGGCACGAGGCTCGGGCCTCGCGCGCTGATGCTGGCGGCGTCCGCCAACCATGCCGAACTGCCGGTAATCCGGAAACCCACGGTGGCCATTCTCGCCACGGGCGATGAGGTCGTGCCGCCGGGGTCCACTCTCGGTCCCGATCAAATCGTCTCCTCGGTGGGCTATGGGCTCGCGGGGCTCGTGCAGGCGCAAGGGGGCGAAGCTATGAGTCTCGGCATCGCCAGGGACGACCATGAGAGCATCGCCACACTGGCCAATACGGGCGCCGGCGCCGATATCCTGGTGACTATCGGCGGCGCCTCGGTCGGCGAGCGCGATCTGGTGGTGAACGCGCTCCGTGGCGAGGGGCTCGAGCTCGATTTCGCCAAGGTGGCCATGCGGCCGGGCAAGCCTGTGCTCTACGGCCGGCTGGGGAGCCAGCGCCTCCTCGGCTTGCCGGGCAACCCGGTTTCGGCTCTCATCTGCGCCCAGCTGTTCCTGGTGCCGATGCTACACGCCATGCTGGGAGTTGCCGAAGAGAGTGCCCGTCAGCTGGAGGCTGTGCTGGGCGCGGCCCTCCCCGCCAATGGCGAACGGCAGAACTATATGCGCGCCACATCGACTTGGCGCGCGGATGGGACGCGGGTGGTGCAGCCCCTGCCCTCGCAGGATTCGTCCCTGGTGGCGGCCTTCACCCGCGCCGACTGCCTCATCCTGCGGGCGCCGCACGAGGACGCCTCGCCCCAGGGCGCCCGGGTGAAGGTCATTCCGTTCTCGGACTAGTTAAGACTGCGGAAACCAGAATCACGCGAGCAAACAGCCTGCGGAGTTTGCGGCTACCTCATTTTGTGGCCATTGAGCTTGCGGAACACAACTAGAACATCTATACTGTTCATGTTTTGTACAGGTGAGGCGGATATCGTTCAGGTAAGCCCGGGACGGACGCTCAAAGGGGACCAGATGCTCACAGCGAAGCAAAAAGAGCTTCTCATGTTCATCCATGAGCGGTTGAAGGAGTCCGGGGTGCCGCCCTCGTTCGACGAGATGAAGGAGGCGCTGGATCTCAAGTCTAAATCCGGCATTCATCGGCTGATCACGGCGCTCGAGGAGCGCGGCTTCGTACGCCGCCTGCCCCACCGGGCCCGCGCCATGGAAATCATCAGACTCCCCGAATCGATGCCTCAGGCGCTGGTCGGCCGGTCGCGCGGCTTTTCGCCGAGCGTGATCGAGGGCAGCTTGGGGCGCGTGCCCCAGACAGTCGAGGGCGAGAGCGCCCCACAAAGCGTCGCCGTGCCCGTCATGGGCCGCATCGCCGCCGGTGTTCCCATCGAGGCGATCCAGACGCGGCTGTCGACCATCGAGGTGCCGCCGGATCTCCTGTCCAAGGGTGAGCATTACGCGCTCGAGGTCAAAGGCGACTCCATGATCGATGCCGGCATCCTCGAAGGCGACACGATCATCGTCAGGAAATGCGAGGACGCCTCCAACGGCGACATCGTCGTGGCCCTGGTGGACGAAGAGGAAGCCACGCTGAAGCGCTTGCGGCGCCGCGGGGACTCGATCGCGCTCGAGGCGGCTAATCCTGCCTACGAGACGCGAATCTTCGGCCCTGACCGGGTTCGTGTCCAGGGACGCCTAATCGGCCTCTTGCGGCGCTACTAGGCTCCTCTCCCCCTTACTCTTCCGGATCGCCGCCGAAGCGGGGATCGGGCGCGGCGGTGGTCCCGTGCGCCCAGGGCCTGCGTCCGCGCCGTGCGGCCACCGTCTCGGTACGGATCGAGAGCCCTTCGATATAGAGGGCGTGCGCCCCTTGTGCTTTCAGCATGCGTCGGTCGACGATGACGCGCGCCGCGCGGCACCTCTTGCCGACGGTGAAGGGCGCGATGACGATATCGGCGACACGGCAATCCTCTTCCAACGCCCCGGGATGGCGAACGAGCGCCACCGTCTTGCCTTTGACTCTGCCGATACAGCCGAGAGGGTCGCACTGGAAGGCGGTCGTGGTGCCGGCTGCCTCTCCCGGGTCGCGATCATCGCCATCGGCCAGGAGCCAATTCTCCACGCTGTAGCTCGCCGCGGTCGCCGGCGGGAAGACCAGGTTGCCACTGCCGGAGCGCAGGGCCGCCACGGCCCCTTCCCGCTCGATGAGAATGTCGGGCCGCTTGCCGGCGGGCGCGATGGCGATGCCAAGTGCGATAATGATCAGACCCGCAGACCGCATGGGTGTGCGCCAAAGGCAGAGCCACAATCCGCCAAGCACCAAGAGCGCGAGCGCCGTGCCGGAGATGCGCGGCAGGATGGAGACGGCGGACGGCCATGACGCCACCTCTTTCGCGGCTCCGACCATGAGCTCGATGCCGAGAGCCATGGCATAAAGCGGCCAAGCCTCGAGACCGAAAGGCATGGCGATGAGCGCGAGCAGCGCCATGGGCATGATCAGTAAAGCGACGAGCGGCGCGGCGATCATGTTGGCCACCAGACCGAAATGGGTCATGCGATGGAAGTGGTAGACGGCGAAGGGCGCGACCGCGGTTCCGGCGACGAGCGTGGTGACGGCCGCGCCGAACACGAGAGCGCCGCTCCAGCGCAGGCCACGCCATACGGGGCTCACATCGAAGAGCCGGTTGCCTCGCCGCTGGGAGAGCCACTCATAAAGCGCAACAAGTCCGATCACGGCGGCGAAGGACATCTCGAAGCTGGGATCGAATAGAGATTCGGGCGCGACGATGAGGATGGCCAGCGCGGAGAGCGCCACGTTGCGCATGGTGATGGCCGGACGATCGAGGATCACGGCAATGAGAAAGATGCTCATCATGATCCAAGCGCGCACCGTGGGCACGGCGGCGCCCGACAAGGCAAGGTAGAAGGCGGCGGCCAGGAGGGCCGCGGCGGCCGCCCATTTCTTGATGGGGAAGCGCAACGCGAGACCGGGGATGAGGGCGAGCAGCGCGCGCACGAGCCAGAACACCGTGCCGGCCATGATCACCATGTGCAGGCCCGATATCGCCAGCACATGGGCGAGGCCGGAATCGCGCATGGCGGTGGTCACCTCTTGCGGAATGCCGCCGCGATCGCCGGTGATCAGCGCCACGGCGATGCCGCCGGCCTCGCCCGGTAGGCTCGCGGTTACGCGGGTCTTGACGCGGGCGCGCAATGAATTGATCGCAGCCCATATCGCCAGATCCCAGGGTGGCTCCCGCGCCGCGTCGAATGTTTCGATTTTGCTGGTGGCGTAGCCTGTTGCGCCGAGCCGGGCGAACCAGGCCTTGCGGCCGAAATCGAACCCGCCGGGCTCGACCGGCTCGGGCGGCGGCCTCAAAGTGGCCCGCAGGGAGACGGCCTCGCCCGTATGGGGTCCGTCTTTCGCGGTGGTGCTGACGCGAACGCGGAAAGGCCGTGCCCCGGCATCGAGATCGCCGAGGGCGATCACGCGCAAGGTCAGGCGTGCCCGCCGGCCGTCTCGGTGCTCGAAGTCCTCCACGAAACCCGTGACCGGGACATAGCGCAATTCCTCGGCGAGCACCGGCGCGGCGACCGTATAGGTGCGCAGTTTCGCCGTGGCGAAGCCGAGGGCAAAGGCAACGCATGCCGCGCTAAAGGCAAGGCCGAGGGGCGCGTGCCGTAGGGTGAGACAAAGCCCGGCTGCGCCCAAGACAAGGGCCAGGGCCATGCGCGGATCAGGCTCATCGTGAAGGGCGAAATAGGTGAGGATGCCGCTGGCGAAGAGGACCGGCAACCACAGGAACCAGCGGTCGGTCTCGGCTTCCAAGGCACGTGCGGCGACCGACAATGCCGCGGGGACGAGGCCGATTCTGTCCCGCCTGAAGGGGCCATCGCCGCCGCCCCAAATCTCTTCGTCCCGGTCCGGCATGGGACCCGCCCCTGCCCTTACCCCGCACCTGTTCCTTATGCTACACCACGGCCAGCCTTTGTCCCTAGCCCACCAGAGTCCCCCAAATCCACCGATGAGCGAGACTGTCATCACGCGCTTTGCGCCGTCGCCCACGGGCTACCTGCATATCGGCGGAGCCCGCACGGCGCTTTTCAATTGGCTCTATGCCAAGGCCAAGGGCGGCAAGATGCTGCTCCGGATCGAGGATACCGATCAGGCCCGCTCGACCGAGGGGGCGATCCTCGCGATACTCGATGGCTTGCGTTGGCTCGGCATCGATTGGGACGGGGAGCCGGTCTATCAGCTCTCGCGCGCCGAGCGCCATCGGGAGATCGCCGAGCAATTGCTCGCGACCAACCATGCCTACCGGTGCTATGCGACGTCGGAAGAATTGCAGGCCATGCGCGAGCGCGCACGGGCCGAAGGCCGTGCCCCGGGTTATGACGGCACGTGGCGCGACCGCGACCATAGCGAAGCGCCGGCAGGCATGAGGCCTGCGATCCGCTTCAAGGCGCCGCGCGAGGGTGAGACCGTCATCGAGGACCGTGTGCAGGGACGCGTGGTCTTCGCCAATAAGGAACTCGACGATCTCATTCTGCTGCGGAGTGACGGCTCGCCAACTTACATGCTGTCAGTGGTGGTCGACGATCACGATATGGGCATCACTCACGTCATTCGCGGCGACGATCATCTGACCAACGCGGCGCGGCAGACTCAGATCTTCAAGGCGCTCGGCTGGGAGCCTCCGATCTATGCCCACGTGCCGCTGATCCACGGACCTGACGGCGCCAAGCTGTCCAAACGGCATGGGGCGCTCGGCGCCGAGGCCTACCGCGCCATGGGCTACCTGCCCGCAGCCTTACGCAATTATCTCGTGCGGCTCGGTTGGAGTCATGGCGACGCCGAGATCATGTCGACCGAGGAGATGGTCTCCTGGTTCGATCTCGATGCGATCGGCCGGTCCGCCGCGCGCTTCGACTTTGCCAAGCTCGAGAACCTGAATGGACACTACCTGCGCGCCACGCCGGACGCCGAAATCATCGAGCATCTCAAGGCGCTGATCCCCGACTTGTCCGAGGGCGGGTCGCGTGCGGCGCAGATCGATGCCGTCGGTTGGCGAAAACTCGAGCGTGCCATGCCGGGACTGAAGGAGCGGGCCAAGACGCTGATCGAGCTTCTCGACAGCGCCGGGTTCTTGTTCGCCACGCGGCCGCTCGCCCTGGACGACGGAGCGTTGAAGCAACTCGACGATCAGGGGCGCGAGACGCTCGCAGCGCTCCTGCCCAGCCTCGATAAAGTCGAGTCGTGGACGCCCGAGGCGCTGGAGGCTTGTGTGCGGGGATTCGCCGAGGCGACAGGCCGCAAGCTCGGCAAGGTGGCACAGCCCCTGCGCGCGGCGTTGACCGGCCGGTCGACCTCCCCTGGTATCTTCGAAGTGCTCGAGGTGCTGGGCCGCGAGGAAGCGTTGGGGCGTATAGCCGACCAGGCCGGGTCCAAACATGCTTAACATTTAAGCATGCATCGATGTTGCGCTGCGGTAGATTCAACGCGATTATGCGGCAATGCAATAAACCTGTGTTAGGGATCAGGAGCGCTGCCCAAGTGATATGTCGTAGGCGCGTTTCGATCAGGTTGCCCCTAGGGGGCCAGGAGGCTTGGATATGAGCGTCGCAGAGGAGTATCGGGCCAACGAGACCGATGAGGCGTCCCTCACCGTGAGAGGTGCGCGGCACGATTTGCCGATTCGGCGTGGCACGATCGGTCCGGATGTCATCGACATCAACACGCTGTACCAGGACAGTGGCTGCTTCACCTACGACCCGGGCTTCACCTCGACGGCGAGCTGCGAGTTGAAGATCACCTATATCGACGGCGACAAGGGGGTTCTGCTTTATCGCGGTTATCCCATCGATCAGCTTGCCGAGAACTGCACCTTCCTCGAGACGGCGTATCTGTTGCTTTATGGGGAGCTGCCGACGGCCGACCAGTATGAGGCGTTCAAGTACCGCATCACCAAGCACACCATGGTGCATGAGCAGATGAACCGGTTCTACACCGGCTTCCGCCGTGACGCGCATCCCATGGCCGTCATGGTCGGCGTCGTGGGTGCGCTGTCGGCCTTCTATCACGACTCCATTGACATCAAGGATCCGTGGCAGCGTGAGATGGCGAGCATCCGCATGATCGCCAAGATGCCAACGATCGCCGCCATGGCTTACAAATACTCCGTCGGCCAGCCTTTCGTGTATCCGAAGAACGATCTCGATTACTCGGCGAACTTCCTCAGGATGTGCTTTGCCGTCCCGTGTGAGGAGTATGTGGTCAATCCGGTGCTGGCGCGGGCGATGCGGCGCATCTTTATTCTCCACGCCGACCACGAGCAGAATGCATCGACCTCGACGGTCCGGCTTGCCGGATCGTCCGGCGCCAATCCTTTTGCCTGTATCTCCGCGGGGATCGCCTGCCTGTGGGGGCCGGCGCATGGCGGCGCCAACGAAGCGGCGCTCACGATGCTGGAGGAGATCGGCACGGTCGACCGCATCCCTGAATATGTCATGCGCGCCAAAGACAAGAGCGATCCGTTCCGATTGATGGGCTTCGGCCATCGCGTCTACAAGAACTATGATCCGCGCGCCAAGATCATGCAGAAGACCTGTCACGAGGTGCTCGAGGCGGTCGGCCACCCCGACGATCCGATTCTGAAAGTGGCGCTGGAGCTTGAGCGCATCGCGCTCTCCGACGACTATTTCGTGCAGAAGAAGCTTTATCCGAATATCGACTTCTATTCGGGGATCACGCTCAAGGCGCTCGGCTTTCCGACCGACATGTTCACGGTGCTGTTCGCCATCGCCCGCACGGTCGGCTGGATCGCCCAGTGGATGGAGATGATCGAGGATCCTTCGCAACGTATCGGACGGCCGCGTCAGCTTTATACTGGTGCCGCAGAGCGTGCCTATATACCGGTTGAGGCCCGCTGACGGCGATCCTCTCCCGGTCCATCGGTGGTTTGTAGGTCTAGTCGGCCGCGGCGTCCCAGCGCTCTCCAAACAAGAACAGCTTGTTCTCGTTCGCGGCCTTGATCGTGGCGTCGCGTTCGGCCATCAGCACGTGGCCCGCAGCCATGGCGATGCCGGAGAGCCCGGCCGCCGCAGCCAACCGTACAGTCATAGGACCGATCGTCGGCATGTCGACCCGCTCTTCCTGTCCGGGCTTCGGCGCCTTGACGAGGACGCCTGCAGGCCGCGTGCCCCAGGTGCGTCCGATTTTGCGCAGATCGGCGCAGCGCTCGAGCATGGCATCGGTCCCTTCGGCCGCCTCAACCGCCAGCACGCGGCCCCGCGCTACGACGGCGCACTGCCCGACATCGAGGCGTCCGAGAGCGCGCACCACCTTGAAGGCGGATTCGATATCGCTCGCGTCCTCGGCGGACGGCGCCTTGCTGCTGAGCTTCCCTTCCTGGGCTAGGAGTTCCGGGGCCACGTCGCCAGCGCCATGGACGCGATAGCCCTTATCCTCGAAGAAACGCACGACGCGCGACAACACATCGTCGTCGCCCCCTTTGGCTAGGCTGAGCAGGAAGGGCAATGTCTTGATGGCGCCGATATCGAGCCGGACATTGCCGAAGTCAGGACGGTTCACGCCACCTATGATCACCAGATCCCTGCACTCGTTGCGTTCGAGAGCGGCGAACAGTTTGCCGATCTCGCCCCATTTGATCCAGGTGTGGGAAAAGCGTTCGATCTCCTCGTATGCCTCCCCCCGGATCGCCACGATGTGAAGAGGTACGCCACGCGCCACCGCCATCTCGGCGAGGACGCCGGGTAGCGGGCCCTGTCCGGCGATGATGCCTAGTGGGCCAGTAAACTTGCTTAGTTCGGGCACGGTCGTCGCTGCATTATCAGCGGCTCGGCGCTGCGGCATTGTTCGGCACGCAGAATGACCGGTCGGACTCGCTCTTGATGAAGTCGATAATTTGCGTGGCGAGCGGGTTCTTGGAGAACATGGCTTCGGTGTCCTTCAGCCGTTCCTTCAGCGTGCCTTCGCTCGAGAATAGCATGCGATAGGCTTGGCGCACCTCGTGGATCTGCTCGCGCGGGAAGCCCTTACGCTTGAGACCGACAATGTTCAGGCCGTTCAGATGCGCGCGGTTGCCGAGCGCCATGCCGAACGGAATGAGGTCGGCGGCGACACCGGACATTCCGCCGACGAAGGAATAAGCGCCTATGCGTACGAATTGATGGATGGCCGAGAGGCCGCCGATGATGGCGCCGTCGCCGATCGAGACATGGCCACCCAGCGTTGCCCCGTTCACAAGAGTCACGTTATGCCCGATCTGACAATCATGGGCGATGTGGGCGGCGATCATCAACAGACAGTTGTCGCCCACGCGCGTCGCCATCGCGCCGCCTTCGGTGCCTGGATTGATGGTGACGTTCTCGCGAATGACGGTGCCCGCGCCGACGGTGATCGTGCTCGGCTCGTCGTGGAATTTGACATCCTGCGGGGCCTGGCCGACGGCGGCGAAGGGAAACACCTTGCAGCCGGCGCCGAGCACGGTGCGGCCGACAATGACGGCATGCGAATGCAAGACGACGCCGTCGCCGAGCTCCACATTGGGGCCGACGACGCAAAACGGGCCGATCTGGATATTCGTTCCAAGTTGCGCGCTTGGATCGACCACGGCGGTCGGATGGATATTGGTCATGCCGTGCCGGCTACGTCTCAATGATCACGGCACTGACCTCGGCCTCAGCGACGAGGTTGTCTTCCACGCGCGCTTGGGCCCGGAAGCGCCATACGCGTCCGCGGCTGCGCATCTTCTGGACGTGATAGTGCACGGTATCTCCCGGAACCACCGGTCGGCGGAATCGCGCCTTGTCGATCGCCATGAAATAGACGAGCGGCGGCTCCTTGAACTCATCGAGAAAGCGCATGCACAGCGCGCCGGCGGTTTGCGCCATGCCTTCGATGAGGAGCACGCCGGGCATCACGGGATTGCCCGGAAAATGCCCCTGGAAATACGGCTCGTTGACCGTCACGTTCTTGATGCCCACGGCAGAGCGATCCCCATCCATTTCGACGATGCGGTCGACGAGGAGGAAAGGATAGCGATGCGGCAGAAGCTTCATGATATCGACGATTTCCGCCGTATCGAGCTTCGCTTTGACCCCGCTCTCATTCATACGGACCGGCTCCTTCGATGCGGGTTCATGGCTGCTTGCCCTCCCCGCTTTGGCCCTAATCAAGCTTCACATCCTTGCGCTCGGCCAGCTGCCGCAGCACGGTCAACTCTCTGAACCACAGCCGAATTGGCTTGGCTGGGGTCCCGCCCCAACGCGCGCCCGGCGGCACGTGGCCCCGCACATTACTGCTCCCAGCGATCTGAGCGCCAGCGCCGATCTTGACATGGCCGACAACACCGACCTGGCCGCCAAGCGCAACAAAATCGCCGAGCTCGGAACTGCCTGAGATACCGGTTTGCGACACAATAATGCAATGCCTTCCGATTATGACGTTGTGCCCGATTTGCACGAGATTATCAATTTTCGTGCCTTCCCCGACGATGGTGTCCCGCAGCGCGCCGCGATCAATCGTCGAGTTGGCGCCGATTTCGACATCGTCCTGGATGACGACCCGGCCAATTTGAGGCACTTTGAGGTGACCGGCCGAGCCCATGGCGAACCCGAAACCGTCCTGACCGATGGCCACGCCCGCGTGAACCGTGACGCGATTGCCCACGAGCGTATGGGTGAGCGTCGCATTTGGCCCTATATAACAGTCGCGGCCGACATGCACGCGATAGCCGATGATGGTCCCCGCCGCGATTGTGGTCCCCCGGCCAATCCTTGCTTCCGGACCGATGACGGCGGCGGCCTCTACCGTGACGTCCGGCTCCAGGACCGCACTCGGATGGATATTGCCTGCTCCGCCCGTTCCGACGTGGGCGGCCTTTGGCTTAAGGGCATCGGGATAGAAGAGCGTCAGCGCCTTGGCGAAGCCCCGATAAGGATCTGGCGTCACGAGCCGAACCGTACCGGCGGGCACCTTGTCGGCGTATTTGGGCGCCACAAGGCAGGCACTGGCGCGGGTGTTGGCGAGCAGCGGCAGGTATTTCGGGTTGTCCAGGAAGGAGAGCTGGCCCTTCGTTGCCGCGTCGAGAGGGCGCATATCCTCGATCTCGGCATCGGGACCCGAAGTCCCGATTAACTCGGAGCCCGTGGCCTCGGCGAGGACGTGCAAAGAGAACGGACCGGCGCGCTCGAAGAATCCCGGGTGTTCCATCAAATCTCCAGCGGCCGGCTGCGCGACATGAACCATGGCGCGAAGCCATAAACCGAACTGGCTTCTTTTAGAAGTTTGTTGAGGCGCCGAAACGGAAAAGTTCGGTTCTGTCGAAGTCTGCCTTGAGGATGGCGTCGGCGATGTCCGCGCGAAGCGGCCCAAGCGGGGACTGCCAAATGATGCTGAAGCCGGTAGATAGCCGAATGTCGGAACTGTCAAAGATGAAGCTTCCCTCACCCTTCGGCGGAGCCGGATAAACGGCATTGATTGCGGACTGGCCGGGATCCCAGAGCGAGCCTGCATCAACAAATATCGCACCCGACATGCCAAGGTTGTCAGGGATTAGTGGAAGGGGGAAGCGAAGCTCTGCGGTGGTCGCCCAGAAATACTTGCCGCCCAGAGCATCTCGCTGGCAGGTATTGTTAGGCAACCGCTTGCCGGTCGTTGGATTTTCGCAAGCATCGCGCGGACCGTAGCCGGCGCGCTCGAAGCCACGAATTGTCTCGCCACCCTTGAAGAATAGATCCGTCAGACGAAGGTCTTCACCGCCCCACCCTTCGATCGCGCCACCCTGGACGCGGCCGACCAACGTAAGCTTGTTGGTGATGGGGTAATAGCCACGAGTGTCCACGACGGAGCGAATGTAGTTCACATCGCCGCCAACGCCGGCGAAGTCTTGGGAGAAGGAGGCGAATATGCCGCTGCTCGGTGACTGCGGCACGTTGCGAGTGTCGTAGGCGACCGTGTAACCCACACTGGAGACGTTTACAGCACCTTCATCGGCGGCCTGCTTAATCGCCAGCGAAGCGTTGTTGGATACGTCGTAAATCTCTTGCCTGTTGAACCGGTAGCGCAATCCCATTTGGGTATTTTCGGCAATGGGGAAGCCCAGACGAAGATTGCCGCCGCCGTCTCTCTGGTTGAACGACGCGGCGTCCTGCAGATTGACGTCTTTATAAAAGAGGTCGAAACCGGCCGCCATATTGCGATCGAGGAAGTTGGGCTCGGTGAAACTGAAATCGACCTGGGCACGATCCAGACTTCCCGAGAAGCCGAGACGAACATATTGCCCCTTACCCATGAGATTGCGCTCGGTGATGCTGACGTCGCCGATTACCCCTTCCTGGGTGGAGTAACCGACGCCGAAGGAGAGTTCGCCGGTCGGCTGCTCGACGACGCTGACTACGAGAATGACGCGATCAGGCGCACTTCCGGGCTCGGTTTGAATTTCCACTGACTTGAAGAAACCTAGCGCTCTCAATCGCTTGCGCGCGGCCTCGACGAGCAGGCGGTTATACGCGTCGCCTTCAGCCAAGCGAAATTGTCGCCGGATCACATCATCTTGAGTGCGGAAGTTGCCGACAATGTTGATACGCTCGATATAGACCCGCGGGCCCTCATCGATGACGTAGACGATATTCATGGTGTGGGTTGCCTGGTCGCGCTCGAAGCGTGGCCGGACTTGCCCAAAGGCGTAGCCCTGCTGGGAGACCTTCACGGTCAAGGCTTCGACCGTCTTCTCGACCTTCTCGGCATTGTAGTGCCGGCCGGGCCTCGTCAGAATGACACCGCGCAACTCATCGATATTGAGCGATGGCAGCGCGCTTTCGATGTCCACATAGCCGAAGCGGTAGCGCTCTCCTTCCTCGATGGTGAAGGTGATGAAGAAGCCGCGGCCGTCGCGGTCAAGATCGGCGGTCGCCGAGACGATGCGGACATCGGCGTAGCCGTTCTTCAGATAGAACTGGCGTAACAGCTCGCGGTCGAGATTCAGCCGGTCTGGGTCGTAGATGTTGGTGTTCTTGAGGAAGCTTAAGAAGTTCGTCCGCGTCGTGGTGATGACGAAGCGGAGCTGCGAATCGCTGAAGGCCTGATTCCCGATGAAGTTGATGGCGCGGACCTTGGTGGACGCGCCTTCAGTGATCTCGAACACCACGTCGATTCTGTTGTTGTCGAGATTGATGATCTTCGGGTCGACCTGGGCGGCATAGAGGCCCTGGCGGCGATACAAGCTGAGAATGCGCTGGACGTCCGCCTGGACGCGCGCACGGGTGTAGACGGCGCGCGGCTTGAGTTGGACTTCGGAGGCGAGGGTAGAGTCCTCGATCTCCTTGTTCCCCTCGAAGGCCACCCGGTTCACGATGGGGTTTTCCACCACGATGACGATGATGGTGCCGCCCTGGCGCCTGATCCGCACGTCTTGGAACAGGCCGGTGGCAAACAGGGTTTTCAGGGACTGATCGACTTCGGCGGGGTTGTAGGTGTCGCCGGATGAGAAGGTTAGATAAGAGCGGACCGTCTCCGGCTCTACCCGGCGGTTGCCCTCGACCACGATCGAACGGATGACGGCGCCTTGAGCGGATGCAGATAGGTCGCCAAAGCTCGCGCTGAGACCCAGCGAAAGCGGGACGCTACTAAGCACTAGGAGAGCCGCGAACAGCCCTCTTTCCAACGTCCACCGCACCATTGCTGGTGTTATCCCCTCAACCGACCCCGTAGGCAAAGCGCCTTAGATCGCAACTGGCCATTTGTTTGTGGCCGATTTTTGGTAGTCTTTTGTTAACCATACGGGGGCTTCCCGGTCCCCGCTAAGCGTGTGCCCCTACAACCTCTGATCACAGAAACTTCAAGTGAATCAGATCGTTCCAGGTCGCGAAGATCATTAGCATGAGAACGAACGCCAAGCCAATGCGGAAACCGATCTCTTGAGTCGATTCGCTCAGCGGGCGCCCTCTTACTGCCTCTATACCGTAAAACAGAAGATGACCGCCATCGAGCATGGGTATCGGGAATAGATTTATTAGACCAATACTCACCGATATGATGGCCGCCAGGTTGAGAAGCGCGACAAATCCCGCCGTCGCTACTTGGCCCGATACTTGGGCAATACGAAGTGGACCACCGAGTTGGTCGGCGGCCTCCCTGCCCGTTACCACATCGTACAAATAGCCGAGAGACCGCGAGACGACGAAATAGCACTCCTTCACCGCCATCACGAAAGCGGTGGCGGGATTGTGGCGCTCCAATGTCCAATCGTCGGGGGAGGCACTGCGCTGAATGCCGAGCAGGCCGATGCGCATGGTATTGCCGAATCGGTCTGTAATCTCCTTGCGTTCGGGCGTGGCGTCGAGCTCAACAGTGCTTCCATTGCGCTCGACGACAAAGTGCAATTTTTGCTCGGGGCTCATGGCGACGATGCGCTGCATCGTCGTGAAATTGTCGATCTCGGTCCCGTCAATGGCGGTGACACGGTCGCCCGGCTGGAAGCCGGCCCGCTCGGCAGCACTGCCGGGGTTGATGGCATCGACCTTGGCTGCGGTCATCCGCTCGCCGAAGACGCTGAAAATGGCCGTAAAGATGACGATTGCGAGAATGAAATTGGCGATGGGCCCCGCCGCGACGATGGCCGCGCGCTGGGCCAGTGTCTTGCCTTGGAAGCTGCGCTTGCGCTCCTCCTCCGGAAGAGCCTCGAAGGCCTTGCGACCGGACGCGCTGGCGACGTTCTCGTCGTCGATAAACTTCACATAGCCGCCGAGCGGAATCCAAGAGACGCGCCAGCGGGTACCTTTGCGGTCATAGAATCCGAAGATCTCGGGCCCAAAGCCGATCGAGAAGACCTTCACCGCCACGCCGCACCACCGGGCCACCAAGAAATGCCCGAGTTCGTGGATGAAGACCACGACCGTGAGCACAAAAAGGAACGGAATGAGGTAGTGAAGAAGTGTGGTGCCGAGGCCAGTAAGCAGATTTATCGTGTCCATAGATGGGGGCCTACCTTAACTTTGGGGCGTTATCTAGCCCGCCATAGGGGCTGATGCAAACCGTGCGAGCCAGCCCCGCGCGCGCGACCGGGCTTCCTCATCGATCTCCAGCACGTCGTCGGCGTTCTGCGGCGCCAGACTGATCAGGTCGCCGCAGGCGACAAGGGTCGCCTCGACCAGCCCTGCGATGGCGAGAAAGCCGAGACGCTTGGCGAGAAACGCTTCCACGGCGACCTCGTTGGCGGCGTTGAATACCGTGCCGGCGCTGCCTCCGGCCGCGAGGACCTCCTTGGCCAGACGCAAGGCGGGGAAGCGCTCCAGGTCGGGGGCTTCGAAGGTCAAGGTGCCGATCTCCGCGAGATCGAGGCGTTGGTTGGGAACATGCATGCGCTCGGGCCAGGCGAGGCTGTAGGCGATCGGCGTGCGCATGTCGGGACAACTGAGCTGGGCCAGCACCGCGCCGTCGCTCATATAGACCAGACAGTGCACGATGGACTGCGGATGGACGAGCACGTCGAGCTTGTCGGGGCCGAGCGCGAAGAGATGATGAGCCTCGAGCAACTCCATCCCCTTGTTCATGAGCGAGGCGGAATCGATCGTGACCTTCGGCCCCATGGACCAGTTCGGGTGATTGAGCGCCTGCTCGGGTTCGGCATCCGCCATCTGTTGGTACGTCCACGTGCGGAAAGGGCCACCCGACGCGGTCAGACACACGCGCTCAATACGCTCCGGTGCGGTGCCGGTCATAGCCTGGAGCGCCGCCGAGTGCTCGGAATCCACCGGCAGCAGTGTTGTGCCGTGCCTTGCCACCTCGGCCATGAAGATGGCGCCGGCGGAGACGAGGCACTCCTTGTTGGCGAGTGCCGTCGACGTGCCTTGGCGCACGGCACATAGCGTCGGCTTGAGGCCGGCGGCGCCGACGATTGCCGCCATCACCCAATCGGCCGGTCGGCTTGCCGCTTCGAGCAGAGCGCCCTCGCCGGCCGCGGTCTCGATACCGGTACCGGCAAGCGCGGATTTCAGGTCGGCGTAGCAGCTCTCGTCTGCGATCACCGCGATTTCGGCGCGGTGCTGAATCGCCATCTCTGCAAGCCGAGTCACATTCCGGCAGCCCGTAAGAGCAACTACCTCGTAGCTTTGCGGATCACGGCCGACGAGATCGAGCGTGCTCTCGCCGATAGAACCGGTTGCGCCGAGGACCGTGATCCGCCGCGGCTGGGTGGCCGTGGCGGGCGGCTTGGTTTGCATGGATGTGACTGAAGCAGACAGTTGGAACGCCTCTACCAGATGAGAAGGCCGGCGCCGGGCGCCGGCAGGTCGCGTAACGCGATGAGGCCGGCGACGACCGAGGCCAGCAAGAGACTATCGATACGGTCGAACAAACCGCCATGGCCTGGAATGAGTTGGCTCATGTCCTTGGCTCCAAAGTGGCGCTTGACCGCGCTCTCAAGCAAGTCCCCGATCTGGCACGCTAACGCAAGGCCGATGCTGACAAGGGCCAAGAGCAGAGCGGAGGTGTTTCCCAGATAGACCGCAAATCCGTAGCCGACCAGGGCCGGCGTGAGCGTGCCGACAATAAAGCCGCTCCAGGTCTTTTTGGGAGAGATGCGGGGCGACAGTTTCGGGCCGCCGAGCAAGCGCCCACCCACATAGGAGGCTGTGTCCGTGGTCCAGGCGACCGCCAGCACGAAGAGTATGGCGGTGAGGCCGAGCGTCGGGTCGCTGCGCAACCACATCAATGCCGCGGCAGGAAAGGCGATATAGGCAAGACCCGCCAGCGCCCAGGCGGCACGGCTCTTGGAGACGTTCCCGAAGCCAATGGTCGCGGCGGTGCCACCGAGGATCAGGAACGCGAGGTCGGGGCGGCCGAGGGCGACAAGGACCGCAACGGCGGTCACGCAGACGGCCTCGATCAGAGCGGTTCCGTCGAAGCCGGTGCCGCGGGTGAGCGAGCCCCACTCCCAGGCGAGCAGCCCGCCGGCAACGACGACGAGCGCAAGAAAGCTCCAAGGGCTGGCTATGACGGCGCCAAGCGCGATCCCTGCAAGGACGACGGCGGAAGCCAGACGGACCATGAGCTCCGGTATCTGGCGGACCTCTGCTGTGTTCTGCTCGTTTCCCGGGGGCGCTGCGTTTGGCGTCACGCGGTGGATCTCGCCGAGGTTCCGCCGAAACGGCGGTTTCGCCGCTGATACTCGGCGATGGCAGCTTCGAACAGCTCCTTGGTGAAATCGGGCCAGTAGACGTCGACAAAGACGAACTCGCTGTAGGCGAGTTGCCATAGGAGGAAGTTCGAGAGGCGCAACTCGCCGCTGGTGCGTATGAGAAGATCCGGATCGGGCAAGTCGGCGGTATCCAGATAGGCGCCGAACCGCTCGGGCGTTATTTCCTCGGCTGCGACCAGCCCGGCTTTGACATCCTCGGCGACGCGCTGCGCGGCGCGGGCGATCTCGTCGCGGGCGCCATAGTTGAAGGCGATGGTGAGGGTGAGCGCGGTGTTGTCCTTGGTCAGTTCGACCGCGTCATCGAGCATCCGCAAGATGTCGTCCTCGAGACCGGCCCGCGCGCCGATCACGCGGATCTTGACGCCGTTCTTATGCAGTTCCGCGAGGTCGCGCCGAACGAAACGCCGGAGCAGACCGAACAGGTCGTTGATCTCCTGCTTCGGACGCGACCAATTCTCCGACGAAAAGCTGAACAGGGTGAGATGCGTGACGCCAAGCTCCATGGCGGCCTCGACGGCGCGCCGTACGCTCTCGACCCCTTGGCGGTGACCTTCTGCCCGCGGCAAGCCGCGTTCAGCCGCCCAGCGGCCATTGCCGTCCATGATGATGGCAACATGGCGCGCGGCCGGCCTGTCGGCGTCGCCCCATTTTGGATCCATCGCAAGCGTCACGGTCGGCATCTCCGAATTCAAAGCTAAGGAACGCGTCCAATAAGGCTGCCCGATCAAACCTGCATGATCTCGGCTTCCTTGGTGGCAAGGGCCTCGTCAACCTCCTTGATGATCTTGTCGGTCAGGTCCTGGACCTTGGTTGCCAGCGAATGGTGTTCGTCCTTACCCATGTCACCATCCTTCTCGGCGCGCTTCAAATGCTCCATGCCGTCGCGGCGCACATTGCGCACGGCGACGCGGGCCTGCTCGGCATATTTATGCGCGACCTTAGCGAGCTCTTGCCGCCGCTCCTCGTTCAGCTCCGGAATTGGCAGGCGCAAGAGTTGACCTTCCATCACGGGGTTGAGGCCGAGATCGGACTCCCGGATCGCCTTGTCGACGGCGTTCACCTGGCTCTTGTCCCATACCTGCACCGTGATCAGTCGCGGCTCCGGTACATTGACGGTGGCAACTTGATTGAGCGGCATGGGGTTGCCGTAAGCCATCACCATGATCGGATCGAGCAGGCTGGCGCTGGCACGGCCGGTCCGCAAGCCGCTGAACTCGTGCTTCAGCGCGGCAAGGCCGCCACGCATGCGTCGTTCGATCTCGCTTAAGTCAAAACTAGACATTCTGCCTTCCCCGCATGCCTTTCGCCGTGCTTTCGATCAAGCCCGGCTCGGCAAAGCTCTGTTGGGCGTTTCCCAGAACCGACAGGCTCCTCACGTTTCCTCTCCGCCGTCTATGGTGGTCGAGGAACCCTTCCCTTGCAACTCAAGAGCCAAACCGGTTTGGCCCTTGATGGAGAACACGATTATGGGAATCCGGCTGTCCCGGGCAAGGGCGATCGCGGCGCCGTCCATGATCTTCAGGTCTTGCTTTAGCACATCCCCATAACTCAGGCGTTCGTAGCGCTTCGCGTCCGGGTTCTTGACCGGATCGGCGCTGTAGACGCCGTCCACCTGAGTGGCCTTGAACAAGGCCTGGCAGTCCATCTCGGCGGCGCGGAGCGCGGCCGCCGTGTCTGTCGTGAAGAACGGGTTTCCGGTGCCGCCGGCGAAAATCACCACCCGGCCCTTGGCCAAATGATCGAGCGCCTTGTCGCGGATATAGGGCTCGCACACGGTCGGCATGGGGATGGCCGACAGCACGCGCGCCGTGGGCCCTGCCCGCTCGATGGCGGTCTGCAGCGCCAGCGCGTTCATCACCGTGGCCAGCATTCCCATATAATCGGCGCGGGCGCGGTCCATGCCGCCTTCGGCCGCCATGAGGCCTCGGTAGATATTGCCGCCGCCGACCACGAGGCAAATCTGCACCCCCATGGCCGCGGCTTTGGCGATGTCCTGGGCGATCGGGTCGATGACGCTGAGGTCGATACCGTAGCCCTTGGCGCCCGCCAACGCCTCGCCTGAGAGTTTGACGAGGACGCGCTGGTAGCGCGGCTTGGCGGTCGCGGGAGACTTGGCCATCAGCTCAAACTCCGGTGGCGGCGGGGAGCCCTGAGCCCAAATGCGGCGACCGATCCATCGATTCGCCGCGCCAAGACCTTAGGAGCCCGATGCGGCGGCGGCAACTTCGGCTGCGAAGTCGCTCTCGCCGCGTTCGATCCCTTCGCCCAAGGCAAACCGGTAGAAACCGGTAATCTTGATGGGCGCGCCGGCGTCCTTGGACGCGGCCTCAAGTGCCTTGGCCACGGTCGTGTCGGGGTCATGAACGAAAGGCTGCTGAAGCAGCACGACTTCCTCATAGAACTTCCGCAGGCGTCCCTCCACCATCTTGTCGATGACCTCGGCGGGCTTGCCTGACTCTTTCGCCTGCTCGGTCAGCACTGCGCGTTCCCGCTCGACGAAGTCCTTGTCGAGACTGTCGGTGTCGACGGCCTGCGGGTTCGCCGCAGCGATGTGCATGGCCACCTGCTTGCCGAAAGTCTGGAGCGTCTCAGCATCGCCCGTGGACTCGATGGCGACGATCACCCCGATCTTGCCGAGCCCAGGCGCTGCCTGGTTGTGGATGTAGCTGGCAATCACGCCCTTGTCGGCGGCGAGATGCGCGGTGCGGCGGAGCGTCATGTTCTCGCCGATGGAGCCGACCATCTCTTTCAGCGTGTCGGCGACGGAGGCCTTGGTTTTGCCGTAAGACGCGGCCCCAAGGGTCTCCACATTGCCTTTCGCACCGAGCGCCGCGCCGGCAACCGTCGCGACCATCTCCTGGAAGGCGGGATTGCGGGCGACGAAGTCGGTCTCGGAGTTGACCTCGACCAGGGCCGCCTCGTTGCCTTCGGCAGCAAGGCCGATGAGGCCTTCGGCCGCGATGCGGCCGGCCTTCTTGGCAGCCTTGGAGAGGCCTTTCGCCCGGAGCCAGTCGACCGCAGCTTCCATGTCACCGGCGGTCTCGTTGAGCGCAGCCTTGCAATCCATCATGCCCGCGCCGGTCTTATCGCGCAGCTCTTTGACCGTGGTTGCGGTTATCGTCGCCATGCGTTCCTCTTCGTTGCGTCTCGATACTCGAACGAGACGTCTCGCTATGCGTTTTCCTTCGCCGCAGGGGCCGGCGTCTCAGCTTCGGCCTCTGGCGTCTTCGGAGTCTTCTTGGCCTTGGCGGACTTTTTCTCCGCCGCAGGCTCGGCCTGAGCCGGTTCCGAAGCGGCATCGGCTTCGAGACCAGGCTCCATCATCGGCTCGGCGGCGGCACCGAGATCGACACCGCCACCGCCTTGCGCCCGCTCGATGCCGTCGATCGCGGCACGCGCGATGAGATCGCAATAGAAGGTGATGGCGCGTCCGGCATCGTCATTGCCCGGGATAGGATGGCTGATGCCGTCCGGATCGCAGTTGGAGTCGACCACGGCTACGACCGGCATGTTGAGCTTGCGGGCCTCCGCGATGGCGATCGACTCTTTGTTGGTGTCGATCACGAACATCAGATCCGGGGGTGCGCCCATATCCTTGATGCCGCCGAGGGAGCGCTCGAGCTTGTCCTTCTCGCGCGTGAGCTGCAGCAGCTCTTTCTTGGTGAGGCCGCGATGATCGCCCTCGAACAGCTCCTCCAGCGACTTGAGGCGCTTGATGGAGTGGGAGATGGTCCGCCAGTTGGTCAGCGTGCCACCGAGCCAGCGGTGATTGATGAAATACTGCGCTGACGAGCGGGCCGCCTCGGCGATCGGCTCGGCTGCCTGGCGCTTGGTGCCGACGAACAACACGCGGCCGCCTTTGGCCACGACGTCGGAAACGGCGACCAGCGCTTGATGCAGAAGCGGCACCGTCTGAGTCAGATCGATGATGTGGATGTTGTTGCGGGACCCATAGATATAGGGCGCCATCTTCGGGTTCCAGCGATGGGTCTGGTGACCAAAGTGAACACCAGCCTCAAGCAGCTGGCGCATAGTGATATCGGGCAGTGCCATTGGACTGCTAACTCCTTTTTCCGGTTTTGCCGCCGCGGGACAAGAGACTGGCCGGGGCCAATCACCGGAGCGAGCGCACAGCCTAAAAGGGTTGTGTGACGCTTAGCGTCCCGCGTGTGAGATGGAGCGGGTTATAGGGGTGGGACCGCCCCTTGGCAAGGGCGGAAAACGCCGAAAAAGCGCTATTTCCGCCAGGCTTCTCAGAGCGCGCTGATGGAGCCCACGCCCTCGACCAGCTTCAGTTCGCTGCGCTGCCGCGGCGTGGAGTCAATCCCTTGCGGCAACTCGAATTCCACCTCTTTGGAGAGCTCGTCCAGACGCAGGACGAGGCGGAACTGTCCCTCGCCGCTCATGGCCCCCAACTGTTCGGCCAGCGGCGCCAGCGCCCTCGGGTCCTCCACATAGACCTTCATGCCGGCGTGGCGCGCCTCGGCGGCCTTGTCCAGGGAGGAGATCCGCTGCACCCGGACCCGTACGGTCTCGCCGTCGGCCTCCGCTTCCACCTCGAGGAGCACGGCTTTCCCAGGCTCCAGCAAGGGCCGCGAGGCCAGAAGCGCCTCGGAGAACACCACCGCCTCGAACTGGCCGGTGGAATCAGAGAAGGCGACGAACGCATACGGGTTGCCGGTCTTGCCCTTGCGCTCGCGGGCGGACAGGACCGTGCCGGCAAGGGTGCCAACCACCCGGCGCGTTTGCGCCTTGGCGGCGAACTCGGCCCAAGTCTCGGCGCCGAGGCTTGCCAAGGCTTCCTTGTAGTCGTCGAGCGGATGGCCGGTAAGGAAAAAGCCGACGGCCTCGAATTCCTTCGAGAGCTTGTCGGTGAACGACCAGGGCTTTGTCACGCGCAGCTCGACGGGCGGCGGGGCGTGACGGGCGCCGGAAAACAAATCCTCCTGCCCCTCGGCGGCCGTCTCCTGGGCGCGGTTTCCGGCGGCGACCATCAGATCGACATTGGCGTGCGCCGTGGCCCGGTCGACGCCCAGCTCGTCGAAGGCGCCCGCGGCCGCCAGCATCTCGAGCGCGCGCTTGTTGAGGAGGCGCGGATTGATGCGGCGGGCGAAGTCGGAGACGTCCCGGAAGGGACCCCTCTCCTCCCGCTCGGCGCAAATATGATCGACCGCCTGCCGCCCGACATTCTTGAGCGCCGCCAGGGAATAACGGATGGCGCCTTCATTCGGGATGAAGCCGACTTCCGAGCGATTGAGCGATGGCGGCTCCAGCGGAATGCCGAGGCGCACTGCCTCTTGCGCGAAGCTATTGAGTTTGTCGGCGTTGCCCATGTCGAGGGTCATGGAGGCCGCGACGAACTCGGCCGGGTAATTCGCCTTGAGATAGGCGGTCTGGTAGGCGATGAGCGCGTAGGCAGCGGCGTGCGATTTGTTGAAGCCATAACCGGCGAACTTCGCGACCAGCTCGAAGATATATTCGGCGCGCCCCTTGTTCACGCCGTTCTGGACGGCACCGTCGACGAAGCGCTTTCGCTGCGCATCCATCTCCTTCTTGATCTTCTTGCCCATGGCGCGGCGCAGCAGATCGGCCTCGCCGAGAGAGTAGCCGGACAGAACCTGTGCGATCTGCATCACCTGCTCTTGATAGATGATGACGCCGTAGGTCTCAGCCAGGATTGGCTCGATCGAAGGATGAAGGGTCTCGATCTCCTCGCGCCCGTGCTTGCGGTTCACATAGGTGTCGATGTTGTCCATCGGCCCGGGCCGGTAGAGCGCCACGATGGCGATGATGTCCTCGAAGCGGTCGGGCTTCAGCTTGCGCAGCGCATCGCGCATGCCCTGACCTTCGAGCTGGAACACGCCGACGGTGTCGCCGCGCTGCATCAGCTCATAGGACGCCGCGTCATCGAGGGGGATCTTGGCGGGATCGATGTCGGGCCCGTCGCGGCGGATCAGTTGCCGCGCGGTATCGATGACGGTCAGGGTCTTGAGACCGAGGAAGTCGAACTTCACTAGCCCTGCGGCTTCCGCCCATTTCATGTTGAACTGAGTGGCGGGGAGTTGGGCGCGGGCGTCTCGGTAGAGGGGCACCAGGTCGATCAGCGGCCGGTCGGCGATGACGACGCCGGCGGCGTGGGTCGAGGCGTGCCGGTAGAGACCTTCGAGCCGCTGGCCGATGTCGAGCAGCTTGGCGACGACAGGCTCCTTGTCACGCTCCTCTTGCAGGCGTGGCTCGCCGGCGATGGCCTGTGGCAGGGTTACGGGGTTCGCCGGGTTCATGGGCACGAGCTTGCACAGGCGATCCACCTGGCCGTAGGGCATCTGCAGCACCCGGCCCACGTCGCGCAGCACCGCGCGCGCCTGCAGCTTACCGAAGGTGATGATGTGGGCCACGCGATCGGCACCGTAGCGCTCGCGCACATAGGCGATCACCTCGTCGCGCCGATCCTGGCAGAAATCGATGTCGAAGTCGGGCATGGACACGCGCTCGGGATTCAAGAAGCGCTCGAAGAGCAGCCCGAAGCGGATGGGATCGAGATCGGTGATGGTGAGCGCGTAGGCGACCAGCGAGCCGGCGCCGGAGCCGCGGCCCGGCCCGACGGGGATGCCCTGTCCCTTGGTCCACTTGATGAAGTCGGCAACGATCAGAAAGTAGCCCTGGTAGTTCATGCCGGTGATGACATCGAGCTCGAAGGCGAGTCGCTTGGCGTATGACCCCGCGTCCTCGCCCGGCGCCGTGCCATGCTGGGCAATGCGCTCTTTGAGGCCCGCCTCGGCTTGCCGACGGAGCTCAGCGGCTTCCGTCTCGGCGAGCGCGCTCGTGGCCTCGCCGCCGGTGAGGAAAGGCGGCAGGATCGGATCGCGCTGCTTGGGACGATAGGCGCAGCGCTGCGCGATCTCGACGGTGTTCGCCAGCGCCTCGGGAAGATCGGCGAACAGCGCCCGCATCTCCTCGGCGGTCTTGAAATAATGCTCCGGACTCAAGCGCCGCCGCTCATCCACCGCCACATAGCTCCCTTGAGCGATGCAAATCAGCGCGTCATGGGCCTCGAAGTCGTCTGTCGCGGCGAAGAAGGGCTCGTTGGTGGCGACGAGCGGAAGCTCCATGTCATAGGCGAGCTGAACCAGCTGGGACTCGACCGCCCTCTCCTGCGGTAGGCCGTGACGCTGGAGTTCTACGTAGAGCCTGTCGCCGAACAGCGCGTGCAGTGTCTCGAGACGGGTGCGCGCGAGTTCCGGATTGTCCTCGGCGAAGGCGAGATCGATGACCCCTTCGGGTCCGCCGGTAAGCGCGATCAGACCATCGGCATGCTCTGCGAGTTCGGCAACGGTGACGAGCGGATCGCCGCTCTCGGCGGCCCTGAAATAGGCGCTGGTGGAGAGTTGCATCAGATTGGCGTAGCCGGTCTCGTCCTTGGCGAGCAGAGCGATCCGCCCGTCGGGCTTAGGCCCGCGCAGATCGGCAGCTGGTGTGGGCTCGGCCTCGACGGTGAAAGTGAGCGCCAGCGTGCAGCCGATGATCGGCTGGATGCCAACCCCGGCCATGGCTTCGGAGAATTCGAGCGCCCCGAAAAGATTGTTGGAATCGGTCAGCGCTAGCGCCGGCGCCTCGTCGGCCGTGGCGAGCGCCACCAGCCGGGGAATGGTGAGCGCCCCTTCGAGTAGCGAATATGACGAATGCATCCGCAGATGCACGAAGGGTTGGAGCCGCTCTGTCATGCTATTGGCTCGCCCTCCGCCGGTTGCCACCTTCCTCTTGTCATTCCGGCGGCGGCCGGAATCCAGTGGGTTCCGGCCTTATCCACTGGATACCGGCTTTCGCCGGTACGACGCGGGAGGCTAACGGATATTGTTCTTGTTCCGTTCTTTTTGCAAGAGGGGGACTAGCTGACGACGTCGACCACGGCCACCGACTCCTCGACGAGATGACCGTTCGTGAGGCGCAGGACGCGGTCCATGCGCGCCGCAAGCTCGAGATTGTGGGTCGCTACGACGGCCGCGACACCCTCCTCGTGGACCAGTCTCAGGAGTTCTTCGAACACGCGTTCGGCGGTGTTCGGATCGAGATTACCGGTGGGCTCGTCGGCAAGCAGGACCTTGGGCTGGTTGGCGACCGCGCGGGCAATCGCCACGCGTTGTTGCTCACCCCCGGAAAGCTCAGTCGGCCGGTGGTCCCAGCGATCCTTGAGGCCCAGCATCTCCAGGAGATGCTTGGCGCGGGTCTCCGCTTCCGACTTCGTACGGCCAAGAATGAGCTGGGGCAGCATGACGTTTTCCAGCGCCGAGAACTCCGGCAAGAGGTGATGGAACTGATAGACAAACCCCACCTCCATGCGGCGCACCCGGGTGCGCTCGCTATCGCTCAGCGTTACGCAATCGATGCCGTCGATGGCCACCAGGCCCGAATCCGGCTTCTCGAGCAGGCCGGCGATTTGCAGTAGGGTCGATTTACCCGCCCCCGAGGGGCCGAGCAGGGCCACGGTCTCGCCCGGGTAGAAGGCGGCCGCCACCTCCTTCAGCACGTCGATGTGGCGGTCGCCTTGCGTGAAGCTCCGCATCAAGCCTTCAAGGCGCAGCACCGGGGTTCGTTCAGGATTGTCCACCAACGGCCTCTATTCGTAACGCAGCGCTTCGACGGGGTCGAGACGCGAGGCCCGCCAGGATGGATAGACCGTGGCGAGCACCGACAAGACGAGCGCCATGATGACGACCGTGGTGGTCTCGCCGGTATCCATTTCGGCCGGCATCTGAGAGAGATAATAGAGCTCCGGCGCGAACAAGTCGGTCGAGGTGAGCCAGCCGATGAACTCGCGCAGGCGCTCGATGTTGAGGCACACGAGCACCCCGAGCGCTAAGCCGGCGAGCGTACCGACGATGCCGATGCTGGCGCCGGTGATGAAGAAGATGCGCATGACCGCGCCCCGCGTGGCGCCCATGGTGCGCAAAATAGCGATGTCGCGGCCCTTGTCCTTCACCAGCATGATCAGCCCGGAGATGATATTGAGGGCGGCCACCAGCACGATGAGCGCCAAGATTAGGAACATGACATTGCGCTCCACTTGGAGCGCGGTGAAGAAGGTGGCGTTACGCTGACGCCAGTCACTGATATAGATTGTGGGACCGCCAGCGGTGATGATCTTCGGCGCGAGCTCGCCGACCTCGTCGGGGGAGTTGAGCACGACCTCCAGCACGGTGACACTGTCGGGAACGCTGAAATAGCGCTGTGCCTCCTTCAGCGGCATGAACAGAATGCTGGCGTCATATTCCGACATGCCGATCTCGAAGATGGCCACGACCGGATAGCGCTTGACGCGCGGCGCCGTACCGAGCGCCGTCGCCGGCCCCCGCGGCGTGAGGATGGAGACCTCGTCTCCGACCTTTACGTTGAGGTCGTTGGCCATGCGGCTGCCGAGCGCGAGTCCGGGCTGGTCGTCGAAACCGTCCAGCGTTCCGAACCGGATATTGCTCGAAATGGCCTTGAGGCTCTTGAGATCCTTTTCGCGCAAGCCCCGCACTAGAGCTCCGCTCGAGGTGTAGGGCGTTGAGATCAGCACCTGGCCTTCGATGAGGGGCAGTGCGTATTTGACACCGTCGACATCGCGGATGCGTGCCGCCACGTCGTCATAGTCGGTGAAAGATCCGAGACTATGGACCACCACATGGCCGTTCAAGCCGAGCATCTTGTCGAACAGCTCCTGGCGGAAGCCGTTCATGACGGCCATGACGATGATTAGCGTGGCCACGCCAAGCGTAATGCCGATGAAGGAGAAGCCGGCGATCACCGAGATGAAGCCCTCTTTGCGCCGCGCCCGCAAATAGCGGAGCGCCACCATCCATTCGAATGGTGCGAAGGCCCGCGTGCTCGTAGTCGTGCTCATGCTGCTTCCTTTTTCGCCTGGGCCGTCGCCGCGACGAGGAGAGTCAAAGCTGCATCGAAGGTGAGACTATGGCGCTCGCCCGTGGCGCGCTCCTTTAATTCGATTTCTCCCGCTTTGAGCCCTTTCGGCCCGACGATCAGCTGCCAGGGCAGGCCGATCAGGTCCATGGCGGCGAATTTGGCCCCTGCCCGGTCGTCGCGGTCGTCATAGAGAACGTCGAGGCCGGCGGCGTTCAGCTGGCCATAGAAATCCTCGCAGGCGGCGTCGGTCTCGGCATCGCCGACTTTGAGATTGATGAGACCGACGTCGAACGGCGCCACCGCTTGCGGCCAGATGATGCCGGCATCGTCATGGGAGGCCTCGATGATGGCGCCGACAAGCCGGGATACGCCGATGCCGTAAGATCCCATCTCGACGGCGACGAGCTCGCCGCCCGGCCCTTGTACCTTGGCGCCCATAGCTTCGGAGTATTTCGTGCCGAAATAGAAAACCTGCCCCACCTCGATGCCGCGCGCCGAGAGCCGCATGTCGGCGGGCACCTCCTGCTCGAAGCGTTTGGGATCGTGCACGTCCTCGGTGGCGGCATACAGCTCGGTGCGCTGACGGACATAAGGGGTGAGATCGGACTGATAGTCCACGTCCCGTGGCGGGACCGGCATCTGGATCAGATCCTTATGACAGTAGACCTGGGACTCACCGGTCTCGGCAAGAATAATGAATTCGTGAGAGAGATCGCCGCCGATCGGGCCAGTCTCGGCGCGCATGGGCACCGCGCGAAGCCCCATGCGGGCGAAAGTGCGCAAATAAGAGACGAACATCTTGTTGTAGGATTTGACGGCGCCTTCTTTGTCGAGATCGAACGAATAGGAATCCTTCATCAGGAATTCGCGGCCGCGCATGACGCCGAAGCGCGGCCTGACTTCGTCGCGAAACTTCCATTGGATATGGTAGAGGATGCGGGGCACGTCCTTATAGGACTTGGCGCCGGCGCGGAAGATCTCGGTGATCATCTCCTCGTTCGTGGGACCGTAGAGCATGTCGCGCTCGTGCCGGTCCTTGATGCGAAGCATCTCCTTGCCGTAAGCCTCGTAACGGCCGCTCTCCCGCCACAACTCGGCGGGCTGAATGGTCGGCATGAGCAGTTCGATGGCGCCCGCGCGGTCCTGCTCCTCGCGCACGATCTGCTCGATCTTGCGCAATACGCGATGGCCGAGAGGGAGCCAGGAGTAGATGCCGGCGCTCGATTGGCGTGTGAGGCCGGCCCGCAGCATCAGCCGGTGAGAGACGATCTCCGCTTCCTTGGGATCGTCGCGCAACAGTGGCAAAAAATAGCGGCTGAGGCGCATTCTGGGCCCTACGGCGTTGGCAGCGAACTCATAGCCCGCCCGTTGCATTGACCCATTCTTAGCGCGAAAGCCGGAAGCTCTCCGCCGGGCCCCTTGGCGCGGCTAATAGCCAGTTTCGCAAGGCTAAGCAATCAGCCCGGTCCAGAAATCCCGGGCCGTTGTGATCCGGGGGCGATTCTTGTCCGCGGGGCGCTTCGGGCCGACGCCGGAGCACGTAGCATTGCCTGGTACAACGTGAGGTGGCGCGAGCTTTGTTCTTCCCATTGAGCTTCAGGCAAATGTTGCTTAGCGCTTAGGCAGAATTCCTAGCCGGAACCACTGGATAGCCGCAAGGATTGTCTTGAGTTCTCCTCGGCCTGGCCGACACCTTTGGCCGGAAGCATAAATATGCGGCGACGGGTCACAATGATGGTGACAATTTGGCGCGCCTACGCTAGTGTCCCGACACAACGTGGGAGCGCTCGGGACCGGCGACGATCTCGGAGTTTTGCGTTGAGATTGGACAAGGTCCAAGTCTTGGGAGGAAGTACTCCAGGCGCGCTAATCATGGAAATACATGGGCGCCGCCGCTTTTCAGCCTGAAAGGCCGAAGAGACAAGGAGTCACGATACTGAAGCAAGGTCGGTTCGACCTTGCTTTTTTTTGTCTCGGATTCCTGGACCGCGAGAGGCCTATTGCACCTTGTCGTAGCGCGGGAAGAACGGGATATCGTCCAGCCTGATCACGTGGTGCACGACGACCGCATAGATGCCGGCGAAAATGATGGCCGACACCACCGTCGTGGCGATCATCTTCGGCAACATGCGCGGGCGATGCGGAGCGCTTTCGGCGAATCCGGGCGATGCCTCCTCCCCCGCTTCCTCAGCGGTCCGCACGCCGAACGGCAGCATGGCGAACAGCACGATCCACCAGATCACGAAATAGATCGCCAATCCGAAGGCAAGGCTCATGGCTTAGGCCTCTTCGAGTTCCACGAGTGTGCCGCAGAAGTCTTTCGGGTGCAGGAAGATGACAGGTTTGCCGTGGGCACCGATCTTCGGCTCGCCAAGCACGCGGGCGCCCTGTTGCACCATCCGCTCGCGCGCTTCCTGGATATCCGGAACCTCATAGCAGAGGTGATGGATGCCGCCATTGGGGTTGCGTTCGAGGAAACCGGAGATCGGCGAGTTGTCGCCATAGACTCCAAGCAACTCGATCTTGGTGTTGGGCAACTCGATGAACACCGTGGTCACGCCATGTTCGGGCTGATCCTCTTCCGCAGAGACCTTGGCGCCGAGAGTATCGCGGTAAACTTCGGTCGCCGCCTTCAGGTCCGGCACCACAATGGCGACATGGTTCAAACGGCCAATCATCAAACTATGCTCCGGCTCGTGGATGATAGATCTTCGAATTTAGTGCGCCCTCAGGCTTGGCGCTAGGTAGGCGGCGTCTAGTCCGCTACCGCGCTTCGCTACTTGAGCGCTATAGCACTGTCAGCAGCACCGAACACATGGGCTTCTTGCCCCAGGCCTGATTTACGGCGGAACGGACGCCCCGGCGGACGGCCTCGCTCACGACCGCCGGATCCTTGCGGCGCGGACGGGGAATGCTCTTCACCGTGCCGATGGCCGCGTTCCGCACGATCTCCGAGAATGGCGTGCCGTAAGTATCGGCGGCCGGCAGACCGCTCAGCGCCACCTCCGGGTCGGCCACAAGCTCGCCTTTGGTCGTCAATACCAGCGACACCGACACGATGCCGGCGAAGCTCAATTTGCGGCGCTCGCGCACCTGGCCGTCCTCGGCATTGGTGAGGATAGCGCCGTCACGATAGAGCCGCCCGACCGGCACCTCGCCCACGATGGCGGCCGGCTGCGGCAGCAGATGAACCACCGTGCCGTTCCGCGCCCGGATCACTTGCTTGACGCCGAGCGCCTCGGCCAGTTCCGCATGGGCCTCGAGATGACGGCCTTCGCCATGCATGGGTACGGCAATTTCCGGTTTTAACCAGCTATAGAGCTGCTTGAGCTCTCCTTTGCGCGGATGACCCGAGACGTGAACGAGCGCATCCTGGTCGGTGAGGATCTCGATCTTGTTATCCGACAGCGCGTTCTGCACGCGTCCCACGGCCTTCTCGTTGCCGGGGATGGTGCGGGAGGAGAAGATCACCCAATCGCCGGCATCGAGTTTCACGTGGGGATGCTCGCCCGCGGCGATGCGCGCAAGCGCGGCGCGTGTCTCGCCTTGGCTGCCGGTGCACAGCGCCACCACGTTGCGCGGCGGCAGCTTGGCGAACGCCGTCTCCTCATGGAAGTAGAGATCGGGATCGAGATAGCCGGTCGCCTGCGCCGCCTCGATGACGCGATACATGGCGCGGCCAACGACGACGAGTTCACGGTCCGCGGCCCGCGCGGCCTTGGCCACCGAGCCGAGCCGCGCCACGTTGGACGCGAAGGTCGTCACCGCGACCCGCTGCGGCGCCTCGGCAATGAGCTTGGTCAGGGTCACGGCCACATCGGCCTCCGATGGGGACACGCCCTCACGGATGGCGTTGGTGGAGTTGCAGATCAGCGCCTGCAGCCCTTCTCGTCCGATCTCCCGCAAGCGACCCTCGTCGGTCGGAGCGCTCGTCAGAGGATTGGCGTCGAGCTTCCAGTCGCCCGTATGCAGCGCCGTGCCGAGTGGCGTCCTGATGACGATCGCCGACGGCTCGGGGATCGAGTGGGACATGCTGATCAGCTCGACGTCGAACGGACCGATACTCCGGCGGCTGCCCATGTCGACGACTTCGAGCGGAAAGTCCTCCGCCATGCCCATCTCGCCGAGCTTCGACTTCAGCATCTCGGCGGTAAATGGGGTGGCGTAGACCGTCACGTCGCCAAGCAGTGGCCAGAGATCGGCCACGGCGCCGTAGTGATCCTCGTGCGCATGAGTGAGGAGCAGACCGGCGATGTTGTGGCGCTCCTCTTCAAGAAAACGGATGTCGGGCAGGATGATATCGATGCCGGGCTCGAACTCGCTGCCGAAGGTCACGCCCATGTCGACGATGAGCCATTGAAATGCGCCACGGCGTCCATAGCCGTAGAGATACAGATTCATGCCGATCTCACCCACGCCGCCCAACGGCACGAAGACGAGCTCGTCTCCTTTTCGATCGGATTTTCGGGACACTGGGCTCAGGCGCCTTATCAGCTGGCGAAGAAGACGTCGCCGGCGGTCACGCGGGCTTCGCCTTCGCTCGTCCTGAGCCGTAGCGCGCCATCGGAGTCAAGGCCGGCATAGGCGCCTTCGGTCTCCACGCCGTTGAGGTTGACGCGCATGGGCCGTCCGGCGGGACCGGCACGATCGAGCCAGGCGCGGCGAATGGTCGGAAAGGTGGCGCCCTCCCCCCAGCGCATCAGCCATTCATGAGTGGTGGCCGCCAGCACTTGAAGCGCTTCGCCCGGCGTCACCGCCAAGCCATATTCGGCCAGGCTGATTGCGGGCTGCGGCAGGTTCTCGGGGTGATTGGAAAGGTTGATGCCGGTGCCGATCACCACAACCGAGCTGTTCGGTTTGGCCCCTGGGACATTCTCTAGCAGCATGCCGGCGACTTTCTCCTCTGCGAGGAGGACATCGTTGGGCCATTTAAGCAGGAGTTCCGAGCGACCCTCATAGGCGATGAGCTTGGCAACGGTGTCATAGGCGGCGATCCCCGCGACCAGGGCAAGCTGACTTGCGGTCGGCAGCGGACAATTGAGCCTGATCAGAAGGCTGGCGAACAGATTGCCGACCTGGGAAGTCCACTCCCTCCCGGCCCGGCCGCGCCCCTTGGATTGACGCGACGACCAAATCCACAACGGTCCGGGCTCGCCCCGCTCGGCGCGCCGCCTGGCCTCCGCGTTCGTGGAGTTCGACGGAGTCCAGCTTGGCCAGCCGGTAGCCGGACGGCATCTTAGGTGATGGAGACGCTATATAGCTCATTAAAACAATGACTTGGCGGCAACTTCGGCAGCGGCCACGAGCGGCGCGGGATAAACGAAATAGAGCAAAATCAACACGCCGCTGATGCTGAGAACGGTGGCGAGCGTTGCAGGCATGGGTTCGAAACGTTCGACCGGATCGTCGAAATACATGATCTTGACGATCCGCAGATAGTAGAAGGCCCCCACTACGCTCAAGAGCACGCCGATGACGGCGAGCAAATAGAGTCCGGACTCGATGGCGGCTAGGAACACGTAGAACTTAGCGAAGAAACCTGCAAGGGGCGGGATGCCGGCGAGCGAGAACAGAAGCACCGCCATGGCCAGCGCCATCAGCGGGTTGGTGCGCGAAAGCCCCGAAAGCTGGTCTATTTGCTCGACCATCTTGCCGTCGCGGCGCATGGCCAGAATGCAGGCGAACATGCCGAGCGTCATGACCAGATAGATGGCCAGGTAGATGATAACCCCCTGCACGCCCTCCGCCGTGCCGGCGGCAAGCCCGACCAGCGCGTAGCCCATATGCCCGATCGAGCTGTAGGCCATCAGGCGCTTGATATTGCGCTGGCCGATGGCGGCAAACGAACCGAGCGCCATGGAGGCGATAGCGAGGAACACGACGATCTGCTGCCATTCCATGGTCACGGCGGGGAATGCGGAGATGACGACGCGGACCGTCAGCGCCATGGCGGCGAGCTTCGGTGCCGCGGCGAAGAAGGCGGTGACCGGGGTCGGCGCACCCTCATAGACGTCCGGCGTCCACATATGGAAGGGCACGGCGGAGATCTTGAAGGCAAAGCCCGCCATCAGGAACACCAGGCCGAAGATCAGGCCGAGATTGGGATCGGACGGCTGGACCGATGCGGCGATCTGGTTGAATTCGGTCGAACCGGTAAAGCCATAGATGAGCGATGCGCCGTAGAGCAGCATCCCCGAGGACAACGCGCCGAGGACGAAATATTTGAGACCAGCTTCCGACGACAGCGCGGAATCGCGCTTGAACGCGGCGATGACATAGAGGGCGAGACTCTGGAGCTCAAGACCGACATAGAGCGCGATGAGATCGTAGGCCGAGATCATCATCAGCATGCCGGTGGCGGCGAACAGCACGAGAATGGGGAACTCGAATTTCAGTCCGCCGGCATTTCGCCAGTAATCGATCGACATGATGAGTGCCACGGCGGAGCCGGTCAGCGTCAGGAGCTTCAGCATCCGCGCGTAGGGGTCGACGATGAAGCTGCCGTTGAACAGAACCTCCGTGCCCTCCCCGAGGGCCACGAAAATGCCGGAAACCACGATAACACCGACGGCGAGCCACAGCACGAGCTCGCCGCGCTCCTGGCGCGTGAAGACGCCGAGCATGAGCAGGGCCATCGCCCCGATGGCGAGAACCAGCTCGGGGAGAATCACCGCGAGATTGAGCGACTGAACCACGCGCTAATCCCTCTTAAGGCATGAGCGCAAACCGCGCCTGTTCGGCGGCGGCAAGGCTCGCTTTGAAATCGGACATGAGCGCCTCGACCGACACGGCCGACACGTCGAGGACGGGATTGGGATAGAAGCCGAAGAAGATGGTGATGACGATCAGCGGCACCATCACGGCAACCTCCCGCCAGGACAGGTCCTTGATGTTGCGGAGCGCCGGCTTGTCCAGCACGCCAAAGACCACGCGGCGGTAAAGCCACAAAGCGTAGCCCGCCGACAGGATGATGCCGGTGGTCGCCAGCACCGCGACCCAGGTGTTGACTTCGAAGGCGCCCATGAGGCTCAGGAACTCGCCGATGAAACCGCTCGTGCCCGGCAAACCCACATTGGCAAGCGTGAACAGCATGAAGCAGAAGGCGTAAAGCGGCATGCGGTTCACCAGCCCGCTGAACACCGCGATCTCGTGCGTATGCATGCGGTCGTAGAGCACGCCGACGCAGAGGAAGAGCGCGGCGGAGACGATGCCGTGGGAGAGCATCAGGAAGATGCCGCCCTGCAGGCCTTGCATGGTGATGGTGAAGATGCCGATGGTCACGAAACCCATATGCGCGATGGACGAGTAGGCGATCAGCTTCTTCATATCCTCCTGCGCCAGCGCGACGAGCGAGGTGTAGATGATCGCGATCACCGACAGCGCGAAGATGAGCGGCGCGAACTCGGCGGACGCCAGCGGGAACATGGGGATCGAGAAGCGCAAGAAGCCGTAGCCCCCGAGCTTCAAAAGAATGCCGGCAAGGATCACAGAGCCGGCGGTCGGCGCCTCCACATGGGCGTCGGGCAGCCAGGTGTGCACTGGCCACATCGGCAGCTTCACCGCGAACGAGGCGAGGAAAGCGAACCATAGCCAGGTCTGCATTTCCGGCGGGAAGTCGTGGGTGAGCAGCGCCGGGATATTCGTGGTGCCTGCCTCCCAGTAGATCGCCATGATGGCGAGCAGCATCAGGACCGAGCCCGCCAGCGTGTAGAGGAAAAATTTGAAGCTCGCGTAGACGCGCCGTTGTCCGCCCCAGATGCCGATGATGAGGAACATCGGAATCAGCCCACCCTCGAAGAACAGATAGAACATGACGAGGTCGAGCGAGCAGAACACCCCGAGCATCAAGGTCTCGAGCACGAGGAAGGCGATCATGAATTCCTTCACGCGCACCTTGATGGCGCCGAAGGTCGACAGCACCGTGATCGGCATCAGCAGCGTGGTGAGCACCACGAAGGGCATGGAGATGCCGTCGATGCCCATGTGGAAGGTGATGGGCCCGAGCCAGGGCCGAAGCTCCACGAACTGAAATTGTGCCGTGGCCATATCGAAATCGCGCCACAACAGCAGCGAAATGGCGAAGGTGATCAGCGTGGTCCACAGCGCGATATATCGCGCGTTGCGGAAGGTGCTCTCGTCGTCGCCGCGCAAGGCCATAATCAGCAGCGCGCCAAGCAGCGGCAGGAACGTCACCGTGGACAGGATCGGCCAGCTATAGCTCACGGCGCGATTCCCCCACCGGCGAAGATGAAATAGGTGATGAACAACGCCACGCCGATCAGCATGATGAAGGCGTAGTGATAGATGTAGCCGGTCTGCAGCCGGACCACGCGGTTGGTGATGTCGACCACCCGCGCCGACACGCCGTCAGGCCCGAGCCCGTCAATAATCTTGCCGTCGCCGAACTTCCACAGGAAGTAGCCCAGCCGCTTGGCCGGACGCACGAAGAGGAAGTCGTAGAGCGCGTCGAAATACCAGGCATGAAGGAAGAACCGGTTGGTGGCGGGAAAGCGCTTGAGCAAGCCGAACGGATAGAGCGGCTGCCACATGTAGAAATACCAAGCGATGAGGAAGCCGGCCGTCATGGCGATCGTCGGCGACAGGGTTAGCCACAGCGGCAGATCGTGATGGGTGGCCTCGTGGGTCACGAGGGAGTCGCGCCAGAACCCGATCTGGTCGGCGCCGATGAAGAGATGCTGGAAGCCGATGCCGGCGAAGAGCGCGCCCGCCGCCAGGATGACCAGCGGAACCCCCATGGTCCATGGCGGCTCGTGTGCGTGGTCGAGGACTTTTCTACCGCCCTTGAAGTTCCCCTCGAAGGTCATGAACATCATGCGCCAGGTGTAGAGCGCGGTGAGGAACGCCGCGATCAGCGTCGTCAAATAGGCGTACAGGCCGACCGCAGTATGGTCGCCGTATGTCGTCTCAATGATGAAGTCCTTGGAGAAGAAGCCGGAGGTAAGTGGAAAGCCGGTCAAGGCCAGCGACCCGATGAGCATCATTACCCAGGTGAAGGGGATGACCTTCCGCAAGCCGCCCATGCGGCGCATGTCCTGATTGTCGGCAAGCGTGTGAATGACCGCACCGGCGCACAGAAACAGCAGCGCCTTGAAGCAGGCATGGGTGAAGAGGTGGAACATGCCGGCGCCGAAAGCGCCGACGCCTTCGGCTGCGAACATGTAGCCAAGCTGCGAGCAGGTCGAATAGGCGATGACGCGCTTAATGTCTGTCTGCGCGACCGCCGCGGTGGCGGCGAAGAAGGCGCTCGTTCCGCCGATGATGGCGACGAAACCGAGCGCGTAAGGCGCAAGCTCGAAGAGCGGCGAAAGGCGCGCCACCATATACACGCCGGCCGTCACCATGGTGGCCGCATGGATCAACGCGGAAACGGGGGTCGGGCCTTCCATGGCGTCGGGCAGCCAGGTGTGCAGGAGGAACTGCGCCGACTTTCCCATGGCGCCCATGAACAGGAGGAAGCAGACCAGCTCGAGCACGGGCACCTGGTAGCCGAGGAAAGCCATGGTTTGGCCGACCTGGTCGGGAGCGGCGGCGAAGATCGTGTCATATTGCACGGCGCCGAACACCACGAAGATGGCGAAGATGCCGAGCGCGAAGCCGAAATCGCCGACGCGGTTGACGATGAAGGCCTTGATGGCGGCGGCGTTTGCGGAGGGCTTCTGATACCAGAAGCCGATCAGGAGGTAGGATGCGAGCCCCACGCCCTCCCATCCGAAAAAGAGCTGAACCAGGTCGTCAGCCGTGACCAGCGCCAGCATGGCGAAGGTGAACAGCGACAGATAGGCGAAGAAGCGCTCCTTGTGCGGATCCTCGTGCATGTAGCCGACGGAGTAGAGATGCACGACGCTCGAGACCGTGGTCACCACCACGAGCATCACGGCCGTCAGCGTATCGATGCGCAGCGACCAAAATGTCTTCAATTCGCCGGAGTGGATCCAACTCAGTAGCTCGATGCGGACATCGTGGCCTTCGATGGCGACCTGATAGAAGGCGACCCACGATAAGAACGCGGCGACAAACAGCAGCGTCGTAGTGATGACCTCGCAGGCGCGCGCGCCCACGAGGCGGCCGAAGAAGCCAGCGAAGATGGCGCCCAGCAAGGGCAAGAAGACGATCGCCTGATACATCGGAAGTCTGCCGTCAGCCTTTCAGAAGATCGATTTCGGCGACGTCGATCGTGCCGCGGTTGCGGAAGTAGACGACGATGATGGCCAGGCCGATTGCCGCTTCAGCCGCCGCCACGGTGAGCACGATCAGGGTGAAGACCTGGCCGACAAGATCGCCATGAAAGGAGGAGAAGGCGACGAAATTGATATTGACCGCGAGCAGCATCAGCTCGATCGACATCAAGATGACGATGACATTCTTGCGGTTGAGGAAGATGCCGAAAATGCCAATGGTGAACAGGATGGCGGCAACGGTGAGATAGTGCGAAAGCCCGATCGTCATTTGAGCCCCCTCCCCGTCTCGACCTCGACAACCTCGACCGACATCTCGCGCGTGCGGCCCACTTGCGCGGCGACGGACTGCCGGCGCACGTCCTTCTTGTGCTGGAGGGTGAGCACAATGGCGCCAATCATGGCGACCAGCAGAATGAGACCGGCGCCTTCGAACAGATAAACGTAGCGGGTATAGAGGATCTCGCCGAGCGCTTGGGTGTTGCTCACCTCGGCGGCAGGCGGCGTAGGAATGTCGCTGACGAGCTCGGGCGCCGTAGCCCAAGCGCCGACGACGAAGATGAGCTCTACCAGGAGCAGAAGTCCCACGATGGCACCGACCGGCAGATATTTGAGGAAGCCCGCGCGGAGCTCGGCGAAGTCGACGTCGAGCATCATCACCACGAACAAGAACAGCACGAGCACCGCGCCCACATAGACCACCACCAAGATCATGGCCAGGAACTCGGCGCCGAGCAGGACGAATAAGCCTGCCGCGTTGAAGAAGGCGAGGATCAGGTAGAGGACCGCATGTACGGGATTCTTGGCGGCGATCACCATAAAGCCCGCGCCCACGCACATGATGGCGAAGAGATAGAAGAACAGCGCGGACAACATCATGCAGCCTTCTTCGTGCTGGCTAGACCGTGATAACGGAGGCCCGGCTCACTGGCCGGGCACGCGGAAAGAGGATCGCCCCAAAACACCCCACTAGCCCCTCACCGGTACGGCGCGTCGAGCGCGATATTTTTGGCCAACTCGCGCTCCCAGCGGTCACCATTCGCGAGCAGCCGGTCCTTGTCGTAATAAAGCTCTTCGCGCGTCTCGGTGGCGAACTCGAAATTCGGTCCCTCCACAATCGCGTCGACCGGGCAGGCTTCCTGGCAGAAGCCGCAATAGATGCATTTCACCATGTCGATGTCATAGCGCGTGGTGCGGCGGGTGCCGTCATTGCGCCGGGGCCCCGCCTCGATGGTGATGGCTTGCGCCGGGCAGACAGCCTCGCAGAGCTTGCAGGCGATGCAGCGCTCCTCGCCGTTGGGATAGCGCCGCAGCGCGTGCTCGCCGCGGAAGCGGGGCGAGAGCGGTCCCTTCTCGAAGGGGTAGTTCAGGGTCGCCTTCGGCCCCACGAAATATTTCATGGCAAGCCAAAAGGCCGATAGAAACTCCATCAGCAGAAGCGATTTCGCGGCCTGGGCAACGCGTCTCACGCGGTCAGTCCTCTCAAATGCCGTATTGCCAAAGCCGCAGCACCGCGGCCACGACCACGACGGCGGCGAGCGACAAGGGCAGAAACACCTTCCAGCCAAGCCGCATCAGCTGATCGTAGCGATAACGCGGCACCATGGCCTTGACCATGGAGACGAGGAAGAACAGGAAGCCAACTTTCAAGGTGAACCATAGCACGCCTGGTATCCAGGTGAAGGGCGCCACCGGGAATGGCGGCAGCCAGCCGCCGAGGAAAAGCACGGTTCCTAGGCTGCAGAGCAGGAGGATGGCGACATATTCCCCCAGCATGAAAAGCATATAGGGGGTCGAGGAATACTCGACCATGAAGCCCGCCACGAGCTCCGACTCCGCCTCCAGGAGGTCGAAGGGCGGCCGGTTGGTCTCGGCCAGCATGGAGATGAAGAACACCACGAACATCGGCAGCAGCGGCAGCCAGTACCAACCGAACAGGCCGAGGCCGCGATCCTGGGACATGACGATGTCCGTGAGATTGAGGGAGCCGGCGCACAGGAGCACGGTGATGATGACGAAGCCGATGGAGACCTCGTAGGAGACCATCTGGGCGGCCGACCGCAGGCAGGCGAGAAAGGCGTATTTCGAGTTGGAGGCCCAGCCGGCCATGATCACGCCGTAGACCTGCAGGCTCGAGATGGCGAAGATGTAGAGCACGCCCACATGGATGTCGGCGACGGCCCATCCCTTGGCGACGGGCATGACAGCCCAGGCGGAGATCGCCAGTCCCGCGGTGACCACCGGCGCCATCAGGAAGAGGCCCTTATTGGACCCCGCCGGGATGATGACCTCTTTGAACACGAATTTGAGCAGATCGGCGAATGACTGCCATAGGCCGAAAGGCCCAACCACGTTCGGCCCGCGCCGCATCTGGACCGCGGCCCAGACCTTCCGGTCGGCATAGAGGGTGAAGGCGATGACGACCAAAAGGATCACGATCAGCGCCACGCTATGCGCCACGATTAGGAAAGTCGGCAGCCCGTAACTGGTCCAGAACTCAGCCATCGGTGCCGGTCGCCTTCTCGTTTCCGCCCGCGTGCATCGCGCTCAAGTTCGCCATGATGGACGAGGCGCGCGCCACTGGGTTTGAGAGGAAATAATCCGTGATCGCCAGGCCGAAGCGATCCTTGGCCGGCTTCGCCGGCTGGGCGGCAAGCTTTTCGATTGCCGCAGGGTCGGCGGGCTCGACGAGATCGAGCAGTGCCAGGTTCGGGGATGCCGCATACATTTTGGCGCGGAGGGCTTGCAGGCTATCGAACGGCAGCGGCTGGCCGAGAACGGCCGACAGCGCCCGCAGGATCTTCCAGTCCTCGCGCGCCTCACCTGGGGGGAAGATGGCGCGGGACGTCGTCTGTGCCCGGCCTTCCGTGTTCACATAGGTCCCGTCTTTTTCCGTATAGGCCGCGGCGGGGAGGATCACGTCGGCGCGATGAGCGCCGGCATCGCCATGGCTGCCCTGGTAAATGACGAAGGCCTCGCCGAGGCGCTCCATGTCAATCTCGTCGGCGCCGAGAAGATAGACGGCCTCGATCTCCCCTTTGCCCGCGGCGTCGAGAATGGCGTCGACATCGCGGCCGCCTTTGCCCGGGACGAAGCCTAGATCGAGCCCGGCGACGCGCCCGGCGGCGCTGTGCAGCACGTTGAAGCCATTCCAGCCTGATTTCACCGCGCCAAGTTTCATGGCTGCCTTGGCGGCCAGAGCTAGCACGGCCGCGCCGTCAGGCCGGGCGAGCGCGGCTTGACCCACGACGATCATGGGCCTTTGAGCCTCTTGCAGCGTCTTGGCGAAGGCGTGAGAGCCGTCGGCGAGCTTGGCCAGGGTCTCAGGGCCGGCACCGAGATAATCGTAAGGATAGGTCAGATCGACCTCGGTACCAATGAGGCCGACGGGAAGCTTTCCTTCGAGCTTGTGCCACCGCTTGAGGAAACGGGAATTTAGCACCGGTGCTTCGACGCGGGGGTCGGTTCCGATGAACAGGACAGCGTCCGCATCCTCGATACCGCCGATCATGGTGTTGAAGAGATAAGTGGCGCGGCCGAGCGCGGGGTCAAGCTTGGCGCCGTCCTGACGGCAATCGATATTCGGTGAGCCGAGTTGCTCGGCGAGGAGCTTCAGCGCGAACATCTCTTCCGCCGCGACGAGATCGCCGGCGATCGCGCCGAACTTTGCGCCGTCGAGCCCCTTCAGCCTCTCGGCAATCACGCCGAAGGCCTCGTCCCACGTGGCGGGCTCGAGCTTGCCGTCGCGCCGAACGTAGGGCCTGTCCAGGCGCTGGGTCCGCAAGCCGTCCCACACATGACGCGCCTTGTCGGAGATCCACTCCTCGTTCACGGCCTCGTTGATGCGCGGCAGGATACGCAACACTTCGCGGCCGCGGGCATCTACGCGGATCGCGGAGCCAAGCGCGTCCATCACATCGATGGACGGAGTCTTGGCGAGTTCCCACGGGCGCGCCACGAAGGCGTAGGGCTTCGCGGTCAGAGCGCCCACGGGGCAAAGATCGACCACGTTGCCGGACAGGTTCGAGCGCATGCCGTGCTCGAGATAGGTGGTAATCTCCATGTCCTCGCCGCGGCCGATCGCGCCGAGTTCCTGTACGCCGCCGACCTCGGTCATGAAGCGGACGCAGCGTGTGCAGTGGATGCAGCGTGTCATGAAGGTCTTGATCAGCGGCCCGAGATATTTGTCCTCGACCGCGCGCTTGTTGTCCTGAAAGCGGCCGGCGTCGTAGCCATAGGCCATGGTCTGATCTTGCAGATCGCACTCGCCGCCCTGGTCGCAGATCGGACAGTCCAGCGGATGATTTAAGAGCAAGAACTCGAGGACGCCTTCGCGTGCTTTCTTCACCGTCTCGGAGTTGGTGATGATCGTCGGCGGCGCGCCGTCCCTGCCCGGCCTGAGATCGTTGATGGACATGGCGCAAGACGCGACGGGCTTGGGCATGCCGGCGATTTCGACCAGACACATGCGGCAATTGCCGGCGATCGAGAGACGCTCGTGATAGCAGAAGCGTGGGATCTCGATTCCAGCGAGCTCACACGCCTGGATCAGCGTGATGCCGTCCGGAAAATCATGCTCCTGATTGTTGATAATCAACTTAGGCATGGTGTTTCGGTGTTTCTTTCAGGACGTCGTCCATGAAGGTGCGGAAGCGCGGCGTGTACTGCTCGAGGTAGCCTGAATTCCGAAAGTGCTTGGACAACAGGTACTCGCGATGCTGCCAGAGTTGGATACGAACGGACGCATCCCATTCTCTGGTTGGCAAAACTTGCAGGATCTCCTCGCTGGCGTTGAGCACGGTGTCCACGAAAAGCTCGTATTTTTGGAACGTCTCCTTGCTGCCGTCGATCGTCATCGCGTCGTAGTCGTACTCGGCGAGCGCGAGCGACGGATCGGACAGCTTGGGATTGTCAAAGGCGAGCCTCAGAGTCTCTCTCCATAGTTCATTGGCGTTCGCGCGGTGCTCCCCCTTGCGGCTGTCGGAAATTTGCAGATGCGCGTAGATCAGTGCCGCCACGGCGGCGATGCCCATGGCGACCGTCGCCAACGTATTTGCGTTTTGCCACAGCCAGGTCATGCACGGCCCCTACTCCGCCGCTACCGGGACGGAGGGTGAGATTGGCTTCGTCGCCTTGGCATCGATGCGTTCTTCGATCACATGGCGGAAATGGCGGATGAGCCCTTGTACCGGCCACGCGGCCGCGTCGCCGAGTGCACAGATGGTGTGTCCCTCAACTTGATGGCTGACGTTGAGCAGCATGTCGATCTCGGCTTTCTCCGCCTCGCCATTGGCCATGCGCTCCAGCACGCGCCACATCCAGCCCGTGCCCTCGCGGCAGGGCGTGCATTGGCCGCAGGATTCATGCTTGTAGAAATAGGACAGCCGCGAAATGGCGCGAATGATGTCGGTGGACTTGTCCATGACGATTACGCCGCCAGTGCCGAGACCGGTGTTCACCGCTTTCAGGCTGTCGAAGTCCATGGGCAGGTCTTCGCACACGCTGGCCGGGATGCAGGGAACCGACGAGCCGCCGGGAATGACCGCGAGAAGATTGTCCCAACCGCCGCGCACGCCGCCCGCATAATGGTCAATAAGCTCACGCAAGGGCACGCCCATCTCTTCCTCGACGGTGCAGGGCTTATTTACGTGGCCGGAGATGCAATAGAGCTTGGTGCCGCTGTTGTTGGGACGGCCCAGCGAGGCGTACCAGGTTGCGCCGCGACGCAAAATGTCCGGCACCGACGAGATGGTTTCGACATTGTTGACCGTCGTGGGGGCGCCGTAGAGCCCGACATTGGCGGGGAACGGCGGCTTCAGGCGCGGCTGGCCCTTCTTGCCTTCCAGGCTTTCGAGCATCGCCGTCTCTTCGCCGCAGATATAGGCGCCGGCGCCGTGGTGGACGTAGAGTTCGAAGTCCCAGCCGTTGACATTGTTCTCGCCGATCAGCTTGGCCTCATAGGCTTCGTCGACGGCCGCCTGGAGGATCTCACGCTCGGCGATGAACTCGCCGCGGATATAAATGTAGGAGACATGCGCCCGCATGGCGAAGGCGGCGAGCAGCGCGCCCTCGATCAGAAGATGCGGATCGTGCCGCATGATGTCCCGGTCCTTGCAGGTTCCGGGCTCGGACTCATCGGCATTGACGGCGAGATAGCTCGGGCGGGCATCGTTCTTGGGCATGAACGACCATTTGAGCCCGGTGGGAAATCCTGCGCCGCCGCGACCGCGCAAGCCTGAGGCCTTCACCTCGTCGATGATGGCGTCGTGACCGCGTGCGATCATCTCCTTGGTGCCATCCCAGGCGCCGCGGGCGCGCGCCGCTTTGAGCCGCCAACTGTGGAGGCCGTACAGGTTCTTGTAAATGCGGTCCTTGTCCTGGAGCATCAGGGCGCCTTCGGCTTTCTGCCCTTCGTGAGCGGCGGCTTGGGCGTGCCGGCCTCGCGGATATTGGCGGCGGCGCCTGGACGCTTGGCCTCGGCATCCATGAGCGCGGGGCCGGCGCAGCCGGGCTCTGGGCCGGATTGGTCATTGGCGTAGATCGCAGGATCGGTGAGCGTCATTGGACCGCCAAGCGGCGCGGAGGTCTGACGTCCGTTCTGCGGGCCTGGCTCGACCTCTTCGCCCGCGCGCAAGCGCTTCAGAATGGACTCGAAATTCTCCGGCGTCAGATCCTCGTAGTAATATTTGTTGATCTGGGCCATGGGGGCGTTGACGCAGGCGCCGAGGCATTCGACCTCGGTCCATGAGAACAAGCCGTCCGCGCTGACATGATCCTTCTCGCCGATCTGCTTGCGGCATGCTGCCTTGATGTCGTCGGCGCCGCGCAGCATGCATGGCGTGGTGCCGCACACCTGGACGTAATAGCGGCCGACGGGTGCCAGATTGAACATCGTATAGAAGGTCACGATCTCGTAGACGCGGATATAGGCCATGCCGAGCATGTCGGCGATGTAACGGAGCGCCGGCTCGGGAATCCAGCCACCCACCTGCTCCTGCGCCCGCCACAACAACGAGAGCACGGCGGAAGCCTGCCGGCCCTCCGGATATTGCTTGATCTGGGCCTTGGCCCATTCAAGATTTTCAGGCGTGAAGGCGAAGCCTTCAGGCTGCTCAGCGGCGAGGCGTCGGACGCTCATCTCTATCTTCTTGTGGTCGCGCGGGAAGCGTTGCCCAGGCTCGCGCGAGTCGCTCCTAACTGACTTGTGTAAGGCCTTGTAGAGTCTTGCTTACGACGCTCCATTTCGCAACTGCACAATGCATCACCGGTCACACTCTCCAAAGACAATATCGATCGATCCGATCACGGCCGACACGTCCGCCAGCATGTGGCCTTTGCACAAGAACTCTAGGGCCGCGAGATGGACGAAGCTGGGCGCCCGGATCTTGCAGCGATAAGGCCGGTTGGTGCCGTCCGAGACGAGATACACGCCGAACTCACCCTTCGGCGCCTCGACGGCGGCGTAAGCCTCGCCCTTCGGTACGTGATAGCCCTCGGTATACAGCTTGAAGTGGTGGATCAGGGCTTCCATGGAGCCCTTCATCTCAGCGCGCCGCGGCGGCACCATCTTATGGTTGTCGACGGTGACGGGACCCGGTGTGGTGGCAAGACGCTCGCAACATTGCTTCATGAGGCGCACCGATTGGCGCATCTCCTCCATGCGGATGAGATAGCGGTCGTAGCAGTCGCCGTTCTTACCGATTGGAATGTCGAATTCGAGCTCGTCATAGCACTCGTAGGGCTGCGACTTGCGCAGATCCCAGGCCGCGCCGGTGCTGCGGATCATGACGCCGGAAAATCCGTGAGCCCAGCCCTCCTCCTGGCTCACAACACCGATATCGACATTGCGCTGCTTGAAGATGCGGTTGTCTGTCAGCAGGCCTTCGATGTCGTCGCAGACCTTCAGGAAGGGATCGCAGAAGGCGTAGATGTCGTCCACGAGCTCCGGCGGCAGGTCCTGATGCACCCCGCCGGGACGCACATAGGCGGCATGCATGCGGCTGCCGCTCGCCCGCTCATAGAACACCATGAGCTTCTCGCGCTCCTCGAAGCCCCAGAGCGGCGGGGTGAGCGCGCCGACATCCATGGCCTGCGTGGTAACATTGAGCAGGTGGGAGAGCAGCCGGCCGATCTCGGAGTAGAGGACGCGGATGAGCTGCGCCCGCTTCGGCACCGCGACACCCACGAGCTTCTCGACGGCCAGTGAATAGGCATGCTCCTGATTCATCGGTGCGACATAGTCGAGCCGGTCGAAATAGGGCAGCGCTTGGAGATAAGTCTTGTACTCGATCAGCTTTTCCGTGCCGCGGTGCAGCAGGCCGATATGGGGATCGACTCGCTCGACCACCTCCCCGTCGAGTTCGAGCACGAGGCGCAGCACGCCGTGCGCGGCCGGATGCTGGGGCCCGAAGTTGATGGTGAAGGTGCGGTCGTCGCCCTCACGCTTGCCGCCGTCCAGTTCCGGCGCTTTGGTCTCGATCTCGGCCATTAGGCGTCCACTCCAGCCTTCGACAGCTTGGCGGCGACGCCGCGCTCGAATCTGTTCCAGCCGACGATAAAGCGCTCATGGGTGCCGGCGCCGATCTCCTCGACGCCGTCATGGGCGGTGATCTTGAAGCTCGCCCGCGGCCCCCGAATCTCGGTGCACTCGGCGTTCACCGTCACCGTGAAGCCCGGGGGCGTGGCGGCCTTGTGCGACACGTCGATATGGACGCCGAGACTACCCTCGCCTTCGTCCAGATGTGGCTCCAGCAATTGCACGCAAGTCCATTCCATGAGGCCGACCATGAAGCCGGTGGCGAAGACCTCGGGCATGGCGGCGAGTTGCGGTGCCTCCTGGTAGAGATATGGCACGGTCTTGGTCACGGGCACGGTGTAGGCGAAGCGGTGCTTGAGTCCGGCTTTGAGGGTTGGCTTCACGGCTCCCCCTTCCGGTCCGGCGCTTCGCCAGCCTTCTCGTCACCCGGGATGGCCGTGTCCATACCCTCCCATGGGCTCAAGAAATCGAAGCTGCGATATTCCTGCATCAGCTTCACGGGCTCGTACACTACCTGCTTCAGCTCATCGTCGTATCGAAGCTCGACAAAGCCGGTAAGCGGGAAGTCCTTGCGCAAGGGATGGCCTTGAAACCCGTAATCGGTGAGCAAGCGCCGCAAGTCGGGATGACCTTCGAACAGGATACCGTAGAGGTCGTAGGCCTCGCGCTCGAACCAGTTGGCCGCGGGAAACAGCTCAACGATGCTGGGCACCGGCGTCTCGGCCCGGGCCGTAGCGCGGACGCGAATGCGCTGGTTCAGCCACGGGCTCAGCAGGTGATAGACCACATCGAAGCGCTCGTCGCGCTCGGGGTAATCGACACCGCAAATATCGATGAGACAGCCAAAGCGGCAGCGTTCGTCGTCGCGCAGGAAGGCGATGACCTCCGGAATACTGTCGCGCTTCACCTCGATGGTGAGCTCGCCGAGCACGACCTGGAAGCCTGTCTGCTTCGGTCCGAGTTTCCCGGCAAGGTAAGCGCCCAGCTTATTTAGGGCTTCGTCCATCAAGGCTCCAGGATCAGAGCAGCGCGTCAGCGTTCGATCGTGCCGGTCCGCCTGATCTTCTTCTGCAGGAGCAGCACGCCGTAGACCAGCGCTTCGGCTGTCGGCGGGCAACCCGGAACGTAGATATCTACTGGGACGATGCGGTCACACCCGCGAACGACTGAGTAGGAGTAGTGATAATAGCCGCCACCATTGGCGCAAGAGCCCATGGAGATGACATAGCGCGGCTCGGGCATCTGGTCGTAGACCTTGCGCAATGCCGGGGCCATCTTGTTGCACAGCGTGCCGGCGACGATCATCACGTCAGACTGACGCGGGCTGCCGCGCGGTGCGAAGCCAAACCGCTCGAGATCGTAGCGGGGCATCGAAGACTGCATCATCTCGACAGCGCAGCAGGCGAGCCCGAAGGTCATCCACATGAGCGAGCCCGTGCGCGCCCAATTGATCAGGTCGTCCGCCGTCGTGAGCAGGAACCCCTTGTCGGCGAGTTCGTCGGAGAAAACGCCGAAGCTCGTGGCGCCCGGCGTCGTGATCAAGCCGCCGGGCTTGCCTTCGGTCTCGAACAGAGGCTCGGGCATCAATCCCATTCGAGCGCGCCTTTCCGCCACTCATAGACAAAGCCGATGGTGAGAATCCCCAAGAACACGATCATCGACCAGAAGCCGAGCGCGCCGACCTCCTCGAAAGCGACGGCCCAAGGAAATAGAAACGCGATCTCAAGATCGAAGATAATGAACAAGAGCGACACAAGATAGAAGCGCACGTCGAATTTCATGCGCGCGTCATCGAAGGCGTCGAAGCCGCATTCGTAGGCCGAGACCTTCTCGGGATCCGGATTGCGCACGGCGACGACAAAAGGCACGACCAGAAGGATCGTGCTGATGACGAATGCGATGCCGATGAAGATGACGAGCGGCAGATAATCTTGGAGAAGCTGGCCCATGGCTTTTTCTTCAGCCTTCTTCGGGTGCGGGGCCAAAATGGCGGGAGTGACGGGACTCGAACCCGCGGCCTCCGGCGTGACAGGCCGGCGCTCTAACCAACTGAGCTACACCCCCTACCGGGCCGTAAACCACGGCCGGAGGCGAGCTTCAGCATGTACGGCCTGGGATTCCCCAAGTCAAGACAAGCTCCCCAAAGAGCGTCGCCGGCCTATTGCGGCGTGGTGCCGCTTCCGCCCTCCTGCACCAGGCTCGCCAGGATGTCTTTGGCGGCAGGATCGCCCAGCTTTGCGGCCTGCGCGATCAGATCCTTGGCCTCTTGCGGACTGCGGCCGACGCCATAGGCGCCCTCGTTATAGAAATTGGCCATAAGCAGCATGGCCCGAGTCGAGCCCGCGTCGGCCGCGCGGCGGAGCATGCGGACCCCGTCCAAAGTGTTTTTGTCCACGCCTTTGCCAGTCATCAGGGCCATGCCGTAGAGCATCATTGCGTTTGCATTCCCAGCAGCCGCCGCCTCGTGCATCAGAGCGGCCGCCTCGGGCTCGGGGGAAATGTAAGCAAGAACAAGCATCGCCGATGTATTGCCCTGGGCGATGAGGCGGCCGAGCAGCGGCTTGGCGCTGTCGATCTTATTGCCGGCGATATAGGCCATGGCCGCACCGAGGGCGAAGCGGGGGTCGCCGGGGTGGTTCGCAAGCGCTTCGGTGCAGGCCGGCACGGCACGGTAGAAATCAACGCTGCGAAAGGGATGGCCCCATTCTTCCGGACCGAATCCGGCGAAGGGGTCGGGTGCGAGACGATCGCACAGCGCTTCCGCGGTCTCGTCGGTCGCAATCTCGTTCAGGTCCAAGGGAGCGGCGGCGGCACCACGCAGCACGGATAAGAACAGCATGAACCAGACCGCGACACCGGCGGTTGCGTACCGCATGAGATACCTCCCCTGACGAGAATGGTGGGCGGTGACAGTCTCGAACTGCCGACATCCACGGTGTAAACGTGGCGCTCTACCAACTGAGCTAACCGCCCTTTTGCAAGGGAAGCGTAAGGCCACACTGTGGCCGGTGCCTATGGGAATACTTCCAAATAAGAAGGGCGAAGCCTCGCGCAAGCAAGGCCTCGCCCAGAAAATCGATACCGCGTCCGCCTTAGGTGTTGCAGGCCTCTTTGAGAGCCTTACCAGCGCGGAATTTCGGCACCTTCGACGCCGGGATCTGGACCTCGGCGCCGGTGCGCGGATTGCGACCGACGGAGGCCTTGCGCTGCGCGACCTGGAAATTGCCGAAGCCGACGATGCGCACGGTGTCGCCACCGCTCAAGGCCTTCTCGATGTTCTTGAACGTCGCGTCCACGGCCTTCTCAGCCGAGTCCTTCGACAGTTCGGATTCCTTCGCCACATGGGCGACCAGCTCAGCTTTGTTCACGGGTCTCCATCCTTTCGCTTGGCCCCAATCGCAGGGCGCGTTGCAACCCTCGAGGCCGCTTTGGGTACGCGATGATTTACAAACAAGTGGTGTATGACTGGAGCAAAAAACGCGGAAAATCAACAAATTTGCCCGACTCAGTGCATAAGGCCGAACTACGCGATTGAGGCAAATCGACGGCAGCGCAACCTTAGACAGCGATCAGTGGGCGGTCAGCCCGGTCGCCGGCTTGTCTTTCGCCGGGACAACTTGAGCCGCCCCCTCGCCCTCTTCCTCCCAGACGATCGGCTGGGGCGGACGGGTGAAGGCAATTTTCAAGACCTCTTCCACGCGCGACACCGGTATAATTTCGAGCGCATTCTTAAGTGAATCCGGTATCTCTGTGAGATCCTTAGCATTTTCCTCAGGGATAATCACGGTCTTGATGCCGGCGCGGAGGGCCGCAAGCAGCTTCTCCTTCAGGCCGCCAATGGGCAGAACCCGGCCACGAAGGGTGATCTCGCCGGTCATGGCGACCTCGCGCCTCACCGGGATTCCGGTCATCAGCGAGATGATCGCCGTAGCCATGGCGACGCCGGCCGAGGGGCCGTCCTTCGGGGTCGCGCCTTCCGGCACGTGAACGTGAATATCGCGCTTTTCGAAAAGTGGCGGCTCGATGCCATAATCCACGGCCCGGGACCGCACATAGGCGTTGGCGGCCTGGATTGATTCTTTCATGACATCGCGCAAATTGCCGGTCACGGACATCTTGCCCTTGCCCGGCATCATCACGCCCTCGATGGTGAGGATCTCACCGCCGACCTCGGTCCAGGCCAGTCCGGTGACCACCCCGACCTGATCTTCCAGCTCGGCCTCGCCGTAACGGTATTTCGGCACGCCGAGATAGTCCTGCATGTTCTTGAGGGTGATCTGGATCGTCTTCTTCTTCGTGGTCAGGAGCTCCTTGACCGACTTCCGGGCGAGCTTGGCGATCTCGCGTTCGAGGCTACGCACGCCGGCCTCACGGGTATAGCGGCGGATCATCTCTTTCAGCGCGTCGTCGTCGAGCGCGAACTCGTCGGGCTCGAGGCCGTGGTTCTTGACCTGCACCGCGATCAGATGGCGCTTGGCAATCTCGACCTTCTCGTCCTCGGTGTAACCGGCGATGCGGATGATCTCCATCCGGTCCATCAGGGCCGGCGGAATGTTGAGGGTGTTGGCGGTCGTGACGAACATCACGTTGGACAGGTCGTAGTCGACCTCCAGGTAATGGTCGTTGAAAGTGTGGTTCTGCTCGGGGTCGAGCACTTCGAGTAGCGCCGAGGCCGGGTCGCCCCGGAAATCGGCGCCCATCTTGTCGATCTCGTCGAGCAGGAAGAGCGGGTTGACCTTCTTCGCCTTCTTCATCGACTGGATCACCTTGCCAGGCATCGAGCCGATATAGGTGCGGCGATGGCCTCTGATCTCGGCCTCGTCGCGCACACCGCCAAGGCTCATGCGCACGAACTCACGGCCGGTCGACTTGGCGATGGACTTGCCGAGCGAGGTCTTGCCGACGCCGGGAGGGCCGACCAGGCAGAGGATCGGGCCCTTCAGCATGTTGGTCCGGTTCTGCACGGCGAGATATTCGACGATGCGGTCCTTGACCTTCTCGAGGCCGTAATGGTCCACGTCGAGGATCTTCTGCGCGTCATCGAGATCGCGCTTGACCCTACCCTTGACGCCCCACGGGATCGCCAGCAGCCAGTCGAGATAGTTGCGAACGACTGTGGCCTCGGCCGACATGGGGCTCATCTGGCGCAGCTTCTTGAGCTCGGCCATGGCCTTTTCGCGGGCTTCCTTGGAAAGCTTGGTCTTCTCGATCTTGTGCTCGAGCTCGGCCAAATCGTCCCGACCCTCATCGCCGTCGCCGAGCTCCTTCTGGATCGCCTTCATCTGCTCGTTCAGGTAGTACTCGCGCTGCGTCTTCTCCATCTGACGCTTGACGCGGCTCCTGATCTTGCGCTCGACCTGTAGGACCGAGATCTCGCTTTCCATGAGCGTGAAGACGCGCTCCAGCCGCTCGGACACCGAGGTGACCTCGAGGATCTGCTGCTTCTCGGCAATCTTGATGGCGAGATGCGAAGCGATGGTATCAGCGAGTTTGGAATAGTCTTCGATCTGGCTCGCGGTGCCGAGCACCTCGGGCGAAATCTTCTTGTTGAGCTTCACATAACTCTCGAACTGGGACACGACCGAGCGCGAAAGCGCCTCGATCTCTTCCTCGGAGCCGACCGTCTCCTCGACCGGCGCGGTCTCGGCCTCGAAATAGTTCTCGTTGTCGGTATAGCGCGTGATGGTGGCGCGGCGCGTGCCCTCGACCAGCACCTTGACGGTGCCGTCAGGAAGCTTGAGCAGCTGCAGCACCGAGGCGAGCGTGCCCAGATCGTAAATGCCTTCGGCAGTCGGCTCGTCATCGGAGGCATTTTTCTGGGCGACGAGAAGGATTTGCTTGTCCGTGCGCATGACCTCTTCGAGCGCCGCGATCGACTTTTCGCGGCCCACGAAGAGCGGCACGATCATGTAGGGGAAAACGACGATGTCACGGAGCGGCAGCACCGGATAGAGTTCCGGGCCGGCTTCTGTGGTGGTCTCGGACGGGTTTGTGTCAGTCATGATAAGTCCGTCGCTTTCTTCTGAGCGGCAGCACCCCATAGCGTGCCGCAAGCTACTCTTTCAGTTTCCCTCCCCCAAGGTCCGCCTGATGCATTGTCCCGGCAAATGCCGAAACGAGCACTGCGGCATGTTGGCCCGCCGGTTTACGAAGGTGGCGACCGCCCTAGCCGCCGTCAAGTGGCCGCCCCCCGAAAAGGCATACGCCGAATACCCACCGATTTGAGTGGGATTCGGCTGTCCCTTCAAGCGGGGAATGGCGGCAAGCGGTCAGGCGCTCGTGCCGACCTCTTCGTGGCGCTCGGAGTAGATGCGCAAGGGACGCGCCTTGCCTTCCACCACTTCTGAGCTGATGACCACTTCTTCGACCCCCCGCATGCTCGGAAGTTCGAACATGGTGTCGAGCAAAATGCTCTCCATGATTGAGCGAAGACCGCGGGCGCCCGTTTTGCGCTCGATCGCCTTCTTGGAGATGGTGCGGAGGGCTTCATCGGCGAACGAGAGCTGCACATCCTCCATCTCGAACAGGCGCTGATACTGCCTGACGAGCGCATTCTTGGGTTCACTCAGGATGCGCATCAGGGAGATCTCATCGAGATCGTCCAGGGTGGCGATCACCGGAACCCGGCCGATGAACTCGGGAATGAGACCGAACTTGAGCAGATCCTCAGGCTCGATACCCCGGAGCACGTCGCCGGTGCGGCGCTCGTCAACGGTTTCCACATTGGCGCCGAAGCCGATCGAGGTCGACCGGCCGCGCGCGGCGATGATCTTCTCCAGGCCGGCGAAGGCGCCGCCGCAGACGAATAGGATGTTGGTGGTGTCGACCTGCAGGAATTCCTGCTGCGGGTGCTTGCGACCGCCTTGCGGGGGCACCGAGGCAACAGTCCCTTCCATGATCTTAAGGAGCGCTTGCTGCACGCCCTCGCCCGACACGTCGCGGGTGATTGACGGGTTGTCGGACTTGCGGCTGATCTTGTCGACCTCGTCGATATAGACGATGCCGCGCTGGGCGCGCTCGACATTGTAGTCGGCCGCCTGCAGCAGCTTGAGAATGATGTTCTCGACGTCCTCGCCGACATAGCCCGCTTCGGTGAGCGTGGTGGCGTCGGCCATCGTGAAGGGCACGTCGAGGATGCGGGCAAGCGTTTGGGCGAGCAGCGTCTTGCCGCAACCCGTGGGCCCGATCAGCAGAATGTTCGATTTGGCCAACTCGACGTCGGAATTCTTCCCCGAGTGGTTGAGCCGCTTGTAGTGATTATGCACAGCCACAGACAGCACGCGCTTGGCGTAATCCTGGCCAATCACGTAATCGTCTAGAACGGCGCAGATTTCCATCGGCGTGGGCACGCCATCGCGCGACTTCACGAGGGAGCTCTTATTCTCCTCGCGAATGATGTCCATGCAGAGCTCGACGCATTCATCACAGATGAACACCGTTGGCCCCGCAATAAGCTTGCGTACCTCGTGCTGACTCTTGCCGCAGAAAGAGCAGTAGAGGGTGTTCTTCGAATCAGCTCCACTCACCTTGCTCATTCTCTCATCCAGTTTTTCTTGGTTTCTGCTTAGCGCCGGTGGCCGCCCGCCTGCGCACTATTGGTCCTTTTTCCCGCTTTGCAAGTGTGAGCCCAATCCCTTTGGAAAGCTGCCCGAAGCGCAATCTCAGCATGCTAGGGCGTCACTGATCAAGGATTGATTAATCCCGTTATTCCCGAAGGGGGACATCTCACCACGCTGCACGGAGGGTGCAGGGACCATGCCTGACCCCGACGCGGCAAGGCCCAAGCGGACAATTCGTCAGTTAGTCCTAATGGACTGAGGGGGCTGTACAGCGACCTCAAGACGCGGGGGGAGCCTTATCCTGCTTTTCCTCGAACGGATGCCGCTTGCTAATCACCTCGTCAACCAGACCGAAGGTCTTCGCCTCTTCTGCCGTGAGGAAGTAGTCACGGTCGAGGGTCTTATCAATGACGTCGTAGTCCTGGCCCGTATGGTGGACATAGACCTCATTGAGACGCCGCTTCATCTTGATGATGTCCTCGGCGTGTCGCTCGATGTCGCTCGCCTGGCCTTGGAAACCACCGGAGGGCTGATGCAGCAAGACACGGGCATTCGGCAAGATGAAGCGCATACCCTTCTCGCCGGCGCATAACAGCAGCGATCCCATGGATGCGGCCTGTCCGATGCACAGCGTGGCGACCGGTGGCCGTACGAACTGCATGGTGTCGTAGATCGCCATGCCGGACGTCACCACGCCGCCAGGCGAGTTGATGTACATGGAAATCTCTTTCTTGGGGTTCTCCGCCTCCAAGAACAGCAATTGCGCCGTGATCAGCGACGCCACGTGGTCCTCGATCGGGCCGGTGACGAAGATGATCCGCTCCTTGAGCAGACGGGAGTAGATGTCGTAGGCGCGCTCGCCGCGGTTGGTCTGCTCGACCACCATCGGCACCAGCGTGTTCATATATGTCTCGACCGGATTGTTCATGAATGTCCTGCGTTTAGGTTTTGCTCAGCCGGCCGGGGACGACAAGCGATTCTGTCGGTGCGCTCTACTACATATGGGGCCGGGCCCCGAAACGGAAGGGGCCAATTGCCACTTCCGGTCGTGGCCCAGGATCGCTCAGTCGTGCTTGTGATCATGATCGTGGTCATGATCGTGTCCATGGTCATGATCGTGGTCGTGATCATGGCTGTGGCCGTGGTGATGATGGGCCGGGCCGTCGCCTTCGTCGGCATAGAGGTCTTTCACGCTTACCGGCTTGTCGGTGACCGATGCCAGCTCGAGGATGTAATCCACCACCTTGTCCTCGAAGACCGGCGCCCTGAGCTCCGCCAGCATCTCGGGGTTGTTGCGATAGAAGTCGTAGACCTCCCGCTCCTGCCCCGGGAATTGCCTGATGCGCTCCAGCAGGGCCCGGTTCAGCTCTTCGTCGGTCACGTTGATCTCATTGCGTGAGCCGATCTCCGACAGCAGCAGACCGAGACGAACACGCCGCGCGGCAATGTCGCGATACTCCTCGCGGGCCTTCTCCTCCGTCGTGCCTTCGTCCTCGAAGGTCTTCTTGTGGTGCTCGAGGTCCTTCATCACCTGGCCCCAGATGGCCTCGAACTCGTTGTCGACGAGCGTCGGCGGCAGCTCGAAGCTGTGCCCTTCATTGAGGGCGTCGAGCAGCGCGCGCTTCACCTTGAGCCGCGAGGCCATGGCGCGGTCCTGCTCCATGCGGGCCCTGACGGTGTCGCGCAGCTGCTCCACCGATTCGACGCCGAGACCCTTGGCGAACTCGTCGTCGAGGGTCGGCATCTCCGGTCCGGCCACTTCCTTGACCGTCACCTCGAACTGCACGGTCTTGCCGGCGAGCTTGGCTTCCGGGTAGTCCGCCGGGAAGGTCGCCTCGACGATGCGCTCCTCGCTCGTCTTGGCGCCAATCAAGCCATCCTCGAACCCGGGGATGAAATTACCGGCGCCGAGCATAATCGGTGCATCCGTCGCGGTGCCGCCCTCAAAGGCCTCGCCGTCGAGCTTGCCGACGAAGTCGATGGTGACCCGGTCGCCCTTCTCCGCTGCCCCATCCTTTGGCTTGTAGTTCTGGTTGGTGGCAAGGATGTTGTCGACGGACTTGGCGATGTCCTCATCACTCACCGGGGTGACCGGCCGCTCCAGCGAGAGCGTGGCGAGATCCATGATCTCCACCTTGGGCAGCACCTCGAAGGAGAGCGTGTAGGCCAGATCGCCGGTGCCTTCAAAGATCTGATTGATCTCCCCCTCGTCCTCGGGCAATGCCACCTTCGGCTGGAAGGCAGGACGTTCCTCGCGTTGGGACAAGGCCTCGCGGCTCGTCTCGGCGACCGCCTGCTGCACAACCTCGGCCATCACCGAGCGGCCATAGACTTTGCGCAAATGCTCTTTTGGCACATGGCCGGGCCGGAAGCCCTTGATCTTTGCCTTGCCCTTGAGGTCGTCGAGGCGCGAGGAGAGCATCTGCTCGAGCTCGTCGGCGCCGACCACCACCTTCAGTTCGCGGCGCAAGCCGTCTGTATTCGTTTCAATGACGTTCATACCGGTCTCAATCCACTACCGTTCGGCGCCCATGGGGCGCGCCTGTCGCAATCGAACCATCCAACGAAGCTGGTTCAAGAAAATGGTTGGTGCGGGCGGAGGGAGTTGAACCCCCACGGCCGAAGCCACCAGAACCTAAATCTGGCGTGTCTACCAGTTCCACCACGCCCGCTGATTAAGGCCGAGGGCGCTGATACGCCCCGGCACCTTTGTTCCGCCGGTCTATATACACAGCGGATTCTCCGGCTGCTAGCCCGCGACGACGATGTTGGCAAGACTAACCCCAATCCATGCTCGCTTTGCCGGATGCCATGGAACGGCATGCCTCAGGCCTCGGGTTTCTCGCAATTTCCGCGACTTGCGGCAGCCGATGGCGCTCAGTAGGCTGCCGAACAAGAGATTCCAAAGGCTCCCCCCTGTGTCCTACCGTAACGGCATTATCGAAGCGATCGGCAACACACCGCTGATCAAGCTTAAGCGCGCGTCCGAAGAGACCGGCTGCACGATCCTCGGCAAGGCCGAGTTCATGAACCCGGGCCAGTCGGTGAAGGACCGCGCGGCGCTGTTCATCATCCGCGACGCGCTCAACGCCGGCAGCCTCAATCCCGGCGGCACGGTGGTGGAAGGAACGGCCGGCAATACCGGCATCGGCTTGGCGCTGGTCGGCAACGCGCTTGGGCTGAGGACGGTGATCGTGATCCCGGAAACCCAGTCCGACGAGAAGAAGCAGATGCTGCGTCTCGCCGGGGCCGAGCTCATCGAGGTGCCGGCGGTCCCTTACAAGAACCCCAACAACTACGTGAAATATTCCGGCCGGCTGGCCGAGGAATTGGCGCGCTCAGAACCGAACGGCGCGATTTGGGCCAATCAATTCGACAACGTGGCCAATCGCCAGGGCCATATCGAGACGACGGCGCAGGAGATCTGGCGTGATCTCGACGGCAAGGTCGACGGCTTCATCTGCGCGGTTGGCACAGGCGGCACCTTGGCCGGCGTCTCCATGGGGCTGAAGGAGCATAATCCCGACATCGTCATCGGCCTCGCCGACCCCATGGGCGCGGCTCTGTATAATTTCTACAAGCACGGCGAGCTGAAAGCCGAAGGCAGCTCGATCACCGAAGGGATCGGCCAGGGTCGGATCACCGCCAACCTCCAAGGGGCCAAGGTCGATACGGCCTATCAGATCCCCGACGCGGAGGCGCTGCCGGTGGTATTCGACCTCCTGAGCGAGGAAGGTCTCTGCCTTGGCGGGTCGAGCGGCATCAATGTCGCAGGGGCGATCCGCCTGGCAAAGGAGCTGGGACCCGGCCATACCATCGTCACGGTGCTCTGCGATTACGGCACGCGCTATCAAAGCAGGCTGTTCAACCCGGAATTCTTGCGCGAAAAGGGGCTGCCAGTGCCCGCGTGGCTCGACCACGCCCCGGCCGCGGCGCCGAGCGTATTCGTCTAGCTTTCGAGAATTGGAGAAGTGACTTTGTCGACGCCGAAGACATGGCTGATTGAGACCGATGAGCTCGAGCGCGAGCTCGACGCACCCGATTTTGTGATCATCGACGCCACCTGGTACATGCCGGGCCAAGGCAAGGATGCGCGCGCGGAATATCTGGCGGAGCATATTCCCGGCGCGATCTTCTTCGACATCGATGAGATCGTCGACAGCAAGAGTACCCTGCCCCATATGCTGCCGCCGCCGGAGAAATTCTCCTCGCGGATGCGCGCCATGGGCATCGGCGACGGGCAGCGCGTCGTGGTCTATGACCGCGCGGGCATGTTCAGCGCCCCGCGGGTGTGGTGGATGTTCCGCGTGATGGGTGCAGACGATGTCAGCGTGTTGAATGGCGGTTTGCCGAAATGGAAGCGCGAAGGCCGTCCGCTGGTGACCGGCGAGCCGACGGCGCGCACCACGCGGCATTTCACGGCACGTCGCAATCTCGATCTCGTGCGTGACCTCGACGACATGAAGGCGCTGATCCACGACCGCTCGGCGGCGATTGTCGACGCGCGCTCGCCGGAACGATTTGCCGGAAAGGCGCCCGAGCCGCGCGAGGGTTTGCGCGCCGGTCACATCCCCGGGGCGCAGAACGTGCCATACGGACAGCTCCTCAATGCGGACGGCACGCTGAAGTCGCCCGACGAGCTCAACAAGGTATTCGAGGCGGCCGGTGTCGATCCGCACAAGCCGGTGGTGACAAGCTGCGGCTCGGGCATCACGGCCTGCGTGCTTGCGCTGGCGCTCTCGGAGACCGGTCACCGCCGCACTTCGGTCTACGACGGCTCCTGGGCGGAATGGGGGGCTAATGAGAGCCTTCCCATCGAGACCAGTTAGCGGCGTAGGCTCGTCCCCTCGCCGCGGCCAAAGGCTCGCATGAGCAAATCTCGAAAGACCCAGAAGCAGGACACGCGGCTCGCCCATGCGGGCCGTGATCCCGCACGCTACCATGGCTTCGTCAACACGCCGATCTATCGCGGCTCGACGGTGCTCTATCCCACCTTGGACTGCCTCGAGGCCGACGCGCAGGATTTCAGCTACGGTCGACTCGGCACGCCCACGGTCCAGGCGCTGCAGTCCATGGTGGCCGAGTTGGAAGGCGGGGATGCCACCCTGCTCACCCCGTCCGGCCTTTCGGCGATCTCAGTCGGGCTGCTCGCCTTCGTCTCGGCCGGCGATCATATCCTCGTGTCGGACAGCGTCTATCGCCCGACACGGCGGTTTTGCGACAACGTGCTGAAGCGGCTCGGCGTCACTACGACCTATTACGATCCCCTCATCGGCGGCGGGATCGCCGAGCTGCTGACCGACAAGACACGGGTCGTGTTCACCGAGTCGCCCGGTTCACAGACCTTCGAGGTGCAGGATATTCCAGCGATCGCGGAAGCGGCGCACGCGCGCGGCGCCGTGGTCATCACGGACAACACCTGGGCCACGCCGCTTTACTTCAAGCCCTTCGAGCACGGCGCCGACGTGTCGATCCAGGCGGCCACCAAATATATCGTCGGCCATGCCGACGCCATGCTCGGCGCCATCACCACGTCGCCGGCGACGACGAAAGCGGTCGCGCGGGTCCATGACGAGCTCGGTCTCTGTCCGGGACCCGAGGATGTCTATCTCGGTCTGCGGGGCTTGCGCTCCTTGAGCGTCAGGCTCGAGCGCCATCACAAGTCTGGTCTCGCCATAGCGGAATGGTTGGCGGCACGGCCCGAGGTGGAGCGCGTGCTGCATCCGGCGCTGCCAAACGATCCTGGTCATGCGCTCTGGAAGCGAGATTTCACGGGTGCGTCGGGTCTGTTCTCCATCGTGTCGAGGCCGTGCAGCCGCGCGAGCCTTGCGGCCATGCTCGACGGGCTTGAGCTGTTCGGCATGGGTTATTCCTGGGGCGGCTATGAAAGCCTAATTTTGCCCTTCAACCCAAGCGCTTATCGATCTGCGACGACGTGGCACGCACAAGGCCCGGGCCTGCGTCTCCATATCGGCCTAGAGGATGTCGAGGACCTGAAGGCGGATCTCGAAGCCGGCTTCGCCAAACTCAGAAGCGCTTAGCTCCAGCAACGACCCGCATACGAGGCATCCATGGATTTGAGGCTCGACGGCAAACGCGCGCTTGTCACTGGATCGACGGTCGGAATTGGCTTTGCCATAGCCGAGGGGCTGGCGCGAGAGGGCGCCGAGGTCATCGTCAACGGCCGCAGCGAAGAGCGCGTGGCCAAGGCGGTTCAGGCCCTTGCACAGGACGGCCGGCGCGCTGCCGGCATCGCAGCCGACCTTGGCACCGCCGAGGGGGCCACATCCCTCGTCGAGGCGGCCGGCAAAGTCGACATCCTCGTAAACAATGTGGGCATCTTCGCACCCGTTCCGTTCGTCGAGATCACAGACGCGCAGTGGCAAGAGATTTTTGACATCAACGTCATGAGCGGCGTGCGGCTAAGCCGAGCGCTGTTGCCGGGCATGCTGGCGCGCGACTGGGGCCGCATCATCTTCATCTCCAGCGAGTCCGGCGTACAGACCCCCCAGGAGATGGTGCATTATGGCGTGACCAAAACGGCGCAGCTCGCTTTGTCCCGCGGCATCGCCGAAAGCGTGGCCGGCACCGGGGTGACGGCAAACGCCGTCCTGCCGGGGCCGACGCGTTCGGAGGGCGTCGTCGAGTTCGTGGAGAAGCTGGCGACCGACCAGGACGTCGACCAGTCCACGTTCGAGAAGGACTTCGTCAAGACCATGCGGCCGTCTTCTCTGATCGGCCGCTTTGCCGAGACCGAGGAGGTCGCCAACCTCGTCGTGTTCTTGTGCGGCGAAGGATCCTCGGCGATCACCGGCGCGTCGATGCGTGTCGATGGCGGCGTGGTGCGGAGCATCCTCTAGCGTCCTAGCTAAAGTGATAGAACACCGCGAGCGTTATGGCGTAAACGACGAGCACGAGCGCTGAGTTGATACCCATACCGAAAATGGTACGGCGTGATCGGATCAAGAGTCCGGCGAGATAGATCGCGGTGACGAGAACCCCTGAAATGAGCGCGAAGGCCGTCGCTTGATCGATGGCGCCGAGGATCGGGGCGCCGCTATAGGCGAGATCCGCCGGCAGCACGAGCGCCACCATCAGAAGATTGCTGCCGAAGATATTCGAGATTGCCATGCTGTGCGCGCCGATCCGCACGGCGGCCAGGGTCGTGCTCACCTCGGGTAGCGAGGTCGCGCTCGCCAGAAGCGTGACCCCGATGAAGCTCGAGCCCAACCCCGTCTGCTCGGAGATGGCCGCGGCACTTGCCGTCAGTCCCAACGCACAGATGAGGATCACGAGGCTGAGCATGGCGAAGCCCCAGACCAGCGAAGGGAACGGCTTCTGGTCAAGTTCCTTCGGCACCACGTCCCCGATCAAAGGCTCCGGCGTCTCGGGCACCTCGACGGGGACCCAAGGCGCGTTCCTGTCGTATTCCCGCAGCATGACAACGATGCCGACATAGGCAAGGCCGAGAAACAGCGTGCCGAGACCGACGCCGAACGGCAGCGAGAACTCACCCACGGCATGAAGTCCGAGCAGTAGGGCAAGCAGGGCGATGAGCAGGGTTGCTTCGAGCGCCGAGGCCGGTCCGCGCGGATAGGATGTCAATGCGACGGCGGCGAAGGAAACGTCGGCCAGCGCGAGGACCGCCGTCTGCATGGTGATGCCGCCGAACATATTGCCGAGCACGAGCTCAGCTTCGCCGGCGAGCGCACCGTAAAGTGTCGTCACCATCTCCGGCAGCGAGGTCGCGGCGGCGACAAACACGAGCCCCATAAAGGCCTGGCCAATGCGTTTCCGATCGGCGATGGCGTCTGCATAGATAGCCAGCCTGCTCCCGGCGAACCATACGCCTAACGCTGCCAAAACGAAGACGGTGAGGTTGAGGACGATGGGCAGTTGCGCGAGGGCGGAAATCAAATGAGGACTCCTGTCAAATCGAACGGAAGCATCCCGTACGCCGACCGACCGGTTATTCTGGGTTGGTGTGCGGGCCGGATTCGGCCACGGCTAATATGATGACTGTCGGCGTCTCGCCAATGGCGGAAAGCGCCGCAGCCAACCGGGCTACTTGGCCTTCTTCTTCGTCTGGGGCGCCGGCTCGCTTAAGCGGTAGGCGGCGAGCGTGTTGTCCAGCATCATCGGGATCAAGACCGTTTTCGTCTGCGGAAAGAAGGTCAGGTCGGCGCTCCCCTGATTGAGGTCGATCAAGAGATCCACTTTGCCTTTGGAGTTGATGCGATAGAGCGCGCCGGAGGCCCAATCGGTGACGAGGTAGACGCCTGCCTCGAGCGGCTCGAGCCCATCGAGATTGCCAACCGGCTCCCCCTTCCCCAGAGGCTCGATTGTCTGGTCCTCAAGGTTCACGGCAAGCAACCCCGCGAGCTCTTGCTTCTGTCCCTCGCCCGGCATCCGGCCGAAAGAGGCGACGATGAGTTTATCGCCTTGCACGATTAGCCCATTCGGCCCGTTCAAGTCGTCATTGGCGAGCCAGGGTTCGAACGTCCCGTCCTTCAGCCGCCAGATCGTGTTCATGGGGGTGTCGGAGGCATAGACCGTGCCATCCTCGGCGATGGCGACGTCGTTGAGAAAAATCGCGCCCTTCGCCTTATGGCGTTTGGCGACGTTTCCCGAGGCGGCGTTGATCTCGACCAGTTCATCCACGTCGGCGACATAGAGCGTGCGGTCGCGCAGGGCGAGGCCCGTGGGCGCGTTCAGCCCCTTGACCCAGCTGCGCTCGAGGATCGTGCCATCTGGCTTGATCCGCGTGATGAAGCCATTGCCATCCTTCTGCATGACGGCGCCGTTGATGTTGCTGACATAGAAGACGTTGGTGACCGGGTCGTAGACGACAAATTCCGGCTGAGCCAAACCCTTGGCTTCCCAGAGCAGCTTCGGCTCGGCGGCCGCGGCTGTGCCGGCAAGGATCACGGTCAGGACGAGGCTGAGAAGCAGACGCATAGGTCCCCCTGCTGAAAAACGGGCTAGCTCCCAAGAAGCGAGATGGCGATCCCGGCAGGATTCGAACCTGCAACCCTCTGCTTAGAAGGCAGATGCTCTATCCCTTGAGCTACGGGACCACTCTTCTGACGGCAGTATAGGCCGAAACGATGACTTTCAGTGCGTCCAGCGATCGGGCCGGCCGAACTTGAAGTTCTCAGCATAGGATTTGGGCCGGAGCTTGGTTGGGTTCGGCTCCTCCAGACGGAAGGCGATACCGTTGTCGGTGGCAAAGGCGATCGCTTCCTCTTTGGTGGCAAAATTTATGCGCACCTGACGTCTCGTATCGCCCGAGCTCGTCCAGCCCATCAAGGGCTCGATCACGCGCGGCAGATCGGGCAAATATTCCAGGACCCAATCACGCGAGGCGGCTTTGCCCTGCTGCATTGCGTTCTGGGCGGGCTTGTAGATGCGGGCCTGCATTTCGTTCTCTCTCCGTTTGGCCGAAATACGAATGGTCGGGGCAGCAGGATTCGAACCTGCGACCCCCTGCTCCCAAAGCAGGTGCGCTACCAGACTGCGCCATGCCCCGAATCAATCGTTGGCCAATGGCTGAGGCATTCGGGCAGACCCGGAACAGCCATGCGAAGACATACATAATTGCCCTGGCCGCCTCAGGCTAGTGCCAAGGCGTTAAAGCCGCGTCATCGGCTTTCAGGCTCGGCCCCGTCGCCAAACCCGGGATAGACCACGCGATCCCCCCGCTTGAGCCCGATCTTGTCGGCCTGTCCGGCGTTCAGCTCCAGCACCCCACCCACCGCGCCGCCCGATGGGATCAGATCGGTGGAGAAGGGCTCGGTATTGGGTTGGATGCGATGGACGCGTCCGTCCGCCGAGATGAAAACCATGTCGAGTGGGATGAAGGTATTGCGCATCCACATGCCGACGCGCTGCGGTGGCTCGTAGATGAAGAGCATGCCGGCCGACTCTGGTAAGTTCCGGCGGAACATGAGCCCCAGCGCCCGCTCGCTGTCGGTTGTCGCCACCTCCACGTTGTAGCGGTGCTCGCCGCTATCGGTTTTAAGCACAAGCGTGCCTGTGGTGGCGGCCATGACCGCAGACGGCATCAGCAGCGCAAGGGTCGTGAGCCACGCGCCGGCGATGTGCTTGAGTGAAGCTCGCGATGTCAGTGAGAGGCCGGTCCGTTCGCACCGTCGGGCTTGAGTTCGGCCGCCATGAGCCCTTTTGAACCCCGGCCATAGCGGACCAGCAGCGACTGCCCCGGCCTGAGCTCGGTAAAGCCGCAACGGCGAAGCGTCTCCATATGCACGAAGATGTCGAGCGTCGACGGTCCACGCGTCAAGAAGCCAAAGCCGCGGAGACGATTGAACCACTTCACCATCGCCCGCTCCCAGTCGCTTTCCGGGATCACGATGACGTGGGTCCGCTGCGGCAACTGCGAGGGATGAATCGCCGTGGTGTCGTCCATCTCGAGGATGCGGAACGCCTGCAACCCCTTGGGCCGGCGCAGCACCTCGCACACGACTCGCGAACCTTCGTAGGCGGTCTGATGACCGTCGCGCCGAAGACAAGTCACATGCAGGAGAACGTCGGGAAGGTCTTCGTCCGGTACAATAAAACCATAACCCTTGGACGCATCGAACCACTTTATCGACCCTGAAACCTCGAACACATCGACTGTGGCATCCTCGTCGCGTTGGGTATGTTCCTCTAGATGTGGCGGTTCCTTCGCCCCCATGCCGCATTCCCCCGCTTAACTTCCATCAGCCGATCCGACGCCCCACATAACGAATCGACTGGAACACTCTCTTTCGAACATAGCATTGCCGCCTTAGGTGGCTAGTGGAATTTTCCCAAGCGCGATCGCTTCTCCACAATACGCAGTCGAGTTCGTAATGGCTGAGCAAAGAGGCTCACAACCGCCTGATTGGCAACCAAAACTCGGCGCATTTCGATCCGTGCCCCGCGCGCCGATGACGGCTGCGGAATCTCGATGACGACAGTGCAAATGTTTCTGGTAGCGAGCAAATTCCTGTTCGGAGTCGCTTTTGCGCCACTGTGGACGCCGTGCAACAATCCCAAGCCAATTTGCATTTTGGTCACACATTCGACAGCACGTGCGTCACGCTTGCCACGCCCGCGCGCTCCGCTTTAGGGTCCGGGCCAGTTCCGAACCACAGCACGAGGAGACGATCCTTCGATGAAGTACCTCCACACGATGGTGCGCGTTTCCGATGTCGATAAGTCGCTCGACTTCTATTGCAACAAGCTCGGTCTGAAAGAGACCCGCCGCATGGAGAGCGAGCAAGGCCGCTTCACCCTCATCTATCTGGCCGCGCCCGGCGACGATCACACCGAGGTCGAACTCACCTACAACTGGGATCCGGAAGCCTATGGCGAGGGTCGCAATTTCGGCCACCTCGCCTTCGAGGTGGAGGACATCTACGCCACCTGCGACCGCCTGATGAAAGGCGGCGTCACCATCAACCGCCCCCCGCGGGACGGCTACATGGCCTTCATCCGCTCGCCGGACAACATCTCGATCGAGCTGTTGCAGAAGGGCGGACCGAAGCCGAAGCAGGAGCCCTGGGCGTCGATGGAAAATACGGGGAAGTGGTAGCGGCTGCCGAGGGGCGGCTGATGCCCGCTCGGCGTGGTACCCCCTAGGGGAATTGAACCCCTGTTTCCAGGTTGAAAACCTGGCGTCCTAACCATTAGACGAAGGGGGCGTACCGGTTCGAGCCCCGTCATATAGAAAGCTTTGCGCGCGCCCGCAAGAACGGCGGTTAAACGCCCCCGCTCCCGCCCGGGTCGGCGGCATCCTCGATGATCAGCTCGACGCTCTCGCGGCCCTGCCAGACCGAACGGCGCAGATGCCCGGCCACATGCAGCGTCGTCCCCTCGCCTTTGGCGAAGAGGTCGCCGAGCGGCGTGCCGGCGACGCGGAAGGCGCAGGCCTCGATGCGCCCGCCATCGGCGGCCAGCAGCGTGCAGCGAAGATGGGCTTGGTCCTGACCGATGCTGCGAAGGCGGGTCACGCGATGGGCGGGGAACACGAAGCGCGGCTGCGGGTAGTCTGAGCCATAGGGACCGGCGCGCTCGAGCAGATCGATCAGCTCGAGGGTCGCGCCACGGGCCGACAGCGCCCCATCGATGGCGAGCTCGCGGCGCGCGGAGGCTTGCGCGACGGCTGGCGCCAAGCGGCTTTCCAGAAACGCGCGTGCGGCGTCGTATTTCGGCCGGTGCAGCGTGAAGCCGGCGGCCATCGCGTGTCCGCCGCCTTTGAGGAATACCCCCTCCTGCACCGCCGCCCGGACCGCGGCGCCGAGATCCACGGACGGCAGCGAACGTGCCGATCCCGTCGCGGTGCCGTCCGCCTCGAAGGCCATGACGAAGGTCGGGCGGTGAAAGCGGTCGGCGATGCGGCCGGCGATCAGGCCTATGAGGCCCTTGTGCCACCCTTCGGCGCCGAGAAAGATCAGAGGCAGGTCGGGCGTGGCGTCGATGTCGGCCTCGGCGCGCGCGAAGGCGTCCTCCAGCATGACTTGCTCGATGGCCTTGCGTTCGGCATTGAGCGCTTCGAGCTTGGCGGCGATGGCGCGGGCTTCGACCTCGTCGTCGCAAGCGAGGAGCTTCGCGCCGAGGCTCGATGCGCCGACCCTGCCGCCGGCATTGATGCGGGGCCCGAGGATGAAGCCGAGGCTGTAAGGCGTCGGCGTTTCGTCGAGCCTAGCTGCGTCGGCGAGCGCGCGAAGGCCGGCATTGTGCCGGAGCCGGAGCACTTTGAGCCCTTGGGTTACGAAGGCCCGGTTGACGCCATGGAGGGGCACCACATCGCAGACAGTCGCGAGCGCCACCATGTCGAGCAGGCCAAGAAGGTCGGGCTCAGCGCCGCCTTGGTAAGCGCCCTCCCGGCGCAGCACCGCGACCGTTGCGACGAGAAACAGAAACACGACGCCCGCGGCGGCCAGATGGCCTTGCCCCGACAGATCGTCCTGCCGGTTGGGGTTGATGACCGCAAAGGCCTCCGGCAGCACCTCGTCGGCCTGATGGTGGTCGATGACGATGACTTGCGCGCCGGCCGCATTGGCGGCGGCGATGGCGGGAGTGGAGGTGGTGCCGCAATCGACGGTGATGATCAGACGTGCTCCCTCCTCCACAAGGCCGGTGAGCGCCCCTGGAGAGGGTCCGTAGCCCTCTTTCAGGCGGTCTGGAATGTAGGTGGCGCAGGGCTGTCCATGGGCCCGCAGGAAGCGCTCGATGAGGGCCACGCAGGCCGCGCCATCCACGTCGTAATCGCCGAACACGGCGACGGCCTCGCCCGCGCGGATCGCCGCCGCGAAACGCGCAGCGGCGCGCTCCATGTCTTGCAGGCGCGCCGGGTCGGGAAGCAATGTGCGCAAAGAGGGGTCGAGATGGCGCTCGACGGTGTGGAGTTCGGCGCCGCGGGCCGCGAGCACCCGCCCGAGCAACTCCGGCAGGCCATGAGCTTGGGCGATGGCCGCGGCGGCAAGGTTGCGCCCAGGATCGAGACGCTCGACCCAGCGGCGCCCGCGCGCGGAACACTCCACCCCAAGCAAAGCCGGCCCGGCATCCTTTTCGTCGTATTTCAATGCCGCTGTCACGCCGTCACACTCGCTTCCGTCCTGAGAGAGAACGGTCAGTGTAACTGATTCGCCGAGGGACCCCCGTCAGCCGAACTTGCCGATGTCGGGATGCTCGGTCCTGATCCAGCGCACGGTCCTGGTCGAGGCGCGCATCACGACCGAATGGGTGAATACGGCGTCCTTGGTGAAGCGCACCCCTTCCAGGAGCGAGCCGTCGGTGATGCCGGTGGCGGCGAAGCTGAGATCGCCGGACACCATGTCCGTGATGACATATTTGCGGTTGAGATCGGAAATGCCGGCAGCCCGGGCGCGGGCGCGGTGCTCCTGGTTCAGGGCGACCAGCCTGCCTTGCATCTGTCCGCCGATACAGGCGAGCGTGGCGGCGGCAAGCACGCCCTCCGGCGCTCCGCCAACGCCCATGTACATGTCGATACCGGTCTCCCGTGGCTCCGCCACATGGACCACGCCGGCGATGTCGCCGTCGCTGATCAGGCGAAGCGCCGCGCCCGCAGCGCGCACCTCCTCGATCAGGTTGCCGTGCCGCGGCCGGTCGAGAATGCAAACGGTGAGTTCGCTGACCGGGCAGCCTTTGGCCTTGGCGAGAGCGTCGAGGTTATCGGCCGGGGTGGCGTCGAGGTCGACGAGGTTGTCGGGATAGCCCGGGCCGATTGCGATCTTCTCCATATAGATGACCGGCACCTTCAAGAAGCTGCCGCGCTCGGCCACCGCCAAGACAGAAAGCGCATTGGGCAAGGCCTTGGCGCACAGCGTGGCGCCTTCAACCGGGTCGACGGCGAGATCGAGCGTCACGCCTTCGGACGATCCGGCGCCGATGGTCTCGCCGTTGTAGAGGATTGGGGATTCGTCCTCGTCGCCCTCGCCCACAACCACAACGCCCTCGATGGGCAGGCGGGCGATCTCGCGATACATGGCGGCGGCGGCGGCTTCGTCGGCAGCCGCCTCGTCACCGCGCCCCCGCCAGCGGGCCGCGGCCACCGCCGTGGCTTCGGTGACGCGGACGATATCCAACGCGAGCGCGCGATCGAGCTCGGTCCTGGCCGCAGCCTCTGACACGTCCGATCCTCCCCAGCTCACCGCGCGAGCGAAAGTCGCGTCATTCTCTTACCGAGTTCTGTATCACAGTTTTTCGATGCGGATCATTTGGGGCTTGGCGTCGACATGGGCGTCCCGCTCGATACCCGCCAACGCCTTGCGGACCGCAGCTTCCGTCGTCTTATGGGTGACCAGCACGACAGCCGCCCTGGCGTCGCCGGTACTGCTGCGCGGCCGCCGTTGGACGATGCTCTCGATGGAAATCTTCTGCTCGGCCATGCGCTGGGCGATGGCGGCGAAGGCGCCGGTCCGGTCGTGGACGGACAGGCGGATGTAATAGCCGCCCTCATGGGCGCGCATCTGAGCTTTCTTATAGGGCTTCAAGTCCTTCGCCCTGATACCGAAGGGCGGCAGGATGTGGCCGCGGGCAATGTCTATGATGTCGCTCATCACCGCCGACGCGGTCGGACCGCCGCCGGCGCCGGGACCGATCAGCATGACGTCGCCGACGAAATCGCCGTCGATGGCGACGCAGTTCGACACGCCATCGACCTCGGCGATCGCGGTGTCTTTCGGCACCATGGTCGGGTGCACCCGCTGCTCGATGCCGCTGTCGGTACGAAGCGCGACGCCAAGCAGCTTGATGCGGTAGCCGAGATCGTCGGCCGCCTCGATATCGGCGGGTGTGATCGTCTCGATGCCTTCCACATAGACGGCATCGAAGTTGGCACGGGTGCCGAAGGCGAGGCTCGTGAGCAAGGCAAGCTTATGGGCGGTGTCGAAACCGCCAATGTCAAATGTGGGATCGGCCTCGGCATAGCCTTGTGCCTGCGCTTCCTTCAGCACATCGGTAAAGCTCCTGCCCTCCTGCTCCATGAGGGTCAGGATGTAATTGCAAGTGCCGTTGAGGATACCGTAGACGCGGGAAATGTCGTTGCCTTGCAGGCCTTCGCGGATGACCTTGACCACGGGAATGCCGCCGGCGACCGCGCCCTCGAAATTGAGCGCCGCACCATGCTTCTCGGCCAGCGCGGCAAGGCTCGCGCCATGATGAGCGAGAAGCGCCTTGTTGGCCGTGACCACATGCTTGCCGGCGCGGAGCGCGGCCTCGACCGCCTCCTTGGCCACGCCCTCCTCGCCGCCGATCAGCTCGACGAAGACGTCGATCTCGGGGTCGGTGGCAAGCTTGACCGGGTCTTGCACGAAGCGAAGGCCTGATAGATCGGCGTCGCGCTTCTTGCGCTTATTGCGCACCGATACGGCGACCACCTCGATGGGCCTGCCGGCGCGCGCAGCGAGCGTGCTTTGGCGTGCCTCTAGGAGCCGCAGCAGGCCGCTGCCGACAGTGCCGATACCGGCCAGTCCGAGCTTTAATCCATCAGCCATCGGAAGAATTCAGAACGTCCGGTTCGCCTTGGAGGCAATGGGAATGACGTTATGCAGCGCGTTTGCCGAGTCGGAGAGGAATTTACGGATATTGCGCGCGGCCTGGCGGATACGCTGCTCGTTCTCCACAAGCGCGATGCGGACATGGCCCTCGCCGTACTCGCCGAAGCCAACACCGGGCGACACCGCGACACCAGCCCCCTCCAGCAGCATCTTGGAGAATTCGAGCGAGCCGAGATGGGCGAACATGTCGGGGATTGGCGCCCAGGCGAACATGGTTGCGGGCGGCGACGGGATGGGCCAGCCGGCGCGGGACAGCGCGTCGACCAGGCAGTCGCGGCGGCGGCGATAGACGCCGCGGATCTCATCGATGCAGTCTTGCGGGCCGTTGAGGGCCGCGGTGGCGGCGACCTGGATCGGCGTGAAGGCGCCGTAGTCGAGATAGGACTTGACCCTGGTGAGGGCCTGGATGAGCCGCTCATTGCCGACGGCGAAGCCCATACGCCAGCCAGGCATGGAATAGGTCTTGGATAAGGACGTGAACTCGACGGCGATATCCATGGCGCCCGGGATCTCGAGAATGGACGGCGGCGGCTCGCCCTCGAAATAGATCTCCGCATAAGCGAGGTCGGACAGAACGATCAGGTCGTTCCTCTTCGCGAAGGCGACGATCTCGCGATAGAAGTCGCGGCTGGCGACGACGGCGGTCGGATTGGCCGGATAGTTCAGGACCAAGACCGAGGGCTTCGGCACCGAATGGCGCACCGCCTTGTCGAGCGACACCATGAATTGAGAGTCCGTGCTCGCCGGCAGATGGCGGATCACGCCGCCCGACATGATGAAGCCGAACTCGTGGATCGGATAGGTGGGATTGGGCACGAGGATCACGTCACCGGGCGCGGTGATGGCTTGCGCCACGTTGGCGAAGCCCTCTTTCGAGCCGAGGGTGGCGACCACTTGCGTCTCGGGATTGAGCTTCACGCCGAAGCGGCGGTCGTAATAAGCCGCTTGCGCCCGGCGCAAGCCCCCGATGCCCTTCGAGGCGGAGTAGCGGTTGGTGCGCGGGTTGCGCACGGTCTCGACCAGCTTGTCGACGATATGCTGCGGCGTTGGCATATCGGGATTGCCCATGCCGAAATCGATGATGTCGTCACCACGCGCCCGCGCGCCGGCCTTGAGCTTGTTGACCTGCTCGAAGACATAGGGCGGCAGCCGCTTAATTCTATGAAAATCGTCGTGCACGGACGGATATCCCCACCGATCGGCCCATGGAAATGGGAGTCTGCAGTTGAACCACGAAAAGGGGCTGCCGGGCAAGCGGATCGCTCGTGACCCGGGCCCGTCAGCGTTGATTCTAGTTAGTTTTTGGCGGAGGGCCGTCGCCCTGCTCGAGTTGCTCCTGCTGGCGTTCCTTGTCCTGCTGGAGCTCGTCGATCGCCGCCTTTTTCTCCGCTTTTGTGAGGGTCTGGTCGTAGCTGCGAACGAGATCGGTGAACCGCTTCATGGGCTGGCCGCCGGTCATGGTGTCGGCGCAACCGCCAAGCCATAAGGCAGGCAGCATCGCCACGACGCAACATGTTGATCGCAAGAACATTCGGTAAGATATTGGCTCTTGTGGACTTTCCCCTGGCGATTGACATCGCCTGACGCGTATATTGCATAGCACAATGGATGGCCGCGCGGAAGCCGCTAGGATTGGCATTAGTCCTCTCCCAGCCGGCAAGAGCATGGTCAAGTGGGGGTAAAATAAGGACAAATTGATGCAGGAGCGGAATACAAGCGCCGATGAAACCGCTGCGGAGGGGTGCTCCGTCACCCAATTCGACGAATTTGCCAGGAACATGGTCCGCCTTTTCGACCAAGGAGCAAAGGTCCTCTCGACGATGGCCGAGCGCACCACGGCGAACGGCAACGGCCCTTACAGCATGAGCTCCGAGGTCGGCGAGGCCGCCAAGACCCTTGGCGAGGTGGCCCGCGTTTGGGTCGGCGAACCAGGCAAGCTGGTGGCGGCGCAAGGCGATCTGTTTCAGAGCTACGCGGACCTTTGGGGCCGGTCCTTCCGCCGTTTCCTCGGCGAGGAGGTCGAACCTGTGGCCGAGCCCGAGCCCGGCGACAACCGCTTCAAGGATCCCGATTGGTCGGACAAGCAGTATTTCGACTTTTGGAAGCAGTCCTATTTGATCGCCTCGCGCTGGGCCGAGGACATGACCCGCAACGCCGAAGGGATCGACGAGAAGACGCACAAGAAGGCCATGTTCTATCTGGAGCAGATGCTGGCCGCGCTATCGCCGTCGAATTTCGCCCTCACCAATCCGGAAGTGGTGCGGGCCACGCTCGCCACCAACGCCGAGAATCTCGTGCAGGGCATGACCCAACTGGCGCACGACCTCGATCAATCGCAGGATCTCTTGCGCGTCAGCCAGACGGACCTCGCCGCCTTCGAGGTCGGCCGCGATCTCGCGGTCACGCCGGGCAAGGTCGTGTTCCAGAACGACCTCATCCAGCTCATCCAATATGCGCCGACCACCGAGCAGGTCTATGAGCGCCCGCTCATCATCGCGCCGCCGTGGATCAACAAATACTACATCCTCGACCTCAAGCCCGAGAAGTCTTTCGTCAAATGGGCCGTCGATCAGGGCTTCACCGTATTCATGATCTCCTGGGTCAACCCGGACGCCACGCATGCGGGCAAGACCTTCGAGGACTACATGCACGAAGGCATTCTCGCAGCCGTCGAGGCGGTCAATCGCCAGCTCGGCATCCATCACGTCAATGCACTCGGCTATTGCGTCGGTGGCACGCTGCTCGCGTCCACCCTCGCCTATATGGCGGCCAAGGGCGACGACAGGATCGCCTCGGCGAGCTTTCTCACGGCGCAAGTCGATTTCAGCGAAGCGGGCGACCTTCTTATCTTCATCGACGACACGCAGCTCAAGTCGCTCGAGGAGATGATGGCGGAGCACGGCTATCTGGACGGGGCGCGCATGGCGAGCGTGTTCAACATGCTGCGGCCGCGCGACCTGATCTGGCCTTACGTGGTCAACAACTATTTGCTGGGCAAGAAGCCCCTCCCGTTCGACCTGCTGTTCTGGAACTCGGATTCCACACGGCTGCCAGCGGCCAACCACGCCTTTTACTTGCGCGAGTTCTATCACGAGAACCGCTTGAGCAAAGGCGAGATGGAGCTCAGCGGGGTGAAGCTCGACCTGTCCAAGGTGAAGATCCCGATCTACGAGCTGTTCACCCGGGAAGATCACATCGCCCCGGCGCTGTCGGTGTTCCGCGGCAGCAAGCTGTTCGGTGGGCCCGTGCGCCATGTGATGGCGGGGTCCGGCCATATTGCCGGCGTGGTCAATCCGCCGGCCAAGAAGAAATATCAATATTGGGCCGACGGCGGCGCGGCGACCTCACTCGAGGAATGGACCAAGAGGGCCGCCGAGACGGCGGGCTCGTGGTGGCCGGATTGGACGAAGTGGCTGGCCGAACACTCGGGCGAGAAGGTCCCGGCCCGCGATCCGTCGGCCGGGCCGCTGAAAGCCATCGAGGACGCGCCGGGGTCCTACGTGAAGGGCGATAAATAGACGTCCACTGCCCCTTACGGGAACAGCGGCAGCTGCTCGAGCGCGACCGTCTCGTCGAAGCCGTACATCAGGTTGAAGTTCTGCAAGGCCTGACCGGCCGAGCCCTTCACCAGATTGTCGATGGCCGAGACGACGATGGCGCGGCCCGGCAGCCGATCGGCGAACACGCCGATATGGCAATAGTTCGATCCGCGCACATGCTGGGTCGCGGGGATGACGCCCTCCTCCACCACGCGCACGAAGGCGCTCGTAGCGTAGGCGTCGTCGAGAGCTGTGCGCAGGTCGCCGACGGTCGCTTTGCCGGCGAGCCGGACATAGGAGGTGCACAGCTCGCCCCGGGTCATCGGCACGAGGTGTGGTGTGAAATTGACCCGCACCGGCGTTCCAGCCGCGGCGCCGAGCTCCTGCTCGATCTCCGGCACATGGCGGTGGCTGCCGATGCCATAGGGCGACAGCCCCTCGCCGGCTTCCGAGAACAGAATATTCTGCTTGAGCGTGCGCCCGGCGCCCGAAACGCCGGACTTGGCGTCGATGATGATGTCCTCGCTCGCCATGAGCCCGCCCTTCATGAGCGGCAGGAGCGCCAGCAGGACGGCTGTGGGATAGCAGCCGGGACAAGCGACAAGCCGCGCCTGGGCGATCTCGTCGCGGTAGTATTCGGTCAGCCCATAGACGGCGTTGGCATGGAGTTCAGGCGCGCTGTGCTCGCCGCCATACCACTCAGCGTAAGTGCCGAGGTCGCGCAAACGAAAGTCGGCGGACATGTCGACCACCTTCACCCGCTCGGGCAGCTTTTTGATCTCGGCATGGGCGGTGCCGTGGGGCAGCCCGCAGAAGGCCACGTCGATCCCGCTCCAGTCCACCTCGTCGGCGGTGACCAGCTTCGGCACGTCAAGGCTGGCGAGATGCGGAAAGACCTGTGCCAGCGCCTGGCCGGCATGGCCTTTGGCGATCAGCGCGGCGATCTTGATCGAGGGATGTCTGGCGGCGAGCCGGATCAAGTCGGCGCCGGTATAGCCGGAAGCGCCGAGCACGGCGGCCCGGATGAGCGTGTTGCTGCTGGCCATGGTCGAACCTAACGAAGAAGCCCCGCGACAGAAGCGGGCTTAGCGGAATTCGGCACAATGCGAAAGACGGCGCGGCAGTGAGGCTCGCAAGAGCCTCTGCCACAACCTTCCAAGATAAGCGCTTAAGACTAGCGCTTGGAGAACTGGAAGCTCTTTCGGGCCTTGGCCTTGCCGTACTTCTTACGCTCGACGGTGCGGGCATCGCGGGTCAGGAAGCCCGCCTTCTTCAGCACGCCGCGAAGCTCCGGCTCGAAGCGCGTCAGCGCCTTGGAGATGCCGTGGCGCACCGCGCCGGCCTGGCCGGACAGTCCGCCGCCGCTGACGGTGCAGACGATGTCGAACTGATCCTCGCGCTGCGCGGTGACAAGCGGCTGCTTCAGGATCATCCGCAAGACAGGCCGCGCGAAATAGGTGACATGGTCTCTGCCATTGACCGTGATCTTGCCCGGTCCCGGCTTGACCCACACGCGGGCGACGGCGTCTTTACGCTTGCCAGTGGCGTAAGCGCGGCCCTGCGCATCGACCTTCTTCTCGTAAACGTGCTCCGGCGCGGCTTCGGCGACATCGCCCTTGAGCGGCGCCAGATCTTCAAGCGTCATTGTCTCGCTCATGATCACGCGCTCCTTGCGTTCTTGGGGTTGAGGGCGGCGACGTCGAGCTTCACCGGGTTTTGCGCCTCGTGCGGGTGTTCCGCGCCGGCGTAGATCTTCAAATTCTTCATCTGCTTGCGACCGAGAGGCCCACGCGGAACCATGCGCTCGACCGCCTTGTGCAGCACGCGCTCGGGGTGCTTGCCGTCGAGGATCTTCTCCGGGGTGCGGCTCTTGATGCCGCCCGGATAGCCCGTGTGCCAGTTATAGACTTTGTCGGCGCGCTTATCGCCCGTGAACACGACCTGCTTGGCGTTGATGACGATGATATTATCGCCGTCATCCATATGAGGCGTGAAGGTCGGCTTGTGCTTGCCTCTCAGCCGCGTTGCGATCAAAGCGGCGAGCCGGCCGACCACAAGGCCGTTGGCATCAATGAGAATCCAGGACTTGTCGATGTCCTTAGGGGTGGCGGAAAAGGTTTTCATGGTCACGTTCACTCAAAGGCCTTTCAAAGGATCGGCGCTTCTAACGGCTGGCTCCGAGAGGGTCAAGTGGATTGAAGATGTCTTATACAGGTCAACGTCTTAGGAATGTGGTATTTTAGTACCGGCTCGAAAATCACTGTTCGGCCTCGCGTTTCCCAAGTGTTTTGCTGTAAAGCCGTGATCTGGCAGTGAGGCAACGGATTTCCTGCATATGGCTAGCCCTTCCGCGCAAAACGCACCCGAGAGCGGCATTCTGCTCACCGAGGATCGGGGACCGGTCAGGATCCTCACCCTCAACCGTCCGCAGGCTCGTAACAGCCTTTCCATGGACCTCATGGCGTCGATTCATGGCGCGGTGACCGAGGCAGGCCGCGACGACACCGTCCGGGCCGTTGTGCTGACCGGCGCCGGTTCCGCCTTCTCCTCAGGTCACGATTTGAAGGAACTGACGGCGCACCGCAACGATGCCGACCGCGGCCGGGCCTTCTTCACCGAGACCATGACTAGCTGCTCCGACATGATGCTGGGGATCGTGCGCTCGCCGAAGCCGGTCATCGCCGCGGTGAACGGAATCGCGACGGCGGCCGGCTGCCAGCTCGTGGCGAGCTGCGATCTGGCCGTGACGGCGGTCGATGCCCGCTTCGCCACGCCGGGCGTGAATATCGGCCTGTTCTGCTCGACGCCCATGGTGGCGCTCAGCCGCAACGTCTCTCGCAAAGGCGCCATGGAGATGTTGCTCTTGGGCGAGATGATAGGGGCCGAAGAGGCGTATCGGCTCGGGCTCGTCAATCGGGTGGTCGAGGCGGACCGCGTGGTCAACGAGGCGGTGGAGTTCGGCCGGCAGATCGCCAGCAAGCCTGCGCGCACGCTTCTGATCGGCAAGGAGGCTTTCTACAAGCAGCTCGACATGCCGCTCGACGATGCCTATCGCTACGCCGCCCAAGTCATGGTGGAGAACATGCTCGACGCTGAGGCCGAGGAAGGCATCGGCGCCTTCATTGATAAGCGGGAGCCAAACTGGCCTCGCTGACCTTTCGCTCCTTTCGCTTTCCTGCCCCCTTCCCCACTTGCTCATCCATGAATCACGACAGCTATACGGACGCCTATATCCGCGACATCCTCGTGCGACACCGGGTCATCGCCATGGTCGGCGCGAGCCCGAACGCGTCGCGGCCGAGCTACTTCGCCATGAAGTACCTTTTGGCCAAGGGCTATCGTGTCGTGCCGGTCAACCCCGGGCAGGCCGGTAAGACGATCCTCGACCAACCCGTCTTCGCCACGCTCGGCGACATCGACGAACCAATCGAGATCGTAGACATCTTCCGCAACTCGCAAGCCGCGCTGCCCATTACCGCCGAAGCCATCCGGATCGGTGCCAAGGTGGTGTGGATGCAGCTCGGCGTGCGCAACGACGAGGCGGCGCGCCTGGCCGAAGAGGCGGGCCTCAAAGTGGTGATGAACCGTTGTCCCAAGATCGAATACGGCCGGCTCTCGGGTGAGATCTCCTGGACCGGAGTAAATTCACGCACGCTGTCGAGCAAGCGGCCGCTGCTAGGCGCCAAGGGACTCCAGCAGCGGGTGCTCCGCTCCGACAAGGATTAAGGCGTGTCATTGCGGCGCAGCCTGTCCCCGCTCTGATATAATTCGCGCGAGTCAAACAAAGGGATCCAGGGAGGAAGACGATGTCCGAGGAGCGTAAGCCCGGTTTCAACACGCTTGCCATTCATGCCGGAGCCCAGCCGGACCCGGCGACCGGTGCGCGGGTCACGCCCATTTATCAGACTACGTCTTTCGTCTTCGACGACGCGGACCACGCGGCGGCGCTGTTCAACCTCGAGACCTTCGGCAACATCTATACCCGCATCATGAATCCGACCCAGGCGGTGCTGGAGGAGCGGCTCGCCGCGCTCGAAGGCGGCACCGCGGCGCTTGCCGTCGCCTCGGGTCACGCGGCGCAAGCCATCGTGTTCCACACGCTGCTGGAGCCGGGGGATGAGTTCGTCGCCGGACGCCAGCTTTATGGCGGGTCGATCAATCAGTTCGGCCAAGCCTTCGCCAAATGCGGCTGGACGGTGAAGTGGGCCGACACCACGGACGCGGAGTCCTTCCGCGCCGCGCTCACTCCGAAGACCAAGGCCATCTTTGTGGAGTTGATCGCCAATCCGGGCGGCATCATCACCGACATCGCGGCGATCTCGGCGGTCGCCAAGGAGGCTGGCGTGCCCCTCATCGTCGACAACACGCTGGCGACGCCCTACCTCATGCGGCCCATCGAGCATGGCGCCGATATCATCGTGCATTCGCTGACCAAGTTCCTCGGCGGTCATGGCAATTCGATCGGCGGCGCCATCGTGGATTGCGGCACGTTCGACTGGATGGCGAGCGGCCGTTACCCATCGCTGTCGGCGCCCTCGCCGAGCTATCACGGCATCACGCTGGCGGAGACCTTCGGCAATTTCGCATTCGCCATCGCGTGCCGGGTGCTGGGCCTGCGCGATCTCGGCCCGGCGATCTCGCCGTTCAACGCCTTTCTCATCCTCACCGGGATCGAAACGCTGCCCTTGCGCATGCAGCGCCATTGCGACAACGCGCTTCAGGTCGCCACCTGGCTATTGGCGCACGACAAGGTGGCCTGGGTGAACTATGCGGGGCTCGCCGAGAACCCGTATCACCGGCTTGCAAAGCACTATTGCCCGGATGGAGCAGGTGGCGTGTTCACGTTCGGGCTCAAGGGCGGTTATGACGCGGGCATCGCGCTCGTCAGCAACGTCAAGCTGTTCAGCCATCTGGCCAATATCGGCGACACGCGGAGCCTGATCATTCATCCGGCCTCGACCACCCATCGTCAGCTCTCGGACGAGCATCGCGAGCGCGCGGGCGCCGGGGCCGATGTGGTTCGCCTGTCGATCGGGCTCGAGAATGTCGACGACATCATCGCCGACCTCGATCAGGCGCTCGCCGCCGCTTGAGCTTCGGTTGCCGGGATTGTGTCGTGTCGTGCGGACCAGAGATGGAAGAGTGCTGCGGCAAACACGGCGATGGCGCCGGCTTGATGGGCGAGGCCGAGTTCGATGGGCACGGCGAGAAGCAGTGTCCACACGCCGAGTGTCGCTTGCAGCAGCGCGGCCACCGCGAGCATCAACGAACTGCCGATCAAGGATTGAGACGCGCCCTTCAGCGCGAGCCACAGGGCTTGCGCAATCGTTGTGGCCACGACCGCATAGCCCAGCATGCGGTGGTCGAACTGCACGGTCAGCGGATTCTCGAACAGGTTGAGATACCAAGGCGCGGCGGCGTCGAGGCCGCTCGGGATGAAGGCGCCATTGATCAGCGGCCAGGTATTGAAGCCGAGGCCGCCGTCGATTCCGGCGACCAGGGCTCCCGCCAGCAACTGCAAAAAGACGAGACCGAGCACGGCGGCGGCCACCCAGACCGCGGCGCCGGACCGCGCACGCTTTTCTTGCGCGCCGAGACCGAACAGGAGCCACAGCGTGGTGCCGAAGATCAGCACGGCCACACCGAAATGGGCGGCGAGCCGGTATTGGCTGACGTCGGTGCGGTCGACCAGGCCGCTTTTTACCATGTACCAGCCGAGCGCGCCTTGCAGGCCGCCAAGGACGAAGAGGCCCAAGAGCTTGGGCATGAGCTGGCGCGGGATATAGCCGGCGGCCCAGAAGACGATGAAGGGCAGCAGGAACACGAGGCCGATGAAGCGTCCAAGAAAGCGATGCGCCCATTCCCACCAATAGAGGGTCTTGAACGCCTCGAGGCTCATGCCGCGATTGATCTCGGTATATTCCGGGATCTTCTGGTAAGCCTCGAACGCCGCTTGCCAGTGAGCATCCGAGAGCGGCGGGATGGCGCCGATGATCGGCTGCCACTCGGTGATGGAGAGCCCTGAATCGGTAAGCCTTGTGGCGCCGCCCACGAGGACCATGGCGACGATGAGGAAGGCGATGACACCAAGCCAGATGCGAAGCGCCCGGATATGCCGCGCCGGCATCGCCGATCCGCGCGCGCCTGTGTTCAAGCCCTGGGCGGCAACTTCCGTCATGGCTGGCTTGATAGCGGCCTTGAGGCCCCAACTCAATCGCGCGCGCCCTGCCCCGTTGCCGCAGCACGGCCCCTCTGGCCGGAGGTTCCGCTAGATGCGCGCACGGTCCCGCAAGCTCATCGGCACCTTGGCGCTCTTGGTGTTCATCGTCCTCTACGTTTGGCTGGCCTCGGCGATCGGGGCCGGGCGCATCTCGGTGGCGCCGGCTTGGGCGCAGTTCGCCTTTTTCCTCGTGGCCGGACTGCTGTGGGTGCTTCCCGCCGGCCTCCTGATCAGATGGATGCAGCGGCCCGACTGATCCATGTCACGTGTATGTCAGGCGGCGTTGACGTGCTGGAAGCCGTTCCACAGGGCAAACGGCGCCCCGGACAGATAGAGCGCGGTATAGGTCAGCGACTGGTAGTCGCCGTTGAGCGAGACCCGCGGAAGCGCTGTCAGATGTTGGCGATGATCGGCAAAGAGCATGCCCTTGCGCGTCGTCACCGCCGTCTTGAAGCCCGCCTCTGCCGCCAGCTTGAAATCGCGCGGGCCCGCGCTGCCGGGATCGCCATAGGGAAAGGCAAAATGCACCGGCCGGGCGCCGATCTCCTCGGCGATGCGGTCGGCGCTGCCGACCATCTCTTCCATCGCCTTGGTCTCGGGCAGCTTGGCGACAGCGTAATGATGCTTCGTATGCGCGCCAATGGTCACCAGCGGATCGGCGGCCATGGTCCTGATTTCGTCCCAGGTCATCACCTGCTCCCGGCACTCCGCGCCGAGGTCGAGGCCATATCTCTGCGCCAGCCCGCGGACGACCTCTCGCTGCACCACGTCGTCCAGACTGCGCAGCCACCAATAGACTTCCTCGAAGGCCCGATTTTTCTCGGCATCCGTCGCCGTCGGTAGCCGCCATGTTTCGCCTTGACGGCAAAGGGCGATCTCCTTCTTGGCCTTGGAGACGATCTCCTCTAGCGCCTGCCACCACAGTTCGCCGTGCCCGTCGGGATAATCGGTCGGCACGTAGAGCGCGAAGGGCAGTTCGCGCCGTTTGAACAGGGGATAGGCGTATTGGAGGTTGTCGCGATAGCCGTCGTCGAAAGTGAAGCAGACGAAACGCTTCTCGTCGCCGGCTTCGAGCCGCGTCACGGCCTCATCGAGAGAGAGGACGTCGAGCCCGGCATCGGCGACCTGATCGAGCACGGAGTCGAGGAACTCGGGCGTCACTTCCAGGATGCGATTGGGCGCGAAGTCCTTTGGCACGGCCGGCGCGGGACGCACATGGTGAAGGGTGAAGATCACCCCAACCCCTTGAGTATAAGGGGCCAGCAGACGATGGGCGCCCGTATGGTAGAGGCCCGACATCGCTGCCTTCATCATGGCAGTTTTGACCTTAGCCACGCCGTTCTCCCTTCCCGCTGCCATCAACCATTAACCTGGCTCTGCCATGGTGCCCGAGCCAAGCGTGCATAGTGACGCCGGTTCCTTGCAAAACGATTGCCGGATTGGATTTGGCCAAAACTGCCGGGCGGCATGGGGACGCCCTGTGACGTGCGGACACGGCCTGGGTGAAGGATGATATCGACGCATGAGTTCCACGGCCTTGTTTCGTCCTGACACCGAGATCGCGGGCTGCAAGATCGTCCAGGACGGCCCGGTCTCCGTGAGCACCAGCCTCGGCACGATCACTCTGCGGACCACCAGCGACCTGCCCCGCCTCAAGGATGTGTGGGAGACGATGCAGGCGACAGTGCCCTGCACTGCGGCGCAGACCTATGACTGGGCGCATGCCTGGACCCAGCATGTGCTGGGACCGCAGCATCGCCAGCCCGTGATCGTCGTGGGCCATGGCGCCGACGGCGCGCCGCTCTTTCTGTGGCCGTTCGAGATGGTCAGCATGTTTGGGCTCCGCGTGCTGAAATGGCTCGGGCAAGATCACGCCAACTACAATATGGGTCTGTTCATGCCGGAGGCCGCGACGGGCCTCGCGGCGAAGGACATCTCCCGCATCTTGGGTGAAGCAGCGCGCCGAGCCGGCGCGGCTGCGGCATGTCTCGATGCGCAGCCCTTGACCTGGGAGGGCGTGGCCAATCCTTTCGCCCAGCTATCGCATCAGGGCGCGCCGAATAGCGGCTACGCGATCCGTCTCGGCGATTTCACTGCCCTCTACGAGAGCCGCTTCAGCAGGCGATCCCGCGCCACGCTCGAGCGCAAGGAACGCAGACTCCAAGAGCTTGGCACGCTTCATTACGGCTGGGCCGAGACGCGCGAGGAGAAGCTCTCCTTGCTCGAGGCCTTCTTCGACCAAAAGGCAAAGCAGTTCGCCGCCGTGGGCGTGACGGACATCTTCGACGTTCACGCGCGCGCGTTCTACCGCGAGCTCGCCCTGCTCGAGGACGGCAATCCGAGCCGGCTGAGACTCGGCTACTTGAAGCTCGATGGAAAAGTGCTGGCGACGTTCAGCGGCGCCGTCTGCCACAATCGGATGGGTGTGGTGCTGTCCTCGCTCGCAGAAGGTGACGCGCAGCGGCAGTCGCCCGGCGCCCTCCTGTTGCGGCATCAGGTGGAGGAAGCCTCGCAAGACGGGCTTGCCTTCTTCGACATGGGCGTGGGCCGGGCGCGGCATAAGGTCGAATGGTGCAACGTCGTCCAGCCCCTTTTCGACAGCTTCATCGCCTTCAAGCCGCATGGCATGCTCGCGACGTGGCCATCGGCGGGTCTTGCCAGGCTCAAGCGCGCCATCAAGTCCAATGAGCGGCTATGGTCGGCGGCGCAGGAAATGCGCAAGCGCCTGTTCGGCCGCGAGGCTTAGCCCAGGTTTCCGGTCAGACGGCCGCGATCCGGTTGAAAAGGCCCATGCGGCGCTGCTTGCCGTTGCCCTCATACACGACGACCGGACAGCCCAGCGCCTGGAAGGTGGACATGGCCTCTTGGTCGTCCTCAACGTCTCCGCCCCGCGGCAGCACGGCGACCATCGCTGGCAGCTCGAATTTAAGGGCCGGCATCAGCGCCTCTACCGCGCGCAAATCACCGTGAAGGACGACGCAGCCATAGGCTTGGGTCAGCGCCTCGAACACGCGCATGAAACGGTCCGGCTCCGGGGCCACCAAGGCGGCCGGATTGCCCGCGGGGATCACCTGCAAGGGCGTGTCCTGGTCAACGCGAATGACATCGGCAAAGCTGGCTCGGCCTGCGGCCAGATCGGCGAAGCCCGGGACGCGCGGGATGCCCAGCGGCCCGGATACGGCTGAGGCGCCTTTCGCCAGATCCACCAGCACCACTTGCTCGTTACGGTCGACAAGGGCACGTGCCAGTCCGATCGCCGCTTGCGTGGCATCCGCCTTCGGCGAAACGCCGGCGACGAGCAGCGCGCGCGGCAGGCCACCGGTGGCCGAGGCGAGCACCCGGTCGAGGACCTGATCGAGCGATGTCAGGACCGGGCCGACCCTCCTGTTTGCGGTTTTCGGCGCAGCCGGGATCTCGGTCGCCTCGTCGATGTCGGGCGATGCGATCCGCTGGGTCAGATAGTGGCGAAGGTCGTTCGGGCTCAATGCGGCCATGTCGGCCCCCCTTGTCGTTGACGTGGTGGCTGCTTTGCCGTCTCCGGCCGTGTCGGCATCGGCCCGGCGAAAGCGGTCGAGAAATCCTGAACCACGGCGTCTTGGCCTTTTATCCTTGGCCTTGTGCTCCTTGGCTTTGGGCGCGGGCGCGGACTCGCTGTCTTCGGCAAACTCCCGCCGCAGGCGGTCCAGAAGCCCGGTGGCGGCCGGCTTGGCTACGGTCTCCGGAGCGGGCTCGGTCTTTTGGACCGACTCTGTTTTCGACGACGACGCTGTTTGGGGAGCTGAAGCGGCTTTGGGGCCTGACGCGGTCTCGGTCGCTGGTGGTGTCTTGGGGCTTGTCGCCCTCGTGGCACGTGAGGCCGTCGCGGCAGCGGAAGACTCTTCCGGGGTCGAAGCCACCTGGGTGCCCTTCACGGCCGATGCCACTGGCGCCTCGGGCATGATCCGGCCGCGCCTAGTGGGGCTGACGCGGAGCCAGCTCGGCCTCTTGGGCGGCTCCTTGGCGCGCCAAACCGTCGGACGGGTCGATTCCGTGGCCGCGTCGTCGCTCGCCTGGGCTTCCGCCGTCTGCGGAAGTGGCGGTTCAGCGATCGCTTCGGCGGGGTCGGTCGGCTTGGCAGCGGGATCGGCTTGGCGCATCACACGCGCCTCCGTCGGGATCACCACCGGCAGCTTGCGGGCCGCCGGAACCGGTGCGGCGGGGGCCGGTTGGCGGGGCGCGGCCTGTGGGGGTCTGGTAGCGGGGTCAACCGGCCGCATTCTCGGCGACAGGATAGGCTCAGCCGGCCCGGGCTCTACCGTCTCAGGCCGGTGGCGGCGCCTCAGACGGGGTTCCCGTGAACGGATCGGGGCGTATGTATTGGCGGTGCCGGTGATGAGTTCGCGGGCGAGGATATAGGCGAGCGCGAGCAGCGCGGTGGCGACCATGACGAGCAGGGTGAGCGGCCCGCGCTTGGGGAAGGACGGCAGCACGGATGCGTGGGCCCGGGAGACGATGGCGGCCTGCGCCGGCACCGCGCCCATGTCGTGGCGCGCCGAGGCGTCGCGGTAGCGGGCGAGATAGGATTCGAGCAGATCGCGGTTGGATTTCGATTCGCGCTCCAGCGCGCGCAGTTTGATCTCCGCATCGCCAAGGCCCGCCGATTTCGACTTGGCCGAGTTGAGGCTCGCACGAAGCGAGGCTTCTCTCGCGGCGGCCACTTGCGCCTCGTTCTCCAGGCTCTTGACCACCTTGCCGGCCTCGGCGCGGATCTGGGCGCGCACGTCGGCGAGCTCGCTTCGGAGCTGCTGGATGCGCGGATGGGACGGCATCAAGGTTGCCGACAGCTCGGCGAGTGAGCGCTGCACCGTGACCCGCTGCTCGACCAGATTGATGATCAGCTGCGACTTCAGCACTTCCGGGGTGGCGTCGATGTCGCCGTTATCGGCCAGCATCTGCTTGATCAGACGCGCCCGGGCCTCGGCTTCGGACTTCTGCGCGTCGGCCAGGATCAGCTGGCTGTTGAGCTCGCTGAGCTGCTGGGCATTCAGGGTGACGTTGTTGGAGCCGGAATAGAGCCCTTGATCGGCGCGGAACTTCTCCGCCTCCTCTTCCGAGGCGGCCACGGTTTTGCGCAACACCTCGATCTGGTCCTTGAGCCAGGCGGTGGCGTCCTTGGTCTGCTCGATCTTGGCGCTGCGCTGCCAGCCCACATAGACGTCGGCCAGCGTGTTGGCGATCGCCGCCGCCAGCTGCGGATCGCCGGACGTATATTCGATGGCGATCACGGACGACTTCGACAGCTGGAACACGTCGAGATGCTCGGCCACCGCATTGGCCGCCCGCTCCTCTTGCGATTCAGGCGTGCCGAGGCCGAGCCCGAACCTTGTCAGCAGCCGCCTGAGCAGCGTCTGGCCGGAATCCTTGGCGAAGGCGGCGTTGGCCGTGAGGTCGAGATCCTTGACCACCTGCAGGATCAGATCGCGCGAGGTCAGCACCTGCACCTGGCTCTGCACCGCCTGCTCGTCGAGCGTGGTGCGCGGCTCGTTCGTCCGCTCGCCCGTCGGCCGGGTGAACACCGATTCCTCGTTCTGGATGAGAATGCGCGCTTCCGACGTATAGAGCGGGCGCACCATGGACAGGCCGATAAAGGTGACGAGCCCGGCGCCGAGCGCGAGCCCTATGATCCAGCCCTTGGCCCGCCACACGGCGGACCCCAGCGTGGCGAGGTCGATGTCGTCGGCGGCCGCGTAATCTCTGCGGGACTTGTTCACTGCGCGGGACTTGCTCACTGGACGGGACTCACTTCTGAACGCGTTGCCGCATTAAGCGCAGATTGCCGTAACCAAAGGATTAAGTGCCGCATCGCCACGGCACGCCCGCTCAGCATTCGTTAACCATGGCTCGGGTAGCTTGGAGCCATGTTGGGGACCAAAAGCGTTCGGATCGTCCGGTTTGCCATACTGCTGCTGGCAGTGTCGGCCGCATGCCTCGGCGGCTGCAAGATGCGTGGCGTGCCGGGGTTAACGACGCCGGACTTCGCGCTCTCCACCCCCGCGCCTCTGCCCGCCCCCGGCGAGGCCTATCCCGCCGGCGCCGGCTCAGCGCCCCCCGGCGTGCCCGTCATCCCCAACGAGACCTACACGCTCGACAGCGGCGATCATGTCCGCATCATCGTCTTCGGCCAGGACAATCTCTCCCGCGTCTACAGCATCGACGGATCCGGCAAAGTCGCCATGCCGCTCATCGGCGCGGTCAGAGCCCGCGGCCTCACCACCTTCGAGCTCGCATCCGAGATCGCCCGCGACCTCAAGCGCAAATATATCAAGGACCCCAAGGTCACCGTCGAAGTGGAGACCTACCGCCCCTTCTTCATCTTGGGTGAGGTCAACAAGCCCGGCCAATATCCATACGTCAGCGCCATGACCGTCGAGGCCGCCGTCGCCATCTCCGAAGGCTATACCGAACGCGCCAAAAAGCGCTTCGTCCGCCTCACCAGACGATTCGGCGGCGTCATGTCCACCGTCATGGTCCCAACCGATTATCCCGTTCAACCCGGCGACACTATTTACGTCCTCGAACGCTTCTTCTAAAGCTCAGGGGAACCGTTTCCCCGCTGCGACGCCCCGGGTCCCGTGAGCTCCAATTTCCGCATCCTCCATTGTCTGCGTGCGCCGACCGGAGGCCTCTTCCGTCACGTGCATGATCTGGCGATCGGCCAAGCCGAGCTTGGGGCCGAGGTCGGCGTGATCTGCGATACGCGCCCGGAGGGCAACGATGAGCTCAACGTTGCCCTGAGCCGGCTCGAGGACAATTGCGCACTGGGCGTCACCCGCCTGCCCATGACGCGGCAGCCCGGCCTCAACGACTGGCATACCTATCGGAAGATCGCCAAGATCGCCGGCAAGCTCGAAGTCGATGTGCTGCACGGGCATGGCGCCAAAGGTGGCGCCTATGCGCGGCTCGCGGGGCGGAAACTGCGCAAGAAGAAGGGGACGAAGGTCGTCTACACGCCCCATGGCGGCGTGCTGCATTATTCACCCTCGACAGTCTCAGGCCGACTCTATCACGCCGTTGAGCGCAAATTGGCCGCGATCACCGACGGAATGATCTTCGAGAGCCTCTACGCCGCCAATCAGTACGGCGAATTGATCGGCCCCCCGCCCTGCCCGGCGCGTGTGATCTACAACGGCCTCTATCGGCACGAGTTCTACGAGTCGCTGCTGGCCGACGACGCGGCGGACTTCGTGTTTATCGGCGAACTGCGCAAGCTCAAGGGCGTCGATGTGTTCCTCGAGGCGCTCGCCGCGCATCAGACCATCTTTCCAGGCCGCGCCATCATCGTCGGCAGCGGCCCCGACGAGAAACACTTCAAGCGCATGGCCCGCAGGCTGGGGCTCAGCTCAAGGGTCATCTTCTCGGGTCCGCAGCCGGCGCGCACCGCGTTCGTGCGCGCCCGTTGCGTCGTGGTGCCGTCACGATCGGAGTCGTTCCCCTATATCGTGCTCGAGGCGGCCGCCGCGCAGATGCCGATGATCGCCACCAATGTCGGCGGCATTCCCGAGATCGTCGGCGACGTTCCCATGCCGCTGATACCCCCCGGCGACGTCGCCGCCCTGGCCGGCCAGCTGCGCGCCTTTCTCGCCGATCCGAAGCCGTTTCTGGTGCGCGCCGCGGCGCTGCAGAAACATGTCCGGGATAACTTCACGGTCGATGAAATGACCCGCGACGTGGTCGATTTCTACATCTCGGACCTCGGTGCGGGCATTCACAAGCTGCCCGAACCCGGCGCTACAACGGCCTCTTAACCATAGGTCTAGCGCGGCCTTCCTTCGCCGCCCCCCTTCACGCATCCAAAAGTCTCGCCGTGCCATAACCATGGGCGGCCAGCGCCAGCAGCGCGGCCCAGCGGAAACTCGCTTTTTACAAACCCGGCTGGGTGGGCCGGGCTCAGGGTCGACAGACGAATGAACAAGACACACGCCATTAAACCTGGCGCGTTGGAACCGGGCGAGGCTTTCGCGTCGTCCGATCCGCGCGACCGGAAGAAGCCCAATCTCGCTTTCCCGGACCGGCGCCGGACGCCACGGCCGCCGCTGGCCGAGATCCGGCGCGGCGGCAAGCTCAACCTGCTGCCGCCCATCGTCGTGACCGGCGCCGTACGCATGATCGAGTTCCTGATCGTGGCCGTACTCGGCTTCGCCATCTATCTCGGCTATGTGGAGCAGAAAGACGAGAGCCTGCATCTCGTCTATCTCGTCGCCGTCGTGATCGCGGCGACCGCCAATATGGCGATCGTTCAAGCGCTCAATCTCTATCAGATGGCGTCCTTCAGCGGCTTCGTCCGCGGCTTCACGCGAACCGCCTTCGCCTGGACCGTGGTCATGGCCGGCATGATGGCGCTGGCCTTCTTCGTCAAGGTGGGCGCGGACTTCTCGCGCGTGTGGATCGTGAGCTGGTACGTCTCCGGGCTTGTGGCCCTTTTTGGCGAACGGCTGGCGCTATCGCTCTTGGCCAAACGCTGGATCCGCGAGGGGCGTCTTTATCGTCGCGCGGTCATTGTCGGCGGCGGGCCAGAGGCCGAGCAGCTGATCAAGGCGCTCGAGGCGTCCGCCGATACCGATATCCGTATCGTCGGCATCTTCGACGATCGCGGGCCAGACCGCGTCTCGCCGCTGGTCGCGGGCTATCCGAAGCTCGGCAATATCGACGAGCTGGTCGAGTTCGCGCGGAACTCGCGGCTCGATCTCCTCATCGTGTCGCTCCCGGTGACGGCCGAGACTCGTCTGCTCCAGCTTCTGGAGAAGCTTTGGGTGCTGCCGGTCGACATTCGCCTGTCGGCGCACACCAACAAGCTCCGCTTCCGGCCGCGCACCTATTCCTATATCGGCAACGTGCCGTTCATCGACATTAGCGACAAGCCGATCGCCGACTGGGACTATGTCAAGAAATGGCTGTTCGACAAGATCGTGGCGACGCTCGCGGTGATCATGCTGGCCCCGGTGATGCTGCTCATCGCGCTCGCCATCAAGCTCGGTTCAAAAGGTCCGGTTCTCTTCCGGCAGAAGCGTCTCGGCTTCAACAACGAGCAGATCGACGTCTACAAGTTTCGCACTATGTATGCCGAGGCGACCGATGCCGAGGCCTCGAAGCTCGTCACCAAGGACGATCCGCGCGTGACCCGCGTCGGCCGGTTCCTGCGCAAGACCAGCCTCGACGAGCTGCCGCAGTTCTTCAACGTGGTCAAAGGCGATCTCTCACTCGTCGGGCCCCGCCCTCATGCGCTCAAGGCCAAGGCGGCGGACAAGCTCTATGCCGACGCGGTCGACGGCTATTTCGCGCGTCATCGGGTGAAGCCCGGCGTCACCGGTTGGGCTCAGATCAACGGCTGGCGCGGCGAGACCGACACCCAAGAGAAGATCCTGCGGCGTGTGGAGCACGACCTCTACTACATCGAGAATTGGTCGGTGACTTTCGACCTCTACATCCTGCTGATGACCCCATTCGCCCTGATCAAGGGCGACAACGCCTATTAGGCGAAAGGGCGCGCCGTGGCGGTCACTTACGATGCCGTGCAAGAGACGGTCGCCCCGCCAAGCGGCCTCGGCGCCCGGCGGCAGATCAGCCCCGGCGTCAAACGGCTAGCGCTCGTCTTTCTCTGGATCACGATCGCCACGAGCGGCATCGTCTATTGGGAGCCAGCGCCTTATGACGGGCTGATGATCGGCGCGATCATCCTGCTGCCGCTCGTGGGCCTGGCGCCGCTCACCCGTGGGCTTTCCATCTATCTGCTGCTGCTTTGCGGCATCGTCGCCGGCGGCTATATCGCTGCGACGCAAGCGGGCCTGCTCGGTGTGCCCGCGACCCATGTCACCATCACGCTCTATTTGGCCATATCGTCCGTGGTGATGGCGGCTTTCGTCGCCCACAACCCCGATGCCAATGTCCGGCTGATCATGTCCGCCTATATGGTCGCCGCGCTCGTCGCCGCGTCGGCGGCGCTAATCGGCTATTTCGACCTGGTGCCGGGCCTGTACGACATCTTCACCGAGTTCGGCCGAGCCCGGGGCACCTTCAAGGATCCCAACGTACTTGGCGCCTTCCTGGTGCCGGCGCTGCTGTATGCCTTCAACGTAGTGCTCACGGCGAGGCTGTTGCGTGGCAGCCTCTGGGCTATCGCGCTCCCGCTTCTTTTGCTCGGCACGTTGCTCAGCGTTTCGCGCGGCGCGTGGCTCAACCTTGCCGTATCACTCGCGGTCTACAGCGTTTTCATCTTCATCATCGCCGCCACCAACCGGGAGCGATTGAAGCTCATCATCGTCATGGTGATGGCCGGATTATGCGCTGTGGGGGTCCTTGCCGCGGCGCAGAGCATCCCCAAGGTCGCCGACATCATGGGCGAGCGCGCCACGTTCGAGCAGTCCTACGATGTGGGCCCGGAAGGCCGTTTCGGCGGGCAACAGAAGGCGGCGGAACTTGTCGCTACGCATCCGCTGGGCATCGGCGCGCTGGAGTTCGGGCGCGTGTATCACCACGAGGACGTGCACGAGGTCTATCTCAACATGTACCTCAACACCGGCTGGATCGGCGGCACGCTCTATATCTTCCTCGTGCTCGCCACGCTGGTCCTCGGCGTGCAGCTGGTTTTCCGCGATCGGGACGGCGACGGGCTAAGCGCCGTTCTCGTCGCGGCCTTCGTCGGCATGGCGCTCGAAGGTGCGGTGATCGATACCGATCACTGGCGGCACTTCTATCTCATCATGGCTATGATCTGGGGCATGGCCTTGGCGCGCCCATTCCGGACGCGCTACCAATCCCATTGACCTGTGACGCCCAGAGGACCAGAGGACCGAGCCATGAAGGCCATTGAATCGATCAAAGTCTGCTTTGCCGCTTGCCTCATTGCCGTGCTGGCCACCGGCGTGAGTTTCGCCGGTGACTGGGCCGGCAAGTACCAGACCGAGGACACCAAAGGGAATGCCTTCAGCATCACGCTCGCTGACGACGGCAAGGCCACCGGCGAGAAGCTCGGCCATGTCTTAAACGGGACATGGCAGGACGAGGGCGAGGCCGCGGTGATCAAATGGGATACCGGCTGGACAACCAAGCTCAGCAGCGACGGCGATCACTACAAGAAGACGGCCTACCGGGCCGGCACCGCGATGCAGGACGGGCCAACCCACTCTATCCGTGCGGAAAAAGTCGAATAACACTGCGGAACGCAGCGGCGGCGGGGGATTGCCTTCTAACGCCTCGAAGAGAATGGTCGGAGCGGGGAGATTTGAACTCCCGACCCCCGGTCCCCCAGACCGGTGCGCTAACCGAGCTGCGCTACGCTCCGACGTCTCGATGACGAGGCAGACTGCATATACTCGATCGGGGTTACGAAACAAGCCAAAGCGGCCAAGTGGACGCGGCTATTCCTTGGCGTCGGCGGCGGCAAGCAGCTTCTGGCAGGCCTCGATTTCCTCGAGCAAGGCGCAGAGCGCGTCCCCATCCATCCTGCGCGGCGCCTTCGCGGCAGGCCTAACATAGGTGCCGCCGCTCTTGGCGGCTTCCGCGGCCACATCGGGAATCTCGTGGGCCGGGGGCATATCGTCGTCATCCGATTCATCCGACAGCCGCCGGTAGTCCATGACGTAGCGCGGCCCCTGCTCGCGCAGGATCTTTTGGACCCCGCGAATGGTGTAGCCGTCGTCGTAGAGCAGAAAACGGATGCCGCGCAGCAACGCGACATCCTCGGGCCGGTAGTAACGCCGGCCACCGCCTCGCTTCATGGGTTTGAGCTGAGCGAACTTCGCCTCCCAGAAGCGAAGGACATGTTTCGGAACTTCCAGCTCATCAGCGACTTCGCTGATGGTGCGAAACGCCTCGGGCGCCTTCTCCAACGCTCTCCTCCTGGCGTAAAGCAGCTGGCCTACTCGGCTGCCTTTCTCCGCGACAGCATCTCGTTGATGCGCTGCTTCATGATGTTGCTCGCGCGGAACACAAGCACGCGCCGTGGCGTGATCGGAACTTCCTGGCCGGTCTTCGGGTTGCGCCCGATGCGCTGACCCTTGTCGCGAATACCGAATGAGCCGAACGAGGACAACTTTACCGGGTCCCCCCGCTCGAGACTCGCCACAATCTCGCGCAGCACGAGCTCCACGATCTCAGCGGATTCGTTCCGAGGTAAACCAACTTTCTGAAACACGGCCTCCGCGAGGTCCGCGCGTGTCAGTGTCTTCCCGCTCATCGTGCGTACAGCTCCCCCAAAGTCGCGGGACGAACCAAGATGCTAGCCGAGCGGGCGCTCAGCGGTCAATCTCTGCTGCAATCAAATTCCTGATATTGCGTCATATTCTGGCAAGGTGTGACATTCTCGCGGCACTACCAGCGAATGAGCAACGCTCCCCAGGTAAAACCCCCGCCCATGGCCTCCAGAAGGACCAGATCGCCCTCTTTGATCCGCCCGTCGGCGCAGGCTGTGTTCAGTGCGAGCGGGATTGAGGCCGCCGACGTATTGGCGTGTTTATCCACAGTAATCACGACCCGCGCAGGGTCCAGGCCGAGCTTTCTGGCCGCCCCGTCCAAGATGCGCTTATTCGCCTGGTGGGGCACAAACCAATCGATATCGGAGACCTGATATCCCGCTATATCTAGTGTGTCCCCAATCACTTCGCTGATCTTCGTCACGGCATGACGGAACACTTCAGGCCCGTCCATCCGGACGTAGCCGACGGTGCCGGTGGAGGACGGCCCCCCGTCCACGTAGAGCTTGTCGCGGTAACGACCGTCGGAGCGCAGGCACGTTGCAAGAATGCCACGGTCGCTCCTGGCCCCGTTGAGGGTCTGCGCCTCCACCACGACGGCGCCGGCGCCATCGCCGAAGAGCACGCAGGTGGACCGGTCCTCCCAATCGAGGATACGCGAAAACGCCTCGGCGCCGATCACCAACGCGCGCTTGAACTGTCCGCCTTTCAGATAGTTATCGGCGGTGGATAAAGCGAACACGAAGCCGGAGCAGACCGCCTGCACGTCGAAGGCGGCGCCATGATTGATGCCCAACTCCGCCTGGATGGTGACGGCGGTGGCGGGAAAGGTCTGGTCGGGGGTCGAGGTGGCGAGGACAATGAGGTCGATGTCCGCAGGCTCCAGCCCCGCGTTGGCCAGCGCCGCCTTGGCGGCGATCGTGCCCATGGTCGAGGTCAGTTCGCCGTCGGCGACGATGTGGCGCTCGCGGATGCCGGTGCGGGCCGCAATCCAATCGTCGGAGGTGTCGACGATCTTCGCGATTTCCTCATTGGTGACGACGCGCGTGGGCAAGTATGCGCCCACGCCCTTGATCACTGACCGTACCGTGCTCAACTCAATCCACTCCCAGGCCTACGCCGCACCCTCAAGCTCTAGCTTGGTGTGGAAATGATCAAGGTCGCTCCCGAGTCGCTTCACCACACCGCTCGAGGCCATCTCATAGGCGAGATCGACGGCACTCGCGAACCCGGTCGCATCGGTGCCGCCATGGCTTTTGACGACAATGCCGTTCAGACCAAGGAAGATGCCGCCATTCAGCTGGCGTGGATCCATCTTTTCCTTAAGAGCACGAAATGCCCCCTGGGCCAGGACGGCGCCAAGGCGAGCCAGGAGCGATCGCCCCATGGCGGCGCGCAGATATTCGCCGATCTGCTTGGCCGTGCCCTCCGCCGTCTTCAAGGCGATGTTCCCGGTGAAGCCGTCGGTGACGACCACGTCGACGGTGCCGCGGCCGATATCGTCTCCTTCGATGAAGCCATGATAGCGAATAGGGAGCGGCGCGTCTTTCAGGACCGCCGCCGCGCCCTTGATCTCTTCTACGCCCTTCACCTCCTCGACCCCGATATTCAGGAGGCCGACGGACGGCTCGGCCACGCCGAATAGCGCGCGCGCCATGCCAGCGCCCATCAGGGCAAACTCGACGAGCTGGCGGGAATCCGCGCCCACATTGGCACCCACATCGAGGACGATGCATTCGGCGTCGATCGTCGGCCAGATGGCGGCGATGGCCGGCCGGTCGACCCCCTTGATCGTCTTGAGGCAGAACTTGGCCATGACCATGAGCGCGCCGGTATTGCCCGCTGACACGACAGCATCGGCGCGGCCGTCGCGTACTGCCTCGATGGCGAGCCACATGCTGGACTTCCAGCGCCCGCGGCGCAGCGCTTGGCTCGGTTTCGCATCCATGGTGATGGCGACGTCGGTGTGAATGATCTCGGATTTCTCGGCGAGCGCGGGGTGTGCGGCGAGCTCGGGCTCGATCTGCGCGGCGTCGCCGACAAGGATGAAGCGCATCTGCGGACGGCGCACGAGGGCGATGGCCGCGGCCGGAATGACCACGCTGGGACCGTGGTCCCCGCCCATGGCGTCGAGCGCTATGGTGACTGGAGCACCCATTCTCACATACCGATCAGGAAAAACTTGCCATGCGGCGATCTAGTCGCCGCAACCCCCGGAAACGAAACCCGAATAGACTCAAAAAGCCTGCCAGTGACAACCTGATTTTGCCGCCGGATTCCAGCCTCTAGTGGTCTTTTAGCCGCTTTAGCGCCGCGAATGGGCCACTTTCTCCCTCTTCGGCCTCATCTGTGCCTTGCGACCATTGGAAGCTCGCCCCAGGCTTCTTCGGATAGGGATCGAGCGCCGTGGCCAGGCTTTCATAGACTACGGGGCCGAGGTCGATCATCCCGTCGACAATGGCGTCCGGCCAGTCGAGCGGGACCGTCGCATCGGGTTCCGCGGCCTGGCGGGCAAGCTCCTCGATCTGGGGAACGGGCCAGAACTCGTCCTCCACGGGGATATCCACGACGGTTTCGATGGGCTCGAGCGAGACCACGCAGGTCTGGGTCGCGCGGGCCTTGAGGTGGCCGGTGAGATGGACGCGGCCACTGGCGCCACGGTGCAGGCGATAGGTGAAGGCGAGGCCGTCAAGGGCCACAAGATCGAGCAGGGCTATGATCTCAGCCATTTCGGTTGGCGTCGGCTCGATCCGCAGTTCGACATTCTCATGGATGTCGGTGACCCGCTGCTTCCGCGACAGCGGCGGTGCTTCCGTGTCTTCGTCCATATGTCTCTTCTCCCCGCGGCTTCCGTCATCCCTGTGCGGTCATACGTCCGGAAACGTCAACCTACCCTCGTACAGGTCCTCCGGCGATTGCCCCTCCAGATGGCGAACCACCGTCATCACATAGGGCGCCAGACGCCCGCTTGCAGCCTTAGCGGCGCTCTCATCCAGGGGCAGCGCACCGGCGATAGCGTCCGCGAGAGCCCCCTCGCCTTTGGCAAGGGCTTCTTCGTAAGCTTGCATCAATGCGGCGCTCGAGGCCGCAAGCCCCCTGACTTTTTTAGGGACTCGGAGATCGCTGACGCCAAGTTCGCGGAGCACGGTGTCCATGTCGGCGGTGAAGCGGTCGGCAAGCTCTTGCGCCAACGCCCTGGCCGTTTCAGGCGCTTGAGGGCCGTGCCCGGTCAGGCGGTGAAGCACGGCAAACAGATGGAGCGACAACATCGTGAACCGGCCCTCGAGCGTATCCGGTACACCAAGCCCCTGATAGAAAACGGGAAGCCGCGCCCGTGCCACAATCGCGCCATAGAGATCGTCCGCGGGGGCGCGTCTACGGCGCCACGGCAGCACATCGGCGAGAGGCTTCAAAGACCAGGCCATTTCGTCTAGCTTCTTGGCACTTCCTGCCCGCATTGCGGCGCGGGCACATAAGAGCCCTCAAGAGGGCTCAATGAGGGACGTCCGAATCTTGCGCAAGGTCAAGCCTACATCCGTTTGGGCTTCTCTCCCCATGGTTGCCGCCCTGCTTATGGGGTCGGCGGCCTTGACGGCGTGCGGTGCCCAGATTGACCGGCATGGGCATGTCTTCATCGATATCGACCTGGACCAGATTCAGCCCGGCATGTCGAAGCAGGAGGTCCAGACACTTCTGGGATCGCCCGACACCACGAGCACGATCGGCGGCGATGCCTTTTACTACATCTCGACCACGCAGAAGACGGTCGCCTTCCTCAAGCCCTATGAGATCGACCGGCAGGTGGTCGCCGTCTATTTCGACGGCAGCCAGAACGTTCAAGAGGTCGCGCACTACGGCATGCAGGACGGCGTTGTGGTGAACTACTACAAGGGAGAGACGCCGGCTCGCGGCAAGGATATGACCTTCGTCGAGCAGCTGTTCGGCAACATCGCCAACCGCAAGATGTTCAAGGATCAGTCGGGCGGCTCCGGCATTCCGGGACCGGGCCTCTAAGGGAAGCCCGGTCCGGTTCGTCCTAGTGGTGGGCGAGGACCGCCAGCAGCAACAGCGCCACGATGTTGGTGATCTTGATCATCGGGTTCACCGCGGGCCCAGCCGTATCCTTGTAAGGATCGCCGACCGTATCGCCCGTGACCGCGGCTTTGTGAGCCTCCGAGCCCTTGCCGCCGTAATTGCCGTCCTCGATATATTTCTTGGCATTGTCCCAAGCACCGCCGCCCGCCGTCATGGAGATGGCGACGAAGAGGCCCGTGACGATGACGCCGAGCAGCATGGCGCCGAGCGCGGAGAAGGCCGCGCTCTTGCCGGCGATCCAGTTGATGATGAAGAAGAACACCACCGGCGACAGCACCGGCAGCAGCGACGGCACGATCATCTCCTTGATCGCCGCCTTGGTCAGCAGATCGACCGCGCGGCCATAGTCCGGACGCTCGGTGCCCTTCATGATCCCGGGCTTCTCCTTGAACTGACGGCGCACCTCCTCGACGATGGCGGACGCCGCGCGCCCGACCGCCGTCATGGCGATCCCGCCGAACAGGTAAGGCAGCAAGCCACCCAGGAAGAGGCCGACCACCACGTACGGGTTTGACAGGCTGAAGGTGGCATCCACGCCGCCGAAATATGGGAATTGATCGGCGTTGGCGGCGAAGTATTTGAGATCCTCGGTATAGGCCGCGAACAGCACCAGTGCGCCGAGGCCGGCCGAACCGATGGCATAGCCCTTGGTCACCGCCTTGGTGGTGTTGCCGACCGCATCGAGCGCATCGGTGGTCTTGCGGGTTTCCTCCGGCAGACCGGCCATCTCGGCAATGCCGCCGGCGTTGTCGGTCACGGGACCGAAAGCGTCTAGCGCCACGATCATGCCGGCCAGCGCCAGCATGGTGGTCACCGCGATGGCGATGCCGAACAGACCGGCAAGCCCGTAAGCGACGATGATCGCGCCGACGATGACCAGCGCAGGAAGCGCCGTCGATTCGAGCGAGATAGCGAGGCCCTGGATGACGTTGGTGCCGTGGCCGGTCACGGAGGCCTTGGCGATAGACTGCACCGGCCGGTAGTTCGTGCCGGTGTAGTATTCGGTGATGACCACGATCAGCGCGGTGACCACGAGGCCCACGGCGCCGCAGAAGTAAAGCGACTGACCGGTAAAGCTGACATCGCCGACCTTCATCGCCGTGTCCATGCCGACAAGCCACGCCGTTATTGGCCAGAGCACGATGAGAGAGAGCACGCCGGTCGCGATCACGCCCTTATAGAGCGCGCCCATGATCGACTGGCTCTTGCCGAGGCGCACGAAATAGGTGCCGATGATCGAGGTGATCACGCACACGCCGCCAATGGCCATCGGATAGATCATCATCTCCGTGACGCGGTCGCCGCCGGCGAAGTAGATCGAGGCGAGGACCATGGTGGCCACGACGGTGACCACATAGGTCTCGAACAGGTCGGCCGCCATTCCGGCGCAGTCGCCGACATTGTCACCCACGTTGTCGGCGATGGTCGCCGGGTTGCGCGGATCATCCTCGGGGATACCGGCTTCCACCTTACCGACGAGATCGCCGCCGACGTCGGCACCCTTGGTGAAGATGCCGCCGCCCAGACGCGCGAAGATGGAGATCAGCGAAGCGCCGAAGCCGAGAGCGACAAGCGCGTCGACGACTTGCCGTGAAGCCGGGCTGTAGCCGAGGAACTGGGTGAGGATCAAGAAATAGACCGAGACGCCGAGAAGCGCGAGACCGGCCACGAGAAGACCGGTAATGGCGCCAGCGCGGAAGGCGATGCTCAAGCCGCCGGCCAGGCTCTTGGTGGCGGCCTGCGCGGTTCTCACATTGGCACGCACCGAGACATTCATGCCGACAAAGCCGGCGGCGCCCGACAGGATCGCGCCGATGGCGAACCCTATGGCCTGCGGCAATCCCAACAAGAAGTAGAGCCCAATGAAGATCAGCACGCCGACAATGGCGACAGCCTGATATTGGCGGGCGAGATAGGCTTGCGCGCCCTCTTGAATGGCGGCGGCGATTTCCTGCATGCGCGCCGTCCCTGGGTCCGCCGCGAGAACGGCCCTGGTAGTCCACACGCCATAGGCGATGGAAAGCGCCCCGCAAGCAATGATGAGGTAAAGAACCCAGGTCATGACAGGCTGTCCCCGTTAATCGGCTCAAGTGGGATGTGAGGGAGATCGTGGCCGCGAATGGCGAGACATTGCGTCCCGCTCGTGGTCCTCGTGTCCCCCCGGAAAAGATGCGGCCTAAGGCCGGGCGGAAAATGCCAAAGTTGCGGCGCGGACGCAACAGATGCCTCCGCAAACGGCAATTATGGCCAAAAACCAGCTGCGAGACGCCTAGAAGTGGCTGAATCCCTTATGTTTTAGGGCCATCGGGTGCCCGTTCCCGTCGACCACACAGACGGCGTCGTCCTCCGGCAGGACCCGGCCGACCATCGCAAACGCGGCTCCAATGGCCGCGGCCTCCGATTCGAAGCCGGCCGCGCTCTTCTCGGAAATCGCCGCCACGACCTCATAATCGTCGCCGGCGGCAATCAGAACCGGGAGAAGTGCGGGCTCGCGCGCCAGCACCTTCTGCGCTACGGGCGAGAACGGCACGCGCGCGGCTTCGAGCTTCGCGCCCACATGGGAGACGCGGCAGAGCTTTTCGATGTCGCCCACCAAACCATCGGAGATGTCGATGGCCGCTTGCGCGAAGTTGCGGACGAGCAGCGCGAGCTCGTTATTCGGCCCGGGTCGCCGGTAACGCTCAACGAGAAACAACACGTCCTCTTCGGCGAGGCCCCAAGTCTCGGCGCGTTCCGGTTCGAGCAGCAGTCGAAGACCGAGATGCGCATCGCCGATCGTGCCGCTCACATAAAGCCGGTCGCCGGGTTTGGCGCCGAGGCGCAGCACGGCATGCTGATGTGACACGAGGCCGAGCGCGGTGATGGTAATCGTCACGGGTCCCGGTGTCGCCGTGGTGTCGCCGCCGATCAGGCTGATGCCGGTTCGATCCTGGATTTCCTTGAGCCCGGAAGCGAAGTCTTCGAGCCACTGTGTCGGGACGTCATGGGGTAACGCCAGTGACAGCATATATACGTAGCCGCGGGCACCCTTGGCGGTGAGATCGGAGAGATTGACGGCCAGCGCCTTGTGGCCGACGGACTCCGCCGGATCGTCTTTGAGGAAGTGCACGCCTTCGACCAGCGTATCGCACGTCACCAGAAGCTCCTGGCCATCGGCGACCATGAGCACGGCGGCATCGTCGCGCAGCCCAAGCGCGCCCGTTTCCGAGGCCAATGGCGCGAAGATGCGGGCGATGATGTCGAACTCATCCTCGTGCTTATCGTGGACGCCTTCGACCCCGTTGATCATTTGCCGGCCTCGCCTATTGCGAATTCCTTCGGACGCGCCTTGTGGCCGAGCCGGTCGAGAATCCCATTCACGACCCGGGGCTCGTCCTCGCCGAAGAAGGCGTGAGCAATGTCGACATATTCCGTAATCACCACACGGGCAGGAACGTCTTCGCGAGTGAAAAGTTCATAGGCGCCCGAACGCAAAATGGCGCGCAGGATTGAATCCACGCGGTTGAGCCGCCAGCCTTCGGCGAGCTGCTGGTCGATCAGCGGGTCGAGACGACGCTGCTCCCGCACCACGCCTTCGACGAGATCGCGAAAGAACTGATCCTCGGCCTTGTTGTATTGGTCGCCTTCGACCTCTTGACCGAGGCGGTGCTCCGTGAACTCGGCCATGACCTCGTTGAGGTCAATGCCGGTCATGTCCATCTGATAGAGCGCTTGGACGGCGGCAAGCCGTGCGGCGCTTCTGGATGCTGCCCTATTCGAAGTCCCGGCGCGTGGTGCCATGGCGGCTAGCGCCGGCTCGCGGAGGAGAAATGCTGCTCGAGGCGCATCAAGGTGAGGCAGGCGCGTGCCGCGTCGCCCCCTTTATTGCGGCCATCGACACTGGCCCGCTCCCAAGCCTGCTCGCGGGTCTCGCAGGTCAGGATGCCAGAGCCGATCGGCACGCCATGCTGCAGGGCAAGCTGATTGAGGCCCGCGGCGGATTCGCGGGCCACGATGTCGTAATGGGCCGTCTTGCCTCTGATGACGCAGCCCAGCGCGATGCAGCCGCGATGGCGCCCCGCCCGGCCGACAAAACCGTTGGCGAGCGCGAGACTGAGAGCGAGGGGAATCTCCAGCGCGCCGGGCACGGCGATGCGCTCGAAGTCCACCTGGTTGCCGCGCAACTCGTCCTCGGCGCCACGGGCCAGCTCGTCGGCGATGTCCTCGTAGAAGCGCGCCTCGACGATGAGCACGGAATTCTTGCGGCTCATGACGACGGCTCCAGGGCGCGTTGATCTACCACCTTCAAGCCATAGCCTTCGAGCCCGACGATTTTGCGCGCCGGCGAATTGGAGAGGAGCACCATCTCGCGGACGCCGAGATCGAGAAGAATCTGCGCGCCGAGACCATACTCCATCAGCCTCGGCTGGACCTGACCGTTCTCCGTCAGGTTGATGCGTGAGGAGATAGCGTCGCTGCGCGACTCTCGGATCAGCACGATCACGCCGCGGCCATCCTGGCCTATGATCTCCATGGCCTTGTGCAATGTCGATTCGCGATCGCCACCCGAGGCGAGGAGATCGTCGAGCGTATTGACGGCGTGCACGCGCACCAGCACCGGTTCGGCGGTGGTCACATCGCCTTTGACCAAGGCTACGTGCTCGGCGGGGTCAACCGTGGTGGCGTAAATTTTTGCGTCGAACGTGCCGCCGTATGGGCTGTCGATCTTGGTTTCGGCGACGACATTGACCAGATGGTCGTAGCGGAGGCGATAGGCGATGAGGTCGGCGATGGTGCCGATCTTGAGCCCATGGGTCTGGGCAAAGCCAATCAGATCGGGCATGCGCGCCATGGTGCCGTCGTCGTTCATGATCTCGCAGATCACGCCGGCGGGATAGAGCCCGGCGAGGCGCGCCAGATCGACCGCCGCCTCGGTGTGACCAGCGCGAACGAGAACGCCGCCTTCCTTGGCAAGCAACGGGAACACGTGGCCCGGGGTGATCACGTCGTGATGGTCCTTGGTCGGATCGATTGCGACGGAAATGGTGTGCGCCCGGTCATGGGCGGAGATGCCGGTGGAGACCCCTTCCCGCGCTTCGATGGACACGGTGAAGGCGGTCGAGTGACGTGAGCGGTTCGAGCGGGACATCAGTTCGAGACGAAGCTGCGCGGCACGTTCCGGTGTGAGTGCGAGACAGATGAGCCCGCGGCCATGCTTGGCCATGAAGTTGATGGCGTCGGGCGTGGCCATCTGCGCCGGAATCACGAGATCGCCTTCGTTCTCACGCTCCTCGGCGTCGACGAGAATGAACATGCGACCGTTGCGCGCGTCCTCGACCACCTCCTCGATGGGAGAGAGATACTGGCGGTGCGGCGCTCGGCCCGACGGCTTACTCAAAACGGTCACGTGATGCGGCCTTCATGGTGAGACAGGCGCGCCACGTAGCGCGCGAGAAGATCGACTTCAAGGTTTACCAGATCGCCGGGCTGGCGGTCTCCCCACGTCGTATGGGTCAAAGTGTAAGGAATGATGTTCACGCCGAAGCGTCGACCGTCCACCTCGTTAACGGTGAGCGAAACGCCGTTGAGCGCGATGGAGCCTTTGGGGGCAATGAAGCCGGCAAGCTCGGCCGGCGCTTCGATCAGGACTCTGACACTGTCCCCGTCGGGGAAGCGAGAGACGATTTTGGCGGTCGCATCCACATGTCCTGTGACGATATGACCGCCGAGCTCTTCGCCCAGGGCGAGTGCGCGCTCGAGATTGATCCGCTGCCCCGTCTGCCACGCGCCGAGCGTCGTGTGCGACAAGGTCTCATTGGAAACCTCGACGACCAAGACGGACCTCGCGCCCTTTACCTTCGCCTTGCCGATGTCGACGAGGGTCAGGCAGCACCCGTCGCAGGCGACCGAAGCGCCCTCTTCAAGGCTCTTCTTCTTATAGGGCGCCGCGATCACGAAGCGCGATCCGTCGCGCTCGATAAGCGTGCCTAAGCCGCTGACAATGCCAGTGAACATGTTCGCGTCCGCCGCCACCACGTCATCCGGTCGGGTCCGAAGGATCGTGTGGCAATTGTTGTGAAATGGCCGCTTTGTGTCAGCCGATCAAGGCCGTCACCGGCAAAGGGGGTGAGCCCCTCGCCGCCGGCCGGCTCGGCTCCCTCGTAGATCACGGCCTCGTCCACGAGATCGGCGTCGAGCAAGGCGCGCGCCACCGTGGGCCCGCCCTCCACCAGCACGCGCGTGATGCCCCGTTCGGCAAGCGTCTCCAGCGCGTCCTGAAGATCGATAAGGCCGTGCTCGTCGATGGCGACGGGCACGATCTCAGCGCCATGCTCATGCAGCATGTCGGCTGCAGAGTGGCTCTCGCCCTCGGCGCAGATCAGCCAGACCGGCACCATGATGTCATCAAACAGCTTGGCGTTCGGTGGCGTCCGCAAGCGCCTATCGAGCACGACGCGCACCGGGGAGCGACAGGACATGCCGGGCAGCCGACAGGTCAGCGTCGGGTCGTCGGCGAGCACGGTACCGCGGCCGACGAGGATGGCATCGTTGCGCGCGCGCAAGAGATGGCCGTGGGCGCGGGCGTCCGGCCCCGTGACCCACACGGGCTCACCGTGGCCTTGGGGAATGAGCCCGTCGGCCCCGACCGCAAGTTTCAAGGTCACCGCCGGGCGACCATGGGTGACGCGCATGATATGGCCGAGGGTCACGGCAGCGGCCTCAGCCACGAGCACACCCTCCTCTACGTCGATGCCGGCGGCCTTTAGCCGCTCGATGCCGCGCCCGGCAGTGCGGGGGTCGGGATCGCGCAAACCAATGACCACGCGCGCCGGTTTAGCAGCAACGATGACGTCGCTACAGGCCAGCCCGCGCCCCTCATGGGCGCAGGGCTCGAGCGTGACGTAGATGGTGCTGTCCTGCGCCTTGATGCCGGCGCGCTCGAGGGCGACGGCCTCGGCATGAGGACGTCCCCCCGGCGCGGTCCAGCCACGCCCGACGATTTCACCCGACGGCGTCACGACGATCGCGCCCACGGACGGGTTCGGCCAGGCGAGCCCAAGCCCGCGCCGCGCAAGCACGAGTGCCTGCGCCATATGCTCCTCATCGCTGGCACGCATCGGATCGGGGCTTAACTAGTCCTCGGCTTCGGTTTCGTCGGCGTCCTCGCCTTCGGTTCCGGCAAGTTCGCCGAGCAGTGCCTCAAAGTCCTTGGCCTCGCGGAAATTCTTGTAGACGGAGGCGAAGCGTACATAGGCCACGTCATCGAGACCTTTCAGCGCTTCCATCACCAGGCGGCCGATGGTCGCCGACCCGATGTCGTTCTCGCCCATATTTTCAAGGCGCCGCACGATGCCGCTGATCATGCGCTCCACGCGCTCCGGCTCCACCGGGCGTTTGCGCAACGCGATCTGCACCGAGCGCATCAGCTTGTCGCGATCGAAGGGGATGCGGCGTCCGCTGCGCTTGACCACGGTCAGCTCGCGCAACTGCACTCGCTCGAACGTGGTGAAGCGGCCGCCGCAGTCGGCACAGACGCGGCGGCGCCTGATCGTGGTGTGATCCTCGCTAGGGCGAGAGTCCTTCACCTGCGTGTTGGTGCTGCCGCAATAAGGGCACCGCATGGGCGATCGCCCTCCCCTTCCTCACCGTCACGCTTGCAATCTATTCGTAGATCGGATGACGCGCGCAGAGGTCGATGGCACGCTGCTTAACGGCCTCCTCGACCGTGCTATTGCCCTCGTCGCCATTCGCGGCGAGACCGTCCAGCACTTCGAGGATCATATTACCGATCGACTGGAACTCGGTGATGCCGAACCCGCGCGTCGTGCCAGCCGGCGAGCCGAGACGAATACCGGAGGTGACCATGGGCTTCTCCGGATCGAACGGCACGCCATTCTTGTTGCAGGTGATGTGCGCCCGGCCGAGAGCGATTTCGGCCGCTTTGCCGGTGAGCTTCTTGGGCCGGAGATCGACCAGCATGAGGTGCGTGTCGGTGCCGCCGGAGACGAGCTCGAGGCCACCTTGCACCAGCGTCTCGCCAAGCGCCTTGGCGTTGTCGACCACCGACTGGGCATAGAGCTTGAAGGATGGCTGCAGCGCCTCGCCGAAGGCCACGGCCTTGGCGGCGATGATGTGCATCAGCGGGCCGCCCTGCAGACCCGGGAACACCGCCGAGTTGATCTTCTTGCCGATCTCCTCGTTGTTGGAGACGACCATGCCCGAGCGCGGTCCACGCAAGGTCTTGTGGGTGGTGGTGGTGCAGACATCGGCAAAGGGCAGCGGGCTCGGATGGACGCCCGCGGCCACTAGGCCGGCGAAATGCGCCATGTCGACCAGGAGATAAGCGCCGACGGAGTCGGCGATCTCACGGAAGCGCGCGAAATCGATGATGCGCGGATAGGCGGATCCGCCGGCGATGATCAGGGCGGGCTTGTGCTCCTTGGCGAGCCGCTCGACCTCGTCATAATCGATGAGGTTCGTATCCTTGGTCACGCCGTACTGAACGGCGTTGAACCACTTGCCGGACATGTTCGGCGGCGCGCCGTGGGTCAGGTGACCGCCGGCGGCGAGGCTCATGCCGAGCACCGTGTCGCCAGGCTTGATCAGCGCCAGGAACACGGACTGGTTGGCCTGAGAACCCGAATGGGTCTGCACGTTGGCGAAGTTGCAGTTGAACAGGCGCTTGGCGCGGTCGATGGCGATCTGCTCGACCACGTCGACATACTGGCAACCGCCGTAATAGCGCCGTCCCGGATAGCCTTCTGCGTATTTATTGGTCAGGAGCGTACCGGCGGCGTCCAGCACCGCCTTGGACACGATGTTCTCCGAGGCAATCAGCTCGATTTCGTTTTGCTGACGCTCGTGCTCGTCCTCGATTGCGTTCCAGACCTCTGGGTCGGCATCTTCCAAATGCTTGGTGAAAAAGTCGCTCTCACGCGCCTCGGCGCGCCGAATATCACTTGCCGTCATGGCGAACTGCTCCTCGAGCTTAGACAAACCCCAGATGGCCCAGGTGACCTGCCCGCTTGGTTTTCCCTTCGCGAAGCGCACGCTAGGCATGTTAGGGCGGGCTTACCACATGTCGCACGCACACGCCAGCAACGCCCCAACCGTAGACCGTCCTGGATCAGCCTAGCGTGCGGCTAAGGCAAAACCAACAGCGTTACAGGCTGTTAGGGGCATTTTGGGGAGCTGCAGGGGCTAGCTTGCGGCGAGGACCTTCAGAAGCCCGCTGCCCACGATGTAGAGGCCCGTCGTAATCACCACGCCGGCGAAAATGCCGGCCAGAGCACGCCGATGCCCGGCGAGATGGGCATTCGTGTTGGTGCCGATCAGCGTCCCGGCGATGCCGCCCAAAATCACGAGCGCGGCGATCCGCCAATCCACCAGGCCGGAAAAGGCATAGCTTGTCGCGGTGGCGAGACCGAATGCAGTGACGGCGAAGAGCGAGGTCCCGATGGCGTTCTGTAGTCCCATGCCGGTGGCGAGAACCAGGCCGGGCACGATGAGGAAGCCGCCGCCAATGCCGAAGAAGCCAGAAAGAAGACCGACTCCGGTGCCGATAAGGAGCAAACGCGGCAATAGATGGCGCGCAGTTTCCGGCGTCAGGCGGACATCCCGTCCGATGCTTTCAGGACGTACACTGATCATATAGATGCCGATCCCGATCATGACTACGCCAAACAGCGCCAAAAGCACCGGGCCGCCGAGCTGCTTGCCGAGACTGGCACCGAGAAAGGCGCCGAGGACTCCGGCTGTCGCAAAGACGAGCGCGCAAGGCCATTTCACCGTGCCGAGCCGCGCATGGGCGGCGAGTTCCCAGGCCGCATTGGCGGCCACGGCGACGGCGGAGGAGCCGATGGCCACATGCGCCGAAGGCACGCCCACCAGATAGACGAGGAGCGGCACGGCGAGCACCGAGCCGCCGCCGCCGATCAGGCCGAGGGTCAGTCCGACGAGCGCGCCGGACCCCAGCAGCAAGGCGACCGGAACAAATCCGAGGACAATCGGCATCAGGCGCCAGCCATCCGCCGGTTCCACGGCATGACCTCGAGCAGCTTGGCCATGCCGCACCAGCCAGAGACGCCACCGAACACGAGCCCGGCGCCGGCGAAGCCGGACAGCAGGTAGAAGCCTGGCGCCACGAAGGCGCCGAGCAATACGCCGAGCAAGCACGATGCTGCCGCCGGCGATCATCACCTGGCGGTTGAGCTCGATGGGCTGGCTCTTGTCGGTCACGACGGGAAGCCCTGCCCGCTTCCACGCCTCGATGCCGCCGGTGAGGATATAGGCCTCGCAGGCGGCTGCGTCTTTCAGCTGTCCGGCGTTGTCGGCGGTGCGCTTGCCCGCGCGGCAGTGAAAGATGATCGGGGCGCTGGCATCCTGGAACGCCGCCTCGCTCATCTGACCAAGCGGCCCATGCTGCGATCCGGGAATGTGCTCGCGGGCGCGTTCGTCGGCCCCGCGAATGTCGATGAGGGTGGCGCCTTGGTCGAGAAGACGCTTGGCGTCGGCGGGCGTGATGGTGGGTAGGCTCATGGGGGATCTCCGTGGACCGAAAGGCGCGGTCACTCTTCGCTGCAATAAAGCTTCTGGAGGTAGCCGAGCAGCAGCTCGGTGCGGGGCTCGGCGATGCGGTACCAGAGCGTCTGGCCTTCGCGCCGGAAGTCCACGAGCCCTTCGTCGCGCATCTTGGCGAGATGCTGGGAGGTGGCGGATTGCGACAACCCAGCCGCCTCGGCCAGGGAGCCGACACTGGCCTCGCCCCACTCGACCAATTTGCACAGCACCATCAGGCGCCGCTCATTGGCCAAGGCGCGCAGAATGTCGGCGACCTTGGTGGCATTGGCCTCGAACACGGCCAAGTCAGCGGGAGCGCGGGGCATGGATCAGCTCCTTCTTTCCATTAGCTCTTGCTAATTTAGTGTCCTCTAATATATTAGTCAACAGAGATCACGCAAAACGTCGTTGTGAAAGGAGCGTTTCCCATGCGCGGCAACCCCACCATCAAGGCCTTTTTCGATGAGGCCACCAATACGGTGAGCTATCTGGTGTCCGATCCCGACACCAAGCGCGCCGCGATCGTCGATCCGGTGCTCGATTACAATCACGCTAGCGGCAAGGCCTCGACCAAATCGGCCGACGACATACTCGCCGCCGCGGAGGCCGACGGACTCACTATCGACTGGGTGTTGGAGAGCCACGCCCATGCCGACCATCTGTCCGGCGCGCCCTATATCAAGCTGAAGACCGGGGCCAAGGTCGGCATCGGCGAGCACATCCGCGACGTGCAGAAGATCTTCCGCCCGGTGTTCAACGCCACGGACCTGAGCGGCGACGGCAGCGAGTTCGATCACCTCTTCACCGACGGCGAGCGCTTCAAGCTCGGTTCTCTGGAGGTCGAGGTGCTGCACGTCCCCGGCCATACACCCGCCGACATCGCCTATCGGATCGGAAATGCGGTGTTCGTCGGCGATACGCTTTTTATGCCGGACTACGGCACCGCGCGGGCCGATTTTCCCGGCGGCGACGCGCGCAAGCTCTACCGCTCCATCAAGCGGCTGCTGGCGCTACCGCCGGAGACCCGCCTGTTCATGTGCCATGACTACAAGGCGCCAGGGCGCGACCAATATGCCTGGGAGACCACCGTGGCCGAGGAGCGCGGTCAGAACGCCCATGTCAAGGACGGCATCAGCGAGGATGACTTCGTGGCGATGCGCGAGGCGCGCGATGCAACGCTCGCCGCGCCCGAGCTACTGATGCCCTCGATCCAAGTGAATATGCGCGCCGGCCATTTGCCGCCGCCGGACGCCAACGGGGTCCAGTATCTGAAAATCCCGGTGAAGCTCTCCGCCTAACCCCCCTGAGGGGTGCCTTGGTTTCTCTGGCACGCCGACGCAAAAAGGCCATCCAACCGTGAGGCTGGATGGCCTTTGCTTGCAGGGTTGTTAGATCAATAGGCGGAAGCGGTCGTGGACCCGTCCTCGTTGTAGATGTCGGGACGGAAATGGATGACGCCGTCCGGCGTTGCCCACGCGCTGATATACGAGAAATAGACCCCGATCTTGCGGTTCACCTTTACGCTGATCTGCTCGCCGGTCTGCTTGAGACTCATGATCCGATTGAGGTTCCAAGCCGGATTGTCATCGAGGATCCAGTCAGCAAGCTTGGCTACATTGTGGACACGCACACAGCCATGGCTGTCGTAACGGATCGCTTTGCCGAACAGGCTCTTGAGCGGGGTATCGTGCATATAGACCGCGTCCTTGTTCGGAAAGTTGATCTTGATGAAACCGAGAGAGTTCTCTTCCCATGGACGCTGCCGAAAATTGTAAGTGTAAACCTCCTGGCCGTTCCAATCGATCTGACGCGGGTCCAGCTGATTGCCCTGCTGATCGAAGGCCTCCATGCGATACGCCGCGAGCATGTCTTGCCCCCGCGCGGCGAACTGACGGCCCTTCGGCACGAGATCGTTCTGGATGATGCTGCGCGGCACGTACCAATAGGGATTGAAGTTGACTTCGGTGACCCTGCTGGTGAGCTCCGGCGTCGCCAGATCCGGCTTGCCGACGACGGCCGCGTGGCGCTGCGCGACCCGACCGTTATCGACCGCTTCGACCTGAGCCGCGGGGATGTTCACGAGAATGTACCGCCCCTTGGCACCAGGCGCCAATTTTTGCAGACGCCGCAGATTGGCCTGCAGCTGGGCAAGCCGGACAACTGCCGGCACGTTCAGCGCGGCAATCGTTGCTTTGGAGTCGATCACACCGGTGGCCGGCAGGCCATGGCTCAGCTGGAATCTCTTCACCGCCGCGACGACCGCGCCATCATATTCGTCCGGAATGCTCATGCCCACGAGGTCGCCGCTAATCTCGAGGCGACGATGCAGGGCAACGATTTCCTGGCCGCGCTGACCGGGCTTCATCGCCACGGCGGGCAGGGTCGGCCAGCCACCCTGGGCGACGATCACCTCGTATTTTTTGATAGCCGCCTTGGTCGGAGCGATATTGGCGGTCGCGAGCGTGGGTGTACCGAGAGCCGGATTGGTGATCATCATGGCCTCGGGATCATCCCGGGCAAGCTCAGACGCCTGTAACTCGTGGCTCGGCGCGGCGCTACGGCCGCCGCCGAACAAGCCGCCGAACAAGCCGCCGCCATTCCCGCCCGACTGTGGTGCCGGCCGCGCCTGAGGCTGCTGCTCGTATTGGTTCTGGTTGGGGTCCTTGCCCTTGAACCAGTTGAATGGTCCGGCACTCGCCGGCCCGACGCTGGCCACGACAAGAGCCGCCATCAGGCCCGCGGTCGCGAAACGCGCCCCGCCCTTGAATTCGTCCGTAAATCTCGGCATATGCCGCTCCCCGTCTGCTGGCGGCTTCCGTCCAACTTAACTATAGGCGCTTTGTCTTCGCCGCTCTACTCGTTTCGAGCCGGTCGAATCCTCACTTGGTGTCACAATTTGTTTAACCAAGACTGAGGACCGGAGGCACGCCGCGACGGCAACAATCATCCAGCTGCGACTGACTGAGAAAATCCCCCATCAGGCGCCCTCGCTGCCATGTGCGCCCGACGCGGCAGCGGGCCGAGATGCAATGTGCCTGAGGAATGGGGCGAATTTGGGCTAGGACCGTTTGGACGCGCGTCCCAAATAAATTGCCCCGGCGGAGAGGAATCCGCCGAGGCAAAATCTCGTGTCCACTGATCGCGAGGCTTAGAGCTGGTAGCGGATCTGATCGGTCCAGAAGCGCTCGAGCCGGATCAGGGCCTTGTTGAGAATCTCCAGATCGTCATGGCCGATGCCACCCACCTGCTCCAGCGACTTCAGCTGACGTTGGAAGAGGCCGTTGACCACCTTGCAGACCTCCTGCCCCTTATCGGTGAGGCTCACCCGCACGGAACGGCGGTCGGTGGTCGAACGCTGGTGGTGGATGTAGCCGGCATCGACCAGCTTCTTGAGATTGTACGAAACGTTCGAGCCGAGATAATAGCCGCGGCTGGTCAACTCACCCGCGGTCAACTCGGCGTCGCCGATGTTGTAAAGCAGCAGTGCCTGGACGCTGTTCACGTCGCCCCGGCCCAAGCGCTCGAACTCATCTTTGATGACATCGAGCAGCAACCGGTGAAGCCGCTCGACGAGCTTCAAGGAAACAAGATAGCGGCCTTTGAGGTCTTCCGCCCCATCGGTGCTCGCGTGCGTCCCTATATTCAGGGCTACATTCATCGCCTACCCTCATTAGTTGTTGTTAATCCCCAACTTGATGATGACTATAGGCAAGCGGACCTAAGATGAGCTTAAGCGGGACGCTTAAGATTGCATGAAATTCTAGTATTAAGTTTTGATGATGTTGGCGCGCTTTGCGCCGGTCTTAAAGACTTTTCGGGCCCGGCTGGCGCTCGTCGAGCTCGAGCTCGCCGTCGACCGGGGTCGTAAACACGCGGACAATCTCGTCGTCACTAACCTCTGCCAGGGTTGCCGGCTGCCAATCGGGCGTGCGGCCCTTGCCGGATATCCGCGCATCGATGCCTTCGCGGAAATCATGCGTCGTGATGACATGCGAGGCGAGGCGAAACTCCAGTTTCAAGCATTCGGCAAGATTAAGCGCCTTGCCCGCTTGCATCTGAGCGAAGGCGATCTTGAGGGAAGTCGGCGATTTCTTGCGGAGCTCTGCCGCGGTCTCACGCGCCCAGGATTCGAATTCGCCCTCTTCCGCATCGAGGCCGGCGAGGATCGCCTCGACGGAGGCTGCGGAGAAGATGCGGTCGATGGCCGGAGTGAGGCGCACCAACTCGCCCTCGCCCGGATCGCGATGAAGCCCGTCGAGCAGGCGATCGATCGGTTGGTTGTCGGCGAGCGCATCCTTGATCACGTCGAAATGGGCGGACGGGATGTAGTGCGTGACCAGGCGCAAGCGATGCGCGTCGGCCGGGCCGATGGTGCGGCCGGTGAGCGCGAGGTAGATCCCGGTCCAGCCAAGGAGACGCGGCAGGAAATAGGTCCCGCCGATGTCGGGCAGGAACCCGATGCCCACTTGGGGCATGGCGAAACGATAGCCTTCCGCCGCCACGCAATGGGTGCCGAACAGAGTGATGCCGATGCCGCCGCCGAAGACCAGGCCGTTGATGAGCGGCACGTTCGGCCTGATGAATTTCTCAAGTAGCCAGACATGGCTATAAGCGGCGCGGTAGAATTCGCGAATCGCATCGGTGGCGCCCTGCCGGTTCAGCTCGTTCAGCACTTTGAGATCGCCGCCGCTGCAGAACACGGAAGGGTGGGAGGATTGCATCACCACGCCGTAGATATGCGGCGCCGGTGCCCAGCGCCGATAGTTAGCGCTCAAGGCGTCGAACATTTCGTGGCTGAGCGCGTTTAGCCTCTTGGGCCGGTCGAGGGTCACCACGCCGGCGCGGTCGTTCTCTTCGAAGGTGATGCCAAGCGCCTCGGACAAATGCGATGACCCCTGTAAAATCCAGCCAAAACCCGCCTTGGAAGGCCCGGGGCAGCTAGCACTCAATGGCGGAAACCACAAGCGTGGCAAAGAGGCAAGTGGACGCGATGCGCTTAAACGCAACTCATAGCGGACGCCGGACGGTACGTGCGCCGCTCCGCTTGCTTGTCCTATCTTGCTTCGTGATGCTGGCATGGCCGGCTCTGGCACAAGAGACGCCCCCACTGCCCGAAGAGAAGCCCGCGCCAAACGAGACTACAACCGGCGAGGCACTCGAAGCGCCGGAGGTGAAACCGAACCTGCCCGGCGATAAACCGACCGTCCCTTGGACCGACGCCGAAATCGCCGCCGCCAAGGCGGCCTGCACGAAGCAGCTTGCCGGCGTGACCCTCGATTACGAGCCGCTGCCACCCATCCGGGAAGGCATTTGCGGGGCGCCGGCGCCGATCCTGGTCAAGTCCATCGGCGACGTCGCGATCTTCCCGCCGGCGACCATGCGCTGCGAACTGGCGGTCAAGCTCGACGGCTGGCTGAAGACGCGCGTGCAACCGAAGGCAAAGGCGACGCTCGGCAGCGCCGTGGTGAAGATCCGCAACGCCACGTCCTATTCCTGCCGTAACCGCTATGGCGGCGCCAATACCAGGATCAGCGAGCATGCACTCGCCAATGCGCTCGACATTTCGGAGTTCGTGCTCGCCTCGGGCGACCGCGTCACGGTTCTGAAGAGCTGGCCGCGCGTCGTCCCGCCGGAGCCGAAGCCCCAGCCTGAGCAAATCGCCACCAGTGAAACGACCGGGACGGTCGTGCCGGTGTCGAACCGGCGCATCGTGGCCGAGCCGGCGAGCGAAATCGCCCGCCCCGATGCGGCCAAGGCGAAACCGTCGAGCAACCCTTTCGTGCCACAAGGCGCGGTGGAAGTGACCCTACCGATCGACCCGCGGACCAATCCGTTCGTGGCGCCGGTTTCGGTGAGTGCCGCCGCACCGCCCATGCCGCCGCCGGTCGCCAGGCCGCCAGCGGCCAAACTGCCCGAGACCAAGCCGGAAGAGTCTTCAATCAACGAAAAGACTTCGGTCGATCAAGTGGCGGTGGCCAGGACGGCCTTCGTGCGTGACGTGCATGACGACGCCTGCAAGTTCTTCGGCACGGTGCTGGGACCAGAGGCGAACGCGGCGCACAGAAATCACTTCCACCTCGACATGAAGGCGCGCCGCCACTCGAATTTCTGCGAGTAAGGGCTTTGCGACACGGCAAACCATGTTTGTCGCACCTCCTGGCAGCTTCGCGGCCCGGGTGGTAGCTTCACGGCAAGTCCAGCCGAGCAAGCCCAAGGATTTCGCGTGGCCTCACCGTCCAAAGACGCCGCCAAAGACAAGACCGTTTCGTTGCGCACTGAGCGGGCCAAACGCACTGACGCCAAGCCCGCCGATGTGCCGCAAGCCGGCTATCCGGCGACGCGCCTCAGGCGCAACCGGCGCGCCGACTGGTCGCGGCGGCTGGTGCGCGAGACCACGCTCACACCCGACGATCTGATCTGGCCGATCTTCGTCATCGAGGGGTCGGGCCAGCGTCAGCCGATCGAGGCCATGCCGGGCGTGGACCGTCTCTCCATCGACCTTGCCGTAAAGGCAGCGGAACATGCGGCCACGCTTGGGCTCCCGGCCATCGCGCTGTTCCCCAACACGGCCCCGGCTTTGCGCGACGAGGCCGCGAGCCAGGCCTTCAACCCTGGCAATCTGGTGTGCCGCGCGGTGCGCGCCATCAAGGCCGAAGTGCCCGACCTCGGCATCATCTGCGACGTGGCACTCGATCCTTACACGAGCCACGGCCATGACGGGCTCCTGGTGGACGGCGAGATCGACAACGACAAGACCATCGAGGTGCTGATCGCCCAAGCCTTGGTCCAGGCGGAAGCCGGCTGCGATATTTTGGCGCCGTCGGACATGATGGACGGGCGTATCGGCGCCATCCGCGCCGCGCTCGAAACGAACGGCTTCACGCAAACGCAGATCCTTAGCTACGCGGCGAAATACGCCTCCGCCTTCTACGGACCGTTCCGGGACGCGGTGGGCTCGGGCCAACAACTGCACGGCGACAAGAAGACCTATCAGATGGATCCGGCCAACGGCGACGAAGCCTTGCGCGAGGTGGCGCTCGACGTGGCCGAAGGCGCTGACATGGTGATGGTCAAGCCGGGGCTCGCTTATCTCGATATCGTCTGGCGGGTGAAAGAGGCGTTCGGGCTGCCGACCTTCGTGTACCAAACGTCCGGCGAGTACGCGATGCTGGCAGCGGCCAGCGAACGCGGCTGGCTCGACCGCGAGCGCGTGATCCTGGAAAGCCTTATGGCGTGCAAGCGCGCCGGGGCCGATGCGATCTTCAGCTATTTCGCGCCCGAGGTGGCCAAGCGGCTGAAGGATGACCGCTAGCCGCTAGTCGGTGACCTTCATGTCGGTGAAGAGCACGGTCGCCTCTTTGCTCTTGTCGAAATTGTCGCCCGATAATCCGAAGCGCCAGCCGCCCGACGGCGCCTGACCCCGTAACTCCCGCACCTTCGTACCGTTGATGTAGAAGGCGAGCGTGTTGCCCTTGGCATCGACGCGCAAGGTGTTGACCGCGCCCGGCGACGTGTTGATGGCAGGAGAATCGATATTGGCGGCGATGGTGCCGAGCCATGCGCCATCTTGCTTGCGGGCAATCCAGTACCGGCCGTTATTGAGGATGCCGAACTGGTAATAGGTTCGGTTATTCTCGCCCCAGAACAGCAGGCCGGCGCCGAGCACCGGCAGATCGCCGCCTTCGGGCCACACCGCGTCGGCGCAGATATCCGCGTCATGGAGTGTGAAGGTGACATTGAGGTTCGACTGCATGTCGTCGGCGGGCAGCTTGAAGACGAAGGACCCGTCCTTCACCTCGATGGTGTTCTTGAGCGACCAACCGCCGGCGTCGTCGTCGAACTTGTCCTCGAAAAGGATCTTGCCGCCGTCGCAAGCGCTCGCCTGACCGTTCGCAGCGACGAGAAGACCCACGATCGCGAGCCCAAGTGCCGATTTCCGCATGCTGGCTCCCCGTAAGCCGCGTCGTGCCAAGCAAGACTCCTTAAACCGTCGTCTTGAACTCGGCAACCTACGCAGGCTTGCCGCGTTCACCGACAGGCGCCAAGGCCTTCCAGGGGCGGCCGCGCTTGCGTGATGGCGGGCAAATCCCCATGTTCGCCTTACGCACACTGCCCCGATTCGGAGACACCATGAACGAGCATCAGACACGGCCTGCCGGTGGGACTTTCGGCGAGCAGCCGCATGCCTACAATCCGGTGACGCAGCCGCAACTGTTCGATGCCGTGATCCGCAAGCGCTGCGTCGCGTTCATCATCGACGCCATCATCATCGTGGCGCTGACGGCCATTGCTGGGGTCGCGGTCGCGATCCTCGGCGTCCTCACGCTCGGCCTCGCCTGGCTTCTGTTCGGACTGATCTTTCCGGCCGTCGGCCTCGGCTACAACGCGCTCACCATCGGTGGGCCCAACGCGGCCACGATCGGCCAGCGTATGATGGGCCTGACCGTACCCATGTGGTACGGCGGCAAGGTCACCCCGCTGATCGCGGCCTTCCATGCCCTCCTATTCTGGTTCTCGCTGGTCATCTTCTGCCCGATCCTGCTGTGGGCCTTTTTCGACCAGCGCAAACGCTGCCTGCATGACATTCTCGCCGGTGTCGTGGTCATCAACCGGCCCTAGCTTCGAGCCATTCCAGAGTTTTTGTGGCTTTATGACAACCTTCCCTGATTGCGCGTCCGGCTATTGATCCACTAAGCTCGTTTTGGATTGGCTTGGATTCGCTTGAGGGCAATGGCCCCGTGACAGAACACAAGAGCAACTTTCCGGAGTTCTACATCACCGCGCCGCAGCCGTGCCCCTATCTGCCCGGCCGGCTCGAGCGGAAGCTATTTACGCATCTGACCCGCGATAAGCCGGGCTTCCTCATCGACAATCTGCTGAAGGGCGGCTTCCGGCGCAGCCAGAACATCGCCTATATGCCCTATTGCGATGCCTGCTCGGCCTGCGTGCCGGTGCGCATCCTGGTGGACGAGTTCAAACCCCGCCGCTCGCTCAAGCGCATCGCCCGTGACAATCTCGATTTGGTCGCCACCCGCATGCCGGCCTCGCCGAGTTCGGAGCAATATGCGTTGTTCCGCGACTATATCGAGGCGCGCCACGCCGATGGCGGCATGGCCGAGATGAGCGTTCTCGACTATTCGCTCATGGTCGAGGACAGCGTGGTGGAGACCTTCGTCACCGAATACCGCTTGAAACCGGACGAGAACGGCGATGCGCCGCTCATGGGCGTGTCGCTTTGCGACCGCCTCAGCGACGGCATCTCCATGGTCTACAGCTTCTACGATCCGGACGTGCCGGCGCGCAGCCTCGGCACCTATATGATCCTCGACCACGTCGATTACGCGCGGGCGCAAGGCTATCCGTTCGTCTATCTCGGCTACTGGATCGAGGGCTCGCGCAAGATGCGCTACAAGGACCGCTTCCAGCCGCAGGAGCGACTCACCTCAAAGGGTTGGGTGCGCGGGTAACGTTCCTCCTAGTCGAACCGTCTTCCGAACAGTCCCGACTTGGGGAAGCCTCTCGGCGGCATGCGGCCGGCCTGGGCCCGTGCGCCCCACCAATCGCGAAGGTCGGCGGAGGAAAGCGTGAACGTGCGTTCGGCCGCGTCGATATAAGTGAGGCCTTCCTTCTTCCTGAAGACCTTGGCGTCGGCGAGACCGCCGTCCTTGTAGCGCTGCAGGCGCACGCCCTTGCCGCGCGGCATCTCGGGCAACTCTTTCAGCGGGAACAGCAGCAGCTTCCGGTTGTCGCCGATGACCGCGACGCTGTCGCCGTCGACCGGCGCGGCAACCACCGCCTCGTCGCCCGCGGGCAGATTCAAAATCTGCTTGCCCTTGCGGGTCATGGCCACGACCTCGTCCTCGGCGACGATGAAGCCGTAACCGCTCGTGCCGGCGACCATCAGCTTGCGGCCGGGCTCGTAGACGAACAGCTCGACCGAGTCGCCGGCATCCTCGATGTCGATCATCAGGCGGAACGGCTCGCCGTGGCCCCTGCCCCCGGGCAGCTTGTCGGCGGCGAGTGAGTAGAATCGGCCATTGGTGGCGAACAGCAGCAACGTGTCGGTGGTCTGCGCGCGCACAAGGCTCTTGAGCCGGTCGCCCTCCTTGAAGGACAGGCTCGCGGCTTCGGTGTTGTGTCCCTTGATGGAGCGGATCCAGCCCTTCTCTGACAAGACGATGGTCACCGGCTCCTTCTCGATCATCGCCTCGGCGAGCTCGATGTCGACGCCTTCGGGTGCATCTTCGAAGCTGGTGCGGCGGCGACCCAGTCCGGTCTTCTGGCCGAACGCGGTCTTTAGCTCCCGGATCTCATCGGAAATGCGCTTCCACTGCTTGTCCGTGGAGGCGAGCAGCGATTTCAGCTCCTTGCGCTCCTTGGTGAGATCATCATGCTCGCGCCTGAGCTCCATCTCCTCGAGCTTGCGCAAGGCGCGCAGGCGCATGTTGAGGATGGCCTCGGCCTGCACCTCGGTGAGATCGAAGGCTTTGATCAGCGCGGGCTTGGGCTCGTCCTTCTCGCGGATGATCTTGATGACCTTGTCGAGGTTCAAATAGACGATGAGATAGCCGGCCAGCACTTCGAGCCGGTGGTCGATCTTGGCGAGACGGAACTTCGACCGGCGGACCAGCACCACGAGGCGGTGATCCAGCCATTCGCTCAATGCCTGGCGCAGGCCCAACACATTGGGGATTTGGCCGCGGCTCAGCACGTTCATGTTGAGCGATACGCGCGTCTCAAGCTCGGTGAACTTGAACATCTGCTCCATCAGCAGCAGCGGATCGACCGTGCGGCTCTTGGGCTCCAAGATCAGACGAACATCCTCCGCCGACTCGTCACGGACATCGGCCAGTAGCGGCAGCTTCTTGGCTTGCAGCAACTCGGCGATGCGGGCGACGAGGCGCGCTTTCGGGACTTGATAGGGAATTTCGGTGACGACGATCTGATAGGTGCCGCGGCCGGTATCCTCTTGCTCCCAGCGGGCGCGCAGGCGGAAGGAGCCCCGACCCGTCTTGTAGGCCTCGACGATAGTCTCGCGCGGCTCGACGATGATGCCGCCGGTCGGCAGGTCCGGGCCCGGCACGAGGTCCACCAACTTGTCGGCGGTGGCCTTGGGGAATTTGATGATATGGAGGGCGGCGTCACACAGCTCACCGACATTATGGGGCGGGATGTTGGTGGCCATGCCCACGGCAATGCCCGAGGCGCCGTTGGCGAGGAGATTGGGGAAGTTGGCAGGCAGCACCGACGGCTCCTGCTCGCGCCCATCGTAATTGGGGCGGAAGTCGACCGTGTCCTCGTCAATGCCTTCCAGAAGCCGCGCCGCGACCTCCGTCAGACGCGCTTCCGTGTAACGGTCGGCGGCCGGGTTATCGCCGTCGATATTGCCGAAATTGCCCTGCCCGTCGATCAGCGGATAGCGCACCGAGAAGTCCTGGGCGAGCCGCGCCAGCGCGTCGTAGATCGCCTGGTTCCCGTGGGGATGGAAGTTGCCCATGGTGTCGCCGACGATCTTGGCGCATTTCCGGAACTCGCCTTGCGGCCCGAGCCGGAGCTGCTGCATGGCGTAGAGCAGCCGGCGATGGACCGGCTTGAGCCCATCGCGCACGTCGGGCAGAGCCCGGTGCATGATGGTGGAGAGCGCATAGGCGAGGTAGCGCTCCTCGAGCGCCACGCGCAGATTGACCGGCTCGATCGGCCCCGAATCAGGCGGCGAAACGCGTTTTCCCATGTCTCGCGCTTAGCGCATCGGCGGGCCGCGCTCAAGGCGTCTCGATCCGCGCCGGGTTGCGGTCCGGCAGCGATGGCGTGCTCGCTACGCCCGACAGGCAGGATGTGTCGATGAACACCTGCACGGCAACGTAGACCCAGCGGCCGTCGCGCTGCCACCCCGCCACGCCGACGCCGATCTCGGTCGACGCCGACCGCAAGGCGCGCTCATGGCCGGGCGAGTGTTCCCAGAAGCGCATGGCCTTGTTCATGGCGGCCTCGACCGAAGCCCGGTTCGGCCGTGTCCAGGACTGGTGCCAATTCTCCCCGCGAAACTTACAGAAGGCGATGCCGGCGTCACGCAAGCGCTCGACGGGCCCGCGCCCGTCGGCGTGATGGCCGGTCTTGTCGGTGCGCGCCAGATAGGCGGCGTAGGCTTGCGCCGCCCGATTGGCACCGGGGCTTTCGCTCAAGGGGGCAAGCCCCTTGGTCTGGCGATAGGCGTTGGTGTCGCCGACGATGGCCGCCCTGGCCGTGGCGGGGACGGCGAACTCCTGGGCATCCACGGGCGCCGGAAGCGCGCCGGCGGCGGCTAGCAGGAGGAGTTGCCCAAGGCGTGGCGCCGTCCGCATGGCTAGGCCGACAGCGCCGTCGTCCGCCTCCTGGCCAGCAGATCCAGGAGGCGCTCGCGAGCCTGGGGCAGCTTGAGCCCATGGGGCGCCAGGACGTCGCGTTCTAGAAAATATCCGGTGAGCGCGAAGCCAGCCGCCAAGTCGGCGTCCTCGATGGGTGCCGTCTCGTCCAACAGGAAGGCCGGCAAGGCCAGCAGCTTGTCGCCATAAGGCTCGCCTGCCCCTCGCGACACGGCGCGGGCCGAGCGCGGCGATACATAGATCAGCTCTTCTGTCGCCCCCGTGGCGACGCATTCGCTCAGGTCGAGGCCGAAGCCGAGTTCCTGCAAGAGCTGGAATTCCCAATGGACGAACAGCACCGGCCACACGTCCGGCTCGGCGAAGGAGCGCAGCACATGCAACGTGGCGGCATAGAGCTCCGGATGCGGATCGCGCTCGGGCAGCAGCTTGACGAAACCCGCCAGCGTGCCGATGGCGGCAAGGGCCGCGGCGTCGTCCAGCACGCGGGAGCCATGGGCCTCCATCATCTCCACGTTGAAGCCGCCGAGATGTTCGGACAGACGCGCACGCCACGTGACGCGGATGAGATTGCCGGGCTGGAGCACGGGCCGGATACGGCGGGAGCGGCCGCCGCGCACGAGCCCGAGATGGCGGCCATGCTCGGCGGTCAGCAGTTCGGCGACGGCGCTCGTCTCGCCGAGCGGCTTGGCCGACAGGAAGATGCCTTCGTCAACCCAATCCATGCGCTAGCTTGGCCTATCCCACCGGGCTTTGCCTATCCCTTTGGATAGTCCAGACCCATCTCGCGGAAGCGCTCGGGGTCCTCGCCCCAATTTTCACGCACCTTGACGAACAGGAAGAGATGGACAGGCACACCGGCAATCTCGGCGATGTCGGCCCGCGCCGCCGAACCGATCTCCTTGATCATGGCCCCCTTGGCACCGAGCACGATGCGGCGCTGGCTCTGGCGCTCCACATAGATGGTTTGCTCGATGCGGACACTTTTGTCCTTCAGCTCTTTCCAGTCGGTAGTCTCGACGGTGAGCGCATAGGGCAGTTCCTCATGGAGCCGCAGGAACAGCTTCTCCCGGGTGACCTCGGCGGCAGTCTGCCGAAGCGTCGCGTCCGAGAGCTGGTCTTCCGGGAACAGCCACGGTCCCGGCGGCATGGATTGAGCCAAATAGGTCTTGAGCTCGGAGACGCCGTCGCCGGTGAGCGCGGAGATCATAAAGACCTGGTCGAAGGCTCTGAACGCCGACAGATCGCCGATGAGGGTCAAGAGGTCCTGCTTCGCCACCAGGTCGATCTTGTTGAGGATGGCGATGGTGGGTCGCCTGATTTGAGGCAGATGCTCGAACAGCGGGGTCAGCTTGCCGTCCAGTCCGCGCGCGGCGTCGATGACGACCGCCACGATGTCGGCGTCACCGGCGCGGTCCCAGGCCGATTGCGCCATGGCGCGGTCGAGCCTGCGCTTCGGCTCGAAGATGCCGGGCGTGTCGACCAGGATGATCTGGGTGTCGTCCACGATCGCCAGCCCGCGCACGGGCCCGCGCGTCGTCTGCGCCTTGTGGGTGACGATGGACACCTTGGCGCCGACCAGCGCGTTGGTGAGGGTCGACTTGCCGCTGTTGGGCGCGCCGATCAGGGCAACGAAGCCGCAGCGCCTGGACGCGTCCTGCGGCGTGCCGCCTTCTGCTTCAAACTCAGTCATCGTCTTGTGCGCTCCAGACGCCCTCGCGCAGCAGCATGGCGAGCGCCGCTGCCTGCTCGGCTTGCCGCTTGTTGTCGCCCTGCCCTTGCTCCGGCGCCAGTCCCTCGACCTGCACCTCGGCGGTAAAGCGCGGCGCGTGATCCGGACCCTCGCGGGCGACCTCCAGATAGAGCGGCAGTGGCAATTTCTTGCCTTGCGCCCACTCCTGGAGCACCGATTTGGCGTCCGGGGCGGCGATTTCCAGGTCTTCCAGGTGAGGCTCCCAGTCGCGCAGGACCACATCGCGTGCCGGCTCGTATCCGGCATCGGCGAAGATGGCGCCGAGAACGGCTTCGCAGGTATTGGCCAGGATGGTCGTCTTGCGGCGGCCGCCGGAGCCGGCCTCGCCGCCGCTCATCAAGATGTAATCGCCGAGCGACCAGCTCTGCGCCACCTGCGCGCAGGTCTCGGTGCGGACCAGGTGATTGAGCCAGCGGGCCAGCTCGCCTTCGCTCGCATCGGGAAACCGCTCGGTGAGAAGCTCGGCCACGGCGAGGCCGAGAACCCGGTCGCCCAAGAACTCGAGCCGCTCGTTGTCCTCGTTGGGCTTGGAGTCGGCGCGCGCGCTGGCATGGGTCAACGCCAGCTTGAGAAGTGCGGAACTTGCGAAACGATGTCCAAGCCGGGCCGAAAGCTGACCGAGATCCGTGGTCCGCCGCTTAGGCAAGCTCACTGAACCACGTGGAAGATGCGATCCCAGCGAACTTCCGTCGGCCAGCGCCAGAACTCCCAGAAGCTCGAGTCCTCATCGATGGAAAAGAAGATCACTTGCGCCTTGCCGACCAGATTGACGAACGGCACGAAACCCACCTCCGACAGGAAACGGCTGTCGGTAGAGTTGTCGCGGTTGTCGCCCATCATGAAGAAATGCCCTTCGGGCACCTTGTAAACCTCGGTGTTGTCGCCGAACCCTTCATTGACGAGATCGAGCACGGGATAGCTGACACCGTTTGGCAGCGTCTCTTTGTAGCGCGCCATATGCCGTTCTCGGCCCGAAGGCTCGGTGACGACATAATCGTCGACCTTCACCTTCTCGACCGCCTTGCCGTTAATGTGCAGGACACCGTGGAGCATCTGGATCTCGTCGCCGGGGAGACCGATCACGCGCTTGATGTAGTCGGTCTCGTTGTCGCGCGGCAGCTTGAATACGACCACGTCGCCGCGGTTGGGATCGGACGCCCAGATACGGCCGGGGAACAGGTTGAACCCGAAGGGAAACGAATAGCGGCTATAGCCGTAACTATATTTCGAGACGAAGAGATAATCGCCGATCAGCAGGGTCGGGATCATGGAGCCCGAGGGGATGTTGAACGGCTGGAACAGGAACACCCGCACGATCAGCGCGAGGATCAGCGCATGCACGATGACGCGGACGGTATCCTTGGCGCTGCTTCTTGCTTCCATTTTCTCTGCGTCCACGCTCATGCGGAAGCTCTCCTCGGTTTCTGCTCGGGCTGGGGCCCGTCCCTTCCCTGAATTTTCGGGACAGGCGCCCCTATAGCCCCTCCTCAAGCATCAGGCAAACGGCTCAATCGCGCATGTCCACCTTCAGGGCGGAGATGATGACGATCGCTTGAGCCGTCGGGAAATCGTCGGTGATGGTTAGATCGATGCGGACCTCGTGTCCGTGCGGCGTTATGCGTTGAAGGACGCGCTCGGCGCCTCCCGTCAGCTCAAGCGTGGGCCGGCCAGACGGCAAGTTTACGACGCCCATGTCGCGCCAAAAGACGCCGTTGCGAAAGCCGGTGCCGAGCGCCTTGGCGCAGGCCTCCTTGGCGGCAAAACGCTTGGCATAGGAGGCGGCACGCAGCGCCCTGGCATCGGACTTCTGCCGCTCCGTGTCCGTGAACACGCGGTTCAGGAACCGCTCGCCATAGCGTTCGATGGTCCGCTCCACGCGCCGAATGTCGATAATGTCGTTGCCGAGCCCGATGATCATGACATCGCCCCGGTTGCAGCGGCGTTCCGCCGCAACGTCTCGCGCCCCGCGTCCATAGCCGCGCGCATACGGCGAACGGTGTCACCGAGACCCTCGAACACCGCCTCGCCCACGAGATAATGGCCGATATTCAGCTCCACGATCTCTGACAGTGCGGAAATCGTCTCTGCCGTTTCGTAATTGAGACCGTGGCCGGCGTGGACCTCCAGGCCCAGCTCATGCGCGAACCGCGCGCCGTCCTGGATGCAGCGCCATTCTGCCTCGGCATCGTCGGAACGTCCTTCGGCCAACGCATCGCACCAGGCGCCGACGTGAATCTCGATGGCCGGCGCCTCGAGGCGCGCGGCCGCCTCGATCTGGCGGCGCTCGGCGGCGATGAACAGCGACACCTCAATCCCCGCATCGGTCAGCACGGAGACGACCGGCGCGAGCGTGTTGTGCTGCGCGACCACGTCGAGGCCACCCTCGGTGGTGCGCTCGGTGCGCTTTTCCGGAACCAGGCAGACCGCATGCGGCTTGGTGCGAAGCGCGATCCCCGTCATTTCGTCCGTCGCCGCCATCTCCATGTTCAGCGGACAGTCGAGCTCGGCCATGAGGCGCGCGATATCGTCGTCGCGAATATGACGCCGGTCCTCGCGCAGATGCGCGGTGATGTTGTCGGCGCCGGACGCAACCGCGAGCTTCGCCGCGCGCACCGGGTCCGGATGGAACCCGCCGCGGGCGTTCCGCAAGGTCGCGACATGGTCGATGTTGATACCGAGCCTGATCGGTGCGGGGCATGCGCCGCCGCTCGCCGGCTTCGTCCGCGCCGCGGTCATCTCGCCTCCATCGCCTCACGGTTGGCAGTCAGCGCACGGCGGCGGTGCTGGTAGGCGTTCACCGTGGGCTTGACCAGAACATAGCTCAGCGCCGCCAGGCCGATGCCGACGGGCAAGGCGCCGAGCGTCATGGGCTTCACGAGCGGCCAAATCTGATCGAGCGAACTCTGGAAGTCTCCACCCCACAAGTCGATGGGCGCCTTTTGCTTCTCGCCGCCGCCAAGCATCAAATGCCCCACCTCGTAGGTGCTCACCCAGAACAAGGGATAGGTCAGTGGGTTGCCGACAAAGGTGCCGAGAACGGCGGCGACCATGCTACCGCCGATGACCCAGGCGATCAGCGCGGCCATGATGAGATGCGTGCCGAGAAAAGGCGTAGCGGAGACGAAGACGCCGGCGGCGAAGCCCAGCGCGACCGCGTGCGGCGTGGCGCTCAAGCGGCGGACGCGGTGCACCACGTAACGGGTCGAGCGGCTCCAGCTGCGGCGCGGCCATAGATGCACTCGCAACCTGGCTAGAAAGCTCTCGGCCTCGCGGCGCCTGAACAACATCGATAACCTCGTTCCAAGGGCAGGCGCTCAATTGCCCGTCCATGCCGGCCCTTCGGCGACAGGCCCTATCATATTTGGGATACGGTTTCTCTATATGCCAGGGCTAACCTTCGGCCCGGGCGGCGGCGCTGACCACGTCCTTAGCCCGCAGGCCCGCCAGAATTTCGTTCAAATGTTGCAGGTCCCAGACCTCAAGATCGATCAACATCTCGGCATAGTCGGCGACCCGATTGGTCATCTTGATGTTCTCGATATTGCCGTCGGCCTCGCCGATCACCGAGGCGACTTGCGCCAGACTGCCTGGCTCGTTCATCGCCGTGACCGCGATCTTGGCCGGGAACCGCTGCGCATTGTCCTCGTCGATATCCCAGGTGATGTCGATCCAGCGCTCCGGCTCCTCGTCGAAGGCTTTCAGGGCGTCGGCGTGAATAGGATAGATGGTAATGCCCTGGCCGGGGGTCAGAATGCCGACGATGCGATCACCCGGTACGGCGCCGCCGTCGGCGAAATTCACCGGCAAATCTCCGCGCAAGCCACGGATGGGGATGCCGCTTGAGCCTTCGGGGCGTTCCTTGCCGGCGGAGCCGGGCCAACGGAATTTGAGGCCCATGACTTTGCCGAGGCCGAACCAGCCTTCGTCGGTGCGCTTGACCTTGCGCCGCCGCTTCGGGACCTCCTGCGGCCCCTCCTCGGGGAAAACGGCGCGGACCACGTCGGCCGATGCGAGTTCGCCGCGCCCGACCGCGGCCATGACATCCTCGGCGGTCTTCTGGGAGAGCCGCCCGAGTGCCGCGCCCAGGCTCTCCTCGCTGAAGGTTTTGTCCCGGCGCTGAAAGGCGCGATCGAGAATTTCTCGCCCAAGCTTGCCGTATTGCGCCCGCACCGCGTCGCGAGTGGCGCGCCGGATGGCGGAGCGCGCCTTGCCGGTGACGGCGAGGCTCTGCCAGGCGACCGGCGGCGCTTGCGCCGTGGAGCAGATGATCTCCACCTCGTCGCCGTTGCGCAACGCGGAGGCGAGCGGCATGGGCCGGCCATTGATCTTGGCGCCGACGCAGGTGTTGCCGACATCGGTGTGCACCGCATAGGCGAAGTCGATGCAGTTCGCCCCGCGCGGCAGCGCGATCAGGCGTCCCTTCGGCGTGAAGCAAAAGACCTGGTCCTGGAACAACTCGAGCTTGGTGTGCTCGAGAAACTCTTCCGGGTTGTCGCCGTCGAGCAGCATGCCGACGAGATGGCGGAGCCAACGATAGGCGCTGGAGTCTTGCGACGGGACCGCCTTGCCGTTGGCGCCGTTCGTGTCCTTGTAGAGGGCATGCGCGGCAACGCCGTATTCGGCGATCGAGTGCATCTTCTCGGTCCGGATCTGCAGCTCAACGCGCTGATGCCGGGGCCCGACGATGGTGGTGTGGACCGACTGATAGTCGTTCTGCTTCGGGTTGGAGATGTAGTCCTTGAAGCGGCCCGGCACCGCGTGCCACGTGGTGTGGATCACGGCGAGCGCGTGATAGCAGTCGGGCACTTCGGGCACGACAATGCGGAAACCGTAGATGTCCGAGAGCTGCTCGAGCGAAATTTGCTTCCGCTCCATCTTGCTCCAGATAGCGTAAGGCTTCTTCTCCCGGCCGGCGACGATGCCGCGGACTTTCGCTTCTGTGAGCTTGGTGGTGAGCGCGCCCTCGATCTCATCGATCAAGCCCTGGTTGCGCGCACGCAAAATCTTCAGGCGTTCGACCACGGCGGCATAGGCTTCCGGGTTCAGCCAGCGGAAGGCGTGCTCCTCGAGTTCCTCGCGAAGCCACTGCATCCCCATGCGGCCGGCCAGCGGCGCATAGATGTCCATGGTCTCTTCGGCGATGATCTTGCGCTTCGCCGGCTTCATGTGCTCGAGCGTCCGCATATTGTGCAGGCGGTCGGCGAGCTTGACGAGCAGCACGCGAATGTCGCTGGAGATGGCAAGCAGGAGCTTGCGGAAGTTCTCGGCCTGCTCGGCCTTCTTGGTGACGAGGTCGAGCTTCTTGATCTTGGTCAGGCCGTCGACCAGCGTGCCGATCTCGGCGCCGAACATGGTGTCGATCTCGGTCCGGGTGACGTCGGTGTCCTCGATAGTGTCATGGAGGAGCGCGGTGGCGATGGTCGCATCGTCGAGACGCATCTCGGCGAGGATGGCGGCGACTTCGAGCGGGTGGGAGAAATACGGCGCACCGGACGCACGCTTCTGATTGCCGTGCGCCCTCATGGCGTAGACATAGGCGCGGTTGAGCATCGCCTCGTCGGCGGTGGGCTGATAGCTCAGCACACGCTCGACCAGCTCATATTGGCGGGTCATTGGGCGTGCCTGAGGAAGAGGGGCGAACGCGGCACAATCGTCGTCCCGGCGTAAGCCGGGATCCAGGTCAGCATGATCGAAACCGGTCTCTGTGGATTCCGGCATTCGCCGGAACGACATCGCGGCGAGGCAATATCAAATGCGCCGCGCTTTAGGGTCTCGTCAGGCTCAGCGTGAGCGCGGTCCCGCATTTGAGCCATCCGAAGGCGCCTGTGTCGCCATCCGGCGCAACAGCTCCTCCTCGGTCATCTTGTCGATCGCCGTGTCGCTCGACGGATCGTCCTGGCCGAGGACCGGCATTCTCGTCTCCGACGACAACATCGGCACGGCTTCGGCCTCAGGCTCATCCACCTCGACATATTTCTGCATGGAGTGGATGAAATCTTCCTTGAGGTCGTCGGTCGCGATCTTCTTCTCGGCAATCTCGCGAAGCGCCACCACAGGATTCTTGTCGTTGTCCCTCTGCACCGCGATCTGGGCACCGGCGGAGATGGTGCGGGCGCGATGGCCGGCGAGCAGCACGAGCTCGAAGCGGTTCGGAATCTTGTCGACGCAATCCTCGACGGTGACGCGAGCCATGAGGTGATCCTTTTGAAATTGGGTAGGTTTAGCCCCTATTTAGGCAGTTCGCGGCGGGCATGCAAGCCGAAGCCGCGCTAAAGCTTACGCATTACTTGACCTTGGTGCGCGCCGGCAGCCTGGCGCCACAGGGTCCGCGCGGTCCGTTTCAGCACCGGATGGCGCCAATCCGGCGCGATGTCGAGTAGCGGGCGGAGCACGAAAGGCCGCTTTTCGATCCAAGGATGGGGCAGAACAAGGGGTCTGCGCCCTGCCCGCGCAAAACGCGGACGCCCTCGGCGCCAATGCCTAACGAGCCCTTTGTGATCGAGAATGTCGATATCGAGGCTGCGCGGCCCCCAGGGGCTGCCGCCACGACGGCCTGCGGCCCGCTCGATCCCCTTCAACAGACGCAGTAGCGCCTCCGGACCCAGATGCGTGTCGATAAGGGCGGCGGCGTTGACATAAGGGGGCTGTCCGGCGCGACCGACGGCCGCAGTCTCGTAATAGGGGGAGACCGCCTCGACCGCGACGCCCGCACGGGCCATTTCACCTAAAGCGCGCGTGATCGTGTCGGCGGGACTCCCCCACGGTCCAGGATAATTTGCACCCAAACCTAGCAGTGTCTTGCCACGCGTGACCAATTGCAGAGAGCTCCCGTCACACTTATGTTGTTCACAAAGACCTTTATGCGTTTGTTTCAAATCGACCATATTTGCAGTGTTAGGACGCTCAATGAATTTTTATCCCAATGAGCGAATCGCGCTCTTTATTGACGGCGCCAATCTTTACGCCGCCGCCAAGTCTCTCGCCTTCGACATCGATTACAAGCGGCTCCTAAAGCTGTTCGGCAGCAAGGGGCAGCTGATTCGGGCGCTCTACTACACCGCGCTGATCGAGGATCAGGAATATTCCTCGATCCGGCCGCTGGTCGATTGGCTCGACTATAACGGCTACACCATGGTGACAAAGCCGACCAAAGAGTTCGTGGATGCGGCGGGCCGGCGAAAGATCAAAGGCAACATGGATATCGAGCTTGCGGTCGACGCCATGGAGCTCGCCGAACATCTCGATCATCTCGTGCTGTTCTCCGGCGACGGCGACTTCCGGTCCCTGGTCGAAGCGCTCCAGCACAAGGGCAAGCGCGTCAGCGTCGTCTCCACGCTCGCCACCAACCCGCCCATGGTCGCCGACGAACTGCGCCGCCAGGCGGATCAGTTCATCGACCTCGCAAATCTCCAGAACGAGATCGGCCGCGACCCCTCCGAACGGGGGCAGCGCGAGCCGCGCCGGCGCCAAGACCCCGAGCCGCTCGACGAATTCGAACCCGAAGACCTAATCGAGACCTGAACCTTCCCGGCGGAAGACCGTTGTCGATAGAAGGAGGCCAGACGATGAAGCTCGGCTTCGTTGGTCTTGGGAATATGGGAAGTGCCATGGCGGCCAATTTGCTTGGTCCCCATGCGCTGACTGTCCACAATCGCACCCTGGCCAAGACCGAACCTCTCGTGAAGAAGGGTGCCCCGCGCGCCGACACGCCGGGCGCGGCGGCGGGCGGCGAAGCGGTCATCACCATGCTCGCCGACGATGCGGCGGTCGAAGCCGCCGTGTTCGGCCCGGACGGCATCCTCAAGGCGCTGGCGCCCGGCGCCATCCACATCTCCATGAGCACCATCAGTCTCGCCCTCGCCGAGCGGCTCGCCGAGGCGCATGCCAAGGCCGATCAGGGCTTCGTGTCGGCGCCGGTGTTCGGGCGTCCCGATGCGGCGGCGGCGGCAAAGCTATTCGTCGTTGCCGCCGGCGCACCGGAGGCGGTCGCAGCCTGCAGCCCGGTGTTCGAGGTCCTCGGCCAGCGCACCTTTGTCGTGTCCGAGTACGCGCCCAACGCCAATCTCGTGAAGCTCAGCGGCAACTTCCTGATCGCCGCGGTGATCGAGGCCCTGGGCGAGGCCTTCGCCCTCATCGGCAAGGCCGGAATTGACCGGGCGCAATATCTCGATCTCCTCGTGAGCACGCTATTCGGCGCGCCGGTCTATAAGACCTATGGCGGGCTGATCGCCGATGAGCGCTATACGCCGGCAGGCTTCAAGGCCGCGTTGGGCTATAAGGATCTCGGCCTCGCGCTTAGTGCGGCGCAAAGTCTGGAGGTTCCCATGCCCATGGCCAGCGTCATCGCCGAACGTTTCCTCACGCTGATCGCCGCCGGCGGCCGCGATCTCGACTGGTCGGCGCTGGGACTTCTGGCCAAGCGCGACTCGGGCTTATCGACGCCGCTCAATTCCACCGACCGGAGCTGACGGGTGGCGCTGTCCGCCGTGAGCGAGGCCGGTCCGCCTGAGCCGGTGCATGACTGCCCGCTGTGCCCGCGCCTCGTGGGGTTTCGCCATGACAACGAGGCGGCGCACCCGGATTGGTTCAACGGCGCGGTCCCCTCATTCGGCCCCGGGACGGCGCGGCTTCTCATCGTCGGGCTGGCGCCCGGACTCAAAGGCGCCAATCGCACCGGGCGGCCGTTTCTCGGCGACCATGCCGGCGAGCTTCTTTACCACACGCTGCTCAAAACCGGCCTCGCCCGCGGCACCCATGACGTGAGCACGCCGGGAGCCCTCGAGCTGGTCGACTGCATGATCACCAATGCGGTGCGCTGCGTGCCGCCGCAGAACAAGCCGAAACCCGACGAGATCGCACGCTGCCGCACTTTTCTGATTGGCCGTATGGCGGCGCTGCCGAACTTGCGCACGCTGCTGGCCATCGGCCGCATCGCCCATGACAGCATCCTGGACACGTTTGGCTTGAGAAAGCGCGACTTCCCCTTTGCCCACGGCGCGCGTCATGATCTGCCAACCGGGCTCGTGCTGTTCGACAGCTATCATTGCTCCCGGCAGAACACGAATACCGGGCGGCTCACCACGCCGATGTTCGAGGAGGTGGTGGGCGCGGCCGCGGCCAGCCTCACGCGCTAGTCTTTGCGCACCCGAGCGGCTTGCTGGCAGCGTGCAAGTCGGGCATGCTCGAACGATCATTGTTGCAGCGAGGCGTCCGCATGGCGGGGCTGGAAATCTCACCGACCAAAGTCGGGTTTGTCATCGTCAAGGCGCGCGAATGCGCCGCCAAGGTGGGGGCATGGGACGACGGCGCCACCTCCGACCATGACGCGGATTCGATCCTCGAATCCTTCTCCGACGATGCGACCCTCGCCGAGCTCAAAGAGTTCATCCACGATCTGAACGAGGACGAGCAAGTGAGCCTGGTGGCGCTTGCTTGGATCGGCCGCGGCTCGTTCGGCCCGGATGAGCTCGACGACGCGCTGGAGACCGCCCAAGCCGAACGCACCAGCCGCACCGCGGACTATCTCATCGGCATGCCGCTTCTGCCCGACTATCTGGAGGAGGCGCTGGACCGGCTCGGCTATTCGGTCGAGGACGCCGAGGACGACGCCATGGGCGACTGAGGCCGGCTCAGGCCTCTTGCTTCAGCCAGGCCAGTACCTCTCCGGCGTGGCCGGCGGGATCGGCCACTGGATAGAACACCCATTCGATTTGACCGTCTCGCACCATGAGCGTGAGTCTTTTCAAATAGCTTTCGCCGCCGGTTGTGAAACTGGGTAAAGCGAAAGCCTCGCTGAAGCTCCTATGCTCATCGCTCAGGATCGGGAACGGCAGGCGCAAGCGCTCCACCAGCTCGCGCTGATACTCCGTGGTCTGACGGCTCAGGCCAAAGATGCGCGTGTCATGCTGCGCGAAGTCCTCACAGAGATCCCGAAAGCCCTCAAGCTCGGGCGTGGAGCCGTGCGCGCCATGGATATCGTCCCAACCGGGCGGGTTGGGCTGCCCGGGGCGCCCGGTCCAGGGATAGACCGCAAGGACGCTCAGGCCTGGAAGGGTGCTGAGATGGACGCTCGAGCCGTCGGTTGCCGACAAGTCGATCGGCGGCAACAGCATGCCGGGCGTGACGTGGTCGAGCGCGCCGTCTTCCATGATCAGCCCTTATCCCGCATCAGCCGGCCCTTCTGGCGTTCCCAATCGCGCTTCTTCTCGGTCTCGCGCTTGTCATGGAGCTTCTTGCCTTTGCCCAGACCGAGCTGGAGCTTGGCGATGCCGCGGTCGTTGAAATAAAGCCGGAGCGGCACCAGTGCCATGCCTTCGCGCTGAATGGCGCCGAGGAACCGCGCCGCCTCGCGCGCATGCAGCAGAAGCTTGCGCGGCCTGGTGGGCGCATGGCCGTCGCGCGCGCCCGGATAATCGGCGATATGCGCGTTGATCAGATAAAGCTCGCCGTTTTCATTCGACGCATAAGACTCCGCGATCATCGCCTTGCCCATGCGCAGGGACTTCACCTCGGAGCCCGTCAAAACGAGACCGGCCTCGATCGTGTCTCCGATCTCGTAGCTGTAGCGGGCTTTACGATTCTCGGCGACGAGCTTGCCGCTGTCGCGCTTCGGCGCCATGTCGCGATCCTTTGGCCTTAGACGCCGGCGAGGCCGACCGCCTCCAACGCCTCATCGACCCGCTTGCGTGAGCTTTCGCCGATCGGCGCCAGCGGCAACCGCGTATCGCCAGTGCAGATGCCGAGCTTCTCGGCCGCGTATTTGACGGGTCCGGGATTGGCTTCCACGAACAAGGCCTCATGCAACGGCAGCAGCCGGTCTTGCAACTCGAGCGCCCGCTTGAAATTTCCGGCGAGGCAAGCGAGCTGGAACTCGGAGCAAAGCGCCGGCGCCACATTGGCGCTCACCGAAATGCAGCCGTGCCCGCCATGGGCCATGAATCCGAGCGCAGTGGCGTCCTCGCCCGAGAGCTGGATGAAGTCGTGGCCCATGGCCGCGCGTTGCAGGCTGACGCGGGCCATGTTGGCGGTCGCGTCCTTCACGCCGACGATGTTCTTCAGGTTGAACAGCCGCGCCATGGTGTCGACGGACATGTCGATGACGCTGCGGCCGGGGATGTTGTAGATCAGGATCGGAATATCGGCGGCGTCGTTGATGGCCTTGTAATGGAGGTAGAGCCCCTCCTGGGTCGGCTTGTTGTAATAGGGCGTCACCACGAGCGCGCCGTCGGCGCCAGCCTCCTTGGCGTGTTGCGTCAGCGCGACGGCCTCGCGCGTTGAATTGGACCCCGTTCCCGCGATCACCGGCACGCGGCCGCCAGCCGCCTCGATGCACAGCTCGATGACACGACGGTGCTCGTCATGGGCGAGCGTGGGCGACTCCCCCGTGGTGCCGCAGGGCACGAGGCCGTGGGTACCTTGGTCGATCTGCCACTCCACAAGTTTGCGGAAGGCGGCCTCGTCGAGCGAGCCATCCTTGAACGGGGTGATGAGAGCCGTGATCGAACCTTGAAACGGCGGCATGGACAAAGCGAAAGCTCCTCGGGCAGGCACTTGATTGCGGGGGACCGGGTGCAAAAAGTCGGGCGGACAATAGGGTCTGACGGTTGAGGCGGCAAGCCAGCCGCCCGGCTCGCCGTCACGTTAGGGATAAAGTCGCCCTGCCGCCACGTTTCTCTAGTTATAGAAAAAATATGCTGGCGAATAGCTTACGCGCGTCTTCTCAGGGCTCATCTAACCTTGGACAACGCGGTTTCAGTCATTTTTCCGCCGGAATCTTTCAGACATTGTTCAATTTAGGTACACTGCTGTGGACTTTATCGTCGCGGCTCCCCGGTCGGGGGACGTCCTGACCGCTAGACGCAGGTCGTAACCGGTACCGATCGACGAGATGAAACGCATTCGCGCGCATAAGCTATCTATTGCAGCCGCCTTGGCTTGTGCCATGCCGGGCGTGGCTATGGCTGCGCCCGATGTGTCGCTGCCGGAGCGCAATCCGGAGCGCCCGGTCGTCACAGCCGCGCAACTGCCTGCCACACCGGAGGCCGTTCCCTCCACACCAGACGCCAAAGCCGCCTTGCCTGAAACAGCCTCCGCCGACGCGGCGGCTCCGGCGCCGGACACTGCGCCGGCCGCACCGGAAGCTACGCCGACCACCGCGGAAGCCACGCCCAAAACGCCCGAGACTGACGCCCAGCCCAAGGCTAACGCGACGCCTGAGGCTGACGCGACGCCTGAGGCCGAGGCCGCGAGTGATGGCGATAACACGACGAGCGTCGCCGCGATCCCTGTGCCGCCGCGCAATCCCGCAAGCCCGGCCGAGCCCGAGGCGACAGCCGTAGAGGAGGCGAAAGCGCCCTCGCCCGAGGATCTCAAGGTGCCGCCGCCCGACATCAATCCGAAGCGCGCCTCGCCGATGGACCCGCCGGCGCCCGAGCCGGCGCTTGATTACGCCGCAATCCTGAAGCCGCTACTCTCCTACAACATCAGCTCAGCGGATGAGAGCCGCATGCGGTTCGTCATGCGCCACAAGGGCAGCATCGACGAGACGGCGGCGAAGATCTCCGACCCCGCCGTGCGCGATTTCGGTCTCTGGTATCGGTTTAAGCACAATAAGAGCACCGTGCTCGACGCCGAAGCGGTCGAAGCGTTCCGGATCGGCCACCCGAATTGGCCGGGCCAGGACGACTTACGGGAGAAGGCAGAGACGTCGCTGTTCCTCGGCGAGGCCTCGCCGGAGCAGATCAAGGCGTTCTTCGGCGCCTCGGCGCCGCAGACCGGTGCCGGCAAGGCCGCGCTCGCCAGCGTGTATCTCAAGGAAGGCAACGAGGCGGCAGCGAAGGACCTGGTGGTCTCAGCCTGGCGCGACCATCGCCTCAACGAGCCGGTCGAGAAGAAGATCCTCGATAACTACGGCAACATGCTCACCGTCGAGCATCACCGCGCACGCATCGATCAGCTGCTTTATCCCGACAATCAGTCGGTGACGGCGGATGCCCTGCGCATCGCCAAGCTGCTTCCGCCCGACGAGCAAAAGAAGGTCGACGCGCGTATCGCCGTCATCAAACGCGGCGGCAATGCCGGCAAGCTTCTCGATGCGCTGCCCGACGACGCCGTCAAGGCCGATATCGGCCTTCGCTTCAACAACATCCAGTGGCTGCGGCGCACGAAGGACAAGGACCAGCGTCTGATCGCCTTCAAGCTGCTGCTCGATGCACCCCTCGAACCGAACATCTTGCTCGATCTCAACGAATGGTGGATCGAGCGGCGCATCAATGTGCGGGCGGCGCTCAACGACGGGCACCCCCGCACGGCCTACGAAATCGCGGCGAAGCATGGGCTCGCATCTGGCGATTCCTTTATCGAGGCCGAGTTCCTGGCCGGCTGGGTGGCCCTGCGCTATCTGAAGGAGCCCGAAACGGCGCTCCCTCACTTCCTGGCGCTGCGTAAGGCGGCGACGGACTCCCGCAACATCTCGCTCGGCGAGTACTGGCTCGGCCGCACGGCCCTGGCGCTCGGCGATCGCGCCTCCGCCGTCATCCACTTCCACGGCGCCGCCAAATACCCGCAATATTTCTACGGGCAGCTCGGACGCCAAGCGCTGGACCCACGTCCGGCCCGCCTTGAGGTGACGTCCACGCCGATACCGACCCAAGAGGACATCGACCGCTTCATGGCCCGCAAGGGCGTACGCGCCATCGGCGTGGCCCGCGCCGCCAACGTGGAATGGATCACGCCGCAGTTCTTCTTGGCGCTGTCGCGCACCCTGGATAACGCCGCCGAGGAAGTGCTCCTGGTCGAGCTCGCCAAGGCCATGGACAAGCAGCAGATCGGCCTCAGGCTGGCGAAGATCGCCTTTAACCGCGATCTCCCTCTCGGTGACTATGCGCTCCCCGTGGGTGTGATGCCGGCGTTCAAGAGCCTTCTCGACGAGCGGGTCGATCCGGCGCTGGTGCATGCGCTGTCCCGCCAGGAGAGCGAGTTCAATGCCGGGGCCAAGAGCCCGGTCGGCGCCAGCGGACTGATGCAGTTGATGCCGGCGACCGCGCGCGGCGTAGCCCGGCGCTACAAGGTGCAATACTCGCAATCGCGGCTGACCAACGCGGCCTACAATCAGCAGCTCGGCGAGGCATTCCTGAACGACCTGATCGACGGCTATAGCGGGTCGTACTTCCTCGCGCTTGCCGCCTACAACGCCGGCCCTGGCCGCGTCAAAGAATGGATGGAGATCTACGGCGACCCGCGCAAGCCGGACGTCGATCCCATCGACTGGATCGAGCGCATTCCCTTCACCGAGACAAGGCGCTACGTGATCAAGATCATGGAGACGTTGCAGCTTTATCGCTCGCGCCTGTCTGGGCCGAAGGACGCGCTCCACCTGGTCCAAGACCTCAATCGCGGCAGGCGCGTGCCGCCCTCGGAGACGGCGTCCGTCGTCGTGGTCCCAGAGTCGGCGGTGGCCAAGGCACCTTGAGGCGGCGCCAGGGTTCCGGGTTGACTTTTCGAGGCTTGCTCCCCCATCAAGTATGCTCAACACTGCGGGCCGCGCGCCTCAAGCGCGCGTCCGTCGACACAACTGCGCTCCCAAGGTCGCTGCATTGAAAATGCCAGAGCTTGATACCAAGCCGTGGCGAGACATCTTCTATGAGTCGTTCGACGACCTTAGACTTTACGCTCGCCACTATCCCGCACCGGACGAAAAGTTCCGGAGCGTGATCTGCTTGGCGGGCCTCACCCGCAATTCCAGCGACTTTCATACCCTCGCCACCTATCTGTCGACGCATCCCGAGAAGCCTCGCAATGTCTACTGTCTGGATTATCGCGGGCGCGGCCGGTCGCAGCACGACAGTAACTGGCGGAACTACGTTCCCTATACTGAGCTCATCGACACGATCGACTTCCTGACAGTGCAAGGACTGCATCGGGTGGGGATCGTGGGCACGTCGCGCGGCGGAATCATCGCCATGATGATGGCCGCGCTTAGGCCGACCGCCATGGGTGCGGTGGTGCTGAACGACATCGGCCCGGTGATCGAGACACGTGGGTTGGCGCGCATCGTGAGCTATGTGGGTCGCATGCCGGTGCCCAAGACCTGGGCCGACGCGGTGCAGATCATGCGCGAGATCAATGGGCGGGGGTTCCCCGACTTCACCGACGGCCAATGGGACAGCATGGCGCGCGGCGTGTTCGAGGAGCGCAAAGGGCGGCTCATTCTCTCCTATGACCGCAAGCTCAGCCGCGCCATGGGGACCATCGACCTGAGCCGGCCGGTGCCCGACCTGTGGCCGCAATTCGTCGCGCTGGGGCAGGTTCCTACCTTCGTGCTCAGGGGCGAACACTCAGACGTGCTGAGCGTCGAGACGCTGGAAGAGATGGTGGAGCGCCACCCAAACTTGCGGGCCATGACTGTGCCTGAGCAGGGCCACGCGCCCGTGCTGCAAGAGCAGGAACCGGTCGAGGCGATCGGATCGTTCTTCGCGGTCAACGATTAGATTCGGATCGAGCCGCCCGGATGGCGGCGATGGCGGCGCCCTACTCGGTGCCGAGCAGCGGCAGCAGCGGCGGTAACTCGCGCTTCATCCGATCTCCGTTGGTCCGCGCATACTCCTTGATGCGCGGGAGAACTTGCGCCGCCACGTCACGCGCGGCGCTCGCCTCTTTCCACTTGATGCTCTCCGAGGTCGAGAACAACTTGGGCAGATCGCGCCGCAATTGATAGGACACGGCGACGGCGGTGCCTTTGTCGGGCGCGACGCCCTCGATGGTGACGGCGAGGCCCGACATCGCGACCTTGCCGGATTCCAGCCGGCTCAGCGCGCGCAGCGCGGCGGTTACCGCCTCGTCCCACTTCTTGGGCGCGCCGGAGGCAACCTCGAGCCGATCATCAAGTCCCGGACGTTCGAAGATTTGCCGGGACAGATCGCGTAGTTGCTTGCGCGAGTCCTCGCTCGGAACGCTGCCGGCGAGGCTCAGCGCATTGGCGCCAAGATCGGCGGTGAACACGAATGGATTGGCGATCGGCGGCCGCACGTTATCGCCCTTGACGACGAGTCCGGTCGGCAGCGGCCCGGCGAGCGCCTTCTTGATCTCGACATAGTCGTTGGCGCTGCGGGCCTCGCCCGACAGCCTGAGGCCGACATTGAGGAGCCGCACGGACCCACGTTTCAAATGCGCGAGCTGCTGCAGCCCGAAGCTAACCGCGCCTAGCCATTGCTCTCGCGGCGGACCGCCATTGACGATCCGCAGCCGGTCCTCGACGACCAGATCGGGGAAATTCGCCTTCACCATACCGAGCATGGTGCGACGGTCTTCGTCGGAGGGCGCCACGCCACGCAAAATCAGGCCCGACTCCATGCGCGTCGCCGACCAAACATAAGCCGTCTGGTCCGTTTCAGTCTTATGGGTCTCGGTCTTGGCCTCGGCGAGAGTCAGCGGACGCGCGGCGGCGGCCTCGCTCCGCAACGCCGGATCCGGACAGAATCCGGCATGCGCCCCGAATGCGGCGAGCACTACAAGCAGCGCGGCAAGACCGAGCAAGACTCTCGGCCGGAATCCCAACTTGGAATTCCCGTTCTTTTTGGCGCGCCGCTCGGCTTGACTGCCTTGTTTATTCACACCCTTGGTAACCCCGTCTTGTCGCGGTCTCTAAGAGTTGAAGCGCGCACAGAGAGCCCGAGGCCGCTAGCCTCTTGGCTTTCGGCCTGCTGCCTCGAACGCCCTGAAGGATCGGTCCCCCCGAATTGGGGGTCGCTCCCCTGATGGCGAGCGTGACGGTCGAACTATAGGGCATTGGAAGATGCGGTTCTAGGTTTCCTTTGGCACGCCAGACAGATGCGGTGGGCTGTCGCAGCAACCGTACGCGCTTACCTTGCGCCTCATAGGAAAAAGTCAGCGGACTATTGGAAGTGATGCGCGAGTCCAATGATACCAATGGCGATGAGATAGATCGCCACGACGTAATTCAAGATGCGCGGCATCAGCAATATGAGAATACCGGCGACCAGTGCGATTAGTGGGCTCAGCAGAACTGGATCCATGGCTGGCAAGGGGTTCCCTCCCGTAAGGGCCCGCAGGCCCGATTCGTCTAACTGACGAGCAAAAGCATAAGCGATCAGCAATGACTTGTCCTAGACTGAAACAGCCGTTATGGGCCGTCTAGGCACCTACAATCCGGCTCCGGAGCCCCTATATAACCGTCTTGTCTTTGCCGCTTTTCACGGCAAAGGGTAACGGCTCGCGGCCGGTTCTGAGGGGACCCGGCCGATCACACCATGGCATCAGGGGGTACACTGCAGCATGGCTGTCGACGATCCAGGTTTTTGGCTCGCCGTTCTACAGATCATCTGGATCGACCTTCTGTTGTCGGGTGACAACGCTGTCGTCATTGCGCTCGCTTGCCGCAAGCTCCCGCCAAGGGAACGCGTCTGGGGCATCGCGCTCGGAACTCTCGTCGCCATCGGCCTGCGTGTAGTCTTCACCGGCTTGGTGACGACGCTCATGGCCATGCCCTTCGTGAAGCTGATCGGCGGCCTCCTCCTCATTTGGATCGCCATCAAGCTGCTCGGAGGCGAGGAAGAGAACGACGGCGCCAATATCGAACCGGTCAACAATCTTTGGCATGCGGTCAAGATCATCGCCATCGCCGACGCGGTGATGAGCCTCGACAATGTCATCGCTATCGCCATGGCGTCGCGCGGGAATTACGCGCTGTTGATGTTCGGCCTGGCCGTCAGCATTCCGCTCATCATGGCCGGCGCCGCTATCGTCATGGCGCTGCTCGAGCGCTTCCCCATCATCGTGTGGGCCGGCGCGGCGCTGCTCGGATGGATCGCCGGCGAGATCATCGCCAAGGATCCGGCGGTCATGGGCCATCTCGACCCGGGGACCGCTCACACGGTGGGGCTTGTGGGCGCGTGTTTGGGCGCGGTGCTGGTGTTGAGCGTTGGGCTCATCCGCCGACGATGGCTCAGGCGAGCGCCGGATCAGGCTTAAGCCGCCCTCTCCCCGTTAGGTTCAAACTCCGCCAGGCTTGGTGTCGGGCGCGCCGCCCCTTGGCTCTCTCGTCTCCAGCACCGCGTTGATCTCGGCGCCCACCAGCACGATGAAGAACGTGAGATAGAGCCAGAACAGCAGAACGATCACCGCCCCCAGAGAGCCGTACATTCGGTCGTAATTGCCGGAGAAATTCGACACGTAATAGGAAAAGCCGAAGGACGCGAGCAGCCACACGGCCGTGGCGAAGATCGCGCCGACGTTGATCCAGCGCCATTGAGCGCCGCGGCGGCTCGGACCAAAGCGGTAGATCAAGGCGAGAAGACACATCACGAGAAGTGCGAGGAACGGCCAGCGTCCCACTCTGACGAGCGTCTGATAATCGCCGGCGTGGCCCGTCTCGGCGAACGCGATCGGCACATAGACAACGGCAAACAGCATGGCGACGACGCCGAGGATGCCGATGATGGTGCAGATGAAGCCGCTCAAATAGAAACGAAGCAGGCTGCGGTGCTCCGGCTCTCCATAGGCGATGTTCAGCGCGGAGAACATGGCCTGCGTGCCCAGATTGGCGCTCCATAGCGCAATGCCGAGGCCAACCGCAAAGCTCCAGCCCAGTGCCTGATGCGGCGTCTCGGCAATTCTCCGAATCTCACCGATGACGATCTCGTAGGCCTGGGGCGGCAGCACGGTGGCGAGCATGCCGAATTGCCGCTCCACGGTATCGGCATCGGTGGTGAGCCCGAACAGCGAGATCGAGGCCCAAAGCGCCGGGAAGATGGCGAACAGCGCATAGAAGGCGCAGCCCGCCGTGACCACTTGGAGATTGTCGCTGACGATCTTGTGCCCCACCCTTTGCACGATCTGCCACCATCCCTTAAGGGGGATGTCGTAAGGACGCGTGGCGTCGAACCTGGGTGTCTCTGGCTTGCTGTCCATGGCCCTATGAAGGATCGTGGGGCGGCGTAAAGACAAGCAGATAATGGGCAGAGCCTAAGAGCGGGTTTTCCGCTAGCAGACGTGAGACCAGGAGGGGTGGCCGAGTGGTTGAAGGCACCGGTCTTGAAAACCGGCAGGCGCGCGAGCGTCTCGTGGGTTCGAATCCCACCCCCTCCGCCAGAAGCCTATATTTATTGTTTGTTTTCAGTGTGATGGGGTTGATTGCTCGGTTCTGCCCATAGCTGTACCCATGACGGAATGGCGGTCAAAAGCCACGGCAATAGCCATGTTTATTTGCCGTGGTACCTGGCCTCTCTAGTGCCCCCGTTCCCGCGCTGCTGCCGGGCTTCTGTCGCAAAGGGAGGTCATTTCATGACGGCGAAGCGATTTGAGGTTTCATCTGTTGGGCAGGCAGCAAGAGGCCGAGAAGTGGGCCACTGGGCTTCGATGAAGCGCGGCGGCGAACGTTGCGAAGCTGCCTTCTGCCAGGCATGGACCTGACAGTGAAATCGTCGACCTGGTGTCGGCTACATCAAGCCCAGCACCCTAAGTAGAATTACTATGACCACAATGGTCAGGACGAGCCCGATGATACCGCGCATTTGATCATTCCTTCTGAGGCTGACAGCGATCATGTTTCGCAACCAGCGATAACACAACCAACCTGTAAGTCTAATTCTCTATGTCGGAGCCTTGGGATCACGAGGTCCGGGCCCTTGTCCGCCAAGCCACCGCCTGCCTTGGCATTCTCCTTCTAAGAGACTTGCGTCCGCTTTGGGTCATTGGCAGACCTTGTACCGTGCATCAGGGACGTCCGCTTCACCCCCTAAAAGCGGATATGCCAAAAGTCGGACTCGATGTGCGTAGGTGCCGGAAGCGGATATTCCAGCTTGACACTTAAGCGATACGGGTCCGCTCTTGATCCACTTCTTTTCAGCCCGATCAAGGAGCAACCATGGTGCGCAACCTCGCACTCCACTGGCAAATACTCATTGCGATAGTACTTGCTGCCATCGTCGGGGCGGTCGTCAATCAGTACACGACGGATGCTTTTACACCCGCGTTCCTGGGTGTCAGCTATCTTTCGATGTTCAAGTTTGTTGGCGTGATCTTTTTGAATGCCTTGAAAATGATCATCGTACCGCTGATCACATCGTCGATCATCGTCGGCGTTGCCGGTATCGGGTCTGGAGGCAACATTGGAGCGCTCGGCGGGCGGACCCTGTTTTTTTACGCAGCCACGACGCTGGCCGCGATTTTGATTGGTCTGTTCGTCATCAACGCAGTCGCACCCGGCTATGTCGACGGCAAACCCGCCGGCGACATTCTGGCGCTCGATGCGCCGCCGGAGGACATTACCGAAAGAATCGAAGGCAAAGGTGCTGGCGATGTTGCGGAACTGTTCAAGCGCATGGTGCCGCCCAATATCGTGAAGGCGGCGGCCGAAGGTCAGATGCTCGGCCTCATTTTCTTTTCCATTCTGTTCGGCTACTTCATGACTCACCTGCAGCATGACTATGCTGAGCCGCTGTTCAAGTTCTGGAATGGTGTGTTCCACGTCATGATGAAGATGACCGAACTCATCATGAAGTTCGCACCGATTGGTGTGTTCGGCCTCATAGCGGCTGTGATTGCCGAAACCGGGTTCGCGGCGGCGAGGCCGCTGGCTGTTTTTGCGCTGGCCGTTGTCGCGGCGCTGCTGTTGCACTCGGCTATCACGTTGCCTTTGTTGCTACGTGTCATTGGCCGCGTGAAACCGTTTGCTACGATGCGCGCCATGTCACCGGCATTGCTCACCGCCTTCTCGACGTCTTCATCTTCGGCGACCTTGCCGGTGACAATGGATACGCTCGAAGAAAAGGTCGGCGTCTCGAACAAGGTGTCGAGCTTCGTGCTGCCGCTAGGCGCAACGATAAACATGAATGGCACCGCGCTCTACGAATGCGCGGCGGCGATGTTCTTGGCGCAGGCCTACGGGTTGGAGCTGAGTTTCGGTGTACAGTTCACGATTGTCACGATTGCTCTGCTGACATCGATTGGCGTTGCCGGCGTGCCCTCGGCATCACTGGTGGCGATTGCAATCATTCTCGCCGCCGTTGGTCTTCCTGTGGAAGCGATCGGCGTTCTGATGGTGTTCGATCGGGTGCTCGATATGTGCCGCACCAGCGTCAATGTTTGGGGTGATGCCTGCTGCGCCATCATCGTAGCAAGGCTCAGAGGCGAGAAAACCAAAGTCGACATCGGCGACGGATGACAAACCCGGGAGATGCTCGACGTCTGTGGGCGCCATAACATTACCGCCGAGGTCGAAGTCATACCGACCCAGAGAGTCAACGACGCCTACGAGAGACTGCTCAAGTCCGACGTGAAGTACCGCTTCTCCATGGCCAGCCCGGCACAGGCCGTTACGGCCCTGCCCCATAAGCGTCCGGGCCGTAACCGGCGCAGGAACCCTTGAGGCGGGTGTCGTGGCCGAGCACTTGGCAGGTGTAGACCTTCTTCTGCGGATTGTTGTGGATCTCCGCGGCCGTCGTCTTCCAGCCATAGCTCTGAGCCACGCGCGCAATCTGCTCTTCCTCGCAGTATGGGGTGGCGATCAGACCATATTTGCTGACCTGGAAATTACCCTTGCACTGGACACGCGCCGCGGCCGGCTCGGCGATGAAAGCCAGGGCCACCATGCCGCCGAGTGCGATCAGCAAGCTCTGTGAGCGCATTTCCCATTCTCCTTCAGTCGATTGACCCGACCTTAGAGCAGAATGGGGTTGACGGATCGTGAGTTCGAGAGGGCCGGCGTCACAAGAACGTGAGCGCCAGCCGCCAGCCGCTGGACTCCCGGCCTGGAGACACCAATCAGGCGACGACCTGGCTCGGACGTTTCGCGACATCCGGCTGCATCTCGTCGGCCATGACGCTGAACGAGATGAGGGTGTGAGACCCGAACGAGGTGACCATGGCCACATCGGTTGCATCTCTTCCCTGCGCGATGAGGATACGGCCAATGCGCCGCTTATTGTGCCGCGCATCGAAGGTGTACCATCTTCCGTTCAGATAGGCTTCGAACCAGGCGCTGAAGTCCATCGGCGACGGATCCGGCGGAACGCCGATGTCACCCAAATATCCGGTGCAATACCTGGCCGGGACGTTCATGCAACGGCACAGCGTGACCGCCAGATGCGCGAAGTCACGGCAGACCCCTCGCCTTTCGTTCAACGTATCGAAGGCGGTCCGCGCCGTGTTGGCATGCTGATAGCCAAACTCCACCTCGGCATGAACGAAATCGCAGATGGCCTGAACAAGGGCGCCGCCTTTGGGAACGTGCCCGAAGGTCGACCAGGCGAAGTCCGACAGCCGGTCCGTTTCGCAGTAGCGGCTGCCAAGTAGGAAGACGAGGGTCTCGGCCGGAAGTTGGTCGAGCGTATGATAGCCGCCCGCCGGTACCACCTCGTCGGGTTCGCCACTATCCGCCACCAGAAAATCGGCGGAGATCGTCATCTGGCCCGGGGGCGCGCTCACCAAGTGGCAGATATTGTCAAAGCTGTCTCGATAGGATGTCGTTGGAAGGTCGGGGTGAAGCCTCATCCGATCCGGCGTGATGAGGTCAGATCGCCGCGAGGGGTGGACGCTTAAGCAAAGGATCATCGGCGTTGCCTGCTGGCACTCAGTTCCGATGGCGTAGCCTGCACGAATTTTCATCAGCACCCTCCGTGACCAGGCCAAAAACTGGCCGAAGAGCGATTCCGAAGGCTTCGGGATTGAGTAAAACGCGCCACATTCCGCGCCTACCAATCACATCCAACGCCTTCGTCGCCTTGGTCTTATCCCAGGAGCAACGCGCGTGCCAAACCGACAGTTGCATCGTGATCGGCGATTGCCGGCGCCTAGACGCTGCCGGGCTCGCCGAAGGAGGTATCCGAGCGCGGAGCCCTGCGGGCGGATTGCGGTCCTCCCACGAGCCAGGAGGTGCGCTCGCCCATCCGGGGGGCCTCCTCCTCTCGCACCTCTTCGGCGCGGCGGGGCGAAACTCTGGCGGTCTGTGCATCCATCTGGCCGACGGTCCAGATCAACGGCCGCTCCAGATGCGCGGGCAGCACGGTGCGCACGTCGCCCTCGGCCTCGTGCAACTGAGCCTTGGTGAGGTTGCGCGCATCGGCAAGGCTGGCGCCGCACAGATTGGCGCCGGAAAGATTTGCGCCGGCGAAGTCGGCACGGTCGAGAAGCGCATCGCTCAGATCGGCGCCCGAGAGATCGGCACGATCGAGGCGCGCATCCCGGAGATCGGTGTCGGCGAGGTCGGCGCCTTCCAGCTTCGCCTGGGTTAGCGTCGCGTAGCGCAAGACAGCACTGCGGAGGCGCGTATAGGCCAAGTTGATCGGGCCGCCGTTGATGGGTCCGAACTGGCGATCGCCGATGCTGAGAGAGATGCCCACGAGATTCGGGGTGACTTGCGGGTTTTGCGCACGCCACTCGTTCCACGGCCGAGGGCCGCAGCGGAGAAGCTCGATATGTTCGGAATCAGCAGTCACAACGCCACGCCTACACCACGAAACGCAACACACTCAACGCGACAAATGATACGCAGGAATTACTGTACACAAGGTAACGCACGCCAACGTAATGCGGCGGGCAGTCCATCCGCAAGAGGATGTTAAGACGAGGCGCAACTATCAGCACGGCGCTGAATAATCAGGCACCAAAAGGCAAAAGAGCCGCCTCGATGGGCGGCTCTTGCTGCATCCTTGGTCTGACCTTGAGGGTCGGGGTTCGGGCGTTCGGGGCTAGCCGCCGATCCGCGCGGTGCCTGAGCGGCCGTCATCGCGGACCCAGCGCACACTCGCGCCCTGGCGGGTCAGCTTGTAGCAATACTGCTTGCCCTCCATCCAGCTCATCCATTTCTGGCAGAGCTGGTCGTCGGCGACCCACCACTTGCCGGAGTCGGAGGAGCCATCGCCGCGCGAGAAGCTCGCCGCCACGGTCCCCATCTTGCCGGTCATGCGGCCGTTGGCGGCGTAGCGGATCGGAAGCTCAAATCCGGAAACATTGAGATAAACGGTCTTGCCGCTGACCGCCTTGCGCAACTCATCGCCGGCGAGCTTGGTGGGCTCGGCAGCGAGGGCCGCGGTGAACGGCAGGGCAATTGCCGCCGCCAGAAAGAGCGCTTTCGTCGTCATTGCATCCCCATAGTGTCTTGGAATTGTCATGGCGGCGATACCGCCCCGCAAACTTGGTCAATTTGGGGCTAAGCCGAGGGGATTGCGTGACAATCTAAAGGGGGGCGAGAAAGGTCTCGTTAACCCTTGGGGGCGGTGCTCGCCCTCTTCGTCGGTTTCGCCTTTCTGGACTTTTCCTTGGCGCGGCGGCGCCTGCGCAGCGCCAGGACGTTGATAATCTCGACGGCGGCTGAGAAGGCCATGGCGAAATAGATGTAAGCGCGCGGAATGTGGAAGTGGAAGGCGTCGGCGACCAGGGCGGCGCCGATGAGGAGCAGGAAGGATAGCGCCAGCATCTTGGTGGTGGGGTGACGCTCGATGAAGGCCGCAACGGGCTCGGAGGCGAGATACATGACCAGGATGGCGACAGCCACGGCGGCGATCATGACCTCGATATGATCGGCCATGCCAACCGCGGTAATGATCGAATCGACGGAGAAGACGAGGTCGATGATGGCGATCTGCACGATGGCGGCGCCGAGCGACTGCACGACGAGGTTGCTCCCGTTCTCGCCGTCTTCGCCTTCGATGCCCTCGTGGATCTCGCGCGTGCCCTTGAAGAGAAGGAACAGGCCGCCGGCGAGCAATATCAGATCGCGCCATGAGAACGCGAATTCGCCGACGCTGAAGATCGGCGTCGTCATGTGGACGAACCACGCGATGAAGGCGAGCATGATGACGCGGAAGACGAGCGCCAACGACAGGCCCACGCGACGCGCCATGAGCCGCTGCGCCGGCGGCATGCGCGCCACCATGACGGAGATGAAGACGACGTTGTCGATGCCGAGTACGATTTCCATCGCGCTCAGGGCAATGAAGCTCGCCCAGACATGCGGATCGGTCAGAAAATCGACGAGAGGCATTCGCGTGGGGCCCGCGTGAGGGTGAAAACGCTGTCGGAGCTAATAACGCAGGGGCCGGGCGCGGTCCATGGGGGTCGTCATCAAAATGGGCGTCGGCATCAAAATGCCCGGTGGAGCGAACGCCAGAGCCCGAGGACCGCGAAATAAACCGCCGTCACGAGCAGCGTGACCTGCACCCAAAGCGCCGACGGAAACGGATTGGCGATGGCGACGATCGCGGCGCCGGCCCAGGCCAGCGTGACCAGCGCCGTCACCAGGCGAAGGCGCGCCACGCGGACCGGATGCACGAATAGGATCGGCACGAAGGTCAGAAGCACGAGGACCGCAACCAGGACCAGAGCGACGGACGGCGGCAGGCCGAGGGCGAACAGATAGAGCAGCACGATATTCCAGATAGCCGGGAAGCCGACGAAGAACCCTTCGTCCGTCTTGCTGTCGATATCGGAGACGTGAAACAGGCCCGACAGCAGGATGGCCACGGCCGCCGGCAGCCTGAAACCCTCGGGTAAGATGTCGGTCTCGGTGAGCACGAAGGCCGGGATCGCCACGTAGGTGAGATAGTCGACGATGAGATCGAGACGCTCGCCGCTGAAGCGCGGCAGGACGGTCTTGACGTCGAACAGGCGCGCCAGCGGTCCGTCGACAGTGTCGACCACCAGCGCGACTCCGAGCCACACGAACATCATCTGCCAGTCGGACGCGTGGGCGGCGCGGAGCGCCAGCAGCGCCAGCACGGCGCCCACGGCCGTGAGCACATGGATGGAGGCGGCCCGCACCGAGGCGGCGCGCCACCTCATCACTTGCGTGCTCCGCCGCGGAGCGCAGCCCCAAAGCCGCCGTCGACTCTTCCCCAGTACGGTGACGTCATTGTCGCCATGGACCGTCGTCAGGCCTTTCCGCAGCGCCAATCGCTGCCTTATTTGCTGCTCCTCTTGGCCATAGAGCAACTCGAGGCCGAAATCGAGCCTCGAGCCAGGCAGTCGTCGTGCTGCACATGCTCAAGACCGGGCTGGAGAAGTTCAAGACCACCGAGGTCAAGACCTCCGCTCAGTAGCGGCGCCGCGCCAGAACGACAAAAGCTCATCGAGGCGGCCTGCCTCGATGAGCTTTTTTGTGCCCGAGAGAAAGTCCCCTTCCCCCTTATTGCTGGAGAAGAAAAATGCCGCCGCCCGGGACGAGGCGGCGGCAGTCAGGCGAAAGGGGACTGTTCCTTCGTTTGGTTTTCTAGGTTGGCCTACCAATCGACCTGGGCGCGGAGTCCGACACCGTCGATCGTTGCGCCGTCGTTGGCACCGCCGTCGATTTCGGACTGGCTGACCTGCAGCTTGAGCGCCGTGTAGTCAGTCAGCCACCAGTTGACACCGATGAGCCAGGTCTTCTGCTCGCCGCAATCGGCGCAGCTCGCGACGCCGCCGGCGGCGATGGCCGCAGCCTTGTCACTGAGGTCAAGCGTGTCGTAACGGCCGGCGATCTGCCAGGCGCCCCAGCCACCGCTGCCGCCATACACCGGGTTCTTCACCTTGGTACGGCCGAACACGCCCTCGTCGGCTTCGTAGTTGCGCATCTCGCCGGTGATGTACCAGCTCGCGTCAACATACCAACCATTGTAGGTCGGGCTCACGCTGCCGAGATTGGTCGGAAGGTCGGTCTGGAGCTGGGCGTACTCGCCTTGCACCGACAAGGACTTCCACACCAAGGCACCTTCGAGGACGAACATGTCGTCGGAGTCGCCGATGTGACCCGTATCGACGAAGCGATCGGCAAGATGCAGATCGGCGCCGCGGGCACGGTAGCGGAACAATTCCGCCTGGCCCGTATCGTCGAGTGTGCCGGCATCACGATGACGATAGCTCGCGCCCAAATGGACCACCGTGGTGTCGTTGTTGATCGGAGCGACGGTACCGCGAACCGAAAAGGCCGTTGTGTCGTCGGTAAAGGTCCCCTGATCACCAGGCTCAGCGCCGTAATAGCCCGTCTGGAACGACCAGTGGTCGCTGCCGAGCAGGACGCCGGCACCGATCTGACGATCGAGGAAGAAGGCTTCGGTAAATGCCGCGCGCTCCATGAAGGTGATGAAGCGTGAGCTGGTGAGCTGCTCAAGGGAGTTATAGACATACTGGTTACCGAACCGAACCTCGGACAGCTCCGTCGGCGCCCAGTTGGCATAAGCGAGGTAGGCATCTTTGACGCCCACGTCGTCGCCGGCGAAGTCGACCTCGAACTTGTACTTCCAGTCGTAGTAGACCACGCCTTCGACACCGAGACGGGCGCGGCGCAACTCGACGCCGCTGATATCCGGCTTGCCGGTAATCCCCTGGTCCTGATTGATGCCGTCGTAGTCCGTCATGATACGGCCACGAACCTTGAAGCTGAACTTGCCGTCCGAGCTCGACAGTTGCGGCGCGCCCTTCCATTTGACCTTGAGGTCGAGATCCGAGCCGGTGCTGCTCTTAGCGGAGGCAGCATCGGACTTGGCCTCGTTCACTTGGCGCTGCAGCTCTCTCATCTGAGCCTGCATGGCCCGCATTTGAGCCTCGAGCGTTGCGGTGTCCGCCGCCTTGGCTGGGGTGCCCCCAAAAGCCAGAAGGCTCAGCGCGCTGGCCCCGGCGAGCAAATAGACGCTTGATTTCTGTAGTCCCCCGATCATGACCCTCTCCACTCTGTTAAACGGTGTGTGTTTTCTTAATCAGTTCAGTCTCTTAGGGGATTTCTTCGTCCCCGTTGTGAATTGTTTAGCCGCGTTGCCACGACTGACCCTTAACCGTTCTATTTCCTGGGCAATGACGCGCTTGTGACAGTCAGACGACGATGGGGATTTCGCAGCCCACTGTTGCCGATTGGCCACGACACGCTGAGATGGAAGATGAAGCTGGGAGCCGCCTCCTCGGCGCCTGTGCCACCACTCTAGGCCTCTGGTGCGGCGGGGGAATGCGGCTAGCGAGGTCGTCCCCTGGATTCACGCTTTGCGCGATCTGCGACATTCTCGTCCGACTCCGACAGCCTTCCGGCCGGCCCTAGGGCGACCCGGAGCCAATGGCGGAGAATCCGTTTTCCTCGAATCGGCGGCGCGCCTCGGGCGTCCGCAAGAAGGCCAGAAAGGCATCTGCCCCGGGACCCTTCGCGTGGGCGAGCCGGGCTGCCGGGTAGACGATCGGAGGATGGCTGTCGGGTGGAAAGACGCCCAGCACCTTCACGTTGGGATCCGCCTTGGCGTCGCTGGCGTAGACGATCCCGAGCGGCACCTCCCCGCGCGAGACAAGGCGCAGTGCGGCGCGGACATTCTCGGCCTGGGCGAGCTTGTCCTTGACCCCGTCCCAGACCCCGAGGCTCTGCAGCGCCGCCTTGCCGTATTTGCCGGCCGGCACCGCATCGACGCCGGCAATGGCGAGGCGCCCGTCGCCGAGCGCCTCGGCCAGTGAGAAGTCCGGTGCGATGTCCACCGTGAGGTCGGAGTCCTTGGGTGCGATCAGCACGAGCTGGTTGGCCAGAAGATTGAATCGTGTCCTCGGATCGATCAGCTGAAGCTCGGCGACATAATCCATCCACGCCTGATCGGCGGAGATGAAGACGTCGGCCTCGGCGCCCTGCTCGATCTGCTTGGCCAGCGCCGAGGTGGCGGCAAAAGAGATCACCGCGTCATGGCCGGTCTTTTCCTTCCAGTCCGCCGCCACAGCATCGAGCGCGTTCTTCAGGCTTGCGGCGGCGAACACGGTCGGGCCTTTACCCGCGGCCAACGCGGGCTGCGCGGCCACGAACAAAGACGCCGCCAGGGCGATTGCCAACCATACCTTCCCTATGACTTTCATCACGGAATCCGCGCGTTTAGCCGACTTAGACCGGCATTCTCGACGTAAACAGGTTGCCTAGCCGAACGGCGCGGGGGACATTCCTCCCGCATAAGCACGAAGGAGCTTGTCCCCGTGAACGCAGCCGATGGCAAGACCTATGACGTCGCCGTCGTGGGCGCCGGCCCGGCCGGAATCGCCGCGGCGCTGGCGCTGGCCCATGTGGGCGCCCGCGTGGCGTTGATCGGACCGCCACCACCCAAGGCCGTCCCAGCGCAGCCCGAGACCAGGACGGCGGCGCTGCTTACGAGCTCGGTCGACTTCCTGAAGCGATTAGAGGTGTGGGAGCCGCTCGTTACCCATGCGGCCGCGCTCAAGGTCATCCGCATCATCGATGGCTCGCGCAGCCTGTTCCGCTCGCCGGACATCGCGTTCGAGGCGCGCGAGCTTGGACTGGAGGCGTTCGGCTACAACATCGCCAACACAACGCTGGTCGAGGCGCTCTACGCCCGGGCGCAAGCCGTGCTGCCCGCCGTCATTGCCGCGAACGTCGAGGCGATCGAGCTCGCCGACCGCGAGGCCCATCTCACGTTGAGTGGGGACCGTTCCCTCACCGCGCGGCTCGTGGCCGGGGCCGACGGCCGGCGCTCGGTTTGCCGGATCGCCGCCGGCATCGCCGTGAGCGAATGGCGCTACGACCAAGCCGCGATCGCCTCGAGCTTCCGCCATACGCGACCCCATGACGGCGTCTCAACCGAGCTGCACAGAGAGTCGGGCTCGGTCACCACGGTGCCCATGCCGGACCCGCTGCTGTCGAGTCTGATCTGGGTCGGCAGCACGGCTGAGATTGACGAGGTCATGGCCGGCGACGACGCAAGCTTCGCCGCCCTGCTGCAGAACCGCCTCGGCGATGGACTTGGCGAGATAACGGCGGTCGGCCCTCGCGCGCACTTCCCGGTCGCCGGCTTGAGCGCCAAACGGCTCGCCGCCAACCGTACGGCGCTCGTCGGCGAAGCGGCGCACATCCTGCCGCCGATCGGCGCCCAAGGGCTCAATCTCGGTCTGCGCGACGCCGCCGCTCTGGCCGACTGCGTCGCCGCGGCGCTGCGTCAAGGGCACGATCCCGGCGGGTCTTCGGTGCTGTCCGCTTACATCCGCGCCCGTCAGCTCGACGTGCTGTCGCGCACGGTGGGCGTCGATCTGCTGAACCGGTCGCTGCTCACCGGGCTCCTGCCGGTGCAGGCGGCCCGCGGGCTCGTGCTGCACGGGCTGAATGCGGTAGCACCCTTGCGGCGCATGATCATGCGCGTTGGCCTGGCGCCGCCCTTGGCGCTGCCGAGCCTGATGCGGCCCGCGGCGTGACCCCTCGCCGGGGCGTTTGACGCCTCATTTTGCGCGCTTGACGCTTCCCGCCAGTTTGGCCATGAGGATGGCTAGCGTCTGCGCCCGCGCCAGCCCGAAAAAGCCAATAGAAGGAAGCCTCTGTGGCCAACAGCTTCAACCTGCCCTTTGCCCGCGATCTGCGTTACCGGCTGGAATATGCCGGCTTGCGGTTTCTCATCGGGCTGGTGCGGCTGCTGCCGGTCGACCTCGCCGGCGACATCTCGGCGTTCTTCTGGCGCTTCCTCGGCAAGCGCAACCGGCGGCATAAGCGGGCGCTGGCCAATCTCGCGCGTGCCTTCCCTGAGAAGACGCAAGAGGAACGCCAACGCATCGCGGTTGCCGCCTGGGACAATCTCGGCCGCGTCATGGTCGAGACCATGAATATCGACCGCATCCTGAAGGACCCCGGCCGGCTGCACGTCACCAACGGTCACTGGATCGGCCGCTACAAGGACAAGATGGGCCCGGCGCTGATCGTCACCATGCATATGGGTAACTGGGAGATCGGCATGTGGCCGGTGATGCTCGCGGGCGTGAAACCCGCCGGCGTCTACCGGCAAGTGAAGAACCCCTATGTCGACCGCTATCTGCGGGCCCAGCGCGAGAGCCTGTATCCGGGCGGACTGTTCGGGCGCGGCCGGACGGCCGGGCAGGACGAGACGCACAAGACCGCGCGCCTGATCATGGACTATGTGCGCCAGGGCGGGCGTCTCGGATTCATCTCCGATCTCTACGACGCCAACGGCATCGAGGTGCCGTTTTTCGGCCATCCGGCAAAGAGCATGCCCATCGCCGCAATGATCGCGCGGCGCGTCGGCGCGCGCATCTGGATCGGCCGTTGCGTCCGCATCGGCAAGCGCGCGTGCTTCGATATCAACGTGAACGAGCTGCGCATCCCCCGCACGGCCAATCAGGCGGAAGACATCCGCTCGATCACCGCGGCGATCCAGCGTCACTTCGAAGTTTGGATCCGCGAGGCGCCCGAGCAGTTCATGTGGTCCAACCGGCGCTGGTCATGAAGCGCGTGACGTTATCTGCGTTGACAGCCCCGATAGGCCGCGATCTTATCGTCACAAAGACTCGGGGATAGGTACGTTGTGATGTCTACTATCCGCAACGCCAGATTTCAGATTGGCCAAGTGGTGCGCCACCGGCTCTATCCGTTTCGCGGCGTGATCTTCGACGTGGATCCGACATTCTCGAACACCGAGGAATGGTACGACTCCATTCCCCCGGATGTCCGGCCGCCGAAGGACCAGCCCTTCTACCATTTGCTCGCGGAGAATGCCGACACCGAGTACATCGCCTATGTGTCGGAGCAGAATCTGGTGCCCGACGCGTCCGACGAGCCGTTGCGCCATCCGCAGGTGCCCGAGTTGTTCGAGGATTTGCGCGAGGGCGTGTTCCGCTTCCGCTTCCTGCAAGAGCACTAGGCTCCAACACAGTCATCCGACGTGAAAAAGGCCGCCCCGGTCATCCCGGCGCGGCCTTCTCGATCTCGTGGTTTCGATGGCAGCCTTAGCGCGTCGCTGGCGGCGCCTTCTGCTGTGCCGTCGCATTGCCCGGCGTCGCGGCGGCCGCGGCGCCATCCGCCTGGCCCTGCTTCGCCTTGGCGGCGAGCTCGGCCTGACGCTTGCGGAACATCTCCATCAACTGACGGCGCTGCTCCTCATATTTCTGATTGTCGACCGGCGGTCCGTCATAGGCCTTGCTAAACCCGGTGAGCGGCACGGGAAAGCCCATGGTCTTCTGCTGAATGTTCATGGCGGCCACGACCATCTGCTTGCCGGAGCGCATCTTGTTGTAGAGCTCGTCGGTGAGCTCCATCTGCACCTGACAGCTCGTCGGGAAGCAAAGCGAGTATTGCAGCTGGATCGGCTGCTCTTCGTCGATGCGGATCTGCACGCCGGCGGGAATCACGAGCGCGTAAGCGGTCGGCACCCTGATGAGAAGCTGCTGCTTGGGTTCACCTTCCGCCTTGCGCACGGCGGCGGCAATGAGAACCATGCCGGTGTTGGGCTCGAGGCCTTCATGGTTGATCAGGCAAATCTGCTTGTTGCCGCTCTGCTCGTTCTTCATGCAGAGCTTCACCCAGGCATCGTCCGGCGCCTGTCCGGCGGCCGGCATTGCGGCTGGTGCGGCTGACGTCTTCGGAGCCGCCGTGGATTTTGGCTGGGCCTGTTGCGCGAAAGTCACGGGCGCGGCGAGAGCTAGGACAAGCGCAGCTGCGCCCGTGCCCAGCATCCAACGACCCGCGCTGCGGCTCAGCGTGTTCCATCGATCCTTGGACCAGATCATCAATCGACCTTTCCTCTATTTGCGGACTGGCTCAGGCCTGCCAGAACTACCCCGTGCCCGCTCCCTTGTACTGGATCAATACCCGAAATGCGGCGTAGACGTGGCTTTAAACCGCGACTACGGGAGTTTCTTGGCCGCGCCCTCCAGAGTTCTAAGCTTTTTCGTTAGCAGGGAGATAGCTTGCGGCGTCGGATTGTCTTGCGAGGGATGCTACCCTTGATCTCATGGTAAATTGCGTGGGCATCTATAGCCATGCCGGGTCGCGGTTGAAAGCCCCTATTTTGCTGCTCATGCTGGGGCTCGTCATGCTCCCCGGCGGCGGCCAGGCGGAGCCTGTGTCGGGGCTTGCCATGCACGGCACCCCGCGCGAGGGGGCGGACTTCAGCCATTTCCGCTATGCGAATCCCGACGCGCCGAAGGGCGGCCGGGTGGCCTTTGCCGTACGGGGCTCCTTCGACAGTCTGAATCCGCTGATCATCAAGGGGGTCTCGGCCGAGGGCGTGCGGGAATATCTCTATGAGAGCCTGATGGCGCGGGCCTATGACGAGCCCTTCAGCCTGTACGGCCTGATCGCCGAAGCGGTGGAAACCCCGCCGGACCGGTCTTGGGTCGAGTTCACGCTGAACCCGGCAGCCAAGTTCTCCGACGGCACGCCCATCACCGTCGACGATGTGATCTTCTCGCATCAGGTGCTGCGCGATCACGGGCGGCCGAACCATCGTTCCTACTACAAGAAGGTGACGAAGGTGGAGAAGACCGGCGAGCGCAAGGTTCGCTTCACCTTCGACGACACGGGCGACCTGGAGATGCCGCTGATCATGGGCCTGATGCCGGTGTTGCCGAGCCATTTGTTCACGCCGGAAACCTTCGAGAAGACCACGCTCGAGGCGCCGATCGGCAGCGGGCCCTACGTCATCGACAAGGTCGATCCGGGCAAGAGCATCACCTATAAGCGCGACCCCGATTATTGGGGCCGCGACCTGCCGGTCAATCGCGGCCACTACAATTTCGACGAGATCCGCTTCGACTATTACCGGGACGCCGGCAGCATGTTCGAGGCGTTCAAATCGGGGTTGGTGCAGCTGCGCAACGAGGATGACCCGACCCGCTGGACGGAAGGCTACGACTTCCCTGCCCTCAACGAGGGCCGGGTCGTCAAGGAGTCGCTGCCGGTCGAGACGCCCGCCGGCATGTCGGCGCTCGCCTTCAACACGCGAAAGCCGATCTTCGCCGACCCGCGCGTACGCCAGGCCCTGATCAAGCTGTTCGACTTCGAATGGGTCAACCGCACGCTCTATCACGGCCAATATGCGCGCACCGAAAGCTACTTCGCCCGCTCCGAGCTGTCCTCCCATGGGCGCCCGGCGGACGCCACCGAGCGGGCGCTGCTCGCGCCCTTTCCCGACGCGGTGAAGCCCGCGATCATGGACGGCAGCTTCTCCTTTCCCGTCAGCGACGATAGCGGTCAGAACCGCGAAGGCCGCATCGAGGCGCTGAAGCTTCTGGAGGCGGCCGGCTACCGGCTGAAGGACGGCACGCTGGTCAATACCGCGACCGGCGAGCCCCTCACCTTCGAGATTCTCGCCGCGACCCGGGCCCAAGAGCGGTTGCTCCTCACCTATGCGCGCGCCTTGAAACAGGTGGGCATCGAGGCTCGAATCCGGCAGGTTGACTCCGCTCAGTATCAGCGGCGCAAGCAGACTTACGACTTCGACATGATCCAGTATTTTTGGCCGGTGTCGCTTTCGCCGGGGAACGAACAGTCGTTCCGCTGGGGCAGCGAAGCGGCCGCGACGGAGGGCTCCTTCAACTATCCGGGCGTCAAGAGCGAGGCAGTCGATGCCATGATCGCCGCAGTGCTCTCCGCCGAGGACCGTTCCAGCTTCGTGTCGGCGGTGCGCGCGCTCGACCGGGTGCTGCTGTCCGGCGACTACGTGGTGCCGCTGTTCCATCTGCCCCGGCAATGGGTCGCCCATTGGCGGGCGCTCAAGCGGCCCCACAAGACACCGCTCTACGGCTATCAGATCGACACGTGGTGGCTCGACCCATCGGATAAGGCCGGGAGCGGCAACACGAGGCACGCCGTCAGCCCATGAGCATTCCGTCATGAGCACGCTTGCGCTTCCCGATGCCGAAGAGGACAGCGGCCCGATCACGGCCGAAGGGCTGCTGCGCCGGCGCGCGGAGCAGAAACCCGAGGCGGCCGCCTTAAACGATCCGCCCAACCGGCAGATGCTCGGCCTCGGCGGGCCGCGCGCCTTCACCTATGGCGAGGCGGACGCAAGCGTTGATGCGCTTGCGGCCTTCTTCGTCGACCTCGGGCTGGAGCGCGGCGACAGGATCGTGCTGCAGCTTCCGAATTTGGTCGAGGCGCCCCTGGCACTGCTGGGCGCCTGGCGGGCCGGGCTCACCGTGGCCGCCGTGCCCATGTTGTGGCGATCCATGGAGATCGCCAGGGTCTGCGATGCGCTTGAGCCGAAGGCTTTGCTCGGCGTCTCGCATTTCGCCGAGGACACGCCCGCCGAGATCTTGCGCGATGTCGCCGCGACCCGGATTTCGGTGCGCTTCGTATTCGGTTTCGGGCGCGGTCTTCCCGACGGCGTGACCTCTCTCGACGACGTGCTCGCCGCCGGACGCCTGTCACGCGACAGGCTCAGGCCGCGGAGCCATGCCGGGCCCTCGCTCATCACCTTCACCGCCCGGCCCGGCGTGCCCCTCGTTCCGCTCTTCCGCCAGGAGGACGAGATCCTGGCGCAAGGCGCCATGGCCGTGCTGTCGCTCGGGCTCGATCGCAGCGACGTGATCCTCAACGCCTATCCCCTCACCGGGCCCATCGGCTTCGCCCTCGGATTCGCGCCATGGCTGATCGCGGGCGCCTCGCTCGTGCAGCATCACCCCTTCGATTACGGCATGTTCGTGCAGCAGATCCTCACCTCGGGCGCAACGGTGACGGCGCTCCCCAGCGCCATTCTCGCCGAGCTCGGCGTGGACCGCGTGCTGAAGGACCCGCAGTGCAAGCTCCGGCGCGTCGGCCGCGTCTGGTCACCGGCGGAACTTGCCGATCCGCAGGCGCCGCTGAACCACATGGCGGCGGAGAATTTGAGCCGGCCGGTGTTCGACCTCTACCCGCTCGGCGATCTGGCCAGTCTCTTGCTGCGGCCCGCTGCGGTCGCGGACCGCGCCGCACTGCCGCTGGGGCCGGTGCATCTCGGCGAGGACCGTGGCGGCACGGTGTTCGTGGAGACCAAGCTCGCCGACACCGACCCGCATGAGCTTCTGCTGCGGGGCCCGGTGGTGCCGGAGGGCCGCTCGAACGGTCCCGTGGCGCGTGACGTTGACGGCTTCGTTGCCACGGGCTTGCGCGGGCAAGCCGAAGGGTCCGAACATTTAAGGGTTAAGCGCGATCCGGAGCTCATCCATCACGGCGGCTTCACCATTGCCGCGTCAGAGCTCGACGGGCTCTATCAGGCCTATCCCGGTTTTCTCGATGCCGCTTGCTTCGTGTTGCCGGACCCGATTGTCGGCGACCGCATCTTCGCGGCGATCGCCCCCTCGCCCAACGCGCCCGTGTCGCTGGAAGCGCTGCACCGCTTCCTCATGGAGCGCGGCGTGGCGCCTTACAAATTCCCCGACAAGCTCTTGGTGGTGCGCGATATTCCGCGCGACACGCAAGGCAAGATTCTGCGCGACGAAATCCTACGGTCCATCTGACACGTCCGCCCGGCAGGCAGCATCTTTACAATGATCGACAGGCTCGAAATTCGCGAAGCCCGACCGGGCGATGCTCCAGCGATCGAGGCGCTCTATACGGACGCGTTCCCGGATGAGGATTTGCTGCCTCTTGTGCGCGACTTGGATGGATCGTGCGCAATTTCGTTTGTGGGCTCTGTCGGCGACACGCTCGTGAGTCATGCCGTCGTCACGCCGTGCAACATTCCCGGGAGACCCGACAAGGTCGCGCTGCTGGGACCGGTCGCCGTCGCTTCCCATGCACAACGGCAAGGAATTGGCAGCGCCACCATTCGCGCCGGCTTACGGCATTTGGCGCGCACCGGCACGGCGCGTGTCTACGTGCTCGGCGATCCCGGCTATTACAGCCGCTTCGGCTTCGCACCCGACGACACCGTGACACCGCCTTATCCCCTGCCGGAGGAATGGCGCGGCGCATGGCAATCGCTCAGCCTATCCTCCGACACGCGGCCCCTTCGCGGAGCGCTCTCCGTTCCGCAAGCATGGCGTCGGCAAGCTCTCTGGGTCTCCTGAGGCCACGTCCGGCGCGCTCGCACTCCGGGGTCTAAGCCGCCTGCTTCACCGCACCGGCGATCTTGGCAAGCCGCTTCAACAGATCGCGCGTGCCCGTTAGCCGGTCCTCGGGGTCTGGCCAGTTGGCGTAATAGATGAGCCGATGGTCGGGCTGCAGCTTCACCTGCTTGCCCGCGTCGCGGAGGAATTCGATCAGCCCTTCCGGGTTGGCGAAGGAATTGTTGCGGAAGGCGATGACGGCGCCCTTCGGCCCCGCATCGATCTGCTCGATGCCGGCATGACGGCACAGCCCCTTGATCTCGACCACGTTGAGGAGATGGCGCACCTCTTCGGGCAGCGGCCCGAAGCGGTCGATCAGTTCCGCGGCGAAGCCCTCGATGGCCTCGTGATTGTCGACCGCCGCCAGGCGGCGATAGAGCCCGAGCCGCACTTGCAGATCGGGGACATAAGGCTCCGGGATGAGGACCGAGGTGCCGAGATTGATGCGCGGCGACCATTGATCCTCGATTGACTCGTCCCCGCCCTTGAGGGTGGCGACGGCCTCTTCCAGCATGGACTGGTAGAGCTCGAAGCCCACTTCGCGGATATGACCGGATTGCTCCTCGCCCAAGAGATTGCCTGCGCCTCTGATGTCGAGATCGTGGCTCGCCAGGATGAAGCCCGCGCCCAGCTTGTCGAGCGACTGGAGCACCTTCAGCCGCTTCTCGGCCGCAGGCGTCAGGCGCCCGTCGGCGGGAATCGCGAAATAGGCATAGGCGCGGATCTTCGAGCGGCCGACGCGGCCGCGCAACTGATAGAGCTGGGCCAGGCCGAACATGTCGGCGCGATAGACGATGAGCGTATTGGCCGAGGGAATATCGAGACCGGACTCCACGATCGTGGTCGATAGCAGCACGTCGTATTTGCGGTCGTAGAAGGCGTTCATCACCTGATCGAGCTCGCCCGGCGGCATCTGGCCGTGGGCGCGCGCCACCTTCAATTCCGGCGCATGCTCTTGGAGGAAGGCCGCGGCCTCGTCGAGATCGGAGATGCGCGGCACGACGAAGAAGGTCTGGCCGCCACGGAAACGCTCGCGCAGCAAGGCCTCGCGCAAGGTCATGGGATCGAACGGCGTGACATAGGTGCGGACCGCTAGGCGGTCGACCGGCGGGGTGGAGATCAGCGAAAGCTCGCGCACACCGGACAGAGCCAGTTGCAGGGTGCGCGGGATCGGCGTGGCGGTGAGCGTCAGCACATGCACGTCCTCGCGCATCTCCTTCAGACGCTCTTTGTGCTTCACGCCGAAATGCTGCTCCTCGTCCACGATGAGGAGGCCGAGATCGGCAAACTGAATCGCCTTGCCGAGCAGCGCATGGGTGCCGATGACGATGTCGATGTCGCCGTCTTTCAGACTCTTCTTAACCTCGGCGAGGTCCTTGGCCGTCACCAAGCGCGAGGCCTGGGCGACCTTCACCGGGAAGCCGCGAAAGCGCTCGGTGAAGGTGTGGAAATGCTGGCGTGCAAGCAACGTGGTCGGCACCACGACGGCGACCTGCTTGCCGGCGAGCACGGCGATGAGGCTGGCGCGCAACGCCACTTCCGTCTTGCCGAAGCCGACATCGCCGCAAACCAGCCGGTCCATGGGCCGGCCACTGGCGAGATCCTCGAGCACGGCATTGATGCTGGTGACCTGATCCTCGGTCTCCTCGTAGGGAAAGCCCGCCGCGAACTCGTCATAGGTGCCGTCCGGCGGACTGAGGACCGGCGCCGTGCGCAGCTCGCGCATGGCGGCCACCTTGATCAGCTTCTCGGCCATTTCGAGGATGCGCTTCTTGAGCTTGGCTTTGCGGGACTGCCAGGCGACGCCGCCGAGCCGGTCGAGCTGCACGCTGGACTCGTCGGAGCCGTAGCGGGTCAGAAGCTCGATGTTTTCCACCGGAAGATAGAGCTTGTCGCCGCCGGCATAGTGCAGCTCCAGGCAGTCATGGGGCTCGCCGGCCGCCTCGATGGTCGTAAGCCCCACGAAGCGGCCAATGCCGTGATCGGCGTGAACCACGAGATCGCCGACGGTCAGGCTCGCCGCCTCGGTGAGCGCGTCGCTGCCCTTCTTGACGCGGGACTTGCGCACCAGCCGGTCGCCGAGAATGTCCTGCTCGCCGATGACGGCGATGCCCGGCCCCTCGAAGCCGCGTTCCAGCGGCAGCACCGCCACCGACGTGGCGCCCGGTGGCGCGGCCACGGCGTCGGCAAAGGTCTCGACCCGCACCGTGTCGCCGACCCCATGCTCGGCCAGCAGCGTGGCCAGGCGTTCGCGTGCGCCGCCGCTCCAGCAGCCGACGATCACGATTCTATGCTCGCCGATCAGGCGCTTGGCGTGAGCGACCACGGCGTCGAAGACATTGGCCCCCTCGGTCTGGCGCTCGACCGAGAAGGTGCGGCCCTGGCGTCCGCCGAAGGAGACGATATTGGCGCCGTCACTCTCGGGCCGTTCGAAGGTGTCCAGTGCGACCACCTGGCGTTCCGACAGCGCGTCCCGCCATTCGGTCTCGGTCAGGAACATGCTGTCGGCAGGCACCGGGTGGTATGTTGGAGCGCCGAAGGCCTTGCGCTCGAGCGCGTCGGCGCGGGCCTCGTAATGATCGGCGATCTGCTCCAGCCGGTCCTTGCGCGCGTCGTCGGTGAGTGGGTCGAGCGTCACCACCGCGCTCGGCAGATAGTCGAACAGCGTGGCGAGCTTCTCGTGGAACAGCGGAAGCCAGTGCTCCATGCCCTGATGCTGATGCCCGGCAGAGACCGCCTCATAGAGCGGGTCGTCCCCCTTCACGGGACCGAACAGCTCCACATAGCGCTGGCGGAAGGCGCTACGCACGCCAGGCGTCAGCGCCACCTCGCTCATGGGCAGAAAATGAACCTCGTCGAGGCGCGCTTCGGTCCTCTGGGTTTCGGGATCGAAGGCGCGGATGGATTCCAGCGTGTCGCCGAAGAAGTCGAGGCGCACCGGCTGGCCCCCGGGCGGGAAGAGATCGAGGATGCCGCCACGCACCGCATATTGGCCGGGATCGGTCACCGTGCCGGCCCGGGCATAGCCCGAGGCCTCGAGGCGCTCGATCAGCGTCTGCATGCTCATGACGTTGCCGGATTTGAGCTTGAGGCTCGAGCCGGCGATGAAGGCGGGCGGCGGCACGCGCTGCAGCACGGCATTGACGGAGGTCAGCAGCACCAGCGGCGTTTGGTCGTCCGGGCCGCGCTCGGTCAGTTCCGACAGGGTTTGGATGCGATTGGCGATGGTTTCCGCATTCGGCGCCACCCGGTCGTAGGGCACACTGTCCCAGGCGGGAAAGCTCAGCACCGTCACGTCGGGCGCGAAGAAGGCAATCGCCTCTTCCAGCGTGGCGAGGCGGTTGCCGTCGCGGGCCACGTGCAGGACGGGCGCGCCCGCATGGCGTGCCAGCTCGCCGAGCAGAAGCGCGTCGAGGCCTTCCGGCACGCCGCTGGCGATCGTGCGCGGGCCTTTCAGCAGGCGGTCGACCGGCAGAGATGGGAGCTTGGACGCAGCACTCATGGATGATGGCCTGGGATGATCGCGGTCTAGCTCGCCTCTGGCAGGCCGTGGAACTGGCGCATGCGGGCGATGAGCGCGTCGAGATCCCGCTCGCCAAGCGAGTAGCCCTCGTAGAGGCACAACTCGATCTGCGGGTCGGGCGCGTCGATCAGGCGCTCCAATACGGCGATATCATCGGCGTTCATGCTGTCGATGGCTTGCTCGGCGAAGCGGCCCAGCAGATGGTCCATCTCCCGAGACCCCCGATGAGTTGCCCGCCATACCGCCCGGCGGCGGCGCATTCCAAGATCACTCGTCATGATCCGTGCTTTCAGTGGTAAGTTGTGGGTTAGAGCGAGCGGTCCTATCGATGTCAAGGGCACGGCCCCCTGGGCGCGGTAGAGTTCCCTCATGCGCCCGCCCTCGCTCGCCCCCCTGTTTACCTCCGCCCGCGCCCTGAAAGGCGTCGGCCCGCGCATCGAGGGGCTGTTGAATAGACTGGTGGCGCCGCGCCATCAAGGGGCCCATGCCCGGGCCGTGGATCTTCTGTGGCATTTGCCGGTGGGGATCGTCGACCGGGCGCTCATTCCGCGAATCGCCGATGCGAGGCCCGGAGAGCTGGCCACGCTCGAGGTCACGGTGGCCGAGCACCGGCCCGGCGGTGGACGCGGGGGTAAGCGGTCGCCCTACCGGATTCTGGTCGAGGATGACTCGGGCGCGCTTGAGCTCATCTATTTCAAGGCCGATCCGTCTTATCTCAAGCGGCTGCTGCCGGTGGGGAGCAAGCGGATCATCTCCGGCAAGCTCGAAGCCTATGACGGCTTATTGCAAATGCCCCATCCCGATCATGTGGCGGCAACGGACAGCGCCGACGATCTGCCGTCGATCGAGCCGGTTTATCCACTGACCGCGGGGCTCACCAACACCACGATCCGCAAAGTGATCGGCGGCGCCTTGGCCCAGCTCCCCGATCTTCCGGAGTGGATCGATGCCGGCTTTCTCGCCAAGAATGCGTGGCCTTCCTTTGGGGAGGCGGTTACCCACCTCCACGCACCGCAAGGGCCCGACGACCTGCTGCCCTCGGCCCCCGACCGTGCACGGCTCGCCTATGACGAGCTTCTCGCCAATCAGCTGGCGCTCGCGATCATCCGCCAGCGCCTCAGGAAGCGCGCTGGGCGCCCCCTGACCGCGCAAGGACATTTGCGAAAGACGATCCAGGACGCCCTGCCCTTCGCGCTCACGGGCGCGCAACAGCGTGCACTGGCCGAGATCGACGCAGACCTCGCCAGTCCCAACCGCATGCTGCGCCTGCTGCAAGGCGATGTGGGGAGCGGCAAGACCGTGGTGGCGCTGCTCGCCATGACCAAGGCCATCGAGGCTGGCGCACAGGCCGCCTTCATGGCCCCGACCGAGCTTCTGGCGCGCCAGCACCTCGCCACCATCAGCGGCTTCGCCGCGCCCGCGGGCTTGCGCGTCGCTTTACTCACGGGCCGGGAGCGTGGCCGCGAGCGCGACGCCATCCTTCAAGCGCTGAAAGACGGCGACATCGACATCCTCATCGGCACCCATGCGCTCTTTCAAGAGACCATCCAGTTCCGCGATCTGGCGCTCGTGGTGATCGACGAGCAGCACCGCTTCGGCGTGCATCAGCGGCTGGCGCTGCAAGCGAAGGGCCCCGGCACCGGCGCCGAGCTCCTCGTGATGACGGCAACGCCGATTCCCCGCACGCTCCTGCTCACCAGCTACGGCGACATGGACGTGACGCGCCTCGACGAGAAGCCCCCGGGCCGCAAGCCCATCGTCACCGGCACGGTGCCGCTCGAACGTCTCGACGAGGTCGTCGCCGGCGTGGCGCGTGCGGTGGCCGGCGGCGCGCAAGTCTATTGGGTCTGCCCTCTCGTCGCCGAGTCCGAGGTGTTGGACGTGGCGGCCGCCGAGGACCGTTACGCGACGCTCCACGCGCAGTTCGGCGACAAGGTTGGCCTGGTGCATGGGCGGCTCACGGGCAAGGAGAAGGACGCGGTCATGGCGCAATTCGCCTCCGGCGCCCTGTCGATCCTGGTGTCGACCACGGTGATCGAGGTCGGCGTCGACGTGCCGAACGCCTCCATCATGATCATCGAGCATGCGGAGCGTTTCGGCCTCGCCCAGCTTCATCAATTGCGCGGCCGGGTCGGCCGTGGCGCCGCCGAGTCCTCATGCATTCTGCTTTACCGCCAGCCGCTCGGCGAGACGGCGCGGGAACGGCTCAACGTCATGCGCAAGACGGAGGACGGCTTCGTCATCGCTGAGGAGGATTTGCGGCTGCGTGGCGGCGGCGAGGTTCTAGGCACACGGCAGAGCGGGCTGCCTGCCTTTCGCATCGCCATATTGCCGGAGCATCGCGAGCTGTTGGAGGCCGCACGCGACGAAGCGCGGCTCAGGCTCGCCCGCGATCCCGACCTTACGGCCAAGGATGCGGAACCACTTCGGCTGCTGCTCTATCTGTTCGAGCGTGACGACGCGATCCGGCTGATGCGCGCCGGCTAAACGACGGGCTCTTCCTCGGGCACCGGCTTCTGCTTCGCCTTGGCGTCGTCCGCAAGCGTCTTGAGCTCGTCTTGCGGCGGCGCCACGAGACCGGCGGAGATGACGAGCTTGGCGCCGTCGTCGATCGACATGTCGAGCACGGTGACGTCCTTGGCCGGCATGAACAGGACGAAGCCGGTCGTGGGGTTCGGCGCGTTCGGCATGAACACGGTCATCAGCTTCTCGCCGTTGCCAAGCTTTTCCATCACTTCCGCGGGCGGCTCGCCGGAGACGAACACGACGGCATAAAGGCCGCGCCGGGGAAACTCGATGAGACCCACGCGCTTGAACCCGGTGCCGGACTTGGAAAAGATCGTGGTGAAAATCTGCTTGAGCAGCCGGTAGACGCCGCGCACCACCGGCATGCGGTCGAGCATCATCTCGCCGTAGCTGACGATGGTGCGTCCAAACAGATTGGCGGTGAGCGCGCCGATCAGCATGAGCGCCAGGATGCCGACGATCAGGCCCACGCCGGGGACATTGACCGGCAGATAGGTCTCCGGGAGATAGGCCTGCGGAATGAGCGGCTTCACCCAGCCGTCGACCAGATTGATGAACCACCAGACCACATAGACGGTGATGGCAACCGGACCGACAATGATCAGGCCGGTCAGAAAATAGCCGCGCAGCCGCGCGCCGAAATGCGACGAGGTTGGCTCGAGCGCGCCGAACAGACCGAACTGGTCGTCAAGCGGGTCTTGGGACTGCGGCCCTGGCTGGGACTCTTTAGTCTTGGGGTCTTCGGCGGTCATTCGGCTCTGCAACTATGAAGGGGAAAATGGAAGGCTCACGTTATCACGTCTCGTATCGGCGACCGGTCCTGGCAGGCCCGGCTTGCAAGCGTGAGGCATGGCCGAATGCGGGCGCGCTGGCAAGTCCGCTTTCCGTCGCTTAGGGCCCATCGGGCGAGACGACGGAACAATCGGTGCCGCCCCGCTTCAGCGCGTTGCACACTTTGGTGCCTTCCGCCTGGCTGGCGAAGGGGCCAATTTTCAGGCTGTAGAAGGTTCCGAAGCTGCCGATATCGACCTTTTCGATCTGCGGCGCGGTGCCCGCCAGTTGCCCATTCGACTTCGACGCTTGCTTCCACAGAGCCTGGGCATCGGCTTGCGACCGGCTATTGGCGAGTTGCACGCGATAGCCGGCGCCGCTGGCTTGCGGTGCGGGGGCCGGTGCGGGCTCCGACGAGCCGCCGAACCAACGGCCGAGACCGCTGCTGCCTGAGTTCTCCGATGCGACCTTGGTGGTTTCCGTGTTGGCCGCCCAACTGGAGGCCGACGGTGGGGCCGGCGCCGGGGCAACTGCGGTTCGTTCGGCTGTCGTCGTTCTGGGCGGCGCAATTGTCGTGGCGGCAGGCGCGGGGCTGGGCGCGGCGGGCGCGCTATCGCCTGTGAGCGAACCAAACCAGCGGCTCACACCGCTACCGCTGCTCTGGGTGGCCGTTTCGTCGCTGACGGACGCTCCCCACCCGGCGGTCGGCGGCGGCGCGGCGGCCGTCTGGGTGTCGGCAGGAGCCGGCGCGGGCTCGGCAGCCGCAGGCGCCGGCGGCGGGCTGCTCGACCCGCCGAAGCTCGGCACCAGCCGGCTCCAAACACTCTCCCCTGACGAGGAGGAGGAGGACGATTCACCACCGCCGCTGCTGACCTGGGTGTTGAAGTTGCTCGCCACGGCGCTGCCGCCGTCCTCGGCGATGATCTGGTCGACCGTGCTCGAACTGGACGCACTTCTGGCTTGCGCGATCGCGGCATCGCCCTGGCTGGAAAGACCGGCCGCCTTGTAGGCCAAACCCTTATTGACCAGCGCCCGGACCTTGTCCGAAGTCGGCAGCCCCAGCCACAGCGCGGCCCCCAGATCCGCGATGGCGCGGCCTTCCTGGCCAAGCTTGCGGTAGGCGATACCCCGCAGATACAGCGCCTTTGCCGCCTGGCCGGGCGTTGCCTTCTCGTCGTTGACCGTGGCGGAGAGCTGGCGCACGGCGGACTCATATTTGCCGGCGGTGAGCGAGGCGACGCCACTCTTGAGACCGGCCTCCTGGGCATGGGCCGGGTAGGAAGTCAGGATATTGCCCGTCGTCAGCGCGCCAAGCAGCGCCAACGCGGCGCCCAGCAGGCGTCCGCGTGGAAGAGTGCGCCCGTCAAAAGCAAGACGGCGCGGCCGGAAGGTCTTCCGATGATCCGCCATGGTCTTGCTCAAGCAAAGAATTCAGGCAAATCCGAGGCTGTAGCCTATTCCACGGTTACGGATTTTGCGAGGTTTCGCGGCTGGTCGACGTCCGTCCCCATGAACACCGCTGTGTGGTAGGCGATCAACTGCACGGGAACCGCATAGATGAGCGGCGTCACGAAGGGATGGACGGCAGGCACCGGCAACGCCGTCTGCACGTCACAGCCAGTACTGGCCGGGTCGGCGTCGCTGATCAGGATAATCTTGCCGTCGCGCGCCGCCACCTCTTGCATGTTGGAGACGGTCTTGTCGAAAAGGTCGTCGCGCGGCGCAATGACGATGACCGGCACTTCCTCGTCGATCAGCGCGATGGGCCCATGCTTCAGCTCCCCGGCGGCGTAGCCCTCGGCGTGAATGTAGGAGATTTCTTTGAGCTTCAGCGCGCCTTCGAGCGCGATCGGATAGCTGGAGCCGCGGCCGAGATAGAGCACGTCGCGCGCCTTCGACAGGCCATGAGCGAGCGTCTCGTAAGGCGTTTCGTCGCGCAGCATGGTCGCCATGTGGCGCGGCACCTCGACCAGCGCCTTAACCAGCTCCGCTTCGAGCTCGGGACCGATCACCCCGCGCGCCTTTCCCGCGGCAATGGCGAGACAGGACAGCACCGTGAGCTGACAGGTGAAGGCCTTGGTGGAGGCGACGCCGATCTCCGGGCCGCCGAGCGTCGGGAGCACGGCGTCCGACTCCCGGGCGATGGACGATTCCTGCACGTTCACGATGGAGAGCACGTGCTGGCGCTGCTCGCGGCAATAGCGCAGCGAGGCCAGGGTGTCGGCGGTCTCGCCCGACTGGGAGACGAACAGCGCCGCCCCGCCCGCCGGCATCGTGGTCTCGCGATAGCGGAACTCGCTGGCAATATCGATTTCGACGGGAAGCTTGGCCCAGCGCTCAAACCAATATTTGGCGACGAGGCAGGCATAGAACGCAGTCCCGCACGCCGACAGCGATAAGCGGCTCACATCGGCGAAGTCGAAGGGCAGCGCCGGCAAGTCCACGCGATAGTTGGCCAGATCGAGATAATGCGCCAGCGTGTGGCCGACGACCTCCGGCTGCTCGTGAATTTCCTTAGCCATGAAATGGCGGTAGTTGCCCTTGTCGACCACAAGGCCGGCGGCGAGCGACCGCGCGATGGGGCGCTCGACGGCGGCGCCCGCCCGATCGCGAATGGCGATGCCTTCCCGCGTGATGACGGCCCAGTCGCCGTCCTCGAGATAGGAGATGCGGTCGGTGAAGGGCGCCAGCGCAATGGCGTCGGAGCCGACATACATCTCGCCGTCGCCATAGCCGATGGCGAGCGGGCTCCCCTGGCGCGCGGCGACCATCAGGTTGTCGTAGCCGCGGAAGATCATCGCCAGCGCAAACGCACCCTGGAGATGGCTGAGCGTATGATAGACGGCGGCGATCGGGTCCTTGCCTGCCCGCAGCTCGCGGGTGATCAGATGAGCGATCACCTCGGTGTCGGTGTCGCTCGAAAATGGCGCGCCTTCCGCCATGAGCTCGGCCTTGAGCTCGCGAAAATTCTCGATGATGCCGTTATGGACGACCGACACGTCGTCGGTCATATGCGGGTGCGCGTTGGCCTCGCTGGGCTTGCCGTGGGTCGCCCAGCGGGTGTGGCCGATGCCGGTGTCGCCTTGGAGCGGCTGGGCCCTGAGCAGTTCCTCGAGATTGCGCAGCTTGCCTTGGGCGCGGCGGCGCTCGAGCCGGCCGTTCTCCAGCGTGGCGACCCCGGCGGAGTTGTAGCCGCGATATTCGAGGCGCTTCAACGCATCGACCAGCATCTCCGCGACCGGCCCTTTACCGAGAACGCCAACAATCCCGCACATCGCCCCCTACTCCCTCGAACCCTGTTCCCTGCCTAAATGCACAGGCGCTGCGTCGCAATTCACGAGCTATGTCCCTTTATTGCGTGGCGTCGGTGTGGCGCACGGCTATTTGGACCGGTTGCGCCGCGCCCGCACCTTGGCGGCCCAACCCTCACGCGTCTCCTGCGGCGGGCGGGTCACCGCGAGCGCATCCGCCGGCACGTCCTTGGTGATAACGCTCCCGGAACCGACATAAGCGCCGTCGCCGATCTTGACCGGCGCCACCAGCGAACTGTTGGAGCCGATGAAAGCGCCGGCACCGATCTCGGTCTTATGCTTGCCGAAGCCATCGTAATTGCACGTGATGGTGCCGGCGCCGATGTTAGCCTTCGCGCCGACGCTGGCATCGCCGATATAGGTGAGGTGGTTAACCTTGGCGCCCTCGGCGACTTCAGAATTCTTGATCTCGACGAAATTGCCGACATGGGCGTTCTTCGCGAGCGCGGCGCCGGGCCGCAGCCGCGCGAACGGCCCCACGGTCGCGCCGGGGCCGATGGTCGCGCTTTCGATGTGACAGAAGCCCCTGATGGTGACGCCATCATCGATGCTGACGCCAGGACCGATCACCACGTTGGGCTCGATCAGCACGTCCTGCCCAACTCGCGTGTCATAACTGAAGAACACCGTGTCGGGCGCGACCAGGGTGGCGCCGCCGGCCATGACGGCGGTCCGCAGGCGGCGCTGCATCAGCGCTTCGGCGGTAGCGAGCTCGGCGCGGGCATTCACGCCGAGAACCTCTTCCGGGTTCGACAGGACGACACGGGCTTGCAGGCCGCTTTCCCGCGCCAGCGCCACGGCGTCGGTCAAATAGAACTCGCCCTTGGCGTTGTCGTTGCCGATCCGGCCGATGAGCGAGACAAGCGTCTCGCTCGTGCGGAAGGCCATGATGCCCGAGTTGCAGATCGTCAGCGCCCGCTCGGCGGTGCTGGCGTCCTTCTCCTCGCGGATGCCGGCGAGCCGCCCCTTGTCGTCGAACAGCAAGCGGCCGTAGCCAGTCGGGTCGTCCGCCTCGAACCCGATCACCACCACATCGGCGCCGGCATCGAGCTCGCCCAGGACCGCCTTCAGGGTCTCGGGACGCAGGAGCGGCGTGTCGCCATAGAGCACGAGCACGTGGCCGGCGAAGCCCTCATAGGCGGGCGCCGCGGCCTTGACCGCGTCGGCGGTGCCGAGCTGCTCGGGCTGAACGAAAACGGCGAGACCGGAGTCTATGGCGAGGGCGGCTTGGCCCACCTCATCCATACCGGGCCCGATGACGACGCTCGAGCGCCCGATTCCCGCCGCGGTGGCGGCGCGCAGCACATGCCCCAGCATGGGCAAGCCCGCCAGGCGGTGCAGCACCTTGGGCAGCGCCGATTTCATACGCGTGCCCTTACCGGCGGCAAGGACGATGGCGAGAGCCGAAGGATGGGTCATGATGTGTGGGTCATGATGTGTGGGTCATGCCGTTATGTTCGTTGCCTCTAGCTGGGCCGGAGCGATTCGCATCGGCCAATTTCTCCTGAGGCCGCAGTGTCTAGTCCAAACCGGCCGCGAGGGCCACAGCCCAGGCTGCCAGGCCTCGCGCCAACGGATTACACAGAAATTGGGCTTAAGCAGAAATTGACCGTGCGGATAGAGTGAGTAATCTCCCACCGAGCGGCATGACACCTGCCCATCGCCCTATTCGCGTCGCTTTTACGCCCAAACTTCGGATTCGGAGGGTCGAAACCCCATGGTCGCAAGAAGTCGCCGACAAGGTGCGCGGAGCTTGGCGCGAGGCATTTTCGCCTCTCTATGGATCGTGCTGGCCGGATTTTCGGGCCTGTATCTGTTCACCCTATTCACCGATCCGGCCGCCCTTGGCGGCCAGACCTTCCAGTTCAGCGCCCTTGCCGGCGGCGCGGATATTCCGTCCGGTGACGGTCCGCTGAGCGAGGCCGACACTGCCAAGCTGAAGGACTTGCTGCGCGCGCTGGAGACGCAGATGGCGGCGATCGGTACGCGGCTGCAGGCGGCCGAGGACTATGTGGCGCCAGTGGCGGCCCTCCCCGAGCCGGCGGAAGAGCCCGCATCGGCCGCGGACGAGCCGACCGAAGAGGTCGAGGTCGAGGAGACCGAAGTCGTCGAGGCCGCGCCCGAGCCTGCACAGCCTGAGCCCGAGGCCCCGCCGCCGGTCGTGGCGGCTGCTCCCGAACCAGAACCGGCAGCCGCAGCCCCTGCGGCGCCACCACCGCCTGTCACCGTCGCTCCGCCCGTGATCGTCGATCCGCCAGCCGTTGCCGCCGCGCCGATGGAGCCAGAACCAGAGCCAGCGCCTGAGCCTGAACCCGCGAGCAGCGCCACGGCCGACGCGGCCGAGCCCCCTGCCCCGGCAGAGGACGTAGAAATCGCCGCCTTCGATCCCGTGACACTGCCGCCCGCCGCCAATGACGGCTCCACCCGCTATGGCATCGAGATCGGCACCGTGGGCAAGCGCGACGAACTGCGCCCCCTGTGGCGGGAGTTCCTGACCAATCACGCCGCCCTGGTCGCCGGGCTGCAGCCCCGGCGCATCCTGGCGCCGGACAAGAAGTGGCGGCTCATCGCCGGTCCCTTCGCCAACGCCCAGGATGCCGAAGGCGCCTGCACCCTGTTCCAGAAGGCCGACCGCCCGTGCGCGGCGACGGTCTATGCGGGCGACGCGCTCTAGCCGTATCCGGCTCTATCAGCGGCTCAACGGTGGTGGCGAGGAATGATCGCCTCGCGGCTCGCCGATGTGTCGGGCGCGACCACGACATACTCGCCGTCGACGATCTGGGTCAGGACCATCGGCTTGGCGATGTTCTTGCCCGAGGCGTCGAACTTGATCGGCCCATAGAAGGTCTGGAGATCCGTCGCGGCGATGGCGTCGCGGACTTTCTCGGGCTCGAGACTGTGCGCGCGGGCGATGGCGTCGGCGAACACATAGACCGCGGCGGCAGACTGGGCCGCCTGATACGGCGCCTCATAGCCATAAGCCTTCTCGAACAGCGTGGCGAAATCCTCCGCCGATCCGAACAGCTTGCCCTTATGCTTGAGGGATCGGTGCCATTGTTGTGCGCAAAACACATGCTGCGACGCCTCGGGCCGCTTCTCGGCGAGTTGCGCGGAGTTGCAATGGGTGAGCGCGATGATCGGGACCTCGACGCGTAACGCCTCGATTTGCGTGACGGCGGTGAGCGCGCCCTTCTCGTGACCGGAGACCACGAGAATATCGGGCTTGAGCATCTTCACCTTAGTGAGCGTAACCGACATATCGTCGAGCTCCGGCGGCAATTTGTCGTCGAGCACGCAGTCGATCCCGCGATGCTGCGCCTCGGCAAGCACGCCGGCACGAACATCCTGCGCGAACAGGTCGTTCTCGGTGGCGATGGCCAGCCTGAGTTCTTGCGGGGCCTTGCCGAGCTTGCCGGCGTTCTCAACGGCAAGAACGATGACCGGGGCCAGATATTGATCGGAGGTCGACAGCACCGCGAAGGCATAGCGATTGCTCTTGGTGAAGAGGTCCCGCGCGGCACCATTGGCCTCGACCATCGGGATCTTGTGACGCTCGACGATCGGCAGAATGGCCAGGGTCAGCGCGGAGCTGTAGGGCCCGAGAAGAAATCTCACGCCGTCTTGCTGGATCAGCCGCTCGACGAGTTCGGTGGCGCGAGCGGGCGTGGATTGATCGTCGTAATAGCGAATCTCGAGCCGGTAGGGCTTCCCGCCGATCTTCAGACCGCCCCGCGAGTTGATCCGGCTGACGGCAAGATCGTAGCCGTCTTTGGTGTGGGCGCCATTCAGCGCATATTTTCCGGTCAGCGAGACGGCGGCGCCCAATGTGATCGCCTCATCGGCGCCGCGCGCAATATCGGCACTCAACAATGACAGGACCACGCCCAGTCCTGCCAACAGCCTTCCAAGAGGCGACACGCGAGGCCCCCGCCGCATTCGAATCCTCTTTTGTTCAAGAGGATACGCGCGAATTGGCGCCCGCGCATCAGTCTCGGGCCGATTGTCCTCTGGGAACGATTCTGACCGAAATCAGAGTTTGTCCGTGTTGAAGGTGTCGCAAGCCTGCAGGTTGCCGTTCTCATAGCCGCGGCGGAACCAGCGGACACGTTGGGTCGAGGAGCCGTGAGTGAAGGAGTCCGGCACCACGTAGCCTTGGGTCTGCTTCTGGATGCGGTCGTCGCCGATGGCGCTTGCCGCGCCCAGCGCCTCGTCGATATCGCCCGGCTCGATGAGATCCTTGTCGGCTTGAAGCTGATGCGCCCATACGCCCGCGAAGCAATCGGCTTGCAGTTCCATGCGGACCTGTATGGCGTTGGCCTCCTTGGTGCTCACCCGGCGGCGCACCGCTTCGACCTTGTCGGCGATGCCGAGCAGCTTCTGCACGTGATGGCCGACCTCATGGGCGACAACATAGGCTTGCGCGAAGTCGCCCGGCGCGCGGAAGCGGTTTCTCAGCTCACGATAGAAATCGAGGTCGATATAGACCTTCTCGTCGCCGGGGCAATAGAACGGCCCCATGGCCGACATGCCGGTGCCGCAGGCCGAGCGCACATAGCCGTCGAACAAGACCAGGGTCGGGTCGCGATAGCTCTTTCCGTAGCGCTGGAAAACTTGCGTCCAGGTGTCCTCGGTGGTGGCGAGCACCACGGAGATAAAGCTCTTGAGCTCGTCCGCGCTGGCATTGCCGGGCCGCTGCAAATCGCTGCCCTGCCCGTTCGGCGCCGGCGCCGGGAGGTTCGTGGTATCGGGCCTTTGCTGCGGCAGGCGAATGTCGGGGAAGCCGCCCCCGTCGCCCCTGCCCGGTCCACCGCCCTGCATGAGCACGGAGGGATCGAGACCAAAGAATAGCATGAGCCCGAGGATGATCAGCAGGCCGACAATGCCGATGCCGCCACCCCCGCCTGACGACCCACCGCCGCTCGGAAAGCGCATGCCGCCCCCGCGGCCGCCCGGAAACGGAAACCCGAAGCCGCGCCGCTGACCGCGCCGGTCCTCGACATTTTCACTTTCTCTCTGGCCGCGCCACCGCATCTCAAATCCTCACGCCTTCCGCGCCGTTTGCGAAACTTTCGAGCATTGTGCATGGGGCACGCGAGCGCACAAGGCTCCTGGCTCAGGGGACGCCCATGGAAAATCCGCGCCGCGGGCAGCCCAGAGACGCATTCGCGGCGCTCCGCCATTTTTCGCCAAGAGGGTGAGAATGGGCCCGCAAATCCTTGTTGCTATTAAAGATACTGACAAGGAATTGTCATAGAACTGCCATAGGCCCCAGGCATTGTTCCTATGCCCAGTTATGTTCGGTCTGGGCAGGTAGTGCGTTCTGTGTATTGCGTACGAGCCCTGGCACTCCCCGCGCCGGGGCTCTTCTTTTTTGGCCAGACCCGGCCGCCACTGCCTAGAGTTTCGCCAGCTTTCTCATCCCCTATTCGGCCGGCTCAACGGCCGTCACCTGACGCGGGCGCCGCTTCTTCTTGGCGGGCGCGGGCGCAGTCACCGCGTCCGGGACGCCCTCTTCGTCGGCCTCGATGAAGACGCGCTTGGAGAGATAGGTGTAAACGACGGGGATCACGAACAACGTGAAGAGCGTGCCGACCAAGAGCCCGCCGACAATGACCCAGCCGATATCCTGACGGCTCTCGGCGCCTGCGCCGGTGGCCAGCGCCAGCGGCACCGCTCCGAGCACCATGGCGCCCGTCGTCATCAGAATGGGCCTCAGCCGCAGCGCCGCCGACTCCATGACCGCATCGCGCATGGGCCAGCCCTGGCCGCGCAACTGATTGGAAAACTCGACGATCAGAATGCCGTGCTTGGTAATCAGGCCGATCAGCGTGACGAGACCGACCTGGCTATAGATGTTGAGCGTGCCGCCGCTCCACCACAGGGCAAGCAGCGCGCCGGTGAGCGATAGCGGCACGGTCAGCATGATGATGAAGGGATCGGTGAAGCTTTCGAACTGTGCGGCGAGCACCAGATAGATGAAGGCGAGCGCGAGCAGGAAAGTGACATACATGCTGGAGCTTGCCTCCCGGAACTCCCGAGACTCACCCGCGTATTCGATATGGGCCGTGGGCGGGAGCGCCTCGGCGGCGGCGGCCTCGAGATAGGCGAGAGCATCGCTCAAGGAGTAGCCCGGGGCGACTTGTCCGGTGATGGTGGCGGCGCGGAGCTGGTTGAAGTGGTTCAGCTCCTTCGGGGCCACCGTCTCCTTGATGGTGATGAGGTTCGATAGCGGGATCATCGCGCCGTCGGATCCACGCATATAGATGCGCCGCATGTCGTCGGGGTTCTCGCGATCAATATCGGCGACCTTGACCACGACGTCGTATTGCTGGCCTTCCTTCTTGAAGCGCGTGACCTGCCGCCCGCCGAGCAGCGTCTCCAAGGTGCGCCCAAGCGTCTCGATTTCGACACCCATCGACGCGGCCTTCTCGCGGTCCACGGAGATGTCGAGCTGCGGCGAGTTGAGCTTGAGGTCGCTCTCCAAGTCGGCGAGCCCGGGATAGTCGCGCGTCTTGTCGAGGAGCGTATCGACCATCTTTTGCAGCTCGCTGTAGGGCTGCGACGTCTGGATGACGAAATTGATCGGCTTCGACCGCGAACTCTGGCCGAGCGGCGGCGAATTGCTGGGAAACGCGACAACGCCGGTGACGCTCGTGACCTCAGGCGTGATGGACCGCCCGATCTCCTGCTGCGAGCGCTCGCGTTCGCCCCAAGGCTTTACGCGCAGAATGACGCGCCCCTGAGAGACGGTCGGGCTGCCCGCCACCACGAAGACGCGGTCGGCCTCTGGCACGGCCAGCGCGATGTCCTCGAGCTGCTTGGCGTAGGCGTCGGTGAAATCGATCGTCGCGCCCTCGGGACCTCTGAAATTCACGTTGATCCGTCCCTCGTCCTCGACGGGGGCAAGCTCGCTCTTAAGCGTGATGAACAGGAAATAGCTTGAGCAGGCGACGGCAAGACCGAGAACAAGGATGAAAGGCCGCGCCGCCAGCGCACCCTTGAGCAACATCCGGTACGATCTGGTCACCCACTCGAGAAAGCGCTCGATAATGCGATAGGCGAGATTGTGGTGGGTCCGATGCTTGAGCAGCTTGGAGCACATCATCGGCGACAGGGTCAGTGCCACGAACCCCGACACAATCACCGCACCGGCGAGCGTCCAGGCGAACTCCGTGAACAAGCGGCCAGTCAGACCGGTCATGAATCCGATCGGCGCGTAGACGGCGGCCAGGGTGATCGTCATGGCGATGATGGCAAAGCTGATCTCGCGGCTGCCGAGGAGCGCGGCCTTCACCGGCGCCATGCCGCCTTCGACATGACGATAGATGTTCTCCAGCATGACGATCGCATCGTCGACCACGAGGCCGATGGCGAGCACCAGCGCCAGCAAGGTCAGCGTATTGATGGAAAAGCCGAAGGCATGCATCAGCGCGAAGGCGCCGATCAGCGACACCGGGATGGTCACGAGCGGGATCAGCGTGGCCCGCACGGAACGCAGGAACAGAAAGATGATGAGAATGACGAGGATCACGGCCTCGCCGATGGTGGTGTAGACGTTCTTGATCGACTCGGCGATGAACACCGACTTGTCATGGGCGACGCTGACTTGCATGCCTTCCGGCAGCGAGCTCATGATGCTGGGCAGGATTTTGTTGACGGCCTCCGACACCTCGAGCGGATTGGCTGTGGCCTGCTTGATGACGCCGACGGCGATGGCCGGCTCGCCGTTGAAGCGGACCACGCGGCGCTCGTCCAGCGCCCCGAGCTCGGCCCGCCCGACGTCGCTCAGCCGCACGAGATAGCCGTTGGCATCCTTGATGATGAGATCGTTGAATTGCTCGGGCGTGCGCAGATCCGTCTCGGCCAGCACAGTGAACTCGCGCTGCAGGCTTTCGATGCGGCCGGAAGGAACCTCGACGTTCTGGCGGCGCAGCGCGTTCTCGACGTCCTGCGGCGTCAGCTGATAGGCGGCCAGACGCTCCGGATCGAGCCAGATGCGCATGGAGTAGGCCCGGTCGCCGAACAGGCGAACCTCGGCCACGCCGTTCAGCGTCGTCAGCTGATCCTTCACATAACGGTCGGCGTAGTCGGTGATCTCGAGGGCGGAATGACGCTTGCTCGAGAAGGCGAGATACATGATGGGCTGCGCATCCGCCTCGCGCTTCTGGATGATCGGCTCGTCGATCTCCTCGGGCAGTCGCCCGCGGACGCGGCCGACACGGTCGCGAATATCGGCGGCGGCGTAGTCGGGATTGCGGTCGAGCTTGAAGGTGACCGTGATCTGGCTCGATTCCTGGCGGCTGATCGAGGTGATGAAATCGATGCCCTCGATGCCCGCCAGCGAATCTTCCAGCACCTGGGTGACCTGGGTCTCGACGATGGCCGCGCTAGCGCCGGGATAGTCGGTCTGGACGGTGATCACCGGCGGGTCGATGGCCGGATACTCGCGCACGCTCAGCCGATTGTAGGACACCAGGCCGACAAGGACGAGCACGAGGCTCATCACCGTGGCGAACACCGGCCGCTTGATCGACAGTTCGGGAAGGGTCACGCCTAAGCCCCGGCGCCCGTGACGACGGATACCGGCGAGCCGTCGCGAAGCTTGAGTTGTCCGGCGGTCACCACCTCGTCATCGACGGAGAGACCCTCGACAATCTCCACGCGGCCCGAACGGCGCATGCCGACCTTCACTTTGGTCATGGTGACTTTGCCGTCGACGATCTTGAAGACGAACTGGCTGTCGCCTTGGGGCACGATCGCCTGCTCGGGGATGGTCAGCGCATCCTCCTTAAGCTGCAGTAGCACGGTGACCCGGGCGAACAGGCCGGGACGCAGACGCCGTTCGTGGTTCGGCACCTTGGCGCGCACCAAGAGGCTCCGCCCCGATACGTCGATGCGCGGGTCGATGGCGTAGACCTCGCCCTTGAAGGTCTCGCCCGGGAAGGCGTCGAGCCCGATGCTGATGCTTTGCCCCGTCCTGATGGCCGGCAGGAATTTCTCCGGTACCCTGAAATCGGCCTTTACCGGGTCGATGGCCTCGAGATTGACGAGCGCCTGCCCGGCCGTGAGGTATTCGCCGACGCTCACATGCCGTAGGCCGACGATCCCGGCGAACGGCGCCACGATCCGCATCTTCTCGAGCTGCACCCGGGCAAGCTCCACCGCCGCCTTGCTCACGGCCAGATTGGACGCCGCCACGTCGGCCGACTGCTCGGACGCGTATTTTTTGCTGAAGAGCTGGTTGGTGCGCTCGGAGTTCTGCTCGGCGAGCTTGAGCTTGGCCTCGGCGTCGGCGAGCTGGGCGCGATAGACGGAGTCTTCGAGGCCAAAGAGCGGGGCGCCTTTCTCTACCGGCTGCCCTTCCTTGAAATAGACCTTCTCCAGGCGCCCGGGGATCTCGGTGCTGACCGTGACCGACTCGTCGGACAGTAACGAGCCGACGGCCGTGACCTGCTCGCTGAGAGGCGCAGCGATGACCTTTGCGGCCTCGACGGGTATCGGCGCCTCGTTGTCGTCCTGGGCGACAGCCGCCGTCGATACCACGGCCAGGCCGGCAGCCAAGCACCACAACCGCGCGTTCCAGCTGCGTCCATTCCGCGTCATGTCGGCCTTTTCCGGCGGAGGAATGAGGCCGTCACTCTACCACTCTTTCCGGCAGCAAGGAGGCAGAGATCGCCGAATTTCCGCGGATCGCTTGGCCTCACGGGTTGGGAGCGGGTGCCTCGTCCTCGGGCATGGCCTCGTCCGGATTGTCGTCCGGCATCGCCTCCTCCGGCATCGCCTCATCCGACATCTCGTCCGGCGGCGCCGTATCGTCCATCATGGACTCTCCCGGCATGGGCTCGTCCGACATCTCGTCCGGCGGCGTGACGTCTTGCGTCGGCATCTCCTCCGGCGGCGCGTCCGCCTGCATGGGCACCTCTGCCTCTGCTGCCGCGGCAGCAGGCTCGGCGGCCGGATCAGCGGCGGGCGTCTCGGCAGCCGGCTGGTCCATCTCCACGGTCGTCTCGCTTTCGCTACCGCCGTGCATGATGTACGCCGCGATCACGAAGGCGATCACAATGCCGCCAAGGACGATGGCGAGAAATGTCCGGCTTCCTTGATTGTGGCTAGCCATGTTGTGTCCCTCCCTCTCGCGCATAGAGACTCGCGCGATATGAACAACTTATCGGCGAATTGCCGTGCGGTCGAGATTATCAGGACCCCCGACCAGAGCTTGATTTAGCGCACCCGTGCCGCCTCGCGCCGCGACAGGCGGCCGAGCAACGGGCTCAACGCCGCAGCGACAAGGAAGTTCACCAGGACGGAATAAAGCGCCGCGTAGCCCGGCACCGTGAGGCCGAAGATCTCGAGCGGATAGATCGAGGACACGAAACCGCGCGCCGCCGCCATATAGGTGCCGATGGCGGTGCCGGCGACCCAACCCAGGAGCAGCGCATGGGCGTTGAAGGCCCGCGTGAACAGGCCGAGCAGGATCGGCGGCAGAAGCTGGATGATCCAGATGCCGCCCAGCAATTGCAGTTGGATGGCGTAGGCTTGCGGGATCGCCAGAATGAACACCACCGCGCCGATCTTGACGACCAGCGACACGATCTTCGCCATGCGCGCCTCTTCGGCGTCGGTGCAGTCCGGCTTCCAGAATTCCTTGTAGAGATTGCGCGTGAAGAGATTGGCGCAGGCGATTGACATGATCGCCGCGGGCACCAGCGCGCCGATGGCGATGGCCGCGAAGGCCACGCCCACGAACCACGAGGAAAACGAATCCAGGAACAGCGCCGGCACGGCGAAGTTCGCGCCATGTTGGGCGAAGCCCGCCGCGTAGAGCGGATTCTTACCGACGCCGGCGGCGATGGCCATGTAACCGAGCAGCGCGATCAACCCCAGAACGAAGGAATAGGCCGACAGCGCCGCGGCATTGCGCCGGATGACCTTGCCGCTCGATGCGCTCAAGATGCCGGTCATGGAGTGCGGATAGAGGAACAGTGCCAGCGCCGAGCCGAGCGCCAGAGTGATATAGGCGCTGTAGCCGCCGAGATTGTCGGCTGACGGCGGCGCGAGGAGCAGCTTTTCCGGCGGCACGCTGGCGAAAATCGCACCGTAGCCGCCGAGCTTTGCCGGAATGATGACGATGGCGGCGAAGATGGTGACGAAGATCAGCATGTCCTTCACCACGGCGATCAGGGCCGGCGCCCGCAAGCCGCTCGTATAGGTGAAGGCGGCGAGCACGATGAAGGCGATGATCAGCGGCAGATGCCCGGTGAGGCCGCCGGCCGGAAAGCCGAGGGCGCTGATGACCACTTCCATGCCGACGAGTTGCAGCGCGATATACGGCATGGTCGCCACGATGCCGGTCAGCGCCACGGCGAGCGCGAGATAGCGGCTGTCGAACCGGTCGCGCACATAATCGGCAGCGGTCACGTGGCCCTTCTCATGGGCGATCTTCCACAGCCGCGGAAAAATCAGAAAGAGGATGGGATAGATCAGGATCGTGTAGGGCACCGCGAAGAAGCCCATGGCGCCGGCGCCGTAGACGAGCGCCGGCACGGCAATGAAAGTGTAGGCGGTATAGAGATCGCCGCCGAGCAGGAACCAGGTCACCACCGTCCCGAAGCGGCGGCCGCCAAGGCCCCATTCGTGAAGCTGGTTGAGGTCGGCCTTCCGCCAGCGCGCGGCGACGAAGCCGAGCCAAGTGACGAGCCCGAACAACGCCACGAAGACGGCGGTGGCGGTGACATTCAGGGTCAAAGGATGTCCCCCGGCGTGCCCGACACGTCGACGCCGTCATCGGGCGCCGAGTCCCCCTGCTCCGTCGTGGGCGTGATCCATTCTTCCAGGAGGTAGACGGTGACGGCCACGGCGGCGCCGAGCAGGATCGCGGCGAGCTGATACCAATAGAAGAAGGGAATGTCGCCGAGCGTCGGCTCGATGCGATTGTAGAACGGCACCCAGACGACCAGCAGGAAGGGAATGATCAGAAGAAAGCGCGGCCAATAGCGCGCGAACCCCCGCTTCGTGTCTTTCCCGGCCATGGATGATCCCCCCGTCCCGATTCCCCGGATCGGGCGCGACCTTACTGAAACCGATCGGGAATCGCGATGGGGATTTGCCGGCCCTGGCCACGGGAGCGGGCCTATGGGCCCTTATTGTTGACCTGTCCGGCGTAGCGGCCCATATGGTCGCCTCAAGAGCCTGTAGCTCAGCCGGTAGAGCATCTGACTTTTAATCAGAGGGTCGTGGGTTCGAGTCCCACCGGGCTCACCATCAAAATCACCGTATCGCGTTCGTCGACGCCCCGCGGACCAGCCGGCACCGCGACCGTGTGGGCGCCAATCAAAGAGCCAAAACAGCCATTCAGCAGGGCGTCGGGGTTTCCGGCCTTGTGCTTTTTTGGGTCAAACCGTGGCCTAGAAGTCACAGCTTTTCTCGCCAAACGCCGATATAGTCTTTGACAGAATCGACAGAAAGAAACGGGGGACCAACCAATGCGTCTGTTTATTGCTTGCGCCATCATTATCTCGGCAACCATCGGTCTTGGCGGCTGCTTCGGCCACCACGAGAAGGCCGTCGTTATGGAGCCGCTCAAGCTCGGCTAAATTGACGACGAGATAGCCCTTTAAGTTCTATCTCTCCGGCAAATGCCAACCCCGGTCGGGTTTACCCGGCCGGGGTTCTTCTTGTGCTTACGCGCAAAAAACAAGGGCCGGCGCCTCGCGGCGCCAGCCCTATTTCAGTCAAACGCGTCTCGCCGCCGTGTTACGGGCAGTACCAGACCGGACCGACGGTAATGCAGCCGCGCCTCTGCCAGCCCCACGGCCTGCGGTCGTAGCGGTTCCAGCCGCGCGGGGGATGATGGCGGTAGTGGCGGCCATAGTGGTCGTTGCCGCGCCAGTGCTTCTTCTTGCCCCAGCGCCAATCGTTGTCCTTCCAGTGCTTCTTCACCTGCACCACATCGGACGTTGAAACGCCAGGCTTCGCAACCGGAGCGACGGCGCCGGCGACGGATATAGCGGCAAGCGAAAGGCCTGCCGCCAAGAGCATAGATTTCAGCATTGAAAACTCCTTTCACGCTCAAAAACGCGAGTGTTCGGAGGAGGTTCCGAAGAAGGGCTCAAATGGGGAAGTAAGGCGACACGGAGGCACCGAGGCGGGTGCGGTGGCGCGCGCTCGCTTCTTAAGCGCTTTCGCGCTGCATCTTGCGGCGGATTCGGTCGTAAACGGTGCGCTTCAGGAAATAATAGGCGGGGCGCCCCATGACGGCGACGGCGATGAACTTCGACAAGAAGGGCGTCGCGCCCAAGAGCCCCGAGAGCCCCGCCTTGAGGCCGGGATCGATATCGGCGGACACCACGAACGGAATCAGCGGCCAGGCGCCATAGGCGCCGATCAAAATGAGGGTGCCCAGTCCAAAGCGCCAGCCGACTTGTTCGGCGGTGAAGTCTTGTTCGGCGGCAGCTATGGCGATCTCCTTACGAACCGTCAGCGCAGGGGCATTCTAAGAGTTTGATAGAAAATTTTGGTTTATCGGCGGCAAGCCCGACGAATGCCCCGCCCCCCGGCCCTGCTTGGCAAATGTTAGCCTTGACTGTTTCAAGGCGAAACATGTTTTCGCAGGTGCGATATACGGGAATTGCGGCGATTCCGGTACTGGTCGCGTGAAGTTTACCCGCACGCCTTGTATTTCCGCCACGGGGCAGGCTTTTGCACGCGAACCTCAGTCGCCGTTGGCCACCAGCCAGGCCGGATTGAACCAGCGGTCGGCTTCCCCGTCATAGGGGAGCCGATTGATGTCCCAGTGGCGGATATAGGGCGCGTAGACGTCCCAGACCGGCGGGCCGCCGCCCACATAAACCACCCGATCCGGAAACCAACCCAGCACCTCCGCCGGGTGGTGGGTCGAGCGGATCTCGCAAATGGTGCGGTCCTCGTAAGCAAATTCCGGGATGGAGCTGATGGTGGCCGGGCCGGCGATGATGACGTGACCGCGTGTCACCTCGAAGAATCGGGCGACGTCGGCGACAAACTCGCGCTCCTTGTTCCCTTCCCACGGAAGCCGGCCATTCAGGCCGAGTTGCCCGCTAAGGCCTATGGCGCACATGGCGCGAATATCAGCCACGCTGTTCTCCTCAAAATGCGGCCCTTCCTTGTATCGGCGGATGGCGCCAAGGCAAACATTGGTGCACACAGGGAAATGACTGCCCGCCCCGCCTCCGACGCCTTGGATGCACGCCAGATCGACGCGCGCCAACGCCTGATCGCCATCGGCTTGATGGCGCTGGCGACGGTGTGCTTCGCCGGGCTCGATACCACGGCGAAATATCTGACCACCGCGCACGCGGTGCCCGTGGCGCAAGTGGTGTGGCTCCGCTTTGCCGGCCATGTGGTGTTCAGCGCGGTGGTGCTATGGCCGTTCGCGCTGAAGCCGTCGCTCCGCTCGGCAAAGCCCGTCATCCAGATCGTCCGCTCCTGCTTCATGATCCTGACCACGGGGCTCAATTTCATCGCGCTAAAATATCTGCAGCTCGATCAGAACATCACCATCTTCTTCCTCACGCCGCTGCTCGTCGCCGCTCTTGCCGGACCGCTGCTCGGCGAATGGATCGGCTGGCATCGCGTGCTGGCCATTATCGCCGGCTTTATCGGCGTGCTGGTGGTCATGCATCCGGGCATCGGCACGGTCCATTGGGCCATGCTGCTGACGCTCACGGCGACGGTTGGCTACGCGCTCTACAACATCGCCACCCGCTATCTCGCCCCGTTCGATCCGGCCTCGGTGACGCAGACCTATACGCCGCTCGTCGGTGTTCTGGTGATGATGCCGTTCGGGCTCGCCGCCTGGCAGTCACCGGATAGCTGGTTCCTATGGTTCTTGTTCGCCACGCTCGGCTTCTGGGGCGGGCTCGGCCATTGGATGCTGATCCTCGCGCACCGGCATGCGCCGGCCCCCGTGCTGGCGCCCTATATCTATCTCGGGCTTATCTGGATGTCGTTCGCCGGCTTCTTGGTGTTCGACGACCTCCCCACGTGGTGGACGCTGGCCGGCGGCGCCATCGTGATCCTGGCCGGGCTCTATCTGTTCGCGCGGGAGCGCAAATCGTTGGGCGCGGCAAAGCCTGGGCCTGCGTCCGAAGTCGGTCCGCAGTAGCTTTCGCCGGGATGACGCGTTTCAGTCCGCGTCGTCGCCGGATGATTGATAGCGGCGCAGCACATCCTCGGCGAAGGCGGCGAAGCGGCCTTGCAGAATCGCCTCGCGGGACCGCGCCATGAGCTCCTGGTAGAACTGCACATTGGCGTAGCTCAGCAGCATGGCGCCCAGCGTCTCGCCGGACTTCACCAGATGATGCAGATAGGCGCGGCTATATTGGGCGGCGGGGCATTGGCTCTCCGCGTCGAGCGGGCTCGTGTCCTCGGCATGGCGGGCGTTCCGCAAATTCAACCGACCGGCCCAAGTGAAGGCCTGGCAGTGACGGCCCGAGCGGGTCGGCATGACGCAATCGAACATGTCGATGCCGCGGGCGATGGCACCCAGCAGATCCTCCGGCGTGCCCACGCCCATGAGATAGCGCGGCCGGTCCTCCGGCAGAATCGCGGTGGTCACCTCGACCATGTCGAACATGGATTGCTGCCCCTCGCCCACGGCAAGTCCGCCGACGGCGTAGCCGGGAAAACCGATCTCCATGAGCGCGCGGGCGGATTGCTCGCGCAAGTCCGGATAGGTGCTGCCCTGAACGATGCCGAACAAGGCTTGGCCCGGCACACTCATTCGGACGAAAGCCGCTTTCGACCGCTCGGCCCAGCGCATGGACAGATCGAGCGACGCCTTGGCCTCGTCGCGGGTGGCCGGAAACGGCGTGCATTCGTCGAGCACCATCTGAATGTCCGAGCCGAGCAGACATTGCACCTCAATGGCGCGCTCCGGCGTGAGATCGATGGTGGCGCCGTCAAGATGAGACTGGAAGGTGACGCCGTCCTCGGTGATGCGGCGGAGCTTGGCGAGCGACATTACCTGATAGCCGCCGCTGTCGGTGAGGATTGGCTTGTCCCAATGCATGAATTTATGCAGGCCGCCGAGCTTGGCCACGCGTTCGGCGCCCGGCCGCAGCATCAGATGGTAGGTGTTGCCGAGAATGATGTCGGCGCCGGTCGCGGCGACGTCCTCGGGGAACATCGCTTTCACCGTGGCGCCGGTGCCGACCGGCATGAAGGCCGGCGTGCGGATGACGCCACGCGGCGTGGTGATGGCGCCAGTGCGGGCGCGACCGTCTTGCCCTTTGCGCTCGAACGAAAACAGCTCGGTCATGCGCTCGGCTCGGCGCGGTCGAGCAGGCAGGCATCGCCGTAAGAGTAAAAGCGATAGCGCTCGGCGACGGCATGGGCATAGGCCCGCTTCATGGTCTCAAGTCCTGAAAACGCGGCGACAAGCATGAACAAGGTAGAGCGCGGCAGATGGAAATTGGTCAACAGGCGATCGACGAAGCGGAAGCGGTAGCCGGGTGTGATGAAGATGTCCGTGGCACCGGAGAACGGCCTCAAGGTTCCGAACTCGTCGGCGGCGCTCTCCAACAAGCGAAGCGAGGTGGTGCCGACCGCGACGATCCTGTTGCCGCGGGCCTTGATCGCGTTCAGGGCAAAGGCGACTTGCGTGCTGACCACGCCATGCTCCGCATGCATCTGGTGCGCTTCGGTGTCCTCGGCGCGCACGGGTAAGAACGTGCCGGGCCCCACATGCAAGGTCACGAAAAGGCAGGTGATGCCCCGGTCCTCGAGCGCCTTGATCAAGGCGTCCGTGAAGTGCAGCCCCGCGGTGGGCGCGGCCACGGCCCCTTCCTCCCGCGCAAAGGTCGTCTGATAGTCGCTGCGATCCCGGTCGTCGGCCGCGCGGCGCGCGGCGATGTAAGGCGGCAGCGGCATGGCGCCCATCGCCTCGATCGCGTCGTGCAGAGCCGGTCCGCCGAGATCGAAGGCGAGTGTCACCACGCCACCCTCGCCTCTCGCCTCCACCGTGGCGTCGAGGCTCTCAAGCGCGCACGCATTGCCGCCAGCGCCGAACTGGATGCGGTCGCCCACCTCCAGCCGCTTGGCCGGCCGCGCCAAAGCCTGCCAGCGCGCATCGTCCAGACGCTCGGTTAGGTTGACCGCTACTTGCGCCACGGCCTCGCCGCGCGTGCGTGATCCTTTCAGTGCCGCTGGAATCACCCGCGTATCGTTGAACACGAGCGCATCGCCCGGCGCGATCAGCGCCGGCAGGTCGGTCATCACATGATCGGCCAGTTGTTCGTCCCCGTGGGGATCGACCACGAGCAGCCGCGCCGCGTCGCGCGGGGTGGCCGGACGCAGAGCGATCAGCGACTCGGGTAGATCAAAATCGAAGAGATCGGTGCGCAACAGGAGCCGCGGCTAGAGCAGCCGCACCATGAGCGCGCCCACCAGCACCAGCACGGCGCCACCGATGCGGCCGGAGGTCAGGCCGCGCTCCATCAGATCGAACATGCCGAAGCGATCAAGCAGAAGGGCCGCGGCGAGCTGTCCGGCGATGCCGAGCGCCATCACGGCCGCAATGCCGATTTTGGGCGCCAGAACCAGGGTGATGGTCACATACATCGCGCCAAGCAGGCCGCCGCCAATGAGCATATAGAGCGGCAGCTCCTTCACGGCCCCTAGATTGGTGGCGTGGCGGGCGAACAGGACCGTCACCAGAATCAGCGCTGCGGTGCCGACGCAAAACGACATCGTCGCGGCGGCGAGCGGGTTGCCGAGACGGCTCGCCGCCTCGGCATTGATGGGAGCCTGGAGCGCGATCATGGCGCCGCCGACCAGCGCGACGACCGTCAACAAAGCAGCTTGCAAGGTCATGGTAGACCCTCTTTCGGACGCCCTAGCCGGCCGCGTCGGCGGCGATCTTAGCCGACACGATCTTGTCGGGGCTCGCCGGGGGCTCGCCACGATTGATCTCGTCCACATTCTCCATGCCTTCGATCACGCGGCCCCACACCGTGTATTTGCCGTTGAGAAAGCTCGCGTCGTCGAACACGATGAAGAACTGGCTGTCGGCGGAATCGGGCGATTGCGCCCGCGCCATGGACACCGCGCCGCGCGTATGGGGCTCGGCGTTGAACTCGGCGGCGAGCTTCTGGCCCGAGCCGCCCGTGCCGGTGCCGGTCGGATCGCCGGTCTGGGCCATGAAGCCCTCGATGACGCGATGGAACGGCACGCCGTCATAGAAGCCCTGACGCGCCAGCTCCTTGATGCGGGCTACATGATTGGGGGCGAGATCGGGCCGCAGCTCGACCACAACCTTGCCCTTGCTCGTCTCTAGGATGAGGGTGTCTTCGGGGGTTGCCATGAATGGCCTCCTTTTCGCGTTGTCGGGTGATTATTGCTCGATGGTGGCCTTCTTGACGTAGTCGAGCTTGGGAAAGTCGGTCATGAGATAGGCGTTGCCTTCCGTCTGCATGCGGCCCTGGTCGGGCCCGGCGCCGCGCGGCGCACCCTCGCCATAGCCGTTATAGAGCGCATCAACCACGTCCATGCCCGACACCACCTGGCCGAAGGGCGAGAAGCCCTGGCCGTCAAGGCCGCCGTTGTCGCCGAAATTGATAAACACTTGCGTGGTGCGCGTCCCGGGACCGGCGGTGGCGAAGCTCACATAACCGCGCTGATTGCTCTCCTTCACCTTGTCGTCGGGAATGCGCGCCTCGCGCCACACGGCGGAGAGGTCCGGATTGCCGCTGATGCCGAACTGCACCATGAAGCCGTCGATGACGCGGAAGAAGCGCACGTCGTTGTAATAGCCGTTCTTGACCAGATTGTAGAAGCGGTCGGCGCCGTTCGGCGACCAGTCGCGATGCACCTCGATGACGAAGGTGCCCTTGGAGGTGTCGAACTTCGCCTTGTAGACAGCGGGCGCCTTCTCGTTCAGCGACGACGGATCGCCGAGATTGGCGGCGTTCGCAGGCACTTGCGCGCTCAAGGCGCCAAACAGTAAAGCAGCACTAAATAGGACGATAGCCCTGATGGTCATGGGGTTTCCTCGCGAGGTTTGACACTTATGCGGTGAATTTCTGCTTGAGGGCTGCCGCGACGCGGGGCGGCACGAAGGTCGAAACATCGCCGCCCATTGCGGCGATCTGACGGACAAGGCTCGCCGCGATGTGGCGGGTGCCCGGCGACGAGGCCAGAAACACCGTCTCGATCTCCGGCGCAAGGGCCGCATTCATGCCGGCCATCTGCATCTCGTAGTCGAAGTCGCCGGCATCGCGCAGGCCCCGGATGATGACCGTTGCATAGGCCTTCTTGGCCGCATCCACGGTCAAGCTGTCATAGGTGGTCAGGTCGAGGCCAAGGCCGACATTCTCGGCAACGGGGGTCAGCACGTCCGCCGCCAGCTTCACCCGCTCCTCGGCCGAGAACAGCGGATGCTTATCGTGATGGGTGCCGACGGCGATCACCAGCCGGTCGACGAGCTGGGCCGCCCGGCGCACGATGTCGACATGCCCCAAGGTGACGGGATCGAAGCTGCCGGGATAAAGACCAACGCGCATGCCGCTCACGCTCCTCGGCGTTCGGCGGCGTCATCCACGACGGATGGGGCCTTTGAAGCGCCTGGGGCCCCTTCTAGCCGCGCGGCGCCTCTATCGGCAAGGGCGCATCGCATATGGGCCTTGCCGCATAGAGCTTGGCCCATAGACCCAGCGCAAAGAAAAAGGGCCCGGCAAAGCCGAGCCCTCTCCCACCCCAACTTAGTTTATTACTTCATCGGTATTGAGGCGGTTTGTGTCCGGTGGCCAAACACGTCGCTCAGATTGAAGCGGTAGCCAACACCGGCGGAGAAGATCCACGGGTCGAGGTCCGCATCGGCGTGCACGCCAGTCCCGTTCCAGGAGATTTCCGTGTCGAGCCAAGTCTTTTTCACGTCAAGGTTGGCGTACCAGCCATTGCCGAGGGAGTAGTCGAGGCCCGCCTGCAGGGTGAAGCCGAAGGCGTCGTTGATATCGACGCTGGAAGCGTTGAGCCGGTTCTGGCCGGTGCCCTCGTCGAAGAAGGCGATGTACTGCACGCCCGCGCCGACATACGGCTTCCACGCGCCCATGCCGGTGAAGTGATATTGCGCCGTCAGAGCCGGCGGGAAGATCCAAGTGTCGGCGATCTCGCCGAAGCTGGCGATGGAGCCCTTGGCGTCGATGTCATGCTTGGCAAAGCAGCAGAACAACTCGACCGCCCAGTTGTCGGTGAAGAAGTAGCTGAGGGTGAGCGCCGGGATGATCTCGTCGCTGACGTCGGCGTTGGCACCGGGAATGCGGGTGCCGCCGGCGAACACCGAGGCGTCGGTGTCCGGATTGACCCCGGTTACGAGCGCCCGAACCATGAAATTCCCATGTTCGTCGCCCGCCGCCGCGGGCACTGACGCGCCCGCCATGCCGGCCGCCAAGGCAAGCAACGCCACCGTCCCTGTCGCGAAGATCTTCATGTCTGATGTCCCCCGTCGCCGAGCGCGGCCGCTGGCGGCCTTGCGCAAATTTGTTCTGCGCTAGTTTTGAGCGGCTGCCGCCCGCCGCTCCAGCACCGATCGACCGGGTGGACTGACCGATGTCAGCCTGACGCGCATCCCGAGACGACTGTTGCGTCCACGCAACGGTTTTTATTGATCTGGGTCAAACTGTTGGGAGCTCACGTGGCGATCAAGACACGGTGTCGCGGCCCAATACCGGGTTGATCGAAATCAAGGCGCGACTCGGTTCTGCGACCGACAGCTTGTGTTTGCAATGGCGTTGCAACCGCCGTGGGGAAAAGCCTTGGCGATGACCTCCAGCTTGAAGACACGGGACCCGATCCGTTTGGCAAGTGCCGCCTCCTCAGACAGGAGCACGCAAGCTCCGGAGACGATCCCGGCCGCGCTGGCTGCCCAGGCTGCCACCGTGCGCACGCGGCGCGGCCAGACCATCGCGCTGACCCTCGACGGCAGCGAGGCGCTGTACTTCGTGCGCTCGGGCGCCCTCATGGTCGATGTCACCCTCCCCGACGACTTGCGCCAGGTGATCGGTCTTCTCTATCCCGGCGACGTGCTGCGCTCCGGCTTCACGCCGCCGCACGCCGCCGCGCATCTCTCCGCAGTCAGCGCCGGCGAGGTGCTGCGCGTGCGCTGGAGCACCTTTACGGGACTCGCGGCCGAGAACCCGGAGATCGCGCGCTATTTCGACGATGCGATAGCCAAGCAGACCGCCCGCCAGGCGATCCACATGGCGGCGGTCGGCCGCTTCGACTGCCAGCAGCGGGTCGCCACCTTCTTGCTCGAGTTGGCCTTGCGGACCGGCGTCCCCGCGCCATGCGGCGGCGTCGAGTTCGAGATGCCGCTGCGGCGCACCGATATGGCCGATTATCTCGGGCTGAACGCCGACACCCTATCGCGCACCATGTCGCGCTTGCGGGCCACCGGCCTTTTTGGCCATCCCGAGCGGCACCGGGCTCTGGTGCGGGATCTCGCGGCGCTGGCCGCGCTCACGCCGGCCGCGCAGTCGCTCATGACGCTTTACGGCGACATGTCACTCTGGCGCCCATAAGCACGCCAAGCGTGGCCAACCCCTCGTAGATTTCTTAGTCGGGTGCGCCCTCGTCGCCATCATCGTCGGCGTTAGGGCCGTCGTCGGGTCCGGCTTCGTCGACTTCCACTTCAGCGCCGCTACCGCTCTCGTCGGGAATATGCTCGACCGAGACCACGCGCTCGCCCTCACCCGTGTCGAACACGCGCACGCCTTGGGTGGAGCGGCCGACGATGCTGATGCCGTCGACCGGAATGCGGATGAGCTGGCCGCGGTCGGTGACCAGCATGATTTGGTCGCTGTCGTCAGCCGGGAAAGACGCGATCAGCTTGCCGTTGCGCCGATTGACCACCATGCCGATGATGCCTTTGCCGCCGCGTCCCGACACCCGGAACTCGTAAGCGGAGGACCGCTTGCCGTAGCCGTTCTCCGACACGGTCAGCACGAATTCCTCATGGGCCCCGAGCTCGGCATAGCGCTCAGGGGTGAGGACGACGGATTCGTCGCCTTCGGTCTCCGGCTCGATATCGGGCTCTATGTCGATGCCGGTGCCGCCCCGGCGGACGATATTGGCCTGCCGCATATAGGCGGCGCGCTCGGAGGCCTCCGCCTCGACATGGGTGAGAATGGCCATGGAGATCACCTCGTCGCCCTTGCCGAGCTTGATGCCGCGCACGCCGGACGACTCGCGGCCCTTGAACACGCGGACGTCGTCGACGGGGAAGCGGATCGCCTGGCCGTCGCGCGAGGTGAGCAGCACGTCATGCTGCTCGCTGCACACCTGCACGCCGATGATGCGGTCGCCTTCGGCGAGCTTCATGGCGATCTTGCCGTTCAGGCGCACCTCGACGAAGTCCGAGAGCTTGTTGCGGCGGACGCTGCCGTAATTCGTGGCGAACATCACGTCGAGCTTGCCCCAGGACGTCTCATCCTCGGGCAGCGGCAGGATGGTGGTGATGGTCTCGTCCTTGCCGAGCGGCAGGAGATTGACCATGGCCTTGCCGCGCGCCTGCGGTGCCGCAAGCGGCAAACGCCAAACCTTCATCTTGTAGGCCATGCCGCGCGAGGAGAAGAACAGCACCGGCGTATGGGTATTGGCGATGAAGATGCGGGTGACGAAATCCTCGTCGCGCGTCGCCATGCCGGCGCGGCCCTTGCCGCCGCGGCGCTGCGCCCGGTAGGCCGACAGCGGCACGCGCTTGATGTAGCCCTTGTGGGACACAGTGACGACCATGTCCTCGCGCTGGATGAGGTCCTCGTCCTCGACCTCGCCGAGCATCTCCAGAATCTCGGTCCGCCGCGGCGTGCCGAACTCAGCCTTCAGCGCCGTGAGCTCGTCCGTGACAATGCCGACGATGCGGGCGCGCGAGCGCAGGATCTCGAGATATTCGGCGATCTGGTCGCCCAAGCCCTTCAGTTCGTCGCCGATCTCGTCGCGGCCAAGCGCGGTCAAGCGTTGCAGGCGCAGTTCGAGAATGGCGCGGGCCTGTTCCTCGGAGAGACGATACGTGCCTTGCTCGGAGACCTTGTGGCGGGGGTCGGCGATCAACTCGACCAAGGCCACCACGTCTCGCGCCGGCCAGTCGCGGGCCATCAATTGCTCGCGCGCGGTGGCCGGGTCCGGCGCTTTGCGGATCAGCGCGATGACCTCGTCGATATTGGCCACGGCGATGGCCAGGCCAACCAGGACATGGGCGCGGTCGCGCGCCTTGCGCAGGAGGAATTTCAGCCTGCGGCCGACCACCTCCTCGCGGAAATCGGTGAAGGCGCGGATCATGTCCTTGAGGTTCATGAGCTCCGGCCGGCCACCGTTGAGCGCCACCATGTTGCAGCCGAACGTGCTCTGCAGCGGCGAGAAGCGGTAAAGCTGGTTCAGCACCACGTCGGCCATGGCGTCGCGCTTGAGTTCGATCACCACGCGCATGCCTTCGCGGTCGGACTCGTCGCGAATGTCGGCGATGCCCTCGATGCGCTTCTCGCGGACCAGTTCGGCGATCTTCTCGACCATCGACGCCTTGTTCACCTGATACGGAATCTCGGTGATGACGAGCGCCTCGCGCTCCTTGCGGACCGTCTCGTTATGGACCTTGCCGCGCATGAGCACGGAGCCGCGGCCCTTGTGATAGGCGGAGCGGATGCCGGTGCGCCCAAGGATCAGACCGCCGGTCGGGAAGTCGGGACCGGGAATGAGCTCGTTCAGCTCGGCGATGTCGATGGCGGGATTGTCGAGATAGGCGATGCAGGCGTCGACCACCTCGCCGAGATTGTGCGGCGGGATATTGGTGGCCATGCCGACGGCGATGCCGCCCGCGCCGTTGACCAGAAGATTGGGAAACTTGGCCGGCAGCACGACCGGCTCTTTCTCGCGGCCGTCATAGTTCGGCTGGAAGTCGACCGTGTCGTTCTCGAGATCGTCGAGCAGCGCCATGGCCGGCTTCGCCAGGCGCACCTCGGTATAGCGTTCGGCCGCCGGCGGATCGCCGTCGACGGAGCCGAAATTGCCCTGCCCGTCGATGAGCGGCAGGCGCATGGAGAAGTCTTGCGCCAAGCGCACCAGCGCGTCGTAAATCGCCTGGTTGCCGTGGGGATGGTACTTACCCATGGTGTCGCCGGTGACGCGCGCCGATTTGTTGTACGGGCGGTCCGGCGTGTAATTGTTCTCGCGCATCGAAAAGAGAATGCGCCGATGCACGGGTTTCAGCCCGTCGCGCACATCCGGCAGCGCACGGGACACGATCACGCTCATGGCGTAATCGAGATAGGACCGCTTCATCTCGTCGATGAGCGAGACGGGTCTAATGTCAGAGGGGCTCGGGCCCTCGACCTCGGTGTTGTCTTCGTCAGCCAATGAAGGTGAAAGCCTTAGTAAGAGGTCGTCAAACCCCGGCAGAAACGGTTCAGCGCGAGAGGGGCGGAAGGCCTCCCGCAGGAGATCGAACACGCTCGGGGAGTCGGGTTTCTATAGCTGATTTCGCCCCCCTTTCGCAACCAATCATGGGGGGTTAGACCCGTTTGTTTTTCCCCGATATATCAATAACTTATATCGCATTATGGCGGGCGCCAAAGTGGGCGGATTGCCGCCCCCGCAAAAGCTCTCTTCGCGCGTTCCCTCGGAACATCGAGTTGGTCGAGACGTTGTGTGGCAACAGCGGCGAAAAACCCTGCCGCCACAGATTTCGTGGCGTGTGACGCGCCATTTCGATCGCAACCACAAGGAGCGAAACCATGAAACATCTTTTGACCTGCACGGCCATCGGCCTGTTCATGGGCCTCACCCCGGCCATGACTCAGACCGCCTTGGCAGAGACCGACATGCCGGCCGGCGAGAGCCAGAACGCCCCGGCCCTGCAGCAGCCGGCCATGCCGGCCGAGGCCGCGCCCACCGATCTCGACGAGCCGGGCACCGCGATCCCGGATCAGTCGTCGCGGATGGCACCTGATGCCGCACCGTCTGACGGTGGGCCGGCGATGAAGTCGAGCGAGGCGCCGCAGTCGATCTCGCCCGAGCATGCCATCCCGCCGCTGGATGCCGCGGAAGCGCCTGATGCTGCGCCGCATGGCACGACGGCAGCCAGCATGGACGGCAACCAGTTTCTGCTGCGTCAGGAGCCGACTGATTGGCTCGCCAGCAACCTCATCGGCAAGGCCGTGGTGAACGCGAAGAACGAGTTGATCGGCGACATCAACGATCTCGTCACCGACGAGAACGGCAAGGTGGTCGCGGTGCTGGTCGGCGTCGGCGGCTTTCTCGGCCTTGGCGAGAAGGATGTGGCCGTCCAGTTCGACAGCCTCAAATTCTCCCGCGACGACGACCGGACCGTCAAGGTCATGGCCAACCTGACCAGCGAGATGCTCGCCTCCGCCCCGGATTATAAGCGCCTCAGCGAGCAGGAGCTCACGGTCGGCGAGGCCACCGGGGACGAAACGGTCAAGGAGAAGTCCGAGCACGACACGTACTAAGCTGACGTGTCGACCTCGGTGCCGCGTGCACGGGAAGCTCGGTCCTGCCTTCCGGCCGGCCGGGCTTCTCGCGTGGCTGTCCGCGATGCGGGCCTAGAACGGGATCTCGTCGTCGAGCTCTTTGTTAAACGACTTCTCGCCGCCGCCGCCACCAAGCGGCTTCGAACGGCCGAAGTCGCCACCGCCGCTCGCGCCCTCGCCGTCCCGGCGTCCGTCGAGCATCGTGAGCGTGGAGTTGAATCCCTGGAGCACGACCTCGGTGGAGTAGCGCTCCTGGCCCTGCTGGTCTTCCCATTTGCGCGTCTGCAGTGCCCCTTCGAGATAAACCTTGGAGCCCTTCTTCAGATATTGCTCGGCGATCTTCGCCAGGCCCTCACTGAAGATCACCACACGATGCCACTCAGTGCGCTCGCGCCGCTCGCCGGTCGCCTTGTCGCGCCAACTATCGCTGGTGGCGACGCGCAGATTGACGATGGGCCGGCCATCCTGGGTGTGGCGGATTTCAGGATCGGCTCCGAGATTGCCGATAAGAATGACTTTGTTGACCGAACCGGCCATATTTCGACCTCCCCGCGGGTGTGCGACACGTGTGCCCTTTGCGGGCAGTCTAGCCTCCGGAAGCCCGTCGCTTCCAGGCGGCATACGGAAGACGCCGATCCTGTCCACAGGCCAGGGCCGGCAAGGCTTATGTACATGTTTTGTTCTTCCGCGTCTACCGTGACGCCCCCTTGAGGTTTCGGAGCTTGAGCCCTATGGCTAGAGCAGAATTGGGTTTGGTCTTGGCAGCGCGTCCGGCATTGGCCGGGTTGCTGGCCTGAAAAGCAGGGCGAAGGAAAATATGCAGCGGTCCGTCGAGCAGCGGCAGGCAACAGGGCGTCGTAAGCCCAAGCGGCGCGACCCGCGTACAAAAACTCTCGGCTTCACCTCCCGGCAATGGCCCTTCATCGCCGTGCTGGTGGGAAACTGGATCTTCGCGGCCGCCTTCTTCGCCATCGGCAAGCTCCTCTGGGACTGGACGCCGGAGGCCTGGGGCATCGCCGACCGCCTGGCGCTGGTCATCAAGGATGCCGTCTTCGCCCTCGTACCGGGCGTGCTCGGCATCTGCATCGTGGCCGCGCAACGGCTGGACCCGAATATGTGGGTGGGCCGCGTGGCCAAGCCGAACTCCGCGCTCGACATCAACACGCGCTTCATCCTCAACACGTTCGAGCAGTTCACCGCGTTCTTCATCGCCAATGCCGGGCTCGCCATGTATTGCCCGCTGTCGGAAGCGCGCACGCTGCCCATCCTGACGGCGCTGTTCGTGATCGGCCGTATCCTGTTCTGGGTCGGCTACCACAAGAACCCGTATTTGCGCGCCTTCGGCTTCGGCCTCACCTTCTATCCGACGGTGGCCGCCTTCGCCTGGCTCATGCTGATGATGATCTTCGGCATTCGCGTGCCGCTGTAGCCTTCACCTGCCCTGCTGCCATTGCAGGATGGAGTCGATCGGCCACACCAGCATGATGACGTTGAGTGTGAGCCCGTCGCGAATCATGACGCCGACAAAGAGCTCAAGCGCGATGGCGACGATGACGGTCAGCCAAACCGGCCACCAGGCGGCGAGATAGAATCCGAGCACCATGAAAAGGATGTCGCTCACCGAGTTGATGACGCTGTCGCCGTAATAATCGAGGGAGACGGTCGCCTCCCGGTATTTGTTGATGACGAAGTCGGTGTTCTCCACCACCTCCCAGCCGGCCTCGACCAGGACCGCCAGGATCAGGCGCTGGCCGAACGACAGGCGCGGCGCGATCAACCACAACACGGCGTAGAACAGAAACCCGTGGATGATGTGCGAGGGCGTGTACCAGTCGAACAGATGCTGGGAGTTCTCCGAGCTCACCACGTCGAAATGCCAGAGCTTCACATATCCGCATTTGCAGATGAGCGGATGGCCCATGCCATAGAGTGCGGCGGCCGCCACGAGAATGATGCCGGCGACGATAGCGATCTGGGTGCGGGTCATGGTCATGTGTCACTCTATGCGCTGAGATTCGCGGGGCCGCCATCGGTTATGCTGGCCCGGCGGCAATGGCCGTTCGGGCGGGAATTGGAGATGGAATGACTCAAGACGAGGCGCTGGCGCTGCTCAAGACCGGAGCCAGCATCTTCCTCACCGGCCAGCCCGGCAGCGGCAAGACCCACACGGTCAACCATTATCTCCGAGAGCTGGCGCGGTCCGGCGTCGATGTCGCCTACACGGCCTCGACCGGTATCGCCGCGACCCACGGCCACGGCACGACCATCCATGCCTGGAGCGGCATCGGCGTGCGCGACTCCCTGACCAGGCGCGACCTCGACACGCTCGCGGCCAATCGGCGGCTCGCGTCCCGCATCGAAAAGACCAGCGTGCTCATCATCGACGAGATTTCGATGCTGCCGGCACGGTCCCTCACCCTGGCGGACATGGTGTGCCGGCATATCCGGGCGACCAACGCGCCCTTCGGCGGCATGCAGGTTGTGCTGGTCGGCGACTTCTTTCAGCTGCCGCCCGTGGTCCGGCGCCGGACCGACGATCACGGCATGCTGGACCTGGCCAATGGCGACGACGATTTCGGCGCCGAATTTGCTCACGCTTCGGCCGCCTGGCGGGATCTCGATCCCACGGTCTGCTATCTGTCGGAGCAGCACCGGCAGGACGACCAGCCCTTTCTCGACGTGCTCGACGCCATCCGCGCCAATGCCTGCGTCGGCCTCCATCGGGACCTGTTGGCCTCGCGCATGGTGGATCGCGACCAACTGCCGGCCAGCCGCACGCGCCTGTTCACCCACAACGCCGCCGTGGACGAGATCAACCAGCAGCAATTGGCCAAGCTCGGCGGCACAACGCGGGCATTCGCCATGACCGGTAAGGGGCCGCAATTCTCCATCGACGCCCTGAAGCGCGGCTGCCTATCGCCGGAGCGCCTCGTGCTCACGGAAGACGCCGTGGTGATGTTCACCAAGAACGATCCGGCCGGGCGCTACGTCAACGGCACGCTCGGGATCGTGGAGGATTTCGATGCGGAGACCGACTCGCCGGTGGTGCGGACGCGCGGCGGTAAGCGCATCGTTGCCGAGCCGGTGACCTGGAAGATCGAGGAGAACGGAACCGAGCGCGCCTCCGTCACCCAGGTGCCGCTGCGGCTCGCCTGGGCCATCACCGTGCATAAGAGCCAAGGCATGTCGCTCGATGCCGCCGTGATCGACTTGAGCCGCGCCTTCGAATACGGCCAGGGCTATGTAGCCCTGTCGCGCCTGCGCAGCCTGGCGGGCCTACATCTCCTGGGGCTCAACGAGAAGGCCTTGCACGTTCATCCGCAAGCCATCGAGAAGGATGTCGCGTTCCGCGATGCTTCCGACGACGCGCTCGACGAAATGGCACGTCTCGGGGCCGACGAGCTGGCCCGGCGCCAGACGGCCTTTCTGGAAGAGTGCGGGGCCACCCGGGCCGAGGCCACAAGCGCCAAAAGCTACGACGTGGCCGCACTTCGGCAGAGCCATGGCAAGGCCTATGCGCCGTGGACCGAGGACGAGGAGCGGGATTTGCGGCGCCGCCACCAGGCGGGCGAGAGTGTGGGCGCCATCGCCGCCGAGTTGGGGCGCAAGCCCGGCGCCATAAGGTCGCGGCTCAAGAAGCTGGCGCTGATCTCGTGAGGATCCCCTGCCCTTGCCGCGCAACCCTTTGGCCGCTAAGGCTTGCGAAGAGGCCCTTTCCCCCCGACATTGCCTAACAGCATGACCTCCAAGCACATCTCCATCCGCGGCGCGCGGGAGCATAATCTCAAGAATGTCTCGCTCGACCTGCCGCGCGAGCAGCTCGTGGTGATTACCGGGCTGTCGGGCTCCGGCAAGTCCTCGCTCGCCTTCGACACGGTCTATGCCGAGGGCCAGCGGCGCTATGTGGAGAGCCTGTCGTCCTATGCCCGGCAGTTCCTCGACATGATGTCGAAGCCGGACGTGGACCATATCGAGGGCCTGTCGCCCGCCATCTCCATCGAGCAGAAGACCACCTCGAAGAACCCGCGCTCCACGGTCGGCACGGTTACCGAGATCTACGACTATATGCGGCTCCTGTTCGCCCGCGTCGGCGTGCCCTACTCGCCGGCGACGGGGCTCCCCATCGAGAGTCAGACCGTGAGCCAGATGGTGGACATCGTGCTGGCGCAGCCGGAAGGCACGCGGCTTTATCTGCTGGCGCCGATCGCACGCGGCCGCAAAGGCGAATACCGCAAGGAGCTCGCCGAGCTGCAGAAGAAGGGCTTCCAGCGGGTCAAGATCGACAACGCCTTCCACGAGATTTCCGAGGCCCCAGCGCTGGACAAGAAGTTCAAGCACGATATCGACGTGGTGGTGGACCGCGTCGTGGTGCGTCCCGACATCGCCTCGCGGCTGGCGGACTCGCTCGAGACCGCGCTGTCGCTGTCCGACGGCATCGCCTTCGCCGAGTTCGCCGACAAGCCCGCCAAAGGCGCGCCCGAGCGGCTGATCTTCTCGGCCAAGTTCGCCTGCCCGGTGTCCGGCTTCACCATCGAGGAGATCGAGCCCAGGCTGTTCTCGTTCAACAACCCCTATGGCGCGTGCCCGGAATGCGACGGGCTCGGCACGGAGCTGTTCTTCGAGCCGGAATTGGTCGTGCCGGACGAATCCTTGAGCCTCGCGCGCGGCGCCATCGCGCCCTGGACGCGCACATCCGCCACCTCGCCCTATTACCAGCAGACGCTGGAGGCGCTGGCCAAGCACTACAAGCAGCCCATGACCAAGCCGTGGAAGGATCTGCCGGAGGATTTCCGCGAAATCGTGCTCTACGGCTCCGACGAGGAGGAGATCACCTTCACCTATGACGACGGCGTGCGGCACTACAAGACCGCAAAGCCGTTCGAAGGCGTCATCACCAATATCGAGCGGCGCTGGCGCGAGACGGAATCCAACTGGGTGCGCGAGGAGCTGGAGCGCTACCAGTCCGACCAGCCGTGCGAGGCCTGCACCGGCTATCGCCTCAAACCCCAGGCACTCGCGGTGAAGATCGCGGGGCTCCATATCGGCGAAGTCACCGAGATGTCGATCCGCGAGGCCCATGCCTGGTTCGGCGCGCTCCCCGCCAAGCTCACCAAGAAGCAGAACGAGATCGCCGAGCGCATCTTGAAAGAGATCCGCGAGCGGCTGTCCTTCCTCAACGATGTCGGTCTCGACTATCTGACGCTCGCCCGCGCCGCCGGCACCTTGTCGGGCGGCGAGAGCCAGCGCATCCGGCTCGCCTCGCAGATCGGCTCAGGGCTCACCGGCGTGCTCTACGTGCTGGACGAGCCCTCCATCGGCCTGCATCAGCGCGACAACGCCCGGCTCCTGGAGACGCTCAAAGCCCTGCGCGATCTCGGCAACTCGGTGATCGTGGTCGAGCATGACGAGGAAGCCATCCTCGAGGCGGACTATGTGGTCGACATGGGCCCCGGCGCCGGCGTGCATGGCGGCGCCGTCGTCGCCGAAGGCACGCCGGAACAGGTCATGGCCAATCCGGACAGCCTCACCGGGCAATATCTCACCGGCTTCAAGCAGATCCCCCTGCCCAAACAGCGGCGCAAGCCCACCAAAGGAAAGCGCCTGCGCGTGGTCGGCGCGTCGGAGAACAATCTCAAGGACATCACCGTCGATATCCCCATCGGGCTGTTCACCGCGGTCACCGGCGTGTCGGGCGGCGGCAAGTCCACCTTCCTCATCGAGACGCTCTATCGCGCGGTCGCCCGCAAGCTGAACAATGCGCGCGAGCTGCCCGGCGAGCACAAGAAGATCGAGGGGCTGGAGCATCTCGACAAGGTCATCGACATCGACCAGAGCCCGATCGGCCGCACGCCGCGCTCGAATCCCGCGACCTATACCGGCGCCTTCACCCCCATCCGCGAATGGTTCGCCGAGCTGCCCGAGGCCAAGACGCGCGGCTACAAGCCCGGGCGCTTCTCGTTCAACGTCAAGGGCGGGCGCTGCGAGGCCTGCCAGGGCGACGGCGTCATCAAGATCGAGATGCATTTCCTGCCCGACATCTACGTCACCTGCGACGTGTGCAAGGGCAAGCGCTACGACCGCGAGACCCTCGACATCAAGTTCAAGGGCAAGTCGATCGCCGACGTGCTCGACATGACCGTCGAGGAAGGCGCCGAGCTGTTCAAGGCGGTGCCCAGCGTGCGCGACAAGCTGGAGACCCTGAAGCGCGTCGGCCTCGGCTATATCCATGTGGGCCAGCAGGCGACGACGCTGTCGGGCGGCGAGGCGCAGCGCATCAAGCTGTCCAAGGAGCTGTCGAAGCGCGCCACCGGCCGCACGCTCTATATCCTCGACGAGCCGACCACGGGGCTCCACTTCCACGACGTGGCGAAGCTGCTTGAGGTGCTGCACGAGCTGGTGGACCAGGGCAACACGGTGGTGGTCATCGAGCACAATCTCGAAGTGATCAAGACCGCGGACTACATCGTCGACCTCGGCCCCGAAGGCGGCGACGGCGGCGGCGAAGTGATCGCCACCGGCACGCCCGAAGAGGTCGCGAAAGTCGCCGAAAGCTATACCGGCCACTACCTCAAGCAGCTGCTGGACCGGCGCGGTGGGGCTGCGAAGATCGCGAGCAAGCGGCCGCCGCGGACCGAGGCCGCGGAGTAGTGTGATCTGCTTTAACCCTACGGTTATCAGGGTACAGATATTCACACGCTGACGGATGTCGCGTGATCCATATCGAAATGTATATGGGGCCGGAACCTACGACCCCGACAGGGATTTGACGGGCAGCGCGTTGGTGGACAAACTCTCGTCACTCCCCTGGGAGAGTACGCCTTGAGGTGCACGCCGTGTCCGGTAACGGATGCGGACAACGTGGGTTTGGTCTTCCGGCTCGCATTCCCCGCTCTTGCGAGGGACCCGTTCTTTGACAGCCCGGACGCACGCGCGTCGCGGCCATGGATCGCCGCGTAAACTACTGCGCGGCGCGGACGGCGTCCTTGAGCACGCGCTTGCTCGGCAGACCGGGGAGGATGATGCGGTCCTGCCCCGGACAGGTCACGCACTGGCCCGTGCAGCCGGCCTTTGTGCAGTCGTAGTCGCACTGGTAACTGCCGCAATTTTTGGTGCAGCCGACATGGCCGCCGCCGCTCTGCAACCCCTTGCCGCACACGGTGGCGACCTGCTGCGTGGTCAGGGTGACGATGACGGTCTTGGCCGAAGCCGCGTTCGCAAACAGGACCGCGAGCGCGAGACCCGCGATGAGCAGAATGGGTTTACGCATGGAGAAGTCCTCCTTGGAGAAGAACCCGGTCAGTGTGCCACTCGGCGGCGCCTCCGGCAAACGGCATGCGCAGCCGTATCCTTAGCGGATTGCTACCGCGACCCCTTGAAACCATGCGGTTCGCCGGACCCCGTGAGGATGCGCCACCGCTTCGCTGCTTGAGCGGTTTTTTTGAGGCGCCACCGGTTCGCTGCTTGAGCGCGTGATGCCCATATTCCGGAAAGGCCGAAGCGTGCTACAGGACCTGCCGCCCCGAGGCGTCTGGCCGGAGCCGGCCCGGCCGCCTTCGCTGCGCATGCTCAAGTTTTTAGCGGTGGACCCACATGATGAGATCCCTATTGACGGTGCTGCTGCTCGGCATCCTTTCGATCTTCGTCTCGCGATCGGCGCTGGCGGAGACGGACGCGTCCGCGGCCGAGCCCTCGCAGATCGGCGAGGCCAAGCAGTTCGGCGACATCAAGGTGACGCTGGAGAAGGTCGCGTTCGACGGGCCCAAGGGGACGGTCGAGCTCCGCATGGACAATCTCTCCGACGAGCAGAAGAGCATCGCCTTCATGCTGTTCGTCGACGCGCAGTCGGAGACCGGCGAGACCGGCGACTACGACTACTTCAAGACTCGCTGCGACGGCGATATCGCGCCCAAGGGGACGTTCCCCTGCACGCTGTCGCTGATCTTCACCGCCCCGCCCAAGCGGATCACGCTCCGGGTCGGCGAAGGCATGGCCGGCGACGTCGTCACCTTCACGCTCGTGCCCTGACGCCTCGGCGCGGGCCGAACTTTATCCCCGCCCTCCAAAACCTCGCGTACACTGCATCCATCCCTCGTCCATGAGGACGCGTGGCTCGCAGACCGTCTGCTTCTTGAGGACGTGGGACGCGGCGCCCGGGGTGGCGCGGTAAAGATGGGCTGATCTCGGACGCATCAGTCCCGATAGGCCCGGACAACCGCGTCAGGATACCGGACCGGCCTCGGGGGTCTCTCCCTCGCCCGCCTGCGCTGTAACGCGTGGGCGTCGGGTAAGGCGCGCATGCCGATCGCTCGACGACGACGGCGCGCTATGGCGTGTCGTTCGCGGGCGGCGTGGACGTCACGGGTTCGGGCGTCGCCGGCTCAGCGTCGGGCGCCGTGTCGGGCGCCGTGGCCTCGTGGACTTCCTCGCGCACCTGCTCGTTGACCTCGGCGACCGTGTCGCCAAGTCCGTCGGCGATCAGGCCCCAATTGACGATGTCCTGCGAGGCCGGGTCGTCGTTGACATGATCAATGGCGAACACCAGCACGATGATAAGAACGATTCCGGTTAGGACGCCTGACAGATACGGCATGTGTGCTCTCCCTTGTGAGTCCTCGTGCCACGGTGGATGAACGCGGGCGGTCGCGAGGCCGTTCCCTGCCGCTCATCCCATGAGCATTGCGATCCGCGCGGACGCCGGGCCCGCGCATCGCGCGAGCCCGGTCCAGTTGTATCAGCGGCGCGGGTCTAGACCGCGTCGCGGTGATAGCCGCCCAGCCCGCCGGCCACGGCGCCGATGAAGCCGCCGACCAGCAGCGAGATGGCCGTGAAGATCGAGAATTTCGCGGCCGCCTCAAGCGCCTCCTGGGACATGGCGGCGGCGGCATTCGCGGCGTCGCTGGCGGCGCCAGGCTCCGCGGTCACGGCTGCGGTGGTGCCGGCGACGCCGGTGGCGATGGCGAACAGCGCGGCGACGGCCACGGTGGCCAGCGCCCAGGCGAGCAGGCCGTGGGCGGTATCGCGGAACAGCACCTCGTCGGTGCGGATGCCCACCCATTTGGCGCGCAGGCGCCCGGCCAGATAGCCGCCGAAGCCGGCCGACAGCCATTGCGTGACAATCAGCCAGATCCCGGTGCCGATGGCGAAGGTCTCGGGCGACCTGTTGGCGAAAGACCACGGCTCGGCCGTGGAGATGCCGAAGCCGGAGCCTGCGGTGAACAGAATGATCGAGACGGCGATGGCGCCGAGCGCGCCGCCAAAGATGGCGCCCCAGTCGTTTGCCTTGCCGACGGGCCCGCCCGAGACGATCACTTCTTCCTCGACTTCAAGAATTCCTGCGCGCGCCATGATGTTTGCCTCCCTTGGTGCGTTTGGTTTGGGTGTTTGCGTGATGAAAAGTTTTCCACTTATGGAACGAACGCATCCGCCCATTGTTCCTTTTGAGAACCCACGCAAAGGAGGCAACAATGGCTGGTATTCTAATGTGGTTGATGGGCGTTCCCCTCGTCGTCATCGTTCTTCTTTATCTGATCTTTTAGGCGCGGCGCGCTTAAGTCCCAATCCACACGCCGTCACCCGGGCAAAAGCCGGAGTCCAGAGTCGCTAAGCACAGCGCAAGCGGCAGCTGGTTCCGGCTGACGCCGGAATGACGAGCGGCTGTGCCCTGCGCTGCCCCCACTTTATCCCCGCCCCGAAAACCTGCCCTATCATGCCCTCACCTCGTCCGTTCCAAGGGCGTTCTCGCGAGGCGTTGCGTGAGCGGGACGGGGTACGGCGCCCGCGCGTTTCCTTCGCAAGGAAGCACCCGGGCGGCATCGGGGCTCCCCCCGGGGCCACTACGAGTCCCCGCCAGGAGCTGGCTGAGTTTGTTTATTGCGCTACCGGGCTTCGCCCTAGTTGAGCGCGATATGACCGAGACTTGGCGCGCTTGAGCGCCTTGGAGCGGTGGCAAGCAAAGCGGGGCCCGCTGCCGTAACCGCCGTGATTGGCGCGCCGTGAGGCGCCCGCCGTGGTCCTCTCAAGGATCGCGGACGCCATAGGTTTGCGCTTCCCGGCGCGCCATCCCCCCTCTTCCCTCGCGGGATCACCCGGCGAGACGTCTCGGCGTGCCCGGACGGGTTCAGCCGATGACACAAGAGAGAAAGGAACCGCGCATGAAAGACACCGCCGCAAGGGAGAGCCGCATCGAGCGGGAGCGCGCGTTGCGCTTCGGCGCCGACCGGATCTGCCTGTGGGTTCTGTGCGACGCGGCGTGCCGGCGTGCCAAAGCCTGCCGCGGCGACGTGCGGGCGTGTTCGGGGCGCATGGCCGCCTGGCTCGCGGCGATCGAGGACGAGGTCCGCGCGCGGCCGGACTTCGCCGAGATGGAATGGCGGATCGAGACGGCGGCGGAGCTTCGCGCCTATCGCGCCTGGCGCAAAGCAGGGATGGGCGCGCGGTGACACGGCATGTCCTGACACCTGCGCCGCACGCTGAGGATCCCCGATATGAGCCCGAAGGATGGCCGCTTCACGCGCGGCGCGTTTATTTTGCCGTGGTGTCCTGTTTTGCTCAGGCGCGGGCGCCGGCCGGGCGTAGGCTGACCTGTGAGCTGCGGAGGCTTTCCTCTCCAGGGAGAGTGAGAAAACCCCGGGCGCTACACCCGAGGTTTTCAAAACGCATCAGTGGCTCTCAACAGTTGCGGCCGCACCCTGCCGACGGCTCACTGTACGCTACTCTTACGCCACCGCCACCGGACCGTGGAAGCCAGCAGGCGGTGCAGTGGGATCGTAGCGAATGAGGCATTTTTCGGACTGTTCAATTTTATACACGCAATTCGGCGGCGGAGAGCTTGTGGAAAACTCCCCGCGTGGGCGTGCCCGGCGGGGACCGAGGTCGCGGCGTCGGTCTCACGGCATCGATGTCTTAAGCGCGACTGACTGTAAAACTCGCTTTTTCCCGGAATAAGGCGCATGTCTCAACGCATCATCGGGCGATTGTCACAGGCCCCGGTGGCTGAGAGAGGTCGATCGCGCTCCCGCCTGCCAATAGGAGCGCCTTTATGCCCTCGCCCAAATCCAAACCGACACCGCGCCAAACGCCGAGCTCAAGGTTCACCCTGGCCGAAGATGAGCCGTCCGAGCAGGACGCCGCCACCGGACATGGCTTCCCCACCGGGCATGAGGTGCTGCTCAGCCGGCGCTACCCGCCCCGTAAGGCCGCGCCGGGTCCCTATACGGTGATTGCGCAGCTTCCGGCGCGGGACGGACAATTCCAATATCGCATCAAGAGCGGCTGCGAGCCGTTCTTCCGCACCATGGCGGAAAGCGAACTCGAGCGCGTTTAGCGCGAAAGCCGACATGCCGCAGCACCCGCCCGCGCGCCGCGCGGCTCCAGATCGACGGGTCTGCCTCAGGAAGCGACACCCTTCATGCAATGCTTAGTCTGTGCCGGCGAGGCCGAAGACCTCACCCCGGAGTATTTCGACGGTCACTTGATCTCCTGCCCGCACTGCGGCCGGTACGAAATCCTCGGCGCCAGCTGGGGCAAATTCGAAAGCGCATCCCAGCCCGAGCGGGCCGCGGCGCTGGGCAAAGCCGCCTTGCTGCAAGGCTTCTCCCGCTGGCCGACGATCAAGAACATAAACTTCTGATCTCGCGAGGGAACGGGCCCGCGCATGGCGCGAGCCCGCTCAAATTCAGGTCCGCTTCATCGCCACTCCCGACCGCCGACTTGCACGGCTTGCTCCCCTCGTCCATGAAGGACGAGGGCGAGCGCTTCTGCTTGCGTGCAGGTCAGGGAGGCTCACATGCGCCGACTGTTCTTTCTCATGTTGCTCGTGCTGGCTCCCGCCTCCGCCGCGCGCGCGGACGATTGCGCGGACACCGCGACCCAGGCGGCGATGAACGAATGCGCCAACCAGGCGTACGAGAAAGCCGACGCCGAGCTGAACGCCCTCTACCAGCAGATCCGGCAGCGCCTGAAGGGCGACGGCGAGACGACGACGCTGTTCGTCGCGGCGCAGCGGGCGTGGGTGGCCTTCCGCGACGCGGAATGCAAATTCTCAACGTCGGGTGTGTCCGGCGGCAGCATCTATCCCACGATCTATGCAGGATGTCTCGAGCGCTTGACCAAGGCGCGGGTTGACGACTTCACGGTCTACTTGGGGTGCCAGGAAGGCGATTTGAGCTGTCCCGTCCCGCCGCAATAACAACGGCGAGAACGATGCCCGCAAGGGCCGCCGGGTGAAGCAAAGGAAGAACGCCGGCCCAAGAGGGACCGTCCCCTCTTGGACGATGGCGAACGCAGTACGACGGGATGCGACGGCGCTACTTCGCCGTCATGTTCTTGATGACACCGGCGATGAGCGTGAGCACGATGCCGCCGATGGCGCCGCCGGCGATGTCGCCGACCCAGCCCTCGATCATCTGCCCGGCGAACGAGCCGACAAGCTGTCCGGTAATGCCGCCGCCGACCGCGCCGGCAATAACGTTGCCGATGGTGCCCAGCGAATAGTTTTTGGCGGCGGCGCCGGCCGCGCTACCGCCGATCGCACCCGACACAAGCTGTACGAGAAGTGCTGCGATATCCATTTGGCTTTCCCCCCTCGGTTGTCCAATGACCATATATTAGGCGGAGACGGGACCGGGCACCATGGTGAAACGGCCCTCAAGGATCGGCGGGCCTCGCCGGAACGGCCAAAATCAGTCCGACCTGACGCGGCCGTAGGCGCGCACCGCCACATAGGCAACGATGCACAGGGCGACGAGGCCGGCGACCGCGATGAGCACACCGAGCGCCATGGGCTGCCAATCGGCGTCCGCGCCGAGCATGTCGAAGCCGCGTATGGCCACGACCCCGATCACGGGGAGGCCCACGGCAAGCACGGTCGCGGCGACCACCACCGCCCAGCGGCGGTTCTTGCGGCGGCGCTCCAATCGGCCACTGAACATGACGGGACGTGGCATGGCGCTTCAGCCTTGGCCGATCAATTCGGGCGGGGGCGCTGAGGGGTCGAAGCTGTGAGCGCTGCCCTCACGGATGCGGCGCCAGGCTAGCGGCACCGAAGCGATACAGACCGCGATGGCGATAACCCAGGCGCCGACCGGCGGCAGCCCTTCGAACAGGGACAGAATCAGCAGAAGGACGACGCCAAAGCACAACATGCCCACGATCAGCCAGACGATCCACAGGGCCGTGCTGCCGGCGATGAATTTGGCGTCCGGCGCGGCCGCGGCGATGTGGGACGTGAGCGCGCGGATGAAGGGCGTGTAGGTCGCGGTGCGGTCCTCGAAATCATTGAGGCTCCGGTAATGCGCCGACCGCAACTTGACCTTGTCGCCGTTCCGGCCGCGCAGCGTGCATTGGAAGGTCTCGCCGATGGGCGAGGCGTAGGCGATGAGCCGCAAGTCGTGCACGTCCTTATAGGCGAGTTGGCCCTCCCCGCCGGTGTCGGACCAATGCAGCGCATCCGGGCCGAGCGTGAAGGTCCGCGCCTTGTCGGCGAGGCTGTTACGGACGGTATGGGTCGGTTCGGTCATCGGTTCGCTCATGGCCGCCGAGTGTCGTCCGAACCGGCGTCAATCGCAACATGGCGGCTTTGGCATGGTTTCGCCGGATCGCGCGGCGTATCGATGCCACAAAACTTTCTCCATCGCCCTGGCCCCGCGGTCGTTATGATCGTGGCCTGAACGAATGAGAGGATCGGGACTGGCATGAGCGACGACAGCGAAAGCACCGTGCAGGACAAAGCCCTTCTCGTGCTCATCATCGCGGTGTCTTTGGCCTTCGCCTGGATCCTGTGGCCGTTCTACGGGGCGATCCTGTGGGCGGTTATTCTGGCGACGGTGTTCGCGCCGGTGCATCGGCGGATCCGGGCCGCCACACCCAATCGGCGCAACCTCGCGGCCTTCGTGACCCTGCTCATCATCGTCACCATCGTGCTCTTGCCTTTGGCCCTGACGGCCGCGTCCTTGGCCAACGAGGCGACCAACCTCTACGAGGAAGTCCAGTCGGGCCAGCTCAATTTCGGAAAATTCCTCCAGGAGATTCTGAACGCCCTGCCCGCTTGGGCGAGCGAGCTTCTCGACCGGATCGGCGTCACCGACGTCGGCGACGTGCAAGAGAGACTGACGGCGCTCCTCAAGGAAGGCAGCCAGTTCTTCGCCAGCCAGGCCGTGGTCGTCGGCCAAGGAACGGCGAACTTCATCATCAGCCTCTTCATCATGCTCTACCTGCTCTACTTCCTCCTGCGCGACGGAGGGGGGCTGTCCCGGCGCATCAAGGCCGCGGTGCCGCTTGCGCCCGAGCAAAAGCGCGCCCTGTTCGACAAGTTCGCCATCGTCATTCGCGCCATGGTCAAGGGCACGATCCTGGTGGCCATCGCGCAAGGCGCGCTCGGCGGGTTGATCTTCTGGCTGCTCGGCATCCATGCGGCCGTGCTATGGGGCGTGGTGATGGCGTTTCTTGCTCTTCTTCCTGCCGTCGGCGCCGCCGTGGTCTGGCTCCCGGTGGCGCTCTATCTCCTGGCCACGGGCGCGGTATGGCAAGGCGTCGTGTTGATCGCCTTCGGCGCCGGTGTCATCGGCCTCGTGGACAACGTCATGCGTCCTTATCTTGTCGGCAAGGACACCAGGATGCCCGACTATGTCGTGCTGATCTCCACGCTCGGCGGCATCGCCATCTTCGGGTTGAACGGCTTCGTCATCGGGCCGCTGATCGCCGCCATGTTCATCGCCGTGTGGGACATCTCGTCGGGCGGAAACGCATCGAAGCAAGAGCCTGACGGCGCGTCATGATGAGAACGATCGCCCGTTACGCCCCGCCCGGCCTCCTGGCCATGATGGCAGTGCTGTGCCTCAGCGGCACGCCGGCGCGGGCCGCCGAGGATGGCGGCGTCGATTCGGCCGCATCCCTGCCCGAGCCCACGGATCCTGCCTTGCGCGAGCGCGAACGGCAGGCGCTGATGACCTTCTACGAGGCTCTCGGCGGGCCGGACTGGATCCAGCGTGATTTCTGGGGGAGCGACCGGCCAGTGGGCGCGTGGCACGGTATCGAAACCGACGCCGAGGGCCGCGTCGTCCGGCTGACGATCTACGACAATAATCTCGACGGGAAGCTGTCGCCGGCGATCTGCGGGTTGGAGCGGCTGCACACGCTGCATCTCTCCTTCAACAAGATCTCAGGCCATCTGCCCGAGGCGCTCGGCGACTGCCGGGCGCTCAAGAATCTCTGGCTGAAGGGCAACAGGCTGACGGGCCGCATTCCGGACTCGGTCGCCGTGCTGCCCGCACTCGAATATCTCGACGTGCATGCAAACCAATTGTCGGGCGCTCTGCCGACGCGATGGGATACGCCGAAGCTGAAGATCCTTCGCGCCGAGGACAACAAGATCTCCGGCGCCCTGCCCGAGCAGCTGTTCCGCCAGCCTGGCCTCGAGCAGGTGTTCTTACACGACAACAAGCTCTCAGGCCCGCTGCCGTCCTCGTTGACCGAGGCGGCGAACCTGCATTCCCTGCTGCTTGCGGATAACGCGTTGTCCGGGCCGATCCCGCAAGACATCGGCAGGCTTCAGAAGCTCACGGATTTGCGGCTCAATCGGAACAAGCTCACCGGATCGATCCCGAAAAGCCTAAGCGACGCGGCGTCGCTGCAAGTCCTGCGGCTCGACCATAACCGACTGAGCGGTCCCATACCGACCGGGCTCGCGGCGCACCTCACCGTGTTCGACGTGTCGCACAACGCGGACCTCGAGCCCGCGCTATAGCGGCGATGGGTTTATTCCTGGGAAAGAGAAGCGGTGCCCGGCGCATCGCAATCGCCGAAGGCGGGCGCGCCGGGGAGCTGCAGGCAGGTAGCCTGAGCGGCTTCGCTCGGGCCCAACGTCATGGGAAGCACGGGGGCCTGCTCGGTCACGCAGCCGGCCAGTGCGAGCGGCATCAAGGCGATCAGCAGCCATTTCATCGTTGCTCTCCCGGTCCAATGGGCTTGGCGAACCATCCCATACAGATATTGCCGATGCGGTTAATTTCAAGGGGCGTTTGACCCCTACGATTTACGACGCTTCGGGCCGCAAAAATCGGCGCGTTACTGCCGTTTCTTCTCTTGCCTTCAATGCGTGCAACATCGTGACACACCCTGTGAAGGCGCCTCCAAAGTTTCGCCACAAGTTGCCCCCGCTCAGGACAGATTTGCCCAGCACTTAGCTCACCGGGCACCGGGATCACCGGTGTTAAGTAATAATACAGTGAGGTGTATAGATGGGTTTGGGGGGAATACGTATCCTTGCATGCCTTTTAGTCTTGGGGCTTATTGCATTAATCCAACCAGCGCAGGCGCAAATGACTGGCGACACGCCAGAGAACACCTCGCTGGAATCAGAGAGCACCCGCGAGCTGGACTGCCTTGCCCGCGGGATCTATTTCGAAGCTCGTGGCGAGTCCATTCGCGGGCAGCTTGCCGTGGGGCGGGTGATCCTGAACCGGGTCAAGAGCAAGGCCTATCCGGACACCGTCTGCGAGGTCGTCTACCAGAACAAGAACCGGCACAACCGCTGCCAGTTCTCCTTCGCCTGCGACGGCAAGCCCGACACCATTAAAGAGCGCGCCGAGTGGGGCGTGATCCTGATGCATGCCGCATGGCTTTTGGCCAGCGACCTGGACGACCGCTCTACGCGCCTCGTGCGCTTCGCCACCCATTATCACGCCGATTATGTCAGCCCGCACTGGTCACGCGTTTTGGTGCTGGCCGGCCGTATCGGCCACCATCTCTTCTACTACGACCCGACGGCATAAGCCGCCTCACGCCGAAGCGCGGCAAGGACCACCGGGCAGCAGGACGGCCAGCGAGGGAGCGGAAAGCCGCTCGGCTAGGTCAGCCCTTTGATTACCTTGACGATCACCAGCAAAATCACGGCGCCGATGAAGGCGAGAAGGATCGTGCCGAGGAGACCGCCGCCGAGTGTGAGCGTGAGTCCGAGGGCCGGAAACAGGAAGCCCGCGAGCAGCGCCCCGAGAATGCCGACGACAATGTCGCCGACGAGGCCGAAGCCCGTGCCCTGCACGACAAGCCCGGCAAGCCAACCGGCGATGGCCCCGACCACAAGCGCGATGATAATTGCTGTCAGCATGGTTTCCCCCTCCGTTTTCTCTGAGTCCACTCTAGCATGAGTCTCGGCTTGTCCCGGTCGCTCCTTTGCCATGGACTCTCGCCACGTGCCCAGATTAGATCGGGCTTCTGTAACAACGCTAAGTTGGGGGGAGTTCAAGTATGCTCAGAACGTTATTGGCGGGTTCGGCGCTTGCGGCTGCGATCCTGTTTGTCGGCTCGCCGGCCAAGGCCGAGTGGCTCTGCGGCGAGGAGCGCTGCGTCTGGGTCAACTGGGATGTCGATGAGCCCGACTTCGCCGAAGCGTGGGGTCCGCCCATCCGGCCCAACTGCTTTTGGAAACAGGGCATCTTTGGCCGCTGGAAGATGGTTTGCCCGCGCTAGTCGCGCGCCGCAAACCTTGCGCACAATCGGACGACCCCTATTTCGCCTCGCGACCGGTGACGAGATCCAGCCAGCGGTTTAGCGCGCCTTTGCACACTTGCGCGAAGGCGGGCAACGCCGTGCGGCTCTCGGCGATGATGGCCTCGGCATCGAAGCCGTTGGAGGCCATGTAGTCGGCATTGTTGCGGCACATCACGTCGACCAAGGGCGCGTCCACTTCGGCGTGGTACTGGAAGCCGTAGACATTGTCGCCATAGCGGAACAGCTGACATGACGTGAGGTCCGACGAGGCCAGATTGACCGCGCCCGGCACGTCCTCGATGCGGTCGCCGTGGAAGTGATAGGCGAGCAGCGTCTTTGGGTGGTCCTCGAGAATCGCATCGTCGGCCGCCGCCTCGCTCAACACGAGGTCGTACCAGCCGATCTCCTTCTCAGCGCCGGGCGCAACTTCGCCACCAAGCGCGCGCGCCAGGATCTGCGCGCCGAGACAGAACCCGGCGATGGGCTTCTCCGCGGCCATGAAGTCCTGACACAGCGCGATCTCCCGCTCGAGATAGGGATACTCGTCCGTCTCGTAGGCGCTCTGCGCCCCGCCGAGCACCACCAGCCCGCTAAAGTCGTTGGCGCTGAGCCGGTCATAGTCCGTGTCATAGCCGAACACCGTTTCCTGCCCCAGCCCCCGTTCGGCGATCAGAGCCGACAATTGGCCGGCGCCTTCCTTGGCGTCGTTTTGAACGATGAGAACCGGTTTCACGGCGGCAAACTCCTCAATGGCATGGATTGCGACCAGGGGCTTCCTTTACACAACCCGTTCGGGCGCGGTTCGTTCGCGAACCACGCTTCGGGCCGCATTGTCCCGTGTTGCGGGGCGTAGAGGAAGCCCCAAGCGTCAAAGGTTGAGGCCTGGGCGATGTGCGCGGATTGCGCTCACCAGACGGACGTTACGGCCTCAACACGAGCGGCACGACCGTGCGGCCAGGCGGAAAGCCCTCACCGCCGGAGACGTCCTCCTCGAATACCTCCAGATGGCCGATTTGGCGCGCATTCACGCTATAGGGCACGGTGAAGGAGAAGGCGCCCGGCCCGTCGACACCGCCGCCTTGCGTGTTGCCGCTGGCGAGCACCGCGCCGTCGCGGGCGATCAGCTTCCATTGCACGTCGCCTTCGAAACTGCGCGAGCAGCCCTTGACCGCAAAGCCGTTTTCCACACGCGCGCCGGCTTGCGGCGTCGTCGTGATGACGAAGGCGGCCTCGTCAAAGGCGCCGTCGCCATTGTCGCAGGCGTCGGTCTCCTCACCCTCGACCCAGCCACCGAGAGCAAGTGCCGGCTCTGCTGGCGTCACGACTGCCAGACCCAGAAGCCCGAAGATGGCGGCGCAAAGCAACTTCCGTGATGAGTGATGTGTCATGGCCTCCTCCATTTGTCGTGCCGAAAGCTCAAAGACAAGTCTATGTTGCCACGAAGCCGTCGCCGATGCGATTGGACTAAAATCAAAAAAGTCGAGTCAAATGAGGAGGAGACCCATGGCCAGCCCCACACTTCGTACGCTTACGGGCATGGACCCGAACCCGCAGCCGATCTCAATGAGCGCGCTTGTGCTGATCGACTGTCAGCAGACCTATCGCGAGGGCGTCATGCAGCTGGAGAATGTCGAGCCGGCGCTGCAAGAGGCCGCGGCCCTGCTCAAGCGGTTTCGCGATGCCGGACGGCCGGTGATCCACATCATGCATGACGCTGGCGCCGGCACGCCTTACGACATCTCCGCGCCTATCGGCCAGATCGCCGATCTGGTGGCGCCGCTCGACGGCGAGACCGTCATCGTCAAAACCTTTCCGTCCGCGTTCGAGCGGACGGAGCTCGACGCCGAGCTCAAGAAGCAAGGCGTCGCGAACGTGGTCTATGTGGGCTTCATGACGCATATGTGCGTGAACTCGACCACGCGCGCCTCGTTCAATCACGGCTACGCCAACACCGTGGTCGCCGGCGCGACGGCGACGCGCGCCATCCCCAATCCGGCGACGGGCGCCGACATGCCGGCGGCACAACTGCACGACGCCAGCCTGTCGGCGCTGGGCGACATGTTCGCCGTCGTGGTGCCGCACGCGGGCGACGTGCCGGACTAAACTATCGGCGACATCACAGTCATCCTCTGGAGACCCTCATGGCTGACGCGACCTCGATCCAACGGCCGGCGCTTTCGCCGGCCTCCTGCTTCTCGCTGCTCGCACTCATCCTGCTCGGCACGCGTTTCGTCCAAGGTTTCATCTTCTGGGGCGGCGCGACCCGGCGGCTGATCTATAACTTCCACGAGGTCAATGGCGCCGATGTCGCCGTGAAGCTCGACTTCGAGTCGGCCAAGTTCGTCGCCAACAAGCTCACCCATGCCCTGCCCGGGACGTTATGGATTCAAAGCCCGCTCGAATGGACGCTGCAATATCCCGACTTGATCATCGCCTCGGTCTGGATTTGGACGCTCGCCGAGCTCGCCGTCGGCCTTGGCCTGATCTTCGGCCTAGCGACCCGTCTGGCCGCCCTGGTCAGTATCGGTCTCAATATTTCTTTGATGCTGATCTTCGGGTGGATGGGCTCCACCTGTCTCGATGAGTGGACCATGGCCGTGTCCGGTCTGGCGATGAGCAGCGCGGTGTTTCTCGCCGGTGGCGGTACCTGGTCGCTCGACAACTTGATCGGACGCAGCGGCTGGGCGGAGCGCAATATCTGGACGGCTTGGATATTCAGCGGCCCGCTCCCCGAGGGACGCGTCAGGGCGGTCGCCCTGGTCCTGGCTGCGGTGGCGGTGGTGTTCACCGTCGGCAGCTACCATCTGCTGTTTGGGGCGGTGCTCTCGCCGCAGCATGCGCGGGTCAGTTTCCATCGCCACGACATTGCCCTTTCCGACGTGACCGTGTCGGCGGAGGGAGCGGTGACCTTCAAGGCCTATGTCGATGCGGGACCCGATACGGGCGCGGCTTATGTCATCGCCGCCCGGCTGGTGGATGCGTCGGGCGCGACCGTGGCCGAATGGGACGGGACGATGCTCGCCGCCCTTCCCTCGACCTCCATCCGCAATGTCTATCCCTATGTCTGGGCCTCGCATTTCAAGACCGAGACAATCGGGTTCAGCGGCGAGACGGGCGCGCGCGCCACAATCACCCTTCCCTCAACCGAGGTGACGGGCGGTGGGCCGCCGCACGAGTTCGTTCTGGAGGCGATCGACGGGGCCGTCTGGAAAGCGAAGACCCAGCCTTAGCGTTCAAGAAGAGCCGCCAACAACGCCTTAGCCTTGGCATAGATGCCCGGAGCCTCGCTCTCGCGCGGACCGGCGATGCACAGCCGACCCCCTGCGCGCCCATCGAGCACGTGCCCATCGAGAAAGGCGCGGGCTTCCGCGCACGCATCGGGGGCGTCGACATCGATAACGATTTGTGGCTTGCCGAAGTCTTCGGCCCAACCGAGGGCAAGCGCCGTGCCCGCGGACACGCCAAGGCCGGCACGGTCGGTCAGCACCATGAGCGCGTCGGCGTCGCGCACATTCCAGGCGGTCCGCTGGTCCGGTGAGGTCTCGGGCGTCTCTCGCAAATGCGGATAATGCCCGCGGAGACCCGGCGGCGCCGGCAGGTCCTCGGCCCAGCCGTCTTTCGGACACCAGCCGGCATAGAGGATACCGGCCGCGATGGCGGCATCGAGCGCGGCCCGGTCGACGCCGGTCTGGCCGCCCGAGACAATCGTCAATCCAGAGTCGTTCACTCCTGCTCCCCGTCTTGCACTTGAAGCTGGAAGGCGCATCATGCGGTGAACGGGGGAAAACCGCCATGCCGTCACCGAAACTCCTGCTCCTCGGCTTTGTCGCCGGGTTCCTCGCCACCCTGATCTTCCATCAAGGACTGTGGTGGGTATTCAACCGCGTCGGGGTCATCCCGCCGAGCCGCCCCGCCTGGCCAATCGATCCCATCCCGCCTCTCGGCGTGGCCTCGGTGCTGTCCAAGGCGTTCTGGGGCGGGCTCTGGGGGCTCGCGCTGACACCGGTGCTCGCAAATCTGAACGGCACGAGCTATTGGGTGGCGTGGATCGTGGTGGGCGCCGTGGCTCTGACGGCCGTCGCCTTCTTCGTGGTGCCGCCCCTGAAAGGCGAGCCGATGCAGGCCATGGGACCGCGCTTCCTCATTGGCCTCTCGGTCAATGGCGCCTGGGGGTTCGGCACCGCCCTGATCTTGTGGCTGTTCAGCGCAGTCCGATCGTGAAGTTGCTTTGTCCCGCAATGCTGCTCCGGCGCCGGCCGGCGGCACTCACCTTTGATCAAGCCTTTGCGGTGACTATCGAGGCCCGCATCCCGTCAAACGCTAGAAGCCCCATGAACGCCACGAAGACCAAGACAGCCCGTGCGGCGAAGAAGACGCCGCCCTCGCCTTCCGGCGAGCCCGAAGAGACGCAGGCCGCGTCGCAGTCTTTTCGCGAGCAACTAAGTCGGCTCTATAACGGCCGCAGCCATACGGCGCATCGCTTCCGCTTCGCGCTGCTGGCCTTCGATATTGTGACCATTCTCTTCATCGTCGGTACGTCGTTCGTCCCACGCGAGCCCTGGATCGAATGGGTGGATTTGATCTTCGGCGTCATCATCCTCGCCGATTTCTGCGCGCGCATTTATGCCAGTCGCCATCCGTGGCGCGAATTCCTTCACCCGGCGACGTGGGCGGATATGGTGGCGATCTTGTCCTTCCTCGCACCGATCATCGGGGAAGGGTTCGGCTTCCTGCGGATCCTGCGCACGCTGCGGCTTCTGCACACCTATCAGCTCGTCGCGCGGCTGCGCGCCGACAGCTCCTTCTTCCGCCGCAACGAGGAGACCATTACCGCCGTGATCAATCTCGGCGTGTTTCTCTTCATCATGACCGGCTTCGTCTATGAGACGCAGCACTGGCGAAACCCAGACATCGCCAACTATGTCGATGCGCTCTATTTCACCGTGACGGCGCTCACCACGACGGGCTTCGGCGACATCACTCTTCAAGGGGAACTCGGCCGGCTGACCGCCGTGGCCATCATGATCTTCGGTGTGACCTTGTTCTTGCGGCTGCTGCAAACGCTGCTGCGCCCGCACAAGGTGCGCTTCCCCTGCCCCGATTGCGGGCTCCAACGTCACGAGGTGGATGCCGTCTTCTGCAAGGCCTGCGGCACGCGGCTCAACATTCCCGACGAGGGCCGCTTCTAGCGCAGGGTCAGGAGGATCTTGCATGGCCGCCAAGCGCTGGTCTCAGGACGTGACGGAGCACTCTCATGCGCTCGACCTCAAGAAGGGCGTGTTCACGCTGCAAGACCCGAAGGAGATCGCCGCCTCGCTGAAGCGCTCGGCCGAAGCGAGCAAGCGGCGCAAAGCCGATCCATTCCGTTCGGCCATGTCCATGCTCGTGTTCTATATCAACCGCGCCGGCAAGAATTTGCCGGAGGAGGACCGCGCACGGCTGGAGCAGGCTAAGGACGAGCTCCGCAAGGCGTTCGGCAAGCCGCCGGCCAAATAGGCGCTATAGAATCGGGGCTCTACCGGGTCTTGGCCTGGGCGCGACTTTGAAGCTCTTCGATCCGGTATTCAGCGTGGTGCTCGAAGGTCGAGAGCACCGCGTCGAATGTCGCCTCTTCGGCGGTCGCGCCGCCGCGCTCGGTCTGCAGGTGTTCGAACACACCGCGATAGTCGCTGTAGCCCTGCAGCTCCTCGCGGCGTTTCCACCAGAAGTCGCCGACCAGGAAGAACCTGATCCAAGAGAACAGGCAGTCGGTCCAATCCTCCAGATAGGCGCGCAGGTGGATGCTGGGACTGGTGAGATAGGCATTGCCGGCGCGAAGAGCGTCCGCGCCGCCGCGGCCTTTCCGCTTGCCCTCGCCGTCGCCGGCGGTGATCTCCACGAGGCGACCGTCTAGGAAATGATATTCCGGGCATTCGAGGAAGACGAAGCTCATGCGGTCGGCGCCGGGATAGAGCCCTTCCGGATCGAAGAGCTTGAAATCCAGTCCGCGCAAGCGCACGCGGTCCAGCGCGATGAGCTGGGGGCCGTCGCCCTCGGGTTCGATCACGGTGAGGCCCGCCTCTCGCGCCCGGGCGATAAGCGTCTCCGGATGCGGCCCGATCCAGCTCGAGATCAAGATACGGCCGGCGACGTCATGGTCGATCAGCTCGATATTGGCGCGCGGGGGCGCTGTAAATTTCTCGCCCACAAGGCTCAGCACGAAGGGGGGCTCGCCCTGGCGCAGATAGGTGTCGCTCAGGCTGGCAAGCCGGTGCAATTGACCGAGCAGCCGGTACCGGATTTTCGGGTCGCGGCAATGGGCTGTCCATACGACATCGACGGAGGGCATGGGCTTTCTAACGTCCTCCGCAAAGGGTTCGGGACCATAAGGAAGGGCGCACCTTGCCGATGTCCTCATGCCCACGCAAGCAGCTCCCGAAAACAGGGTTGCCCCGAGGTTCACCCGAAAGAATAAACGGCGTGACCCGTTGCCAGGTCACGCCGTCAACCGGCCATGCAAGCCCCGGGCCTAGGGACCCCGACGCTAAATAGCCGTCGTTAAGCTTTGGCGTGGGCGCCGTGTCCGGAGCCTGCCAGCATGCCGGCGACCTTCTCGGACACCCAGCCGAAGATGGCGCCGACGATCATCGACAGGATGATGACGACCACCGGATTGGCCATGGAGGGCGACGCCAGATTTCCCGCGCCATTGCCGAGCAGGGTCAGGGCCACCACAGCGGCGAAGCCATAGACCTGCGCCGGGATGGCGGAGAAGATCGGGATATTGGCGAGCAGTACCATCACAGCGACGCCGACGCCCACACAAATGCCGGCCCAGACCGGCAGTCCGAGGGTGTCGCCAACGCCTGTCTGGGTCGCGACCCATAGCGTGATGCCGGCGATGACCGCCCCGGCGATATTGCCGAGAATGGCCGATTGCAGGCCCGACTCGCTGCCACCGCAGTGGAAGAAGCAGCCCCAGGCGATAAAGGCAGCCCAAATCGCCAGTGCCCCGCCAAGCGGCCCTAAGAAGAGCCACGTGGCGATGGCGCCAAGCACACCAACGCTGATTGCAAGTGCTGTATTCGCGGACATTTCACCCCCCTTTTGTGAGAAAGAGAGCGGGCGGATGCCGCCATTTACCGGCAATCCACCGGCTCACTGAAAGGAAGCCGGTTTGATGCCAGGTCGACTCGGCTTCCCGCAGAACTATAGCCCAAAGCGGACCCCTACTGAATAAATTTTAGTCTTTTGCCCAACAATTGGACTTCACTCCGCTGGGCCAAAAACGAAGAATTGTTCCGCTTGAAACTTCCTGCCAAGCGGGACTAGGTACGGCCATGGCGGAAAACGGCGGGTCGGGAACTGGTATGGCGGCAATCGTGCACGTCGTCGGCGGTGGCCTGGCCGGCAGCGAGGCGGCTTGGCAGCTGGCGAACAGCGGCGTCGCCGTGGCGTTGCACGAGATGCGCCCCGTGCGCGGAACCGAGGCCCATCAGACCGACGCGCTGGCCGAACTCGTCTGCTCCAACTCCTTTCGCTCCGACGAGTGGGAGACCAATGCGGTTGGCCTCCTGCACGAAGAGATGCGCCGAGCCGGCTCGCTGATCATGACCGCCGCCGACAAGCACAAGCTGCCCGCGGGCGGTGCCTTGGCCGTCGACCGCGAGGACTTTGCCGCGGCCGTGACGGCGGCGCTGACCGCCCACCCCCTGATCGAGATCAGCCGCGGCGAGATCGCCGGCCTGCCTCCAGCCGATTGGAAAAGCGTCATCGTGGCGACGGGGCCCCTCACCTCGCCGGCGCTGGCGCAAGCCGTCCAGTCGCTCACCGGCGAGACGGAGCTCGCCTTCTTCGATGCCATCGCGCCTATCGTGCATCTGGAGTCCATCGACATGGACATTTGCTGGCGCCAGTCGCGCTACGACAAGGTGGGCCCGGGCGGCAGCGGTGCCGACTACATCAACTGCCCACTCGACAAAGACCAATACGAGGCCTTCATCGACGCCCTCCTCACCGCCGAGAAGACCGCGTTCAAGGATTTCGAGAAGACGCCCTATTTCGAAGGCTGCCTGCCGATCGAGGTCATGGCGGAGCGCGGCCGCGAGACCCTGCGCTACGGTCCCATGAAGCCGGTCGGGCTGACGGACGCGCACCGGCCCGACGAGAAGCCCTATGCGGTGGTGCAGCTGCGCCAGGACAACGCGCTCGGCACGTTGTGGAACATGGTCGGCTTTCAGACCAAGCTCCGCCACGGCGAGCAGGTGCGCGTGCTCCGCATGATCCCAGGGCTCGGCGAGGCCGAATTCGCGCGGCTCGGCGGTCTGCACCGCAACACCTTCCTCAACAGCCCGAAGCTGCTGGACGACAGCCTCCGCCTCAAGGCCGATCCAAGATTGCGCTTCGCCGGACAGATCACCGGCGTCGAGGGCTATGTCGAATCCGCCGCCATCGGGCTGATCGCTGGGCGTTTCGCCGCCGCCGAAGCGCGCGGGGTCAAACCTGCTCCCCCGCCGCCGACCACGGCGCTCGGCGCGCTGCTTGCCCATATCACCGGCGGGCATTTGAGCGCCGACGATGACGGTGCCGCGCGGAGCTTCCAGCCGATGAACGTCAATTTCGGGCTGTTCCCGCCGATCTCCGTGCCGCGGCAGCCGCGCGGTCCCAAGGGACCAAAGGCGCCGCGCAGCGGCAAGTCCTTCGAACGAAAGCGCGCCATGGCCAACCGTGCGCTGGCGGATCTCGATCAGTGGCTTGGGGGACTAGCGTCCGTCGCGGCGGAATAGGCGCGCCGCTAGCGCGATTCACCTAGCGCGACCTGGCCAAGCGCCAGAGCCGGCGAAGCGGATTGATGCGCACAATCTCGTGCAAGGGGTCGCGGAGTTTCGCCAGCGCCGTGAGATAGGGCTCGACCAGGCTGAGCGGCAGGAAAGCGGTGCGGCCGGCTTCGTTGATCCCGGTCCCGGTCATGCCCTCCCCGAAGAGGTGGAATTCCGCCACGCGCAGGGACTCTCGCGCGCGCTCCCGCATCTCCGCCAATAGTGCCAGGAGTCCGGGGCTCGTCTCGCCGGCGAAGATCGCTTGCGGCGAAGTGCCGTGCTTCAGAAGCGCATCCTCGGCCAGATAGGTGCGGCCCTTGGCGGCGAGCACCGGCAGGCTCCGCATGACGCGCACCAACCCGTAGGCGCGGCCGCCCGCTTCGGCCACGAGATCGCGGTTCTCGCCTTCCGCGCCGACGATCTCCGCCGCGAGCGCAAATAAGCCGCCCGTGGTGTCGAACAGATAGGCGTCGAGGGTGCGGGCATCGGGCATCACCGTCTCGCCGATGTCGAAGCTGCGCGCGTCGATGAGCGCGCCAATCCGCTCGCGCGACAGCCCCCGGCGGGCGAGCGCTTGGCCGAAGGCATCGGCCACGGGCTGGCCGGTGGCCTGCCCGCGTGCCGCTGTGTCGATGGCGTCGCGCCACCATTGCAGGCGGATGGCGCCGAGCCCCGGTTCGGTCACCTGATCGGCGATACGGGCAAGCTCGGCATTGAAGGCAAACAGGGCGAAGAGATCGTCGCGGGCGGTGCGCGGGGCGAACAGCGCGGCAAGGGTGCGGTCCGGGTCGGCGGCGCGGGCGATGCGCCGTACCGACTTGGATCGCTCGGCATCAGGCACGGGTCCGCCTCATAGGACTGATGCCCATCCTCAGGTTCACGCGCCCGCTGGCGCGCCTGCCCTGCCCTTGGCGGGATCCCCCTTGGCGGACTCCTTGGCGGACCCGGAGCTGGCGCTGAAGGCGTCGCGCCGCACGCCGAGGATGAGCTGCATGGGCGAGGCCACGAAGATCGACGAGTAGGCGCCGATGACGATGCCGAAGCACATGGCCACGGCGAAGCCGTAGATCGCCTCGCCGCCGAAGAACAGGAAGGGCAGCATCGCGAGGAAGGTGGTCACATGGGTGAGCACGGCTCGGGACAGCATCTCGTTGATGGACAGATCGAGCAGCTGCACCAGCGGCATGCGCTTATACTTCCGCAAGTTTTCCCTGATGCGGTCGAAGATGACGACCTTGTCGTTCAACGAATAGCCGATGATCGTAAGGATGGCAGCGATGCTCGAGACGTTGAACTCGAGCTGCAGCAGAGCGTAAAGCCCGATGGTGGCGGTGACGTCATGGACCAGCGAGGCGACGGCGGCCACGGCGAATTGCCATTCGAAGCGGAACCACACATAGATCATGATGCCCAACAGGGCCACGACCACGGCCACCGTGCCGCCGGAGATCAATTCCGACGAGATGGTTGGGCCGACGATCTCGGTGCGGCGATACTCCACCGTGTCGCCCAGCGCTTCTTTCACCTTGGCGATGGAGGCTTGCTGCTCCTCCTCCTTGGGCTGCGAGGCGATGCGGATGAGGACGGCGTTCGGCGCGCCGAATTCTTGAATCTGAACCTCGCCGAGGCCGAGCCCGCTGATCTTGCCGCGGATGTCGGCGAGATTGGCGGGGCTCTCCTTGGTCTGAATCTCGATCAGGGTGCCGCCCTGGAAGTCGATACCCATGTTGAGGCCGATCGTCGCCACGAGAAAGAGCGGCACGACCGTGAGGAAGGCCGAGACGAGCCAGGTGATGGCGCGCTGACCGACAAAGTCGATCTTCGTGTCCGGCGGGATGAGTGTGATGCCACGAAACATTCTGGCTGATCCTAGATTGGCACGAATTTCGGTCGCGTCCGGCGCAGCCAATAGGCGACCATCATGCGCGTCACGGTGACGGCGGTGAACATGGAGGTGAGGATGCCGACGGTGAGGGTCACCGCGAAGCCGCGGACGGGTCCGGAGCCCAGCCAGAACAACACCAGCACGGCGATCAAGGTCGTCACGTTGGAGTCGATGATGGTGGTCAAGGCACGCGAATAGCCGGAATCGACGGCGGCAAAGGGCGACTTGCCCGATCGTATCTCCTCGCGAATGCGCTCGTTGATCAGCACGTTGGCGTCGACGGCGATGCCGATGACGAGCACGATGCCGGCGATGCCGGGAAGCGTCAGGGTGGCGCCCATGAGCGACAGCACGGCGAAGATCATCGCGATATTGATGATAAGCGCCAAATTCGCGAACAGACCGAACAGCCCGTAGGCGAGGAACATGAAGACCACGACCAGCACCAGGCCGGCGATGGCCGCCTTCTTGCCGGACGAGATGGAGTTGGCGCCGAGGCTGGCACCCACCGTGCGCTCCTCGATGACAGTGAGCTTGGCGGGCAGCGCGCCGGAGCGCAGCAGAACCGAGAGATCGTTCGCCTCCTGCACCGAGAAGTTGCCGCTGATCTGCCCGGTACCGCCCAGGATCGGCTCGCGAATGACCGGCGCGGAGATCACCTTGTTGTCGAGAACAATGGCGAAGGGCAGCCCGACACTCTCTTGCGTCACCCGGCCGAAGCGCTTGGCGCCCGCCGCGTCGAAGCGGAAGGTCACCACCGGCTCGCCGGTGCGGGAGTCGAAGCCCGGCTGGGCGTCGACCAGATTCTCGCCGCTGACCATGACCTGGTCCTTCAGCACGTAAGGCACTGGCGGATCGTCGGACGAATAAACCAGCTCATCGCCCGGCGGCACCTTCTTGCTCGCGGCCGCCTCGGCGGCATTGGCGGAAGGATCGACGAGCTTGAACTCGAGCTTGCCGGTCTCGCCGATCAGGCCCTTGAGGCGCTCCACGTCAGACACGCCCGGCACCTGAACGAGGATGCGGTTGCGGCCCTGGCGCTGAATGCTGGGCTCGGTCGTACCGAAGGCGTCGACGCGTCGCCGGATGGTCTCGATCGAGGCCTGGATCGCGGCGCTGATGCGATTGTTGAGTCCCGCTTCGGTGACACCCAGCGTGATGCCGTCACTGCCGTTGCGAGTGACTTCGAGATCGACGCCGGAGAATCCGCCGAACACGTCGTTGCCGATCGGGACCGCGAGCTTCTTCAGCTCGGTGAAGGCCTTGTCCATGTCTTCGGGCTTGCGAATGCGTACGGACACGCTGCGTCCGGCGACATTCTGTGCGAGGTCCGTATAGCCGACACGGCTCTGACGCAGAGTCTCGCGCACGTCGCCACGGATCGTGCCGAGCCAATCGTCGATCAGCTCCTTCTCGTCAATCTGATAGAGAAGATGTGCGCCGCCCTGAAGGTCGAGGCCGAGATTGACCTGCTTGTGCGGCATCCAGCTAGGTAGGCCCTGCAGGGCCGAGGCCGGGAGCAGATTGGGAATCGAAAAGATGAACCCGGCGAGCACCACGCCGATCACCAAGATCACTTTCCATTTTTGGAAATGCAGCATTGCCGGGTTTGAAACTCCAGATCAGACTAAAAGTCGAGCGCGCGTCTCAGGATTACTCGGACGCCGCCTTGGATTTGGGAGACGTCTTGGACGCCGGCTTGGCTTGCGTCTTGGATTCGTCGCCGCCGCCCTCGCCCTTACCGCGCACCTCGGAAACCGTCGAGCGCACGATCTTGATCCTGACGCCCTCGGCGATCTCGACCTGAAGCTCGTGCTCATCAACCTTCGTGACCTTGCCGATGATGCCGCCGGAACTCACCACCGTGTCGCCACGGCGGATGGCGGCGATCATCTCCCGATGGTCCTTCATGCGCTTCTGCTGCGGCCGGATCATCAAAAAATACATGATGCCGATGATGAGGACGGTGGGAACGAGCAGGCTATTCAGCATCTCAAAGCCGCCACCGGCCTGAGCGAGAGCGAAACCGTTCATTGCTCGTATCCCCTGCTTGTCCTAAGGATGGCCGCTTTCGGCCAGTTTGGGCCCCTATTCGCGGTCGCGAACAGGCTCTTATCGCGTGATTTGGCGCGACTATACTGAGCTACAACGCCTTTGCAACGGGCCCCGGCATGAACTTTCAAGAACCGCTCTCGGGATTGATCGAGCGAATCGCCCAGGCGCTGGAGCGGCTTGGGCCCACCCGGGCGGTGACGCCCGACTTTGCCGCCGCCGACGCCTTCATCTTTCAGGCGGAGACCGGCGCTTTTGCGCCGGTCAGGAGCGTCAATCGGGTGCCGCTGCCGCTCCTCAAGGGCATCGACCGGAGCCGCGACGCCCTTGTGGCCAACACGGAACGCTTCGCGCGCGGCCTTCCCGCCAATAACGCGCTGCTGTGGGGCGCCCGCGGCATGGGTAAAAGCTCGCTGGTCAAAGCCGTCCATGAGGCGGTCAATAGCGGCTTCCCCGGCCTCAAGCTGGTCGAGATCCACCGCGAGGACATCGACGCCCTGCCCCGTCTCCTCGGCCATCTTCGGGCGGCTCCGGAGCATCGCTTCCTGCTGTTCTGCGACGATCTGTCTTTCGAGGCGGTGGACACCTCCTACAAGTCCCTGAAAGCGGTGCTGGAGGGCGGCATCGAAGGCCGGCCCGCCAATGTGCTGCTCTACGCCACCTCCAACCGGCGGCATTTGATGCCGCGCGAGATGGTGGAGAACGAGCGCTCGACCGCCATCAATCCGTCCGAGGCGGTGGAGGAGAAGCTGTCGCTGTCGGATCGCTTCGGGTTGTGGATCGGCTTCCACAATTGCAGCCAGGACGACTACCTCGCCATGGTGCGGGGCTATGTGGAGCACTACCGGCTCGACGTGGCCGACGAGCGGCTCTCCCGCGAGGCGCTCGAATGGTCGCGCGGCCGCGGCAGCCGCTCGGGCCGCGTCGCTTGGCAGTTCATTCAGGATCTCGCAGGACGCCTAGGCACAACGCTCTAGGGCACGAAGCTCTAGTCGGCCTGGGCCGCCATGCTGCTCATATATTTCGTCGGATCGACGGGACGCGAGCCTTTGCGCAATTCGAAATGCACCTGCGGCTGGCTCACAGAGCCGGTGGCGCCGGCCTTGGCGATGATCTGGCCACGGCGCACCTTGTCGCCGCGCTTCACCAGAAGCTCCTCGTTATTGGCATAGGCCGACACCCAGTTGTTGGCGTGGCGGACCAGCACGAGATTGCCGTAGCCCTTGAGCTCGCTGCCGGCATAGGCGACGACGCCGTTCTCGGCGGCCTTCACCGAGGTGCCTTGCGGCACGGAGATGTTGATGCCGTCATTGTGCCCACCGTCGGGCTTGGTGCCGAAGCCGGAGGTGACGCGCCCCTTGACCGGCCAGCGGAAGCTGGCGCCGGACATGGGGTCCGGATTGGGAAGCTGATCGACGCGAGCGATGGTATTCGGTGCTGCCGTCTCCGGGGTGGCCGATGCCGTCTTGGCGGCATTGCCGGTGACTTCGGGCGTGGCCGCGGCTTTCTCGGCCGCCGGTGCCGCACCCGGCGCCATGATGGTCGTGGTCTTCACCTTGCGCACGCCGGACGAGCTCGCCGCGGCCACGGCCGGTGCGGACGATGCCCCGGGGATGATGAGCTTCTGGCCGATCTGCAGATTGTCGGCGCGGACGCCGTTGCGCCGCATGATCGCGTTGGCGTCGGTGCCGAGCTTGTCGGCGATGGACGCCGGCGTATCGCCCGGCGCCACGGTGTAAGTGGTTTCTCCCGGCGCCGGCGCTGCCGTCGCTGTGGCCACACGCGGCGGTGCCGCGTCGCGGGCGCCCGGCATGACGAGCGTTTGGCCGACCCGCAGCCGCGCATCGGGAAGATTGTTGGCGCTCTGAATGGTGTCGATAGGCACGCCGTAGCGCTGCGACAGGCTGGACAGGGTGTCGCCGCTCTGGACCTTGATGCGCGGGCCGGAGGCAATCGGTGGCGGCGCCGGCCGCGGCGCGCGCTGCGCGGTATAGGCCTCGCCCGTGGGCGTATATTCGGCGGTGGATTGCGGCGGCGGCAGGCTGGAGCGCGAGATGCCGCCGGACTTGGCCTGATCGCCGTAATATTGATAGCGGCCGGAGGTGTAGACCGACTCGGACGGAACCGGGAGCGACGACGTGGTCGTCAGGTCCGCATTCTCGGAGCCTTTGTCGCTGAGACCGAAGGACGGATAGTCGAAACGCGAGACGCCGGAGCTGCACGCCGCCAAGGCGACCGCAATCCCGGCGGCCGCCATCACGCCATAAGCGGCGCGGCCACAAATCGACGAAAACGCCACCCGCATCCCTACTCGACCCCCACGCAATACCCGTTTCGCCGAGTAAAGCGCGCGTGCGGTAAACAACGCATTAAGTCTCTTTGCGGACCTGCCTAAAAATGAATCAGCGAACAACGAGTTTGGCCCCTCCTCGGGCTAACGCTTGACCCGGCCATGCACCAACGGCACGAAACGCACCGGCAGGAGCGGCGTCTCCATCAACCCCTCCTCCGTCTTGTCGATCTGCACGAGCTGCTGCGCGTCGCGCGTCTCGCCGAGGGGGATGATCATGCGTCCCCCCTCCTTCAACTGATCGAGGAGCGCCGCCGGCGCATCGAGCGCCGCCGCGGTGACGATGATGCGGTCGAACGGCGCTTGCGGCGGCCAGCCGAGCCAGCCGTCGCCGATGATGGTGGTGACATTGGCGATCTTGAGATCGGCCAGGCGCTGCTCCGCCGCCTTCTGCAACTCGCGCCAGCGCTCCACCGTGTAGACGCGCCGGCACAGATAAGACAGCACGGCGGCCTGGTAGCCCGAGCCGGTGCCGATCTCGAGCACTTTGTGGCGCGGGTCGAGCTCGAGCTTCTCGGTCATGAAGGCGACGACGAAAGGCTGCGAGATGGTCTGGCCACACTCGATGGGGAGCGCGATGTCCTGATAGGCGTGGTCGGCGAAGGCCTCGTCGACGAACAGCTCGCGCGGCACCCGCTCGATGGCGCGCAGCACCTTGGGGTCGCGGATCCCGCGACGCCGAAGCTGCATGATGAGTCCGATTTGGTCTTCTTGCGCGCTCGCCATTGCCACCCACCTCCCTAGAGGCGGCTTTTCGGGCGAGTATCAGCCGATTCTCGGCCTGTGTCGTTCGACTATTGGCCTTTGTCGGCGAGCGCCTCGGCCAGCTTGGCCCGTGCTGCGCGGTCGGTGTAATCGAGGCAAAGCGGCGAGACCGAGATGAACTTCTCGCGCACCGCCCACAGATCCGTGCCCTTGGGCGGATTGGGGCCGCGCTTGGCGATGCCGATCCAGTAATAGGCCTTGCCGCGCGTATCCATGCGGTCGTCGATGTCGAGCAGCGCCGTGTCGCGCAAGCCCTGCTCCGTGGCGGCCATGCCCTTGACCTCGTCGGGCTGGCAGTCAGGGAAGTTGACGTTGAGCACCACGCCCTCCGGCCAGCCGGCGTCGAGCAATTTTCGCAGAAGCGGCGCGCCGTGACGCATGGGCGTCTCCCACACCGGAACGCCGTGATCGTAATTGCCGAGCGCGAGACTCATGGCGATCGACGGGATGCCGAGCAGCGTGCCTTCGATGGCGCCGGCCACGGTGCCGGAATAGTTCACGTCGTCGGCGAGATTCTGGCCGCGATTGACGCCCGAAAGCACGAGCGTCGGCAGCTTGTCCTTGAGCAGGAAGCGCACGCCCATGATGACGCAATCCGTGGGCGTTCCCTTCACCGCGTAGCGGCGCTTGCCGATCTCGCGCATGCGTAAGGGCTCGGCCAGCGTCAGCGAATGGGACGCGCCGGAATTGTCGGTCTCCGGCGCGACCACCCAGACATCGTCGGTAAGGTCGGTGGCGATCTTCTCCAGCACGTCGAGACCGGGCGCTTCGATGCCATCGTCGTTGGTGATGAGGATGCGCATTTTGCGAGTCGTCTTAGCGGCTTTCGCCGGCGTCTTCTTCTTTTGAATCACTTCGCCGCCTCGATCCTGGTGAGCCCGCCCATGTAAGGCTGGAGCACCTCAGGCACGCGCACGCTGCCGTCAGCCTCCTGGTAGTTCTCCAGCACGGCGATGAGCGCGCGGCCCACGGCGACGCCGGAGCCATTCAACGTATGCACGAACTGGGTGGCCTTGGAGTCCCTGGGGCGATAGCGCGCATTCATGCGGCGGGCTTGGAAGTCGCCGCAGTTCGAGCAGGACGAGATTTCGCGATAGGTGTCCTGCCCCGGCAGCCACACCTCGATGTCGTATGTCTTCTGCGCGGCGAAGCCCATGTCGCCGGTGGACAGCACCACCACGCGATAGGGCAGCCCAAGCTTTTGCAGCACGGTCTCGGCGCATTGGGTCATGCGCTCATGCTCGTCCGCCGATGCTTCCGGCGTCGTCACCGAAACCAGCTCGACCTTGGTGAATTGATGCTGGCGGATCATGCCGCGGGTGTCGCGGCCCGCCGCGCCCGCCTCGGCGCGGAAGCACGGCGTGCCGGCGGTCACGCGCATGGGCAGCTTTGCCTCGTCGGTGATGTCGTCGCGGACGAGATTGGTGAGCGGCACCTCGGCGGTCGGGATGAGCCAGAGGTCCTCTTTCGAAGGCGCGCGTTCCAGAATTGCTTCTACAGCTTTGGCGATCGTCTTGCCACCAGAGCAAACGGCATCGCGATCCGATGCGTTCTCATCTGTCAGCGCTTCTCCAAGTAATTCGGCGCGAGAGCCCTCGCTCGCCCCCATGAATTGATCGTCTCGAAACTTCGGCAATTGCGCGGTGCCGAACATGGTGTCGTCCCGCACGAGCAGCGGCGGGTTCACTTCGGTGTAGCCGTGGCTGTCCGTGTGCAGGTCGAGCATGAACTGGGCGAGCGCGCGCTCCAGCCGCGCCAAGCCCCCTTTCAGCACGACGAAGCGCGAACCGGACAGCTTCGCCGCGGTATCGAAATCCATGAGGCCGAGCCCCTCGCCGATCTCGAAATGCTGCTTCGGCGTGAAGTCGAATTTCGGCGGGGTCGCCCACTTTGCGCAGTTCGACATTGGCGCTCTCGTCGGGACCGACCGGCACGTCACTGGCGGGCATATTGGGAATGCCGGCGAGTAGATCGTGCAGCGCCTTGTCCTGCGCGCGCTCCTTCTCCTCGCCTTGCTGGATCGTCTCTTTGAGGCCCGCGACCTCGTCCATGAGGCGCGTGGCTTCGGCTTCGTCTTTGGCCTGCTTGGCCTTGCCGATGTCCTTGGAGGCGGCGTTGCGGCGGGCTTGCGCCTCCTGCAAAATCTGAATCGTTTCGCGGCGTTGCTCGTCCAGACTCAGGATTTGAGTCAGCAAATCGCGCGGCGCGTCGAAGGCGCGCTTCTCAAGCCCTTCGACGAAGGCCTCTGGGTTCTCACGGATCCATTTGACGTCAAGCACGGCGGAACTTCTCTTTCATCGACTCAGGAGTTTCGTCGCCCTCCCTATAAGGCGCGATCGGGCCGATGTCATGGCCCCCTCTCCTGTCGCGGGCATGACAACATTTCCCGGACGGCGGACCGCCGAGGCATGAGACCCCGCCAGGGGGATGGCGCGCCGGAAGGCGCAAGTCCGTAATCGGTCGCGATCCGAGGACCGCGCGGGCGCCTCACGGCGCGCCAGTCGCAGCGTCCATACGGCGCCGGGCCCCGCTTTGGTTGGTCTTCGCCTCACAGGCCTGGCGGCCTCGTTCGGCGCGAGAACAACGCTCAGCCAGCTTCTGGCGGGGGCTCCTAGTGGCCCCGGGGGGTGACTCCGACGCCGCCCGAGTGCCTCGTTGCGACCGAGACCCGCGGGCGCCGCACCCCGTCCCGCTCACGCAACGCCTCGCGAGAACGCCCTGATGAGAACGAGGTGACACGCATTGTACGTTAAGTTTGGAGCGCGGGGATAAGCCGGCACCTATCCACGGGAAATGGGCTTCGCTTCCAGATAGATTTCCAGATTGTAATGCCCGAAGACGAGATTCGACTCTCTGGTCAACTCGTCGACGATGTCCTGCGGGTCGGCCCCTGCGTCGATATACTTTCTGATCAGCGCATTGAGGTCTTCCGCAAAGCCTTGCTCATTGCCCATCGGGTGTTCCTCCGTTTGCATCTCACGGTGTTGTGGTCGCGCCAGCCGTATCTGCCGCGGCGCGCTTCTTCTCGGCCATCTTCACCGCGAAGATCGAGAGCTCGTAGAGGAGCAGCGTCGGCAGCGCCAGCGCAAGCTGGCTGACCGGGTCGGGCGGGGTGAGGATGGCGGCGGCGAGGAACACGGCGATGATGGCGTGCTTGCGATAGCGCTTCAGTCCATCCGCGGTGACAAGCCCGGCGCGCGCCAGCAGCGTCAACAGCACCGGCAATTGGAAGCAGATGCCGAAGCCGAGCATCAGCGTCATGATCAGCGAGAGATATTCGCTGACCCTGGCGGTGAGGAGAATCTGCACGCCGCTGTCGCCGGTCTCCTGCATCGACAGGAAGAACTTCATGGCGAGCGGCATGGCCACGAAATAGACGAGCGCGGCACCCAGTAAGAACAGAATGGGGGTGGCGACGAGGAACGGCAGAAAGGCCTTGCGCTCGGCGCGGTACAGCCCCGGCGCCACGAACATATAGAGCTGCGTGGCGATCACCGGGAAGGCGATGAAGATGGCGCCGAACAGCGCCAGCTTGACCTGGGTGAAGAAGAATTCCTGCGGCGCGGTGTAGATCAACTCGATGGGCACATCGACGCCGGCGGCCACGCGATAGGGCCAGAGCAGCAGATTGTAGATGGGATTGGCGAACCAGAAGCACACCAGGAAGGCGACGAAGATCGCGGCCAGGGCCCACATCAGCCGGCGCCGGAGCTCGACCAGATGCTCCATGAGCGGCGCCTTCGACGCGTCGATATCCTCGTCGTCGCTCACCGCTTCGGCCCCGCTTTGGCGGAACGCTTGGCGGCGGTCTTTGCCTTCGTGGCGGTCTTGGATTTCACCGCGGGCTTAGCAGCGGTCTTGGTGGGTGCCTTCGTCGTGGTCTTGGCCGGAGTCCTGGTGGCTTTGGGGCCAGTCTTGGTGGCTTTGGCGCCAGTCTTGGCTTGCGGCGAAGTCTTCGCTTGCGCGGCGGGCTTGGCTTTCGCGGCCGACTTGGCTTTCGCGGCGGACTTGGCTTTGGCCTTGGGCTCCGGCGGCGGCAAGATGGCCTCCTCGATCGCCGCCGGCGCGGGCGTCGGCATCATCACCGGCGTGTTGGTGGGCGCATCCAGGTCGACCGTGCCGCCCAGTCCCGAGCGGATCGACTCGAGATTCTTGCGGACCTCGTCGGCCTCGCTCTCGGCCATGGCCTCGTCGAACTGACGCTGGAAGTCGGCCGCCGTGCGCCGGAGCTTACCGGCATAGAAGCCGAAGCTGCGCATCAGCTTGGGCAGGTCCTTAGGACCCACCACGACGATCGCCACCACGGCGACCACCAAAAGTTCCGACCATCCGATGTCGAGCATGAGCTTGGTTCAGGCGCTCCACGCAAAAGGACCCCGCGCGAGGCCGCAGTAAGAGCCGGCGGCCCGCCGCCTAGCCCGATTTCTGCTTGCGCGGCGCTTTGGCGCGGGGCGGAGATTTGCGGGCCTGCGGCGCCGGGCGCTCGTGCTCGATCACCTTAGGCTCGGGCTCAGCCTCAGAAGCGGGCTCGTCGTCGGCCATGCCGGTCTTGAAGCTCTTGATGCCCTTGGCGACGTCGCCCATCAGGTCGGAGATCTTGCCGCGCCCAAACAAAAGCACGAAGAGCACCAGCACGATCAGAATTTGCCACCAACTCGGTCCCATTCACTGCCTCCAACGCGAGGGGCATCGGCCCTGACGCGTATCATTGTTGCGCGGCACTATGGCAGCAAAGGCGCATCCCTCGCAAGCGGCCCCCCTACCCCCAAAGTCATACTAGGACGCAGGCAGATCCGCGCCGCTCTCGGCCGGAAAGATGAGGATGGAGCCGGCATCGACACTGACACCGACCTCGATTCCCGGCGCCGGCACGTCGGCCTCCCGCACCCGCGCCAACATCGGCGCATCCATGCCTTGGACGGCAAGCTCCACCAAGCCCACATCGCCGAGAAAGCGCGTATCGAGAACGCGGCCCGGCACGCCGTCGCCTTGCTGCAACAGGCGCATGCCGCCTTGGCGCATGCAGACGATGACCTCGGCGCCATCGGCAAACCCGGCCGCGTCGAATGTGCCGAGCGGCGTCGGGGCGCCGCCGCTTGCGATCCGCGTCGTCACCTCGTTCAGATCGGAGAAGGTGCGCGCGGCGAAAATGTCCTTCGGCGCGCGATAGAGTTCCGGCGCGGTTCCCGTCTGCACCACATGACCTTTGCGCAGGAGCGCCACGCTGTCGCCCATGCGCATGGCCTCCTCGGCGTCATGGGTGACGACGATGCAGGTGGCGCGGGTCTCGTGAACGATGGTCAGCGTGTCCTCGCGCATGGTCTCCCTGAGCCGCGGATCGAGACCGGAGAAAGGCTCGTCCATCAACAGCACCCCCGGCCGTGGCGCAATGGCGCGGGCCAGCGCCACGCGCTGCTGCTCGCCGCCGGACAGAATATGGGGATAGTCGGCGGCATATTGGCCGAGGCCGACACGCTCCAGCGCCGCGTGCGCTTCCGCCCGGGCTTGCGCCTTGGTCAGCGACCGCAAGCCGAAGGCCACGTTGTCGAGGATCGACAGATGGGGAAACAGCGCGAAATCCTGGAACATGAGCCCCACGCCGCGCTTCTCCGGCGGCACGAAGCGGTTGGGACCGGCGACCTCCTGATTGTCGATGAGCACGCGGCCGGCGCTCGGCCGCTCGACGCCGGCGGCGATCCTGAGCAAGGTAGTCTTGCCGCAGCCCGAGGGCCCGAGCAGGCACAAGACCTTGCCGGCCGGCACGTCGAGGGTGACCTCGTTGAGCGCGAGCGTGTCGCCATAGCGGCGCGACACGCCTTCTAAGTTGAGCCGCGCGGCAAAGGTGACGGCCGCCTTGCCATGGCGGCCGGTGAGCGCGCCGGTCGTGTGGGTGCCCGTCTTGCCGCTGCCGGTCTGGGGGCGGGTCCGCGCCTTCAGGAAGTCAAGCATGGCGCTGGTCTACGCGACTGCCGGGCCTGCATGCAACTTCCCTGGCGTCGCGAGCCTCAGGTCGCCCATGTGGGCCCTTGGCGCGCCTTACGCCTCGTTCTCGTCCGAGGCCTCGTCGTCCTCGTCCTCGCCGGCGCCCAAGGGCTCGTCCTCGAGCGGCTCCTCGTCCTCGCGCAGATCGGGCGCGTCGTCCGGGTTCGGCATGGAGAAGCCGGGCGGCAAGTTGGAATCCAGCAGACCGGCACCCTTGAGCTCCGACATGCCGGGCAGGTCCTGGATCGCCTCGAAGCCGAAATGCTCCAGGAAGGCCGTCGTGGTGCCGTAGGTCACTGGGCGGCCCGGCGCGCGGCGGCGGCCCCTGAGCTTGATCCAGCCGGTCTCCAGCAGCACGTCGATCGTGCCCTTGGAGGTCGACACGCCCCTGATCTCCTCGATCTCGGCGCGGGTGACGGGCTGGTGATAGGCGATGATGGCCAGCGTCTCCAGGGCGGCGCGCGACAGGCGGCGCTGCTCCACGGCCTGACGCTCGAGCAAGAAGGACAGATCCTCGGCGGTGCGGAACGCCCATTTGCCCGCGACGCGCACGAGATTGACGCCACGGCCGCCATAGAGGCCTTGCAGCTCCTCGAGCAGCGCCTTGACGTCCTCGCCCTGGCCGAAATGCCGGGACAGCTCCGCCTCGTCCAGGGGCTCGGGCGCGGCGAACAGCAGCGCCTCGATAATGCGCAGCTTCTCGCGCCGGTCCGCCGAGGGCAGCGCCATCACATTGGACGGCAGCGGCAGCACCGGCGCTTGCGCGCCCTGCGTGTCCTCGTCTGCCGCCATCTCAACCAACCTCTCAACTTGATTACCCGTCATTTGCGACCCCGCCTTGGAAGTTCTTGTCTTTGTATGCTCCGCCACCGCGGCCCGCATGGCCTGATCGAGCTTGAGCAGGGTGGAACCGCCCTTCGCCTCACCGCCCTCCTCCGACAGCTTCGATATATCGGAGAGCAGCGCGGTCAAGGCCGGTTTGGATTTCGCCTGGGTCCCGGGCCGATGCGTCTCCTCCGGCATATCCCGATCAAGTTTCGATGGCGAAATTTTGGGTCTCGGCATGATGTCCCCTCAGCGCTGTGGCGTTCGGTACGCGCAAGCCCGGACCCCGCGCCCCGGCTCACAATCACACAACTCACGCGCACGCAACTCACGCGGCCTGTCCGCGACGGCGGACCAGCAGCGGCGCAAACGACTTCGACTGACGAATTTCGAGCGCGCCCTCCCGGGTCATCTCCAGGGTCGCGGTAAAGCTCGACGCCAGCGCCGTGCGCCGCAGCTCCGGGTCGACGAGGAACTCGGCAAGGAGCTGATTCAGCGGCGCCCACTCGCAGGCCATGCCGAGCAGGCGCTCCAGCTCGTCTCGCGCCTCTTTCAGCGACCATACGGTGCGCTTCTCCATATGCAGCGTGCGCGACACGTTACGCTGGCGCTGCTGGGAATAGGCCTTGAGCAGGTCGTAGACATTGGCTTCGTATTCGCTGTTCCTGGTCACCCGGATCGGTTCGGGAAGACCGCGCGGGAACACATCGCGGCCGAGCCGCTTCCGCGTCATGAGCTGCGCCGCCGCATCGCGCATGGCGTCCAGCCGCTTCAGCCGGAACGCGAGCAGCGCGGCGAGCTCCGCGCCCGAGGGCTCGCCCTCTTCGGACGGTTCGGCCGGCAGCAGAAGCTTCGACTTGAGGAAGGCCAGCCACGCGGCCATGACGAGATAGTCGGCGGCGATCTCAAGGCGCAACGACCGCGCCTGGGCGATAAAGTCGAGATATTGCTGAGCGAGCGCCAGCACGGAAATCTTGGCGAGGTCGACCTTCTGGGTGCGGGCGAGCGCAAGCAGCAGATCGAGCGGCCCGCCGAAGCCTTCGACATCGACAATGAGCCGGTCGCCTGGCCCGATCTCCAGGCGCTCGTCGTTCTCCCAGTCGGACGCGGCGCTCTGCTCGCGCGGCGCCTCCTGCTCTTGCGGCTCTTGCTGCTCCGGCTGCGAGTCTGTTTGCGAGTCTTGGGTCATCGGGGTGTCGCCGTCATTCATGCCTGCACCGTCGGGTCGGCGCCGAGGCTCGCCACGCGCGTTCCGGCGGCTTCGCTCACCAAGGCCATCGCCTCCACGGGATCGAAGGGCTGCGGCTCCTGCAGGCAGTCCCATGCGTGTGCGAAGCGTTTCGCGGCTTCACCTTCCAGCATGGGGACGGCGCCGGCCACCTCGATCATTTCGCCGAGGACGCCGCTGCAGTGAAGCACGACATCGCAGCCGGCCTCGAACACGGCGCGCGTGCGCTCCGCGAGCGAGCCCTCGAGGGCCTTCATGCCGATGTCGTCGCTCATCACCAAGCCGGTCAGTCCCATGCCCTTACGAATCACTTGGTCCATTATAACGGGCGAGACGGTCGCGGGTCGCCGCTCATCGAATTGAGGCAGCAAAACATGGGCTGTCATGGCCAGGGGGGCGTCATGCAGGGCCCGAAACGGGCGGAAATCGACCGCCTCCAGCTCTTCCCGCGAAGCCTCGATGCAGGGGAGCGCCTTATGGCTGTCGGCCCGCGCCCGGCCATGGCCCGGCACGTGCTTGATCACCGGCAGAACACCGCCTGCAAGTATGCCGTTCATGACCGCGCGGCCGAGCACGGAAACCACCTCGGGATCGGTCGAGAAGGCGCGGTCGCCGATAATGTCGTGGGCGCCTTCTTCCGGCACGTCGATACAGGGCGTGCAATCGACGTTGATATTCAGATCATGGAGCTCGGCGGCCATCAACCTGGCGCCGGCAAAGGCGGCACGCTTCCCCGCCTCGGGATCTGTCGCGTAGAGATCGCCATAGCAGCGCTGGGGCGGCATGGCCCGCCAATGGGGCGGGCGCAGCCGCTGCACGCGGCCGCCTTCCTGATCGACGAGGATAAGCAGTTCGCCGCCGCCGACCGCCGCCTTGAAGTCGGCGATGAGCGCGCGGATCTGTTCCGGGCTGTCGACATTGCGGGCAAACAGGATGAGGCCGCACGGGCGCTCGGCCGCGAAGAAATCGCGCTCGGCGTCTGTCAGCACGGTGCCGGCGCAACCGGTGATGAAGGCTTTGAGATCCACGTCGCCGGGCTAGCCCTGACGCGGCCTTCGGTCAAGCATCCCGTGATCGCTACTGCGTCGCGACGAAACAGTCGGTGCCGGATGCCTTCAGGTCGCCGCAGAGCTTGTAGGCTTCCCCTCTGCTGGCCATAGGGCCAACGCGCAGGCGATACATAGTGCCGCCGCTGACGGCGACCTTCTGCACCATCGGCGGATATTTGCCGAGCAGGCTCGAATTCTTCTGCTGGATGTCGGCGTAATTCGCCAGCGCATCGGTCTGGCTCTTATGCGCCCCAACCTGGACGACATATTGGGTCGGCGCCGCCGGTGCGGGCGTGGGATCGACGGCAGCGACCTGCTGCGGCGGGGCGGCGGCAGGCGCGGGTGCCGCGGCCTGGGGCGCAGGCTCTTGCGGCGCAGGCACTGGCATCACGGCCCCTTGGGCTGCGGCGGCTGCGGTATCAACGGCTCCAGTGGCTGCGTCCGCGACGGCGCCAGCCGCCTCGGCGACCTCGTCCGCTGCCGGCGCCTCGACCGAACCGTCAGGGCGTACGACGAGCGTCTTCACTTTGCGCGGACCGCCGTCTTCGGCCGTGTCGGCGCCTTGCGTGGCGAGATCTGTGGTGGCGACGGAAGCCGGCAGACCTGCGGTGTCGGTCGCAGGCGGCAGAGCCGGCACCGCAACATCCTCTTGGCGCGGCACGAGGCGCTCGCCTTCGGCCACATCCCCATTGGTCAAGCGATCGTATATAAGCTTGTTTTTATTCGGAAATTCCTTGCCGCCCGGATCGTCCGGCGCGGCTTTCACGGGGCGCGCGTCGGCCTGGACGATGGGCGGCTGCTCGCTGCCCATGCCGCCGCCGCTTTGCTTGTAGGCGTAAGCCATGGCGCCACCCAAGGCGATGGCGCCGAGCAAGGCGCTGCCGACCATGAAGGCGCTGCGCCCCTTGAGGCCACCAAACTTCGAGCGCGCGGCCGGCGACGGGAGAGCCTGACTCTCGTCGAGGAAATCCGCTTCGGACCGATCGGTCTCGTAAAACGCCTCGGGGGCCGGCGCCGGGCTTGGCGTGTGCGCGCCGCCAAGAGCAATCTGCGGCGGCTGATCGTACACCGCGTCGAACGCCTGCAGCTGACGCCGTGGGTCGCCCTGCTGCGGCTGCTGGCCTTGCGGCGCGTAGGCCTGGTGCGCCGCTTGCGGCTGATAAGACTGCGGCGCATGGCGCATATCATGGGCCGGCGCTGCCATGCGGAAGTCCGGCGTGTCGTCGCCCGCAGGCTCGAAACGCGGATCGGAAGCGGACTGGCTCGGCGCCTCGTCATACCCGAAATCGGTCGAGGCTTGGTAGTCGGGCTCGGGGAAAGCGGCATCGCCCCCGTGGTCGTCGAAGCTCGCGTCGGCAGCGCCGTGATCCTCGTCCTGCTCGGCAAAGCTTGCGCCGGCATTGCTAAAATCGCCGAAAATGGAGTCCGGGAAGTTGGGATCGGCGTCGCTCAGATCCGGCAGCTCTTGGCTCGGCGTCCCGGCGCCGTTGCCGTAGCCGCCTTGCGGATAGCTCTGCTGGGGCGCCTGCGGCTGGTAAGGCTGATTGCCGCCAAAGGCCTGCGGCTGATATTGCGGCTGCTGCGGCTGATAGGCCGGCGCCTGCTGGGGCTGATGGCTCTGGGGCTGAGGGTTCTGCGGCTGAGGCTGATGGCTCTGGGGCGCGGCCTGCGGGGCGGGCTGCTGAGGGGCCGGCTGCGCGGGCTGGCTGGCGGGGTAAGGGGCGTATGCAGGCTCGGGCGCTTGCTGCTGAGGCTCAGGCGCGCGCGTCACCGGCGTGTATGTCGGCATCTGGGTGAACGCCGGACCGCTGTTTCCGAAAATCGAGCGTTGTCCGATAATTGGTTGCCCGGGCCGACCCGCTCCTTGAACCATGTAGGGTACCTCACTCTTCTGGGTGTTTGCCGCATTCGCTCCCCGGGACTGACCACCCGGAGCAGTCTGCGGGTTCTGCCTTTCGGCAAAATCCGATTCAAATTCAGGGGATCGACCGGCTTGCCCGCCGAGCCCGCTATTACGCGTGGACATGGTTACTTCCCTCGAACCACCCCTGTCCTGGCCGGCTAATGCAACTCGTGCACGGCTTGAACCCCGAGGATCCCCAAACCCAATGCCAAGACCCGCTGAGTGGCGGTCACTAACGCTATGCGAGCACGGGTTAACTCTCGGTCACTTTCGTAAATAAAACGTAATTGTGGCAAGTCTTTGCCTCTGTTCCAAAGACCGTGAAAGTCTCCGGCAAGATCGTAAAGATAGAATCCGAGGCGATGGGGCTCATGTGCTTGGGCGGCAGCCTCGACAATACGGGGGAATTGAGCGATGCGGCGGATCAACGTGATCTCAGCATCGTCATTCAACCGGTCTAGGTCAGCCCGCGCCAAATCACTCCCCCCGACGTCGAGATCCCCGAACATCTCTCGCACGTTACGCAGAACCGAACTCGCCCGGGCATGGGCGTACTGAACATAGAACACCGGATTGTCTCGCGACTGCTCGGTGACCTTGGCGAAGTCGAAATCAAGCGGCGCGTCATTCTTCCGGTAGAGCATCATGAACCGAACCGGGCCGGCGCCCACTTCGTCCACGACATCCCGCAACGTCACGAACGTCCCGGCACGCTTGGACATTTTGACAGGCTCACCAGCGCGAAACAAGCGTACGAGTTGACATATCTTAACGTCGAGATCGGCCTCGTTGTCGGTGAGCGCCTTGAGCGCCGCGCGCATGCGCTTGACGTGGCCGGCGTGGTCGGCGCCCCACACATCGATCATGGACTTAAACCCGCGTCTGAACTTGTCGCGGTGATAGGCGATATCGGCAGCGAAATATGTGTATGTCCCATCGGACTTAATCAGCGGCCGGTCCTGATCGTCGCCGAACTCGGTGGCGCGGAACAGCAACTGCTCGCGGTCCTCCCATTCCTCGTCGACCTTGCCCTTGGGCGGCGGCAGACTTCCCTTGTAGATCAGGCCCTTGGTCTCGAGATCGGCGATGGTCGCGGCGACCTCGTCGTGGGTGCCATCCATCAGCGAGCGCTCCGAGAAGAACACGTCATGGCGGATGCCGAGGCTCGCCAGATCGTTCTCGATCATGCGGAGCATGGCTTTGAGCGCGGTGGCGCGCACAAGCGGCAGCCATTCGGCTTCGGGCATGTCCAGAAGATCGCGGCCGTGATTGCTCGCGAGGCTCTCGCCGACCGGCTTCAGATAATCGCCGGGATAAAGCCCTTCGGGGATGTCGCCGATGTCCTCACCGAGCGCCTCGCGGTAGCGCAGGAACGCGGAGCGCGCGAGCACATCGACCTGGGCGCCGGCATCGTTGACGTAATATTCGCGGGTGACGTCGAAGCCGGCGAAGGCGAGCAGAGTGGCCAGCGCGTCGCCGAACACGGCGCCGCGGCAATGGCCCACATGCATCGGACCGGTCGGGTTCGCCGACACATACTCGACGTTCACCGCCTGGCCCCTGCCCATGGCGCTCCGCCCATACGCATCACCCTGCTCCAAAACCATGCGCAGCACGCTTGGCCAGAATGCACGGGCGAGTGTCAGGTTGATGAAGCCGGGCCCGGCGATCTCGACCTTGTCGATGCCGGGATCGGAAGCGAGCATCGGCACGATGCGCTCGGCCAGTGCGCGCGGCGAAACGCCCGCCGGCTTGGCCAGCACCATGGCCGCATTGGTGGCGAGATCGCCGTGGGTCGGATCCTTGGGCGCGGTCAGGGTGATGCCCTCGACGCTCGCGTCATCGGGCACGACGCCGTCATGCTTCAGCTGCTGAACGGCCGCCAAGACGTGACCGTGAAACCCTACGAAAACGTCCATTGAAGCTCCGGGAAGACTGTCTCGAGCATGATCCTATCGGTAAACCGGTGACGGTTTTTCCTCGATCAAGCTTTGGCGCGCGACTATCGCAAATCCGGGGTGGCGTCAAACAGGCGGCGATGCTCGGCCAGTGCGTAGCGGTCGGTCTGGCCGGCGATGAAGTCGGCGATATGACGGGCGTATTCGCGCGTGCCATGGGCGGGCGCCTGATCGCGCCAATCGGGCGGCAGCGCGCTCGGGTCCGACGCATAGCGGCCAAAGAGCTCCACGATCACGTCTTCCGCCTCGCCCATGATGCGCATGACGCGCTCATGCCTGTAGACGCGCGTGAACAGAAAGCCGCGCAACGCATTGAGCTCGTCCTGCATGGTTTCGGAGAATGCCACCACGGCGCGGCCCGCTCGGCGCACATCGTCGGCGCTTTGCGGTTGAAGCACCGACAGCCGCGCGCTTGTCTCGGCGAGAGCGTCATTGACCATCGCGGTGATGAGCCGGCGGTTCAACTCGTAAAGACGCCGCGGCCCCTCGACCCCGGGATAGGCCGCATCGACCTCGGCGAGCAGGCGCCCGGCGATAGGCACTTCGGCAAGCTCGGCGAAGGTGAAGCAGTCGGCGCGGAAGCCGTCATCCACGTCGTGATTGTTGTAGGCGATGTCGTCGGCGAGCGCGGCGGCCTGCGCCTCGAGCGAGGAAAAACTCGCGAGGTCGAGATCGTGCTTGGTGCCATAAGCCAGGATGGGTTCCGGCACGGGCTCGCTTCCGACCAATAAGGGACCGTTGTGCTTCACCAGCCCCTCCAGCGTCTCCCAGGTGAGATTGAGCCCGTCGAAGCGCGCGTATTTCTTCTCGAGCTCGGTGACGACGCGCAAGGATTGGGCGTTGTGATCGAAGCCGCCGGCATTTGCCGTGGCGGCATCGAGTGCGCGTTCGCCGGCATGACCGAACGGTGGATGGCCGAGGTCGTGGGCGAGCGCCAAGGCTTCGGTGAGATCCTCGTCGACGCGCAGGGTGCGGGCAAGCGCGCGCGCGATCTGCGCCACCTCCAGGCTGTGGGTCAGCCGCGAGCGAAAGTGATCGCCTTCGTGATAGACGAAGACCTGGGTCTTGTAGTTGAGGCGGCGGAACGCGGTGGAATGGAGGATGCGGTCGCGGTCGCGGGCGTAAGGCGAGCGGGTCGGGCTCGGCGCCTCGGGGATCAGCCGACCGCGGCTCGTGCCTTCATCCACGGCGTAGGCCGCAAGACTCCGCCTGTCGGGCAGCCGGCCGCTGCCTTCCGCTGCGTCAAAATCCCGCTCAGGGTTGCGGCGTTGGCTGATTGACAACTCCCTTGGTCGTCCTAATCTTATCCCTAGGAGCTATACCCATCATGAGCGAACCGTCCATTACCTTGAGCGAGCGCGCCGCGAAGCGCATCAACGAACTCGTGTCCGAAGACGCCGCCGCGAGCCTGTTTCGGGTCAGCGTCGAAGGCGGCGGCTGCTCGGGCTTCCAATATCATTTCGAGCTGACGAGCGACACCGCGCCCGACGACATCCTCATCAAGCGGGACGGCGCGACAGTCGCCATCGACCCGGTGTCAGCGGATTTCGTGCAAGGCTCGCAGATCGACTTCGTGGATGAGTTGATCGGCGCTCATTTCAAGATCACGAACCCGAACGCCACCGCGTCGTGCGGCTGCGGCACCAGCTTCTCGATCTAGCTTCCGGTTCTCGCCAATCCTGCTTGGTCATCGCCGGGCTTGACCGCGCGATCACCGTCTTTGCGGCCAGAGAGCCGTGGCGCGCAAGATGTCCGAGCATGACGTCTTGAGGTATGACACTCTCCACCCATGAAGATCGCCACCTGGAACATCAACGGCATCAAGGCGCGGATCGACACCGCGACCACCTGGCTCAAGTCCGAGTCGCCGGACATCGCCTGCCTGCAAGAGATCAAATGCATGGACGAGGCGTTCCCAATCGGCGCCTTCGAGGATCTCGGCTATAACGTCGCCGTGCACGGCCAGAAGGGATTCAACGGCGTGGCGCTGTTGTCAAAGCTGCCCTTCGACGAGGTGACGCCGGGTCTCGCGGGCGATGCGGACGACGTGCAGGCGCGTTATCTCGAAGGCGTCGTGTCGGTCCCGTCGGGGGTCGTGCGGGTGATCAACATCTACCTGCCGAACGGCAACGGGGCGCCGGAGAAATTCGCCTACAAGCTCGCGTGGATGAACCGGCTCAAAGACCGGGTGAAGGCGTTGCTCGCCTTCGAGGAGCCTCTGGTCATCGCCGGCGACTACAACGTGATCCCCGCGCCGGAGGACGTCTACAATCCAAGCGCCTGGATGGACGACGCCCTATTCCGTCCGGAGACGCGCGCCCATTTCCAGGCGCTGCTCAATCTCGGCCTCACGGATGCGTTCCGGGCTTGCCACGACGAACCGCACCGCTTCACGTTCTGGGATTACCAGGCCGGCGCCTGGCAGAAGAACCACGGCCTACGGATCGACCATCTGCTGTTGTCGCCGCAAGCCGCCGACAGGCTCATCGCGTGCGAGATCGACGCCACCCCGAGAAGCTGGGAGAAGCCGTCGGATCACGTCCCGATCGTGGCGGAGTTGTCGCTCTAACCGAGGCTAGAAGCCGCCGACGCTGTCGGACGAGGCGCCGAAGCCGACCGACATGCCCATGGCGGCCGGCGGCACGACGTCGACCGGGCCAAGCTGAGGCTCGGCTACGGACAATGACGGCGTTGCCGGCTTCGCCACGGCGCGAGTGGACGGGGCGACGACCGGTTCCTTCGCGGTGACCTTGGTGGTGGCCGGCCGCCGGGCACCGCCCAACTGCGGCAGCAGGGCCTCGGCATCCTTGCGGGTCGTGTTGTCGGCGTGGGCGAAGGCTTCCTGATAGAGCTGTCCGATCCATGCCGGATCACTGCCGCTCGCCTTGGCGTTCTCATTGGCGAGCGTCAACAAGGCCAGGCCCCGCGCCGGCCTCTGGCTCACGCCTTCGCCGCGCCACAGCAACTCACCGAGGATGGCTTGCGCACCGGCATGCTGCTTGCGCGCGGCCATGGACAGCCAGTTGGCGGCGACGGTCGGATTCTTCTCCACGCCCGTGCCGGAAATATAGAGCCGGCCAAGCTGATACTGCGCTTCGGCATTGCCGAAATAGGCGCCGGCATGGCGGAACAGCCCGACGGCGTACACGGGATCGGGGCTCAGCGTCATGGCCGGGATGCCGCTCGTGTAATATTGGCCAAGGGCGACGAACGCCTCGCCGACATATTTGGCGATCGGGCTCGACGACGAGATCTCCGCATATTGATCGGCGATATGCTGGAAGTAATAGAACGCCTTGGCGTCGTCCTTGGGGACCTCGCCTCCCGAGGCGTAGAGGCGCGCCAGCTTGAGCTGGGCGCCGAGCACGCCGCGCTTGGCGGCATATTCGAGAGCGGGCACGGCGGCGGCCATCTCGCCGGATTTCATGGCGCTGGCGCCCTGGCGATAGGCTTCCGTGGCCGAGGCGTAAGGCGGCGGCGTGTCCGCGCCAGCCACAGCGACCGGCGTCAGGATGATGAACGCGGCAAGCGCGCTCCCCACGGTGGATGCGCTAAATATCGGCATAGCACGACGCTTCCGCAGCTCCGCCAGGATGGGTCACGGCGCCGGTTCGCGCCGGCCCCACCTCGTTGGCGTATTTCCACAAATAACCGCTCCGTACGGACTTCTCGGGCGCACGCCAGTCCTTGGCGCGCGCGGCCAGCTCTTCGGCCGAGACTTCGATATCGATGATGCCTTCCTCGGCATCGAGCAGGATCATGTCGCCGTCGCGCACCAGCGCGATGGGGCCGCAGGCGGCCGCTTCGGGGCCTGCATGGCCGACGCAGAAGCCGCGCGTGGCGCCGGAGAAGCGGCCATCGGTGATGAGCGCAACCTTGTCGCCCATGCCCTGGCCGTAAAGGGCCGCGGTGGTAGACAGCATCTCGCGCATGCCGGGGCCGCCCTTGGGGCCCTCGTAGCGGATGATGATGACGTCGCCTTCGGCATATTTCTTGGCGCTCACGGCAGCGAAGGCCGCCTCCTCGCTGTCGAAACAGCGGGCGGGTCCCCTGAATTTCAGGTTCTTCATGCCAGCGACTTTGACGATGGCGCCCTCCGGTGCGAGCGTCCCTCGCAAACCCACCACACCCCCCGTGGGTGATAGCGGCGCGTCTGCAGAACGCACGACATCCTGGTCCGGGTTCCACTTCACATTGGAAAGATTTTCCGCGACCGTGCGGCCGGTGACCGTCAGGCAGTCGCCGTGCAGGTAGCCATGGTCCAGGAGGGTTTTCATCAGAAGCGGCACCCCACCAGCTTCAAACATATCCTTGGCAACATAACGGCCACCAGGCTTCAAATCCGCGATGTAAGGTGTTTTTTTCATGACCGCGGCAACGTCGAACAGGTCGAATTCGATACCGCATTCATGGGCAATGGCCGGCAAATGCAGGGCTGCGTTGGTGGAACCGCCCGAGGCCGCGACCACGGCGGCGGCGTTTTCCAGCGCCCTTTTTGTGACGATGTCGCGCGGCCGGATATTGAGCGCGATCAGATCCATGATCTTCTCGCCCGCGGCCATGCAAAACTGGTCCCTGATCTCGTAAGGCGCGGGCGCGCCCGCGGAATAGGGCAGCGCCAAGCCGATGGCCTCGGACACCGTGGCCATGGTGTTGGCGGTGAACTGCGCGCCGCAAGCACCCGCCGACGGGCACGCGACATGCTCAAGCTCGTCGAGATCCTCGGGCGAGATCTTGCCGACGGAATATTGGCCGACCGCCTCGAACAGGTCTTGCACGGTCACGGGGCGCCCCCGGAAGGAGCCCGGCAGGATCGAGCCGCCGTAGATGAAGATCGACGGCACGTTGAGCCGGCACATGGCCATCATCATGCCGGGCAGCGACTTGTCGCAGCCCGCGAGCCCCACCAGCGCGTCGTAGCTGTGACCGCGAATGGTAAGCTCGACACTGTCGGCGATGACTTCGCGGGACGGCAGCGAGGACTTCATGCCCTGGTGCCCCATGGCGAGGCCGTCGGTGACGGTGATGGTGCAGAACTCGCGCGGGGTGCCGGCGGCGGCGGCGACGCCGTGCTTTACCGCTTGGGCCTGGCGCATCAGCGAGATGTTGCATGGAGCCGCCTCGTTCCAGCAGGTGGCGACGCCGACAAAGGGCTGGTGAATCTGCTCGCGCGTCAGCCCCATCGCATAATAGTAGGAGCGATGCGGGGCGCGGGATGGCCCCTCCGTCACATGCCTGCTCGGCAAGCGGGATTTATCGAACGTCTTTGCGTCCATCTACCACTTCCGGCGGCGCTTTGATCGGCAGGCGGATCGTCCGCCGCCGCTCAAGACGTCATAACCGGGTCGCTCCCTGGCCCGCCCCCCTCGCATTATTTGCGAGTGTCTTCCGTGGCCAATGATCCTCTAACTGCAGCCGATGTCCCAAAGTTTTATGGCGCAAACGAGGCGCAAATACCTCAGTCTGTTGTAATTTTGATACAGTTGCAAAGTTTCTGGGCGGACCCTGCTTGAATGCCTAAGGACTCCTGCTTGAATGCCTAAGCACTCTTGCCTTCGAGCCCGTCACCGCGGCACTTCCGGCGCTTGATAATTGTCTTAAAATCGTCATTTAGACAGCTGTCCTCCGATCATGAGGCTTGGAATGTTGAAGTCCCCTTCGGCCGCGCCGCTGTCTGCCCCCCTGCCCGATCCGAAGATTCCGGTTGGTCCCTACCGGCCCTTTACCTGCGACCCCGGCTGGGGCGAGGCGTGGTGGTGGCTCGGCATTCCGCTCCTGGTGGCCGTCTTCACCATCGGCAGCTATCAGTTGGATCCCGCGTGGTACATGCGGGTGGTGATCCCGGAAGGCTACGGCGTCCTCGAAGTGTCCCACTTCATCGTGCCGCTGCTCGGTCTCCTGATCGCGGGCGGTCTGCTATTGCTGCCCTTCGTGCGCGTCCGATCTTTTACCTGGAGCGTGGCCCTGATCGGCGCGCTCGCCTGCATCTACATCGCCGGCGAGGAGATGAGCTGGGGCCAGCATCTCTTCCACTGGAACACCCCGGAATATTGGGCGGCGGTGAACCGGCAGGACGAGACGAATTTGCACAACACCTACGATATCTTCGAGAAGACGCCGCGCCTGATCCTGGAGCTGGGGATCTTCATCGGCGGCCTCATGGTGCCGTTCGCCGCCGTCTTCTGGCCGTGGGTGCGCGCCAACCGCCTCTCGCTGTTCCTGCCGGCGGCCGCGCTCGTGCCGACGGCGCTCGGCCTTGCCTTCTTCAAGTCGGTGGACAAGCTTCAGCAGGTGAACGCGATCCCGCAGCTGCTACATCGGCCGGCCGAGACCATCGAGACCTATCTGTACTTTTTCATCTTCGCCTATCTGCTGCTCTTCGCCCGCCGCATCAAAGAGCTGGAAGTGGCCGAAGGCGTGATCCGCGAATAAGGCGCGCCGGCCAAGCCGGGGCGCTGACAGGTCGGGGCTAGAGCGCCGCGAGACGCTTCAGCGCCTGCTCGAGCTTGACGGCGGTGGCCTCGGCGTCCGACTTCCGCTCGCGCTGCTCCTCGACCACGTGCTCGGGCGCACGGGAGACGAATTTCTCGTTGGCGAGCTTTGCGTCGATCTGCGCGATCTCGGATCCCACCTTATCGATCTCGCGTTTCAGACGCTCCGACTCCGCGCCGATATCGATGATGTCCGCGAGCGGCATGGCGAGCGTCGCCTCGTCGAGAACGATCTGCACGGAGCCCGGCGGCGTCTGACCGAAGTCGAGCGTGTCGATGCGCGCGAGCCGCTTGAGGGTCTCGTCATGGGCGGCGGCGCGCGCCTTGGTCGCCGCGGCGGCGCCGGCGATCACCAGCGGCACCTTGGCGCCGGCCGGCACGTTCATCTCCGCCCGCACCGAGCGCACCTCGGTCACGAATTTGATGAGCCAGCCGATCTCGGCGTCGGCGTCCGCATTCTGCAAGCCCCGATGGGTGGGCCATTCCGACAGCATCAGCAAGGCTTCGCGACGTTCGCCCTTCGGCATGCGCTCGGCCCACAATTCCTCGGTGACGAAGGGCATGAAGGGATGCAGCAGCTTCAGCGCGTGGTCGAGCACGAAGGCGGCCATGGCGCGCGTCTCGGCCTTGTCCGCCTCGTCCTCGCCCATGAGGACCGGCTTGATGAGCTCCAGATACCAGTCGCAGTAGATGTGCCAGATGAAATGATAGATGGCGCCGGCGGCCTCGTTGAAGCGGAACGCCTCGAGCGCCTCGGTGACCGCGGCGGAGGTCCGCTCGGCCTCGCCGGCGATCCACTTGTTGACCGTGAGCGTCGCGGAGGCCGGATCGAAATCCGCTTGCGGCACGCAGTCGTTCATCTCGGCGAAGCGCGAGGCATTCCACAGCTTGGTCGCGAAATTGCGGTAGCCCTCGACGCGGCTCCCCGAAAGCTTGATGTCGCGTCCTTGGGCGGCCATGGCGGCAAGCGTGAAGCGCAGCGCATCGGCGCCGTAGGTGTCGATCAGCTCCAGGGGATCGATGACGTTCCCCTTCGACTTCGACATCTTCTGGCCCTTCTCGTCGCGGACCAGGGCATGGATGTAGACGGTGCGAAACGGCACCTCCTCCATGAAATGGAGGCCCATCATCATCATGCGGGCGATCCAGAAGAAGATGATGTCGAAGCCGGTGACCAGCACGTCGGTCGGGTAGTAGCGCGCCACTTCCGGCGTCTTGTCCGGCCAGCCGAGCGTGGAGAACGGCCACAGCGCGGAAGAGAACCACGTGTCGAGCACGTCCTCGTCGCGCTTGAGCGGCACATCCTTGCCGTAATGCTCTTTGGCCTGCGCCTTCGCCGCGGCCTCGTCCTCGGCGACGAACACGTGCTCGTCGGGCCCGTACCACGCCGGAATCTGATGGCCCCACCACAGCTGGCGCGAGATGCACCAAGGCTGGATGTTCTCCATCCAGTGGAAATAGGTCGACTCCCAGTTCCGCGGCACGAAGGTGGTGCGGCCGCGCTTCACCGCCTCGATGGCGGGCTTGGCCATGGTCGCGGCGTCCACATACCATTGGTCGGTGAGGAAGGGCTCGATGACGGCGCCGGAGCGGTCGCCATGGGGGACGGCGTGGACATGCGGCTCGATCTTCTCGAGCAGGCCCTCGCTGTCCAGCCGGTCGACGATCATCTTGCGCGCGGCGAAGCGGAACACGCCGTTATATTCCAGAATCATCGCCTGGAGTTGCGGCGTCGGGTCGACACCCTGGGTGAACTCCGGATTGGGCTGCAAGATCAGCCGGGCATCCTTGGTCAGGACGTTGATCATGGGCAGGCCGTGGCGCCGGCCGACCTCGAAGTCGTTGAAGTCGTGCGCCGGGGTGATCTTCACCGCGCCCGAGCCCTTCTCCGGATCGGAATATTCATCGGCGATGATCGGGATGCGGCGGCCGACGATCGGCAGGATCACGTTCTTGCCGACGAGATGGGTGTAGCGCTCGTCCTCGGGATGGACGGCCACGGCGGTGTCGCCGAGCATGGTCTCGGGCCGCGTGGTGGCGACGACGATGAAGGTCGCGGGATCTTCCGGATCGAAGGTCATGCCCTCGATCGGATAGCGCAGATGCCACAGATGACCCTTGGTCTCGATCTGCTCCACCTCGAGATCGGAGATGGCGGTCAGCATCTCGGGATCCCAATTGACGAGGCGCTTGTCCTTGTAGATGAGGCCGGCGCGGTGCAGCTCGACGAACACCTTGCGCACGGCCTTTGACAGGCCCTCGTCCATGGTGAAGCGCAAGCGCGACCAGTCGCACGACGCGCCAAGCCGCTTCAACTGTCCGACGATGGTGTTGCCGGACTCTTCCTTCCACTGCCAGATGCGCTTGATGAATTTCTCGCGGCCGAGCTCGCGGCGGTTCGGCTCGCCCCGCTCCATCAATTGCCGCTCGACCACCATTTGCGTGGCGATGCCGGCATGGTCGGTACCCGGCTGCCACAGCACGTCGCGCCCACGCATGCGCTCGAAGCGGACGAGCACGTCTTGCAGCGTGTTGTTGAGGGCGTGCCCCATATGGAGCGAGCCGGTGACGTTCGGCGGCGGGATGACGATGGTGAACGGGCGCGCGGTCTCACGGTCGCCGCGGCCGGCGGCGAAGGCGCGCGCGTCTTCCCAGGCGCGATAAACGTCGCCTTCGAAATTCTGAGGTTGGTAATTCTTATCGAGCATGTACGCGGGCGGTTGGCGGAAGGGGTCGCCGCGCGTCCTACGCTCTAGCGTTCCGCGCTGTCAACTTTTGGTGGGTTTTTAGTCCCGGCGGAACGCGTTCGGGTCGAGCTCGTCCTTGAGCGCGGCGGAGACCATGCGCGGCATGTTCTCGTCAAGCCATTGACGCAGCATCGGCCGCAGCATGTCCTTGACGCTGTCTTCAAGGGTCATGGATGCGCCCTCAGGCTCGTGATGGCCGTTGAGCTGCGCCGCGACGGGCTCAGGCTCCGGCTCGTAGGCCGGCTCGGGCTCGGCGGCCTCGTCCTCTTGCCAGTCTGGCGTGTCGCTCGGCCAGAACGCAGCCTCGGGCTCGGCTTCGGCTTCGGGCTCGGCGGCCTCCAGCTCGACCAGTTCCTCGGTTTCGGTGACCACGGCCATCTCCACCTCGGTGAGAACCAACTCGGCCTCTTGCTCGGACTCCGCTTCCAGCTCTTGCGCAGCCTCCTGCTCGGGCTCTTGTTCCGGCTCTTGTGCCTGCTCGTCCGTGAGCTCGAAGGCCCCCGGCTCGGGCTCCGCTTCCAGGTCGGGGTAGGTTTCGGCCTGCGGCTCGGGCGCCTCCATGGGAATGGCCATGGGGATCTCCGGCTCGGCCATCTGCTCCGGCTCGGCCGCCTGTTCCGTCGCGGGCATGAAGGTCGGAATTGGCATGGCCTCTGGCGTCATGGCATCCGGCGTCATGGCTTCCGGCTGGGGTGCCGCCTGAAACTGGAACGGCTCGGCCTGGGGCGTCGTCGACGTCGGCACCTGCCCTGCCCGCAGCGCGGCGATCGCCCGCTCTAGGGCCGAGGCGGCCTCGAGGCTCGCGGACGGTTGCGGGGCCGCGGCTTGCGCAGCCTGTGGCGGCATGGGTGCTGCCTCGGGCGCAGGCGGGACCGGCGGCTGTGGCGCGGCCTCCTGAGCCGGAGGGCTCGGCGGCGTCGGCGGCATAAAGGCTGGGGCTTCGTCCTGCGGCGCAGGCTCGGGCGCCGGCTCCGACAGAATCATCGGTTCGGCGTCTGCGGGCTCGGCGCTCTGCTGTTCGGCGCTTGCCGGCTCACTCAAAGGTTCGTCGTCATCGACGAGCTCGAGACCGCCAAGCTCGGCCGTGAGGTCGAGAATCTCTTCTTCCTCGTTGACCTCTCCCGCGCCACTGCCGCTGTTGCTCAGGACGCGCGCAATGTCATCGATGATCTGGCTGTCCGCCTCGCCCTCGCTTTCGAAGGACTCTTCGTGTTGCCGGGCTTGGGGGGCTGCGTTCTGCGCCCGTGCCTGACCCGTGTCATCGTCTGTAATGATCCGACGGATGGAGGCCAGAATTTCCTCCATGGTCGGCTCAGGAGCGCGCTCGGTGCTGCTCATGACTTTGTCCCTCGCCGCCTTTAGAACTGACATCACCCGGCGGTGTACACCAGGGTCACCCTACGCAATAGTTTAACACGATGTTAATACGCAAGTCTCGACCCGCCTGGGTGAATGACCTGGATGGTTAACACGTAAGGTCCCGCGCGGGTTCAATTATCTGCAAGCGGAGGAGCTGGCGGACGCAGGCCAAACCACTTGTTCTTGACGATCTCAAAGTGCTCGATCGGATCGTAATAAGGCACTGAGAGCCCAAGCGTTTGTGCGTCCATGCGGCCGACCGCCGCGTAGAGAGAATATTCCGCCACCACCCTGTCACGCAGGGCCGAGACGAGGCCGATCTGGGAGTTTAGCAGCTCGCGCTGGGCGTCGAGGACGTCGAGCGTGGTGCGTTGTCCCACCTTCTCCTCCTCGCGCACGCCGGTCAGCGCGATCTTGTTGGCCGAAACGGCGGATTCCGCGGAGCTGATGGCCGGTCCCGACGACTGCAGGATGCCCCAGTTGGCGATGACATCGGCATGCACGCGCAGGCGCGCATCCTCGACTTCGCGCTTCAGCTGGTTGTTGGTCTCCTTGGCCTGGCGCACCCGGGCCGCGACGCCGCCGCCCTGGTAGAAGGGCACATTGAGCCGACCGGTGACCGTCGTCGTCTCGATCTCGTCGAGGGAAGAGCTCTGGTCGAAGCGCTTCTCATATTGCGCCTCGAGCGTCACCTCGGGCAGGAGCTCGCCCATGATCTGCTCAACCGCATAGAGCGAGGCCTCCTCGGTATAGACCGTGGAGAGGATGACCGGATTTTCGCCATCACCGAGGGTCATGGCCTCGTCGAGCGTGTTGGGCAGCAAATGGCGGATCGAGGGGGGCGTTTGCAGATTGCCGGGCGGATGACCGATGACCTGCTCATAGGCGGCGCGGCTGGTTTTCAGATTGGCTTGCGCCCCGGCCAGCGTGGCGAGCGCCTCGGACCGGCGCGCCTCGGCTTGGGCGGTGTCGGTGCGGGTTACCTCACCGACCTCGAAGCGGTCGCGGGTGGCTTTCAGCTGCTCGGACAGCACGCTCACATCGTTCTCGCGCAGGCGGACGATCGCTTGGTCGCGCACCATATTGACATAAGCGGTAGCGGCATCGAGCAAGACGGTCTGCTCCACGCTGCGCAAAGCCTCGCGCTGCGATTGAACTTGCGCCTTGGCCTCGCGGATGGCGTTGAGATTCTGGAAGCCCTCGAACAGCGGCTGAGAAAGCTGCAGGGCGTAGCCGCGCGGATGGGTCACGCCGTCGGTGCTTAGACCGGCGGAGCCGAAATCGAGGGCGCCGAGCCCGCCGCGATCGCTGTTCTGGTTGACGTAGTTGGTGTCGGCGGTGCCGCCGATATTCGGGCGCAAGCCCGACTTGGCGAGCGCCACCTGCTCATCGATGGCCCTGAGGCGGGCGCGCTCGGCATTGAGCACGGGATTGACGAGATAGGCGTCGGCCAGCGCCTGCTCCAGCGTCTCGGCCTGGGCCGGAGCGCCAAGAAGCAATGCGGCGAGCATGGCGACGGCACCAGCAGCCCCACCACGCAGCCGCCGCGAGAAACTCGCGCAGCACGACGGATCGCGCCTGCCCTGTACACCAAGCAGCACTATAATTCTCCAGCAGTCAGCGACGCCCCCCGCCCCTTCTGCGCCTTGAACCATAAAGCACGGGGCGCCGGATGGGATACCCAGGAACGCCGCAGCCCACAGGATTTGGCAAAAATCTCAAGGAACTGTGGGATCGGAGCAACAGTGGCGAAAGGCCATCTCGACAGCTAGAAGATGAAGGCTGGCGCCGCCGCCACGCCCGGCAAAGGCCTCGCGCCCGCATCGAAATGGGCCACGCCGCGTGCCTCGCCATCGATGCGGACGAAGAGATTGGCTTTCCCCTGCTGCATGTTAGGCGCGGCGGTTACCACGGCGACAAGCCTGCCGCCCTCCTTCAACTGAGACAGGAGGCCGTCCGGCACCTCGGCCACGCTGCCTTCGAGCACGATCACGTCGTAAGGGCCTTGCGCCGGCCAGCCGCCGGCAAACGGGCCCTCGACGATCTCGGCATTGGCGAGAGCCAGGCCGGCGAGATTTGCCGCCGCGGCCTTGGCCAATTCCGGCTCGGGCTCGAGCCCGACCACGGTCGAGGCGAGATGCGCGAGAATTGCCGTCGAATAGCCGGTGACGCAGCCGACATCGAGGACCTTGTCCTGCGGCTCCACCTCCGCGAGCTGAATCAGCCGCGCCTGAACCATGGGCGCGAGCAGAAACCGCGCCGCCACGCCTTCGCGCGCCGGGAACACCTCGATGCCCTCGTCCATATAGGCGAGCCGCTCGAACGGCGGCGGCACGAAGCGCTCGCGCGGCAGGCTGCGCATGGCATCCAGCAGACCTATATCAGTGACTTGGTTGGGGCGAAGCTGGGACTCCACCATGGCCATGCGCCGCGCCTCGTAACCGGTCATGCTCGCGTCATCCTTTCTGGGGCCGCCCTCGCGCAAGAAGGTTGCACATGCGGCGCCGGGCGCAAAGCGATTGGAAACTTTCGGTCAGTATGCCTGCAGACATGTGACAAACACGACTGCCGGGCGGCATATCGCGCTGTCAAGGATACGAGAGGCTTGGACATTGGCGCGTTTGAGATTAGAACCCTGCCCGATTGGCCACGTGGCGGAGTGGTGACGCAGCGGACTGCAAATCCGTATACCCCGGTTCGATTCCGGGCGTGGCCTCCATACCCTGACTTCGCGTTCCCCCTGCCCCCTAATCCTGCCCCTACTCCCGCAAGCCGCCACAGCGGTGGTGGAGGTAGAGCAGGAGCAGCAGCCACAGAGCGACGAAGCCGTCGGTGAAGATCATCAGGAAGTTGTACGGCGCGTAATTGCCGGCGGCCACGGTCTGATAGACGTGGCCGCCCGCGGCGCCGAGCATGAACAGGGACCAGCCCAGTCCCGTGGCGAGCCAGAACAGGCCGCCGATCCAAATGCACAAGAACCCCAGCACGCCCCAGGCGCCGTCATGGACGCCGACCTCGAATTGGAACGGGCTCGGCGACCAGCCGATCGCCTCGGCGGCCCTGTCGGGAAAGAAGACATGGGGAATGAAACCGAAGAGGAAGCCCATGACGCCGACATCGATGACGAGCGCATAGAGCAGAAGGATGCGCACGATCCGCGCCTTGGTGCGCGGCGCCTTGGTGAGTGCCAGATGCAGCACGGGCAGCACGAGGCTCAAGGCGACAATGAAAAAGCCGATCATGCGAAGCCCCCCTGCCGCCGATGCGTGTTCTTTTAAGTCTTAGTTCGAGTCGCTGGATCCCGCTCACTCTTCCTTCGGCTCCGATCCGGCGTCAACGGGCGGAGGCCCCCCCTTCTCTTTGCGGCGGTGCCACCACACGGTGATCTGCCGCCGCCAGCGGCGCACGGCCGGCAGATCGACCGACAGCACGAGGAAGCCGAGCGGGATCATCCAGAAGCCGAGCACCGGCAGGAAGCCGAGGAGCCCGCCGGCCACCAAGAGGATGCCCATGCCGAGCCGCACGGGCTTCGACTTCGGCAAATGCCAATGACGGTTGAACAGGCGGACCTTGTGGGCCATGCGGTGTGTCTCGAGGGTAATAGGGCCGAGGCCGGACATAGGGGCTCAGCGCAGACGCAGCAAGCGCCCGCATTTTCATGCGCGCCCACGCGCGTAAAGCGCTGGAAAGCCTGCCGCCCTTTTGCTATCTACCGGATCAGCGCCGCTTGGCAGCCCCAAGCGCGCTCTGCTCCCCGGTAGCTCAGTTGGTAGAGCAAGCGGCTGTTAACCGCTGGGTCGCTGGTTCGAGTCCGGCCCGGGGAGCCAATTAAATCAATAAGATATTCCCCTGTTTTGACCCCCTAACTTTCTCAGTGCTTCTCTGACGTACGCCATGCGTACGGACACTGCGAAGGTTCGCCGATTGTGGTCTGGCTAGCGGCCGAAGCGCCAGGAGCGGACCTGAAGCCTAGCGGCGGGCACGTCCGTTAAGTGCCAATAGCGGACAACACGAAAACCCTCGTGGCCTAAGGAAGAACGCGCGTAGCATATTACTCATGAGATGCCTCCTGCCTACGGCGATGCTGTCGCGTACTCCTGAATGCGCAGGCATACCGATATCTAAAACGGTGATGGCCTCGATGGGGAACGGATGAGAATTTGTGCAGGCGCCTCGATCGGATCGAGCTTTTTTCTGAGCCTCTTTGTCCTGTTCACCGCGGTGCTTGCCAGTTCGGGGCCGGCGCTCGCAGGTAAGTGTGGTGCAGCCAACCAACGCCCCTGCAAGGTCTTTGAGCGTGTCCCGTCCTGTGACAGGGGCTTGGTCGAGAATTTCGCCTTAAAGAAATGCGTCCGTCCCGCCCCAAAGCCTAAACCTGCTCCCAAACCGAAACCGGCTCCCAAACCGAAAGTAGTCTGCGGTGCGCTCAACCAACGCGCCTGCACCGTGCTTGAGCGCATTCCATCCTGCGACAAGGGATTGGTGGAGAAGTCGAGGAAGTGTGTCGCCCCGCCAAAACCCAAATGCGGAAAGCTCCGAGAGCGTCCCTGTAAGGTGACGGAGCGTGTGCCATCCTGTGACAAGGGCCTCATAGAGGTGAGAGGGCGGTGCGAGAAGAAGGGCAATTGCGGTGCGGTCAAGATGCGCCCTTGCCTTGCCATCGAGCGCGTGCCGTCCTGCGACAAGGGGCTCATAGAGAAGTCGGGGACATGCGTCTCTCAGCCCAAACCCAAATGCGGAAAGCTCCGAGAGCGTCCCTGCAAGGTGACGGAGCGCGTGCCGTCCTGCGACAAGGGACTCATAGAGGTGAAAGGACAGTGCCTGAAAAAAGGCGATTGCGGTGCCAAGGGGCAGCGTTCGTGCCTTGCCATCGAGCGCGTGCCCTCCTGCAACAAAGGGCTCGCCGAATATCAGCCCGGCAAGTGCTTGCCGCCGCAATGCGGAAAGGCCGGCCAACGGCCCTGCCTGGTCGGCGAGCGCGTTCCCTCCTGCGATAAGGGCCTCATCGAGAACCTGATCAAGAAGAAATGCGAGGTACCGGTCGATCCGGTCTGCGGTGCTCTAAACCAGAGGCCCTGCAAAATCACCGAGCGTATTCCATCTTGCGACAAGGGACTGTCTGAAAACTTCGACCTCAACAAATGTGTCGACCACCCGTGCGGCAAGAAAGGGCAACGGCCTTGCACGATCGCCGAACGCGTGCCGTCTTGCGACAAGGGTTTGGTGGAAAATTCGAAGCTCGACAAATGCCTCGTGCCGGTTTGCGGGGCCCTTGGTCAGCGTCCCTGCCTCGTGACCGAGCGGATACCGTCTTGCAACAAGGGACTGTTCGAAGACCTGCACAACAACAAGTGCGCCGCCTATCAATGCGGAGCGGAAGGCCAGCGCGCTTGTAAAGTGACCGAGCGCATCCCCTCCTGCAACAAGGGGCTGTCGGAGGTGCAAGGGAGTTGCAAGAAACTCGACTGCGGTGCGCTGAACCAGCGGTCGTGCAAGATTACCGAACGCATTCCCTCATGCGACGAAGGGCTTGCTGAGTATCTCAACGGAAAGTGCCTGCGTCCGGACTGCGGCGCCTTGGATCAGTCTGCTTGCAAGGTGACAGTGCGTATCCCGTCTTGCGACAAGGGCTTGCGCGAGACGGCGGACGGCAAGTGCGTCGTTCTCAAGCCGGGAGAGATCCCGATCTTCGCCACAGTCGGCGACTGGAGCACGGAACTCGCCAAGGTGGCGGAGGGTGAGTGCATTCGCACACTGGAAGGCCTGAATTCGCTACCCAGTGGCATTGGTGGCTTTTCGAGCATTCAGCCGCAGCAGCTGAAATACTTCAAGATCGGCTTCACCTGCGGGGGGCTCTCCAAGCTTGACCAGCTTTCTGGCTACGCGTCCATGATCCAAGACATGAACCGGCAGCTTCGTGAATACCCATGCGCTGCCATGACCCCGCCTTTGCGGCCTGTCTGTGCACTGTATGAAACCCATGTCTCGACCGTGGGGGCAGCGGCGACCTGTGGCATGGCATTGGCGAAAGAGGGGATGATCCGAAGCGACGGCGGATCGGTCCGCGACACTTGGCTCGGCCTCGGCAAGATGGCGTGGGTCGTCGCAGACATGGTCAAAGGCGATAACAAGAAGGACGGCGAGAAGCCCAAGAAGGGCAGCAAGGCGGCAGCGGACGCCAAGCGCGGCGCAATGGACGACATGCTCAAAGGTTACGGGCTTGTGATCAATTATACCGCGGCGGCTCAAAGGACGCTCAATGGTCCGTTGTGCGAGCGTGTGGGGCCTTGAGCACCGCTTGATCCAGGGGCTGCGCTCCCACGCATGCGTTCTGCTGCTTTGGGTCAATAGCAGAGATTGGCTACCGGATCGGGGATGTCCGCTTCACGCCACTAAGCGGACCGGCCTGGCCTCGATCAAATGCTCATTGGGAGATCCGCTGGGTCGCTGGTTCGAAATCGGAATCACCCAGGAGGGACGCGCCGGCGCCGCCAATCTCTCGCACAGCTCGGTCCACGGCATCTTGAAGCGACTGGCCGATCGAGGCTGGTCGTGGCGCGCCTGG
>CAVSXL010000004.1:0-10824 GCA_963731875.1 uncultured Alphaproteobacteria bacterium | reverse complement strand
GTGTGGCCGGAGATGCTTCGCCACCGGCCGCGCCGGCGTGCAAGCGGGCGGAGATCAATCCTGTGACGGGCAGCGTGCTCTGCATCGATCCGCTCGGCGCCCCGGTCGAGCCGCCGCCGCCGGAGGACGTAGCCCCCTGCAAGCCGGGCCAGCATAAGGGCGAGGCCTGGACCTGGGGGCCGACCTGCCGCGAGACGCCGGAAGGCTGAGCACGGAAGGCACGGGTTTAGGCTTGCGCGCACGCCCCCGGAGGCGTTTCCTGGTGATTGAGCCCGCCGTGAGAGCGGGCCCGCAAAGCAATCTGTCTCATCGCAGGCGCACGGCTTGATGGTGTGTCCTGCCCGCGAAACGAGACGGGAGGAACGCCATGCTCAACTATTTGGGATGCAGCGCCCAAGGCATCGCCGTCGCCAACGGCGTGACCACACTCGCGCTGCTCGAGGTCCTGGTCGAAAAGAAGATCCTCAGCTGCGCCGACGCGCGCGAAATTCTCGATCGCGGCATCCATTGTCTGGAGCCGCGCATCAATGTCGGGACGGTTCGCGAGGCGATCGAGCTGCTGCGCGAGCGCATGATGCCGCTGTTCGACGAGGAGAAGGCCGGCGCCTGACGGCGAACGGCGTTTGACGACCAAAGGCGCGACCGCTGAGGGGTGGCCGGCGCAAACGATTTGTTTGCTCTCCGCGCGCCACACTCCGCGTCATGGCGCGGATTCTCAAACCTCAGTTCGGCAGCCGGCAGCACCGGCAAACGCCGCAATGGAACGTCGGCGACCCGCCGGCAAAGCGGCGCCGCTTCGACTGGCAGCTTCTGACGCTCGTGGCGCTTGTCTTCGTGGCGAGCTTAGTCTGGCTGCTCCCGGCGCTCGATCAGCGCGCCGGTCCACGCATCAAGACGCCCGCCAGTCCCTCGCCAAGCGCCTGGTCCAGCGCCATCCAGGTGGTGGACGGCGACACCATCAGAAGCGGCGGGGAGACCTATCGCCTCGTGGGCTACAACACGCCGGAGCAGGGGGTCCATGCCGGCTGCAATGCCGAGCGCGTGCTGGCGTCGAAGGCGACATCGCGGCTTCGCGAGTTGGTGGGCGCAAGCGATGTGGAGCTTGCCCGCGTGGCCTGTTCCTGTCCGCCCGGCATCGAAGGCACGAAGCGCTGCAATCACGGCCGGCGCTGCGGCACGCTTACGGCGGACGGCCGCGACGTCGGCGCCATCCTCATCGCCGAGGGCCTGGCCGAGTTTTATTCCTGCGGGGCGACCTCATGCCCAAAGCGGCGGGATTGGTGCTCGGGGTAGGGGAGGTGCTCTCTGAATAAATCAAAATTAGGAATAAATCCCTTGACAGCGCGACGCTGATGGGCTAAGTTTCAGCTACAACGCGATTGGTGGGCGAGGGCGCTTAGCGCCAAGACATTACGCCCGCTGCGTTGTGAGACGCCGCTCCCAGAGATGGGGCGGCGTTATTGGTTTCTGGGGGCCTTTGGGCCCGGGCTATCGCCCATCAGGCAGATGCGTGCGCAGGCAAAGGCGAACGCGCCGCCGATCGCGCCGATATACCCGCCCCGGTCTACGAGAAATTCGCCGATCAAGCCGCCGAAGATCGCGGCGGCGGCCAGACCGAAACCCCAAATTGCAAGTGTCCTGAGCATGTTCGCCTCCCGACCCGGGGACGTTCGCGCGAATTAGGTCCGCTTCGGCCCTCTGCGATTTTGAGCCCGGCATTATACCATGGCGCAGGACGATCCTCTCGACGGGAGCCGCGGCGTGCCCGCCGATCCCGAGGGATTCAATCCCGAGGCACGCGGCCTGGCCGCTGACGGCCCTGCCGCCGACGGCCGTGACTGGGCGCCGGTGCGCGACGACTTTCTCTATAGCGGCATGGCGCAACGGCGCATCGCCTGGAAATACGGCATGACCGAGAACACGCTGCGCCAGCGGCGGCGCGCCGAGGGCTGGGAGCGCGTGGTGCCGGTGCAGCGTCTGCCGACACACCCGCGGCCGGCCCTGCGCGACGGCGAGCCGCCGACGCCCACCGCGAAGCGGCGCGGCCGCATGGTCAGGCGGCTGTTCGCCGTGCTCGACACCAAGATCGCCGAACTCGAGGCCCGCATGACCGGAGAGGATCGCGCGCAAAGCGCGGCGGACGCCGAGCGCGACGCGCGCGCGCTGACGGCGCTGGCGCGGCTCTACGCCAAGCTCGTCGAGATGGACGAGGGGGGCGCGGCAGCGGGCGCCGGAGGTCGCGCGGGGACGGGGAGCCAACGAACCGAGAAGGACGGCGACGATGCGGACCGGCTCCGCCGCGATCTTGCGGACCGCCTTGCGCGGCTCGCTTTCCCCGGCGACCCTTAGCCGATTCCTTTCAAGCCTTTCGGCCCGCGAGCTGACGCGGCTGCATTACGATTTCGAGCTCTGGGCCAGGGACGATCAGCTCCCGCCCGAGGCGTCGCAAGCCGGCCTGCCCTGGACCACCTGGCTGATGCTGGGGGGCAGGGGCGCCGGCAAGACGCGGGCGGGGGCCGAGTGGGTGCGTTCGATCGCGCGCGGCTTTGCCGATGCGCGGATCGCGCTCGTCGGCGAGACCTTGGCGGATGCGCGCGCCGTGATGGTCGAAGGCGTGTCGGGCCTGCTCGCCGTGCATCCGCCTGGCGCGCGGCCTTTATATGAACCGTCGAAGCGGCAGGTGACGTGGCGGAGCGGCGCCGTGGCGCAGCTCTTCTCGGCGGAAGATCCGGAGAGCTTGCGCGGGCCCCAATTCACGGCGGCCTGGTGCGACGAGCTCGGCAAATGGCGGCGGCCGCAAGAGACCTGGGACATGCTGCAATTCGGCCTGCGGCTCGGCGACGCGCCCCGGCAGTTGGTGACCACCACGCCGCGGCCGACGGCTCTCATCAAGGCGCTGCTCGCCGACCCGCGTTGCGCGGTGACGAAGGTGGCGACGGCCGCCAACGCCGCCAATCTGGCGCCGTCGTTTCTGGAGGCAATCGTTGGGCGCTATCGCGGCACCCGTCTTGGGCGCCAGGAGCTCGACGCGGAACTCTTGGAAGACCGCGTCGATGCGCTGTGGCCGCGCGCGCTGATCGAGGCGGCTCGCGTTGTGGCGGCGCCGGAGCTGATGCGTGTCGTAGTGGCGGTGGACCCGCCGGCGTCGCACGGCTCACGCGCGGATGCTTGCGGCATCGTCGTGGCGGGGGTCGCGCGGGACGGGCGCGCTTACGTGCTGGCGGATCTGACGCGGCAGGGCGCGCGGCCGCTCGATTGGGCGCGCAGCGTCATCGCCGCCTATCACCGCTTCGAGGCCGACCGCATCGTGGTCGAGGTCAATCAGGGCGGCGACATGGTGGAGACCGTGATCGCCCAAGTCGATGCGTCCGTGCCGGTCAAGCCGGTGCGCGCGACGCGCGGCAAGGTGCTGCGCGCCGAGCCGGTGGCCGCTTTGTACGAGCAAGGCCGCGTGTCCCATGTGGGCGCGTTCTCTGCGCTCGAGGACGAGATGAGCGATTTCGGCGCCGACGGTCTGTCGGGCGGCGCGAGCCCCGACCGGGTCGATGCGCTGGTCTGGGCGCTCACCGAGCTTTGCTTGCGGGAGCGGCCGGCGCCGCGCGTGCGGAGTCTTTAGATTGCGCTACCGGCCTTCGGCCTACTTGAGCGCAAGTCTAATGCGCTACCGCGCTTCGCTACTTGAGCGCGCGTTAATGCGCTACCGCGCTTCGCGCTACATGAGCGCATGCGACTCCTCTGTGACTCGTGAAAGGTGAATCATGACAACGGGTTTACGCGAGAGGCTGCAGCGTTTTCTCGGACTCGAGTCCAAGGCGAGCCGCACGGCGAAATTCGTCGCCTGGGCGAGCGGCGGTCAGCCGGTGTGGACGCCGCGCGATCTGGCGAGCCTCGCCCGCGAGGGCTTCACCAAGAACGCCATCGTCTATCGCGCCGTGCGTATGATCGCCGAGGCCGCGGCATCCGTGCCGCTCTATCTGTTCGACGGGACAAACGAGATCGACGACCACGCGCTGCTGTCTCTGCTCCAGCGCCCCAACCCGATGCAATGCGGGCCCGACCTGCTGGAAGCCTGGTACGGACATCTGATGGTGGCGGGGAATGCCTATCTCGAGGCGGTGTCCGTGGAGGGGCGGTTGCGCGAGCTGCATGTGCTCCGCCCCGACCGCATGAAACTGGTGCCCGGGCCGGACGGCTGGCCGGAGGCCTACGACTATGCGGTGGCCGGCCAGACCGTGCGCTTCGAGCAGGACACGGGCGGCGTGCGCCCCATCCTCCATATGGCGCTGTTCCACCCGCTCAACGACCATTACGGCTTGAGCCCGCTCGAGCCCGCCGCCACCGGCGTCGATCTGCACAACGCGGCGGGCGCCTGGAACAAGGCGCTGCTCGACAACTCGGCCTGCCCCTCCGGCGCGCTCGTCTATACCGCCAAGGACGGGCAGCTGACGCCGGAGCAATATGAGCGGCTTCGGGCCGAGCTCGAGGACAGCTTCCAGGGCGCCAAGAATGCGGGCCGGCCGCTGCTCTTGGAAGGCGGGCTCGACTGGAAGTCCATGTCCTTCTCACCCAAAGACATGGACTTCATCGCCGCCAAGCACGTGGCCGCGCGCGAGGTGGCGCTGGCCTTGGGCGTGCCGCCCATGCTGCTCGGCATTCCCGGCGACAACACCTATTCCAACTATGCGGAGGCCAACCGCACCTTCTGGCGCCAGACCGTGCTGCCGCTGGTGAACCGCACCGCCAAGGCGCTGTCGGCCTGGCTGGCACCCGCCTTTGCCGATCAGGACCCGCTCGCGGAGGCGCGCGCGCTTCAGCTCCGCCCCGATGCGGATGCAATCGAGGCGCTCTCGACCGAGCGCGAGGCCTTGTGGGCGCGCGTGCAAGGGGCCGATTTCCTCACCGTCAACGAGAAGCGCGCCGCGGTGGGCTATGGCGCCGTCGAAGGGGGCGATATTTTCGGGGCCGCGCCGCCGCCGTGAGGGCCGCGCAGGGTAGGACGGGCGCGGCGGTCATGGTAGCTTCCCCTCGGGCATCAAAATGAGGGAGCGACCCATGGCCGTGCGACTGACACCACCGACCAAGAACGTTTTCTATTTCTCCACGCTGTGCGCGATCGTTGCGTTCATTCTCTATCTTTGCGCCGTCTTTGGCGTCATCGGCGGCGGCTTCCCGGTCCTGGCGATCGCCTTCTGGGTCGCATTCCTGGCTTGGGGGCTGATGACCGCGGGGGTCGCATTGAAGGGCGTCTAGCCGCCCCGCGCCGCGGGGCTCCGTCAGCTCCGTTCCCGAAAGATATCAACATGCTGCAACGCTTTGGCGAAACCCTGCCGGAGCGCGAGGTCAAGTTCGCGCCGGTCGATCTCAAATCGGTCGAGGCCGACGGCACGTTCTGCGGCTACGCCAGCCTGTTCGGCACGGTCGATCTCGGCCAGGACCTGGTGATGCCGGGGGCCTTTCGCGAGAGCCTCGCCGCGCGCGGCACAAGAGGTGTCAAGCTCCTGTTCCAGCACGACCCCAACGAGCCGATCGGCGTGTGGCTCGAGCTCAACGAGGACGGCCGTGGGCTTCACGCGCGCGGACGCCTGATGCCGGAGGTGACGCGGGCGCGCGAAGTGCTGAGCTTAATGCGGGCCGGCGCGCTCGACGGGCTCTCCATCGGCTTCCGTACGGTGCAGGGGCGCACCGACCCCGTGTCCGGCGTGCGCCGTCTCGACAAGATCGATCTGTGGGAAATCTCGGTGGTGACCTTTCCGATGCTGCCCGAGGCGCGGGTCTCCACGGTCAAGCGGCGGGCGGCCCCGCTCCGCGCAAACGCCGACGCAAGACTGGCAAGCCAGTTCCGCCGCGGCGCGCGCGTCTTGCGCGGACGATAAGCGGAAAAGCACGTTACAATGGTGGTCTCGCTTGGGATAATCACCGAAGCGGAGGCCGCAGACGTATGCTCGATTTCAAGGACAAGGTTGTTTTGATCACCGGCGCGGCGCAAGGCTTCGGCCGCGTGCTGGCGTTAGCGTTTGCCGAACGGGGCGCCAAGCTCGCTTTGTGCGACATCAACGATGAGGGCGGCGAGGAGACGCTGGCGCAGGTGAAGGCGCTACAAGCGGATGGCTTCTACCAGCACGCCGACATTTCAAGCGAAGCGGACGTGGAAGCGTTCGTGGCGGAGACGGTCAAGCGTTTCGGCCGGCTCGATGTTGCCGTCAACAATGCCTCGAAGGAGATCACCGGCCCGACGCTCGATTTGCCGTCGGAAGATTTCGGCACGGTGGTCGACACCAATCTGAAGGGGACGTATTACTGCCTGAAGCACGAGGTCGCACAGATGCGCAAGAACGGCGGCGGCGCGATCGTCAACCAGGCCTCGGTCACCAGTTCCATGACCGGGGTCCCGGACAACGGACTCTACGCGGCAACCAAAGGCGGCATTATCGGGCTGACCAAGTCCGCCGCGCTCCAGGTGGCCGCCGAGAACATCTCGGTCAACGCGATCGCGTCCTGCGCCTTCGACATCCCCGACGACATGTTCCTGCGCTGGATCGACGATCACAAAGTGAGCCGGAAGGACGCGGAAGGCTGGCTGCCGATCAAGCGCCTGGGCAAGCCGGAAGAGATCGCCGCGGCGACGCTCTATCTGGCGTCCGACGAGGCCCGCTTCGTGATCGGCACGGTGCTGACCATCGATGGGGGGTGGACCGCGCAATGAGCGAGGCGCTGAGCAAGAAAAAGATCCCTGGCGGTGTGGTCCACGACCTGCCGGCGGACCTGAAAAAGGCGCTGCTCGCCGATGCCAAGGCCCTGGCGACCTGGGAGGACATCACGCCGCTCGCCCGCAATGAGTGGATCTGCTGGATCGAGTCGGCCAAGAAGGCGGAGACGAGAACGCACCGGATCGAATGGGGCTGTTCCAACCTGAACGAAGGAAAGCGCAGGCCCTGTTGCTGGCCCGGCTGTCCGCATCGCCCGCGTGGCGCCAGGTCCTCGGCCTGACCAACTTCACGTTGGCCCGCCGCGCCGGGGCCGGTAAGGTCCAACGCACGAGAAGGCCGTTAGCTGCCGATGGGCAGGTGGGAGATCTGAGCATGAAGAGAAGCGTCTGGCTGGGCTTGCTGATGGCCGCGACGGTTTCCGTTTCCGGGGCCCGCGCCGAAGAGACCTGCACCAAGATCGTGGCGACCGGCCATCCCGAATATCCCGTCATGGCCTTCAAGGACGGGGACGAGATCAAAGGCGCGGCGCCCAGTCTCGTCGCCGAGATCGCCGAGGAACTCAAGGTGCCGTTCGAGTCCAAATATATGGGCTCGTGGGCGGACGCGCAGTCGGCCACCAAAGAGGGCAAGGCCGACATGATCATCGGCGTCTATTACAACGACGAGCGCGCCGAATATCTCCAATATGTCCAGCCGCCTTTCGCCTACGATCCGGTCCAGGTGTTTGTCGCCAACGATGCGCGGTTCGACTTCAAGGGCCAGAACGACCTCATCGGCAAGAAGGGTTTGGCGAACGAAGGCGAGAGCTTCGGCCCGGCGTTCGATACCTTCATGAAGGACAAGCTGACGGTGACACGCGTGGACGGGCTAAAGGCTGCGTTCGACGCGCTGCTTGCCGGCGACGCCGACTATGTGATCGCGGCCTACTATCCCGGAAGCGCGGAGCTGGCGCGGCTGGGGCTCGGCGAGAAAATCGTTGCCCTGGAGCCGGAGCTGTTCTCGGAGGAGCTGTTCGTTGCCTTCTCGAAGAAGTCCCCCTGCACGGCGCTGTCGCAGAAGTTCGGCGAGGGCATCACCGACATGACCGAGGGCGCCGATTTCCGCGAGATCGTCGGAGAGGCGCTTCGGGACTGGGACGCCCAGAACCCCCAGGACTGACGGCGGCCAAAAGAATTCAGCTTCTTCCCCATGCCCGGCCATCGCGCCGGGCATTTTTGTTTCAACGACCCTTGCTCGGCGCTGCTTGAGCGTCGTCGCGTCTTGAGACCTGCCCCGATCACGACGCGGGCGGCTCGCGCTTCCGCGCGGCCGAAACGACCTAAGTGGGGCGATGATTGCCCCCAACAAATTGCCCAAAGAAGAGGACTGACATGAACGATCTGCAAGAGGTGCATGACATGCACGAGACCGAAGCACTCCAAGCCGACAATATCGAGCTGAAGGGCCGCGCCTTTACGGCTAAGGCCGCGAGCGGCTCCAGCGAGGACGTGGCGCTCGCCTTCGACGAGTTCATGCGCGCCTTCGAGGCGTTCAAGGCCACCAATGACGAGCGGCTCGCGCAGATCGAGCAGAGCATTTCGGAAGACCCGGTCACCACCGAGAAGCTCGAGCGCATCAACCGCGCGCTCGACCAGCACAAGGCGGCGTTCGATCAGCTCACCTTGAAGGGCGCCCGGCCGCAGCTCGGGCTTTCGGCGCGGTCGCCAGGCGCGCTGCTGCAGCACAAGGCCGCGTTCGAGGCCTATGTGCGCCGGGGCGAGGCCAACGGGCTCCACGCCATGGAGCAGAAGGCGCTGTCGGTGAGCTCCGACCCGGACGGCGGCTATCTGGTGCCGCCGGAGACGGAAGCCGCCGTCATCCGCGGGGTGAAGGACATCTCGCCGATCCGGGCCATCGCCGGCAACCGCACGGTGAGCGCGTCGGTCTATAAGAAGCCGTTCTCGATCACGGGGCCCGCGACGGGTTGGGTGGCCGAGGCGGCGACGCGGCCCGAGACCAACTCGCCGACGCTGGCCGAGCTGACCTTCCCGACCATGGAGATCTACGCCATGCCGTCGGCGACGCAGACGCTGCTGGACGACTCCGCGGTGAATATCGACGAATGGCTCGCCGAGGAGATCCAGGTCGCCTTCGCAAGCCAGGAAGGTGCCGCCTTCGTCAACGGGGACGGCAACAACAAGCCGAAGGGCTTCCTCGATTACACCAAGGTCGCCAATGGCTCGTGGAGCTGGGGCAATCTCGGCTACGTGGCCACGGGAACCGACGGTGCCTTCGACGCGTCGAATCCGAGCGACGATCTGATCGACTTCATCTATGCGCTCAAAGCCGACTATCGCGCCAACGCCCATTGGGTGATGAACCGCGCCACGCAAGCCACGATCCGCAAGTTCAAGGATGCCGACGGCAACTATATCTGGCAGCCGCCGGAGCGGGCGGACCTGTCGCCGACGCTGATGAACTATCCGATCGCCGAGAGCGAGGACATGCCGGATATCGCCTCGGACTCATTCTCGGTGGCGTTCGGCGACTTCCAGCGCGGCTACCTCGTGGTCGACCGCGCCGGCATCCGGGTCTTGCGCGATCCGTACTCCGCCAAGCCTTACGTCTTGTTCTACACCACCAAGCGGGTCGGCGGCGGCGTGCAGGACTTCGACGCCATCAAGCTGCTGAAGTTCGGCACGTCCTAGGGCGCGCACTGGGGCCAACCCCTAAGCCAAAACCTCAAAGCCTGGCCAGGCCGGCGGCCGCTTCCTGCGCCCCTCCCACGCGGGGCGGCCGCCACTCTTATGTTGCGCTACCGGCCTCTGGCCTGCTTGAGCCCGGCTTATCTTGCGCACCCTCGCTTCGCGCACCTTGAGCGCAGGCGCATAGCTTCTAGGAACACCCATCATGGCGCTTCAGTTGACGGCGGCGCCCGCCGCCGAGCCCATCAGCCTGGCCGAAGCCAAGGCGCATTTGCGCGTCGATACGGACGACGAGGATGCGCTGATCGGCTCGCTCATCACCGCGGCCCGCATGCTGATCGAGCGGACGCTTGGGTTGGCGCTGGTCACCCAGGGCTGGTCCTATTTCCTCGATCACTGGCCCGAGCGCGGGTGCATCGCGCTGCCATTATTGCCGATGCAGGCGGTGAGCGCTGTCACGGTGCATGACGCCGACGGCGGCGCCAGCGTGCTCGATTCGGACGGCTACACGGTGGATGTGCTGTCGGCGCCGGCGCGACTCGTGCTGACAGCGCCTGCGCCTTCCGTGACGATGCGGGCCTTCAATGCTTACGAAGTCGCCTTCACCGCGGGCTTCGGCGACGCGGGATCGGATGTACCCCAGCCGATGCGCCACGCAGTCACGCTGCTCGTGGCCCATTGGTTCGAGCGGCGCGAGCCGGTCGAGCTCGGCCCGGGCCCGCAAGAGGTGCCGGCGATCGTGTCCGGTCTTTTGCAACCTTATCGTCGGGTGCGGTTGTGACCGGCCCCTCAATCGGGGATTTGCGTCACCGGCTCACGCTGGAAGAGGTGCAGCGGGTCAGCGATGCCGGCGGTGGGTTCATCGAAGCTTGGGTCGTGGTCGCTACCGTCTCAGCCGCCATGGAGCCCAACGGCGGCGGGGAGGGCGAGGAGTCCGGCAGACTGGCGGGGCGGGTGAGCCATACGGTGACGTTGCGCTATCGGGACGGCGTGACGCCGGCCATGCGGTTTCGCCTGGACACGCGCGTCTTCCATATCCTCGCCGCGTTCGATGCGGATGAGCGCAAGCGTTGGCTCCGGTGCTTGTGCGAGGAGAGGGATCTATGACGGCGGTTTCGGTCCGGGGGCTCGAGTCTTTACGGCGCCGGCTCGATGCCGGACGCGTGCCCAGGCGGGTCAAGGAGACTTTGCGGCGCGAGGCGGACGAACTCGCCGCCGAAGCGGCCCGCGCGGCGCCGGGACATCTGGGCGCCACGGTCGAGGTGAGGGACGTGAGCCGCGGCGACAGCATCGCCTTCGCGGTGGGAACGCCGGAGAGGGCCGCGCGTTATATCGAAAGCGGCACGGTGCGGCGCCCTGCGTCGCCTTGGCTCACCCCGATTTTCCAGGCCCGTTTACCTCGCATTAAACAAAGTCTCAGAAATACTTTGATG
>CAVSXL010000003.1:0-40008 GCA_963731875.1 uncultured Alphaproteobacteria bacterium | reverse complement strand
CACAGTGCTCTACCAGCTGAGCTAACCGCCCAATCCGCTTGGCGCAATCATCGCGCCAAAGACGGGATCCCCGAACTTTCGCGATGATGCGGCTGGAACGGGGGATTTAGCGAGTGGGTCCGGGATAAGTCAAGGAAGCCTGCAAAGGCGGCAGCCCCTCGCGTCCCCAGAGCGGCGGCGGACCTTTGGGCCCGGGGGCCGATACTCTACTAATCCGACGCCGTGACCAGCTTGGTGACGTCGGCCAGCGTCTTCTTCGCTTCGTCGAAATTCCCTTCGGTGCATTGCGCGTCGGCGTCGTCGAGAAGCATGCTGGCCTTCTCCACCATGGCCTCGTTCGGGGAATTGGCGCCTTCGATCTTGTCATGGAAGATCCCCTCGACGCGGGCAAGCTCCTCCGTGCATGCGTCCACCCCCGCCTGGTCGTCAACGGCGTAGGCCGCGCCGCCCATGAGCATCACCAAGCAAGCGCCGGTTACCATGCGTTTGCGCATTCCCGTCTCTCCTTTTGCGTCAGCGTCCGAGTTCAACCAGGGGCCCACGAGACTACCCGCCGACCACGGCTCTTCGTTGCGAGGGCGGCCGGAATTAGGCTCGATCTCGGGCAGAATTGGGGCGTATTAGGAGGACGGGCCTGCCGCGTCTGTCAAGGGATTCAGTAGTGCGTGCACCTGCTCTTCCAGGGCATCGAAATGGTCGATGATGGCATCGGCGTGCGGCCCTTCAGGCGGCGGCGGCGCGTAGCCGAAGCTGACGAGGATGGAAGGTACGGAGGCCGAACGCGCGGCCGCGATGTCGACGGCGCTGTCGCCGACCATGAGGGCGCGTGTGACGTCGCCCCCGGCCAAGCCAATCACACCGGTCAGATGGCCCGGGTCGGGCTTCGAGACGCCGAGCGTGTCGCGTCCGGCCAAGGCGGCGAAATAGCCTTCGATATCGAGAGCTTGCAGCAGTATGCGGGTGAGGCGCTCGCGCTTATTGGTGCACACGGCGAGCGTGGCTCCGGTCGCGGCAAGCCGGTCGAGCGCCGCCACGGCGCCGGGGAAGGGGCGGCTCATCGCGGCGATATTTGCCTCGTAATGGACGAGAAAGTCCGCCAGCATCCCGTCCACATCGTCCTCCGCCTGCGCCATCTGGAGCGCTTGCTCGATCATCACCCGCGCGCCGCGCCCGACCGCCTCTCGCACCGCCGCGGGCGGCACTAGGGCGTAGCCGCGGGCGGTGAGTACGTGGTTCAACGCGTTGGTGAGGTCCGGCGCGGTATCGACGAGGGTGCCGTCGAGATCGAAGACGATGGTCGCACCTTTGAGCATGGCGCCTCTCTCACATGTGTCCCTCGGTCTGGCAAGCGCAGGCTAGCGCTCGGCAAGGTGCGGGTCTTGCAGCCCGGCAAGCGGCGGCGTAGAGAGCGGGCCATGCAGTTGAATGCTTCCACCATTCTCAGGGACCAGTGCTTGCGCGGCGGCGCATGGACCGGGACGCCGTACGGGCCGGCCGTATATTGCTACACGCTTTCGCGCGCTTGGCGGGTGGCCGGGGCTTTCGAATATGGCATGATCGGCGTCAATGAGAGGATCGTCTCCTCCGCGCTGGCGCCCTTCGGCGGCGTGAAAGACGTGATGATGGGGGGGCTCGAAGGCTGATGGCGGACGCTGCGACCAAGGTCGACGATTACAAGGTGCAGGCGGCGCGTGCCGCGATCGATCTGGTCAAGCCCGGCATGAAGCTTGGGCTCGGCACCGGCTCGACCGCCTACCATTTCGTGGAGGCGGTGGGCGAGCTGGTGCGAAACGGGCTCGAAGTGCTTTGTGTGCCGACCTCGGAAGCCACGCGGTCGCACGCCGAAAAGCTTCGCATTCCGCTGTCCTCACTCGACGAGACGCCGCAACTCGATCTCACCGTGGACGGCGCCGACGAAATCGACGACCAGCTTCGCCTGATCAAAGGCGGCGGTGGAGCGCTGCTGCGCGAGAAGATCGTGGCGACCGCCTCGGACCGGATGGTGGTCATTGCCGACGAAAGTAAATTGTCCGAGACGCTGGGCTCGCATCCCTTGCCGGTGGAAGTGGTGCGGTTTGGCTTGCGGGCGACCACGCGCTTGATCGAGGCTCTGGCCGCGGAGGCCGGCTGCGAGGGCGAGGTTCGCTTGAGGCCGGGGCAGGGCGACCTGCCCTTCATCACCGATCAGGGCAATCTGATCGTCGATTGCGCCTTCCACACCATCCCCGAGCCGGAGGTGCTGGCGTTCGCGCTGAAGCGCGTGCCCGGCGTCGTGGAGCATGGGTTATTTCTCGGTCTCGCCGATGTGGCGATCGTCGCCGGCAGCGGCGGCGTCCAGGTGATACGACGCGCGGGAGCCTGAGACCAAGTGGCTGAGTACGATTACGATCTGTTCGTTATTGGCGCGGGCTCGGGCGGGGTCCGGGCGGCGCGGCTGGCATCGGAGATCGGCGTCCGCGTCGGCATCGCCGAGGAATATCGCATCGGCGGCACTTGCGTGATCCGCGGCTGCGTGCCCAAAAAGCTCCTGGTTTACGGCAGCCGCTATGGCGGCGAGATCGAGGACGCGCGCGGCTTCGGCTGGACGTGCGAGGACTTGCGCTTCGATTGGCCGACGCTGATCCATAATGTCAGGCGTGAGGTCGACCGGCTGAACGGCCTCTATACGCGCACGTTGGAGAATGCCGGCGTCCATCGCTTCCTCACGCGCGCGACCCTCGAAGGACCGAACACGGTCAAGCTCGCCGACCGGGATGCGCCGATCTCGGCAAGATACATTCTGGTGGCGACCGGCTCGTATCCGGCCATGCCGCAGGTGCCGGGGGCGGAGCATTTGATCAGCTCAAATGAATGCTTCCAGCTGGAGGCGCTGCCGGACAGCATCGTCATTGTCGGCGCCGGCTATATCGGCATGGAGTTCGCCTCGATCTTCGCCGGGCTCGGCGTTTCCGTCACGGTGCTTTACCGCGGCGACCAAGTGTTGCGGGGCTTCGATATGGATCTCCGCGACGGCTTGGCGGAAGCCATGCGCGACCGGGGCATCGATCTCCGCATGGACACCGACATCGCCGCCATCGAGAAGGACGGCGACGGTTATCGTGTCGCCCTGAAGGACGGGGGATCGGTCGCCGCCGCTTTGGTGATGGCCGCCACCGGCCGCACGCCGAACACTGCGGGCCTCGGGCTCCAGCATGCCGGGGTCGAGCTCGGCTGGAACGGCCATGTGGTGGTGAACGACTATTCGAAATCGTCGGTGGACAGCATCTACGCGGTCGGCGACGTGACCGACCGTGCCAATCTGACGCCGGTCGCCATCCGCGAGGCGACGGCTTTCATCGAGACCGTGTTCGAGGACAAGCCCACGGCGATGAACTACGATTTCATCCCCACGGCGGTGTTCTCCGAGCCCGAGATCGGCACGGTGGGGCTTTCCGAGGAACAGGCGCGCGAGATGTATCGCGTGATCGACGTCTATAAGTCGAGCTTCCGGCCCATGCGGGCGACCATCAGCGGCCGCGACGAGAAGATGCTGATGAAGCTCGTCATCGACGCCGAGACCGACAAGGTGCTTGGGGTCCATATTCTCGGACCCGACGCGGCCGAAATCGTGCAGATGGCGGCGGTCGCGCTCAAGCTCGGCGTCACCAAAGCGCAGCTCGATGCCACCACGGCGCTGCATCCGAGCGTCGCCGAGGAGTTGGTGACCATGCGGCACAAATGGGAGGCGCCAGCGCCCATCAAGGGGTCCGATGCGGCGGCTTGAAGACAAGATCGCGCTGATCACGGGCGGGGGCGCCGGCATCGGCCGCGCCATCTGTGAGACCTTCGCGCGCGAAGGCGCCCACGTTTTCGTGGCGGATATCGACGGCGAGGCCGCCAAGACGGTGGCCGACGCCATCGTCAAGGCAAACGGTTCGGCGACCGCTTATGCCGTCGACGTGACCGAAACGGCGCAGGTCAAGGCGCTGATGGAGACCATCAAGGTCGCGCATGGCCGCCTCGACGTGCTGGTCAACAATGCGGGCATCGGCGAGCGCGCCGACTTCCGGCATATGGACGATGAGGCCTGGGACCGCGTGTGGCAGGTCAATGTGGACGGCACGGTGCGCTGCGCGCGCGAGGCCTTCGACCTGATGCGCGCCTCGGGCAAAGCCTCGGTGATCAACCTATCCTCGGTGATGTCGGCGAAGCACACGCGCCAGATGTCGGTCTATTCGGCCACCAAGGGCGCGGTGTCCGCGTTGTCGCGCAGCCTGGCGGTCGAATACGCGCCCTATGGGATCCGCGTGAACACGCTGCTGCCGGGCTATGTGGAGACGGCGCTGATCGGCCGCTACCTCTCCAATCCAATGATCGCAAAGGCGCTACTGACTCAGACGCCGCTCAGGCGCTTCGGCGAGCCCCAGGACATCGCCAACGCCGCCCTGTTCCTCGCCTCCGACGAGGCTGGCTATGTCACCGGCGCGTCGCTCAATGTCGATGGCGGCATGGGGACCACGCTTTAGAGCGAGTTGCAGTCGCTCAAGGATAGATGCCAATGACGCGCGCGAAACGAGCGGATTCAGCGAGGCGTCCACGCATCAGGTCTGTCGCGCTATTGACGCTCTTGCTGTCCTTATCCAGCAGCGTGCCGGTGCTGGCCGACGATCCGGCGGCGGAGGTCAAGGGGGCCTTGACCCAATGGATGGCCGACTTCAATGCCGGCAAGACCGATCGGGTCTGCGATTTGTTTGCAGAGGACGTTCGCGCCGACTTTCGAGGCTATCCCACGCGCGATCACCACGCAGTTTGCGACCTGCTGATGAAGTCGTTAACCGACGGTACGCGGGATTTCAGTTACGCCCTGGACATCAAGGAGGCTCTCGCGTTCGGCGATGTGGTGGTGGTGCGTCTCGTGTGGACGCTCACGATCACCGATGGCAATGGGCGGGAAATCAAATCGGTCGAACCGGGCATGGATATTTTCCGGCGACAGGCGGACGGGAGCTGGAAGATCGTTCGCTACATGGCCTACGAGGAGTAGCGTCCAACCTCGGGGCCAGTCCTAGGTCCTTGCTTCCGCGCGGGCGGCCTTCTTCGTCGGCTCCGGCAGTGTGAGCGTCTCCTCGACGATTTCGTCGACCACGGCGACGAGCGCCGCATGGTCGGTGCCGCCCAGCGTTTTAACCGCCTCATAGCGGGCAAGCTGGCGGTCGGCGGACGTGCCGCGCTGCAGGATGGTCCTGGCATGGGCGACCTCGGCGGTGCAGCCGAAATAGGCGGCGTCCTCGGCCACGAGATCGAACAGCTCTTCGAGCAAATGCGAGAAGGGCACGATGGCGCCTCTGCCGAAATCCACCATGCCTTGCTCGACGCCATAGCGCTGGGCGCGCCAGCGGTTCTCGCGAATGAGGAAGGGCGGGTAGTGGCGCCAACGCTGGTTCTGGCGGCGCAGACGGTAGAGCATCCGTAAGATGCAGCGATAGAGCGCGGCGATGGCGATCGTGTCATCGATCAGCGGACAGACATCGGTGATGCGCATCTCGAGCGTCGGAAAGCGCGCGCTGGGCCGCATGTCCCACCAGATCTTGGTGGCGTCTTCGATAAGACCGGCGCTGACCAGAAGGTCGATGGTGCGCTCATACTCGCTATAGCTCGTGAAATTGTGGGGGAGGCCGGTGCGTGGCAACTCGTCGAAGACCGATAGGCGGTACGACTTCAGGCCGGTCTGCGTGCCTTGCCAAAAGGGCGAGGACGTCGACAGCGCAAGCAGATGCGGCAGGAAGTAGGGGGCTTGGCCGAGAAGATCGATGCGGAGGTCGTCGTCTTCGATACCGACATGCACATGCATGCCGCAAATGACGAGTCGGCGCGCCACGTGCTGCAGGTCCTTGGCCAGCACGTTGTAGCGTTCCTTGTCGGTGTGGTGCTGGCTCTCCCACTTGGCGAAGGGGTGGGTGGAGGAAGCGATGGGCGCCAGTCCGAACTCGTCGGCGATGCTGCCGACGGTCGAGCGGAGTTCGACCAACTGATCGCGCGCTTCCTGCATCGAGTGGCAGACGCGCGTGCCGACCTCTATCTGTGAGCGCAGGAATTCCGGGCTGACCTGTCCGCGCAGCGCCTCCTCGGCCTTGGCGAGCAGCGCTGCCGGCGGCTCGGGCGCGAGGTCGCGGGTCTCCTTGTCGACGAGGAGATATTCCTCTTCGATGCCGATGCTGAAACTTGGTTCCGGAGTGGCCATGGCGCGTATGGTGGCATAACTGGCAAGGCTGGGGGTAGAGCCAAAGCCGCTATACGAGCCCCTGCAGAAAATAGCCGACCAAATAGGCGACACCGGCGGCAAGCATGCCGATTGCCAATGTTACCAGCCCTGCGCGCCACCACGGCGTCGGCGACCAGTAGCTCCTGAGCGATCCGATTAAGAAGAAAGTGAGGCCGGTCATGATGGTGGATGGCAGCGCCGGCTCGTCCAGCAGAAGCACGTAGGGAATGAGCGGAATGCTGCCGAACAGCACGAATGCTGCAAAAGTGAAGAGCGCGGCCCGCAGCGCCGAGCGGGTCACGGCGGGCAGGCCATGTTCCTCGGCCATCATGGTATCGATCCACCGCTCGCGATGTTTGGTGATGACGCCGACCGCGGTTTCCAGCGCTTCCCCTTTGAACCCCTTGGCCCGGAAGATCTGGCGGATCTCCTCGCGTTCGCCTTCCGGCGCGAGCGCCACATGGCGTTCCTCCATTTGACGGAGCTGATCATATTCGTCCTGCTCGGCCTTGGTGCCGGTGTAATTAGCGGCGGCCATGGAGAATCCATCGGCGAGCAGGTTGGCGATGCCGAGGATGATCACAACGGTCGAGGAGAGATTGGCGCCGATGACGCCCGCCATGATGGCGAAGGTGGTGACCGTGCCGTCGATGCCGCCGTAGACCCAGTCGCGCAGGTAGCTCACATGTGGGCCGTTGCGCAGGCGTTTGGCGATCGCGCCGGGCGCATGGCTGTGCTCGAGACGCGGCAAAAGTCTGTTCCTTCCCATGACCTTAAGGAATATGTGGCATGCATGGCGGGAGTCGGCAATTGCCGCAAGCCCGCCTAGCCACAGTCCCCTCAATCGCCTATATAGCGGGGACTTTTTGTTGGAGAGTATGACAATGGCACCGCGATGGAGCCCCGATAGCTGGCGTAAGAAGCCGATCGAGCAGGTCCCGGTCTATCCCGATCCGGCTCAAGTGGCTCAGGTTGAGCAGCAGCTTGCCACGTTTCCTCCGCTGGTTTTTGCAGGCGAGGCGCGGGAGTTGAAGGCCAAGCTCGCCCGCGTCGCGCAAGGGGAGGCCTTTCTGCTCCAGGGCGGCGATTGCGCCGAGAGCTTCGCCGAGCACGGCGCCGACACGATCCGCGACTTCTTCCGCGTGTTCCTGCAAATGGCCGTGGTGCTGACCTATGCTGGCGGCTCGCCGGTGGTAAAGCTCGGCCGGATCGCCGGCCAGTTCGCCAAGCCGCGCTCTTCGCCGACCGAGACGCAAGACGGCAAGGAACTGCCGAGCTATCGCGGCGACATCATCAACGGCATCGACTTCACCGAGGAGTCGCGGATGCCGGATCCGCAGCGCATGCTTATGGGCTACCGCCAGGCCGCCGCCACGCTCAACCTGCTGCGCGCCTTTGCGCAAGGCGGCTATGCCAACCTGGAGCATGTGCATCAGTGGAATCTCGGCTTCGTCAAGGGTAGCCCCGCGGGACACCGCTATCAGGAGCTTTCCGACCACATCGCCGAGACGCTGCGCTTCATGCGCGCCATCGGCTTGACCGCGGAAAATGCGCCGCAGCTAAGTTCCACGAGCCTGTATACGAGCCACGAGGCGCTGCTGCTCGGTTACGAGCAGGCGTTGACGCGCGTGGATTCCACGTCGGGCGATTGGTATGCGACTTCGGGCCATTTCTTGTGGGCCGGCGACCGGACCCGCCAGCTCGACAGCGCTCACATGGACTATCTTCGAGGCATCAAGAATCCGATCGGCGTGAAATGCGGTCCCAGCATCAAGGCCGACGAGCTGCTGAAGCTGGTCGACCTGCTCAGCCCGCAGAACGAGCCGGGCCGACTCACGCTGATCTGCCGCTTCGGCGCGGAGAAGGTCGGCAGCCATCTGCCGGCGCTCATCCAGGCGGTGCAGCGCGAGGGCAAGTCCGTCGTCTGGGCATGCGATCCGATGCACGGCAACACGATCAAGGCCGGCAGCAGCGGATATAAGACCCGGCCGTTCGACCTGATCCTGTCGGAAGTGGAATCCTTCTTCGACATCCACCGCAGCGAAGGCACCCATGCGGGCGGCATCCATGTGGAGATGACCGGCCAGAACGTCACCGAATGCGTGGGCGGTGCCAAGGCCGTGACCGAGACGGATTTGTCCGACCGCTACCACACCCATTGCGATCCCCGGCTGAACGCCGATCAATCGATCGAGCTCGCCTTCATCGTGGCCGAGAGGCTGAAGCGGGAACGCGAAGGGCGGCCGGAACCCAAGGTCTCCATCGCCGCCGGCGAGTAGGCGGGGATTTACGCTTGGCGCTTGTCAGGCCTGCGCCCACCACTAAGTTCGACTCATGACCGGTGACACCAAGGCATCCTTCAAGCTCGCGCTCGCGCAGCTCAACCCGGTCGTGGGCGACATTGAGGGCAATCTCGCCAAGGCCCGCAAGGTGCGCGGACCCTTGGGACGCGCCGGCGCCGACCTGATCGTCTTCACCGAGCTTTTCCTCACCGGCTATCCGCTCGAGGATCTGGTGCTGAAGCCCGCGCTTCAGAAGGCCGCGCGCGAGGCTTGCGAGGCGCTGGCGCAGGACACGGCCGATGGTGGTCCGGCAATCCTCATGGGGCTGCCCTGGGGCGAAGCGCCGTTCGTCTATAACGCCGTCGCGCTGCTCGACGGCGGCCGCATCTCGGCGGTGCGCTACAAGAACAACCTGCCCAATTATGGCGTCTTCGACGAGAAGCGCGTATTCGCGCCAGGCCCCGTGCCGGCGCCGATCCCGTTCCGCGGCATCTCCCTCGGCGTGCCCATCTGCGAAGACATCTGGTCGGAGGAGATCTGCGAGTCTTTGGTGCAAGCGGGTGCGGAAATTCTCATCGTGCCCAACGGTTCGCCTTATTGGATGGGCAAGCAGGAGACCCGCTACGGCGTCGCCGAGACGCGGGTGGCCGAGACGCGGCGTCCTCTCGTCTACGTCAATCAGGTCGGCGGCCAGGACGAACTCGCGTTCGATGGCGCCTCTTTCGTGCTCAATGCCGATGAGGAGCTGGCCGTGCAGCTTCCCGCCTGGGAAGTGGCGCTGACCGTCACCGAGTGGCATCACGAAGGTGGCCGCTGGCATTGCTTGCCGGGTCCCGTCGCCGCAGTGGAGGCGGGCGACGCCGCCAACTACCTCGCCTGCGTTGCAGGCTTGCGCGACTATATCGACAAGAACGGCTTTCCCGGGGTGGTGCTCGGACTTTCGGGCGGCATCGACTCGGCGCTCTGTGCGGCGATGGCTGTGGATGCGCTCGGGGCAGAGCGCGTGCATTGCGTGATGATGCCTTACGAATATACCAGCGAGGAGAGCCTGAGCGACGCCAAGGCGGTCGCCGAGGCGCTCGGGGTTCGCTACGACATCGTGCCGATCCACAACAGCGTGGAGGGCTTAAGCGAGAGCATCGGCAAGCTTTTCGAAGGTCTCGCCAACGACGCGACCGAGGAGAATTTGCAATCCCGCGCCCGCGGCACGCTGCTCATGGCGATCTCCAACAAGCTCGGACCGCTGGTGCTCACGACCGGCAACAAGTCGGAAGTGTCGGTGGGCTATGCCACGCTCTACGGCGACATGAATGGCGGCTTTAATCCCATCAAGGACCTCTACAAGGGTCAGGTCTATGCGTTGTCGCGCTACCGCAACACGCACCGGCCAAAGGGTTGCCGCGGACCGGAAGGGCCGATCATTCCCGAGAGCATCCTCACCAAGGACCCGTCCGCCGAGCTCAAACCCGGTCAGCGCGATCAGGACACGCTACCGCCTTACGAGGCGCTCGACGACATCCTCAATTGCCTGGTCGAGCTCGAATTGCCGGTCGCCGAGATCGTTGCGCGCGGTCATGACCCGGAGCTCGTCAAGAAAGTGGAGCGCATGCTTTACCTGGCCGAGTATAAGCGGCGGCAGGCGGCGCCGGGCGTGAAGATTACCGCCAAGAATTTCGGCCGCGACCGGCGCTATCCCATCACCAATAAATTCCGCGAGAAGCTCTAGATGCCCGTCACCGTCCGCTTTGCGCCGAGCCCCACAGGAAGGCTCCATGCCGGCAACATCCGTACGGTGCTGCTCAACTATCTGTTCGCGAAAAAGCAAGGTGGCGACCTCATCCTGCGTCTCGACGACACCGATCAGGCACGCTCGACGCAGGAGTTCGCACGCGGCATCGAGGAAGACCTCGTCTGGCTCGGCGTCGAATGGGCCAATCAGGTGCATCAGTCAGACCGCTTTGCGCTCTACGATGCGGCGGTCGAGAAACTGAAGGCGACGGGGCGGCTCTATCCTGCCTACGAGACGCCGGAGGAACTCGACCTCAAGCGCAAGCGCCAGCTCGCCCGCGGCAAGCCGCCCGTCTATGACCGCGCCGCCTTGCAGCTCTCGGACGAGGACAAGGCGAAACTGGAAGCCGAGGGCAGCAAGCCCCATTGGCGCTTCAAACTGGAGTCGCGTGACGTGGTCTGGGACGATCTGGTGCGTGGCCGGCAGCATGTGGACGCGGCATCGCTGTCCGACCCGGTCCTTGTCCGGGGCGACGGAACCTATCTCTACACGCTGCCGAGCGTGGTCGACGATATCGATCTCGGCGTCACCCACGTCATACGCGGCGAGGATCATGTGGCCAACACCGCGCCGCAGATCCAACTGTTCGAAGCTTTGGGTGCGACGCCGCCGGCCTTAGGCCATCATAATCTTCTGGTCGGGCCCGAAGGGCAGGCGCTGTCCAAGCGCGACAGGTCGCTGGCCATCGAGGGGCTTCGGGCCGAGGGGCTCGAGGCGCTGAGCGTGGCCAGCTACGCCGCCACCATCGGCACCTCGGATCCTGTCGCTCCGCACGCCAGCCTCGATGAATTGGTGGAGGCTTTCGATTTCGCCAAGCTGTCGCGGGCGCCGGCACGCTTCGATCCCCATGAGTTGCGCCTGCTGAACGCCAAGCTCCTGCACGGGCTGCCCTTCGCGGCGGTTGCAGCGCGGCTGGAGGCGTTGGGTGTCGGCGGCGGCGAGGCCTTCTGGGATGCGGTGCGGGGCAATCTCGCAGTGCTGGCGGACGCACAAGTCTGGTGGGCTGTCGTGCAAGGACCGCTGACGCCCGTGATCGAGACCCCTGAGCTTTGCCTTCAGGCCGCGACGCTGCTGCCGCCCGAGCCTTGGGATGAAGAGACATGGCCTGCGTGGTGCGCGGCCGTGAAGGCGGAGACCGGCGCCAAGGGCAAGGCGCTGTTCCACCCCTTGCGGCTCGCGCTGACCGGTGCGGAGAATGGGCCCGAGCTCAAGCATCTGCTGCCGCTGATCGGCCGCGACCGGGCGCAGGCACGGCTCGAAGGCAAGACAGCCTAAGCGAAACGATTAAGAGACTGGATTAGTCGGCGGCGGCGCGGGGCTGCTTGGTGATGACCGACTGGCCCGGCTCCGGCGGGGGAGGGGGCGGCGAGATATCGGTCGTGACCTCGGTCGCGGGCCCGGCTTGCTGTTCGTCGGCGGCCGGCGTGGCCGGTTCGGCGCTACCGGTGATGTCGAGATCGAGCTGCGGCACCTCGCCGGTGTCCACTGCCGCCGCGGGGGCGGCCGCCGCCGTCTGGGCCGCGCCATCGGCCGGGTCGGCCGCGGCCTTCTTGTTGGCCGCCTCGATCTCCGTCGGATTGTATTCCGCCTGCTTGCAGGAGCAGCCTTTGACGTATTCCTTACGGAATTTGAGCGCTACCGGAAGATCCATATAGGCGGAGCCGTGCAGCGAGATTGCCTGCTCGATCTCCTGGCCAGGGTTGCGATAGACGTAAAGCTCGGCGGGCGCGGCGCAATTGGACTCGCACTGCGTCTTGTCCTGCTCGAGGCGGCTGCCATAGGTCGAGTAGCTCACCGGATAGTAGAAGCCGTCGCACAGGCGCACGCAGACCGAACGATAACGGCCATTGGGGTTGATGCTGCGATAGACCGGGGTCTGGTACTCCGGTTCGCGATCGCCGCCGAAGAAGTCGAACAGGCCGCCGCCACCGCGGCGCGCCGGGGCGCCACTACAGCCGCTGCGTTGCATCGCCTGACGCAGCTCCGCTTGGAGACGCCTATTGCCGCCGCCGCGCTGGAGCGACTTGCTCTGCTCTTGCAGACGGGCGAGCTGCCGGCGCGCATCTTCCACCCGGGCATTCATATTGAGGCATTTGGGGTTGCGCTTCAGGGCGCGGCCGAAGATGAACAGGCGCTCGTAGCAGCCGGCATCCTCCATGGAGGCCTGCGTGCCCTGGTAGATGCGGTCCTGCTGGGCGATCTCCTGCTGGAGGCGGCCGAGCTCTTCGCCACCGGCGCCGCCGCCCGAGGCCGCGGCCAGCTCCTGTTGAAGCTGCATGCAGCGGATCTGCTGGTCGCTCATCCCCTCTTGGGCCAGGGCGCCGCCAAGGAGCCACAGTGGGGCCGCCAGACCGATAAGCGCGGCCATAGCGATGCCCGAACGGCCGAACGACCGCACAGACGACACGAATCCGCGCCGAAGATGGCGATGAACGCTCACGATTGCTTTTCCGATCCCCGGGGAGCCTCTAACCTATTATGCGCCCTTAAAATCCGGGGTCAATGAGGCATGAATATGATTGGCTTGCTTGACGATTTGGCCGTTTCCCGCCATAAGCGCCCCTATCATGATGCCAGAGCAACCCATCCTTATGATTTCGTGCTGCATCATTACCGGCTAGCAATCAGCTCGCGCGGGTCGTTCCTCCTTTAACTTTATTTTCTTCTGCTGACGAACATCCGGCGAGCCTCAAGCCGAAGGGGCTTGGTAGTGGCGCTTACGCTTTACAATACGCTTTCCCGCAAGAAGGAGCCGTTCGCGCCCCTCGATCCGGCATGCGTGCGCATGTATGTGTGCGGGCCGACGGTCTACGACTATGCCCATATCGGTAACGCGCGGCCGGTCATCGTCTTTGACGTGCTGTACCGGCTGCTGCGGCATCTCTACGGCCCCGCGCACGTCACCTATGTCCGCAACATCACCGACGTCGACGACAAGATCAACGCACGCGCCGCCAAGGACTATCCCGGCCTGCCGCTGAACGAGGCGATCGGTCAGGTGACCCAGAAGACGACGGACCAGTTCCACGCCGACATGGACGCGCTCGGGGCGCTGCCGCCGACCGTCGAGCCGCGCGCCACCGCGCATATCGGCGAGATGCGGACGATGATCGATCGTCTCATCGCCAATGGCTGCGCCTATGTGGCCGAGGAGCATGTGCTGTTTCACGTCGCTTCGATGCCTGAATACGGGAAATTATCGGGACGGCCGCTGGACGAGATGATCGCCGGCGCCCGCGTCGAGGTGGCGCCGTTCAAGCGCGACCCGATGGATTTCGTCCTCTGGAAGCCGTCCAAGCCAGGCGAACCGTCCTGGGCCTCGCCCGGGGGTATCGAGACGCCGGGACGCCCGGGCTGGCATATCGAGTGCTCGGCCATGGCCGCGGCGCATCTCGGCGACGTGTTCGACATTCACGGCGGCGGTATCGATCTCGTGTTCCCGCATCATGAGAACGAGATCGCGCAATCGCGCTGCGCCCACGGCACGCAAGTCATGGCGAATGTGTGGATGCATAACGGCTTCCTCCAAGTGGAGGGGGAGAAGATGTCGAAGTCCCTCGGCAATTTCGTCACCGTGCATGAGCTTCTGACGGGCTGGCAGGGCTATGCCTGGCCCGGTGAAGCCCTGCGCCTGAACATGCTCAGGACCCATTACCGCCAGCCGCTCGACTGGACGTATGTCGGGCTCGACGAGGCGCACAAGACCTTGTGGGAGTGGTACAGCGCCGTGGAGGCCAGTGCGGCCGCGCCGGACGTGCCGGCTTCGATCCTCGATGCCTTGTCCGACGATCTGAACACGCCGAAGGTCATCGCCGAGCTGCATAAGCTGCATGGTGCCGGTCACTTCGAGAGCTTGCGTGCGGCACTTGGCTTGCTCGGGTTCTCCGGCGAAAGGGCTAAGATCCATCGACGAAACTCTTCGACGGCAGAGATAGCTGTTGAAGGCGGGGAGGCCACGTATTCCATTGGCCCGTCGGAATCGAAGGTCGGGGCACTGGTTGCCGCGAGGCTCGACGCGCGCAAAGCCAAGAACTTCGCCGAGGCCGACCGTATTCGCGGCGAGCTGGAAGCCATGGGCATTGTTTTGAAAGACGCCAAGGATCCGAAGACGGGCGAGCTCGTCACCACCTGGGAGGCCGCGCGATGAACGCCCAAGCCCATCCCACCCTTGCCGTGCGGCCGATGCTACCGGGGGAAGGGCGGCTTCTCGCCGAGATCTTCCGCGCCAGCATCACCGAGCTCACGGGCGAGGACTATACGGAGATGCAGCAGGAGGCATGGGCGGCGGCGGCCGAGGATGAGGCGGCGTTCGCTAAGCGGCTCGGGGACGAGGTGACCATTGTCGCCACGCTCGGCGGTGCCCCGGTCGGCTTCGGCACGCTCGAGACGGACGATAAGATCGGGTTCCTTTATGTGCACCCGGCGGTGGTGGGGCAGGGCGTGGGCTCGGTTCTGGCCAATGCCTTGGAGAAGGTGGCCGGCGGGCGCGGCGTGGCGACTCTGAAGGTCGACGCGAGCGATACGGCATCGGGCTTCTTCGCCAAGCGCGGCTACGTCCCTCAGCAGCGCAACAGCGTCCGGCGCGGCGATGAATGGCTGGCCAATACCACCATGCATAAACCGCTCGGCGGGCATGAGGCCGCGCAATGAAAGCGTTTCTCCGAGATGTGCCGTTCAAAGGATCGCGGCGCGTCTATCTTGTGATCAAGCTTGTCGTGCTGTTGCTGGCCGTGTTGCTGGCGCTGCACTTCTTCTTTGGCGTGGTGTAGGTCATGGCTCGCGAACGGCTCTCGCTTTACGATACGACGCTTCGGGACGGCGCCCAGACCCATGGCGTCGACTTCTCGCTCGAGGACAAGTGGCTCATCGCCGAACAGCTCGACACGCTCGGCATCGATTATGTCGAGGCTGGCTATCCCGGCGCCAATCCGACCGACACCAAATTGTTCGCCGAGCCGCGCGCGCTTGGCGCCAAGGTCACCGCCTTCGGCATGACCAAGCGGGCGGGCCGGTCGATCTCCAACGATCCCGGCTTCCAGGCGCTTCTCGCTGCGAACGCGGATGCCGTCTGCCTCGTGGGCAAGACCTGGGACTTCCATGTGGACGTGGCCCTCGGAATCACGCCGGAAGAGAATGTTTCCGGTATCAAGGAGTCAGTGAAAGCCGTCGTGGCCGCGGGACGTGAGGCGCTGCTCGATTGCGAGCATTTCTTCGACGGCTACAAGGCGAACCCGTCTTACGCGCTCGAATGCGCCAAGGCCGGCTACGAGGCCGGCGCGCGCTGGGTGGTGCTCTGTGACACCAATGGCGGCACGCTGCCCGAGGAGGTCGAAACCATCGTCACCGAGCTGGTGAAGCACATCCCCGGCGACCACGTGGGCATCCACGTTCATAACGACACCGATAACGGCGTGGCCAATTCATTGGCCGCGGTGCGGGCCGGCGCGCGTCAGATCCAGGGCACGCTGAACGGGCTTGGCGAGCGCTGCGGCAACGCCAACCTGACCTCGATCATCCCGACGCTCATGCTGAAGACTGGCTATGCCGAGCGGTTCGAGACCGGCGTCACGCCCGACAAGCTGCGTACGTTGACCCATGCCTCGCGTGTTCTCGACGAAATCCTCAATCGCGCGCCCAACCGGCATGCGCCCTATGTCGGCGAGTCCGCCTTTGCCCATAAGGGCGGCATTCATGTCTCCGCCGTGCAGAAGGATCCGCGCACCTACGAGCATGTGCCGCCGGAAACGGTGGGCAATGTGCGAAAGCTGCTGGTCTCCGACCAAGGCGGCCGCTCCAACATCATGGCGCAGCTCGACCGGATCGGCATTGCCGTGCCGAAGGACGACCCGCGCGTCACGCGGCTCCTCGACACGGTGAAAGCACACGAAGCGGTGGGCTATGCCTATGAGGCTGCGGAAGCCTCTTTCGAGCTTCTGGCGCGGCGCATGTTGGGCAATGTCCCGCAATTCTTCGATGTGGACTCGTTCCGCGTCATGGTGGAACGGCGTCACAACGCGCTCGGCGAGTTGGTCACCGTCTCCGAGGCGACGGTCAAGGCGCGGATCGACGGCGAGACGGTGATGTCCGTGGGCGAGGGCAACGGTCCGGTCAACGCGCTGGACAACGCTTTGCGCAAGGATCTCGGTCCTTACCAAAGCTATATCGATGACCTCAAGCTGGTGGACTACAAGGTGCGTATCCTCACAGGGGGCACCGACGCGGTGACGCGCGTCTTGATCGAGAGCCGCGACGGGGAGGGGAACCGCTGGTTCACCGTGGGCGTGTCGCCCAATATCGTCGATGCTTCGTTCGAGGCGCTGCTCGATTCGATCAACTACAAGCTGATCCGTGACGGCGCGCCCGCGCCCGGCGTCTAGGGAACGTTTGGAGGGTTCACATCGTGAGCCAGGAAGACGGCATTGACCGCACGGCGCGTTGCGCTTGCGGCAACCTCACGGTGACGGCGCGCGGCGAGCCGCTCGATGTCTATCTATGCAGCTGCACCGACTGTCAGCGTGGAACGGGTAGCGCCTTCTCTTATGCCGCGCTCTTCCCGGAGCGGGCGGTGACCATCGTCGGCGAGCGGCGGCAATACACGCAGCGCGGCGACTCGGGGCGCGCCATCGACAGCTATTTCTGCCCGACTTGTGGCACGGCGATTGCCTTCCGGGCCGAAGGGCTGCCGGGAGCGGTTGGTGTGCCCGTCGGCTGTTTCGCCGATGCGAGCTTCGCGCCGCCTTCAAAGCTCTTTTGGGCTTCGCGGCGTCATCACTGGCTCGAGCTTCCCGATACCATCGCGCGGGTCGAAACGCAGTAGGGCGCCCTAGAACTTCGCCGCGATCTCTGCTTCCGCTTCGGCCTCGGCCTCCTCGGGGACGGCCGCAAGTCGGCTCTCGATGGCCGGGAGGATATCCTCGACGCGATCGGCGACGGTCATCTTGAGCTCTAGCCCGGAGCGGATGAAGGACTGGCTACGCATCTTGTCGAACAGTTCGAGGAGCGGATTCCAGAAGCCCTCGATATTGGCGAGCACGATGGGCTTTCTGTGCTGTCCAAGCTGGGTCCAGGTCAGCTGCTCGACAAACTCCTCCAGGGTGCCGAGCCCCCCTGGGAGGGCCACGAAGCCGTCGGACTTCTCGAACATCAGATGTTTTCGCTGGTGCATGTCGTCCACGACGATCAGCTCCTGGGCCTCGATGAGCATGTTCTCGCGCTGGCGAAGGAAGCCGGGAATGATGCCGGTGACGTAGCCGCCATTCTCCAGGACCGCGTGGGCGACGGCGCCCATCAGCCCGAGATCGCCGCCGCCATAGACGAGGCCGATCCGGGAGGTGGCCAGGATGCGACCCAGCTGGCGCGCAGCCTCCATGAAGGCTGGATTCCGGCCCGCGCCCGAGCCGCAATAGACGCAGATATTTTGCACATTAGGCGTGTTTTTGATGTCCTTCATGGGCCCATCTGCCACTCGGGCTCGGCACGCGTCAAGCAACCCTATTTCGTCTGACGTGTGGCGGCGGCGCGGCCGATCCGCTAGGGTCCGGCCAAGCTGGCGAAGGCTAGAGATCCTGGCTTTCCCGACTTGGTTTAGAGTTTTTGTAGAGGAATGACCTGAGATGATCGGTAACAAGTCTATCGCCTTGATTGCGGCAATCGTGGCCGTCGCCCTCGCATCTTATCTTGCGCCCGTGGCCGCGGAGGAAGTCGACGCGGACGTCGTGGGTGAGGCCTCCTCGCCATCCCCGAAGTCGCCAATCCATGTAAAGGTTGTGGATTACCAGAAGGCCGAGCAAGGGCCCGGCACCCTCAAACTGTCCGGCACCGCCATCGCCGGCAAAGAGGTCTACATCTATCTCGACAACAATCCCCTCACGAAGGTGGCTGCCGCCGAGGGTGACGGCGCGTGGAGCGCCGAGAAGGAGGTCGAGATCGACGACAAGGTGCATGTGGTTCGCGTCGAGCAGCTCGATGACAAGACGAACATGATGGCCGCCCGCGCGCAGTTCAATATCTCGCTAACGCCACCCAGCCCCGAGGATTTGGCGGCGCCCCGCGTCAAGCCGTAGCCTGAGCCCGGGCTAAAATCTCCGAGTTGGCTTGGCGCGAGAGCGCCTGGCGACTATATCCATGTGACAGCAGGGGCAGCTCTTGGCGCTGCCCCTTTTGCCGCGCGCTAACGCGCTGATAGAAAAGACCTTTCATGCGAGATCGGCTGCCGCAATCGACGAGCGACGCCGTGCTTCAGGCGCGGGCGGGGCAGCTCGCCGTCTTGCGCCAGCTGGTGCCCTATGTTTGGCCAGCGAACCGGCCGGATCTGCACCGGCGCGTGATCTTCGCCTTCGCGGCGCTCGTGCTCGCCAAGGTCGTCACCCTGGCCGTGCCGATCGCCTATAAGAATGTCGTGGATTTGCTCACCGGAGAGGGCGCCACGGGTGCCGCGCCCGGCGTCACCTTCCTCGGTCTCGCCGCCGTCCCGGCCATGCTGATCGTTGCCTATGGGGTGGGTCGCATCCTCATGGTCCTCTTCGCCCAGCTGCGCGACGTGGTGTTCACGGTCGTATCGCAAAACGCCGTCCGCCGGCTCGCCAACCGCACCTTCCGTCACCTGCATCAGCTCTCCTTGCGCTTTCATCTCGAGCGCCGCACCGGCGGGCTCAACCGTGTCATCGAGCGCGGAATCGCCGGCGTCGACACCATCATGCGCATGGCCGTGCTGAACTCGATCCCGACAGCGGTTGAGCTCGTCATGATCGCCGGCCTGGTCGCCTGGTATTTCGGATGGATTTACGTGGCCGTCGTGTTCGTCACCGTGGCCGCCTATGTGTGGTTCACGTTCTTCGCGTCCGAGAAGCGCATTGCCATCCGCCGTGACATGAACGAGTTCGACACCGAAGCGCACGCCAAGACGGTCGACAGCCTGCTCAATTTCGAGACGGTGAAGTATTTCGGCAATGAGGAGCTCGAGGCGCGGCGCTTCGATTCCTCCATGGCCCGCTACGAGGGGGCTGCGGTCCGCGCCTACACCTCGCTCGGCGTGCTGAACACGGGTCAGGCGGTGATCTTCACCCTCGGCATGGTCGCTTGCATGTTGCTGGCGGCGCGCGACGTGACGAGTGGCCTGCTCACCATCGGCGACTTCGTCATGATCAATGCGATTCTGCTGCAGCTCTACATGCCGCTCAATTTCATGGGCATGGTCTATCGCGAGATCAAGCAGGGGCTGATCGACATGGAGACCATGTTCGCGCTGCTGGATGAGAAGGCGGAGATCGCCGACCGTCCTGACGCGAAGCCGCTCGTCGTTAAAAAGGGCGCGGTCAAGTTCGACGATGTCTCCTTCGCTTACGATCCGGATCGGCCGATCCTAAAGCATGTGAGCTTCGAGGTTCCGGCGGGGAAGATGGTCGCCATTGTCGGCCCGACCGGCGCGGGCAAGTCCACCATCTCGCGCCTCCTATTCCGCTTCTACGAGCTGTCCGGCGGGGCGGTGACCATCGATGGCCAAAACATCCAGGACGTGACGCAAGATTCGCTGCGCGCGGCGATCGGCATGGTTCCGCAGGACACGGTGCTGTTCAACGACACGATCGAATACAACATTCGCTACGGCAAGCCGGACGCGAGCCCGGCGGAGGTTCGCGAGGCGGCGCGGCTCGCCCAGATCCACGACTTCATCATGGCGCTGCCGCAAGGCTACGACTCGCTGGTGGGCGAGCGCGGCCTCAAGCTTTCGGGTGGCGAGAAGCAGCGCGTGGCCATTGCACGCACCATTCTCAAGGGGCCGCCGATCCTCATGCTCGACGAGGCGACCTCGGCGCTCGACAGTCACACCGAGATGGACATCCAGGACGCGCTTGAGCGCGTGGCGCGCGAGCGCACGAGCCTGGTGATCGCCCATCGCCTCTCCACCGTGGTGCATGCCGACAACATCATCGTGCTCGACCGTGGCGAGATCGTCGAGCAGGGCACGCACCCGGAATTGCTCGCCAAGAACGGGCTCTATGCGAGCTTATGGGCGCGTCAGCGCGAAGCTGACGAGGCGCGCGAGCGGCTGGCCCATGCGTTGGATGAAGAAGATCTTCCCGCCTCCCGGGCAGCCGAGCGTCTCGAAGACGAGGCGTTGGCGTCGACCTGAACCGATTGGACCCAAAGCAAGACATGAACGACCGGCATAATCTTCTGGACACCATCACGGGCGCCTTCGTGCCTATTCACCGGGACGGCTACAAATTTGTCGTCGCCTTCGCGGTCGCCACCTTGTTCCTTTTTTGGCTGGTGCCGCCGCTCGGCTGGATCGGCGCGTTTCTCACGGCGGCATGCGCCTATTTCTTCCGCGATCCTGACCGGGTCACGCCGGACCGTGATGGCCTCGTGGTGAGCGCCGCCGACGGCAGGATCGCCGCCGTGGTCGAAGGCGTGATGCCGCCGCGCGAGTTGGCGCTCGGCACCGATCCGCTGACACGTGTCTCCGTGTTCCTCTCGGTGCTGGACGTGCATATCGTCCGTGCGCCGGTGGGCGGCAAGATCATCCACAGTGCCTATGTGCCCGGCGCGTTTCTCAATGCGGAGCTGGACAAGGCGAGCGAAGAGAACGAGCGCCAGGCCTTCGTCATCGAGACCGTGACCGGGGCAAAGATCGGCGTCGTCTTGATCGCCGGGCTCGTGGCGCGGCGGATCGTGACTTTCGTGAGCGAGGGGGCTAGCGTGGCCGCAGGCGAGCGGATCGGCTTGATCCGCTTCGGCAGCCGCGTCGATCTCTATTTGCCGGAAGGCGTCGAGCTTCTCACCGAGCTCGGCCAGACGGCGATTGGGGGCGAGACGGTGCTGGCCACGTTCGTGGGTGAGGCGCGCCGCGGTTTATTCGCGGCAGGAGAGGCGTAGGGCGGCCATGTTTCCTCCTTTCGAGCCGGGGCGCGAAGATCGCAAGCGGCGTCCGCTTAGTTTCGCCCGCGGCCAAGTCCCGGTGCGAGTGCTCATCCCCAATATCTTCACCTTGGTCGGGCTCTGCGCCGGCCTCACCGCGATCCGCATGGGCATCGAGCATCGCTGGGATCTGGCGGTCGCGGCGCTGGTGTTCGCGGCCTTTCTCGACGGCATCGACGGCCGCGTCGCGCGCCTGCTGAAGGCGTCCTCGCGGTTTGGCGCCGAGCTCGACAGCCTGGCCGACTTCGTCAATTTCGGCGTGGCGCCAGCCATCATCATGTTCAATTGGGCGCTGGAGGATTTGCGCAGTCTGGGCTGGATCGCCGTTCTCGTGTTCGCGGTCTGCTCGGCGCTCCGGCTCGCCCGCTTCAATGTGTCGCTCGACCAGACAGACCAGCCGCCCTGGAAGAGCGCCTTCTTTGTCGGGGTGCCGGCCCCCGCGGGGGCCATCATTCTCCTGCTGCCGATTTATTCCCAGGATCTGGGTCTCCATGTGCCGGTTCTCACGCCGTTGATCTTGGTCTACACGCTCGGCATCGCGCTCCTCATGGTCAGCAATGTGCCGACTTTCTCGGCCAAAATGATCGGTCAGCGCATCCCCCGGGAGTATGTGCCGCCGGTTTTTGTGCTCGCCGCACTTTTCATTGCCATGCTCTTGACCTATCCATCCCTGACGCTTGCCGCCGGCTCGGTGATCTACCTCGCCCTGATCCCCGTCAGCGCCTATCGCTATCTCGCCGAGAAGCGGAAGGCCGAGGCGCATGCCAAGGCTCATAACGGCAAGGGTTCCGATAAGGAGAAGCCTGCAAAGGCGGCTCCCCGGTCCGCAGCCGACAAGACCAAGGGTACGAGTGCCACATCATGAAGCAGCGCCTTTCCAGCTATCTCCACGAGCTCGAGGCCGAGAGCATCCACATCATGCGCGAGGTGGTGGCCGAGTTCAGCAATCCGGTGATGATGTATTCCATCGGCAAGGACTCGGCGGTGATGCTGCATCTGGCCATGAAGGCGTTCTATCCGGCCAAGCCGCCATTCCCGCTGCTGCACGTGGACACAACGTGGAAGTTTCGCGAGATGATCGCGTTTCGCGACCGGGAAGCGCAGCGGCTCGGCGTCGATCTCATGGTTCACACCAATGAGCAGGGCAAGCGCGAGGGCATGTCGCCGATCACCCATGGCAGCGCGCTCTATACCGACGTGATGAAGACCGAGGCGCTCAAGCAGGCGTTTGCTGCGCATGGCTTCGATGCGGCGTTCGGCGGGGCGCGGCGCGACGAGGAGAAATCGCGCGCCAAGGAGCGCGTGTTCTCGTTCCGCAACGCCGCGCATAACTGGGACCCGAAACGCCAGCGGCCGGAGCTGTGGCACCTCGCCAACACCAAGGTCAGGCCGGGCGAGAGCATGCGGGTGTTCCCGCTATCGAACTGGACCGAGCTCGATGTGTGGACCTACATCCATCTCGAGAATATTCCCGTGGTGCCGCTCTATTTCGCCGACGTTCGGCCGGTGGTCGAGCGGGGCGGGGCGCTGATCATGGTCGACGACGAGCGGCTGCCGCTGGACCCCGGCGAGACGCCGGAGATGGCGAAGGTGCGCTTCCGTACGTTGGGCTGTTATCCGTTGACCGGCGCCATCAGGTCCGACGCGACCACGGTACCGGAGATCATCGACGAGCTGATCGCCTCGCGTCACTCGGAGCGTCAGGGCCGGGTGATCGACCACGACCAGGCCGGATCCATGGAGAAGAAGAAGCAGGAGGGCTACTTCTGATGCCGCAGTTGAGCGTAGTCGGCGGCAAGAAGGAGAGCGCCAGCGATCGCCTCGCCGCCAGGATCGCCGCCGAAGAGGATCGCGGATTATTGCGCTTTCTCACCTGCGGCAGCGTGGATGACGGCAAGAGCACGCTGATCGGCCGCCTGCTCTACGACTCCGCTCTCGTGCTGGAGGATCAGCTGCTGAGCATGGAGCGCGATTCCAAGCGCCCTAGCGCCAACAGTGCAGGGGAGATCGACCTTTCTCTCCTCGTCGACGGCCTGCAGGCCGAGCGCGAGCAGGGCATCACCATCGACGTGGCCTACCGCTATTTCTCAACGCCGCGGCGGAAATTCATTGTCGCCGACACGCCGGGCCATGTGCAGTACACGCGCAACATGGCGACGGGCGCATCCAACTGCGATTTTGGCGTGCTGTTGGTCGACGCGCGCCAGGGCGTGCTGACCCAAACCCGCCGCCACGCGTGCATCCTGTCGCTGCTCGGCATCCGCAAGATCGCTGTCGCCGTCAACAAGATGGATTTGATCGACTTCGATGAGGCGCGGTTCGAGGCGATCGCCGAAGAGCTTGCCGAGTTCGCCCGGCCGCTCGGGTTCGAACTGATCACGTCGATACCGTGCTCGGCGTTGCGGGGCGACAACGTCACCAGCCCCAGTCCGCACATGCATTGGTATCACGGCCCCACGCTGCTTGCGCATCTGGAGACCGTGGACGTCAGCCATCGGGTGACGAACGCCCCGTTCCGCTTTCCCGTGCAATGGGTGAACCGGCCGCATCTCGATTTCCGCGGCTATGCCGGCACCGTGGCGAGCGGCAGCATCCGGGCGGGCGATGAGGTCGTCATCCACCCCTCGGGCAAGCATGTGCATGTGGCACGGATCGTGACCGCCGACGGCGATCTCGAGATGGCGGAAGAAGGGGACGCGGTGACGCTGACCTTCGCCGAGGAGGTCGATGCCAGCCGGGGCGACGTCATCGCCGCGGCGGTGCCGGAGACCGCGCCGTCCGTGTCCGATCAGATCGCCGCGAAGGTGATCTGGTTCGACGAGGAGGCGATGCTGCCGGGCCGTGCCTACACCATCAAATGCGGCAGTCAGGCAACGAGTGCCACTGTCTCCGCGCTCAAATACAAGCTCAATGTCGACAGCCTCGACCATGTGGCCGGCAAGACGCTGGAGCTCAACGAGGTCGGCTTGTGCAATATCACCCTGGCGCGGCCGCTGGTGTTCGACCCCTATGGGGACAACGCCGAGACCGGCAGCTTCATCCTCATCGACCGCTTCACCAATGCCACCGTGGCGGCGGGCATGATCGAGTTCGGCTTGCGCCGCGCGACCAACGTTCAGTGGCAGGAGCTGTTCATCGACAAGGCGGCGCGGTCCACCATAAAAGGCCAGAAGCCCTGCGTGCTGTGGTTCACCGGGCTGTCCGGATCGGGCAAGTCCACGATCGCCAACACGCTTGAGAAACGCCTGCACGCGCTCGGCCGGCACACTTACATGCTCGACGGCGACAATGTCCGCCACGGTCTCAACAAGGATCTCGGCTTCACCGACGCCGATCGGGTGGAGAACATCCGCCGCGTGGCCGAGGCCGCAAGGCTGTTCGTCGACGCCGGATTGATCGTCATGGTGTCGTTCATTTCGCCGTTCCGCTCGGAGCGGCGCATGGCGCGCGAACTGGTGGGCGAGGGCGAGTTCATCGAGATCTTCGTCGATACCCCGCTCGAAGTGTGCGAGGCACGCGACCCGAAAGGGCTCTATCGCAAGGCGCGGGCGGGCCTGATCCGCAACTTCACCGGCATCGATTCAAGCTACGAGCCGCCGGAGCAGGCCGAGCTTGCATTATCGACGAGCGACTCGAGCCCCGAGACCTTGGTCGAGATGCTGATCGCCGAGCTCAGGCGTCGCCACGTCGTCTAGCCAGCACCTTCAGGCGTTGGGCAGCGCCGTTGTGCCCCGCCCTGGCGGCATATTCATACCAGGCGCTGGCGATGGCAGGGTCGGCGTCGATGCCTTGGATGCCGGCATGATCCAGGACTTCCCGGTCATAGGTGAGGGCGAGCTCGTAGGCCGCCTCGGCGTGGCCGTCTTCCGCTAGGCTGGTGAGGAGGCGCCGCGCCGCGGCGAACTTGCCTTCCCCGAGCAGGACTTGGGCGCGCTCGTGCAGCGTTTCCGCATCGACCGGAGCTGCGTAGGCTTGCGGCGCCGGATCGACCCGCAGCACCAGACGACGCCGTGCCTGCGGACCATTGCTCGCATCCAGGAGATAGACATCGAGCGGATAGTCGCCACTCGCCCCATTGCCGAGGGTTAGCGTGAGATCGGCCATGTCAGTGGCTTTGACCATCCATGTGCCAGTGCCGGTGCGGCGTCCGACGGAAAGCTCCGCCTCGTCGGGCAGTCCGCGCAGCATGAGATAGCGGGCCGAGCCGAGCGGCAGAAGCGGACCGAGAGCGAGCGGGCGCTTGGATGTGGCGCGAATGACGCGCGCGTCCAAGCTGGCGTCGATGGCGCCTTGACCGGGCGCCGGAAGCTCGGCTTTGGCGAGGATCAGGAGCGGCGCGGCCTTGGTCGAGCGGTCCGCGGCCACGGGGATGGGCCGAAAGAGCGGCGCGGCGATCTCCGCGCGCGGTGCGGTACGGGCAACGGATGTCCCGTCCTTCGGGTTCGCGTCCTCGCGCTTGTTTGGCCCCGGACCCGTCATGGTGAATAGCAGGATGAGGCCGCCGAAGGTCAGGACGATGGCGGCGGCGATGGAGGCAGCTACCAGCAGGCTCGCCTGGCGTTGCCGCCGGTAGAAGGCTTGAACCAGAGTTTGAAGTTGCAGCAGCTCCGTCCGGTCAAGCATCTCGTCTTCCCTCGATGCGTCCATGACGGGCGCATTCGGGGCGCTAACATCGTTGTCATATGTGACAGGCGACTGACATAGGGTGGCATCGTCATCAGAAAACAGACCGAGAAGCACCGGCAGTGAGGCCGGCGGGGCCATGCTGACCGGGCCGCTCACGAGTTCGAGCGGCGCCGGGTCGAGGCGGTATAGGCGATCGCCCCAGATCTCCGCGGTATCCGGCCTCGACGAGGCGGACGTGAGTAACGCTTGGCGGAGCATCGCCGTGGCCCGGTGTACCGGATGCCACTCGTCATGCTCGACCAGGGACAGTGTGGAACTGATCATCTTCAGGCTCCCTCGCTTGGCCGTGCGGGTTCCCCACCGTCCGGCCTACGCCCCCCATTCCCCAATTTCGGACGTGCGCTCGTGCCCCTGAGCGCTGCAAGATCATCGACTGTCTCGGTGGTGCCTCCCGCGGATTGGCTTGAGTTGGGGGTGGGACAGACCGGCCGCGCCAGCGGTCCAGCCGCCACGCACGTGGCTCCGAAGCAGTGGTCGCGGCATTGGTGAGGTCCCTCCAAAGACCGCCGGCCAAAGTCCCCTTCCGGCGGTCCTGCACCTCAATGCGCCAAGTCCCCATTCGGTTCCCAAGTCCCGATGCGGTTCCCGAGATTCTTCCCATGACCGATGATTTCGGGGGAGTGCGGCGCCAGGCTGGCTTCAATGGGGCAAAGCGGCGGCTTTGTCTCTCGGTGGCAAGTGTGACGCCGCTCACAATGGGGCATGCCGCTGGGCGCCATCTGTCCCTCAAGGCCGGGGCAAACCTGCCTTCGGCGAATTCTTGAGGAGACTGAAAATGACACGCAAACTTGCGATGCTTGGCGCGGGTCTGGCCGCGCTTTCCCTGACCGCTGTCGCGCTCGTTCCGGCCACGGCTAAAACCGGTGAAAGCAATCATGCCAAGGCGATCGAGGCCTGTTCCACGGCCAATCCGGCCCAGCCGGTCGACGCCATTGGCGCGGTCGATGACGGCAGCGGCATCGGCTTCAGCCTGGTCTGGCTCACCGACGCTGAAGAGCGGCTATGGATGTGCGACGCCGATTCCGAGGGCTTCGTCTATTCCTACTCGCTGGTGAAGGACGATCTTCTCGACGGCGACGGACCCGAGTTGATTGGCCTGAAACCGGCCTCCAATGGCGGCAACGACGATGAGCCGCAGACGGTCGCGGAGGCGATCTGCGCCGCTTACCTGACGGACGGCGGCACGGTGCTGTCGAGCCGGCCCGATGGGCTCACCGAAGATCCGGGTTACGCGATCTTCGTCGAGGATCAGGGCGGCGATCTTTATCTGTGCAATGCCACGGGCGACGCCATGGTGTGGGCATTCGAGCCCATCGGCGACCCGCTGACCTTCGAGAAGACCGAGGCGGTGAGCTAGCCGGCTGCTCGGATCGCCCTGCTAGCGCAGCGGGCGCGGGGCAGATCCCGCGCCCGTTAGCGCGTCCGGCGCCAGCTCATCGAGCATCCGCACATAGAGACGATAAGCCAGACCGTTGAGGCCGAGCCGCGCGGCGATGGCCGCCGGCAGCACGAAGCGGGCATAGACCGAAAGCAGGCGCGGCTCTCGCGTGTCCGCGGAAAGCCGCGCGAGAATGACCGGCGCTTGCGCGTAATAGCGCGCAATGGCCGCCGTGCCGTCCGGTTGCTTGGCGAGCACCTCGTCCCGGTAGCGACGCAGGCTGCGCAGCTCGAAGCAATCGTCATCGAGGCCGAGCACCTCGCAGCAGGCGGTGGTGATGAAGCAGCCCTCGGGCGACACGCATTTGTCGTCTTCGAGTTCTTTGGCCAATGCCTCGCGGCGCGAGTCCGCCCAATCGAGCGCTTTGCGCAAGGTGACGGTGTCGACCTTGAAGCGGCAATCCGCGTCCTTGCCGGAGAGCCTGAGGGCGAGCTCGACGCTGGCCTCGTCGCGGAACAGCGGTGCCGTGGCCAGCGGGAGCACGATGCTCACCTGGTCGTCGTAGATGTCGGTGCAATTGCCGCAGAGTTGCTCGTCCACCGCGACCGCGCCGTCCGCGGTCTTGGCGATCAGACGGTTCTCCGGCTTGATCAGGAATTCCTCGGGCAGTTCGTCGGGATTTCCGGTGATGAAGATCTTCGCCTCGAAGTCGGTATTGACCTGGAGCTCCATGGTCAGGTCGCAGGTCTTTGGGTTCAGGAGGGGAACTTCGCTCAGGCGCGCCCCGGCGCTGCGGTCGCTGGCCTGCGCCTTCCAGGGCCCGAAGTCCTTGGAGTCGTAGCACTCCACCTCATCGGTCTCTGTCTCGTCCGTTCCCTCCGTGTCCTCGGCCTCGTCGGCGGCGAGGGCGCGGGAGGCGCCCGGGACGAGGCGGATGCCGATGCCGGCGGCGATCAGGAGACCGAGCGCGCGGCGGCGCGAATGTTTGAGCATGAACCGACCTTATTGAGTTGGCGGGGATTTTTTATGGCGCGACACTAGCAAAGCGCGCCAGCTTGCGGGAGCCTCAAGGCGGGGCAAATTAGCAGGCAATCGAGAATCTGCTAGGCTTGGGACTCCCGTTTTTGGGGCTGGCCTCGTTGCGGGAGGGGGCGGAGGCGATGGCTGGGTCGATGAGGGGCAGGGCGGGTCGTGCAACCCTTGGCCTTGCCCTCATGGCGGCCAGCTTGGCGGCCGGCGCCGGACTCTCCCCGCGTGCGCTCGCCCAAGGCGCCACCGATTACCCCATTCCCTCCAGCGCCAAAGAGGCCTTCAGCCCGATCGGCGAGGGGTTTGCAACGCCCATCGATCCGCGGAGCGGTTTACGGGGACCGAAATCCTATGTCGATTCGCGCGAAGCGCGCCTCAAGGCCATGCGGCACGAGCGCATGCCGAACAGCCCCACCTTCTTCCGCGACACGCAACTTAGAGCTAACAGCCGGTCCTACTGGTTTGACGAGCATGACTTCGGTTATGACGAGCCCAAGGCGCTGACCACCGGCGGCTCCCTGTCATATGAGTCCGGCTACATCGCCGACTTCTTCCAGCTCCGCAGCGTGCTCTACACGTCCCAGCCGCTTTACGCGAATGCGTTTGCCGGCGACTCGGTCAATCTCACCACCGATGGCGACCAGATCACGACGCTCGGGCAGATCAACGGGAATTTCAATTTCGCGGGGCAGCAACTCGCCGTGGGCCGGCAGCTCGTGCGGACGCCTTATATCAATCCCTACGATGTCAGGATGATTCCGCTGACCTTCGAGGGGATCGTCCTCGTGCCGGAGAGCAAGGACGGGCAGACGCTCGACTACATCGCGTCCTATCTGACGCAATATAAGCCGCGCAATACCGCCGGGTTCGAGTCATTCAGCAATGGCCTCGGTGTCAAGCAGGATGAGGGCGTGCTCGTCAACGGCGTCAGCTATCACGGATCGGCGTGGAATGTCGGCGTCGCGAACTATTGGATCAAGGACACGCTCAACACCGCCTATGGCGAAATCGACTACTTGCTGCCGTTCGGCGGCGGCGAGGATGGCCCAAGCTTCCGTGTCGGCGTCAACACTCTCGACCAGAGGACGGTGGGCGCGGATCTGATCGCGGGTGGGCCCTACAATACCTATCAAGCCTCGGCGCGGCTTGTCGCCAGCTATGCAGGCTTTGTATTCACCGGCGCGGTTTCTCAGGTCGGCGACGAAGCGAACATCCAGAAGCCGTTCGGCTACTCGACGTCATATACGGGCATGGTCGTCACGAGTTTTCACCAGGCCAGTGTGCAGGCCTATCTCCTTTCGCTGTCCTACGATCTGGAGAAGATCGGGCTTGAAGGGGTCAAGCTGCATGCCGCGTGGGGCAAGGGGACCGGGACGCCCGATCTTGCCAATGGCGGCTTCGCCAATCAGGACGAGCTCGACCTGCGCTTCGTCTACGAGCCCCATCGCGGCCGCCTCGAAGGACTTCGTGTGGAGCTGGAATATATCGACTGGCAGGTGTTCGACGCCGGTCTACCGAGCGACGATCTCACCCAGTTCCGCGCGATCGTCAATTACGCGGTGCCGCTTCTTTGACCGGCGCCTGCCAACCGGCTCCTACCAGTCACCTAGCAGCCTGACGAGCGATGACCTGATGCAGTTCCGAGCAATCGTCGATGACTCAGTACCGCTCTTGTAACCATAGAAAGCGGTAACTGTTCTCCAGCGCCTTTTCTGCTTGGTTTGCGCGCCCAACTAGAGCAAAGGGACACGGCCCTTGGTGTAGTTCGTTAGGCATGAAAGGGAGGTGCGGGGAACTACTGTCGAGCCCTGGCTGTTCTCCTCTGAAAGCCTCAATCGTCAGCCGCGAGCTAATGGTGGATTCACCAACCCGAGGCGTCATGCTCGCCCTTTGTGAACTTGGAGCGCAATTATGTATCGGGAGTTTGTTCGCGAGCCGCAAGCGGGGGAACTATCGGCTGGCCATTCGGCAAGGGAATCCGAGTTCGTGACATCGCTACAGGTTTTGCAGGTCGAGGACCAGGACGATATCCGGGATATCGTGACGATCTCGCTGAGCGTAGATCCCGATATCGCACTGAAAACCGCAGCCTCCGGAATGGAAGCGCTCGACCTTCTGTCGGGAGGCTTCAAGCCGGACGTAATCCTGCTCGACGTTATGATGCCCGAGATCGACGGTATCGAGACGCTGTCCCGCCTTCGCGGGCTGCCGGGTCACGCTGAGACTCCCGTCATCTTCATGACGGCACGCACCATGGAGCACGAGCGGTCTCTTTACATGGGGCTCGGTGCTATGGGGGTCATCGCCAAACCGTTCGACCCGATGACCTTGGCGAAGAACGTGCGCGATATTCTTGCGGGATCTGCCTGACCGCAGCCCCCCGCCGCGGTACATCGCTTCGAATGTTTCTTATTTGAGAATCAAGGCTCGCTGGGGAGTCGGCGTCTAGTTCAGCACGGGCTTAGCTGGCAATGCGTGCTTGCACCTCCGCCACCGTCTCCTCCCGCAATATCAGCGTGAACGTGCTGCCCTGGCCATAGAGGCTGCGGAATGTCACGTCGCCACCGAGCGAGCGGGCAAGGTTGCGACTTAAATGGAGCCCGAGGCCGGTGCCGCCCTGATTGGCATCCGGATGCAACTGGATGAAAGGGTGAAACAGCTTTTCTTGATCTTCCGGTCTGATGCCGATGCCGGTATCGACGACATGAATGCGTGTGAGCGTTTGCTTATTCTGAAGGGCCCGCTCGACCACAATCCGCACCGATCCGCTGTCGGTGAACTTAATGCTGTTATTGGCTAGGTTCAGCAAAATCTGAAGAAGGGTGCGGCGGCTGCTGCGGTTGAGGCCGTATTTCGCCGGGCAATTGATTTCAAGCGCAAGGCTCTTTTTATCGGCGAGGGGCCGCAACGAGGTCTCGACCTCCTCCAGGACCGACCGCAGATCGACGGGCTCGAGGCTGATGTCCTCATTGCCGGATTGAACCTTCGCCAGATCGAGGAGGTCGTTGAGCAAAGCCAAGAGATGTGTGGCGTTGGCTTCGATCTTTAGGACCTGGCGTTCTTGCTCCGTCGTCAGGGGCCCGGACAATTTCATCATCAGGGTTTTTACGAAGCCGATGATGACCGTCAGCGGCGTGCGCAGCTCATGGGACATGTTGGACAGGAAATGATCCTTGGCCTTCGCGGCCCGCTCCAGCTCGACATTTTTGTGATGCAGCGCCTCGAAAAAGCGCACACGCTCACTGATGTCGCGAATACTGCTAATGACAAAATCGCCTTCCTCCGTTTGTACGGGGCTGAGGGCGACTTCGATCGGAATCTCGCTACCGTCCTTACGGAGGCCGGCAAGTTTCGATCCATGGCCCATCGGTCGCCTGCTCGGGTTGCTCCAAAAGGAGCCGCGATAGTTCTCATGCAAATGCTGGTGGCGCATTGGAACCAGCATTTCGACCGACTGGCCCATGATCTCAGCGTGTGAATAGCCGAAGAGCTTTTCGATCTCGCCATTGGCCATAACAATCTCGCCCGCGCGGTTGACGACGAGCATGCCATCGGGCGCGGCGTTCAACACATTCCGAAATGTATTCGCGGCCCGCTTGCTGGCAACGACCGCCGCCCCAAGCCTTTCCCGTTCGACTTCGCCCCGTGCGAGCGCCTCGATCGGCAACAAGATAAAGGACAGGACGATAACCAGCGTAATGGAGATGAGGAGGGCGACGCCCATCTCGGTGGTGATGATCCCCGCCAACTCGGCCTTGACCCTGAGCCAGCCAAGCAGGGGAAAGAGCAGAATGCTGATGAGAACGAGCCGGCGCGCGAGGCGGCTGCCCGCACTCTTGCTGACCAGCAGCCGGGTAATGCCCGTCTCCGGTGAAGAGGCCATGATCCCCACGCTCAGCAGCAACTGACCTACCGCCGTATGGAACGCCACCGAAATAAAGCCCGGGATCTGATAGAGCGAGCTAGAGGAAAGGGCGTAGCCAAGCAGAGCAACATAGGAAAGCGCGATGATTGGCACTGCGACCATCTGCGCGGCCGCTCGCAGAGCGCTCTTCCTCGTGCAAAGCAGCATCAAGGCGATGCCGAGCAGGGTGAAGTTGAGCGCGGTGATGGGGGCAGGCCGTCCAGGCTCGAACGGGGCGTGCCGGGTCGCGAACAGCGCATCATCGATGCCGAGGTCGACTGCCGCGGAATACTGAAACAGGGTGAGCGCGCCGAGTGCCGTTGTGGCTGTTGCCAAGAAGATCACGGCGGGAACGATCCACGGCGAGGCCGAGCGGCGCTCGAGGAGCCAAAGAGCGGCGCCTGCGAGGATGAATCCTATCGCCGTATTTGGCTGCATGTCCGCCCAGCTGGGGCGGATCGACTTGATGGCCTGCGCGTCGAAGAACCAAGCTGCAAGGACGACAACGCCGAGCACAATCGCGCCGATGCCGATCGCTGCGGCTGTAGCCAGCGACAGCTTCAGCCGCCGGGCAGATAGGGCGGCGCCGCCGATGCTCATTGACTGTATGAATTCCAGCATTTCTTTGGGGGCGAGCGTGCTGTTGTGCCTCCGTCGCCGGAAGCAATTTACAACCTAGTAGTCGCCAAACTGCCCCAGAGTACTGAACACACCGAAAAGCTTCTTTGGCACAGTGAACAAAAGATGAATCTTGAGTGGTTAGAGGCAGCCCCTGCCGTGTTCGGCCTGCGTGCCTTGCACCGCTTACGGTGCGCGGCACTGTCCTTCGAGGCCCAAGCCGGTGCCTCGGCGCCCGTCAGTTCTCCTCGACCAAGGCTCTGAGATCGAGATCGACGGGCGGAATGAGATGGAGGTCTCGCTGCGGGTAGGGGATCTCAATGCCGTGCTCGTGGAATTTGTCCCAAACTCTCAGAAGGATGGCGCTCTTGATGTTCGAGACGCCGTTGCGCGGATCGCGAATCCACACCCGCATCTCGATGTCGACCGAACTGTCGCCAAAGCCTTTCAGCAGCACGTTGGGCGCCGGCAGCTTCAGAATTCGGCTTTCCTCGCGGGCGGCGTCGAAACACAGCGCGATCGCCTGACGCGGATCGGACTTGTAGGAGATCCCGATCGGAATTTTGAGCCGCACGGCGTCGTTGCTGTAGGACCAGTTCACGACCTGTTGGGTGATCAGGTCCTCGTTCGGGATCAGATATTCGGTCCCGTCGCGGGTTACGACCGAGGCGTAGCGGGCACCGAGCGAGTTGATCCAGCCAAAGGTCTCGCCGACCGAGATGACGTCGCCGGGCTTGATCGACTTGTCGAGCAGGATGATGACGCCGGCGATCAGGTTGGACACGATCTTCTGGAGGCCGAAGCCGATGCCGAGGCCGATGGCGCCGCCGAGAACGGCAAACGCGGTGAGATCGATGCCCACGGTCGATAGGGCAAGCGCGATGGCGATGCCGACAAGCACCACCTTGAGCAGCTTGATCAGCAGCACCTGAAATGTGGGGGTGAGCTGCACGCTCTGGGTGATGCGCCGCTCCAGCACGCGAGAGGCCATGACGGCGACCCACAACAGGATGGCGAGCGATAGGACCGCGTTGAGCACGAGCAAGGCGGAGATCCGCACACCGCCGACGGTCAGCGCCACCCCGTCGAGAACGGCGATGGCGTCGTCCAACAACCCGACAATGCTCAGGGCCGCGATCGCCCAGGCGATGACGGTGATGGCTTTGGCCCAGCCCGGGTCGCGCACGAGCGTCGAGGTGAGGCGGATCGCGAGCCATACCGCCAGCAGCACCGCGGCAATGCGCAAAAGTTCCGCCGGCTGCTCATAATAGTCGTACGCCACCAGGGTAATCCAAAGCAGCAACAGCCAAGTCGCCGGCAGGGTCAGAGCGGTGAGCTTGGCCGCGTTCTTGAGAAGGATGGAGGAGACGCGGCGGCGGGTCTCGCGCGCAAACAAGGTGTCGAGCCTCGCCCGCACTAGCTTGGCGATTGGCCGGGCAGCGGCAAACAGGATCGCGATGATGAGCAGTTGGGCGAGATTGGACCAGACGAAGACATCGCTTCGGACCCAGTGCTCGAACAGCTCGCGGGCCTTCGTCAGAGTGTCGCCGTTTAGAATGTGGTCCACCCGAACCTCCAATGATGAGACGGCAAGGTGCGCGCTAGATCCATTTCATCCAACGCAGGAACAGGTACTCAAGGAGAGCCAGCCCGGGGATCAGGATCGCAACGGCCAAAAATGCCCAGTCGGACTCGACGCCGGGTATGCCGCCGACATTGACCCCGAGCAGTCCGGTGAGCAGGCTCGCCGGCAGAAGCAGGGTGGCGACGACGGTCAGCAGATACATGGTGCGGTTCATCTGGTCGTTGACGCGGTTGTTGAGCTCGTCTTGAGCGATGGCCGCGCGCTCGCGGATCGAATCGAGGTCCTCGACGAAGCGCAGCGTGCGGTCGGCGGTCTCGCGCAGATAGGCGCGATCGAGATCGTTCAGCCAGGTCACTGTCTCGGTCTGCAGGCGGGACATGGCGTCGCGCTGGGGCGCGAGATAGCGGCGCAAGGCAATCGCTTCCTGACGGATGCTGTGCAGCCGGTGACGCATCGGCCTGTCGGTCGAGACGAGAAGCTCGGTTTGCACCTCATCCACCGCATCGTCGAGATCGTTGATGATCGGCACGATTGGCTGCAGAAGCTGCTCCGCGACCGTAGCCAGAAATTCGCTGGGGCCGCGCGGCCCGAGCCCCTTGAGCAGAAGGTCGCGGATGGCTTGCCCCGCCATCAGGCGGCGGCGGCGCAAAGTGATGATCCGGCCCGGATCGATCCACATATGCAGGCCGACCATGTCGTCATGCTCTTCGCCCAGATTCTGGTTGATGCCGCGGAGCACGACGAAGAGCCCGTCGCCGATGCGCTGCACCCGTGGGCGCGTGGCGGCCGGCAAAAGCAGGGTTTCGGAGGTTGCCTTGTCGATGCCGGTCTCGTCCGAGACCCACGACCGGGCCTTGTCACCCGTCCGGTCGAGATGGACCCACAAGACCCCATCGGCCGGTGACCAGGCGCGAATGCCCTTCCAGTCGAGCTCCCGCCCGCCGCCTTGTCCGTCCAGGACGTAGGCGAAGAGCAAGCCATCACTCTGGTCCATGCAAAGACCCTCTCAGCGAGCTGTCCCTGGCCCCGATATAGTCGACCCGCCAACAATAGCAAAAAAAAATTTCTATAGACAAATTCTTTTTGGCTTTTTATGGATGAGTGGCATGAGTTATCAACTCGACTATATCCGGGTCGCGGACAAGCTCGCGGCGCTCTATGCCAAGCCCTTCGGCGGCAAGAAGAGCGGCCGCTATCGCGTTTCTGCGCGGCTGTTGCGGGAGCTTTTCGGCTGCCGCCGCCTCTATGAGGACGACGTGCGGATGCTGACGCGGGCGCTCGCGCAGCAGGGCTATGTCCTCGTCGACATGGACAATTTCTACGTGGTGATGGCCGCCAATACGTTCGTCAACTATCGGCGCGCCAATGAGGACAGCCTGGCATGAAGCACCGGAGCCTTGCCAAGCCCGAGGGCAAGCGCCGCGCCCGCGAGATTGGCTGGCGCGAGCTTGTCGGCCTTCCGGATCTCGGCATCGTCTCCATGCGGGCGAAGATCGACACCGGCGCCAGAACCTCCGCCCTGCATGCGGCTGAGATCGAGAGATTTGAACGCGACGGGGTCGACTGGGTCAGATTCGCGCCGCTCACAGGGCGGAAAAAGGAACTGCGCTTCGAGGCGCCGATCGTCCACCATCGCCATATCAAGAACACGGGAGGCAGCTCAGAAGAGCGCCCGATCATCGAGACCACGCTCGTGCTCGGCCGGTTCCGGTGGGTCATCGAAGTCTCGCTCACCAACCGGGACAATATGGAGTTCGACCTCATCGTCGGCCGTACGGCGGTTCGCCGCTATCGCATGGTCGTCAATCCCGGACGATCCTATATCGCCGGCCTGCCGCTGGGCCCCAAAGCCCCGGCGGCAAACGCCGAGACGGCGCGCCGGACTTAGAAGAAACGGAGATTTTCATGAAGATCTTAATGTTGGCCCGCAACCCCAAGCTTTACTCGCACCAACGTCTCAAAGAGACGGCGGAAGAGCGCGGCCACGAACTCGACATTATCAACACGCTGCGCTGCTACATGAATATCGCGTCCCGGCGGCCGGAGATTTTCTACAACGGTGAAAAATTGCCGGTGTATGACGCGGTGATCCCACGCATCGGCGCGTCGGTGACATTTTACGGCCTCGCCGTGTTGCGTCAGTTCGAGATGATGGGGGTGTACCCCCTCAACGAGTCCGTCGCCATCGGCCGGTCCCGCGATAAATTGCGCTCCATGCAAATTCTCGCCCGCGACGGCATCGGCCTGCCGGTCACGACCTTCGCCCACGACCCCTCGCAGACCGAAGAGGTGGTGAAGCTTGCCGGGGGCGCGCCCCTCGTGGTCAAGCTTCTGGAGGGTACGCAAGGCATCGGTGTGGTTCTCGCCGACACCGATCGGTCCGCAAAATCTGTGATCGAAGCCTTTCGCGGCGCCAACGTGAACATCCTCGTGCAGGAATTCATCAAGGAGGCCGGCGGCAGCGATATTCGCGCCTTCGTGGTCGGCGGCAAGGTCGTGGCGGCAATGAAGCGCCAGGGAGCCGACGGTGAGTTCAGGTCCAACCTGCATCGCGGCGGCAGCGCGGCACCGGTCAAGATTTCTCCGGAAGAACGCTCGACGGCAGTTCGTGCGGCAAAGTCGCTCGGGCTCAATGCTTGTGGCGTGGATATGCTGCGCACAAATCACGGTGCCGTGGTCATGGAGGTCAATTCCTCGCCGGGTCTTGAAGGCGTGGAGAAAGCTACGGGTATCGACATCGCCGGCAAGATCATCGAGTTTCTGGAAAAAGAAGCGAAGCCCGGCAAGACGGGGACGCGCGGTAAAGGTTGATGGCGGCACAAACCGCATTCGAGATCGGCGGCCAAAGCGTCGCCCCGGGCACGCGCCGGACAGTCGACTTGCCGGTCAGTGTTATGTCCGATCATACGCCGATCACCATGTCGGTGCATGTGGTGCACGGTAAGCGCCCTGGGCCGACATTGTTCGTCAGCGCCGCGATCCACGGCGACGAGGTGATGGGCGTGGAGGTTGTGCGCCGGCTTCTGCGGACGCCCAATATCGACGAGCTCAGGGGCACATTGCTCGCGGTGCCGATCGTCAATACCTTCGGTTTCCTCCACCATTCGCGCTATTTGCCGGATCGCCGCGACCTCAATCGCACCTTCCCCGGCAGTGCGGCAGGATCGCTGGCCGCGCGGCTGGCGCATCAGTTCATGACACAGATTGTGTCGCGCTCGGATGTCGGCATCGATCTGCATTCGGCGGCGATCCACCGGACCAATCTGCCGCAGATCCGTGTGTCGCCACGCAAGCCGGACACGATGTTGCTCGCCGAGGCTTTCGGCGCGCCCATCGTCATGACCTCCAAGATACGCGACGGGTCGTTGCGGCAGGCGGCCCAGCGGCACAACGTGGACATCCTGCTGTTCGAAGCGGGGGAGGGCTTGCGGTTCGACGAGCACGCGGTCAGAACCGGGATGATGGGGATCCTGCGCGTGATGCGGCAGCTCGGCATGGTCAAGGCCAAAGGCATCCCCAGGCCGCATGTCGCGCCGATGCGATCATCTTCTAGCTTTTGGCTGCGGGCGCCGGCCGGGGGGCTGTTGCGCACGCTGAAAGCGCCGGGTAGCCACGTGGATGAGGGTGACATTCTCGGTCTGGTCTCCGACCCGTTCGGCGATGTGGAAACCGAGATTGTCGCCGAGGAAGGGGGCTTGATCGTCGGCCGCACGAATTTGCCCGTGGTGAACGAAGGGGACGGTCTTTTTCATGTCGCTAGAATTCGGCCACGCGACGATCCGGCCGCAACGATCGACCTGCTTGCCGGTCAGCTCGAAGAAGATCCCTTGTTCGACGAAGACGAGATTATCTAGGGCGCGCTCATCAACGCTTCGGCTTGCGCCGCCCCGGTGAAAATGCCGGCTGGGGTGCAAGCTTGATCCTCGTCGCCGATGCGAAGGTCGTCGCATCGGCGTAATGCGGGCTCGTGAAGGGGCCGACCGGCGCCTTGCCTCCGGTTCTCAAAAACTCGGCATGGCTAATGAGGCCCGCGAGTTGATTGGGACGCGCCTTGCGCTCGGCGGTGCGATACCGGTCGTATGCCGTACGGCTCAGAGACGGGGCCTTCGCCAACCGGGCGTCCTTGTAAAAGCCTTTGGCGATCAGGAGCAGCGTGTAAACCGGACTCCCGAAGAGATAGGCGCTGTCGAGATCCAGAGCCTCCGGGGTCGTGTGCCGCCACACTTTGAGATTTTCCTGGAGGCGGTCGGAGAGCTTCATGCCTTCGCGCGCCGTACGCCAATACTCGGAGTCCTGACGGTTATTCAGGTGATAGTGCGTCTGGATGAAATCGCGCACCTCTTCGTACACGCGGCTCACCTGGCGATTATAGGCGGCGGCGAGTTCGGGTTCGAAATCCCGCGTCGGCAGGTAATGCTGGAGCCAACGCGCGCCGAGATCGGTCATAAAAATGGCCGTCGCTTCCAGGGGTTCGATGAAGCCGCCGGAAAGGCCCAGTGCGACGCAGTTCTTCACCCAGGCATTGCGCACGCGGCCCGTCCGGATGGGGATGATGCGCGGCTCGCAACCCTTGGCCTGATCGCCGTAGAAGGCGAGAAGCTCCTCGATGGCTTTGTCGTCGGAGATAAACTGGCTCGAGAAGATATAGCCGGTGCCGACGCGCGTCGTGAGAGGAATGTTGAAATTCCAGCCGGATGAAAAGGCCGTCGCCCGTGTTGTGGTCGCGATGACGCGGGGATCCCTCTGCGGAATTTGCACGACAGCGGCGCGGTCATTCAGCAGATAGTCCCCATAGGGTTCGAACGGCTCACCCAAAGCCTGCTGAAGGATCGATCCACGAAAGCCGGTACAATCGATGACGAGATCGATCGGATGATCGCCTTGCCGGCGCAGGGTCAGTGACTTCACGAATCCGCGCTCATCGAGATTGACTTCGTCCACATCGTCCAGAACGTGCTTCACACCGCGACCCGTTGCGACGTCCTTTAGGAGCACGGCGAGCTTGGTGGCGTCGAAATGATAGGTGTAGCCAACCTCGCCGCTGAAATCGGGCTCACCAGGACGGCGCGGCGCGAGACTGCCACGCACGATCTCCGCAACCGGTGAAAAAGCGCGCACATAGGCCAGGCCCGCGTCCGGCGCGGCGCGCGCTGGGTCGAAGGTGACGAAATAATCGGCGAGCTGGCGGCCGTCGATCGCGCCGGCTGCGTTGAGGATATTCAGGAACTCGATCGGCCGGCCTTTTTCGTCGCGATTCCAGTCGATGAAATGCGCCGCGACTTTGAAGGTCGCATCCGTATGCTTCAAGAATTCCATTTTCCGAAATGCCGAGCTGATTAAGCAGCACGACCATGCCCGGCAGGCTCGCTTCGCCGACGCCGACAATCGGTATCGTCGGCAACTCGATCAGCGTGATCTCGAGTTTGTGCTTTGGGTCTTTCGATTTGCAGAAACGATTGAGAACGCGAGCCGCGAGCCAGCCGGCGGTGCCGCCGCCGACGATCGTGATGCTGCGCAATGGTTGGCCCAATTAACGTCTCCCCCCGCTTTGCACAGCAAAACTAGACGCCCCGCGC
>CAVSXL010000002.1:0-67831 GCA_963731875.1 uncultured Alphaproteobacteria bacterium | reverse complement strand
TTGCGGGGCGGCGGCTTGCCGTCTATATACGTCCGTCTTCAGCTAAGCGGAGTGTGGCGCAGCTTGGTAGCGCACCTCGTTCGGGACGAGGGGGTCGCAGGTTCAAATCCTGCCACTCCGACCACCATCTCGCATGGCGGTGCTTGGCTGGGAAGACGCGCAAAGCCCCCGCGAAACGTGGCAAAATGCGCCGCCAAGTCCCCTGACGTCAGTCATATTTTGCGCAAGAAGCCATGAGACCGTTAACGCTGCCAATTGGGCAGCGCTGCTGCCCGGCCGCCGCTTCGCTAAGATGCCGCGCGGGTTCACCAGAAGACCAACAACAATCGAGACCATGTCGGCGGAGCTAGCTTTCAATCGTAGCGTGGACGTCGACTACGGCGTCGCCGAGGAGGTCGCGCCCGACGTCCGGCGCATCGTGGCCAACAATCCGGGCCCTTACACCTTTCTCGGCACCAACAGCTATATTGTCGGCTCCGGCGAGGTCGCGGTGATCGATCCGGGCCCCGCCGATGCGGCCCATCTCGCGGCCATCGCCGAGGCGACCCGCGGCGAGCGGATCAGCCATATCCTCATCACCCACAGCCATCGCGATCATTGCGACGGCGCGGTGCCGCTGCAGGCCATGCTCGGCGGCGAGATCGTCGCTTTCGGCCCGACGGACAAGCCGCGCGGCGCCGGCGCGCCGGGCCTCGGCGACGGCTTTGTCGACGCCGCCTTCACGCCGGACCGCCCGGTGGCCGATGGCGACACGGTGAAAGGCCGGGGCTTCGCGCTGGACGTGCTGCACATGCCGGGACATGCGCCGGACCATCTGTGCTTCGCTCATGTGGGCAAGCGCACGGTGTTCACCGGCGACCATGTGATGGGCTGGAACACCACCGTGATCGCGCCGCCGGAAGGCAATATGGCCGACTTCATCGCCTCACTCGAAAGGCTGATGCAGCGTCACGACAAGACATTCCTGCCAGGCCATGGCGGACGGATCCAGACGCCGCAGCGGGTGGTCCGCGCCTACATGACCCATCGGAAATGGCGGGAGCAAAGTATTCTTGCCTGCCTCGACGAGGGTCTCGGCACGATTCCGCGCATCGTGGCCAAGCTCTATGGCGGGCTCGATGCCGACCTCAAAGAGGCGGCCGCGCTTTCGGTGCTCGCCCATCTGGAGCATCTGATCGCCCGCGACATGGTGAGCGCGGAAGGCGCGCACGACCGGCTCAGCGCTTTTTACGTGCGCCCTGCTTCCGGCTCTTCTTGATCTCTTTGGCCGGGACGGCGACGGGCTCCTCGTCCTTCTTCGGAGCCGCCTGCTCCAGCACCGTCTTCTCGCCCTTTTCGAGCGCGGCCGTCACCTCGGCATAGAGCGCCCGGATGCGCTCGGCATTGGCGCCGAAATCATGCATGCCGTAGCGGGAGGCGGAGCGGACATCGATCAGCGTGCTCGCGTCGTCGCCCTTCACCCTGACGACCACATCGTCGGTGAAGCCCATGATCATGCTGCGGTCGGTGGCCTCGATGCGGCCGATGCCGCTTTCGCCCGGGGTCTCGTTCACGACGACGTTCCAGCCGAGCCGCCCGATCGCCTCGTTCACCAGGACGAACACCTCCGGCGCCGAGCGTTCGAGGAACATGGGGCCGATATCGCCATAGGCCTCGGCCTGCATCTTCGCTTTCTCGGCGTCCGGATTGGTCAGGGGATTGGCGTCCGGGGGACGCATGCTCGCCAGCACGGTGAATTGGAGCGGATCCGCCGGCGTGGTCTGAACATCGTTGAGCGCCGGCAGGAGCACGGCCTTCGACAGGAAGTAGACCGGCAGCGCCAGGCCGATCAGACCGAGGGTGATGGCGCCGAAATCCTGCGCCGCGCCGGTCTGGCCGCCGAACCAGATGCGGATGAGCGAGCCCACGGCGATGATGACGGCGATCAGCATGCCGACTATCGAGACGCCGATCAGATTGATAGCCGCCGGCGTGCCGAGCCCGAAGAAGCGATGCAGGACGACGGTCAGGACGAGGAGCTGCAGGAAGAACAGTGCCATGCGCCTCGCCCATCTGGCCTCGCGCGCCTCCCTCACCTCGAAGCGCGCGGTCGAATACCGGTCCATGGAATAGCTCGCCGTCACGTCAGCCGATCCTCATGCTGAAATCCGCCTCTAGTCTAACCGCTAAACCGTAGCCGTGGCAGGTTTGTGATGGCGGGATCACACATGCTGACCGCCATTGATATGGAGCTCCGCGCCGTTGATGTAGCTCGATTGGTCGGTGCATAGGAAATAGATGACCTTCGCCACCTCCTCGGGGAGCCCCAAGCGGCGCATGGGGATGTCGGCGACCAGCGCCTCGGTGCCGGGCGATAGGATGGCGGTGTCGATCTCGCCGGGCGAGATGGCGTTGACCCGGATGCCGAAAGGCGCGAAGTCGGCCGCCATTTCGCGGGTGAGCGCCGCGAGCGCGGCTTTCGACGTGGCGTAGGCGGAGCCGGCGAAGGGATGCACGCGGCCGCCGGCGATCGAGCTCACATTGACCACCGCGCCGGAGGCCGCTTCGAGCTCGTCGATCAGGCCGCGGGCGAGCATGATGGGGGCGAAGAAATTGACCTGGAATACGGCGCTCCAATCCTCGATCCGCGTGTCGAGGGAGGACAGCCGGCTGCCGCCCGGCCCCTTGGGCGAGATCGCGGCGTTGTTGACCAGCGCGTTCAATTTCGAGCCTTGCGCCCTCAGGCGGTCCTTGATTTCGGCGACGGCGTCGATCGTGCTGTCCGAATCGGCGAGATCGACCTGAATGTGATCCTCGGGGCCGGCTTCCCAGGGGCAGTCCTCCGGGAAAGGCTGGCGCGAGCAGGAGATCACCCGCCAGCCGGCCGACGAGAAGCGCTTGACCGTGGCATGGCCGATGCCGCGCGAGGCGCCGGTCAGCACCAGGGTCTTCCGTTCTTCGGTGGGAATGAGGGTCATGGCCGCGAAGAGTAAGGACTGACGCGGCTCACGGATAGAGGCGCGTCTTGGTCCATGCGCCGTCCGGGCCCGCGCGGCGGAAAACGATTCGGTCGTGCAGGCGGAAGTCGCCGCTCTGCCAGAACTCGATCTCGAGCGGTATCACCCGGTAGCCGCGCCAATAAGCGGGGCGCAGCACGTCGCCGCCGGCGAACTCTTCGGTCAGGCGCTCCACGCTCGCCTCCAGGGCGGCGCGGCTCTCCAGCGGCCGGGATTGGCTCGATGCCCAGGCGCCGATGCGGCTTTCCCGATGGCGCGTGGCGAAATAAGCGTCTGCCTCGGCTTCGGTGGCCGGCTCGATGGGACCGCGAATGCGAATTTGCCGCCCCAGGCTCTTCCAGTAGAAGAGCAGCGCCGCCTTGGGATTGGCGGCGAGCTCCAGGCCCTTGGCGCTTCCGCAATTGGTATAGAAGACGAAACCGCGCTCATCGGCGCCCTTCAAGAGAATCATCCGCACATTCGGCAGGCCGTCGGCGTCCGCGGTGGCGACCGCCATGGCCTCCGGATCGGCGGGCTCGGACTTTTCCGCCTCGCCCAGCCATTGCCGAAACAGGGCGAAGGGCTCATCGGCGGCGGTGAAATCCGCGGTTTTCCGTGTCTGACCGTCCATCATCAATTGCTCGCTCGTCATCGAAGAAAAAAAATCCCGTCCGGATACGGGCATTTACGTTTTGCTCACTCTGATAGGCCACCATGAGGTCAGTTGATAGTGGGCGTGGGGGAATACAGTATCCGCGTCAGAGTTTGGGGACGAGTTGTTATGCGTACGTTCCATCGGAACGCCCCTATCATTGGGGTGGGCGCTCTAGTGTTGTCAGTATTGTTGCCCACCCCATCTCCTTTGATGGCCGAGGAGAACGGGGCACACGATTTCGCGGCGGTGACCACCGGTCATACGCCGCAAGGCCAAATCGCGCCGCAAGGCCAAAACGCGCCGCAAGGCCTCAATCTCCTGAAATCCGGCCTCAATCAAAGTGACCGCACGGTCGCGCTTCAGGCGTTGCAGATGGCTCTCACCGAGCTCGGCGACGGGGTGACGCTGGTGTGGCGCCGCCAGGCCAGTCAGCTCGCGGGCCGAATCAAGCCGGTGTCCGCGTTCCGCGACGATCAGGGGCGTATTTGCCGCCACGTGCTCTATTCACTCGCGCTCGGCGCTTACGAAAAGGAAATCGAGGGCGTCGCCTGCCGTGAGGAAGACGGCAACTGGGCGATCGCGGGCTAGGGGGTTACATGTCCGGATCCGAGACCACTGCCAATGCGGCTTCCGACCCGAGGGAGGGCAAGGACCGCGACCTTCAAGGGCGGAGCCTGCGCTTCACGCCGCTGCGCAGCCAATTGATGCGGGCACGGACGCTGACCCGGGACGCCCGCAGCGACCTGGCGCTCTCCCGCCTCATCCCAGCGCCGCGCCTTTAGACTTAAGGCGCACGGCCGGTCAGTAACCTCATTCGGGCCGGCATGTATAGAATTGACCGGAAAAGCCGTCGGCTTCGGCCTAAGAGAGTCTTGGAGGCACTTAAAGTTGTCCCCCAAATCCCTAGACCTGGGCCGTTTTGAGCGGCTCTTTTTTTTGTGCGGATTCTGATGTCTCATTTTGCTCAGACCCGGAAATGCCGTGGTGCCCTAATGGCCCTGGACCACGCGCGGCGTATCTGAGGCTCAAGATCGCTATCCCTGGACAGGGGGTGGCGATCTCCCCCGCCGATCCAACCCGTTCTCCCGATTCCCGTATCTGCCGCCGGCCGCCGACCCCCGGGCTCTCAGGGGTGAAAATCCTTCCGACCCTGCTCGCGCGGCATGTATAAAGCCCCGACTTCAGGCATCAAGGAGGGGTAATGGGCGAGCGCGGAAATCTCATGGCAGGCAAGCGCGGGATCGTGTTCGGCGTGGCCAACAACCGCTCCATCGCTTGGGGTATCACCAAGGCCATCGCCGAGCAGGGCGCCGAGGTGGCGCTGACCTATCAGGGCGAGGCCCTGAAGAAGCGGGTCGAGCCGCTCGCCAAAGAGATCGGCTCAAAGCTCGTGCTGCCTTGCGACGTGACCGATCAGCCTTCCGTCGATGCGGTGTTCGACGCGCTCAAGCAGGAATGGGGCACGATCGACTTTATGGTTCACGCCGTCGCCTTCTCCGACAAGGAGCAGCTCGACGGGCGCTATGTGGACACGACGGAAGACAACTTCACCAAGACGCTGCTGATCTCCTGCTATTCCTTCACCGCGCTCGCCAAGCGGGCCGAGGCGCTGATGCCGAATGGCGGGTCGCTGCTGACGCTGACCTATTACGGCGCCGAGAAGGTGATGCCCCATTACAACGTGATGGGCGTGGCCAAGGCGGCGCTCGAGACGAGTGTGCAGTATATGGCGATGGATCTCGGCAAGACGGGCATCCGCGTCAATGCCATCTCGGCGGGACCGATCAAGACGCTTGCCGCGTCCGGCATCGCCGACTTCCGCTACATCCTCAAATGGAACGAGCTCAACTCGCCGCTGCGGCGCACCGTGACCATCGAGGATGTCGGCGGCGGCGGGCTCTATCTGCTGTCGGATCTGTCGCAAGGGGTCACCGGCGAGGTGCTGCATATCGATGCGGGCTACCATGTGGTCGGCATGAAGGCCGAGGACGCGCCGGACATCTCCGTGGTGAAGGAATAGCGGCCCCTTAGGCCGCGGCCTCCGCCGCGAGCACGCCATGGATCTGCGCTACGACGGCGGCGCCCTCGCCGACCGCGGCCGCGACGCGCTTGGTCGAGCCCGCCCGTACATCGCCGATGGCGAAGACGCCGCGCTGGCTCGTCTCGAGCGCCTCGATGGGACGCGACGCATGGGGGCACGCTTTCCCGGTGACCACGAAGCCCTTCTCGTCCACCGCGACGCAGCCGTCGAGCCAGTCCGCGTTCGGATCGGCGCCGATGAAGAGAAAGACCTGGGCCACGGGACAGCTCTGCGTTTCGCCGGTTGCCCGGTCCTTGAACACCGCGGCGGAGAGGCCGCCGCCGTCCCTGCCCTCGAGGCCGACAATCTCTGTGCCGGTGCGCAAGGTGACGTTGGGCAGCGCCGCGATGCGATCGATCAGGTAGCGCGACATGGAGGCTTCGAGGCCGGGCCCTCGCACCACGAGATGCAGATGCTTCACCTTCGGCGCGAGAAAGACCACGGCCTGGCCGGCAGAGTTGCCGCCGCCGACCAGCGCCACCTCTTGCCCCTCGCAGAGCTTGGCCTCGATTGGCGACGCCCAATAAGAGACGCCGTTGCCCTCGAACGCTTCGAGGTTCGGGATCGAGGGACGGCGATAGCGGACGCCCGAGGCGACGACGACGGTCCGCGAGCGGACCGAGTTGCCGTCGGTGAGATAGAGCCGCAGCGGCGCATTCGGATCGTGCGAGGCATCCCGGCAGCACAGCCGCGAGACTTCGAGCGGAATGGCGATTTCCGCGCCGAATTTCAGCGCCTGATTGAAGGCGCGCCCGGCCAGGCCCAAGCCGGAAATGCCGGTCGGAAAGCCGAGATAGTTCTCAATGCGCGCCGAGGCCCCGGCCTGCCCGCCAAAGGCGCGCTGATCGAATACGAGAACCGACAAGCCTTCCGAGGCCGCATAGACCGCCGTGGCAAGCCCGGCGGGCCCGGCGCCGACCACGGCAACGTCGTAAACGACGCTCGGGTCGAGTTCGGGCGTAATGCCGAGACAGACACCGGCCTCGGCGTCGGTGGGACGCTTCAGCAGGCTACCGTTCGGGCAGAGCATCAAGGGCAGTTCCTCGGTGCGCACGCCAAACCGCTCGACCATGGCGCGACCATCGTCATGGCTCGCATCGAGCACCGTGTAGGGATAGCCGTTGCGGCGTAGAAAGACTTCCAGCCGTGAGATGTCCGGCATGCCGGGACGGCCGACGAGCACGCAGCCGACGCCGCCGTCTTCGAGGAGCCCGACGCGCCGCAGGATGAAGGCGCGCATGACGATCTCGCCGATTTCGGCCGAGCCGATCATGAGGGCCCGCACATGCGCCGCGTCGAAGGGAACCGCCGTGCAGCCCTCGGGACCGGCCCGCCCTAAGGCAAGCGTTTCGCGACCCGCAAGCTGGCTAACCTCGCCGGAGAATTGGCCCGCGTGGTGGATCGTAATCGTCGACTCGCGGTCGAGGCCGTCGCGGCGCATGACCTCGATGGAGCCTTGGAGCACGAGCCAGGCCGGCACAAGGCGCTGACCGACGTCGAACACGATCTCGCCGGGCGCGAAGCTTTGCGACGGTCCGCTCGCGAAACGCTTGGCGGTTTCGACCTGCTCCGGACTGAGCACGGGGAAGCGTTGGTGACTGCGGTCGTTCGTCTCCACCACGGCGATCTCCTCTGTACCGGCCCAATTCTATCATTGCGGTCTAGATCTGCACGCGACCTCTTGTCCGTGGATGCTCGGCTTGGGACGCGGGCAACGCGCCCGCGTCCCGTTTGGTTTCAGATTCTAGCCGACGCGGAACACCGCGCCTTGAACCGAACGCGGCCGCTCGCGCACGCGGCCATCGTCATTGCCCGACTTCACGATCCACTGCCCGTCCTTCGTGCGGCCGGTGATCATGCCCACATGGTGAGACCACACCACCACGGCGCCGACGCGCGGGCCGGAGGGACGTCCCCAGCTGGCCCAGTTGCGCGCCAGGTTGAGCTCGGGACCGCCGCCCTTCTGGGTCCGCATCCACCAGCCGCACCAGCGCGCGGGCTTTGGGCCGACATTGAAGTGCGTGGGCTTGGCGGCCTTGGCGGGCCTCTGCGAGGCGCCTTCGCCAAAGGGAGACGGGAAAGCTCCCGCAGGGACAGCGAGCGAACTCGCCAGGACCAGAACAGTGAACATCGTGAAAAGCGCATGCGAAGCACGCATCGGCTACTCCATTACTGATTTCAGGGGGTTTTGAAGAACCGGCGAAGAGTCGAGCCGGCCCGCGCCGTGGCGCATCGCGCAAGCTATGGAAAAATAAGACGAAAACCCGCCTCTGGCGCGACCCCCAAGCGTCCATTTAGGGGCCGGGCGGCCACCGAAGCGGTCGCAACCGGTCGAAACGGCAGACCTGCGCCGTTTGAGCCCTTCGCGCCTCCTCAACGGGACGCGGCGAGAGAGACGCCATGTCGCAGCGCAAGGTGGGGGTCCTATCCCCGCCGCTCTCTTTTGTGCGCACCCGCGTTCGCGCGAGTTGAGCGCGATTTATCCCCGCCTCCCAAAACTGCCTTAGAATCCCTGCACCTCGTCCGTTCGAGGGGCGCTTTCGCGAGGCGTCGTGACGGTGGGACGGGGTACGGCGCCCGAGGAAGGCGTGCGGACAGATGGGCTCATCGCGGATGGATTACCCGCCCGGCCCGGACCCCGCGCCAGGAAGACGCGTTCCGGCCTCGGGGGTCCCCGCTTCGCCCACCTGCGCTGTAACGCGTGGGTCGTCGGGTGAGGTTGCGCGATCTCTATGCGCGCACTGTGCCACTGGTGAGAAGCCGGCGGAAGGGGGCCATAAAATATCGCCGGAGCGTTTTGAGGTGCGGGATCGCTTTCGCACCTTGAGCGCTAGTGGCGCGCCGTGACGGCGCCCGCCGCGGGTCTCGCAAAGACCCGCGGACACCTATAAGGACTTTGCGCCAAGCGGCGCGCCACCCCCCTCGGGGGACGATTTCTGGGAGGGACAACAGAACCGGGCGCAAGCGCGTCGCGGTGAGGATGCCGCACGCCAGGGGCCAGCAATGAGGAGACAAACCCGGCAATGACGAGGCAGAAGCGACGAAAGGGTTTGTTGCCACCTGGGCTGCTAGGATCGCGAGACCTGGACGCAACGATCCCACGCTCCTAAAAGAACCCATGTCGCACAATAGCTTCGGCCATCTCTTCCGCATCACCACCTGGGGCGAAAGCCACGGGCCGGCGATCGGCTGCGTGGTCGACGGCTGTCCGCCCGGCATTCCGCTCACCGAGGCCGACATCCAGGCCTATCTGGACAAGCGTAAGCCCGGCCAGTCGAAATACACGACCCAGCGCAAGGAGCCCGACACAGTCGAGATCCTCTCCGGCGTATTCGAGGCCGAGGGCGGCGAGCAGGTGACCACCGGCACGCCCATCGCGCTCGAGATCAAGAACCAGGACGCGCGGTCGAAGGATTACGGGGACATCAAGGACAAGTTCCGCCCCGGCCATGCGGACTACACCTATTTCCTGAAATACGGCTTGCGCGATTGGCGGGGCTCCGGCCGCGCCTCGGCGCGGGAGACGGCGGCGCGGGTCGCCGGCGGCGCCGTGGCCCGCAAAGTCGTGCCGGGCTTGCGCGTGCGCGGGGCGCTGGTGCAGGTCGGACCGCATAGGGTGGACCGCGACGACTGGGACTGGGACGAGATCGACAACAACCCGTTCTTCTGCCCGAGCGCCAAGACCGCGAAGGTCTGGGCGGATTTTCTCGATGAGGTCCGCAAAAGCGGCTCGTCGACGGGCGCGGTGATCGAGGTGATTGCCGACGGCGTGCCCGCCGGACTTGGCGCGCCGGTCTACGGCAAGCTCGATCAGGACATCTGCTCGGGTCTGATGAGCATCAATGCCGCCAAAGGCGTGGAGATCGGCTCGGGCTTTGCCGCGGCGGCGCTGTCCGGCGAGGAGAACGCCGACGAGATGCGTATGCACCCGAACGGCCGTCCCGAATTCCTGTCCAACAACGCAGGCGGCATTCTCGGCGGCATCTCCACGGGCCAGCCCGTGGTCGCGCGCTTCGCGGTCAAGCCGACCTCCTCGATCCTCACCCCGCGCAAGACGGTGGGCATCGACGGCAGCGACACCGAGGTCTCCACCAAGGGCCGTCACGATCCTTGCGTGGGCATCAGGGCCGTGCCGATCGGCGAGGCGATGATGGCGCTCGTGTTGGCCGACCACTATCTCCGTCACCGCGGCCAGACCGGCCAGGGCTGACATCGCGCTGGCCGATGCTGTTCGAGAAGATCGTCATCCTGACCGGCGCCGGGCTTTCAGCCGAGAGCGGGCTCGGCACCTTCCGCGGGCATGACGGTCTGTGGGACAAGTATAATCTCGACGAGGTCGCGACGCCGGAAGGCTTCGCCCGCAATCCGCCGAAGGTGCACGCGTTCTACAATCTGCGCCGCGGCTGGCTGAAACAGGCCAAGCCGAACGCGGCCCATATGGCGCTGGCACGGCTCGAGCAGGAGCACGCAGGCGAAGTCCTTACCGTCACCCAGAATATCGACGGCCTGCATGAGGCTGCCGGCTGTCAGCACCTGATCCACATGCATGGCGAACTCGGCCGCGCGCTGTGCGCCCGCTGCGGCACGAGCTTGCCGTGGACGCGAGACCTGTCACTGGCCACCGCCTGTCCCGTCTGCCACAAGGCAGGCTTCATGCGCCCGGACGTGGTGTGGTTCGGCGAGATGCCCCGGGAGATGCCCCGGATCTCCGCCGCGCTCGATGCGTGCGATCTGTTCGTGGCGATCGGCACCAGTGGCTCGGTCTACCCGGCGGCGGGCTTCGTGGCGGAAGCGCGCCATGGCGGCGCGCACACGGTGGAGCTCAATCTCGACCCGTCGGACGGCGCCAGCCTGTTCGCCGAAGCCCATTACGGTCCGGCGACCGAGGTGGTGCCGGCCTTCGTCGAGAATCTGCTCAGCGGCTAGCGCTCGAGATGGGCGACCACCTCGACATGGGCCGAGAACAAGAACTGGTCCACGGGCACCACGCGCGTAATCCGATAGCCGCCATCGACCAGGATGCGGAGATCGCGTGCCAGCGTGCCGGGGTTGCAGGACACGGCGACGAGCCGCTTCACCTTCGACTTCGCCAATTGCTCGGCCTGCTCCGCCGCACCCGCGCGGGGCGGGTCGAAAACCACCGCGTCATAGCGGTCGAGCTCTTTCGGCCCCAGGGGGTTCCGAAACAGATCGCGAGGCACGCAACGCACCGGCTTCAGCTTCGGGGTGTGCCGGACCGCCTCTTCCAGCGCGGCCAATGCCGCGTCGTCGGTCTCGAACGCGTCGACCTTGGCGGCCGCGGCAAGCGCGAAGGTGAAGGTGCCGAGGCCGGCGAAGAGATCGGCGAGGCGCTTCGGCTGCCCTGCTCCCTCCAAGACCAATTCGGTCATGACCGCCTCGGCCTCGGCCGAGGCTTGGAGAAAAGCGCCGGGCGGCAAGCGCACCGCGGCTGGACCGAAGCGCACACTTGGCGGAGCCCCTGGCAACAGGCTGTCGCCGGCCACGGTGACGCGCGCCGCGCCGAGACCGGCGGTTTGGCGGGCCAATCCGGCCAAGGCCGACTGCTTCGGCCGCACGCCGTCGACGACCACGTCGAGGCCGGTTGCGGTTTCGGTGATGCCGATGCGCGCCTCCCGCTTGCTGCCGAGCAGGGGACCCAAAGCCGATTTGAGCTTCGGCAGGCGCGTAACGATATCGGGCGACAGGATGGGGCAGACTTCGATGTCGATGAGGTCATGGGAGCGGGCGCGGCGATAGCCCAGGACAATCCCGTCCCGGTTTCGCCCGAGCGTGAGCGTGGCGCGCCGGCGGCTTCCGAGCGGCACGGGACGCACCGGCTCGACCTCCGCCTCGAGCCCGCGCGACTTGAGGGCGTGAACCACCAGGTCGCGCTTCCAAGCCAGATAAGCGCCCGGCTCCAGATGCTGGAGCGCGCAACCGCCGCATTCCCCGAAATGAGGGCAAACGGGCGCGACGCGTTCAGGGGATGCCGCCAGAACCTCGAGCAGGTCCGCATGCCTGCCGTCGGCGTCGGGTTCGACCCGGACCCGCTCGCCCGGCAGCGCAAACGGCACGAAGACCGCGCCGTCGGGCCCTTCCGCCACGCCGTCGCCTTGGGCGCCGAGGCGGTCGATCGTCACTTCACGCGCCATCGCCGACACCATGACGGGCCCCGATCAAAAACTCGACATTGCCGCTGCCGCCTTCGATGGGCGATTGGACCACGCCGAGCACGGTCCACCCTTCGCTTATGAGAAACTCGCGCACCCGGGTTACCGACCGCGCGCGGTCCTGCTCGTCGCGGACGATGCCGCCCTTGCCCACCGCCTCGCGGCCGGCCTCGAACTGAGGCTTCACCAGGACCACGAGCCAGGCCTCCGGCGCGGCCCGCTTCAGTGCCGCCGGCAGCGCCTGTGTGACGCTGATGAAGCTCACATCGGCGACGATGACGCCGACAGGTTCGGGGATGGCCTCTACGTCGAGGGCGCGGGCGTCCGTGGCCTCGAGCGACACCACGCGCGGGTCCGCACGCAGGCTCTCGTGCAACTGGTCGCGGCCCACATCCACGGCGTAGACCTTGGCCGCGCCGCGGGCGAGCAGCACCTCGGTAAAGCCGCCGGTCGAAGCGCCGACGTCGACCGCCACGCGGCCTTGCGGGTCCAAGCCGAAAGCCTCGAGCGCGGCTTCGAGCTTGAGGCCGCCGCGGGAGACATGGCTGCCGGCGCCCGGCGCCAGGGCAAGCACCGCGTCGTCTGCCACCAAGGCGCCGGGCTTGGCGACCGGCTCACCCGCCAAAGTGACGCAGCCCCGGCGGATGAGGTCGGCGGCGCGGGCGCGCGTGGGGACGAGTCCCATTTCAACCAATCGTCGGTCGATGCGTTTTTTTTTGTAGCTGGCCAAATGCGGTTCTCATATGCTCGCGTCGCGTCGGGAGTCCTCGCGCGCGGATGAAGGCCGGGAGCGGCCGGCGCCGCCTCAATATACATGCTGCGAAGCGCCCCGCTCGGCGCGTGATCGCGGAGGTCTCGTGAGCCCAGACTCGACGGCTTACCTTTCCGACAAATGCGAAGTCAAAAATCGTGACGTAGCCGGCGGGCATTCGGTCGTCGCCCGGCAGGTGATCGATCCCGGCGAGCTTATCGGCGTGTGGAGCGGACGCATCGTGCGCGCCGACGCGCTCGACACGCTCAGCGAGGAGATCCGGCGTCACACCGTGCAGATCGAGGAGGAGCTTTATCTCGCCTCTGTCTACGCGGACGAGCCTCCGGATTTCATCAACCACTCTTGCGAGCCCAACGCGGGCCTCGACGGTCAGATCGCCATCGTGGCGTTGCGGCGCATCTTGCCCGGCGAAGAGGTGACCATCGACTACGCCATGTGCGATGGATCGCCCTACGACGAGTTCGCGTGCGGCTGTGGCTCAAAGATCTGCAGAGGCACGGTGACGGGTGATGACTGGCGCAATTCCGCGTTGTGGGACCGCTATGCCGGGCATTTCTCGCCTTACCTTCAGCGGCGCATCGATGCGCTGCGGCGCGAGCAGGCGTCGCGGCGGACGAGGCGGAAGCGGATTCTCGCCGTGGTCGGCGAAGCCCGTGGCGGTGCCCGATGAAACCGGCGAGTGTCCGGGCGCCGAAAGGCGCCCAACCCCAGCCGCAAAATCCGACAATCCTAGGAGCGCGACGATGCTGCTCATCAGCACCTATGTGGCCCAGAGCTCTATCGAGGGGCTCGGTGTCTTTGCCGATGAATTCGTGCCGAGTGGAAGCCTGATCTGGAGCCTCAATCCGAAGTTCGACATCTTTGTCCACGAGGCCGAAATCGGAACCCTGCCGCCCCATATGCGGGGCTTTATCGCCCGGTTCAGCTACCCGCATCTGGACCAGCCCGGCTACCGTGTCCTCGACGCCGACAACGGCCGCTTCATGAATCACACCCTCAGGCCCAACACGGACTTCCGCATCTTCGACAAAGGCTATGCGCTGATGGACATCGCCCGCGGCGAGGAGATAACCTGCAATTATCACGAGTTCGACCCGGGCTTCGTGGGCTTCCTCCAGGGCTTAGCCGGGGCACCACACGAGAGGTCGCTCCACGCCAATGCTCCGTAAGCTTACCGGGTTCTATGCTTCGGCCATGATCCTCGCCGCCGCCACCCAGGCCGCCGGCGAGTATCCGGGCTTTGCCTGGATGACCAATAGTGATGGCGGCAAGGCCTATCTCGTCTATGGCTCTCCGGAAACGGAAGAAGACTATCTCTTCGATCTCGGCTGCGACCGGAAGAAGAAGTCCAGCCACATGACCGTCTATGTGGATATCGCCGGCACCCAGATCGGCGATCCCATTGCGATCAAGATCGTCACGAATGCGGCCACGATCGCGGTTCCCGGCCATATCGCCACCGACGAGATGAGCGGTTTCCACTTCGCGGAGGCCAAGGCATTCGAGATCGAGCCGGTGGCCGCCGCCCTGATGCAGGAAGGCGTCGTTACGGTTGAGACGGGAAACGTGGTTACCACGCTGCCTGATCCTGAGCGGAGCAAGGCCACTGCCAAATTTGCCAAGGCTTGCGGGCTAGACTAAGCAAGAGCCGCATCGAAACGGCCCGCGAGCGTCGAATGACATTAAGCCCCCTTCTCCGCCTTCTTCTTGCCGCGGGCCTGTTTGTGGCCGGTGTGCCCAAGGCCCCCTTGGCGCAAGACAGTTCGGTGTGGACCGCAAAGCTGAACGGCGACTTTGTCACGCTCACCTACGGTTCGCTCGACCCGGATAAAAGTCCCCTACTGATGGTCGCCTGCTTCAACAGCATGGGCATCGCCGTGCTCAACGTGCACGCCGACCTGCCCGAGATGAAGCTCGGCACGCCGCTTGCGATCGCGTTTTCGTCCGATGGGAAGACGGCGCCGGTCGATGGCGAGGCCGGACGCGAAGAGCCCGGCGACCCCGTTTACGGCGAGGCGACAGACATTGCGCTGAAGCCCATCCTCGATGTGCTCCGCAGCGACAAGCCCGTGACCGTCACGGTCGGCGAGGTCAGCGCCGAACTCGCCGTCCACGGTCGCGCGGCGGCGGTCGAGCAGTTCACCAAGGATTGCAGTCTGGATTAAGCGAGGCGCACCGCGCCTGAGCCGCGCGCGTCCTTGCCAATTTCGTCCTTGCCGAGGGCGTCCTTGCCGAGCGCGGCGAAGACCGACGTGACGATGCCGCGCGCATCGAGCCCGGCTTCCGTATACATCACCGCCGGCTTGTTCTGCTCTATGAAACGGTCGGGTAGCGTCAGCGTACGCACTTTCAGGCCGCGATCGAGCAGACCCTCCGCCGCCAGCGTCTGGAGCACTTGAGCGCCGAAGCCGCCGCTCGATCCCTCCTCCACGGTGACGAGAACTTCGTGGTTCTTGGCCAGCTGGCGCAGGAGGTCCATGTCGAGGGGCTTGGCGAAGCGGGCATCTGCGACGGTGGCCGGCAGGCCGTAGCCCGCAAGCTCATCGGCCGCGGCGAGGCACTCGGTGAGTCGTGCACCGAAAGACAGCAGCGCCACAGCGGAGCCTTCCCGCACGATGCGGCCCTTGCCGATCTCGAGCGGCGTGCCGCGTTCCGGCAGCGCAACGCCGCTTCCCTCCCCGCGCGGATAGCGGAAGGCCGACGGCCCATCGTCGATGGCGGCAGCCGTCGCCACCATGTGCATGAGTTCGGCCTCGTCGGAAGCTGCCATGACGACCATGCCCGGCAGGCAGGACAGATAGGCGACGTCGAAGGAGCCGGCATGGGTGGGGCCGTCCGCACCGACAAGCCCGGCCCGGTCGATGGCGAAGCGAACCGGCAGATGCTGGACGGCGACGTCGTGCACCACTTGATCGTAAGCGCGCTGGAGAAAGGTCGAGTAGATGGCGGCGAAGGGTTTGTAGCCTTCCGCCGCAAGACCGGCGGCAAACGTCACGGCGTGCTGCTCGGCAATGCCGACATCGAAGCAGCGGCCGGGAAACGCGTCGGCGAATTTGTCGAGGCCGGTGCCCGACGGCATGGCCGCGGTGATGGCGACGATCTTATCGTCGGCGCGCGCCTCGGCGATGAGCGCGTTGGCGAAGACCTTGGTGAAGCTCGGCGGCCCGCCAGGCGCGGCCTTCTCTTGCGTGCCGGTGACGACGTTGAAGCGGCCGACGCCGTGATATTTGTCGGCGGACTCCTCGGCCGGCCCGTAGCCTTTGCCTTTTTGCGTGACCACGTGAACCAGGATCGGTCCGTTCTGCATCTTCTTCACATTGCGCAGCACGGGCAGCAAATGATCGAGATTGTGCCCGTCGATGGGCCCGACATAATAGAAGCCCATCTCCTCGAACAGCGTGCCGCCAGTCCAGAAGCCGCGGGTGAACTCCTCGGCCCGGGCCGCGCGCCGCTGCCAACTCTCAGGCAGCAGGCTGTGGGCGAGCTGCTTCATCCAGCGGCGGAAGCTGCGATAAGTCCCACCGGAGATGAGGCGCGCCAGGTGCGCGCTCATGGCGCCGACCGGCGGCGCGATGGACATGTCGTTGTCGTTGAGAATGACGATCAGGCGCGAATCCATGGCGCCGGCGTTGTTCATGGCCTCATAGGCCATGCCGGCGCTCATGGCGCCGTCGCCGATGACGGCAACCACATTGTTCGTGCCGCCTGAAAGGTCGCGGGCCACGGCCATGCCGAGGCCGGCGGAGATCGAGGTCGAGGAGTGGCCGGCGCCGAACGGGTCGTACTCGCTCTCGGCGCGCTTGCAAAAGCCCGACAGCCCGTCGCCCTGACGGAGCGTGCGGATACGGTCGCGGCGCCCGGTCAAAATCTTGTGCGGATAGGCCTGGTGACCGACATCCCAGATCAGCTTGTCGCGCGGCGTGTCGAACACGTGATGCAGCGCCACGGTCAGCTCGACCACGCCGAGGCCGGCGCCGAGATGGCCGCCGGTGACGGAAACGGCGCTGATGGTCTCCTGGCGCAACTCCTCGGCGAGCTGCTTCAGCGCAGCGTCGTCAAGGGCGCGCAACTCCTCCGGCGTGTGGATCCTGTCCAGCAGGGGCGTGGAAGTCTCTGCGCTCATTCGATTATCTGCCGCATCTCGGGGAAAAACATTTTAAGGATCAGCACGTTAAAGCACCCTAATCGGCCAAGAGCCGGGCTGGCAACTTTTCCCGCAGCCTCAAAACGCACTCGTTGACCGGGCCGAAGCAGCCGACCATAGCGGAGAGACCGTCGCGGCCCAAGAGCGCGTTTCCCCAGTCTGGACCTGCCGCCCAGCCACACAAGCGCCGGCGAAGACACCGGACGTTAAGCCAAGTGCGATTTGGTCCTATTAGACTGGATTTCAAGAGGTTTTACACGATGGCCACGTCCTGTGAGGGTTGCCGCGAGGACGGCTCTCTCCCCTTTGAGTTCGCGATGGCATTTCAGCCGATCATCGACGTGCCCAATCAGCGCGTCTGGGGCTACGAGGCCTTGGTCCGTGGGTTGAAAGGCGAACCCGCATTTTCGATTCTCGACCAGCTATCCGAGCACACCCGATATCGGTTCGATCAGTCTTCGCGCGTGATGGCCATAGAAACGGCCGGTGCGCTGTTCAGGGGCCAAGACCTGCGACTGTCAATCAACTTCATGCCGAATGCGGTGTACGAGCCGAGCGCCTGTATTCAAAAGTCGCTCGCCGCTGCGAAGCGGGCCGGCTTTCCACACGAGAAGCTGATGTTCGAGTTCACCGAAGACGAGCGGATCGTCGATCCAGGCCATCTGCAGAATATCGTCGAGACGTACCGGGAACTCGGCTTTCTAACGGCACTCGACGATTTCGGCGCGGGCTATGCCGGGCTCGGACTGCTGGCGCGCCTCCAGCCGGATTTGCTGAAAGTCGACATGGAGCTTGTGCGGGACATTGATCTCAGCCAGCCAAAGCAAGCCATCGTCGCTGGCATCGTGGGCATCGCGCGGGCGCTCGACATTCTCGTTATCGCCGAGGGCGTGGAAACGGACGATGAGCTGTCATGCTGCGGTCAGCAGGCATTTCGTTGTTCCAGGGCTACCTGTTCGCCAAGCCCGCGCTGATGGCCCTGCCTGAGGTGCCCATTCTCTCGCAGTCCGCAGCAAGACATACCGCGGGCTGGTAGCCTCAGAGGCCGAAAGCCTAATCCTCGACGTCGAGGGGTTCGGTGCCGGTCGGCTCGCCATTCTGGTTGAGGGAGATTTTCTCCACGCGGGCCTCCGCCTGGCGCAACAGGCCGTCGCAATGGGCGCGCAGCGCCTCGCCGCGCTCGTAAATCACGATCGAGGCCTCCAACTCCACATCGCCCTTCTCCAGGCGGTCGACAATGGTCTCGAGCTCTTTCAGCGCCAGCTCGAAGCTCATGGATTTGATGTCGGTGTTATCGGTCGGATTGGCCATGGCTTGGCTTAGCCCTTTCGGCCGGCCTCAATCAAGGGCCTAGCTCCAGATGGCCCGCCTTAAGTGGCGGCGCCCATCAGGGTCTTCACATGGACGGCGGTCGAATTCGCCAGCGCCTCCAGATCGTAGCCGCCTTCGAGGGTCGAGACGAGCTTGCCGCCGGTATGCTTCGCCGCGGCCTCAAGCAGCTTCTCGGTGACCCAAGCAAAATCCGGCTCGAGCAGCCGAAGCTGCGCCAAAGGGTCCTTGAGATGGGCATCGAAACCGGCCGAAACCAAGATGAAATCCGGCGCGAAGGCATCGAGCGCCGGCAGCACGCGCCCTTCGTAAGCCGCCCGGAAATCCTCGCCGTCGTCGCCGGGCTTGAGCGGCGCGTTGCAAATATTGCCGACGCCGGTCTCGTCGATCGCGCCGGTGCCGGGAAACAGCGGCATCTGATGGGTCGAGCCGTAGAACAAATCCTTGTCGTCCCAGAAGGCGGCCTGGGTGCCATTGCCGTGATGGACATCGAAATCGATGACCGCCACGCGCTTGGCCCCGTGGGCGGCACGGGCATGGAGCGCGGCAACGGCCACGGAATTGAACAGGCAGAAGCCCATGGCGCGGGACGGCTCGGCGTGGTGCCCCGGCGGGCGGATGGCGCAGAAGGCATTGTCCACCTCCCCTGTTGCCACCTGATCGACGGCATGGATGACGGCGCCGGTGGCCCGCAGCGCCGCTTCCCAACTCCCCACCGAAACCACCGTGTCGGGATCGAGCCAGTTGTGGTCGCGCTGGGGGATCTCGGCTTTGACCATCTCCACATAGGCTTCTGGGTGCAGGCGCTCGATCTGGCTGAGCTCGGCCCTTGGCGCCAGTTCCCGTTTCAGGGCCTGGAAGGCCTCGCCGGCCAACACCTCATCGACGGCGCGCAAGCGGTCGGCGCGCTCGGGATGACCGAAGCCGGTGTCATGCTCGAGGCAGGCGGGATGGGTTAGAAGCAGCGTGGTCATGCGCGGGGCGGATTTCGGTTCACTGACAACGGGACTCTCGCTTGACCGGTCCCTGGTAACACGCGAAATGGGGACCGACCATGCCCGTCCTTCAAGTCACAGAAGAGGCCATAGGCCAAGCCGCGCAGGCGCTTGCCAAGGGCGATCTCGTGGCGTTTCCCACCGAGACGGTCTATGGGCTGGGCGCCAATGCGCTCGACGCGGCCGCCGTGGTCCGGGTGTTCGCGGCCAAGGAGCGGCCCCGCTTCAACCCTCTGATCGTGCATGTGCCGGATCTCGCCACTGCCGAGCGCTATGCGGTGTTTGATGTCACCGCCCGGAAACTGGCGCAAGCCTTCTGGCCGGGACCTTTATCGTTGGTCTTGCCGAAGCGTGACGATTGCCCCATCGCCGACCTGGTTACCGCCGGTCTCGACACGATTGCCTTGCGCGCCCCGAACCATCCAGTCGCGCAAGCCCTGCTCGCCGCCGCCAAGCTGCCCATCGCCGCACCGAGCGCCAATCGCTCGGGACGGATCAGCCCGACGCAGGCTTCCCATGTGGCTTCCGAACTGGGCGATGATCCCGCCATGATCCTCGATGGCGGCCCTTGTTCGCTCGGGCTCGAGTCGACCGTGGTGGGCTTGGCGGGGCCCGAGCCCATTCTCCTGCGCTTGGGTGCGGTGCCGCGCGAAGCGATTGAGGCGGTTCTTGGCGCGACGCTAACGCAAGCGAAGGCGGATGCCGCCATCGCCTCGCCCGGGCAGCTCGAACGCCATTACGCGCCCAACACGGCGCTGCGGCTCGAAGCCAGGGATGTGCGCGCGGGTGAAGCCCTGCTCGCCTTCGGTCCAGACGCCCCGCAAGGCGCGCGTCACAGCATCAATCTCAGCCCCAAAGGCGACCTCGCGGAAGCAGCCGCACGGCTGTTCGCCGCGCTCCGGGAGCTCGATGCCCGCGGCGCGTCGGCCATCGCCGTGATGCCGATCCCCAATCACGGCCTCGGCGAAGCCATCAACGACCGCTTGCGGCGTGCGGCCAAGGCGCGCTAGCCCTCTCCCATGAGCGAGACCTCAAAGCTTCGCCCACCCACTCGGGACACGATCGATGCGCTGGTACGCATCGTTGGCGAGAGGCATGCGATCCGCGACGCGGCGGATATGGCGCCCTATCTCACCGAGTGGCGCGACCGCTATCAGGGCAAGGCGGCGGTCGTGCTCAAGCCCGGCTCGACGGACGAGGTCTCGGCGATCCTCAAATGCGCCAACGAAACCCTGACCGCCATCGTGCCGCAAGGCGGAAATACGGGGCTGGTGGGCGGGCAAATCCCGTTCGAGAGCGGCAACGAGGTGGTCGTATCGCTGGAGCGGCTCACTCATGTGCGCGACATCGATCTCGCCTCCAACACCATGACGGTCGAAGCCGGGCTGGTGCTCCAGGTCGCCCAGCAAGTGGCGGAGAGCGCCGGACGGCTATTTCCGCTCAGTCTCGCCTCGGAGGGCAGTTGCCAAATCGGCGGGGTGCTCGCCACCAATGCCGGCGGGGTGGCGGTGCTCGCCTATGGCAACGCGCGGGATTTGGCGCTGGGTCTCGAAGTGGTGCTGGCGGACGGGCGCGTACTGCACGGGCTGAAACGCCTGCGCAAGGACAACACCGGCTACGACCTCAAGGACCTGTTCATCGGCTCGGAAGGCACGCTCGGCATCATCACCGCGGCGGTGCTGCGCCTCTACCCCAAGCCGGTGGAGCGGGTGACGTGCATGGCCGGGGTCAATGAGCTGGACCGGGCAACCGCGTTCTTCGCCCGGGCCAATGAGGCAGCCGGGCCGATGCTGACGGCGTTCGAGATCCTGCCGCGGATCGGCATCGAGTTCGTGTTGAAGCACGCCGAGCGCACCCGCGATCCACTTTCCGCGCCCTATCCCTGGTACCTCCTGTTCGAGTTCTCCAGCCCGCGCGAGAGCGATGAGCCGCAGGAAATCGCCGAGGCGCTGTTGCAAGACGGCATCGAGGCAGGCGAGATCGCCGATGCGGCCATCGCCTCGTCGCTGACGCAGGCCGGCGAGCTGTGGCGCCTGCGCGAATTGATGAGCGAGATGCAGAAGCACGAGGGCGGCAGCATCAAGCATGACGTCTCGGTGCCGGTCGCGCTCGTACCGGCGTTCATCGCCCGGGCCAACCAGCTCGTGGAGCTGATGATACCCGGCGCGCGGCCCGTGCCATTCGGCCATCTCGGCGACGGCAACATCCACTACAATGTCAGTCAGCCGCCGGGCATGGATAAGGCCGTGTTCCTGGCGAATTGGGAAGCGCTCAACGCGGCGGTGCACGAGATCGTGCTCGACCTCGGCGGTTCGATCAGCGCCGAGCACGGCATCGGCCGCATGAAGCGCGATCTCCTGCCCCACGCCAAGGATCCGCTGGCTCTCGAGCTCATGCGCAAGATCAAAGCGAGCTTCGATCCCAATGGGATTCTCAACCCCGGAAAACTTCTATGAGTGAAAAGCCTCCCGCCAAGACCCAAGACGATAATTGGATCGCGATCGACGACTACATCGCCGAGAACTTTCTCGACGCGGACCCCGCGCTCGATGCGGCGCTGGCCGCGAGCGAAGCGGCGGGGCTCCCGGCGATCCAGGTCGCGCCCCTCCAGGGCAAGCTGCTGATGATGCTCGCGGCGGCGATGGGCGCGCGCCGCATTTTGGAGATCGGCACGCTCGGCGGCTACAGTACCATCTGGCTGGCGCGGGGCTTGGCGGAAGGCGGCCGCGTCACCACGCTCGACATGAACGCCGACTATATGGAGGTGGCTCGCGGCAATATCGCCAATGCGGGGCTGGCGGACCGCGTCGTGATGCGCGTCGGCAAGGCGCTCGACACGCTGCCGAAGCTCGAGGCGGAAGGCGCCGGGCCGTTTGATCTCATCTTCATCGACGCCGATAAGCCGAGCATGCCCGACTATTTCGACTGGGCGGTGAAGCTCGCGCGTCCCGGCAGCCTGATCGTCGTCGACAATGTCGTGCGCGAAGGCGCCGTGCTCGCCGCGCAGAGCGACAATGCGCACGTCAAAGGCTTGCGCGGCTTCTATGCGCGCGCCGCCGCCGATCCGCGCGTCACCGCTACCGCCCTCCAGACCGTCGGCAACAAGGGACATGACGGTCTGGCCATCGTGCTCGTCAAAGGCACCTAGCCCGTACCGCCCTATTTCTTCTCGGCAAGCAGCTCCGCGTGGGCTGTCTCGATGGCCTTCATCTCTTCGTCGCTGACCTTGGGGAATTGGAGGTCGAGAGCCTCCATGCTTTCGGCGAGCACGCCGGCGACGACGAGGCGTGCGAACCACTTCTTGTCGCATGGAACCACATACCACGGTGCGTCCTTGGTCGCGGTGTTGCGGATCGTATCCTCGTAGACGTCTTGGTACTGATCCCACAGTTTGCGCTCGGCCACGTCATAGGGCGAGAACTTCCAGTTCTTGTCGGGATCGTCGACGCGGGCCAGCAGCCGCTTCAGCTGCTCCTCCTTGGAGATGTTGAGGAAGAATTTGAGCGGCACGGTGCCGCTGCGCGCGAGGCGCTGCTCGAAATTGTTGATGTCCTGGTAGCGCTCTTTCCAGATGTCCTTGGTGACGAGCTGTGGCGGAATGTTCTGCTTCTCCAACAGGTCCGGATGCACGCGCACCACGATGGTCTCCTCGTAATAGGAGCGGTTGAAAATGCCGATATGGCCGCGCATGGGAAGCGCCAGGTTGCAGCGCCAGAGGAAATCATGCGCGAGTTCCAGATGGCTCGGCTGCTTGAAGGAGTGCACCGAGCAGCCCTGCGGATTGACCCCCGACAACACGTGCTTGATGACGCCGTCCTTGCCGGCGGTGTCGATGCCTTGCAAGACCATGAGAATGGCCCAGCGGCCTTCCGCGTAAAGCCGTTCCTGGAGACTGGCGAGTTTCTTGACGCCGACTTCCAGAATCTCCTTGCCGTCCTTCTTGTCGAAATCGACATCGCCGATGTCGCCGGGATCGAAGTCCTTGAGCTTGAACTTGTCACCGTCGGTAACGCGAAAGCGCTCGATGATCTTGGATGGCAGCATGGTCCTCCCTCATTTTATTTTATTTTATTCTCGGCGCCGCTGGTCCCCGCTAGAGCAGAGAGAGCTGAAGCGGCTCCTGAATACCCGGTTCGTCTTTCCGCGAATCGTTGATCTTGGGGTCCAACTCGACCGCCTCGAACAGATCGTCGGCGGCGGGCCCGAGGATGGCAAGCGCTTCCTCCGCGGTCACGCCCTCGACGTCGAGCCACGCTTCGAACTGGTCCGGATCGAGCACCACCGGCATTCGGTCATGGAGCGCCGCGACCATGCGATTGGCCTCACAGGTCAGGATCGTGACCGTGTCGATCTGGCCGCCTGCGGGATCCTGCCACGTCTCGTAAAGTCCGGCGAAGGCGATCAGGCGAGGCTCGCGCGGGCGCAAGTGAAACGGCCGCTTCTTTCCCTTCGCGCCGGTCCATTCGTAGAAGCCGTCGGCCGGGATCAGGCAGCGCCGCCGGCGCACGGCGTGACGGAAGGAGGGCTTCGACAGCACCTCCTCCGAACGCGCATTGATGAGCGTGGGGAATCGCTTTGGGTCCTTGACGAAGGCCGGCAGAAGGCCCCAGCGCATCAGCCGAAAACGGCGGGCGCCCTGCCCGTCGCGGCACACCACGGGAATGGCTTGCGTCGGCGCGATATTATAGCGCGCCGGGAAGTTCGGCGTGTCCGCATAGCCGAAATAGGCGCGCACGGCTTCCGGCGGTGAGGTCAGATTATAGCGAGAGCACATAGGGTCGCCTTCGGTAACGCTTTGGCAATCATGATGAGGCAGCTTCTAGTTGAGGCCTCCTAGGTAATAAACAATGTCCCCTGACGAGAATCGTAATCCCGACACGGCGGAAATCCAGGAAGATGTGAGCCGCGACGATATCGTCTCGGCCTTCCGAACGGCCATGGTCGGCCATTTCCGTTCGCATATTCCGGGCACCAACATCAACGAATCCACGTTACTCGCCAGCGATTATCTCAATCATTTCCACGAGCTCGTCATGCTGCTCGAGGCGCTGTCCTCCGAACCGCAAGGATTCGCCGACGACCTACTCTCCTGGCGCCCGCTGACCTACGAGGAGCATTTCTCCCAGTCCGGGTTCCGGGATAAGAATTTGGCCATCGCCGCCTATCGCCGGGCCCCGTCCAAGGTCCGGGCTCGATTCGACGAGGCGGTGGCACGGCTGCACGGCGAAGCGCTCACCCTGGTGGGCAGCGTCGGCGCCCAGCTGGAAAGCGGTCAGAGCCTGGACAAGACCTGCCGGGAAGCGGCCTCGCGGCTGCGGATCCTAATCGACGAGGCCAATGCCATCGCCAATGGTGAGATCGTGACCGACCGGCGCGATGCGGAGGCGCAGAGCGAGGTCAGCGGTCAGGCGGCGATCGACGCGCTGTTCGGCACCCGCTCGGCCTAAGGCCTCCGCGAGCACCAAGCCTCTCGGGTCGGCTAGATTTCACCATGAATTGGGGGTAGTGAATCCCCATGATCGCGCGCGCGAAACCCCTATTGCTGCTTGTCTTCGGGGCCTTTTGGGTGGCTGCGGGCACCGTGAGCTATGCGCCGCCCGCCAAGGCCCAATTCTTCTGGTTCTTCGACCAGCCGAAGAAGGCAGCCAAGCCGCGAGCGCGGCCGTCGCGGCCGCCGGGAGACGACCTGCCCCCCATCGTGCCGCGGGAGAGCAGCGCGCCACCGCCGCCGGACGACCGGCCCTATGACAACAAGCTGATGCGGCTCGCCGAGATCCTGGGCGCCGTGCATTATCTGCGGGAGCTGTGCGGCGCCGGCGAAGGCCAGCTATGGCGCGGGCAGATGAAGGAAATCCTCAGAAACGAGGGCACCACCGCGGTGCGCCGCGCCAAGCTGGTCAACAGCTTCAACGACGGCTACCGGGGCTATCGCCGCACCTATCGCACCTGTACCCAATCAGCCACGCTGGCCACGCGGCGCTTCTCCACCGAAGGGGCCACCATCGCAGCCTCCCTGGCGCAAACCTCCGTGTTCGCCAGTGGACCGCCGGCTCAGGCCCGGAACGACGTCTCGCAAGACGCGGGCGCTCGCGGCGGCGATACCACCGCCGCCACGCAGACGGATGCTGGCCCGGAACCGCCCGACTAGCCGCGTCCCGATTAAGCGTAACAGTTAACCGTTAGTTCACTCTGTCCCACAGGCGGCAGAACAGGGGTGTAACTGTGACTCCTGAGTTCCTGCTACCGAGAGGGCATCAAATTGCGGACGGCGAAGCGACCACTGCAATCTTCGGACGGCGACGCCCGAAAACAGGCGGCGCTGCGCTATATCCTCGATGCCTGGGAGGAAGCCCTCCATGACGGCATCGAACCGGAGATGCTCGCCAACGCGGCGCTATACGCAGCGCTTGCGGATCTGGTGGACGTTTATGGCGAGGACGCCGTCGCCAAGATGACGTCCGGCCTCCAGCGCCGCATTCAGCATGGCGAATTCACGCTGAGGCGCACCGCGCAGTAGCGCGCTAGCGGAAATACCGCAGCAATCCCTCGATAATCAGAGCCACGCCGAAGCCGAACAGCACGCAGCCGGCGATGCGGTTGATGACGTTCAGCCGGCTCTCGGTGAGCCTGTGCCGTATCGTGGCGATCAATTCCGACAGGCCGAGCCACCACAGCAGGCTGCCGCCCATGATGGCGGCCACCAGAATCAGCGCCTCCAGATTGGTGTTGAGGCCGCCGATGAGCGAGCCGAGGCCACCGATCATCGCCGCCATGCCGAGAATGGCGCCGGGATTGGTGACCGTCAGAACGAAAGTCTGAGGGATGATGCCGGCATGCTCGAAAAGATGGGATCGCTCGTCGAGCGGTGTCGCCAGGACGGGGCGGGACAAGAGGAGAGCCAAGCCAAAGCCGATCAACAGCAAGCCGCCGACATATTGGATCACATGGCTATAGGCGACCATCACGTCGGAGATCGCCGCAACGCTGAAGGCGCCAGCGGCGGCTAGAACGCCGTCACCGAGAACCGCGCCCAGCCCCGCGGCCAGGCCGCCCCAGAACCCGCGTGACACCGCCCGTTGAATGACGAGCACGTTGACGGGCCCGATTGGGGCCGCCATCAACACGCCGATACCAAGCCCGGCAAGCACGAGCTGGATGCCGGAGAGCACAATTTGGGCGCCTGATTGCAAAGCCTCTGGCCTATTCGCCGGTCACGAAAGGGGCGGAAACGCCGCCTCCGCGCAATTGCCCAGCCCAGGTCCGGACTTGCGCTCGTTCGCCGTTCTGCGAGATTGATTGAGCACTCATGGAGTGATGCATGAATCGCCACAAAAACTTGATCATGATTGCCCTGGCCGCATTGGTAGCGGGCGCTGCCGCCCTTGTCTACGCCGAGGACGGCAAGAAGGTGGCGGCTCCCGAGCTGAAGCCGGCCGCCGGTGCAGCAGCTTCCGGCGGCGAGAGCCAGGCCGAGGGACCGGGCTCTCCATCAGTCCCGGCGAGAGATGCAGGCGCCCAGGATGCCGAGGCGCCCAAGGTTCTATACGACCTCGCCGCCTTGCCGGAGCCGGTGCAGCGCACGTTGACCGAGATCATCTTCGCCGCCGAGAGCGGCGATCTGAAAGCCATGCAGCCGGTGATCGAGTTGCGCGAGATACGGCCGATGGTCGCCGCGAGCTTCATCCGCGATCCGGTCGCCTATTGGAAGGAGCAATCCGTGGACGGGACAGGCCGCGACATCCTCGCCGCCATGCTCAATATCCTCGCTTCAGGCTATGTGCTCACCGGGGAAGGTCGTGACGCAACATATGTCTGGCCCTATTTCGCCGATATGGACCTGAAGACGCTGACACCGGCGCAACAGGTGGAGTTCTACCGTACGGTGCCCCCGGCCGTCGGCGCCGAGATGAAGAAGAGCGGTAAATACAGCTATTACCGGTTCGGCATCTCGCCGGCCGGCGTATGGCACTACTTCATTCAATAATCAGTCGGCCGTCTCGGTTAGCTGGGCGTCTTGGGTAGCGCCTCGCCGAAGCGGATCGGCGCCCCGTCAGCTTGCCCGAGCTCGCCCTCCCACATGGCCCGCCGCCCACGCACCACGGTGCCGACCGGCCAGCCTTTGACCTTGCGTCCGGCGAAGGGCGTCCAGCCGCATTTGCTGCCGATCCATGCGTCGTCGATGACGCGCTCCGCCTTGAGATCGACGATGGTCAGGTCCGCGTCGTAGCCGACGGCGATGCGGCCCTTGCCGGCGATGCCGAACAAGCGCTGTGGGCCGGCGCTCGTCAGATCGACGAAGCGGGCGAGACTTAAGCGCCCGGCATTGACGTGGTCGAGCATCACCGGGACGAGCGTCTGCACGCCCGGCATGCCGGATGGGGTGTCCGGATAGCTGCCGCTCTTCTCTTCGAGCGTATGGGGGGCGTGGTCTGACCCGAGCACATCGACGACGCCTTGGGTCAACCCCCACCACAGAACCTCCTGATGGGCCCGGTCGCGCAGCGGCGGGTTCATCTGGGCGCGCGTGCCGAGCGTCTCATAAGCCTCGGGCGTTGCCAGGGTGAGATGTTGCGGCGTGACCTCGACGCTCGCCACGTCCTTATGGAGCGCTAGCAACTCCATCTCGGCGGCGGTCGAGACATGCAGGATGTGGATGCGCTTGCCCGCCTCGCCGGCCAAGCGCAACAGCCGCTCGGTCGAAGCAAGAGCGGCGATAGGATCGCGCCAAACGGTATGGCTCGACGGGTCGCCTTCGACCTGCAAGGACATCCGCTCTTTCAGCCGCGCCTCGTCCTCGGAGTGGAAGGCGGCGCGGCGTCTGATCGTGGCAAACAGACGCGTCAGCGTCTCCTCGTCATCGACGAGCAGGTCGCCGGTGGAGGAGCCCGCGAATATCTTGACGCCGGCCGCGCCGGGCAGGAGCTCAAGCTCGCCGAGTTCAGCGACATTGTCGCGCGTGGCGCCGACGAAAAAGGCGAAATCGCTATGCATGCGCCCCGTGGCGGCGGCGACCTTGGCGGCAAGCGCCGCGGCGCTCGTGGTCGGTGGCCTGGTATTCGGCATCTCGAACACGGCGGTGACGCCGCCGAGTACCGCCGAGCGGCTGCCCGTTTCCAAGTCCTCTTTGTGCTCCATCCCCGGCTCGCGGAAATGAACCTGGGTGTCGATGACGCCCGGCAGGATATGGAGGCCGCGTGCGTCGACCGTCTCGCCGGCGAGGCCCTCGCCGATCGCGCCGATGGCGCGGATCTGGCCATTCTTGACGCCAATGTCGGCGGATCCCTCGCCATCCTGGTTGATGACGGTCCCGCCCTTGAAAACGATATCGAAGGTCTCGGCCATGGTGCGGCTTAGCTTCCCTTGCGGGCTCGCGCCCACACTCCTAGATTCGTCCGCCTTGGTAGCAGAAGGACGTCCCATGAGCCATTGCCGAGCGGCACTCCTTTCCGATCGCAGCGTGCTGCGCGTCGGCGGTGAGGACGCCCATAAACTCCTGCAAGGGGTGATCACCAACAATCTCGACCGGGCGCAAGACGGCGCCGCGATCCATGCCGGGCTGCTCAGCCCGCAAGGCAAGATCCTCTTCGACTTCTTCGTGGTGGCGGCAGGAGACGGCTTTCTGATCGAGGTCGCCCGCGAAAAGGCGGCCGAACTTGTGAAGCGGCTCGGTTTCTACCGTCTGCGCGCCAAGGTGGAGATCGCCGAGGCTCCGGAGTTCACGGTGGCCGCGGCATGGGGCGGCGAGGCAAGTCCGCCGGCCGGCGCCATCGCTTATGCCGATCCGCGGCTGGCGGCGCTTGGGGCCCGCCTGCTGCTGTCCAGCGGCGAAGATGCCGCCGGTCTCGGCTGCGAGCCCGCAAGCGAAGGCGACTACCACGCTATGCGGATCGCGCTCGGGGTTCCGGAAGGCGGCCGCGACTACGTCTTCGGCGATGCGTTTCCCCACGATGCCATGTTCGACCAGTTGAATGGGGTCGACTTCAAGAAGGGCTGCTTTGTCGGCCAGGAGGTGGTGTCGCGAATGCAACATCGCGGCACGGCGCGGAAGCGCATCCTGCCGGTGGAAGGCGATTCACCGCTACAGTCCGGCGGGGAGATCGAGGCGGGCGGCCTGTCGATCGGGCCTATCGGCTCGGTGGACGGGCTCTTCGGCCTCGCCCTGGTCCGGCTCGACCGGGTGGAGGATGCCGTGGCCAAAGGCAAGCCACTTATGGCCGGCGAGACACACATCACGCTCCGTCGTCCGAGCTTTGTCACGTTCGACGTGCCCATGGCGGTGCCGGCATAATGGCGGAGCTCCGACGCTGTCCGTGGCCGGGGACCGATCCACTTTATCTCGCCTATCACGACGAGGAATGGGGCGTTCCTGAGTATGACGACCGCGCGCTCTACGAGAAGCTCGTGCTGGACGGTTTCCAGGCCGGGCTCTCATGGATCACCATCTTGCGCAAGCGCGATGCGTTCCGGCGCGCCTTCGACGACTTCGAACCGGAGAAAATAGCCCGCTACAAGCAGAAGAAGGTCGAGGCGCTGATGCAGGATGCAGGCATCGTGCGCAACCGCATGAAGATCGACGGCGCGGTCGCCTCGGCGCGCGCCTGGCTCGACATGATGGAGACGGCCCCGGGCTTCTCGGCATTTCTGTGGGACTTCGTTGACGGCAAGCCGATCGTCAACCGCTATAAAACCATCGGCCAAGTCCCAGCGGAGACGGCGCTATCGCGCGCCATCTCCAAGGAACTCAAGTCGCGTGGTTTCAAGTTTTGCGGTCCGACGATCGTCTATGCCTTCATGCAGGCGACCGGCATGGTCAACGACCACCTGACGACATGTCACCGTCACGCGGCCTGCGCCGATCTCGCAAGATCGTGACGTCAGCCCCTGCCGCGCGGATCCGCACTGCGCGGGTATGTACGCTCTTCCTGGATCTTACCGTCACGCTTTCTGATCCGGACCGAGCCGAGCTTCTTGACGGCTCTCTCAAGAACGCCGCCCTTGGTGGCCGCCGCCTTGGTCTTGAACCGCTTGATGACTTCTCCTGAACCCTCTCGCTTCAATTCCCACTTCTTGTTCTTGTCATTGTGAGCGAGGGAAAATTTGGGCAGCCTTGCCATTTTGCGTTCTCCCGAGTTTGATTGAGATTGCCTCTACTCAAACGAGACCCGGTATGAATGACACTCGCAGCGCTTTTCGTCCATTTTTTTTCTACGGGAGTCATTTGACTTGCTCGCGACCGATCACGCAGTGTCTTGCCATTGCTCGATGAGGATTAGCGATCATGACTAGCGTTGCTGGCAATACCGCGCCGCGCGCGTGGCAGCGAATGCTGAGCGGACGGCGCCTCGATCTGCTCGATCCCTCGCCGCTCGACATCGAGATCGAGGACATCGCGCATGGGCTGGCCCGCGTCGCCCGATGGAACGGCCAGACCCGTGGCGATCACACATTCTCAGTGGCGGAGCACAGCCTGCTTGTCGAGGCGATCGCCGGCGACCTCGATGGGGCGCTGCAGCAGGAGTTCCGGCTCGCGGCCCTGCTGCATGACGCGCCGGAATATGTCATCGGCGACCTGATCAGCCCGTTCAAGGCGGCGCTTTCGCTCGACTACAAGGCTTTCGAGGAGCGGCTGCTGGCCGCCATCCACCTGCGCTTCGGGCTGCCGGTGGAGCTGCCCGAGAGCGCCACGAAGCTGATCAAGCGCGCCGATAAGATCGCCGCCTATTACGAGGCAACCTGCCTTGCCGGCTTCGCCCGCGAAGAGGCACGCCGGTTTTTTGGCCAGCCTCGGGGCCTAAGCCCCGCACTTGTCAACAGGCTGTCGCAGTTAAGCCCCCTTCCTGCGTCACAGGGAGAGGCGACCTTCTTGAAACGGTTTCATGAGCTTGCCAGATGAGGTGCGGGAACGCAGAAACTGATTCGGAGCAGAGCCCCATGGATAGGCTGATTTCCTCAAGGGATCGGGCTAAGGTGCCGGCGACAATGTCTCCACAAACCATCTTCGTCTCACCGCTCAGCCTGGTTCAGACCACGGTTCTCGATGCACAGGTCAGCCATCTGGTGACTCTCATCAACGGCGAGACCCTCATCGATACGCCGCCCAGCATCGGCAGGGAACGGCATCTCAGGCTCTCCATGAACGACATCAGCGAGCCGCGCGACGGGCTTGTCGTGCCGTGCGAGGATCACGTGGCCGAGCTGATCCAGTTCACCCGCGATTGGGATCAGAAGGCGCCGCTGCTGATCCACTGCTGGGCCGGGATCAGCCGGTCGACCGCCGCTGCCTTCATCTCACTCTGCGCCTTGAACCCGGAGACGGATGAGGGTTCGTTGGCCCAGGCGTTGCGCCTCGCATCGCCAACCGCCACGCCGAACCGCCGTCTCGTAGCGCTGGCCGACAAGGTGCTGGCGCGCCAAGGACGCATGACGGCCGCCGTCGAGAAGATCGGCCGCGGCACGTTTGCCGAAGAAGGCCTGGTTTTCTCGCTGCCGGCGCGGCACGCCGCCTAGGCCATGGCCGAGCCAGGGCGCAAAGAGACAGCCGACGCACAGCCAATTTCTGGCGATCCTCAGATCGAGCTGGGCCTGAACGCCGCCATCGTCACGGTGCGCAACCAGCAGCCGCATATCCTGGTGGCCCGGCCGGGGACGGCCGGTCCGGGCACATGGGACGCGCTCCCCTTCGGTCCCTTCGCGCCCCGCGCGCACCGAACGCTGGAGATCGGCTTGCGCGAATGGGTGAAGCGGCAGACCGGCATCGAACTCGGCTATGTTGAGCAGCTTTACACGTTCGGTGACCGTGGGCGGCATGCTGAGCCAGGCGGCGCGCATACGCTCTCGGTCGGCTATCTGGCGCTGACCCGCGGCGCGGCCGAAGAGATGATGGGCGCCCACTGGTCGCCCTGGTACGCCTATCTGCCTTGGGAAGACTGGCGGCACGGCAAGCCCGAGATCCTGACCGAGGAAATTGAGCCGCGGCTCAAAGAGTGGGCCGAGCGGCCGCCATCGCCAAACGAGTCGGCACGTGCCTTGCGGCGGCCGGAGCGGCTCAAGATCAGCTTCGGCATCGGCGGCGGCTGGGACGAGGAGAAGGTCCTGGAGCGCTACGAACTTCTCTACGAGGCCGGGCTCGTCGAAGAGGCGAAGCGCGACGGACGCTCGGCGGCGGGCCAATGGAGCGAACTCCCCCCGCTCGGCCGGCCCATGGCGCTGGATCACCGCCGTATTCTGGCGACCGCCATGGGGCGCTTGCGCGGTAAGTTGAAATATCGCCCCGTGGTGTTCGAGCTGCTGCCGCCGGAATTCACGCTGTACGACCTGCAAAAGACGGTGGAGGCCATCTCGGGCACGCTGCTGCACAAGCAGAATTTCCGCCGGCTGGTCGAGAAGGGCGGGCTGGTCGAGCCCACGGGCAATGTGTCGACGAAGACCGGCGGGCGCCCCGCCCGTCTTCATCGCTTCCGCCGCGAGGTGGTGCTGGAGCGCCCGGCCCCGGGCTTACGCGTGAAGGCCGGACGGAGCTAGACCGCTCAGGCCCGCTCGAGCGCCTCGGCGGGGCTCGCCCGCGTCGCCACCCAAGCCGGATAAAACGAGCCGAGAACGCCAAGCACGACAGCCGCAACGGCCGTGATGACGATGAGGGGAATCGTCGGTTCCACCGCCACGTAGCGGCCGATGGACGGAATCGAACTCAAGAATTTCGAACCGGCCACGCCGAGCAAGATGCCGACCACGCCGCCGACGGCGGACAGGATGAAGCCTTCGATCACCAGCGCCAGCATGATGCGTTCCTTCGACCAGCCGAGCGCCGACAGGATGCCGATCTCCCGGGTGCGCTCGAGAACCGCCATAAGCAGCGTGTTGAGAACCATGAGCACACCCATCAACAGGGCCACCCACGCCATCGCGCTCGACACGGCGGTCAACAGGCCGAACAGGCTGTCATTACGCAGCATGCCTTCGCTTGGGCTTACAGAGAGCTTGTCCAAGGCTTCGACGGCTTGCGACACGCGATCGGCTTCGGCTTGATCGCCCGGATGCTCGAGCTTGATGGAAAGGAATGTCACCGCCCCGGTGCGGAAGGTCAGCTCTTGCAGGTCAGCTAGCTTCACGATCACCTGGTTGCGGTTGATGATGGAGTGGTAGTCGGTAAGCCCGATGATCTTGAACTTGTCGCCGAGCAGCGTGATGTCGTCACCGACCTGCTTGCCCAGGGTCCGCGCGATCTCGCTGCCCACCAAAGCGACCTTGCTCTCATCCGGCATCGGAATACGTCCCGCCTTGAGCGGCGCGCCGGTCCAATAAAAGCTGTCGGGAGACCAGCCGACGGCGAGCACGTTGTCGTCGTTGTCGGTGGCGGCAAAAGTCAGAAGTTGCCCGGCCACATCCTTCACGCCAGGAATCTTCTTGATCTCGGCAATGATCCCCTGAGGAATCGTACCGCCGAACGGCTCGGCGATACCCCGGCGTTTCACGGTGAGGTCCGTACCGTGCTCGTCGAAGCTCCGCTCCACATTCTCATGCACGCTGCGCGACAGGCCGTAGAGCGTGATGAAGCTGCCGACGGCAAAAGCCACGCCTAGAATGGTGAGGATAGAGCGCGCCCGACGGCGCTTCAGATTGCGGTATGCGAGTTCCAGATGGTTCACAGGGCCCCCTCATGGGCCGACGCCGACGTCTGGTCGACCACTTGACCGTCCTTCATTTTGATTTGCCGCGCACAGCGGCGCGCCTGGTCCGGCGCATGAGACACCATGACCAAGGTCGACCCCCGCGCCTTCTGCAAATCGAACATGAGGTCGAGAATTGCCGCCGCGTTCTTGCTGTCCAGATTGCCGGTGGGCTCGTCGGCGAGAATGAGCTTCGGATCGTTGATGATACTGCGGGCGATGGCGACACGCTGACGCTCGCCACCGGAGAGCTCCTGGGGCAGATGCGTGGCGCGGCGCGCAAGCCCGACGGTGTCCAATGCCTCGTCGACCCGGCGCTTGCGTTCGGCCATGCTGGCGCCCGAGCCGAACATCGCCACTTCGACATTCTCCGCCGCCGTGAGGGTGGAGAACAAATTGAAGTCCTGAAACACGATGCCGATCTCCGAGCGCCGCAGATCAGTCCACTGCCGGAGCGTGGTGATCGGCTCGCCTCTCCAGCGCACCACCCCGCTCGTCGGTCTCCTGATGCCGCACATGACGAGAACGAGCGTCGTCTTGCCGCTCCCGCTCGCGCCAAGGATCGCCACAAACTCGCCCTCACCGAAGTCGAGGTTGACGTCGCGCAGCGCGACGATACGCCCGTCGTCGAAGGCGTGATTGACATGCTCAAGTTGAAGGAGATGGCTTGAAGTCATTCGGCCTGAACTGGTCTTGCAGCGCGCGTGCGCATGAATTCGAGCACGGCATCGATGCTACCGTCATTGTCGATGAACACAGAACCGTATTCCTGCCGCTGGGTCGAGAGTGCGCTGTGGCCGTCCACGGAGAGATCTGTGACACGCCACGAGGCGCCGTCGGGCTTGAGCCACCAGATCCAAATCTGGTCTGGCTTGCCCGGCACGGTCCGGCGGCTGGCTGCAAGCTGCTCCTGTTCCACCGGCTTGCGATACCCGACAAACTCAAGCTTCGTGCCCGGCGCCCGCATGCGCCGCAGAAAGGCCGTGACGATCTCTTCTCTGAACGCGTCCAATAATGCCTCGCGCTGTTCGGCGTCCGCCTTCTCCCAGGCTCTCGCGAGGGCGTACTCAGCCATGGCGGGTACGTCAAACGAGGAGGCCAGCAAGGCGCGGACACGCTCCCGGGCGTCGTCCTCGGTGCCGGAGGCGAAGAAATTCATCGAGACGTCGTTGATGCCATCGACAAAGGCGCGAACCGAGGCCTTAGTGTCATCGGCGTTGTCGGCCGCGAGGACCGGCCCCTGAACGAGGCACGCGAAGGCGAGCAGCAGAGCCCCCAGCGCGCGCAGACCGGCGTGGGGGCGCCTTGAACTGGGAGAATGCGCAAACGACATGAACAGCTTCGCTTCAGAAGTGAGCTCGGGAAAACCGGTCATTCACCGGCCGGCCGATATCTTAATCCTTGGAGATAGCGCCGATTTTGTTGCAATAGAGGAACATTGGCAACGGCTCACGGCCGACCATGCGTATCACCATGCCGTCAGACGTTAAGTTGAGAAATCAGCGGAGACCATGATGCTCATCAAGGCGAGACTCGGACTGGGCCGCCTCGAGGCCGGGCGAGGCGCCGCGCTGGCGATGCTTGCCGCGGCGGTACTGGCCCTTCTGCCCGCGTGCGGACAGGCGGAAGACCGGGTTATCGAGACTGAGATAGGCAAGATCAAGGTCGAGACGCTTGCCGCCGGCCTGAACCATCCCTGGGGTCTCGCCTTCCTCCCCGACGGGCGCATGCTCGTCACCGAGCGGGCGGGCCAGCTGCGTATCGTATCCGGCGACGGCACCCTGTCCGATCCGCTCGAGGGCGTGCCGGAGGTTTTCGCCAAAGGCCAAGGCGGCCTGCTCGACGTCGCCCTCGATCCCAAGTTCGACGAGACCAAGCTCGTCTATCTCTCTTACGCGGAGCCGGGCGACGGTGGCGCCGGAACGGCCGTAGCGCGCGGGCGGCTCACCGATAGCGGGCTCGCGGACGTGCAAGTGATTTTCCGGCAGACGCCCAAGGTCGGCGGCGGCAACCATTTCGGCGGCAGGCTCGCCTTTACGCCGGACGGCAAGCTGTTCGTGACGCTCGGCGAGCGCTTCAAATTCGAACCCGCGCAGGATCTCAGCAGCCATCTCGGCAAGATCGTGCGCATCAATCCGGACGGTTCGGTGCCGGCGGACAATCCCTTCATCAGCCAGAAGGGCGCCCAGCCGGAGATTTGGTCCTACGGTCACCGCAACGTGCAGGGCGCCGCCATCCATCCCGAGACGGGAAAGCTGTGGGAAACTGAATTCGGCCCGAGAGGCGGCGACGAATTGAACATCCCGGCTCCCGGCGCCAATTACGGTTGGCCGGTGGTGAGTTGGGGCAAGCATTACGACGGCAAAGACATCCCAAACCCGCCGACGCATCCCGAATTCGTCGATGCCATTCGCCATTGGACGCCCGTCATTTCGCCGTCGGGCATGGCTTTCTACACCGCCGAAGCCATCCCGAGTTGGAAGGGCAATCTCCTGATCGGCGGACTGTCGTCGGAAGGCATCGTCCGCCTCAAGCTCAAGGGCGAAAAGGTCATCGGCGAGGAGCGCATTGCCATGGGCGCGCGCATCCGCGACGTGGCTGAGGGGCCGGATGGCTTGGTCTACGCGCTGACCGACGAGGGCAACGGCAAAGTGCTGCGCCTCTCCCCGGAATATCCGTGAACCCGCCCCTGTCTATTGGCTTTTTCGGACGCTTCGGCCGCTCTGCATCCTTGCGCGCGCTCGACACGGCGCTCCGCGCCGTGGATCTTCATCCCAATCTCGTGCCGGAAGCGGTCAAGCTCACCACGGTGAACATGCTCATCGATGAAACGGGGCGCGCGGATCCGAGCGCCGAAGCCACCCGGGGGGCGGCTGAGATTGTCGCCTATTGCATGATCGGCGCTGACGCCTTTGCCGGCGCGAACGGCGCGGGGCTCACGCACGAGGTCGAGCGGCGTATCGACGCGGCGCTGGCAAGCGGCACCAGTCTCGACGCCCGGCTCGTCCTGCTCGCCCTTCACGCACGCGTGATTCAGCCAAGCGTCGTGGATCACTTTAAGCTAGAAGTCGATTCCGGCTGACATCGACGAAGACCCCATTCTTGCCGTAGTGGTGGCCGATGGAAGCCACCCGTCCTGCTTCCCCCAACCGCCGCCCCTGCCCGACCAGGCCTTCCAGCTCATGCCGCCCATCATCTCCGTCAAAGACCTGTCGAAAACCTACGCCACGGGTTTTCAGGCGCTCAAGACGATCAATCTCGACATCGACAAGGGCGAAATCTTCGCCCTGCTCGGACCGAACGGCGCCGGCAAGACCACGCTGATCAGCATTATCTGCGGCATCGTCACGGCGAGCTCGGGCTCGGTGACGGTGGACGGTCACGACATCACCAATGATTACCGAGCCGCCCGGTCGATGATCGGTCTCGTGCCGCAGGAACTGACCGCCGACATGTTCGAGACGGTGTGGACCACGGTGTGTTTCAGCCGCGGCCTGTTCGGCAAATGGCCCGATCCCGTCTTCCTCGAGACGTTGCTCAAGGATTTGTCCTTGTGGGACAAGAAAGATTCCAAGCTGATGACGCTGTCGGGCGGCATGAAGCGCCGGGTAATGATCGCCAAGGCGTTGTCGCACGAGCCGACCATCCTGTTTCTCGACGAGCCGACGGCAGGCGTCGACGTCGAGCTGCGCAAAGACATGTGGCAGTCGGTGCGGACTTTGCGCGATTCCGGGGTGACCATTATCCTCACGACCCATTACATCCGCGAGGCCGAGGACATGGCCGACCGGATCGGCGTCATCAACAAGGGCGAGCTCATCCTGGTGGAGGACAAGCATGAGTTGATGCACAAGCTCGGGCAGAAGCAGCTGACGCTTCATCTTCATGAAGCCATCACCGAGATTCCGGCGTCGCTCGGCGCACATCATCTGACCTTGGCCAATGACGGCAACGAGCTTGTCTACACCTATGACAGCCACGGCCCGCGCACGGGCATCACCAGCCTCCTAACCGACCTGGCGCAAGCCGATATCCGGTTCAAGGATCTCGACACGACGCAGAGCTCGCTCGAGGACATCTTCGTCGATTTGGTAAGGCGCGACCGATGAACTTCCCGGCAATCAGGGCAATCTACAAATTCGAGATGGCGCGTTGGGGACGCACGATCTTGCAGAGCCTCGTCGCGCCGGTCATCGCCACGTCGCTCTACTTCGTGGTCTTCGGCTCGGCCATCGGCTCGCGCATCACCGATATCGAGGGAGTGCCTTATGGCGCCTTCATCGTGCCCGGGCTCGTCATGCTGATGCTGCTCACCCAGAGCGTTGCCAATGCCTCGTTCGGCATCTACTTCCCGCGTTTCACGGGCACTATCTACGAGCTGCTGTCCGCGCCGATCTCTTATGTGGAGATCGTCACCGGTTATGTGGGGGCGGCCGCCACCAAGTCGATCATCTTGGGCCTCATCATCCTCGCCACCGCCGCCCTATTCGTGCCGCTGCAGATCGACCACCCCTTCTGGATGATCGGCTTCCTGGTGCTGACAGCGATCACGTTCAGCCTGCTTGGCTTCGTCATCGGCATCTGGGCCGACGGTTTCGAGAAGCTGCAGCTGGTGCCGCTTCTCATCATCACGCCGCTGACCTTTCTCGGTGGAACGTTCTACTCGCTCAACGTGCTGCCGCCCTTCTGGCAAGCCGTTTCTCTGTTCAATCCGGTGGTCTATCTGGTCAGCGGCTTCCGTTGGAGCTTCTACAGCACCTCGGACGTGAGCGTGGGACTGAGCCTCGCGATGATCGGGCTGTTCCTCGCCATCTGCCTCGGCCTGGTGTGGTGGATCTTCAAGACCGGCTACCGGCTGAAGAGCTAGGGCGCCGCGGCCTCGGGCCTGCGGATACTCGACCGCGCCTTACGAAACTCGACAAGCGCCTCACCTCCCCTTACCGGCGAGGGCTCGGCCACGCTTCCAGTTCATGGTGAAGACGTCGGAACGGCTCCAACTTACGGCTCTGTAAGGGAAAACCTCAAGTTTTCAGCCAAATGTCGACCAAAAAACAGGGATGCAGCAATTCAACGCATTCGCGCGCCTAGTTTTTAGCGTTGATAGTGTCTATATATGCTGTGTGGCTAGGCTCGTCCGTGCCCACAATATTCTCCGTTATTTCTTGTACCCAGTGAAAGCTATACGCCATGTCGTCAATCGATTTCACCGCGTCTGCCGAGCTCTTCCCTGCTAGAAGCTGGAAGGCTAGGTCGCGCGGCATCAGTTACAAGCGGTTTGAAGACGCAGTCGAAGCCGTTCGCTTCGCCATTGAGGAACTGCCGCCGGAATGCCTGCTCGGCACCTATCTTGAGGTCGACGAGGAGCGCTTCGACAGCCGCGGAATCCGCCGTCTGTATGACAGCGCCGACTTTGCACGCGCCCGGGCACCCCGCGCCAAGCCGAAGCGCGCAAAACGCGCCTAGGCGCGCGTCGCGCCCCGTTCCAACCGCCCGCTTCAGAGTAAGATGATTTGACGCCGTCGCGCGCAGCTTCTGGATCCTGGCAGGTGGCGGGAGGAAACCCTCTAATGAAGACCTATGTTGCCGAGATCGACGGCCGCGCGATCTTTGCATTTCGCGCCTTCAGCGACGTGTCTGCGCAAGCATGGCTCGACGTGCATGCCGTCATGCGTCACCGGCTAGAGCAGCTCGAGAGTGACGGCAGGCGCATCTGGAACGGGCACGCGACGATCGTCGCCCGCCAAGCAAGCGCGGTCGAGGATACGATTTGGACCCGATTGAGAGACGAGGCCGTCGGGGTGGACGCGAAAGCGTTCCCGGACAGCATCACGGTCTGGCTGATCCCGACATCGGACGAGCTGCGGACCGGTAAAGACGCCTAAAACTAACAAGCCGCCCCCGAGGGGGCGGCTCTTTTTTCGTCAAGGCTTCGCGTTGTCGGTTTAGGACTACGCGGCCTTAATGTTGGCAACCGCGGTCTTGCCGCTGCGCTGGTCAACTTCGGTGTCGAATTGCACCTTCTGGCCTTCGGCCAGGCTGGACATGCCAGCGCGCTCAAGCGCAGTCGCGTGGACGAAGACGTCCTTGCTCCCATCATCCGGCTCGATAAAGCCGAAACCCTTTTGCGTATTGTAGAATTTCACAGTGCCCGTGGTCATTCGGGTAGTCCTTTCGTCTAGTCGGTACAGTGGTGCTTAACCCCGGACGCTCTGCCCAGGCTGAAGCGTGATGTCGATGTTTGGGAGGGTCTTAACGTGCGCCATAGCGCTACGGCATAGTTTCCGGCCAAATGTCGATGGTCAACACTTAAGCACAAAGCGTGGCTTTTACAAGGCATGAAACGCCTTGCCGTGTTAGAGGGCGTGGCTCGGACCGGACAACGGGGTGATATGACTAACAAAATCAAAACAGTCGCCAAGCCGGAATCGGCAGGCGAACCGACGCTTCAGCGCTCGATCGGTCCGACGCAGATGGCCCTTTACGGGCTCGGCAGCATGCTCGGCGCCGGCATTTACGGCTTGATCGGCAAGGCGGCCGGACAGGTCGGCAACGCCGTGTGGCTCGCCTTTATCGTCGCCCTCGTGGCCGCCCTGCTCACCGCCCTGTCCTATGCCTCGCTCGGCTCGCGCTACCCACGGGCCGCCGGCGCCGCCTATGTGACCCAGCGCGCCTACGGTTTCCCGCTTCTGAGCTTCATGGTCGGCCTGGCGCTGGTGTGCTCGGGCCTCACCTCCATCGCTACGCAGAGTCGCGTGTTCGCGGCGAACCTCGTCGAACTCCTCGGTATCGAAGGCATTCCCATCGCTTGGCTGGCGCTCGGCTTTCTCCTGGTCACGACCGGCATCGTGTTCCGCGGCATCCGGGAGTCGATGTGGGTCAATGTGGTTTGCACGCTGGTCGAGGCGGGCGGTCTCATTCTCGTGATCGCGGTGGGCTTCTCCTATTGGGGCTCGGTCGACTATCTCGAAACGCCGGACGGTCCCGTCGACGGGCATACTTGGCTGATCGTGGTGCAAGGCGCCGTGCTCGCCTTCTTTGCCTTTATCGGCTTCGAGGACATGTACAACGTCGCCGAGGAAGTCCGCGATCCGCAGCGCACGATTCCGTTGGGGCTGATCCTCGCCATGGCCGCGGCCGCTCTCCTCTACATGGGCGTGGCGATCACGGCGGTGTCGGTCGTCTCCTGGCAGGAACTTGCCGTTGCTCCCGGCCCTATCACCGAGGTGATGGCGCGGGCGGCGCCCATGATCCCGCCCGTCCTGTTTACCGCGATCACGCTGTTCGCCGTCGCCAATACCGGTCTCGTGAACTACGTCACATCCTCTCGCCTGCTCTACGGCATGGGCCGCCAAGGGATGCTGCCGGCTTTCTTCGGCAAGGTCCATGACGAGAGACGGACCCCGCATATCGCGATCATCGTGCTGTTCCTCATTCTCGCGCCGCTCGCCCTCACCGGAACCATCGCCGAGCTTGCGTCGGCGACCGTGCTGCTGCTGCTCGCCGTATTCACGGTGGTAAATGGATCGCTGTTCGTCTTGAAACAGCGCAAGGGCGAGAAGAAGGGCCGGTTCGAGGTGCCCCTCTTCGTGCCGGCGCTCGGCTCGATCGTCTGTGTCGGCCTCATCGTCGTGCGCATCTCGACCGGCGACTGGCGCGCGCCGGCGATCGCGGGAGCGCTTTTACTCGGTTGCTTCGTCATCTATGTGTTGATGCGTGCACGCAGCGGCGCGCCGATGCCACCGGCAGAGGAAGACGACGAGACCGCTTGAGGCGCGCTAGCGGTCGACAAGCTGGTGGGGTGGATGGCGTTGATCGCCTCGGCGATTGAGCCGGCGCACATAGGTGATCGTCGCCTCGGGCCGCTCGGCCTTGACTTTGAGCGCCGCGATCAGGGCATCCTCGGCCCGGACCACGATCCGGTCGCCCCTGCCCTCCATATTGATGCCGACAGTGAATTGCGACTGCATGGACGCCCCTTGCTCTGCGGCGGTCTCAAGCCTAGCCAAATCGGCGCTGTTTGGCACCAACGATTCATGAGGCGTGAGCAGGAAGGCGCGAATGGGCCGGGTCAGGGCGTGGACGCCGCGAGGCTTTCGGTCGTCGGCTTGCGCGGCGGGACCGGCGCGGTCTGGGCAACCGCCGGCGCGGTGTCGGCGTTGCCGATGACGGCCTTCGCGACCACGGGGTCAAGCTTGTAGATATCGGCGTAGGTCTTCACCTTACCGTCCGCGTCGGCCACGGCGGTGAAGTAGGTCGTGTGCACCGGGATGTGATGGTCGAGGCTGACGGACGCGTCATAGCCTTTGTCCATTAGCTGATCGACCTTGGCCTTGGGCCAGCCTTTATCCTCGGCGAGCAGGACGGCGGCCACCGTGCCGGGGTTGTCGACGCGCGGACAATTATGGCCCTCGGCGCGCACGGTCTTTTTCAACAGGTCGCGCTTGATGGTGTCATGCATGTAGACGATGTGCTTGTTGGGGTAGATGAATTTCACCTTGCCCAGCACATTGGTCGGCCCCGGCGCCTGGGTGAAGGCAATCGCCCCCATGTTCACGGTCTTCCAGTCGATCTTGCTGGGATCCACTTCCTTACCCTTGTAGCGCACCTTGAGCCCGTGCTGCTTGAGGATGGCCGTGTTGCTGCTGAACCAACCGCCGCCACCGCCGCGCAACTTGGGCAACAGATTTTCCCGTACGATCGTGGGTGGCACCGTCCATTCGGGATTGAACACGATGGTTTTCATGTCGGCGGAGAACACCGGCGTGGCGTAGACCAGCTGGCCGACGACGATCTTTTCGGAGTGGATGGCCTTGCCGTCCTTGACCACGTACATCATGAACTCGGGCGTGTTGAGCCAGACATAGAAGGACCCGAGGTCCTCCGGCATCCACCGCCAGCGCTCCATGTTGATCAGGATCTTCCTGATCTGCTTGGGATCGGCTTCGCCGTCCGCGCGCGCTTTGAGCAGCGCCTGGCGCAGATACTCGAATTGCTGATGCTTGGGTTGGAGTCCGGTGAGATAGGTGTCGGGCGTGTCGCTCGCGGCGATCTCGGTGAGCACGGTCGCCGGATCGCGAAGCGGCGCGGTCTGGTCGATCAGCTCGCTCAGGGCCGAAGGATTCGCGCGGCCGCCGCGCGCTTGGCGGGCATATTTCAGAACGGCGAGGCTGACCGCGATCTCGGCGGCGGCCTGGTCCTCAGCCACGCTCGGCTGGTAGTCTGCCGGCGGCACCGAAAAGACGCGGGCATCGAGACCCCAATCGTCGGCTTTGGCCAACGCGCCGACGATGGCTTGAGCTTTGGGGTTGAGCCCGGCGCTCGTCACCCAGAGAGCCGGACCGCTATGGTTGGCATAGAACGCCTCGACCGCCGCGAGATCGTCCGCATGGGCGCCCTTGCGCAGCGCGGGGTCCTCTAGCCTGACCCGGATGGTGTCAGCGATGAAGAGCTCTTGGGGAACATCCGGCGCCGGCGCCATCGCCTCTTCTTCGCCGGCGGCCTCGTCGGGCGCGTTGGGCAGGCTGGCGATGACCTCGGCCTCTTGCGCCTCGGTCGCGGCCAGCGCGGCCGGGTTGTCCGGAATGTCGACGATGGTGGTGGCGGTTTGGGGCTCGTTCCCGGCGGCAAGCCACACGGCCAGCGCCGCGACAAACACAAACACGCCTGCCGCACCAAGGATCGCGACTAGTGACCGTCCACGCATCCTACTTACCCCGCTCGTGGAGATAGGTTAGTCGCAAGAACCGCCCACGGCCACATAGAATTGCCTATACGTTAACCATAAGGCGAAGATTTTAGGGCATCTCATCCGCTTCCCCTCTCGCCGCGCGGGAATTCCCTGATGCCGGACCCCCTTGAAGCCGGGCCTTGATGGCCTATACTCCATTTGAGGATAGGGACTGGCCGGCCTTGCGCCGGACCTTTTTACACCCCATATATACTCATTATGAGCATTATATCTACAGGAGGCCTTGGCCCCATGGCGACAGTTCAGACCGGCACCCCAGAGTGGGAAGCGAAGGCGCAGGCCGTTTTGCCGCCCGCGCTTCTGCCCGATCTCGCCTACACGCCAGAGGTGGCGGCTGAGACCGCGCATCTTTATGAGCGCGTCAAGCGTGTGATTCCGCCGATCGAATGGCCGGGTTTTGCCCCCTATATCAAGGCCATCAACGATCTGAAGCGGTCGCGGAACGCGGTGGTGCTAGCGCATAACTATATGACGCCCGAGATCTTCCATTGCGTCGCCGACGTCATCGGCGACTCGCTTCAGCTTGCCCGCGAGGCCTCCAAGGCCGACGCCGAGGTGATCGTGCAGTGCGGCGTGCATTTCATGGCCGAGACCTCGAAGCTGCTAAATCCCGACAAGACGGTCCTGATCCCCGACATGCGCGCGGGCTGCTCGCTGGCGGCGTCGATCACCGGCGCCGACGTGCGGGCGTTGCGCGAAGCCTATCCCGGCGTGCCGGTGGTGACCTACGTGAACACCTCGGCCGACGTGAAGGCTGAGTCCGATATCTGCTGCACCTCGTCGAATGCGGTGCGCGTGGTGGAATCGCTGGGCGCCAAACGGGTGATCATGATCCCCGACGAGTTCCTCGGCAAATGGGTGCAGACCCAGACCGATGTGGAGATCATCACCTGGAAAGGCCATTGCGAGGTGCATGAGCGCTTCACGGCGGATGAGCTGCGCGCGTATCGCGAGGCCGATCCGGGCGTGAAGATCATCGCCCATCCGGAGTGTCCTCCGGGCGTGATCGACGAGGCCGATTTCACCGGGTCGACCTCAGGCATGATCAAATGGGTGGAGGACAACCAGCCATCCAAGGTGCTGCTCGTGACCGAGTGCTCGATGAGCGACAACGTCGCGGTCGATGCGCCGAACACCGAGTTCGTGCGGCCGTGCAATCTCTGTCCGCACATGAAGCGCATCACTCTGCCTAAGATCCTGGATAGCCTCGTCTTCATGCAGAACGAGGTGACCATTGATCCGGCAGTCGCCGACCGTGCCCGTATGGCGGTCGAGCGCATGATCAATCTCAATCACTAATGAGGGCGTGCCCTTTGGGCGCGAGGCACACGTGATCAGCTTCGACAAACCGTCAACGCACGCGCTGAGCGCAGGCAATGGCATCGTTGTAGTGGGCGCGGGCTTGGCCGGCCTGTTCACCGCGCTGAAACTCGCCCCGCTCCCCGTGACCGTAATCTCGCCCGCCCCCTTGGGCGAAGGCGCCTCCAGCCTGTGGGCGCAAGCCGGCATCGCCGCGGCGCTGGCCGAAGGTGACACGCCCGCGGATCACGCCGCCGACACGATCCGTGCCGGTGCCGGCATCGTCGATGAGGCGGTCGCCTTGTTCATGGCGCAAGAGGCACGCGGGCGCATCGAGGACCTTTTGCGCTACGGCGTGCCCTTCGACAAAGACCTCGAAGGCCGGCTGAGCTTGAGCCACGAGGCAGCGCATCGCAGCCGCCGCATTCTCCACGTCAAAGGCGACACCGCTGGCCGCGCCATCATGGGCGCCATCACGGCGGCCGCGCGCGCCACGCCGTCCATCACTGTGCTGGAAGGCTACACCGCCCGCGATCTGATCGTGCGCCACGGCCGGGTGCAGGGCATTGCGCTCGCACCCACCGATAATGGATCCGGACGGCCGGGGCTCGTGCTGCCAGCCCGCGCCGTGGTGCTGGCGACCGGCGGCGCCGGTCAGGTCTACGCCATCACCACCAACCCGCATGAAGCCCGCGGCGAAGGCGTCGCCATTGCCGCTCGCGCCGGCGCCGTGATCGCCGATGCGGAGTTCGTGCAGTTTCATCCCACAGCTATCGATATCGGCCGCGATCCCGCGCCGCTCGCCACCGAGGCGCTGCGCGGCGACGGTGCGCTCCTGATCAACGGAAAGGGTGAGCGGTTCATGCGCGCGGTGCATGAAGATGCCGAGCTCGGTCCCCGGGACGTGGTCGCCCGCGCCGTTCACCGCGAGGTGGTCGCCGGCCGTGGCGCCTTCCTCGATTGCCGCCCCTTGGGGCCGGCACTCGCCGATCATTTCCCCGCGGTGGTGGAGACGTGCCGGTCGGCCGGCATCGATCCCACGGTCGAGCCGATCCCGGTAGCGCCGGCGGCCCATTACCACATGGGCGGCATCCTCACCGACGCGCAGGGCCGCAGCACGGTCGATGGGCTATGGGCGTGCGGCGAGGTGGCCTCGACCGGCGCGCACGGCGCCAACCGGCTGGCGTCCAACTCGCTGCTGGAGGCGGTCGTGTTCGGGGCGCGCGTCGCCAACGATATTGCGACCACCCTGCCCCCGGTGCCTTCCCGGAAGATCGCGATGCAAGCGCCACACAACGCCGCGCACGTTCACAACACAGAGGCCGAGCAGACGCTCCGCCGCACCATGGCGGCCGAGGCCGGCGTGGTGCGTGACGCCCAGTCGCTAACCAATGCGCTCACCACCATCGTCGCGCTCGAGCACGAAGTGGGGGGCGATCGCCAGCTTGCCAATATGCTCACCACAGCGAAGCTGATTACGACCGCCGCGCTGATGCGAACGGAGAGCCGCGGCGCGCAATTCCGCAGCGATTATCCGGCAGCGGACGACGCCCAGGCGAAGCGGAGCTTCCTCACCCTTTCGCAGGCGGAATCCGTCGCCCGGAAGGCGGCCGGCGTCTCCAGTCCACCACGCTTGCGCGTGGTCGCGCAGTGACGAAAGCCACGCCCCGGCTCGAGCTTCCCGCACTGCTTGTGGACCAGGTGGTCCGCGCCGCGCTGGCGGAGGATCTTGGACTGGCCGGCGACATCACCACCGATCCGATCATCCAGGCGGATGCGCAAGGCGAAGCGGCGATCGTGGCGCGGCAGGCGGGCGTGGTCGCGGGTCTCGATCTCGTCGAGGCCGCGTTCAAGATGCTCGATCCCAAAGCCGTGGTCACGCGGATGGTGGACGACGGCGGCAAGGTCGCGGCCGGAGACACCATTGCCAGCATCGAGGCGCGCACGCGGGCGCTGCTCACGGGCGAGCGCACCGCGCTCAACTTCCTCGGCCGACTGAGCGGTATCGCTACGCTGACATCCGCCTATGTCGCAAAGGTAGAGGGCACGGGGGCGCGCATCGCCTGCACGCGCAAGACGACGCCGGGCTTGCGTGCCCTCGAGAAATACGCGGTGCGTTGCGGCGGCGGGGTCAATCACCGCTTCGGCCTCTATGACGCGGTGCTGGTAAAGGACAACCATATCGCCGCCGCAGGCGGACTTGGGGCGGCGCTCGAGCGCCTGCGCCCGCGTGCCGGCCACGTGGTCAAGATCGAGGTCGAGGTGGATACGCTTCAGCAGCTCGAGGAGGCGTTGAGCTTCCCGATCGATGCCGTGCTGCTCGACAATATGGACGTGGAGACGCTCGAGAAGGCGGTCGGGCTGGCGAAGGGCAAGGTGCTGACCGAGGCGTCGGGCGGCGTCAATCTAGAGACGGTGGCGGGAATCGCGGCGACCGGGGTAGACCTGATCTCGGTCGGGGCGCTTACTCACTCCCCGCGTAACCTAGACTCATCACTGGAGTGGGCGGCGGGGTGCTAGAGCCGGCGACGGCGCCGACCGATCCGGTCACTGAATCGGTCACGGCGCTCACGGATCCGGTGACGGCGCTCACCGCGGATGCGAGCGAAAGCGTCGGGGTCAGCAAGTAGCCTGAATCGTCAGAGTCGTCGGTGGTGCTGTCGGCCGCATCGGTCGAAGCCTCGACCACATAAGGCTTCTCGTTGCGCTTCTTATAGAAGATGTGCCTGCCGATCTTGTCGATCTTGTTCATCTGGCGGGCCCAGCGCGGGTTCACGTAGTTCGCATGATAGAAGGTCGAATATCCGACCTCGGGAAGCCATTGATCGCCGGACATGATCTCCTTGGCGAGGTCCTGGGCGAGTGCCCATTGCTCGTTGTTGCGCGGATTGTCGGTATGTCCGTCACAGGCGAATGAGAACTGACAGCCCTTATGCATCTGGCCCTGGTAGACGACGCCACAAATGGTTTCCGGGAAGAGCGGGCTGCGCACGCGGTTGAGGATCACCTGACCCACGGCGATCTGGCCGCGTTTCGGCTCGCCCCGCGCTTCGAAATAGATGGCAGTGGATAGACAGCGGCGCTCGCGGTCCTCGAATTCGGCTTGGGTCTCGCCCTTGTAGCGGAAGTCGAGCGCCTCGGAGCTCGCCTGGTAGGCGATCTCGTCGGGCGTCGGACGGAATGCGTCCACTTGGAAGTCAGCATTGAACGGCGAGGAATAGCTCGCGTTCATGAAAAGGGAATTCTCGGAGCGGCCCGCGGGCGGAACCTGGAGCGCTACCTCGGTAGTGGCTCTCAGCCGGTCGCTCTTGGCATCACGGCTCACGGCAGAGACGGCGTGGGCCAGGCTGGGACCCCCGGCGAGACTTGCGGTCACAAGCTGCTTGCCGGCCTCGGCTGCAGCCTGCGTGGTGACGTAATTGTCGGCGCGAGGCCCCTTACGTCCACTGACGAAGAGTTCTTCGGCTTGACGCGGGATCTGGCTGGGTGTCGCGGATGCGTCAGCGATCCGGGCCGCCGTGGTCACGGCGCCAGGGTTCGACACAAAAAGCTCGACCTCGGTGGCAAGGGGATTGCCCGAAAAGGCAACAACATATCCCAAGCCAATGAGGGGAAGCGACACGAACACAGCTACTGCGTGCCACATCCGACGAGACGAGCGTCGGCCCATTATCCCTCCAGGTCCCCAAAACCCGTGGGAAGCCCGCCGGCACCGCCGAACGTCCCCCACATTTACCTTACCGGCGCGCAGCACAAGGCGGCGAAGGCAAGGCGTCCCCTTATAAACCAGGCAAATTGGCGGGAAATCAACGTCTTAGCTTGGAAGTCCCCCACCCGGTACGCGCCCGGAGTCCCGTCTATTGCCGTTAACGTTGCCCCAGAATTTAGGGCAAATTGTGGTTATCGGCAACGGTCGCCTATTTCGGCTGGTAAGGGCTAATTATCCGTTAGCGCTGCGTTTTTGAGTGTCGCTTGCGCCGCGGCAAGGCGCGCCACAGGCACGCGGTAGGGCGAGCAGGAGACGTAGCTCAAGGCGATTTTCTCGCAGAAATTAATCGTATCCGGATCGCCGCCATGCTCGCCGCAAAGCCCGATCTTGAGGTCAGGGTGCGTGGCGCGGCCACGCTCCACCGCGATCTCCATGAGTTCCCCCACCGCCTCATCCAGCGTCACGAAGGGATCGTGCTGGATGATCCCCTTGTCGGCATACTCGCTCAAGAAGCGCCCGGCGTCGTCGCGGCTGAGGCCAAAGGTCGTCTGGGTCAGGTCATTGGTGCCGAAGGAGAAGAATTCGGCGCTGCGGCCGATCTCACCGGCCATCAGGCAGGCGCGCGGCAGTTCCACCATGGTGCCGACCTGGAAGGCGACGCTCGTCTCGCGCTCCTTCTCGACGGCGCGCGCGGTGGCGGCGATCCGCTCCTTGACGAGATCGAGCTCGGCCTTGACCGCGACCAACGGCACCATGATTTCGGGCGTCACCCGGTCATGCAGCGCTTTGCCCGTCTCGATGGCTGCCTCGAAGATAGCGCGGGCCTGCATCTCGACGATCTCGGGATAGCTGACGAGCAGCCGGGCGCCGCGCTGGCCGAGCATCGGGTTGAACTCGCTGAGGACGGCGATGCGCCGCTTCAGCCGCGTCAGGCTTACGCCCATGGCCTCGGCAACGGCGGCAATGGCGTCCTCGCCGTGGGGCAGGAACTCGTGCAACGGCGGATCGAGTAGGCGGATGGTCACCGGCAGACCCGCCATGATCTCGAACAGCTCAATGAAATCCTGGCGCTGCGACGGCAGGAGCTTCGCCAGCGCCTTGCGACGGCCTTCGGAATTCTCGGCGAGGATCATCTCGCGCATGGCGAGAATGCGGCTCTCCTCGAAGAACATGTGCTCGGTGCGGCAAAGCCCGATGCCCTCGGCGCCGAACGCGCGCGCCTGGCGGGCATCGTCGGGCGTGTCGGCGTTGGCGCGGATCCGCAAGCGGCGGAAGCCGTCGGCCCATCCCATCAGCGTGGTGAAGTCAGGCGACAGGTCGGGCTCGCGCATGGTCACGCGGCCCTTGATGATCTTGCCGGTCGAGCCGTCGATGGTGACGATGTCGCCTTTGTGGAGCAGCACGCCCGCGGCCTCCAAAGTCTCGCGCTCAAGATCGATATGCACGGCGGCGGCGCCCACCACGCATGGCCGGCCCATGCCGCGGGCGACCACGGCGGCGTGGCTGGTCATACCGCCGCGCGTGGTGAGAATCCCGACGGCGGCGTGCATGCCTTGCACGTCCTCCGGCGAAGTCTCGACGCGCGCCAAGATCACCGTGTGGCCTTGGGCTTTCAGATGCACCGCCTCGTCGGCGTCGAACACGAGCTCGCCCGAGGCAGCGCCCGGCGAGGCAGGCAGGCCTTTGGCGAGTACCGTCATCTCTGCCTTGGGGTCCAGGGTCGGATGCAGAAGCTGATCGAGTTGATTGGCATTGAGGCTCAGCACCGCCTCCTCGCGGCTGATCAGCCCCTCCTTCGCCATATCGACGGCGATCTTCAGCGCGGCCTGCGTCGAGCGTTTGCCCGAGCGGGTCTGCAGCATGAAAAGCTTGCCCTCCTGCACGGTGAACTCGATGTCCTGGATGTCGCGGAAGCGCTTCTCCAGCACCTCGCATGACCGCTTGAGCTCGGCGAAGGCCTCGGGCAGCAGGACCTCGAAGGACTTCTTGCCATTGCCCGACGCGCCGCTATCCGCCTCGGTCAAGGGTTGGGGGGTGCGCAAGCCCGCCACCACGTCCTCGCCTTGGGCGTTGAGCAGGAACTCGCCATAGAGCTCTTTGACGCCGGTGGAGGGATTGCGGGTGAAGACGACGCCGGTTGCGCTGTTGTCGCCACGGTTGCCGAACACCATGGCCTGGATCGTGACCGCGGTGCCCCAATCGTCGGGGATGTCGTGAAGCCGCCGATAGGCGATGGCCCGCGCGTTCTGCCAAGAGCCGAACACCGCGGCGATAGCGCCCCAAAGCTGCTCGCGCAGGTCCTGCGGGAAGGGCCGTTCAAGCTCCCGCTCGACCACCGCCTTGTAGCGGGTGACGATCTCAGCCCAGTCGTCGGCGGCGAGCTCGGGATCGAGCTCGAAGCCCTTGAGATTCTTGTAGTTCTCCAGGATCTCCTCGAACAGGCCGTGGTCGATGCCAAGCACCACGTCGGCATACATCTGGATGAAGCGGCGATAGGTGTCATAGGCGAAGCGGCGATCGGATGTGCGCCGCGCCAGGCCCTCCACGGTCTGATCGTTGAGCCCGAGATTAAGCACGGTGTCCATCATGCCCGGCATGGAGGCGCGGCTGCCGGATCGGACCGACACCAGCAGCGGATCGTCCACGTCGCCGAAGCGCGCGCCGGTGATTTGACCCACCGCGTCGAGGGCGGCGTCCACCATGGGCTTCAGCTCATCGGGAAGTTTGTGGCCAAGCTCGTAATAGGCCGCGCAGACATCGGCCGAGATGGTGAAGCCGGGCGGCACGGGCAGGCCGATGCGCGACATCTCCGCCAGATACGCGCCCTTGCCGCCGAGGAGATCCTTGTCCTCGGCAGAGCCGTCAGCACGCCCGTCACCGAAGGTGAACACCCATTTCAACGGTGCTCCCTCGGGCTGTCCGGCCTCGGTCATTGCTCGTTCCATGGTTCTCCCGCCATTTCGCCCTTGTAACCTTCCGGCGGGCTTCACACAAACGGGGGCAAGGGGAAGGCTTAAGGACGAACGGGCCGGGCCATCTTCATGGTCCGATGAGCGATGAAGTCGCCGCTTTGAATAAGCCGGGCCGGCGGCGCCTCGGCGACGCCGTAAGCCCATGCGATGACAGCACCGCCACCGGCGAGGCTCACCTCCAGATGCATCCGGGAATAGAAGCGATCGCCGGACTCATAGGCATCGAGCTCGGCCAGGAGGCGGCCGCCGGACTTCAATGCAAACACGTCGCCTATGACCCGTCGCTTCTCTCCGGCATCGAACATGGCGGCAGGGTACCAGCCGAGATCGTAGAGACGCCCGGGGGCGCTGCCCTTGCCCACGAGCCGCGCCTGCGACAACAAGCGCCGCGCCATGGGGTGGTCGCTCTCGGAGCGCAGCGTGCCGTAGACGAAGATATGGGCCGGCTCGTTCATTCGGGCAGATCAATACCGCCATTCTCGTGGAGCGGCCAAAACGGATTGTGGGCCACCTCCCAAACATGATCGTCGGCGTCGGCGAAGTAACCGCTATAGCCGCCCCAGAACACCTTGACCGCCGGTTTCAAGATGCGCGCGCCAGATGCTTCGGCTTTGGCCATCATGGCGTCGACCTCGGCCTCGCTCGCGTAGTTCATGGCTACGGCCATGCCGCCATTGCCGGTCCAAAGGTCGCCGCTTTGCGCATCCTCATGGAGCGCGTCCCGGCCGAACAGACCGAGCACGACCGGGCCTGCCTTGAAGAACGTCACCGCCTCCTGGCTCGCGCTCGACTTGACGAAGCCGAGCCGCTCGTAGAACGCCGTCGCTCGAGCGATATCGGCGACGCCGAGGGTGATCAGGCTGATATGCGGTGACATGGCCGGAACTACCCTGCGATCTTGGAGAAATCGGCGACGGTCTGCGTGGTCGCGCGGATGCGGTTCAAGAGACGCAAGCGGTTCTCGCGCAGCTTCGGGTCGTCGGCGTTGACCGTGACGCGATCGAAGAAAGCGTCGACCGGCGCGCGCAGCAGCGCCATGGCCGTCATGGCCGCCTCGAAGTCTTCGTTGGCCACGGCAGAGGCCGCCGCCTTCTCGACCTCATCCACGGCTTTGGCCAGCGCCTTCTCCTCGGGCTGCTCCAGCAGTGCAGCGGCGGGTGCCTGATCGAAGGCGCGACCGTCCTTCTTCTCCTCGATGCGCAAAATGTTCTCGGCGCGCTTGGTGCCGGCCAGAAGATTGGCGCCGTCCTCGGTGTCGAGAAAGCGGCCGAGCGCGTCGACGCGGGCCACGATCATCAGGAGATCGTCGCCGCCGAGCGCGAACACGGCGTCCACCAGATCGTGCCGCGCGCCCTGATCGCGGAGATAGACTTTGAGGCGGTCGGCGAAGAAGTCGAGGAGGCTCCGCGCGACCTCATCCTTCTGTTTCTTGTCGCCGGGCAATTGTTTGCCAATCTGCTGCAGCAAATGCAGCCGCACCCCATTCTCCAACACGATACGGATGACGCCGAGCGCGGCGCGTCGCAGCGCATAAGGATCTTTTGAGCCGGTCGGCTTTTCGTCGATAGCCCAGAAGCCCACCAGCGTGTCGAGCTTGTCGGCGAGCGCCACGGCGATGGCAACCGGATTGCGCGGCACCTCATCCGTAGGCCCTTGCGGCTTGTAATGAGCGGCGATGGCGTCGGCGACCACCGGGCGCTCCTCTTGGTCGAGCGCGTAATAGCGGCCCATCACGCCTTGCAGCTCGGGAAACTCGCCGACCATGTCGGTGACGAGATCGGCCTTGGCGATGATGGCGGCACGCTCGGCATCGTCCGGATCGGCGCCTACAAGGGGCGCAAGTTCGCGGGCCAAGCGAAAGATGCGCTGCACGCGCGCATATTGGCTGCCGAGCTTCTCGTGAAAGGTAATGTCCTTGAGCGTCACCACACGGTCTTCGAGCGAGACCTTGCGGTCCTGGTCATAGAAGAACTTGGCGTCGGCGAGCCGCGCGCGGATCACCCGCTCATTGCCTTCGGTGATTTTCTTGCCGCCGTCCTCGGCCTTGAGATTGGCGACCAGAATGAAGCGGTTGGCCAGCGCGTCGCCCTTCGTCAGCGAGAAACATTTCTGATGCGCCTTCATCGAGGTGGCCAACACCTCCGGCGGCACGCTCAAGAAATCCTTGTCGAATTCACCCATGAGCACGACCGGCCATTCGGTGAGCCCGGCATTCTCGGCGAGCAGCGCCTCGTCCTCGACGAGCGCGAGACCTTGCTTGTCGGCAAGCTTGTGGGCGTGCTTTGAGATTAGCGCGGTACGCTCCTCGCCGTCGAGAACGACGAATGCCCCGCGCAGCTTCTCCGCATAGTCCTTGAAGTTTTTCACGGCGAAAGCCTTGGGCGCCATGAAGCGATGGCCGCGCGTTTCCTTGCCGCTCTTGATGCCGTCGATGTCGAACTCCACGACCTTACCGTCGAGCAGGCAGAGAATGGACTGGAGCGGCCGCACCCAGCGGAGCTTGCCGGAGCCCCAGCGCATGGATTTCGGCCAGGGGAAGTTGCGCATGATGTCCGGCACGATCTCGGCGACGACGTCCGCCGTCGGTCGTCCGGGCTTCTCAAGCAGCGCGACGTAATAGCTGCCCTTCTTATCCTCGCGGACTTGCGCCTGATCGACGGATGAGAGCCCCGCTGCTTTCAAAAAACCGTTGACCGCTTGCTCGGGCGCATCGACGCGCGGACCTTTGCGCTCCTCGCTCACATCGGGAGAGCGCTTGGGCAGGCCGTCGATCACGGCCGTCAAGCGCCGCGGCGTGGCGAAGGTCTTGATCGCGCCGAATTCGAGCCCGGCGGCTTTCAACTTGTCGCCGAGCAGGCGCGCAAGATCCGCGCGCGCGCGGTTTTGCATCCGCGCCGGAATCTCCTCGGAGAATAGTTCAAGAAGAAGCTCAGACATGGACAGCGCCGCCCGCTGCGGTCTTGAGCCATGCGGCGCAGCACGCCTTGGTGAGATCGCGCACGCGCAAGATATAGGCCTGGCGCTCGGTCACGGAGATCACGCCGCGGGCATCGAGCAGATTGAAGATATGAGAGGCCTTGATGGCTTGGTCGTAAGCGGGGAGCACCATGAAGTGGCGATCGCCCTTCTCGCCCTTGGCCAGCAGCGATTTGCACTCGGCCTCGGCGTCACGGAAATCCTCGAGCAACTTGGCGGTGTCGGCGTGCTCGAAATTGAAGCGGGAATATTCCTGCTCGCTTTGCAGGAACACGTCGCCATAGGTGACCTTGTCGTCACCGGCACCGCCGTTGAAGTTGAGATCGAAAACATTGTCGACGCCCTGCACATACATGGCCAGGCGCTCGAGCCCATAGGTCAGCTCGCCGGAGACGGGATCGCAGTCGAAGCCGCCGACCTGCTGGAAATAGGTGAACTGCGAGACTTCCATGCCGTCGCACCACACTTCCCAGCCGAGGCCCCAGGCGCCGAGCGTCGGGCTTTCCCAATCGTCCTCGACGAAGCGAATGTCGTGGTTCATGGGATCGATGCCGATGGCGTAGAGGCTCTCCAGATAGAGGTCCTGAATATCGGGAGGCGACGGCTTCAGGATCACCTGAAACTGATAATAATGCTGCAGCCGGTTGGGGTTCTCGCCGTAGCGGCCGTCCTTAGGCCGCCGCGAGGGCTGCACGTAGGCCGCGCGCCAATGCTTCGGACCCAATGAGCGCAAGGTGGTGGCCGGGTGAAACGTCCCCGCCCCCATCTCCATGTCGTAAGGCTGGAGGATGACGCAGCCGTGGTCGGCCCAGAAGCGCTCAAGCCTGAGGATAAGGTCCTGGAAGGACGGCGCGTCATGTTGCTTGCTGGGTTTGGACATCGAAATTGAGGCGTTCCGAAAAACCTTGGCGGGGGTCGCCGGACGCTAATGCAATTCCCCACCAAATTGAACCGTCATGCCCGGTCTTGTGCCAGGCATCCACGAATTTCCATCAAGCGCCGAAGACGTGGATGGCCGGGACAAGCCCGGCCATGACAGGCATGGAAGATAACAATGGCTGTAGCGTTAATGGATGGCGCCCCTCAATGCATCTGCTTCGGCCGGTAGACCCCGGTGGCAGGGTCCTGCTCGAGCGGCACGGCGCTGTCGAGCTCGCGGCGCTCCATTGCCTTTTCGGCCGCGCGAAGGTCATCGGCGACGCGGCTCTGCTCCTTGTGCAGAAAGCGCCGGGCGAGCCAGAGCCCGGCGCCGGCGACCATGAGGAGAAGGACCTGCGGCATGGCTTAAAACCCGAAACGCGACCAAAGCGCCCGAGCCTCGATCGCCGAGATGGCGTCGGCGGCGAGTCCCCCGGCGAAAAGCCGTAGTCGAGCAAGCCGCTCTCCGTGAACACGCCCCGCTTGCGGCGGAACCAGGAGGTGGAGGGCGTCACCAGCTTGAAACGCACGTCGTCACCGAAGACTTCGCGCATCTTGGAGCGCAGATCCGACAACCCGTCGATGAGACCGTATTCGAGCGCGGTCTTGCCCGACCAGAACTCGCCGGTGAACAGCTCGTCGTCGGACTTGCTGATCTTGGCGCCGCGCCGGGACTTGACCAGATCGATAAAGGCCCGATGCACGTCCAGCTGGATCGCCTTGACGCGCTCCACGTCGGCCGGCTTCTCTGGGAGAAACGGATCGAGAGTGTCCTTGTTGGCGCCGGCGGTATAGACGCGCCGCTCCACCCCGATCTTCTCCAGGAGGCCCGGGAAGCCAAACGAGGCACTGATTACGCCGATCGAGCCGACGATCGAGCTCTCGTCGGCGTAGATCTCATCGCCGGCGCAGGCCAGCATGTAGCCGCCGGAGGCCGCGACATCCTCGGCGAAGACATAGACCTTGAGGTCCTTCTCCTCGGCGAGCGCCCTGATGCGCTTGTAGATCAGCGTCGACTGCACCGCCGAGCCACCGGGCGAGTTGATCTGGATGGCCACCGCCTTGGCGCCCTTCATGGAGAAGGCCTTCTCGATCGCCCCGGCCGCCGTCGACAGCGACAGGCCGGGCTTGAGCGGCATGGTCATGCCGATGGGCCCGGTGAAGCGCAGCACGGGAACGAGCGGTCCGGACTTGGTCCAAGACTCCGGAAGATAGGATTTCATCACCTCAAGGACACCGCCCTCGCTAGCGCTGCTCATATTGTTCACCGTATCTTTCTCACAGGACCAATTCGAAGTTGCACCCTTTGATCTGTCCCAATAAAGGCCAGACGGGGGCAGCGTTGAAGCCTTTAGTTAAGGCAGACACGCGGCGGACATCTGCCTGTCCGAATAGCTTGTTATACTTCGTATCGATGGTGGCCGTCAGCCACCCCGAGCCGCGCGCCCGATTGCCGCGCCGGCTCCACGAGGAGAATGTGAAAATGAGAAAGTTTGCGATCATGGCGGCGGCGGTGGGCGTGCTTGCGTTCACGCTGGTGTCGCTGGCGCCGCAATCCGCCGAGGCGGGTTGGCGCCGCAAGGCTTTGAGGAACGGCTACGCACCGGGCGCCTCTGTCTATGTCGGGCCACGTGACGGCTATTACGCGCCGCGCCGGACCTACCGGTACAACCGGCCTTACAATTACCCTTACGCCTACTATCCCTATTGGCGGAATCGCTACTGGGACGGCTGGTACTAAGCGAAAAAGCGAACGCCACAGCGACGAATTCATAGGGCCGCTTCCTTCGGGGAGCGGCCTTTTTCTGTTGCGCGCAGGCCTTTTTGGCGCGGCTATTTCAGTGAATGCCCGATGAATGGGCGCCTCAGCTTCGGTTCAGGCCGGCACGCCTAGAACGGCACCATGAGCGAGGGACAGCACCTCGCCGCTTCTGAACCAAACATGCGCTTACGCGCCAAGTTGGAGGTTATACCGATGCTGAAGACAACCATTCTTGCTGCTGCCGCCCTTTCCTTCGTCGCGCTCGGCGCCCCAACTGCATATGCAGGTCATGGCGGTGGTGGTGGCGGCGGCGGCGGTGGTGGTCACCATGGCGGCGGCGGCGGCGGTGGTGGTCACCACGGCGGTGGCGGCGGCCATCACGGGTCCCACAACAAGTGGAACAACGGCCATATCTGGCTGAACTACTCCTGGTACCCGTCCTGCCACTACGAGACCAAGAAGATCCGCATCAAGGTCTGGGACCGCTACGGAAACCCGCACTTCAAGTGGGTCTGGCGTGACGTCAAGGTCTGCTAATTCGCCGACCTTGCCGGCCCGAGAGCTCTCCTCACGCTCGGGCAAATGGGGCTGCCGCTTCACCCCCCGAAGCGGCGGCCCTTTTTCTTTTGGGCCCCCTCAAGCGACAACGCCGCCCCGCCCCGGAGCACGGCTTCGGCTTCCGCCGTGTAGGCGCCGCTGGGCCTCATGCAACACGAGCCCCGGCAAGAGTCTCGACCCGGCGCGGCTGCCTTTGCGCCCTTGGACGAGGATGCGGGAGGCCGGCTCGCCCGCTTTGGCAAAGAGCGGAAAGATTGCCACATCGCCGAAACGCCCCTGAAGCAAACCGAGAAGCTCGCCCAGACATTCGGCCCGGTGGATCAGCGTCAGCCGGCCCTTCGGAGCGGCCATGGTGGTGAGAAAGCGGACCCATTTGGCGAGATCTCCGGACCCCATGACATGGGCAACCGCGCGCGCCGGCTCGGGCGCCGCGCGAACCGCGCCCTCGGCATAAAAGGGCGGATTGGCAATGACATGGTCGTAGCTCTCGCGGACGAGACCGGCGGCCCGCAAGACCTGGGCAGGCGCGGCGACATCGGCCTCGATGGCGGTGAAGCGATCGGCGAGGCCATTCTGTTCGGCATTGGCTTGCGCGAGCGCGCAAAGCGCCGGGTCGATCTCGACCGCCGTGACCTCGAGCTCGGACAGCCGGGCCAAAAGACAGAGTCCGGCGACGCCGACTCCGGTGCCGGCCTCGAGCACGCCCTCACCGGCCGCAGCAGGCACGGCGGCGGCCAGAAACACGGCGTCGCTGCCGGCACGGTGACCGGCCCGCGGCTGGACAATTGTCAGCTGTCCGCCGAGGAAATCGTCGGTGGTGGTGCCCGCAAGCCCTTTCGGGGCGCTAGCTTTTTTCTTTGTCGGTGATGTCATGGCCGACGCCGGCCTCGGTCAGCAGGTTGCGCGCTTGATCCATGCGATCTTCCTCGACCAACACGCGCCGGGGCAGGATCCCGATCGAACCCTCCATCACGCTCATATTCGTATCGAGGACGATGAAGGCGATGTCGGCACCCTCCAGCAGGGCGCTGACAAAGGACAGAAGCACCGGATCGTTCGTGCGCAGGAGTTCCTTCATCGTCTCACCGTGCCTTTGTCGCACCCAATGGGCCGTCTCACCTTGACCTTCGCCGCCCAGCCCCGACAATATCCCCGACACTTGAGCCATTCCGGCACTGAAGGAGATCTGACCCTTGGGAGTTGTCGTCAAACTTTCCGGCAAGCGGGAACCGGGTGCGAGCCTCGCGCCGCTCGTGGCGCTTGTCGAGGAGGACATGAGCCATGTCAACCGCATCATCCTCGACCGAGCCCGCTCGAATGTCGATCTGATTCCCGAATTGGCGCGGCATCTGATCGATTCCGGCGGCAAGCGCTTACGCCCCATGCTGACGCTTGCCGCGGCGAAGATGTGCGGTTATCGCGGCGACGGGCATATCCGGCTGGCGGCGAGCGTGGAGTTCATGCACACCGCCACGCTGCTGCATGACGACGTGGTGGACGAGAGCAATCTGCGCCGGGGCAAGACCGCTGCGCGGCTCCTTTGGGGCAACGAGGCGAGCGTGCTGGTCGGCGATTATCTGCTCGGCCAAGCATTCAGGATGATGGTGGATGTGGGCTCGCTCGGCGCCTTGCGCATCCTGTCGGATGCCGCGGCGATCATCGCCGAGGGCGAGGTGATGCAACTCATCACCGCCAAGAACACCGAAACCACCGAAGACGCCTATCTCGCCGTCATCGACGCCAAGACCGCGGCGCTGTTCGCCGCAGCGGCCGAGGTGGGCGCGGTCATCGCCGAGCGCCCGAAGTCGGAGGCCGCGGCGTTACGCTCTTACGGCCGCAATCTCGGCGTCGCTTTCCAGCTCGTGGACGACGTGCTCGACTATTCCGGAGAATTGTCCACGCTCGGGAAGAGCACGGGCGACGACTTCCGCGAGGGCAAGATCACGCTCCCCGTGGTGCTGAGCTACCGGCGCGGCAACGCGGAAGAACGCGCCTTCTGGGAACGCACGTTGAAAGAGGGCGATATCGGCGAGAACGATCTCGCCGCAGCGATGGATTTGATCGCGCGGCACAACGCGCTCACCGACACCATGGAGCGCGCCCGGCATTACGGGGCGATCGCCCGCGACGCGCTCGCCATCTTCCCCGACGGCGAGATCAAATCGGCCCTGCTCGAAGCCATCGAGTTTTCGGTCGACCGGCCGTTCTAAGTCTCAGCCGATTTTGGGATCGCCGAGCGTGCTGGCGGTGATCCACCAGTCCGGCTCGCTCTGCGCCAGCGCCGTGGCGGCGCGAAGCGCTTGGCGGGGGGTGGCGAGTAGCGCAAAGCAGGTCGCGCCGCTGCCCGACATCCTGGCGAGACGGACACCCTCCAACGCCCCGAGCGCTGCAAGCACGCTGCCGATTTCCGGCGCAAGCCGCATGGCGGCCGCTTCGAGATCGTTGCCGCGCTTGCCCGCATATTCAATCAGCCGGTCGAAGTCGCCGCCAAAGTCGGGCGGCGGCAGGCTTTGCGGGGGGGCCGGCAACGGCGGGGCTTGGAGCGCGCCATAGACCTCGGCGGTGGAGAGCTTCGCGCCGGGATTGGCGAGCACGACGCCACAGGCCGGAAAGCCGTGCACGGCGGTGACGATCTCGCCGCGCCCGGTGATCAGCGCCGGTTCGCTCCTGAGACACACGGCCACATCGGAGCCGAGACCCGGCGCGAGTCCAGCCATGGCCGCTTCGGTCAACGTGTCCGGATTGGCGCGGGCCATGAGCCGCAAGGCGGCAGCCGCGTCCGCGGAGCCGCCGCCGAGGCCCGCGGCGACCGGCAGCAATTTGACCAAGCGGAAGTTTCCAACGGCGATGCCGGGCGCCATCGTTTTGGCGGCCATCGCGGCGTCGGCAATGAGATTGGCGCCATCGAGTGCCGAGGCGAACGGTCCTTCGACCTTGAGCGCGAACGCATCGTCCGGGTCGCGCTCGACGGTATCGCCGACGCCGGCGAAGGCGACCAGGCTCTCAAGCTCGTGAAAGCCGTCGTCGCGGCGTCCCAGCACCTGAAGTGTGAGATTGAGCTTGGCCCAGGCGATGTCCCGGAGCGCGTTTATTGCGACGTCTTCTGGTCCGCTTGAGTGGTGGTACGATCCGCCGCCGCCTTAGTCTCTTCGGCATCCTCAAGCCCGGAGGCGATCTTCTTCTTCAGCGTCTCTTCCTGCTCAGGCTCCGGCTCCAGCGACATGGCCTGCTCCCACTGGTATTTCGCCTCAAGCCTGCGCCCGACGCGCCAATAGGCATCGCCAAGATGGTCGTTGATGGTCGGATCGTCGGGCCGGAGCTCGACGGCGCGCTCCAACTGCTCGACAGCTTCCGTCATATTGCCGAGGCGGAAATAGGCCCAGCCCAGGCTGTCGACATAATAACCGTCATCCGGCTTCAGCTTCACCGCTTTGCGAATGTAATCCATGGCCTGCTTCAGGTTGAGGCCCTGATCGACCCAGGAATAGCCGAGATAGTTCAGGATCAGCGATTCGTCGGGTGACAGCTCCAGCGCCTGCTTGAAGTCGGCTTCGGCGGCCGGCCAGTCCTTGAGCCGCTCGTTGCAGACGCCGCGCGAATAATAGAGCGCCCAATTCTCCTTGCTCGGCGTCTCGACGAGATCGAGCGCGCGGGAATAATAATCGCGGGCCTCCTCGTAGCGCTCATGGGCGCGCAGGATGTTGCCGAGCGCATCGAGGGGACGCATGTCCTTCGGGTCCCGCGCGATGAGCGTCTCGAGCAGCGCCTTGGACTCGTCGACCTTCTCAAGCGAATTGAGGGCGAAAGCCTTCTGGATCTGCACGTTGATCCAAAGGGGCGAGCTCTCGGGGATCTTGTCGAAGGCGGCGATCTCGGCGTCGTATTTCTTGGCGCCCTCATAGGCTTCCGCCAAGGCCACATTGGCGAGCGGGAAGTCGGGCTTCAGGTTGAGCGCGAATTGCAAGAAGACGATGCCCATGTCCAGGCCGCCCTCGCCGGCAAGCGCATCGCCGATGCCGTAGAACACCTCGGCGAGGCCGTCGGTGGCATTGGTCGCCATCAGCGGCGGGGTCTCGCCGCTCTCAATCTCGGCGAGCAGCTCTTCGGAGAGCGGGTGCGGCGCCGTCTTGGCGATGTGCGTCTTGATAATCTCGACCGCTAGATCACGGTCATTGGCGTTGACCGCGTGGCGCGCGTAAGCGTCGGCCACTCTGAGCGTCGTCGGGTTGCGCTTGAAGGCCTGGGCGTAGGCCTGGCCGGCCAACCGGTGGCGTCCGGCGACATCGGCAATCAGGCCTCGATGATAGCGCTGATAATACTGAGCCCAATCGGCGCCGCTCAGGCTGTCGAGCGCGGCGAAGGCTTCGTTGTGCTTGCCGTCGGCTTCCATGACCCAGGCGCGGGCCAGCGTCGAGGTCAGATCGGCGATGGGGCCTTGCCGGGCCGCGGAGAACCGCTCTTCGGCTTGCTTGAAGTCGCCCTGTTTGAAGGCGTCGACTCCAAGCAGGAATTGAGCGATGCGGTGCGAGGGCTCGACCTTGACGAGATCCTTGGCCAACTCGGTGGCGCGCTCCCAGCGGGCGGCGGCCGTTTCGAGGAGAAATGCCTGCTCGAGAATGACTTCGTTCTCGGGGTCACCGTCCAGAGCCTTGGAATAATATTCGGCGGCGGCGAGCGTATCGTGATTGCCGCGCGCCACCCGGCCCGCGAGGTAATTGCCAAGCAGCGTGCCAGTATCCGAGGCGCCGCTATCGGCCGGAATGACCTCCGAGTAGGCGGCAGGCGCAACGAGAATGGCGGCAATGAGAAGAGACCTCCGCGCCCACTTGCGCAGCGACCCGCTTTCGGAAGTCATCATGTTATCGGCTCGGCTATCCGCCGTCCCATTGTTGCTTCGTTGGCCCCCACGCAAGGGTAAGAGCTTTTCGGACCCCTGCAAACCATAAAGCTTTTGAAGGCTAATCGCGGCGCGTTTATGGCCTCGACGGCGCGCCAACAGGCGATTTGCACTACATATTCGCGTAGTTGGGCCCCTCGCCGCCCTCAGGCGGCACCCAGGTAATGTTCTGGGCGGGATCCTTCACGTCGCAGGTTTTGCAGTGGACGCAATTTTGCGCGTTGATCTGGAAGCGCACGGTGCCGCCCTCCTCCACCACTTCGTAGACCCCGGCCGGGCAATAACGCTGCGCCGGCTCGGCGAACTCAGGCAGATTCTGCTCTATGGGGATCGACGGATCGGTGAGCACGAGGTGGACCGGCTCGTCCTCATTATGATTCGTGTTGGACAGGAACACCGACGACAAAATGTCGAAGGTGAGCGCGTTGTCCGGCTTCGGATAGTCGATGGGCTCCGACTTGGCCGCCGTCCGCAAGCTCGCATAGTCGGGCTTCTTGTGCTTGAGCGTGTGACCAAGGAACGGAAAGATGGTGTTGAGCCACATGTCGATGCCGCCCAGCATGACGCCAAGCCGCGTGCCGAGGCGCGACCAGAGCGGCTTCACGTTGCGGACTTTCTTGAGCTCTTTCGCCATTGAGCTGGTCTCCACGGCGCCGATGTACTCAACGAGCGTGTCGCGGGAGCGGCCCGCTTGAATCGCCGCGTAAGCTGCCTCCGCCGCCATCATTCCGGAGAGCATGGCGTTGTGGGAGCCCTTAATGCGGGGCACGTTCATGAAGCCCGCCGCGCAGCCGATCAACGCCGCGCCAGGGAAAGCCAGCTGCGGTAAAGCCTGCCAGCCGCCCTCGGTGAGCGCACGGGCGCCGTAGGCGATGCGCTTGCCACCTTCGAGATGCTCGGCGATGCGCGGGTGGAGCTTCGAGCGTTGAAACTCCTTGAAAGGATTGAGATAGGGGTTGGCGTAGTCGAGATGGACGACGAAGCCGACCGACACGAGGTTGTCGCCGAAATGGTAGAGGAACGAGCCGCCGCCGGTCTTGTCGTCGAGCGGCCAGCCCATGGTGTGCTGGACGAGACCGGGCTTGTGCTTCTCGGGCGGGATCTCCCACAGCTCTTTTAGGCCGATACCGAACTTTTGCGGGCCGCTGTCCTCGTCGAGGTCATACTTCTTGATGAGCTGCTTGGACAGCGAGCCCCGGGCGCCTTCGGCGAGGAAGGTGTATTTGCCGACCAGCGCAATGCCCGGTGTGTAGCTGTCCTTGTGGCTGCCGTCGCGGGCCACGCCGAGATCGCCGGTGATGACGCCTTCGATCTCGCCGCCGGCGCCGATGATCGCATCGGTTACCGAGATGCCGGGATAGATCTCGACGCCGAGCGCTTCCGCCTGCTCGCCGAGCCATTTGGTGAGATTGCCGAGGCTGCCGGCGTAGCAGCCGTGATTGCTCATCAGCGGCGGCATGAAGAAATTAGGGAGGCGGATATCGCCAGCCTCGCCGAGATAATAGAAGTGGTCCTCGGTGACCGCTGTGGTGAGCGGCGCGCCCTGGTCGCGCCAATCGGGAATGAGCTTGTCGAGCGCCACGGGATCGATTACCGCACCCGACAGGATATGGGCGCCGACCTCGGAGCCCTTCTCCAGGACGACGACGGAGACCTCCTTGTCGTTCTCGGCGGCGAGCTGCTTAAGCTTGATCGCTGCGGCGAGACCGGCCGGCCCGGCGCCGACGATCACCACATCGAACTCCATCGTTTCGCGTTCGACTTTGTCGTTCAAACCAGCATGCTCCTTATAAAATGGCGGCCGCGCGCCAGCCCGCGCCCGAGCCAATCAGTGATAAGGTCGTTTGAGCCCAGCGATACGTCATTGCCCGGCAGAGCCGGGGAATGACAAATAGAGGATCAACACGGGCATCGCAAATGACTGGAAGCCAAGCAAAAGCAGCCGCAGGTCTCCTCGCCTGGTACGAGGCCATGGGCGTCGACGAGGCGATCGGCGATGAGCCGGTCAACCGCTTCGCCGCCGGGCCCGATATGGCGGCCGAGGACAGGCCCGTCAGGGAGCTGCCCGCCAGAGACCGGCCGCCCAGAGAGACACTGCGCAGAGAGACGCCGGCAAAGCCGCCAATAGCCCGGCCGCGCGCCGTCTCGCCGTCCGCGCCGGCAGCTGCCGCGCCCACGCCTGCCTCGCTCGAGGCGGCGGCAACGCTGGCCGATCTAGAAGCGCTGGTCGCCCAGTTCGAGGGTTGCGCCCTCAAGCGTACGGCGAAGAGTCTGTGTTTCTCACGCGGCAACGCCGAGGCGCGCGTCATGCTGATCGGCGAGGCGCCCGGCCGCGACGAGGATCTGCAAGGCAAGCCCTTCGTCGGCCGCGCCGGCCAGCTGCTCGACCGCATGCTCGCGGCGATCGGGCTGTCGGAGGAGACGGTCTACATCACCAACACCATCTATTGGCGCCCGCCCGGCAACCGCACGCCGACACCGCAAGAGATCGGGGCGTGCGCGCCGTTCCTCGCCCGCCAGATCGAACTGGTCGATCCCGATATGCTGGTCCTGCTCGGCGGCGCGGCGGCCAAGCATATTCTTGGCGTGACCGAAGGCATTATGCGCCTGCGCGGGAAGTGGAAGATCTACAAAAGCGGCGACCGCGACATACCAACGCTTGCGACGCTGCATCCCGCCTATCTGCTCCGCACCCCGGAGGCCAAGCGCTATGTTTGGCGCGATCTCATGGCCATCAAGGCGAGACTGGAGGAAACAAAAGAATGAACCGCATCGACGAGAGCCGTCCCTTTATTCCCGTGCGTATCGCCGTGATGACGGTTTCGGACACACGCACGCCGAAGACCGACAAATCGGGGCCCTTGCTCATCAGCATGCTCAAAGGCGCCGGCCATGAGCTCGCCGAGCACGCGGTCGTCGCCGACGACGAGAAGTCGATCCGCAAGCAGGTGAAGAAATGGATCAAGGATCCGCAAGTCGACGTGGTGATCACCACCGGCGGCACGGGTTTTACCGGGCGCGACGTGACGCCTGAAGCTATCCGCCCGCTGTTCGAAAAGGAGATCGACGGCTTCTCCGTGCTGTTCCACATGCTGAGCTATCAGACCGTCGGCACTTCCACCGTGCAGAGCCGCGCCTGCGGCGGGCTTTCCAAAGGCACCTATATCTTCTGCATTCCCGGCTCGCCGGGCGCCTGCGAGGACGCCTGGACCGGTATCCTCAAATTCCAGCTCGACAACCGCCACCGTCCCTGCTCGTTCATCGAGATCATGCCGCGCCTCACCGAGAGCAAGAAGAAGAAGGCGAAGGCGACGGCCGCTTAACCCTCTGGCCGCTCTTCGAAAAAGAAGCGCACCATTTCCCGGGAAGCATCGGGCCCCTGCGGGTCGGTATAGCTGCCATCAAGACTGCCTCCGGACCATGCGTGACCGCCGCTATGGATGAGCCAATGCTCGCCGACCGGAAAGCCCGCTTCGTCTCGCGTGACCGTATGCGTAAAGCCACGGCCATCACCGGACGCGTCCCTCTTGCGTTTGGTATGCGTGCCGAGTCTCCCCTGGGTCTCTACGATCCTTGTCGCATTTGACGGGTGAACGATATTGTCCCCGTCACCATGGAAGACGATGGTTGGCGTGCGGCGGTGGCCGGACTCCCGCAGCGGCGCGCCCAAGCCAGAGAGAGCATCGCCCCGCATGGCCGCGAAGGCGGAAGGGACATCGGTCGCCGACCCGTAAGCCAGCCCTGAATGAATGCCGACTGCGGCGTAGAGATCGGGATAGGTCGCCCCCATGACAGCCGCCATGGCGCCCCCGGCGGATAACCCCGCCACGAACACGCGCTTTGGGTCTACATCGTATTCAGAGGCAATTTCGCTGGTGATCCCGGCAATGATGGAAGGTTCACCGGCACCGTGCATCTGGTGCTCCGGCTTGAACCAGTTCCAATACAAAGAGGGATTCGCGGCTTTGGCTTGATTGGGATAGGCGACGAGGAACCCATGCTCCTCGGCGAGAGCGTTCATGCGCGTTCCCGCCGCGAAGTCGTCGGCGGATTGCGTACCGCCATGCAGCATGACGATAAGAGCGCGTTTTCCTTTATGCGCACGGGCGGGGATGTAGAGCTTGTAGGTCCGGCTCCCGGCCTCGCATGTGAAACGCTTGTTCAGAAACTGCGCGCCCTCTGGAATCTGGAGCGGCTTCCTCGGCTTGACGACCGTCAAACCCTCGAGTGCAAGCCGGGGCTTGCGAAGACCGGAGAGAGCTTTGCCGAGACGGCTGGTCCAGACCGCGGATTTCGGACTCTGCGGCAGGTCCATAAGATTGTCGGAGATCGCGCCGGTTTCCGATGACGTGTCCGGTTCAACGACTTCAGCCGTCAGGTCTATCACCTGACCTTCGAGAACATCCTGTGCCGCAGGCGTCTCTTTCGGTGCCTCGGCTGATCCGGCCATGCGGCCCGACAACGCGGCTTGAATGACCCGTGTCGCCTCGTCGAGTTTCTGATCACGCGTCAACCGCGTGGCAAAGCGCATAGCTTTTGAAATGTCCATGTTCATGTCATTCGTTCCTTGAGGGCGCCGTTACCCGATGCGATCGGCGAGCGCGCTTTTGATCTCTTTGCTGGCGTGCAGAGCACCGAGGACGGTGATCGATTCAATCGTCGCCCGTGCAAGTGCTGGCGTGACATCGGGCGCGATTGTCGCGAGTCCGAGTACTTTGATGCGAAGTTTCTCGCCGGCGGCTTTGACAGCCTCCAGATCCGCGCGCGTGTAGTGCCTCAGCCCGAGCTCAAGCGTGTGCCGCACGATCGACTTCCGGACCTCTTCATCGTGGGTCGCAAGCTGGTTCCGGATTGCGGTGCGGATGAAGTCGGTGCGGTTGGTATAAAATCCTTCCTGCACCAGAAGGTCGACTTGACCGAGGTCGACGAAGCCGAGGTTGATCGTGATCTTTTCGGTGTCGCTGGTGCGATCGCGAAGCCTGTGAATTTCAGCCTGCATGCCATTCTCCATCTGTCTGGATGGTATATGGATGGTCAACAGATGGTTTGCAAGCCACCCAGCTTTTTTTGGTCCCCAGGCGTGCGTTCGTAGCTGTGATCGGCCCGGGCGGCGATCAATCGCCGAGCTGGTCGGGAAAGAGCGCAGCGGCTCCGTCCAATTCGCCGGTTTGGCGATAGGACATCGGCTCGGCCTCGGGATCCAGCA
>CAVSXL010000001.1:0-23041 GCA_963731875.1 uncultured Alphaproteobacteria bacterium | reverse complement strand
GACCTCTTGATCCACAGTCAAGCGCTCTAACCAACTGAGCTACAGCGGCACATGGGCAATGCCTAGGCCGGGAACCTAAGGGCAGGCAAGAGTTGTTGCAAGCGGATGGCGCGCCTCGCGTGCAAAGGGCGCGGCAATGGGCTGGCACCCGCAAAAGCGGTAGGAGCCGCCATAGAAAAGGCCCGGGGCTGGGCCCGGGCCTTACGCACTACGATACCTTGATAGCCTAAGACACCTTGCGCACGGTCTCCATCGTCCGCGAGACCTGATCCTTGATCGGCTCGGTCGTGTCGGCAGCGATCTTGGTCGTCAGCGCCCGGATCTCACCGGCCTGGCTGGCGAACACATCGAACTGACTGCGGATGAAAGCCGACTGAAGCTCAACGATCTCGCCGAGGTTCTTGGCGGCGGCCAGGTTCTTGGCAAGGTCGAAACCCGAATTCAAATTGCGCTGGGCGATGTCGATCAGCTTGCGGTTGAAGGCGGTGGCGCCTTGGCCGGCCGCATCGAAGGAGCGCTCCAGCGCGTCGATCGACTCCTCAAGCAATTCCTTGCCGCGCTCATAGGCCTCGCGGGTCTGGTTCACCGTCTTCTCGGCGAGCAAGCGGACGCTCTCGGGCACGGTGGTATCGAGCTTGAGGGATTCAAATTCCTTGGCGGCCGTGTTGAAGGACTCGGTGATCTTCTCGGCGGCTTCCTGGGGGGTCTGGGGAATAGCTGTCTCACTCATGATGGCACCTCTTTGTTGATCTCCTCGATTCGCCTTGTCGGAAATGGCGCGGTCTTGCTCAGTCGGCCGCTCGTTTTTGTTGCACTGCAATATAAATGGTGCAGTGCGACGCTGCAAGAGGCGGCATGCCCAAACACGCGTCTTTTTTGCCCTGTGGACGAAATTCCGCCTTTCGCGCTATGCAATGGACTGGATTCGCCTAAATTTAGTGGTGGAGTCGCATCAACGCCCCAAGAGGGGGCGTCCCTAGTGGCTGAGCTGGACTTTGTGGTTAACGCCACGGCGAGCTCATTAGTTCATATTGGGGCCGACCATGGCCGACCTCAGACCGCAACGGCGCATCGAAGACGGGGACCGCGAGGCGCTTGAGCATATTGCGCGCGCGCTCGAGGGCCGGGTTTTGCTCGGCCCCGGGGCTAAATCCTCTGCCCAAGTGTCCTCTCAAGTGTCCCCTGCCCCAGAAATGGCCGTTGGCCCGGACAGCCCCTCAGGCTCGATGACAAATGGCGAGGCGGCGCCGTCGGCAGACGGCACGCTCATGCTGCCGCCGGAGTCCTTGAGACTGCTGCTCGAAGCCATGCCGGCGGCGATCGGTCTCCTGCGGGACGGCACACTTATTTATGTCAACAGCGCCTTCGCTTACGCCTTCGGCTACCGGTCGCCGTCCGAACTGAGCGAGGCGGGCGGGCTGGACGCCATTCTACCGGGCGGCGCGGCGCTCCTCGTTTGCGAGGACGACACCGGGCGCACCGGAGAAGTCGATGCGCTCACGCGCTCCCGCCGGCGTCTCAAAGTGGTCTTCGCCCTGAGCCCGCTCGACACAGATCAAGACACGCAAGTGCTGCGGCTCATCGACCAGGCGGATCTCGAAGCCGAGCCCACTGCTCCGGAGACGGTGGCGGAGACGCCAGCGCCCGAGACGCCGATGGCCGAGACGCCTATGCCGGAGGCGCCCCCGCAGGCCGAGGCGGCAGCATCTCCCGCGCCGGCGCCAAAACCGGCGATCATGCAGGAACCACGCCGGGCGATCGATCCCGACGCGGCGAGCCGCCGTCTCGATTTCTTGGCCAAGGTCAGTCACGAAGTGCGCACCCCGCTCAACTCGATCATCGGCTTCACCGAGCTGATGCTGCAGGAGCGATTCGGGCCGATCGCCAACCCGCGCTATCGCGGGTACACGGAGGACATCCATCAGAGCGGCCTCTACGCGCTGAGCCTGCTCAACGACCTGCTCGACATCTCGAAGATCGAAGCGGGCAAGTTCGAGCTTGATTTTACCGCGGTGGACGTGGCCGAGGTGGTCGAGAGTTGCGTCGCCAGCCTGCAGCCTCTCGCCAAGCGCACGCGCATCGTGCTGCGGACCTCGCTTGCGCAGGACCTGCCGCTCGTGGTCGCCGATCCGCGGCGGCTCAAACAGACCCTGCTCAATCTTCTCACCAACGCCATCAAGTTCACCACCGAAGGCGGCCAGGTCATCGTGTCCGGCACGCTGGTCGACGGCGAACTTCGCGTGCGGGTGCGCGACAACGGCGTCGGCATGAGCAAGAATGAGATCGCCTATGCGATGCAGCCCTTCCATCAGCTCGACACAGCGCCGCGCCGGCAGTCGGGGACCGGGCTGGGGCTGCCGCTCACCAAGGCGCTGGCCGACGCCAATCGCGCCAGGCTTGAGCTGACCAGCGAGCCCGGGGTGGGCACCTCGGCCGACGTCATCTTCCCCGCGGAGCGGCTATTCGCCTCTTAGGCGTCACACGCCGCCCCGTCCGTCTCCCCAAGTGTTCTTCGCGACTGCGTAATCCTCTCTTTTGTCAGCTTTCTTGCAGTGATGTTACACAGAATTACTGGGCTATTTTGTAGTAGTACTTACTTCCTTGAACACTTCTAATGTATCTTCACTGATTAGAAGGCTTCTAAGATGGGATCAATTACGATATTCTTGTTGACAGTGGGTAAGTGCACGCCTTAAGCGGAATAGTGGCTCTCTGGCTCTAGTCCAATGGGAGCAAAGTCTTTCAGTCCGATACCGGGGCCTTGAACTCCGGCCATTGGAGGTAATTGATGCGCTGGACACTGGCGCGCGCCGCGGCGCTCGCGATTCTGATCTCCGCTTCTGCCTTGGCTTCCGCCCGCGCCGAGACGCCGGGCGAAGTGAACATCTATTCCTACCGCCAGCCCTATTTGATCGATCCCCTGCTCCAGGAATTCACCGCGGAGACCGGCATCAAGGCCAATGTCATCTTCGCCGAGAAGGGTCTGATCGAGCGCATCCAGGCCGAGGGCCGCAATAGCCCGGCGGACCTGCTGCTGACCGTCGATATCGGCAATCTGAGCCAGGCTACGGCTGCCGGCATCGCCCAGCCGGTAGTGTCGGAGACGATCGATGCGGCTATCCCCGCCACCTACCGGGGCAAGGACGATGAGTGGATCGGCCTCACCCGCCGCGCCCGCGTGGTCTACGCCTCAAAGGAGCGGGTCAAGCAAGACGCCATCACCTACGAGGACCTCGCCGATCCGAAATGGCGCGGCAAGATCTGCATCCGCTCCGGCCAGCACGTCTACAACGTCGCGTTGATCGCCTCCATGATCGCCGCTCATGGTGAGGCTTGGACCGAGACTTGGCTGCGCGGCGTGAAGGCCAATCTCGCGCGCAAGCCTGCCGGCGACGACCGGTTGCAGGTCAAGGGTGTCTACTCGGGCGAATGCGACATTGCCGTCGGCAACACCTATTACATGGGCGCGATGCTCAGGGACAAAAAGCACCCTGAACAGAAGGCATGGGCCAACTCGGTCAACTTGCTGTTCCCCAACACGGGCGACCGCGGCACCCACGTCAACGTCTCGGGCGCAATTCTGGCGAAGAACGCGCCGAATAAGGACAACGCGATCAAGCTTCTCGAATTCCTGGCCTCCGACAAGGGCCAGGAAATGTATGCGGAAGTGAACAACGAGTATCCGGTGAAGGAGGGTGTCCCGTGGTCGGCGTTGGTTCAGTCCTGGGGCGAATTCAAGCCGGATCCGATCTCGCTCAACGAGATCGCGGATTTGCGGAAAACAGCAAGCGAACTGGTCGACAAGGTCGGCTTTGACGAAGGGCCAAGCTCATGAGGGGACAACAATGAGCTTTCATAAGAACATCGACAAGCAGGTCGGTCCCGGCGCCCGGCGCGCGGCCGTGCCTGTCCGCAGCGGGGCGGAGTGGCTGGTGGGCGTCGGTTTCCGATGCTGGCTTGCCGGATACGACACGGGCGACATCGCCTGCTGGGAAAACGGCTGGAACGAATATAACCGCTTGCTCGGACCGTCGCGGGCGAAACGCGCCGTGACCGAGCTTGCCTGCTGGGTGAGGACATTGCGGTCCACGGCCTCGCGCAAGATCGAGTATTATCCGTTCGGCTGTTCCGGCTTTTGCGCCGACGAATGCATGGCTATCTCGCTGATCGCCGCTTCTCAGCATCATCGCTGTCCGGCGATGCAAGCTTGCGCGCTGGCGCTGACGGGCTCGGAGCTCGTGGAGCCGGTGATCGACGCGGCCAATGCCTTCGCCGATGCGCTCCAGGAAGCCGATCAGCGCTTGTCGCAGGAGGCCGTCGCCGCCCTGATGGCGCCTCAGCGCAAGGGCAGCGGGGACGTTTTCGCTGACCGGCGCTAAACAAGACACCGCCTGCGCCCGAGCCGGAGAAACACCCACCTTCCGCCGGAGGCTTGCCCGCCTGTCCGAGAGCGGCAATCTCGGCTGGTCCGTGGCGGCGCTTCTGCTGTCACTCATTGCCCTGGGGCCGCTGATCGCCATTGCGGTGATCGCGCTTCAGTCGAGCGGCGATACCTGGCCCCACCTCATCGACAATGTGCTGCCCGGCGCGGTGCGCCGCACGGTCGGCCTGATGCTGGGCGTGGGCGTGCTCACGCTCGTGATCGGCACCGGCACTGCCTGGCTTGTCACCATGTATCGGTTCCCAGGACGCCGCTATTTTCAGTGGCTCCTGCTGCTGCCGATGGCGATGCCAACCTACATCATCGCCTACTGCTATCTCGAGTTGTTCGATTACTCCGGCTTGGTGCAGACCGGCATGCGCGGCCTCTTCGGATGGCGGAACGCGCAAGATTATTGGTTCCCGGACATCAGGAGCCTGGGCGGCGCGATCTTCGTCATGAGCGCGGTGCTCTACCCTTATGTCTACATCACCGCGCGGGCGAGCTTCATCGCGCAATCGGTGTGCGTGATCGAGGCGAGCCGCACGCTCGGGCGCAGTGCCTCGGAGACCTTCTGGCAGATCGCACTGCCGCTCGCCCGGCCGGCGCTGGCCGCCGGCGTGGCGTTGGCCCTGATGGAAACGCTGAACGACATCGGCGCGGTGGAGTTCTTCGGCGTGCGGACGCTGACCGTCGCCGTCTACGATACATGGCTCGACCGCGGCAGCCTGGCCGGCGCGAGCCAGATCGCTTGCGTCATGCTCGCCTTCGTGTTCGCGCTGCTGCTGATCGAGCGGGCGCTGCGGGCCGGGCGGCGGTTTCATCATACGACCGGCAAATATCGCGACCTGCCAGAGGACAAGCTCTCCGGCACGTGGGGTCTGCTTGCCGTGCTGGCCTGTGTGCTCCCCTTGCTCGTCGGCTTCGTGCTGCCGGCGGGCGTGCTGGTCGACGACGCGATCGCCCATGTGTCGGCCGGTCTGTCGCCGGCATTTTGGCAGGCGGCCCTGCACAGCCTGCTCTTGGCATTCGCGGCGGCGATACTCGCCGTGGCCTTCGCCGTGGTCCTCGCTTATGGGCGGCGGCAGACCCGTTCGAAGCTCGTGCGCGGGGCAAGCCTGGTCCCGGCCATCAGCTATGCCATCCCGGGCACGGTGCTTGCCATCGGCCTGCTGATCCCGCTCGCCGGCCTCGACAACAGCATCGACGGGGTGATGCGGTCGCTGTTCGGCGTCTCCACCGGGCTTCTGTTCTCCGGCACCGCCTTCGCCATTGTGCTCGCCTACACGATCCGTTTCCTCGCCGCCTCGCTCGGGGCAGTGGAAGCGGGCTTGACCAAGATCTCCAAGAATATCGACGCGGTCGGGCGCACGCTGGGCGCCACCGTCTCGGACATGCTGTGGACCGTCCATCTGCCCCTGCTGCGTCCGGCGCTGGGGGCCGCCGCCATGCTGGTCTTCGTGGATTCCATGAAGGAGCTGCCGGCGACGCTGCTCTTGCGTCCCTTCAATTTCGATACGCTGTCGACCCAAGTGTTCACGCTGGCCTCGCTCTATCGCTACGAGGAGGCCGGGCTTTCGGCGCTGACCATCGTTCTGGTTAGCCTGGCCCCGGTGCTGCTGCTGCACGGGATCATCGCCCGGAGCCGCCCGGGCGCCACCGCGAGCCAGGCCTCCGGCGCTCGAACAAGGCCTGAATGGGCGTTGCGGATCTCTTGATAACCCAAGAGAATGTGGGACTTGGGTGAATGCGGGACTTGGGCGAATGCGGGACTTGGGCTCCCCAAACAATTCGGGCTACAAGGAGCCATTCTTGCAGCGGTCGCACGGGACGCTTGGGCTCGATTCTAGAGCCCCTCGCCCAAACCGAGTGGAAAGGTCAGTATGAAGCCTCGCCAACGTCCTTGGAAATGGCTTCTCCTCGGCCTTGTTGTGCTTCTCGTCATAGGAATCGTGGCGCTTCCGCGCTTGATCGGAACCTCCTCCGATCTGCGGGACCGGGTCGCCGCCGCGCTATCGGCGTGGACCGGCGCCACCGTCACGCTGACGGAGCCCTTGACCGTGCGCTATTTCCCGCCGCTGTCGTTGCGCGGCGGCTTCGTGCTCACCAACGCCACCAAGCTACCCTGGATCAGCTCCATCGCGGCCAGGGACGTGAAGATGTCCTTGAGCTTGCCGGAGCTGCTGATGGGGCGCGTCAAGATCGAGGCGCTGCGGCTCGGCCGCCCGACGATTACGCTGAAGGCTGACGCCGCACCGACCGCGCCCGTGGAGCAGACGGCGGAGGCTCTCGTCACCAACGGGCTGGCGGCGGCGCCGGTCGGCGTCGTGCGCGTCCGGCACGGCACCATAAAGACTGCCTCGGGTGAGCGCGTGGCCCGCGATTTCGATGCGCGGTTCGATGCGAGCGACGGCACCGGGGCGCTAACGGCGCTGGGCTCGCTGACGTTCCGCGACGAGACCATCCATTTCGCCATCGACAGCGGCAAGATCTCGGAGACCGACGAAGGCCAGAGCGCCCCCGTCACGCTGACGATCACCTCCGTCCCCGTCACCGCCAAGCTCTCCGGCACCGCGCGCTTCGCCGACGGTTTCAGCCTCGACGGCGACATGAGCGCCGAGATGGGCGACGCCCGCCGCTTCCTCAACTGGGTGGGCATGGACTTGCCCCAAGGCGAGAGTCTCAAAAATCTGACGGCGGAGGGGCCAGTCCATTGGGCCGGGTCCACGCTTATTTTCGACGACGGCACCTTCTCGCTGGACGGCAATGAAGCCGTGGGCCTTCTTGCCATCACCACGGGGATGCGGCCGCGGGTGGAGGGGACGCTCGCCTTCGAGCGGCTGGTACTCGATCCTTATCTCGGCACAGGCGAGACCGCCGCCATCGGCGAACCGCTCTTCGACTGGGCGCTGCTCAAACATTTCGACGCGGACTTGCGTCTCTCGGCGGCCGACATCCAAGCGTCGGCCCTGAAGCTCGGTCGTGGCGGTCTCACGATCACCGCCAAGGACGGCGCCATATCGAGCGAAGTGGGTGAGTTGGAGCTATGCGGCGGCGAAGTGGCCGGGCGCGTGGGGCTCGACCTCTCCGGGCCGCGGACCAAGGCCGCGTTCGCCGGAACCCTTTCCGATGTCGCCATCGAGACCTGCCTGAAGCCGTTTGCGCTCGATATCCCGGTGAAAGGCACGGGTGCTGTGAAGATCGATGTCTCGACCGGCGGCCGCACTCTGGAAGAGCTGATTCGCGGACTTGCCGGCGATCTCAAGATGACAGCCCACGATGGTGCCGTGCCCATTGACTTTCCCCAGCTCATCGCGGGTACGCCCTTGGACGGCATGAGCTGGAGCCGTGACGCCGTGACCCCGTTCCAATCCCTCGACGCGGACTGCCGCCTCTCTGCGGGACACATTTGGTGCCAAGTGTTCACGATGCAGACCCCCCGCGGCCTGGTTTCGGGGTCCGGGGGGGTCGATGTGGGAAAGCAAACGCTTGATTGGGATTTCCTCATCGCCAATCCTGTGGCACCGCTAAACGCCTCGCAGCTCGTCATGGAGACCCCGCCGCGGGTCACCATACGCGGACCGCTAACGCAACCCCTGATCCAGAGAGCCAATCGCCCCACCCTTGGAGACGGATCCACGCAGTCAAGCCCGGGGATGGTCCCGGTCTCGCCGCACTAGGCTCCTCTGGAACGACAATCGACCGGGATAAACGCCGTGTTTTGGCCACGCCCTGATCAGTCTTTCGCAACCCGCGCCCCGCGCGCCGGCAAGGCCGGCATGCTCGCCGTAGCGCTATGCGCTTGCTTAGGGCTGGCCGCGGGGGACGCCCGTGCGGCGGACGGCACCCTCAGTGTCGCCACCTGGGGCGGCGCCTACGGGCAGTCGCAGGAGATCGCCTTCTTCGAGCCGTTCGCCAAGGAGACCGGCACCACCATCGCCACGGAAATCTATGACGGCAGCCTCGCTAAGCTCAAGGGCTTGCTGGAGGCCGGCGATTCGCCTGTCGATGTGGTCGACGTCTCGGCGAGCACGCTCGACGCGCTGTGCAGCGGCGGCCTGTTGGAGACGATCGAGGTCACAGACTTAGGGCCGCCGGCGAACGGCCAAAGCATCCAGGAAGATTTTCTGGACGGCGGCCTGTCGTCCTGCGGCGTGGCCTCCGTGGCCTGGTCGACGGCTATCGCCTTCGACCGGCAAGCCTTCCGGAAGGGCGAGCCGACGGCGGTCACTGCTCTGCTGGATACCGCGCGCTTCCCCGGCAAGCGCGCGCTGCCGAAAAACCCACGTTACACACTCGAGTTGGCGCTGCTCGCGGACGGCGTACCGGCTGAGAATGTCTATACCGAGCTCGCCACCGAGGCCGGCGCCGACCGGGCGTTTGCCGCTCTCGACAAGATCAAGGACAGCATTCTGTTCTGGGACAAAGCCGGACAGCCGATCACCTGGTTGCTGGAGAAGAAGGTCACGATGGCCGCGGGCTATAGCGGCCGGCTCTTCCGCGCGGCCGTCGGCGATCAACGGCGCGTCGGCATTCTATGGGACGGCCAGATCTACGACGTCGACGCCTGGGCGATTCCCAAAGCGGCGCGGAACAAGGATGAGGCCATGCGCTTCATCAGTTTCGCTACCTCGCCGGAGCGGTTGGCGGCGCAAGCACAGCTCATCGCCTATGGGCCGATGCGCAAGTCGGCGGTGCAACTGGTTGGCAAGCATCCAGTCATCGGCGTGGAGATGCAGGAATTCCTGCCGACAGCGCCCGACAACTTCAAGACTGCGCTCAAATTCGACGAGGCGTGGTGGAACCAGCATGACGCCGTGCTCGGCCAGCGCTTTGCTGCGTGGCTGGCGCCGATCGAGGCCGCGGCGGCGGCCAAGGAGGCCGAGCGTAAGGCGAAAGAGGCCAAGTCCAAGGCGCCGGTCACCAAGGCGACACCCTAGCTGTTCGCCCGGGTGCGCTCCGGGCAACGACAGTCGCAAGAAATTGCGGGCAAGCGGCAACTCCTGTTTGCCTTGCTTGTCGCCTTCATGTCATGCTGACCGCAGAGACGAGTCTTTTAGACGAAAATCACGAAGACATCGCTCTTACACAGAATGCACAACCAGGGTGCGGTATTGGCTTTGAGTCTTCGAGGTCATGCTGACGATGTTAAGCACTGCCGGAGCGGGGCCGGCAGTGCACTCTGGTACCTAAGCCCTTTTCTAGAACGTGCGGTAGAGCCCTAGCGAGACGTAACCACTGGGGTCGTCCTCGAGATAGTTGCCGGTGAAGCCGCCGGACAGCGTCACCTCGAGCTGGCGCAGATTGACGCGCAGGAAGCCCCCGCCCCGGCCCGCATCATATTCCTCGTTGCCGAGGGCGCCGCCCTCAAGCCCCAGGGACAATCTGGGACGGACGCGAAAGCCTATTCGCGCAAGACTGAAATATTCTTGGAACGCGCTGCCGTAGGCTGCGTCGGCGGATGCATACCAGCGCGCCGCGATGTCGTACCAAGTCTCGGCGAGCAGCCTGAGGCCGATCTCGGTTCCTTGAACGCTGTTTTTGGGATCGCGCGGGGCGATGTGCTGATCTTCCGCCTCGATGCCGGCGAAGAGCTTGACGGTGACGGCGCCGGGGCAAAATTGATAGCCGACGAGCGCCGCGGCAAAGCCGACCTGCCCATCGAAAGTCGTGGCGCGATAATCGCTCCCGTCGAACAGCGCTCCGTCGTAGTTATAGCGGCCATAGGCGCCGACGGCGCGCAGCCTCAAGCCCGGCGCGTAGAGCCCCTTGCCGAACGCGTAGCCGCCGCCCACATAGCCGCTTGTGTAATTGTCGCTGGCCTCGAAGCCGGTGAACATCTCGGTGTGGGGCGTGTCGGGCTCGCCACATGCCGTTTGAACCGACAGGCCGAGCGTGAGGACAGCAGCGCCTAGGACCCCACTGGCGCGGAGCTTGGATCGAACGCCTTTAGACTTGCCCCCCTGCACGGCGGCCACTCGCCCTTTGCATCGACGATGATGCATCTTAAGCGCGAGAGCGACGACCGCCCGGCAACTAGGTTGCGCGCAACGCGAAATATTTCAATCTCCGGTTGGTAAATGCGTGTTTTGTTCCCCACAGGCGCGGTGAAATGAGACCAGAGCAATTCGACAGCTGGCTCAAGGTCGACGCCAAGGGCCTCTATTGCCGCCCAGGGGGGTTCTATATCGACCCGCGCAGCGCGGTGCGGCAGGCGGTCGTCACCCACGGGCATTCCGACCATGCGCGGCCGGGTCATAACTCGGTGCTGGCAACGAAAGAGACGCATGCCATCATGCGCGCCCGGCTCGGTGAATTGGCGCCGCGGCGTCCGCAAGAGGCGGCTTATGGCGAGCCCATCACCATCGGCGACGTCACAGTCACGCTGTTTCCGGCCGGTCACGTGCTCGGCAGCGCCCAGGTGCTGATCGAGTATGAGGGCATACGCGCGGTGGTGTCGGGCGACTACAAGCGGAGCGCCGATCCCACTTGCGCCCCTTTCGAGCTCATTCCTTGCGACCTCTTCGTGACCGAGGCGACCTTCGCCCTGCCGGTGTTCCAGCATGGCGATGCGCGCGGCGAGGCGGCAAAACTGCTCAAGTCGGTCGATCAGTTTCCCGACCGAACGCATGTGGTCGGCGCTTATGGGCTCGGCAAGAGCCAGCGCCTGATCGCGCTGTTGCGGGCAGAAGGCTATGAGCGGCCGATCTATCTGCATGGGGCGCTGCAAGCCTGCTGCGAGCTCTATGAGTCCTTCGGTGTGCGGCTCGGCGCGCTGGAGCCCGCGACCGGTGCCAAGCGCGACGCGCTCAAAGGCCAGATCGTGCTGGCGCCGCCAAGCGCAATCGCCGACCGCTGGTCGCGGCGGCTGCCCGACCCACTCACCTCTTTCGCTTCAGGCTGGATGCGCGTGCGGGCCCGCGCCCGGCAGCAGGGTATCGAGCTGCCGCTCGTCATCTCCGACCATGCCGACTGGCGCGAACTGACCGACACCATCGCCGAGACCGGCGCGGGCGAGGTGTGGGTGACCCATGGTCGCGAGGATGCCCTGCTCCACCATATCCGGATGACGGGGCGGCGGGGCCGCGCGCTCGCGCTTGTCGGCCGCGAGGACGAGGACCAGTGAAGGCCTTCGCCGCACTCCTCGACCGGCTTGCCTATACGCCGTCACGCAACGACAAGCTGCGGCTGATGGCGGATTATTTTGCGAGCGTACCGGATCCGGACCGGGGTTATGCGCTCGCGGCGCTGACCGACGGCCTGTTCTTCCGGGTACCGTTCCGGCGCATCTTCGCCGAGATGCTGGAGACGCGGGTCGATCCCGTGTTGTTCAAGCTCTCCCGCGACTATGTGGGCGACACGGCGGAGACCATCTCGCTGTTATGGCCGTCCCGCGAAGAGGATGTGGCGCCGCCGCGTCTGGCTGATGTGGTCGAGGCGGTTCAGGCCGCCGGCAAGACGGAAATCCCGGAGTTGCTTGCCGGCTGGCTCGATCGCCTCGATGCCACCGGGCGCTGGGCGCTGCTCAAGCTTCTCACCGGCGCGCTGCGGGTCGGCGTTTCGGCCCGGCTCGCCAAGACGGCGCTCGCCCAATGGTCGGGCAAGCCGCTCACCGAGATCGAGGAGGTGTGGCACGGGCTCACACCTCCTTATACCGCCCTGTTCGCATGGCTTGCGGGCGATGCGCCGCGGCCAGAGACGGCCGGCAAAGCCGTGTTCCGGCCACTGATGCTGTCGCATGCCATCGAGGACCGGGAACTTGCCGGCATCAGCCCGTCCGACTTCGTGGCCGAGTGGAAGTGGGACGGCATCCGCGTGCAGGCCAGCCACCATGGCGGCGAGAAGCGGCTGTTCTCGCGCACCGGCGACGACATCTCGGGCGCGTTTCCCGACGTCGTGGAGGCCCTGCCCGAAGGCGTCGTGCTCGACGGCGAACTCTTGGTGCTGCGTGACGGCGAAGTCGCCCCGTTCAACGATCTTCAGCAACGGCTGAACCGCAAATCCGTCACCGCCTCCATGCTGAAATCGCACCCGGGCCATATCAGGCTCTACGACATCCTGTTCGAGGGCGACGAGGACTTGCGGCCCCTGCCCTTCGAGGACCGGCGCGCCCGCCTCGAGGTCTGGCACGCGGCGCACGCGCCGCGGCGCACAGACGTCTCGGACATCATCGCCTTCACCTCGATCGGTGAACTGGAGGCGCTGTGGGCCGGCGCGCGGGAGACTGGAATCGAAGGCCTCATGCTAAAGCGCCGCGACAGCCCCTATATCGCCGGACGTCCCAAGGGCCATTGGTACAAGTGGAAGCGGGCGCCGCTGATGATCGACGCCGTGCTCATGTATGCCCAGCGCGGCAGCGGCAAGCGGTCGTCGTACTATTCGGACTACACGTTCGGCGCTTGGCGCACGGCAGAGACCGGCGAGCCCGAGCTCGTGCCCGTGGGCAAATCCTATTTCGGCTTCACCGATGAGGAACTGAAGCAGCTCGATTCCTTCGTGCGCGCCCACACGGTCGATAGCTTCGGGCCGGTGCGCCAGGTCGAGCCGAAGCTGGTGTTTGAGGTCGCCTTTGATTCAGTGCATCAGTCCAAGCGTCACAAATCCGGCGTGGCCATGCGCTTTCCGCGTATTCACCGCATCCGCTGGGACAAACCGGCGGACGAGGCCGATAGCTTGGAGACGCTCACAGGCTTGATCGTGGACTAGTCGCCGTCGTCTGATTACGGCGTTCGAGGTTAGGCTAAGCCTTCGCGACGAGCCTCGCGCCAATTGGGAGGAAGAACCATGAGAATGATGCTGACTGCGCGTTTCCCCACCGACAGCTTCAACGACTTGGTGCGCAATGGGCAGGCAGGACCGCTCATGCAGAGCATCCTGGCCGATTTGAAGCCCGAGGCGGTCTACTTCACGGACGATTGCGGTGAGAGGACCGCCGTCCTCATCATCGATATGCCGACCGCGTCGGACCTTCCGCGATTCGTCGAACCGTTCTTTCTCAAGTTTAATGCCGACTGCGAACTGAAAATCGTGATGAGCCCCGAGGATCTGGCGCAGGCCGGGCTCGACGACCTCGGCAAAAAGTGGGGCTGACGCGCGGTCCTACTGGGTGAACACCAGCACGAGATAGGCGAAGAACAGCACCAGATGGACGAAGCCGAGAAGGATATTGGTCGGCGCGCCTGAGAAGGTCATCTGGCAAACGAAGAGCGTTACGGCGAGGAGTGCGATCTCGACATTGTTGAGACCGAGCTCGATCGGGGTGCCGGTGAAGACGCTGATAGCGAGCACCACCGGCACGGTCAGACCGATGGTCGACAACGCGGAGCCGAGGCTGAGATTGACGGCGCGCTGGAGCTGATTGCGGGCGGCCGCCTGGCAGGCAGAGGTCCATTCCGGTGCGAGGATGAGCATCGCGATCAGCACACCGCCGAGGGCGATCGGCAAGCCCATTTGCTCGGTACCAAAGTCCATCAGTTTCGCCAGAGGCTTGGACAGAAGCACCACCGGCAGCAGCGTCGCAAGCAACAGGATGGCGTGATAAGGCGCGGAATAGACCTTGCCGTGTTGATGCGGCTCGGCGCTCGCCGGCTGGGCCGGCTCGACATCTTTCGCCGTCTTCTTCGGCTGGATAAAGAAGCTGCGATGGCGCGTCGTCTGGATGGTGAGGAAGGCGGCGTAAAGCAGCGCCGTCAGCAGCCCGAAGATCACGGCCTGTTGGGTGGTGAAGGTCGGCCCCGTGGTCGCTTGGGTGAAGGTCGGGATGACCAGGGCGATGATGGCCAGCGGGGTGATCACCGCGAGATAGGCCATGGCGCCTTGCAGATTATATTCCTGCTCGACATGACGCAGTCCGCCGATGGCCAGCACCGTGCCCACCATGCCGTTCAGCACAATCATCAGGATAGCGAACATCGTCTCGCGCGGCAGCGTCGGGTTGGGGTCACCGCCGAGCATGACCGTGGCGAGGATCGCCACCTCCATGCTGATGACGGCAAGCGTCAGGATCAGTGTGCCGTAGGGCTCGCCTAGGAGCTCGGCCAAGGCGTCGGCATGGCGTACGACGCCGAACGCACACCAGATCATCACGCCAAAGAGCCAGGCGAACAGCAGGGCGACACGGGGAGCATTCTCGAGATCGGCAAGCCACTCTTTGCCGACGGTGAAGAAGATCACCGTCGTGACGATGCCGGCAATCAGACCTAATTCCGGGCGCAAGCGTTCCACGAAGCCGCCCGTGTCGGGGCGCAGCTTGGGACTGGCCTTCGCGGCGGTCTTCTTGGGAGCAGTCTTGGTCGTGGCGACCTTACTGCCAGTGCCCTTGGAGGTGGCCTTGGTCGACGTCGACCGGCCCGCGGCCTTGCGCCTTGCTTGCATTATCGAGCCCTTATCCCTCGGCGCAATTGCCCGACGACGATCCCCTTCTAGCCAATCGTGCGGCAACACGAAAGGTGGCAAGGTTTGCTCAGCAGAGTTTGAGCTCGTCTCGCCTGCTAGACGTGGTGGCCGTGATCGCCGGCCGCAAACTTTTTCAGGGCGACACGATCGACCTTGCCCGTGGGGTTCAGCGGCATCTTGTCGATGATGACGACCTCCTCGGGGGCCTTGTAGCCGACCCGCGCCTTGGCGAACTGGATTAGCTCGCCCGCCTTCGGCGGTGCCATATCCTTCTTGATCTCGACATAGGCGCGCACGCTCTCGCCATGGGCCTCGTCAATCACGCCGACGACGCCGGCAAGCTCGACCGCCGGGTGCTCCAGGAGCGCGTCCTCGACCTCCTGTGGCGAGATGTTCGAGCCGTCATGCACGATGATCTGCTTCTGACGGCCGCAGAACCAATTATAGCCGTCCTTGTCGACCTTCATCTCGTCGCCGGTATCGAACCATCCGTCGCGCAGGACCTCGGCGGTCGCCGTTTCATCGTCCCAATATCCGGCGCATTGGGTCGGCGTCTTGACCCAGAGACGGCCCTCTTGACCCTTCGGCAACTCATGCCATTGGTCGTTGCGGATGGTGAACACGAAACCGGGACCGGGCAGTCCGATCGAGCCGAGCTTGTCGACGCCCATGGGCGGATTGAGCGCGGCAAGGCCGAACTCCGTCATGCCGTAACCTTCGCTCACGGTTTTCCCAGTCAACGCCATGAACTCCTTCTCCAGCTCGGCGGACACCTTGTCGCCACCCGAGCGGCAGAGCCTCAAGGAGCTGAAGTCTTCGCTCGACATGCCGTGCTCACGGATGAGGTGGAGAAGTGCGGTGGGCAGCATCGACAACATTGTCGGCCGCGTGGTGCGCAAAAGCGGCCCGATCTCGTCGTGGTCGAAGGCCCGGGCGATGACGAGCCGCGCGCCGGCGGCAAGCGCCGCCATGGAAAAGGTGAAGCCGCCAATATGGGTGCAGGAAGATCCCGGCAGCACCACGTCGTTCGGCGTGACCTCGAAGCCTTGGGCGGCGCTGGCGAACATCCAGCCCAGCGACTCGCGGGTATGGGTCACGCCCTTGGCCGGACCGGTGGATCCGGAGGTGAAGAAGATAGCTGCCGGCGCCTTCGGGTCTAAGGCCGGTAGATCGGCGCGCCGCGGCTCGGTCTTGCTCAGGGCCTCGATGCTTGGTTGCTTGGCTTCATCGGCCCCATACCAGACGACGCCCAGCGGCAAGTTCGCCGCCTTGCTCGCGGCAATGTCGGCGGCGCGCTCGGCATGCGCGAGGATGATCTTGGCGTCGCTCACATTCAGAGCGTGATCGATCTCGGGCGGCATATAGCGATAGTTGAGCGGTGTCAGAACGAGTCCCGCCTTGAAGCAGGCGACGTAGTGGACAAGAAGCGCCGTGCGGTTCGGCATCAGCGACGCCACACGGTCGCCGGGCCGAAGGCCGAGCGCGAGATAGTTGGCGGCGAGACGGCTGGAGGCGTTGTCCAGCTCGGTCCATGACACCACCGACTCCAGGGACGTCACGGCCGCATCGTTGGGGCGATGGCTCAGTCCGACCTTCAGGAGATCCGACAGCTGAAGCGGCGCTTCGAGCAAGGGGCCTGCATGCAACATGACTTGTCTCTTTCGCTTCTAGGCGCCGATCGACGGGCGCTCGCGGTCGTAGCGGTAAAGGCCGTAGAACCCGGTGGGATCGAGGAAGATCTGCGTTGCCTTTGAGAAGCCTGCCTCGCGGCCAAGCGCGAGCCATGTGGCGGCATGCTCCGGTAAGTCGCAGGTGGTCACATGATGTTCGATCTGGTTCCATTCCTCATCCGTGAGGAACGTCCACGCTGGCCGGTTCACACGGCGGAAGCGCGCCAGATAGGCCTCGCGGTCCTCGCCCTCGGCCAAGGTCGGCTCATAGATCATCAAGGCATCGCGCGTGGCGCCGCAGATCGCTTCGAGCAGCTCGCGCTTTCCGTCGGTGGTGAGGTGGTGGATCGACAGTCCGCACCAAGCGATGTCGGTGGGCTTCGGCTGCTCGGTCAGCGTCTTGACGAAATCGCCATCGTCGAGCTCGACCGCGAAGGGGGCGCCGGCCAAATTCCTCGCGGCAAGCTCAAGGGCGGGTTCGGATAGGTCGATGCCGCGATACCGGCGGGCCTTGGTGCCTTCCAGCGCGCGCTTCATCTGGCCGGCGTCGCCGCAGGCAATGTCCAGAAAATCGAAAGGCTTGGGAAGCGCCGCCAGGGCTTGGTGGAGAACCGCGCCCACCTCTTTGTGGGCCAGCGAGTCGTGGTCCACCATCTTCTGGTAGGTGGCCCATTGCTTCTGAAACTGTTCGAGCGCCGGGGCGTCGTCCACCGTGCCGCCCGGCTCGAGATATTGGATATGGATACTCATTGCGCCACAACTCTCCGGTTCATGCCCGGCAGAGTTCTACCGCATGGCAGGTTTGCCAAAGGTTAGCGCGCTCGCCGGCGCATTAACGGCCGTGGCTTCAGATGTCCCAGCCCGGATCGTGAATAATGTCGTGAAAGGCTTTGTGGATCGCCCCGCCCCATCCTTCGCGGACGGCTTGCAGATACGGATCGTCGTCCTCGAGCCTGACCGTGAAGCCCGGCTTCAGCGAGTCGCGCCGGTAGATCATGACATCGAGGGGCGGCCCCACCGAGACGTTCGAGCGCATGGTGGAATTGAACGAGATCAGCGCGCATTTGGCGGCGTCATTCAGGCTGGTATCGTGGTGGATAATCCGGTCGAGAATGGGCTTGCCGTATTTTACCTCGCCGATCTGGAAATAGATCGTGTCGCCCATGGCTTCGATGAAATTGCCGGCATCGTAGATCATGAACAGGCGGAGCTGACCGCCCTTGAGCTGGCCGGCAAGGATAAAGGTGGCAGTGAAATCCACCTCCTGCTGTTGCAGATAGCCGCCGTCGACCTTGTGAACCTCGCGCAAGGCATTGCCCACGACGCGGGCCGCCCCGAACATCGAGGTCACGGCATAAAGGTCCTGCTCGGGATTCTCGTTGTTGAGCCATTCGGTCACCAAGCTGACGACCCCTTGGGTGAGCGAGAGGTTGCCGGCGGTCACGAGCGTAAAGAAGCGCTCGCCCGGCTTGTCGAACGAGAACATCTTGCGGAAGGTGGAGACGCGGTCGATGCCGGCATTGGTGCGCGAATCCGACGCAAGCACCACTCCCTCATCGAGCAGAACGCCGATGCAGTACGTCACCTGGTCAACCCTCACTGGGTTTGTTGCTGGCTTGGAAAGCTCACTTTGACAGTCATCGTCTCAACCCCACCCCCGGCGCGCACCCCCCGAACCGGACTGGCCTCAGCATAATCCAGGCCGACGGCAGTACGAATATACGATTCGTTGGGACTCACGCGATTGGTCGGATCGAAACCGACCCAGCCCAAAGAGTCAACGAAGGCTTCCGCCCAGGCATGGCTTGCCGCATGGGCCTCAATGCCGAACCCGTGGCTTAGATAGCCGCTGACATAGCGGGCCGGCACGCCCAAAGCGCGGCAGACGGCGCAGAGAACATGGGCCTGGTCTTGGCAAACGCCGCTGCCTTGCTCCAGCGCCTCTGCTCCCGTCGTCTGCACATCGGTGTCGCCAGGGCGATACGCAACCTGGTCGGCGACGGCGAGCATGACCGCGTGCAGCGTCTGGATCAGGTCCTCTTTGGGCTCGGCCGAATAGCGCGCGGCAAAGTCGCGGATCGAGTTGGTCACAACCGTGTAGGGGGTTTCGCGAAGATAGAGCATTGACGGCAGCTCGGACGACGCGGTGCCGACCACGCCATTCGTGTCGCGGGTCCGCACCAGCCCACAGACCTTGATGTCGAGATGCTCGACCGGTTTCGGCAGGGTCAGGGTGTGGCAGACATTGCCATACTGGTCCTGCCACTGGGTCATCGCGGCGCCTGGACAGGTGAGCGCCCAACTCTCGACAGCCTGCGTGCCGCCCGAGAGCGGCGTCATGCGCAGATATTGCGTCGTTGCGAGCAGCGGCTCGGAGTATTCATACGATGTCGCGTGTTCGACCCGGATCAACATGGTTCGCCTACACCGCCTCCGCCATGATCATAGGCACCATCAGGAAGTCCTCCTGGAGCTGAACGCCGAGAGCGTTGTTGCGGTCGATGAACTCCGTCAGAAACTCGTGCAGCCCCTCCGAGAAGACCCGATCGATCCGGCCGTAGCGAAGCTGGGCATAAGTTTGGCCGGCAATCCGCGTGCATTCGAGCTGCTTCTTATCGGCGAGATCTTCCAGCGTGCTCACCACGACCTCGTAGCAATGATGCAGTGACCGCGGCATGTCTTCGCGTAGGATAAGCAGCTCGGCGATGCGCCAAGGATAGACCATGTCGTGATAGACGCGGCGATAAGCGCGGAACGCGCCGACGGAGCGCAGCAACGCGCCCCATTGGTAATAGTCGACATAGCCGCCGACCTGTTCGGAGTTGGGCAGCAGTACGTGGTATTTGACATCGAGAATACGCGCCGTGTTGTCCGCGCGCTCGATGAAGGTTCCGAGCCGGATGAAGCGGAAACCATCGTCGTGCAGCATGGTGCCGAACACGACGCCGCGGAAGAGATGCGAACGCTCCTTCACCCAGTCGAAGAAGTCCCGGTACCCCCAATGCATCAGCCCGTCGTAGTCGAGATTTTGCACTTGCAGCCACGTCGAGTTCAGGCTCTCCCACGCCTCACTGGAAATCGCCGAACGCTGGGCCCGGGCATTCTCGCGGGCGTTCTTGATCAGCGAGCAGATCGAGCCGGCGTTCTCTTGATCGAGCGCCACGTAGCGAATGATGTTCTCGTGCGTGAGCTTGTCGTAAAGCTCGTCGAAACGCCCGTCGCCGGGGGCTATGGATAGGATCGGCTCGAATTGCGTCTGCCGATCGAGCGACGACGGCAGCAGCGACATGCGAAAGCTAACGTCCAGCATGCGCGCGGTATTCTCGGCGCGCTCCATATTGCGGGCCATCCAGAACAAATTATCGGCGGTGCGACTTAGCATCTCAGCGCTCCAGAACCCACGTGTCCTTGGTGCCGCCGCCTTGGCTGGAATTGACGACGAGCGAGCCTTCACGCAGGGCGACGCGCGTCAACCCGCCGGCAATCACGGTCGTCTCCTTGCCGGACAGCACGAAGGGTCGCAGATCCACATGACGCGGCACGATCTGGCCGTCGCACAGCGTCGGCGCCGTGGACAGCGACAGGGTGGGTTGGGCGATATAATTGTCGGGATTGTGCAGAACGCGCGCCTTGTAGGCCTCGCGCTCCTCGGCCGTCGAGGCCGGGCCGATCAGCATGCCGTAGCCGCCCGAGCCCTGCACTTCCTTGACCACGAGATTTTCGAGGTTGTTGAGCACGTGCTGGCACTGCTTGGGCTCGCGCAGCATGTAGGTGTGTACATTGTTGAGGATGGCGTGCTCGCCGAGATAGAACTCGATCATACGAGGCACGTAAACATACATGCACTTGTCGTCGGCGACGCCGGTGCCGAGCGCGTTGGCCAGCGCCACGCGCCCCGAGCGGATCGCCGAGAGGAGACCAGGCACCGCAAGCATCGAGTTGGGCTGGAATGCCAGCGGATCCATGAATTCATCGTCGACACGGCGATAGATCACGTCGACCTTGACGGGACCCTCGGTGGTCCGCATCCACACATCGCCGTCGCGTACGAAGAGGTCGCCGCCCTCGACAAGCTCGATGCCCATCTGCTCGGCGAGAAACACATGCTCGAAATAAGCGCTGTTGAATTGGCCGGGCGTGAGCAGCACGACCACGGGGTCGTCGGCGCCGCTCGGCGCCACAGCGCGTAAATTTTCAAGCAAGCGCTCTGGGTAATTTCCGACCGGTGAGATGCTTTGCCCGTCGAAGGCGTCGGGAAACAGCCGCATCATGATTTCGCGATTCTCAAGCACATACGACACTCCCGATGGCGTGCGCACATTGTCCTCGAGCACGAAGAAATCCCGCTCGCCGGTGCGGATCAGATCGATGCCAGCGATATGGGCGTAGACATCGTTCGGCAGATCGACGCCATGCATCTCCGGGCGGTAGGCGGAATTGAGCAGCACCAGCTCCGGTGGAATGAGGCCCGCCTTCAATATCTCCTGGTCGTGATAGATGTCGTAGAGGAAGATATTGATCGCCTTGACCCGTTGCAGACAGCCGCGCTCCACGAAGTCCCACTCGGAGCGATCGAGAATGCGCGGGATCAGGTCGAAGGGGATCAGCCGTTCGGTGGAGCCACCTTCCGTGTAAACGGCGAAGGTGATGCCCAAGCGACGGAACAGCTCGTCGGCGGCATGCTGCTTGGTGACCAGGGATTCGATGGAGAGATTGTCGAGAAGGTCGGCGAGCGCCGCATAGGCCGGCCGCACCGTGCCGTCCGGTTCTCGCATCTCGTTGAAGAATTTGCGGTAAAGGTCGGCGGGATCGTCTGCCTTCGCCTCGGCCGTGAATGTCTCAGTGGTTTGCGGCAAGCATACCCGTCCCGGTTAAGCGCTCCTGAACGCCCTCATTATCCTGCGTTTTCCATCCCAGCGTCTTATTTTCGGGCATCATAGTCCGATGCCGCACTCTTGAGCAACTCCCGCGCTTTTAGGGCCTCTCGACCACCTCTATTCGGCCGGGGTCCGATGGGCACCCTCAGGCGCGGCGGGCTTCTGCGCGAATTTCCGCACCACCACGTAGAACACAGGGGTGAAGATCAAGCCGAACACCGTCACCCCGATCATGCCGAAGAAGACGGCGGTGCCGAGCGACTGACGCATCTCGGAGCCGGCGCCGGTGGCGATCACCAGCGGCAGCACGCCGAGGATGAACGCGAAGGACGTCATGAGGATGGGACGCAGGCGAACCCGGGCGGCCTCGGTAGCGGCCTGGAATCGGTCCTCGCCACTCTCCTCATTCTGCTTGGCAAACTCGACGATCAGAATCGCGTTCTTCGCCGCCAAGCCGATCAGCACCACGAAGCCGATCTGGGCGAGAATGTTGATGTCCATGCCGCGCAGGAGCAGGCCGCTGACCGCGGCGAGCAGACACATGGGCACGATCAGCACCACTGCCAGTGGCAGCAGCCAGCTTTCATATTGCGCCGCCAGCAGCAGGAAGACGAAAACGACGGAGGCGAGGAAGACATAGACCGCCGTGTTGCCGGCGAGTTGCTCCTGGAAGGCGAGTTCGGTCCATTGGAACGAGTAGCCGTCCGGAAGATTCTCGTCGGCCAGCCGCGCCATCGTCTCAAGCCCGTAACCGGACGAGTATCCCGGGGCCGTGCCGCCTTGCACCGCGGCGGACGGGTAGACGTTGAAGTGCTCGACGCGATAGGGACCGGTGATATCGCGGAAGGAGGCCACCGACCCGAGCGGCACCATCTGGCCGCTGGCATTGCGCGTTTTCAACTCCGAGATGGCATGGAGGTCCTGGCGGAACTGACCGTCGGCTTGCGCTGTCACCCGATAGGTACGGCCGAGGAAGTTGAAGTCGTTGACATATTGCGAGCCGAGATAGACTTCGAGCGTCTGGAAGATGTCGTCGGCGCTGACGCCAAGCATCTCGGCGCGCACGCGATCGATATCGGCATACACCTTCGGCGTGCGCGTGTTGAAGGTGGTGAACACGCCAGCAAGGCCAGGCGTCTGATTGGCCGCTCCGGCGATCGACTGCGCCACCGCCTCGACTTAGACAGGTCGCCTCCGTGGGTGTCCTGGACTTCCATCTTGAAGCCGCCGGTGGTGCCGATGCCGCGGACCGGCGGCGGCGACACGCTGATAATAAACGCATCCTGGATGCCCTGAAACGCCTTGTTGAGGGCACCGGAGATCGCTTCTGCGCTCTGGCCCTTGGCAGCGCGCTCCTTGAATGGATCGAGCGGGGTAAACACGACAGCCGCATTCGGGGCCGTGGTGAAGGTCGCGCCGTCAAGGCCAATGATGGGAACGGCATGAGCGATGCCCGGTGTCTCGAGCGTGATCTTCGTTACCCGCCGCGCCACCTCGTCGGTGCGCGCCAGGGAGGAGCCGGGCGGCAGCTGGATGATATTGATCAGGTAGCCCAGATCCTGGTTCGGAATGAAGCCGGTGGGAGCCGCCCTGAACTGATAAACAGTCAAGCCGATCAGACCGGCATAGACCGTAAGCATGATCACCGACAGGCGCACCACTTTCGCGGTCAAAGCGCC